>CAVTHZ010000009.1:0-171489 GCA_963734675.1 uncultured Acidobacteriaceae bacterium
TATCGTCGGCTTCCAGGTTGGGCGCGAAACTTACGGCGTCCCCATCACTTCCCTGCACGAGATCGTGCGGGTGCCGGAGATCACTGCCGTTCCCGACGCTCCCGACTACCTCGAGGGCGTAATCAACCTGCGCGGAAAAATCGTCTCCGTCATGGACCTGCGCAAGCGCTTTGGCGTCAAGCGCGTCGAAGCCAAAAGAGGCAACCGCATCCTGGTAGTGGAACACTCCGGAAAGCTTGCGGGATTGATTGTGGATTCGGCCTCCGAAGTTGTGAAGATTCCCACCGAAGATGTGGACGCTCCGCCTGCAGCATTTCAGGAAGGTGGACTGAATTGCGTGACCGGGCTGGGAAAAGTTAAAGGCCGCCTGATTGTCCTGCTGGATATGAACAAGCTGCTGGCGCCTGGCGAGCCTGCTGCAAACCGATGCCAGGAAACCAGCCGCTGGAGAGGCGCGAAAGACCGCTGCCGGTAAGTGAAAACATCGGGGATTCGACACACGAAATCGATGAGTGCGCGCGGAGAACGAGGAAACGAATGAGTACATCCGGGGCGGCGCCAGCTCCCATTTTGACGGAAGCGGAACTTCGGCTGCTGCAAGCGCTGGTCTACCAGGAGTGCGGCATGCACTTCGACGAGCGGCGCATGCACTTTCTCCAAGACCGGCTGCTGCGGCGGCTGAAAGAGTGCCGCGCCGATTCCTTTTATTCTTACTATCGCCTGCTGATCAGCCAGGAAGGAAAAAATGAACTGGCGAAGCTGGTCGAAAACCTCACGGTAAACGAAACCAGCTTCTTCCGCCACAAAGCCCAGCTCGATCTGTTTCAGCAATATGTCCTGGAAGATATGCTGAAGCAGAAACAGGCGCGGCGGGAATATTCCATACGCATCTGGAGTGCCGGTTGCTCGACCGGGCAGGAGGCATACACTCTGGCCATGCTGGTCGGCCGATGCGCTGGCGTACTACTACCTGCGCAACCCGCTGCCCGTCGAGATCGCCGCTTCCCAAGCCGCTGATTCCGCCACCGTGGCGAGTGGAAATTCTGGCCAGCGACATCAGCTACTCGGTGCTGCGCGCCGGCCAGGAAGGCGCCTACAGCGAGCACCAGATGCGTACGGTCGATTACGCCTACCGTCTGCGCTACTTCGACAAAGTCGGCGACCGCTACGCGATCAAGAAGGCTTTAAAGGAAATGGTCCACTTCGACTTCCACAATCTGAAGACGGAATACCTGCCGCAGCGCAATGACGTGATCTTCTGCCGCAACGTCATGATGTACTTCGATGAAGCCAGAGCAGAAGCGGCTGGTCGAAAAATTTTACCAATGCCTGAATCCGCGGCGGCTACCTGTTCGTCGGCCATGCCGAAAGCCTGCTGGGGCTGACGGAAAAATTTCAGATGGTGCACCGCGACAGCGGAACCGCCTATCAGCGAATTGAGGTGCGCGAGTGACCGATGGTCCCGACGAGCGCGGCGCGGAACTGCGGGAGTTGTTCTTCGAGACTTCCCAGGAACTGCTGCAGACGCTGAACGACGAAGCTCTGAAGCTGGAGAAAAATGCCCGGCGACGAAGAGATCGTGCGCTCGATCCGCCGCATGGTGCACACGCTGAAGGGCGACTCGGCGGCTTGCGGATTCCGCGAGCTGAGCGAACTGGCGCACCAGTTTGAAGATGCGCTTTCGATGGAGAAGCGCGGCCGCGCACAAGGCGCTGGCGGAAATTGCCTTCACCGCCGCAGACGTTTTCGCAGAAATGCTGGCGGCGTATCACAGCAAGACTGTGCTTCCAGCCACGGATATCCTGTGCAAGCGAATCCAGGAATTGACTGCTGCCCCAGCGCTAAAGAAATCGCGATCCAAACGGCAGAGCGCCAAAACCCGAGTGGAACCCGGCAAAGACTGGACCGAGTCCGAAAAACGGGCGATGGTTCAGGCTCGCGCAGCCGGGCTGGCGCTGTATGAAGTGGTAGTGAAAATCGATCCGCACTGCGCCATGCCGATTGCCGCGCGGCAACTGATTCAGAACGCGATCGGCACCGTCGGCCACGTGTTGCTGGCACGGCCCGATGCAAAATCCGCCGCGGCCACCAAGCAGGTGGAATTCGTGCTCGCCAGTTCGCACTCCGAAAGTGAGATTGCGGCCAAAGTCCGCATACCTACGATTGCGGGCGAAGTCACCATCACCTTGATCGCCCCGGCTGAAAAGAAAGAAACCGCAAAGCTGCCGGAGAATATCTCCGACCATCTCGAAACGGAGTCGCTGCCGTCTGCCGAAATGAATCAAGGTGCGGCGGAAGAAACCCTTCTTGCACCTTCTCAAGAGGCCGAACAAACGGCTCCCACGCAGGAAAGTCCGGTCCAGGTCCCGATGACCGAAAACATTCTGCGAGTGGAAGCGGGGCGAATCGACAACGTTCTCAATCTGGTAGGGGAGCTGATCATCGGCAAGTCGATGCTGCAACAAGCGCTGCATCGAATTCGGCAAGCGCTATCCCAAGGAAATGCTGCGCGGCAAATTCGCCGATGCCATGGCGTTTCAATCCCGCGTGTTGAACGATCTGCAACGTTCGGTCATGAAGATCCGGATGGTGCCGGTCGAACAGCTGTTCCGTCGCTTTCCGCGCATCGTGCGCGATGTTGCCCGGCAGTGCGGCCGGGAAGTGGATCTCGTACTGAGCGGGCAGGAAACCGATCTCGACAAGGGCATTCTGGATGCGATCGCAGAACCGCTGACACACCTTGTGAGAAACGCGGTCAGTCACGGGATTGAACCGCCCGAGGAACGCAAGAGCCTGGGCAAACCGGCGCACGGCGCGATTCGCTTGCACGCTTTCCATCAAGGCAATCAGGTCGTTGTAGAAGTCACCGACAACGGTCGAGGCATCGACGCGAAAAAAGTGGGCGAGAAAGCCATCCAATTGGGAATTGTGACCTCCGAAGAAGCGGCTCGCTTAAGCGAAGCGGAAACAGTGGAACTGATTTTCCGCCCCGGCTTCACCACCGCCGAACAAGTCACCGAGGTCTCCGGCCGCGGCGTGGGCATGGACGTGGTGCAAAGCGTAATGCAACGATTGAAAGCCACCATTCACATTGAAACCCGCCCCGGACAAGGGACCACGTTCCGCATGAAGCTGCCACTCACCCTGGCCATCATCAAGGCGCTCATGTTCTGGGTGGAAGAGCGGCTCTATGCGATTCCGCTGAACGCGGTAAGCCAGATCGCGCGCACCACCGAGGCGGAAGTGCATCAAGTGGACAATTACGAAGTCTGCAGCTGCGAAATCAGGTGTTGCCGCTGCTACGGCTGGGCCGCGGAGCATCGGCCGACAACAGAACGAAAGAACAAGTTATTCGTCCTGGTAATCACAGTAGGCGAAAAAAAATATGGGTTGATCGTCGACGCACTCGAAGGAGAAGAAGAATTAGTGATCAAAGCCTTGGACGATCAAACATTTTCCACCGATCTCGTCAGCGGCGCCTCCATCCTCGGCGATGGAAGAGTTGTGCTCATCCTCAACCTGCCCGCGGTGGTGGAGCACATTTCGAAATCCCGTCCGGAAGAGGCGGGCATGGCGACCTTCGGCCTGCTTCTGAATGCCGCTGACCGGGTGCGCCTCGCGCTCGGCGCTGCCGGAGGCCGCGCATGAGCAACAACAAAGTGCGCGTGCTCGTGGTCGACGATTCCGCCTTGATGCGGAAACTCATTCCGCAAATGCTGGCTACGGACAACTCCATCGAAGTTGTGGGCACGGCGATGGATGGCAGCTTTTGCCTGAGGAAAATCGAAGAACTGCAGCCCAACGTGGTCACACTCGATCTCGAAATGCCGGGCATGAACGGCATGGATACGCTGAAGGAAATCATGCGGCGGCATCCGCTGCCCGTGATCGTTGTGAGTTCGCACTCGACGGAAGGCGCATCCATAACACTCAAAGCTCTGGCGCTCGGCGCATTCGACTTCGTCGCCAAGCCGCACGACGCTACTTTGCACATGGCTGACGCAGCGCGCGAGCTGATAGCGAAGATAAAAGTTGCGGCGGAATGCAAAGTGGTTCGTCCGGGATGGCTGATGGGCGCTTCGGTCCGCCCAGCGAAGATTGCCGCCGCCAAAATAACCCACGCTCCGAGTCGGACCATCGGGATTGGTATTTCCACCGGCGGTCCGCAGGCACTCGAATACCTGCTCGCGCAGCTTCCCGCCGATTTTCCGGGAACGATTGTAATCGTCCAACACATGCCCGAGGGATTTACAGAGATGTTTGCCCGGCGCCTGGATGACTTGTGCCCGCTGCGTGTGAAAGAGGCGCAGTCGGGCGATGTGCTGCAGGCGGGGCGCGTTCTGGTCTGCGCCTGGCAGCCGGCACCTGACGGTGAAACGCCTTCCAATGGGCGATGTCGCTGTGCTCAATGACGAGGGTCCAGTCAATGGCCATCGGCCCAGCGTGGATGTCCTGTTTCACAGCCTGGCGCATGAGTTTGGTAAGAATGGAATCGGCGTGTTGATGACCGGGATGGGCGACGACGGCGCTGAGGGACTCGGAGAGGTGAAGAAAGCTGGAGGCGTTACCATCGCGCAGAGCGAGGAATCCTGCGTTGTATTCGGTATGCCGAAGGCCGCGATTGAGCGCGGTTACGCCATGCGAGTGGTGGCCTTGGATGTGCTTTCTTCCACATTGCAGGCGCTTTGCGGCCGCAGGGAGAACTTCGAAGCGGGACAAAAAGGCTCTTCGCGCGGGACTTTAGATCGGTTTTGGAAACGCGACGTATGGGTGACTTCAGTCATCTGGCTGGCGTGTAACCATCGTGATGAAATTGGAAGGGGAGGGTGTTATGGAGCAGTTCGCACCAGTAAAACGAAGCAAAGACGGGCAGTCCGTCCGCTACTTGATCGTGGACGATTCTGTCTTCGCGCGCAAGAATCTCGCGCGAATGATTGAAACGTTCGGCGGGCAAGTGGCCGGCGAAGCCGGCGACGGCCTTACTGCCATCAGCGAGTTCGACCGCACGCATCCCGATATCGTGCTGATGGATATCACCATGCCGCAGATGGAGGGCATCGAGGCTGCCGAGAAAATCGTGCAGGCTCACCCCGACGCCCGCATCGTGATGGTCTCCTCCGTCGGCTATCAGGAAAACATTGTCGCGGCTTTGCAGCGCGGGGCGCGGCATTTCGTGCAGAAGCCGGTGAAGCCGGAAGTTCTGTACGAAGTCATCAAGTACGTAATGGGAGAAGACGGCGCCGTCGCTAACACGGCCGGCGCGGGGGTCTAATCGCATGAAGATGGAACTGATCCAGCCTTTCATCAATGCGGCGGACGCCGTGTTGTCGCAAGGCCTATCGGGCACCACCAAGGTGGAAAACCTCGCCATGGACGAGCAGGGCTATCGCCGCAAGGGCGTGGCCGCCATGGTGGCGCTCACCGGCGACATCGAGGGGCGCATCATTCTCGATCTCGAGCCGCAGACTGCGGTGCGCGTGGCCAGCCACTACGCGGGCGCCGATCTCCCCGAATCGGACAGTCTGATCAAGGAAACCATCTTCGAACTGGCAAACCAGGTTGTGGGCAATGCCGTTTCCGCGTTAAATGACCAGGGCTTTCACTTTCGCGTGCATCCTCCCATATTAGTTACTTCGCCCGAAGGCGATAAGACCAGCGAAGACGTGGAAGCGCTGATGATCTGCTTTGAAACTTCCCTCGGCAATGTGTTCATGAACGTCGCCCTGCGGTACAACAAGCGCAGAATGAGCGATCACGCCACAGCGGGAAGATAGCCGTTAGTTCGAAATGCCCCATATGCCGCTGCCGCAGACGGAGTTAGTCGCGTTTGATCAGAATGGCGGAAGGCTAAGCCGAAAGTCCGGAATCGTTGCATAAGAAATTTACGAGGCGCCGCACTCGGGCGGGCAATGAGATCATGCATGCGAGTGATCCTTCGCATGATGAAGAGGCCCTCGGGGGCCGTCTCTCGAAGGCGCTTTCGGAGTAGTTTGGATAGCTCAACGGAACGGCGCAGGGGATATCCTTACTCTTACTTCTTACTTCACTGCTGCCGCCCTCTTGGGGAACATTTCCCCGATGCGTTTGATTTCGGCGCCCACGCCTTTCAACTTTTCTTCGATGTGCTCGTAGCCGCGGTCGATGTGGTAGACGCGATCGATAATGGTTTCGCCATCGGCGACTAGCGCGGCCAGCACGAGCGAGGCGCAGGCGCGCAGGTCGCTGGCGAGAACGGCGGCGGCGCTTAGCGGGGTTTTTCCGCGGACTACGGCGCGACGGCCTTCGATCTTGATGTTGGCGCCCATGCGCACCATTTCCTGCGCGTGCATGAAGCGATTCTCGAAAATGTTTTCGGTGATGACCGATGTGCCTTCGGCCTGCGTGGCCAGCGCCATGAATTGCGCCTGCATGTCGGTGGGAAAGCCGGGATATTCTTCGGTGACGATGTCGGCGGCGACGAGGGGATTGTCGCCCATGACGCGGACACGAATCGCGAGTTCGACTTGGTTTTTACGCCGGCGTCTTCCAGCTTTGCAGCAGCGCGTCGAGATGAGCGGGATCGCAGCCGGCGACGTTGAGATCGCCGCCGGTCATCGCGCCGGCGATGATGAAAGTGCCGGCTTCGATGCGGTCGGGGATGATGCGGTGTTTCGCGCCGTTAAGCCTGGCTCACGCCTTTTACGCGAATGGTGGGCGTGCCCGCGCCTTCGATTTGCGCTCCCATTTTATTCAGCAGGGCGGCGAGGTCGGCGACTTCCGGCTCGCGGGCGCAATTCTGCAGGATGGTTTCGCCTTCGGCCAGCGTAGCGGCCATGAGCAGGTCTTCGGTGCCGGTGACGGTGATTTTGTCGAAGACGATTTCAGCGCCTTTCAGGCGCGCGGCGGTGGCTTCGATGTAGCCGTGCTCCTGCGTGATTTTCGCGCCGAGGCGTTTCGAGGCCCTTGATGTGGAGATCGATGGGACGCGAACCGATGGCGCATCCGCCGGGAAGTGAAACACGGGCGCGGCCGCAGCGGGCCACCAGCGGACCCAGCACCAGCGTCGAGGCGCGCATGGTTTTCACGAGTTCGTAGGAAGCTTCCGGCGAGGCTAGTTTTGCCGCTGAATGGTGGTGCGGTGGTGGGCGCGGCCGTAGCCGAGTTCGACTTCCGCTCCCATGGCGGCGAGCAGGTTGCGCGTGGTTTCGAATGTCGCGCACTTGCGGAATGTTTTCGAGAATTACCGGTTCGTCGGTGAGCAAGGCCGCAGCCATGCAAGGGAGAGCGGCGTTTTTCGCTCCGCTTACGCGGATGGTTCCGAGCAGGGGTTGCCCGCCGCGGATTACTAGTTTGTCCATAGTTTCGTGTAGCTCGCGAGTCCCGCATCTCGCAAAAGAGGCGAGATACGGGACCCTGTCTTCAGTCTTTCTTGAAGTATTCGAAAATTCATTCTAGCGGGGAAATGGCTTGGGGATGGGTAATCGAGAGGGCACGGACTTGTGGGGCGACCGTTGCGCTCGCGACAATCTCAGCTCAGGATGGCTGCCGCCCAGGTTCTAGTTCGGCTGCGAGATTCGGGCAGTTCCCGCCGGATTAAACGCGTGGCCGCGATACCATCCATGCGGGGCATGGAGATCCATGAGAACGAATGTCAGGGCGGTGTCGCTTCGCCTTTTCCAGCGCGTCGGGGCCGTCCACGGCCTGGGCGCAAACCTCCCAATCGGAACGAGCGGACAAGAGCGAGCGGATACCGCGCCTGATTCCTTGATGGTCGTCTACAATTAGAATCCGTAAAAAAGTTTACCGTTTGGCACTGCTACTGCAAGTAGCGAATTTATTTTAACGACAAAATGCGACCTTCCAAACGACGCGGTTTTGTACTGAGTACGACTACAGCCTTTACTGTATAGACACACGCAAACCCAAAACACGCGCGGACCCAGCTGCGAAGTGAATCAGGATAGAAGATGAAGAATGTATGGAGGGCGGTTATCGAGATTGGATTTATTCTCTTTCTCTTCTACGCCAATTTGTTGATGGGGGAGTTCGAACGCTCGGGTGGGGGGGAGCGTCGAGGCTGGATCTGGGCAATGAGGGACGCCTTCACGCCCGCCAATCTCTTGATCGGAATCGTGGCTGCGCTCGCCGGCTACAGTTTGTTCGAATTCTTGAGGAAGAAATTTTAGATGGAGTCCCGCCTCGATCGCGTTCTCGCCCAACTGAGGCTCTACGAGCATCCGCTGCTGAATTTTTCCGCTCGAGCCAAAGGCGATGGCGTGGAGGTCATCATTCAATTCAAAGATGAATCCGTTCCGGTGCACACTTACTATTTCGACCTCCATCCCCGCGATCTCGATCATCCGCAATTCGAGTGGAGCTTTCAGCGCCAACTCTACGACGCCCTGCACGATTACTTCGTGGAGATGTTCATTCGCACCCCGCAGGACCGCGAAGATCGGCGCACAGAAGATCGGCGCGGAAAAGAATTGTGAGCCTGCTGCGAGAAAAAATCGAACATGAAATCCGCGCCAACGGCCCGATTCCCTTCTCGCGTTACATGGAGCTCTGCCTCTATGATCCCGACTACGGCTACTACTCGCGCAATGCAGAACAGTTCGGCAGGGCCGGCGATTTCTATACGTCAAGCGACCTGCACTCCGTCTTCGGCCGCCTGCTCGCCCGCCAGTTTGAGGAAATGTGGCGCGCCCTGGGCAAGCCTGCACATATAGATCTGGTGGAACTTGGCCCCGGCCGTGGCCTCTTCGCGCAAGATGTGCTGAACTGGTCGGAAAGAAAGTTTCCAGATTTTTTCAACGCGCTCCGCTACATCCTGTTGGAGCGCTCGCCCGCCCTGCGACTGAAGATCAAGAATACTCTGGCGCACTACTTCGAATCGGGAAAGGTCACACTCGGCGAACCGGGATCCAACCCGGCTGAGAAAAGTCTTTGGATTCCGCAGCGCTCTGGCGCTGCGAATGGCACTCTCACAAAAGATGAGGCTCTAGCTTCCAAGGTGCCTTCTATCGTCTTTGCCAATGAATTCTTCGATGCCCTTCCGGTCGAAGTCCTGAGCGCAAAAGGATCGTTGAGGATTAACGTCCGCGAACACCGCTTCATCGAGGAATGGGCTTCAGCTTCCCAGGAAGAACTCGAATTCCTGGATCGCTACTCGGTTCATCCCGAAGCAGACGAACGTTTCGAAGTACCGCTGGCTGCGCAACAGTACATCGAATGCATTGCGACCAGCATCGAACGCGGCTTTCTGATCGCCATCGATTACGGTTACACGCGGGAAGAACAACTCGCCGGACGCCATCGCGGGACCCTGAAAGCCATCCGACAACACTCACTCAGCAACAATCCTTACGAGGCCCCTGGCGAACAAGACCTGACTTCCGACGTAAACTTCACCGCCCTCGCCGCAGCAGGCGAAAAACATGACATGAACACGCACAGGCTCGTCACGCAGTCCCAATTTCTTATGGGTATCGGCGAAGCCAATCAGTTCGCCGACGCTTTCGAAGATTGCCGCTTCCCGCAAGAGCGCGCCAAGGTCGCATTGCAACTCAAGCATCTGGTCACTCCCGCAGGCATGGGCGAGAGCTTTCGTGTCTTGGCAGCAAGTAAGGCGGTCGAGCAAGAAAAAGCCGAGCTTTTATCAGGATTGAGTTTTGGACGGCAATCCCATTCGAAGTGAAGGATAAAAACTATCGTTTTGCTTGTGCCAGCTTGCTCTGTGCGCTCGCACGGTCGTTGGCTTTCGAATCGGCAGGTTGCGCATCCGGATATTCATACACCCCGCGACCCGACTTTCTCCCCAGCCGTCCCGCCTTCACATACTGCACCAGCAACGGCGCGGGACGATACTTTTCTCCCAATGCTTTGTGCAGATAATCAAGAATGTTCAGCCGCGTGTCGAGCCCAACCAGATCCACCAATTCAAACGGCCCCATGGGATGATTCAATCCCAGCTTCAGCGCCTTATCGATATCGGCCGCCGAAGCGACTCCCTCCTGAAGCATGTAAAAGGCCTCATTGCCGATCATCGCATTGATGCGGCTGGTGATGAACCCCGGCGATTCTTTGATGACGACAACTTCCTTGCCCATTCGTTTTCCAACTTCAACCGCAGTCACCAATGTATCTTCGTCCGTCTCCAGAGCGCGCACGATTTCAAGCAGCTTCATCTTATGCACTGGATTGAAGAAGTGCATGCCCACGCACTTCGTCGCGCGATAGGTCACGCTGGCAATTTCGGTGATGCTAAGCGAAGAAGTGTTCGAAGCCAGGATGGTATTCGGCCGGCAGATTTTATCGAGCAGAGTAAAAATCTCGATCTTAGATTCCATCTCCTCCGGAACCGCCTCGATTACGAGATCCGCTTCCCGCGCGGCTTCCTGCACCGACCCCGCATATTCCAGCCGCTGAAAAGCCGCCTCGGCATCGGGCGAAGAAACTTTGCCCAACTCTACCGCCTTATCCAGGTTTGACCGAATTTCACTTTCCGCGCGGCGTAGGGCGGTGGGAAGCAAATCCTCCAGGACCGTGCGGTATCCGCCGAGCGCCGCCGCATGCGCAATGCCGCGGCCCATAATACCGGCGCCGATGACGGCAACGGTTTTCACTTCCACCGCTACTGGCCCGCCTTTTCCAGATCTCTAATCGCGTCGTTGATGGCGCCGCCGGCCGCGCGCAAACTTTCCGCCAACCGCTTTTTCTCCTCCGCATTCAACGAAGGAATCATGATGCAAATCCGCCGGAGCGTGTTGGTAATGTCTTCCACATAATTCATCGAACGTATCAATTCACCAGAGGCAGGCATGAGGGCTCCTGAATTTTATTTGAGTAAACTTTCGACGGCCGATACCAGCAATGAAGCCGGGCGAGGCCGGACTTCCTATTCTGGACGCGCTGACGAATTTAGTAAAGGTTGCAGCAACCATCCTTTCACAATGATTCCTGCCATACACTTTATAATTAAGATCGATTCTTTTCATGGGCCTTCGATTTCTGTCCGCGAATCTAATCGGCATATGGCAGACAAGCCCCTAAAGCGCTACATCTTCGCCAGTGACTTCGACCAGACGCTCACTTTCAATGACACCGGCTACGTGCTCTCCGAACTCGTCGGGATTCCCACCGAGGAATTCGAGCGCAAAGCCAAAGGCATGGCCAAAATCAACCTCGTGCAACAGGGGGCCGAACTCGCTTACCTTTTGCTGCACGATCCCGAATTCAAGGCCAAAGTTCGCAAGCAGCATCTCTACGAAGTCGGCAAGCGCATACGGCTCAAGGGAGATATTCAGCTTCTCTATCAAATCCTCGCGAATGGAGTCGACGGACACTTCTTCGACTTCTACGTTCTCTCCGCCGCTCCAGTGGAGGTCATTCACTCCGCCCTCGAAGGAATCGTTCCGCCTGACCATGTTTACGGCACCGAATTCCGCTACAAGCCATCGGGCGAGATCGATACCATCGTTCGCGCCACCGCCGGGTATGGAAAAGTCGCAGTGTTGAACCAGTTGCTGGCCGAGCAAGTCATGGGTCCGGATCACGTGGTTTATTGCGGAGACGGCAGCTCGGATATTCACGTCATGCTGCAACTCAATGCCCGCGACGGCTTGACCATCGCCGTCTCCGAATCGCCGCATGTTTCGCAAATTGCGAGGCGCACCATCCTCAGTACCAGCGCTTTGGCGGTACTGGCTCCAATTCTTGAAGAGATAGCGGGATGGGAGCGCGCGCAGATTCGGAGTTTTTTCGAAGCCAATGGAATGCTGATTCAAGAGTGGGAACGCGTACGCACCGATTGGCTAAAAGTGCGTCCGGCCGTCACCGAAGCCGAAGAGACGGCCAGCCTGCCATGATACGGCGCCGCAGCACTTTGGCGTGGAAGAGCGGCGCTTAGCGCCGCTTCAGAATTTCGAGCCCTCATGCTCCGCGATAAAAACCTCATCCCGCTTTCCCACCAACACCAGCGCGCACTGGCGTTATGTGTGCGCATCGACCGCGCCCAACCGATTCCCGAAAAAGACACGCAGTCCTGGCAGGCCGAGATTGAACAACATTTCGAACACGAGATCGAAGTTCATTTCGCTGCGGAAGAGGCCGAGGTTTTTCCTGCCGCTCGAAGATTCTCAGAACTAACATCACTGGTTGAGGAATTGCTGGCCGACCACGTCTGGCTGCGCGAACGGTTCTCTCAAGCTCAAGCCCGCCGCATATCCGCTGAGAATCTGCCTGTTTTCGCGAATGCGCTCGCCGCACACATTCGCAAAGAGGAGCGCCAACTATTCGAGCGCCTGCAGGAATTGATGACTGCGGGGGAACTCGACGATTTAGGAAAGCGACTGCAAACAGCACTTGCCGATTCGCAGCAGACCTGCGTTCTGCCACGCGAAGCCACGAAGCTCAAGCCGAGGCAATAGATCGCAATAACAGGCGCCGACTCGAAATCATTTACGTCTCCAGCCGATACCGGGTTTCCGCCAGCCGATACAGCCTGCGCCACACAAGCCGGTTGATGGTCACAACCGTTGCGGCCATCATCATCGTGGCTGCAAGCAGCAAATCGAAATTCCCCGCGTCCGTCGCCTGACTGATAGTCGCTCCCAGTCCAGTGGTTGTATAAATCTGTCCTTTGAAGTGAAAATATTCGGCGACGATGCTGGCGTTCCACGCGCCGCCCGAAGCCGTCACCAGGCCAGTGACCAGATACGGAAAAATTCCCGGCAAAATCAGTTTCTTCCAGCGCTCGATTCCCCGCAATCGAAACACGCGCAGCAGCATTCCTTCAGATCCGTGGGAATCGCCATTGCGCCTGCGATCACATTGAACAGCACGTACCACTGCGTGCCGAGCAGCAGCAGCGACGATCGAACGCAATGCCGAGCCCGCCGCCGACGCGAATCAATAGAAGCAGAATCACTGGAAACAGTGCCGTTGCGGGAACTGAAGCCGCGATCTGCGCCAGCGGCTGCGCAATGCGCGCCAGCCGCGGACTGAAACCGATCGCCACACCCGCCGGAATCGTCCACAATGCGCCGATCAGCAAGGCGACGTTTACGCGCAAGAAACGTCGCGCCCAAGCCCAATGCGCGGCTTCGCGCAATTCCGGCCTCTGCAATCCCGCGAGAATCATCGCCACCCGCACAATTGCATAGCCGATCGCCAGAAGCGCCAGCACCGCAATCGCCACGCACCAGCCAGAATCGCCACGCCGGTCGGTGCTTCCTCCGCATCTTCCTCTCTGTGCTTCCGCGCAAAATACAGCATGAACTTCTCGCTCAGCGGGGCCAATGGTTTTCGCCGCAGCCGCCCAGGCTGCGCGAATGCTCGATCAGATCGAGTACCCACGATCGCGGAGCGTCCGCGCTCTCCACTTGCTCTACTTTGAACTTCTCCGCCCACGCGATCACCGGCCGCCAAATAAATTGATCGAGCAACACAATCACCGCAACCATGGTGGCGACACCCCACAGAATCGAGCGCGTATCGCCCGCGCTGGCCGCAGTTTGCAGATAGGATCCCAGCCCGGGCAAGCGAAAATCGCGCGAGCCCAGCACGAACATTTCGCAGGCCATCAGGAAAAACCAGCCGCCCGCCACCGACATCATCGAGTTCCACACCAGGCCGATCGCCGAGAACGGCAGCTCCATCTCGACGAACCGCTGCCACCAGCTGAAGTCGATAAATGGTCGCCGCCTCGCGCATCTCGCTGGGAATGCTCTTGAGCGACGCGTAAAAACTGAACGCCATGTTCCACACCTGCCCGGTAAAAATCAGCAGGATCGCGCCCAGCTTCCACTCCCAATTGCCGTCCGGGAAAAAGCGCCACCATCGCCAGCATCACTCCGGGCAGAAAGCTGAGCACGGGAATCGATTGCAGAACGTCCAGCAGCGGAATCATGAAGCGCTCGGCCCGCGGATTGTAAGCCGCGACGTAGCCATACACGAGCGTGAACAGCAGGCTCAACACATAAGCGATGGTGATACGCAACAGCGAATATCCCGCATAAACCGGCAGCGCGAATGGACTGCGTGAAATTTCGACTTCCGGGGTGAACGGCCCCAACCACGTTCGCGCCACAGCAATGACGCCGTAGAACAGAGCGATGGCGGCGGCAAACATCAGCAAATCCGGCAGGAACGAAATCTGCACGCGCGGCAATCTGCGCCCACAGACGGTACGCCGAAAACCCCCGCAGTGCTAGAAGACTTTTTCATGGAATAAATTTCCGACGGATAGTGGTTCGACCGGAGTCCGCTAAGACTTCGCTGCCGCGCTGAGAGCTATCCGCCTCGGCGTACCGGCGCAGGCTCGGTCAGCAGCAGGTCGCCCGCTCTCGCGGTCATAATCGAAAATCTCCGCGTAGCGGCCCCAGTTCATCGCAGTTTCGAACTGGCGGTGCACTTCGTCTTCTGCGAAATGCTCGTCGAGAATGTCGTGAAAGAACTCATCGGACATGGAATGATCGGACTTGCGCTGCAGAATGCTGTCGATCTGTTTGAGAATCGTGACGTGTTAGAGCGCGGCCTCGCGGAACAAGAACTTTGCGTGACTGGATATCGGCGTCGGCAAAATGCACTCCCTGCGGCGAAATCTGCACGTCGCCTTCTTTGAGACAAGCAAAACCCAACAGCACGCACGCCTCAAGAATCGGCAGCAGGTCTTCCACGTCCATCACCAGTTCTTCGCTCAAGCGAAACAAGTCTTCCCGCCCGCCGCGATCATGCAACAACTCAAGCAATCCGGCAATACCGCCGACTCGCGCATGCGGCAGCATCTGGTACTTCGCCGACTTCACCGGAGCCTCGGCCTTGCCTGGCACCCCCGCCTTGAATCCTCCCGGCGGTACCATGATTTCCGCAGTCGTCTCGGCATCCGGAAGCGTATGCTCCACATCCGGCTCAGTCATAATCTTGTAAATGTAGTCGACGAATTCCACGAAGCGCGCCGACTTGCGATCCCGCGGATGCTTCAAACTGCACATTGAAATCGGACCGAATGCGCGCCGGATTCCTCCCCAGCACAAGAATCCGGTCGGCAAGCATCACCGCCTCTTCAATGTTGTGGGTGACGATGAAGATCGCGCTTGGTGGGCATTTTCTTGTTCAGCCAGAGTTCCAGCAGTTCGCCGCGCAGGTTCTCCGCGGTCAGAACATCGAGCGCGGAAAATGGCTCGTCCATAAACAGCACTTCCGGTTCCACCACCAGTGCCCGCGCAAAGCCCACGCGCTGCTTCATGCCTCCGGAAAGTTCCTTGGGATATGCAGTCTCGAAACCATCCAGACCCACCGTGTCCAGCATGCGCAGCGCACGTTTCCGACGCTCGACTGCGGCAACTCCGCGCGCCTCCAGCGGAGCTTCGACATTTTCTAAAACCGTAAGCCAGGGAAACAGCGCGAAACTCTGGAAGACAATCGCCACGTTCAGCGTCTGCTCGCCCATCGGTTTCCCATGCCAACAGCAGCGCGCCCGAGGAGGGCTGTGCTAGCCCGCTCAAAATACGCAGCAGAGTGGACTTGCCGCATCCCGAGGCCCCAGCAGCGCGATGATTTTTCCCGGCTCATGGCGAAGTCGGTCAACCCCACAACCTGAACGCGGGTGCCGTCCGGCTGCGGATAAGACTTCTCAATCGCCCGAGCTTCGATGATAGCTTCGCTCACAAAAACTCCCCGTACTTCTATACACGATCTGCGAGGTGCAGGCAAAAGCCTTGTCCGCTCTTTAACACTGGATTAACAGATGTAAGGAACCCTCAGCGTCAGGCCGCGAAATCTTCTTCCGGAAGGATTGCGACCGGCTGCGGTAGTCCGGTCGGTGACCTCTGCGAGATGTGCAAGCTTCGCGATCAGTTCATCGTTGAACTGCCGTGGCGAAAAGCCGCCAGTTCCAGTTCCCATGGATTCATGCTGGGAGTATTCATGCGCGCCTCGCTGCCAAGACCCAGCACATCCTGCATCGGGACCAGCGCCAAATCCGCCACAGAGGCTTGCGCAGCGCGAATGAATCCCCAATGAATTCCGTCCTGGCAGCGTCCCAGATAACACTCCGCGCTGCGGCATTCGTGCTCTGCCGCCGCAGAGTTAAACCAGCCCACAGTCGTATCGTTATCGTGGGTTCCGGTATAAATCACTTTACCGGCGGAGCGGTGAGGCAAATACATGTGCGCCCCCTCGTCGCCAAAACCAAATTGCAGCACTGCCATTCCTGGAATTTGCAGCCGTTCGCGCAAGGCATGAACCTCAGGCGTGATATAGCCCCAGATCTTCGGCAAAAAAAGGTAATCCGCCCAGCGCCTCGCGCAACTTGTGAAATAGATCGTCTCGCGGACCATCCACCCAGCGGCCATTCACCGCCGTCGCCTCCTCCGCCGGAATCTCCCAGAATTGATCGAACCCGCGAAAATGATCGAGCCGGATGTAGTCGCAGTTCTGCGTAGCCCAGCGCAAACGTTGAATCCACCACGGATATCCGCGGCCTTTCATCACATCCCAACGATACAGGGGATTGCCCCAACGCTGTCCGGTCTTGCTGAAGAAATCCGGCGGCACTCCGGAGACGACCTCAGGTTCAAGCTTTTCATTCAGCCGGAAAAGATCGGGATTCGTCCAGACATCAGCGCTGTCATAGTTCACGAAGATCGCCACATCCCCAACGATCCGGATTTTGCGCTCGGCGCAATAGCGGCGCAGCGCGTTCCACTGCTCGTAAAATGCAAATTGAAGAGCGCTGCGAATCTTCAAATCAACCGCTAACTCTTCGCACGCCTGACTCAGCCCACTTTGCTCGCGCCGCGCTAACTCCGGCGGCCACTCATTCCAGCTCGCCAATTTGTGCTTTGCACGGAGGGCGTCGAACAAAACGAAATCATCCAACCACCACGCGTTCTCCGAACAGAAATGCTCGAACTGTTGCCGCGCGCCATCCGGCATGGACTTCACAAAGCCGCGCCCTGCCTCGAACAGCAAGGGAAGCTTTGCCGCGAACATGTGCGCGTAATCGACTTTGTTGGAAGCGGAATGCTGCCCGCAAAACTCATTGTTTTTCGCCGTATCAATCCAACCCAGGCCGGCAAGCCGCTCCAGGCTGATCAGCAAAGGATTGCCCGCAAAAGCGGAAGTGGAGGAGTAAGGAGAGTTGCCGTAACCGAGCGGTCCGAGAGGAAGAACCTGCCACAAGCCCTGCTTCGCTGCAGCCAGCGAATCTACAAATTCGTAGGCCGCGGGGCCAAAATCACCGACGCCGCCGCGCGATGGCAGCGACGTGGGATGCAACAAAATGCCTGCCGCGCGAGCAAAAGACATTCAATTCGATCTATGATTCGCTTTCCGAGCGGGTCAGCGTCTTCAGTTCGTCCTGGTTGATTTTGATCTTTCCGGATTTCTGCATTTGATCGCGCAGGTTGGTGACGAAAAGCTGGAATAGCTCCTGCTCCTTACTCTGCAGAAGCTGATCCCGAATCTGATCTTTCTTGGCGGCATAATCCGCTTCCGACGGCGCCTGCACTTCAAGAACATTCAGCACAACGCCGTTGCCTCCGCTAATAATCGGCCCGCTGATCTCGCCCGGCTTCATGGTGAAAGCGACTGAAGCCTGGCCGGTCATCGATCCGAGATCCGGAACCTGCCCGTCCGGACCGAACAAATTCGCTGGTTTTCAGTTCCGCGCCCAACTCCTTGGCTGCCTTTTTCAAATCGTGTCCAGCTTTGGCGCGGTCGGAAAGCTCCTGCGCCTTCTGCGAGAGAAGAACATTAGAACGTTCGGCCTTGAATTGTTCTTCCACCTTCGAGCGTATTTCATCAAAAGTTGGCGACGATTGCGGCTTGACCGCGACCAACTCGAAAACCGCAAATCCTTGGGAAGTCGCCACCGATTCCGCCGGAGACTTTTCCGCGGCCGTAAACACAGCGTCCATAAATTGCGGTGAGGGGCCTAACCCCGGCAGAACATCTTTGCGCGCAAAAAAGTCCGAGGTCACGACTGGAATCCCTTTCGCCGCAGCGGCCGCATCCAGTCCTTTTGTTTTCGCCGCCTGGGCCAGAGCGTCAGCCTCGTTCTGCGCCATCTGCTGCGCCTTCTGCTGTTTCAAAATCGGCTCAATCTGGTCCTTCACTTCGTCAAGCGTCTTCAGGTGCGCTTCTTGCTTGTCATCCACGCGAATAATGTGAAAGCCATAACTGGTCTTGACCAGGTCGCTGATCTGCCCCTTCGGCAGAGAGAACGCGGCCTTTTCAAACTCCGGAACCGTCCGCCCTCTGCGGGATCCAGCCTAACGATCCGCCTTCCTTGGCGCTGCCCGGATCTTCTGAATATTTTTTCGCCAGCTCCTCGAAATTCGCTCCGCTTCGAATCTGCTTCAAGAGGTCGGCTGCGCGCGCCTGCGCCGCCGCAACTCCTTTTTCGTCCACCTTCCCATCGGGGCCGGGCAATGGCGTCTTGATCAGGATATGACTGACCTTCACTTGCTCGGCCACGCGATACTGATCGCGATGCTGGTCGTAGTAAGCCTGCAGTTCCGAACGGGAAATCTGAATGCCCGCCTGGATCTTCGCGAGATCCAGTGCGGCGTACTTTACCTTGCGCTTTTCTGGGATCGAATTCGCGTAACTCTTCTGATGGCTGTCGAAGTACGCCTTTAGCTCCTCCGTGGTCGGATGGAGGCCTTTCTTGATGTCTTCCTGTTTGAACACGGCGTATTCGAATTTGATTTTCGTGTTCTCTTTATCGAACTGCTGCCGCACTGCGGCATCGCTCACGAACGCCCCTCCGGTGATCAGAGCCTGCAGTTTGCTGATCAGGATCCCCTTGCGCACATCCTCCTCAAACATTACCGGAGTCAGATTATGCTGCTGCAACAGTTCCTGATATTCCGCCTGCCCGATGAATGTTCCTCCGGGGAAAAATACCTGTGCATATTGCCCGTGCTGCAGTTCGTCCTTCACTTCCTCGGGAGTCGCTTTGAAGCCAAGATGCTCTGCCTCGGCCACCAGCGCCTGCCGGTCGACTAACTGGTCCGCGGCACGCTGCGCAAAAAAGGGCATCAAAATGGCTGCGTTCGCGCCCAGATTCGAACCCTGCTGCTGCAACATTCCGCGGGCCGCGTCGCGCACCTCGTCCGTAGTAATGTCTTCGCCATCTACTTTCGCGACAATACCCTTGCCGGGGTTGCCCCCCATATCGAAGCCCAGGCCGCCGGGAATGAGCGTAATCGCCATCGCCGCGCAAATGATCAGCAGCAACCCGCTGAGCACAACTTTCTTTATGGGTCCTTCGGTTTGCAAAAAACGAATCATTTTCTTATCACTCCGGAGTATCGAGGCGGAATCAATAATTATAAACCAGATGAGACGATTGCTCGTTTGACCGCAGCCGCGGTCGTAGCCTGCCCAAGCGGAGCGTAGCCTCGCAGGAAGCGAGAGGAGCGCGTCCCGATCAGGGATTCTGAATGTCAAAGATCAAGATCGTGAAGCTCCGCCGATCTCCGGATTTTTGATCTCTCTTGCCGGTCTACCAAATCCCGCTATTGAAACGTATCAATAATCGTGTTATCCCTTGTTGCCGAGTCAGAAATAATCGAACGTCATCGCCAAAGCGAGCAGCCAATGCCAACCAGCAACCATAGGTCACAACGATTGCCAGTTTTTCGCGGATATCTTCTTACTCTGTTCTTTTTGTGCCTGGGAGCACAATTTCTCCCCGCCCAAGCGTCGCGGCCGGAGAAGCTATCTCTCCACGATCATTGGTCTCTGCAATCTTCAGCCAAAGTAGAAGCGACCGGAGAAATGATTTCGAGCAGCGCGTTCGCTCCCAAAGGCTGGCATGACGCCACGGTTCCGACCACGGTGGTCGCCGCTTTGGTGAAAGATAAAACTCTTCCCGACCCCTTTTTTGCCACCAACCTGCGCGAATTTCCGGGGGTCAGTTATCCCATCGGAGCGAACTTTTCCAACATTCCGATGCCGCCCGACAGCCCCTATGCCGTCTCCTGGTGGTACCGCACGCAGTTTGCCGTTCCTGCGGAATACGCGGGGAAGGTCGCATGGCTGAATTTCAAAGGCATCAACTATCGAGCGAATATTTGGCTCAACGGAAAACAGATCGCCAACTCGAACATTATCGCCGGCGCGTGGCGCACCTACGAATTGAACGTCACCAGCGCGGTGAAACCCGGCGCAGAAAACGTACTCGCGGTTCAGGTTTTCGCCCCCACGGAGAACGATCTCGCCATTACCTTCGTCGACTGGAATCCTGCTCCCCCTGATAAAAACATGGGCCTGTGGCGCGAGGTCTATCTCACAACCAGCGGCCCTGTAGCCCTGCGCTATCCGACCGTAGTTTCGAAGTTAGATCTGCCATCGGCCGACTCTGCCCGCCTCACCGTCACCGCTCAACTGAAAAATGCCTCGAATCATCCGGTGAAAGGAAAATTAAAAGGCCGGATCGAAAACGTCGCATTCGAGCAGGAAGTCGAACTCGCTGCCGATGAATCCAAGGACGTAACTTTCGCGCCCGATCAATTTTCGCAACTCATCTTCGCCAGTCCGCGGCTCTGGTGGCCGGCGCAAATGGGCAAGCCGAACCTCTATCCGCTCGAGATGAAATTCGAGATCGACGGAGCGATCAGCGACGAATCTAAAACCGAATTCGGCATCCGCGAAGTCACATCCGAACTTAATTCCACTGGTGGCCGTGCTTTCCACATCAACGGCAAGAACATCCTCATCCGCGGCGGCGGCTGGACGCCCGACATGATGCTTCGCGAAACCTCTCAGCGTCTGCATGACGAACTTCGCTACGTGCGCGACATGGGACTCAATACAGTTCGCCTCGAAGGCAAACTCGAAACCAAGGAATTTTTCGACCTCGCGGATCACGATGGAATTTTGGTGATGGCGGGATGGTGCTGCTGCGATTTTTGGGAGCGCTGGCCGCGCTGGAAGCCCGCAGACTACGAAATCGCACAGCAATCTCTGCGCGACCAGATCTATCGGCTGCGCAGCCATCCCAGCCTCGTCATGTGGCTCAACGGCAGCGACAATCCCCCGCCGCCGGATGTCGAGCAGATGTATCTCAACATCGAAAAGCAGCTTCTATGGCCGAATCCCGTCGTTTCCTCCGCCACAGGAAAACCAACCAGCGTGACCGGCGCAAGCGGCGTAAAGATGACCGGCCCTTATGAATACGTTGCCCCCGGCTACTGGGAGGAGGACACGTTGCGAGGGCAAGGACAACCTGAACACAAGCAGTGCAATCCCGGCGGTTGTGGCGGCGCTTACGGCTTCAATACCGAGACCAGCATGGGGCCAGCCGTTCCGCCCATTGAAAGCATACTGGCGATGGTCGGCAAAGATCATCTCTGGCCCCTCGACGAGGTATGGAACTACCACGCGGGCGGCGGCGAATTCAAGACCATCAAAGTTTTCAGCGAGGCGCTCGCAAATCGCTACGGCAAGTCAAACAGCGCCGAAGATTTCGCCGAAAAATCGCAACTGCAAACTTACGAAGGCATCCGCGCCATGTATGAAGCCTATAGCCGCAACAAATATAAGGCGACCGGCGTCATCCAGTGGATGCTGAACAACGCGTGGCCCTCGATGATATGGCATCTCTACGACTATTACCTGCGCCCCGGAGGCGGTTATTTCGGAGCGAAGCGCGCCATGGAAGCGCTTCATCCCATCTACGGTTACGACGATCACTCCATCTGGGTGGTCAGCAGCCAGTACACCGAGGCGAAGGATCTCAAACTCATCACAAAGATCTACAACCTCGACATGAGCGAAAAGTTTTCACACGAGGACAAACTCGACGCTCCTCCAGACAGCACCGCAAAGATTTTGCCACTTCCCCAGATCGAGGGCCTCTCACCGACCTATTTCCTTCTATTGCGCCTGGAAGATTCCGCAGGCAAATTAGTGGGATCGAATTTCTACTGGCTCTCCACCAAACCCGAGACCATCGACTGGTCGAAATCCACCTGGTGGATGACGCCGACCGAATCTTTCGCCGACTTCACCGCTCTTTCGCAATTGCCGAAAGTGAAGCTCAAAGTTACAGAACACACCGAACGCCAAGGCGATGACTCAATCACTCGCGTTGTTGTGGAAAACCCGAGCAAGAGCCTGGCATTTTTTGTGAGGCTGAAACTCGACGACGCCAAAGGGGAGGAGATTCTGCCCGTGGTCTGGGAGGACAATTACATCTCGTTACTACCTGGCGAGAAGCGGGAACTCACGGCAACTTACCGCACCGCCGGACTTGAAGGAAAAACACCAGCCATCGAAGCCATAGGCTGGAACACGGAGTAAGGCCGATAACGAATCGCCCGATTTACAAATCACAAGGTCACCAAATCGCCCAATCGGCCCAATCGGATCACACGTGCTGTGAAACCGACAGAATATTTCCGTCCGGGTCCTTGAACCAGGCCACTTTGTCGCCGGTCGGCGCTGTCCAAATCCCTAATTCGTCCTGCTTGAAAAATCCGAAAATCTCGAAGCGCACACCTTTATTCTGCAGAGCGCGAACCATCTCCTCGATGTTCGCTACTTCCCAGCCCAACACCGTCGATTGAAGAGGAGTGAACTCCTTCATCTTAGATGCCCGCACCATAATCCCGTTGGCATCGAATACGGCCGCGAACCCATCGTCTTTTACGAAGCGCAGCCCGAGGACGCCCTCATAGAACTCTCTGGCCTTCTCTACATTCGTAATCTGAATAAAAGCGGCTATTTTATGCGAACCCAGCATCTCCCCTCCCCCGTCGCTCGCGAACTGCCAGCAACAATATGCGATTGCCACGCTCTGTAACTTTCGCTATTGTGACAACAAATGTTGAAATCACGACAAGTCCATGACTGCCCGAAGCTCCCTTCGCCAATCACAGCGCTTTCCTTCGACTTCGCCCACGGCCACCTGATCCCGGAACACCACCATCAGGAGGACCAACTGGTTTACGCCTGCCGCGGCGTGATGACCGTCCGCACAAAAGAAGGAACATGGGTCGTCCCCGCCCAACGCGCCGTGTGGATACCCGGCCGGACCCGCCACAGCATCGTGATGGCAGGCGCCGTCTCCATGCGCACGCTTTATCTCCGCGCCCGGATAGTCGACCGTCTTCCGAGAAACTGCTGTGTGGTCAATGTCTCGCCTCTCCTGCAACAGCTCATTCTTTACGCCTGCCAGTTTCGCGCACTCAATCGAAGATTGAAGACACAGGCGCATCTTATCGACCTGCTCATTGACCAACTCCAATTGGTGAAAACTGTGCCTTTGCAACTGCCCATGCCATCAGACTCGCGCGCCGCGCGCGTGGCAGCGATCCTACAAAACGATCCCGCCAACTCCGCTGCCCTGGACGAAGCTTGCAAGCGCGCGGGCGCAAGCAAAAGAACCATCGAAAGAATCTTTCAGCAGGAAACGCGCTTATCGGTGGGAAAATGGCGCCAGCAACTCCGCCTCCTGCACTCCCTGCAATTGCTTGCCGCGGGAGAAAAGATCACGCATGCCGCCCTGGAGGCCGGTTACAGCACGCCCAGCGCCTTCATTGCCATGTTCCGCAAAGCGTTCGGGACCACCCCACGCCGCTACTTTGAGAATTCGGCCAGCGCCAGAACTTAGTTTTCCGCGTCATCCGGCGGCAATTCGAAATTGATCAAATTCGCGCGGAAGCCTTTGGTTCGAATCGCGCCAAAGATTATTCCCGCCGCCATCCAGATCGATCCTACAATCATCGCCGGCCTGCTCAGGTTGAGCCACAATCCAAGGCAAATCAGAAAACCTAAAACCGGCGGCACAAGGTTACCAATCTTCTTTTCTTCCGAGCGTACAAAATACCGAAGGAAGGCCGCCACGTTCACACCCATAAAAGCGATCAGAGCGCCGAAATTCAGCATCTCCGCTCCCAGCCCGTAGGCCTCGCCGCCATTCAATATTTTCTTCGCAGTCTCCCAGGTCAGCGACGACGCGCTCAAAGAATAAGTCCGATACCCCGCAACAATCTCAAGCAGGAAGGCTCCCAACAGCGCCACCGCGCCAACAAAGATGACGCTGTTGCGCGGCACGTGGGTCTTGGGATCGACTGCGGCGAAAAACTTCTTGGGCAATGCATTACTTCGCCCCATCCCGAACAGCAAACGCGCCGCGCCAATCTGCGATCCAAATCCCGAACCAAAGTTGGCCAGCAGCAACGTGAATCCCACAATCGGAAACAATGGCTTCCACGCCCGGCCCACAACGTAGGAGTACGCGGTATTGATATCCGGAAATGCCTCGCGCGCCGGCCAGATCAACTGCGCCAAATAAACCTCGATCGCCGAGAGAACTCCTATGACCAGGCAAGTGAGCACCGTAGCCAGCAGAATATTCCGGCGCGGATTCTCCGCCTCTTCCGATAGCGTGGAGATCCCGTCGAATCCGATATAGGTAAGTACCGCGATCGAGGTACACCCCATCAGATTTCCCCAGCTAAAAGTGTGAGGATCATAAAAAGGCGCTAGATAGGAAATCGTTCCCTGCGGCGCTCCAAAAATGTATCGCGCCGCCGCTATAAAAATCGCCACCACCACCATGCCCATCAACAAGGCCATGGCCGTGTTAATTCGCGCCGAAGTTTTGATTCCGCGAATATTCAGCAGCGTGAAAACAATCGCAAAAAAAATCTTCCAGGCCCACGAGGGAACCCCCGGCGCAAATTGATTTGCCTGGCCGGCGCACCACACCGTGCAAATCAGCGGATTGAGCATGTAATCCATCACCATGCTCCATCCAGTCACAAATCCAACCGCCGGATTGATCTCTTGCGCCACGTAGGTGAACGCCGAGCCCGCGCTAGGGTATGCGCGAGCCATGCGCCCATAGCTGATACCGGTGAACAGCATCGCGACCATGGCGATAAGGATCGCGGTAACCACGTGTCCATGGCCGCGATTGCTGAGCACCCCAAACACGGACATGGGCGCAACTGGCTGAATGACGATGATGCCGTAAAGAATGAGGTCCCAAAGGGTGAGCGAACGGCGCAGCCGCGGGGCGGAAGCAGCAACGGAGGTTGTTTCCATGGATGCGCCTATTGAATTATGCGCGGGGCAAAAATGTCAATATTAAAACGTTTTATTTGAGGTATTCACACTATTTCGAATCTCCATAATCGAACCAATACCCGCGCTGCTCATTGCCCGACATCGACCGCGTGTTGTATTCCAGAAGATAATTCACGTGCGCGTCATCCATCGGGAACGACCGCTTGGGAGCATACGGATACTCGCCCATGCTCAAGAACGGTAGCGGTGCGACAAAATTTCCATCCGCCGCGTAGAAATCCATGTCCTTCTCGTAGCCGTTGGCGGCAAAGAAATAATCGCGGACCCATCCCGCCGGAAGCGCAGGCAATTGGGACGGATCGAAATCCAACTGCACTTCATCGCCCGAGCCGAACACAACCAGTTTGTCATCGAGCGCAGTCAGCAGCGGCAATACATCGCCGTAGCGCGTGTAGCTTCCCGCGGGCCGCGTGTAAGGCCCAGTCGCGCTGGCTTTCTCGTAGATGTAATTTACGTTGCCCGGAGGCGCGCCTTCAATCTTCAACGGATAGCCGTGGAATTGCAGATTCGCATTGACGATGGGAACTTCAGCGAGATGCGCGCCGGAATTGCTGGCCGGATGTTGCTCCGCGCGATCAATCAAAATGCTGTCCCAATAAACCTGTAAATTCGTAGCGATTCGAATCTTCCGCGTTCCTACCGGCAACTTCCCCGAAAGATCAGCTGTGATCGTCCGCGGCCCACCCGCAGGAAATCCCATGTCATCCACCACGCGCGCCCACTTCCCGTCACTACTCAGTGCCTCCACATAAGGAGCGATCGCCGTCACGCCGGCCTGAGAAGCCGCATACATACTGTTCGCCGAAAAATACTCCACTTCCCCATGCATCAAGAGCCACAAAGGCCCGCCGCGATAATCTTCTCCCAGGTCCAAAGTCAGGCTGTGCGGCTCCGCAAATCCTAAAAACTGCGTTAACTGGAAATCGCCAAAGTAGCGATGCGCCAGCAGATCCGGCAAAACATTGTGCCCATGCTCATCCCAAGCCCCGGCCGGGGGCCGCGCATTTTTACTGACGACAACCTTGAACTCCGGATAAGGCGGGTTCGAAGCGAAATATTCGTTGGGATAAACATCCGTGTCCGCGGGATGATCCACAGCCAACAACCGCACTTGATCCAAATAAACCGCCTCTTCCAAAGGCTCCATAAACCGGAAACTCAAAGTCTCGTCCAGAGGGTGCCCCGTCCTTATCGATGCATTCTGTGCAGCGATGGGGCGGGAGTTTTGATTTTCCCTTTCCCGAATCATCCCTCGATCCACCTTCACCCACTCCACCGGACGTGGCACATCGCGCTGCCCCGGACCAACCCAATGCCCGACCACCCCAGCCCCGAGCATGTCCGCCACAAACTGATACCGCTCGCCGTTCCACACAAACAGCGTCGGACACGAACTTCCCCGCCGGTCAATCTCCGTAAAATTCTGCTGCCGGTCGCCCGCCACATGAATTTCATCCTGCAGCACGCCTGTGGGCCATAACATGCGCACAATGTCGGCCTCTTTCGCGTCGCCCAAGCCAACAGTAAGATAAGGCGAGTTCTGACCGAGGTAGCCATTCGACCCGTAGATTTCAAACTTCTGCCGATTGCCGCCTGAAAAAATTTCCACCTTGGTTCCAATCGCGCTCTTGTTGTCAGCAAGTCCCTTCAGCGAAAGCCGCAGCCAGTGATTCTGATTTCCGCCTTCATTGCGTAGCAGCACCGCCGGCCCATGATTCTGCGTGATCAGCAAATCGGTAGCGCCATCGTTATCGTAATCGCCGGTAATGATGGCGCGCGGATGCTCGAGATGAATCTTGTCGAGCCCCACATCGGCGGTGACGTCTTTGAATCCATCCGGCCCCAGATTGCGAAACAGCTTGATCTCGCCCTTGCCGTCTTTCGTCTCGCCAACGGCGACGAGATCGACCCAGCCGTCGTTGTCGTAGTCGAAGGCGGCAATGCCGTAGCCACCTCGAACCCAGTCCGTTTTCGGAAGAGGCACACGCTCGAAGCTCTTGCCGTGGTGGTTGCGCCACAGAGTGTTGCCTTGCCAATCTATGTGGGTGAACGCAACGTCCATCCAGCCATCGTGGTCAAAATCAAGAATAGAAACTCCTCTAGGGGCGGAAGGAAACGTTGTGGGCCAAATTCTCTTCGGAACGAATTTTCCTTCGCGTGGATTCTCGAGAATAGTCGGTCCGCCATCGGGCACGACAATGTCTACGGCACGGTCATTGTTGTAGTCGCTGCCGATGACGCTTATTCCGCCCGTCGATCGCGCCTCCGGTAACCCCAGCTCGTCGGTGACATTCGTAAACGTTCCGTCGCCGTTGTTGCGGAACATCTCCAAAGCTCCGGCTGCGTCGTAACGTCGGGCCAGGAAGAGGTCAAGATCGCCATCATGATCGTAATCAATCAAGGTCGCCCCGAGATGGTCTAAATCTGTTACAAGATTTGCGGCCTCGTGCACTTCCCGAAATGTACCGTTCTTTTCGTTGTGAAACAGCAAGACTTGGTCGTTGGTGGTCACCACAAGATCGGTCCAACCATCGTTATCGTAATCACCGGCGGTGCAACCGACTCCGTGCATGTTGGGTTGCAAGCTCGCTTTCTTTGTCACATCTTCAAAGTTGCCGTTTCCGAGATTGTGATAAAGCGACATCCCTCCCTCAGTGCCGTTGTCAGCGACGAAAATGTCGATCTTGCCGTCGTTATCGTAGTCAAGAAAGCACGCCCCAGGTCCCGCTACATCGACGAAACCAGGCAGAGCGGGCGGGACCAAGGGCAGCCCCGCCTCCCGCGTCACATCCACAAACCGCACCTTGATCTGCGGCGGCGGCTTCAGCACCGCCAGCGGCGACTCCACCACGCGCGAGTACTGTCCCTGCTCACCATAAGCCAGACTGATCGGCGCGCCGAGTTTTTTTTGCGTGATGTATTGGAACTTCTTCAGATTCTCGCGCGCCTCATTGACATCGCCCGACTGCTGATACGCCCGCGACAATCCAAACTCCGCCGAAGCGTGCAGCGGATTGATCTTCAGCGCGTGTTGAAAACCCTCAATCGCCTGCGGAAACTGCTTCGCCTGTGCGTACGACGCGCCGAGAAAATACCAGGCGTCCGGATCGTTTTCGTCGAGCGTGACCACATGACGAAATGCCTCAATCGCTCCCAATGAATCGCCCGTATTCTTGTCGAGCAATCCCAGGTTGTACCACGCATTCGGAATCTTCCCGTCCTGCTTCAGCGCATCTTCCAAAGCCGCACGCGCTTCATCGATCTTCTGCAAATTCAGCAGCGCAATACCTTGATTCAAGCGCGCAATGGCCAGCTTTGGATCAAGCTCCGCCGCCTGCCGGAACAGTCCCAGCCCCTTCTCAAAGAGCTGCTGATTCATATAAGCGGAGCCGAGATTATTCAGCCGTGCCGCCTCGGCCGGATTTGCTTTAGGAGAAGTTTGCGGCGCAGAAGAGAACAGACCAAATGCAGCCAGCACAACGCCGGCAAGAGCAACAGAAATTCTGGAAGTCATTTTCGCCTACGATTTAACCACAGAGTGCACGGAGGAACACAGAGAAACGCCGCGTAACCGAGTGTCATCCTGAGCGGAGCGATTGCAAGCGAAGCAATCGCGCAGTCGAAGGATCCCTACCTTCGCGCCGAAGCCAGTTGAGACCTCTTCCCGGTGGAACCGTACGCCCGCAGCGCAACTATGCCCTTCCCTTCCTGCACCGTAACCGTCTCCCCCGCGCCAACCTTCGCCAACCGATCAATCTGCCCACTAGGCCAATCAACCTCGACCGCATCCGCCTGCGCATGCGTCCCCAGCCCAAACGTAAGCACCAACTCGCTCGCCGAAAGATAACTCGAACCCGAGCGCAGCATTTTCGTCTGCTTATCTGCGCCAGAAGTCACATGCACCACCGCACCGATGCCATCACGATTCGACTTCGTCCCCACCAATTTCACCCGCAGACTATGATTCGTCCCGCCCTCGTTGTGAAACAAGTAGGCCGGCCCGCCATTTGTAGTCACCAGCACATCCAGAAACCCATCGTTATCGATGTCCGCATAAGCCGCGCCCCGCGCCACTCGCGGCGCGGCAAACGCCGGCCCCATCTGCGCCGTTACTTCCTGAAATTTCCCGCCGCCCAAATTCCGAAACAAATGCGAAGGCTCGGCATATCTCACGCGCTTCTGCACGCGCTCAACAGCATCTTCAATATGCCCATCCGCCACAAAAATATCGGGCCAGCCATCGTTGTCGAAATCGAAAAAGAAACACCCAAATCCCAGCGTGACCAGCGTAGCCCGGCCCACTTCCGACTGCGGCGCTTCATCCACAAACAATCCATTCCCTTCGTTGTGATAAAGCGAAGCCATCTGGTTGGCAAAATTCGTAATGATCACGCTGGCGATACCCGCTGCGGTCATAATCGGCCGCGTCCACGCCCATCCCAGCGCGCGCCACGCCATCTTCGCTGAAGCCAATTCCAGCGGCCACCCCTCGCTCTTCAAACGTGCCGTCCTTTTTATTCAGGTAGAGTCTGTTCGGCTCCGTATCATTCGCAATCAAAATATCCGGCCAGCCGTCGCCGTTGTAGTCGAGAATCGCAATGCCAAGACTCTTCGAATTCGGATCGCCCAAGCCGGCCTTCTGCGTAACGTCTTCAAACTTCCCGCCAACGTTGTGCCATAGCCGTACCGACGTTCCCTTGTACGACTCCGGCGTGCAATAGGATTTGTGCGTTCCATCCATCGTGCAATAAAGATCGCCCCGCTCACTCCACTGCACATAATTCGCGACTACAAGATCCAGCTTTCCGTCACGGTCGTAATCCACCCACGCGGCACTCGTGGAAAATTCATTCGGCCCCCACAGTCCGGCCGCTTTGGTCACATCCGTGAACGTGCCGTTGCCGTTGTTGTGGAACAGATGGCTCTGCCCCACCGCGGTGATGAACACATCGTCGAATCCGTCGTTGTCGTAATCGCCGACCGCAACACCTAGCCCAAACATCGGGACAGCCAGCCCAGCCTGCCGCGTAACATCCGTGAAAGTTCCATTGCGATTGTTGTGATAGAGCTTCGGCGTGGTAGCTCCGTCGTGCGGATGGCCGGGGAAATCCTGGCCATTCACAAGAAGAATGTCGGGATACCCATCGTTGTCGTAATCGATGAATGCGCAACCCGGACCCATCGTCTCCGGCAGCCACTTCTTTCCGAAGGCTCCATTGTTATGCGTGAAATGAATGCCAGCTTGTGAAGTAATGTCGCGAAAATGAATCTGCTGCGCGAGCGCACTTGTGGCGAAGAGAATCAATAACCATGGAGACACGAAGACGCGGAGGAATCGAGAAAGAAAATCAAAAGGCTTTTCTCCGTGCCTCGGTGCCTCCGTGGTGAATCGCATTTCCGGAGCGGCCACTACTTCGAGCCTCCCACCGCAGCGACCGAGACTTGCGCAGCACGCTTCGCATTCAATTCCGCCAGCGGCACCGAAACATGCTCATGCACCGCTTGCCGCTCGTTGTTATCCTCGGGATGCTCCTGCCGGTAAGGCCCAGTAATGGCCTGCGCCGATTCATCCGCCTTGAACCGCAAATACCGCTCCTCATGCTCTTTTGCGAGCTTCTCGTTGCCCAAGCCGTTGTAGCAAAGCATCAGGTTGTAATGCGCCTGCAAATCCTCGGGATCGATCTCCAGCACCGACTCCAAAGTGTTAACCGCCTCCGTATATTTGCGCTGGAGAAACAAAATGCGCCCCAAATCGTTCAGCGCCACCCGATCCCGCGGATACTGCGCCAGCACAATGCGCAATCGCGCCGCCGCGCCATCGTAATTTCCATCCGCACGCAGCACGCGCGCGTAAAAATAATTCGCCCGCGCCAGGTTCGGCGCGACCGCCAGCGCTTTCTCGAGCACCACACGCGCCCGCTCCATGTCCCCCTCCTGCACCGCGCACCGCCCGATATTCACCCAGCCATCCGGATTATCCGGATCCGCCTCGGTGACCTTCTGAAACGCCGCGGCCGCAGCTTTCAAATCGCCCTGCAGAAACAATCCAATTCCGTAGTCGTTCCACCGTTGCCATTCATCTTTCAGCGCAATCGTCTTCGGCTGCAAAGGCGGTGCGCTACGGGCCACCACGGGCAAGGTCACCTCATTCTCCGCCATCACAACAATCGGTAAATCCGGAATCTTTTCTTCCTTCGCCGAAACTCCCTTCAGCGAAGCCGTAAACACCGTAGGACGGTCGTCATAATCGGGAGTCACGGACTTCGGAGAGGACGGATCAGGCTGCCCAGCGAAAGATTCGTGCGTCTCATACCACGAGAACTTCCGGTAGCATAGCCGCGCACGCAGCGTGATCTTGTTGCCAGTGCTCTCCGGAATGAACATGCGGTAATGCACCGTGTCGGCCGCTCCCGGAGGAATCAATCGCACATAAACCACCGCTCGCGTAGCCCACGCATTGCGCTTGTTGATGGGATTTCCATGCGCATCGATCTGCAACGATCGATAAAAGTGCGCGCCCTTTTCCACCGGGCCGTGGCCGTTGTCTTCCACCATCCCCGACCAGAAAATCGTCTGTCCCTTGTCGTCCGTTCCCTTCAGCTCGAGCCAGGTATCGTAAGCATCGACAGTTCCGCCGGGGAAAAAGTGCCCAACTTTTTTTGTGCGTACCACCACATCCACGCGCACCGTATCTCCGCGCCGCAGTGCAGGCTGCACGCGGTTCAGCGGCGCCGTAACCGGCACAACTTCTCCCTCTGCACCCGGAGCAATCTTGGTCTCGGCTTCCTCACCCACGGCAAACGTCGTCGCCATCTCCGATTGACTCATCGCGCCCGACTTCAACACCGCCTGCGCTGGAGACACGGCAAAGATGTCCACCGTCACCGCGCCACTCTTCAGGAAGTTTTCGGTCAACTTCAATTGCGCATTATCCTCGTTGGCGGTAGGGACTGCCGTATTCGCCGCCGGAAACCGGTGCGAATGCACAAAACCATGAATGTTGCCAGCGTCCTGCGAGCGCTCCATCGGCATGTGGCAATCGGCGCACTGCTGCGGCTTCGGCGGATAATAAAATGACCGCGCGCCCTGACCCGAAACTCCGCTGGCCTGCCAGTTGTCGTACTCGTTGAATCCGCGGAACCAGCGGTAGTTGTTGACCGGCACATCCAGATGCACCTTGTGGCAGGTCGAACAAAACTCCGCGGTCTGCGTGCGCATGAACGGCTTCAAAAATACGCGCCGGTGCGGCTCGGGATTCAGATCTATCAGAAAATCGTGCAGCGCCCGCGCCACCGGATTTTTCGTGGCTGCCAACTCGTGCAGCTTGGGATATTCCAGATAAAAATCCGCCTGCCCCATCGTGCTCTTCACCTTCGCAATGGAGTGGCACATCATGCAGCCCAGTCCTGCCTGCGACTCCGGACGGTGCACGATCTGTTTGATTGGAGTGTCCATCAAACCCGAATACAGCACCGCCGGATCATGGCATCCACCGCACCACTTCGAGGGTCTGGTGCCGATCGTATCCTGCATGTATTCGACCGCTTTGCGATACCACTGATTATTGAAGGAAGAAAAATGGTGCGCCGAGCTGAACCACTGGTTGTAAATGTCCTCGTGGCAGCGCTTGCAGGAGTCCGATTCCATGAAAAATTTGCTGGGAATTTTCTGATTGCCGTAAACCTGCGCCGAACTCGGGAAGAATGGCCCGTTCGCTCCATCCCCCTCTTCGTTCATGCTCTCAGGCGGCATGATCGGATTCTGAATCCGCAGGCGCGTCTGCCAACTCTCGCGAATGTAGTTCGCGCCGTAGCCTAGGCCGGCCAATAATGCCATGCAAACGAATACACGCATGACCACGTAGCTAGCGGATGAATCACGCCGCCCCCACCAGTCCGCAACTAAAAGTCCGACGCCGGCCAGCGAAATAACAATGTGAGCATAGAGCCAGTTCCATTCCGAGCGCGGCGTTCCGGTTTTAATCAGGATGATTCCAAGAATTGCTCCCGCGGAAATCAGCAGCCATCCGCCGCGCGCAGCCAAACTCTCCGCACGCAGCCGCCGGAATAAAAATGGAATCAGCAGAGCTGTGGCCAGCACTCCGCCTAGCGCATGCAGCAACACGACGCCCGCATAAACCAGGTTCGGCTGCGGGAAGGCGTAGAGATAAACGGCGGTGACCGCAAGAAAGCCAATCAGCCAGGGCAGAATCCGGCCCGGCAAATCTTGAGATGATCGGTTCCCCAGCATCAGTAAGTAGGTTCAGGCCCGCGTTCGGTCGATACGCGTTGCTCCCCAAACTACCCTTCTGCAGACAAGCCGAAAATAGTGCAAAGATACTAGCAGCAAGTAATCAAAGGTCACGAGCAAGCGGCGGAATCTTCCACGCGCCGCACTCGTTTTCGAGCGCTGCGGCAACCGCCAGCACCTGCTCTTCCTCCCAGGGGCGGCCGACAATCTGGACGCCAATCGGCAGCCGGTCCGGGGAATGACCGACTGGCACGACAACCGCGGGATTACCGATCAAATTAAAAAACTCCGCATAGCTCCATGCATCGAGATAGTTCACCGTTTGACCATCGATCTCCCAACTGCGTTCGCCATGGCGGAAAGCCGGAATCGCGGCCGGTGGACACAATAAAATTGGATACTCTTCCATCTGCGCGAAAAACTGCGCCCGCAGCGCGTCGCGCCGAATCCACGCATCCAGCAAAGTACGCCCGTTGTGCGGCGGCAATTCAGATGCCCAGTCGAGAAACTGCTGCAAGATCGGGCTTATATCCGACTCGCGCCCGCTGAACATCGGCCGCAACAGCATCCCTCCTGCAACCACGAAATACTTCCACCACAGCGCTCGCGCCTCTTCCAATCCCTCCGGACGAAACTCATCCACCCGAAATCCTGCGTCCCGCAAGGCTTTTGCGGCAGTGCGCACCGCACCACGAATTTCGGCTTGAACCGGAGTGCGACCGTCGTCTTCAAAAAAACCCACTTTCAGCGCCTTAACCTCGCGATCACTCGGCCACCGCACCGGCACCGGCGCAGCGTTCGTATCCCCAATATCAGCGCCCTGCATCACTTCAAACAGAATCTTCAAATCCTCCACCGTGCGCGCCATTGGCCCGACTACGCCGATCGACGCAAACGGCCCGGCCGACACCGGGAAATGTCCGGTCGAAGGAATCCGCCCCGGCGTCGGCTTCAATCCGCAAATCCCACTGAAGTGCGCCGGCACGCGAATCGATCCTCCGCCATCGCTCCCCACGCCCCCCGCCGACATGCCCGCTGCAATCGCCGCCGCCTCGCCGCCGCTCGATCCTCCCGGCGTCCTCTCCAAATCCCAAGGATTGTTCGTCCGCCCATAAAGAAGATTGTCCGTCTCCCATGACATCAGAAGTTCTGGCGTGTTAGTCGATCCCAAAACAATCGCGCCGGCGCGCTTGAGTCGCGTGACTAGCGGCGCATCTTGCCGCGCCACAAAACCGGCCCGCAGCCGCGTTCCCGCTTCGCATCGCAGCCCATCCACGCTGATCGAACTCTTGATGCTGATCGGAACTCCGTGAAGCGGGCCCAGCGCCGCCGAGCTCGTCACCGCAGATTGCGCCTTCCGCGCCGCTTCCCGCGCCCGATCCGCATCCACTTGCACAAACGCGTTCAGCACCGGATTCAGCTTCTCAATCTTCGCCAGATGAGCATCCACCAGTTCGACCGGAGAAATCTTCTTCCTCCGGATTTGCTCAGCCATCGCCGCGGCTGAAAGAAAAGTCAACTCGCTCACGAATGCTTCCTCGTCATCGCCTGATCAAGCATCTTCTTCTCCGCCAACGTAAGCTCGCGATACTTCTTTTTTGCCAGACTACCCAACTGCAGCGGACCAATCGCGACCCGCACCAGCCGTAACACTTCCACGCCCATCGCTTCCATCATCCGCCGAATCTGGCGATTCTTTCCTTCGTCCAGCACAATCTCCAGCCAGCTAGTCTTTTCTCCGCCACGCAGATACCGGATCCGCTTCGCTTGCAAAACGTCGCCTTTCGACTCGACCCCACGCGTCAACTGCCGCATAAACGCTGTGTCCACAACCTTTCCAATTTGCACATGGTAGGTTTTTTCTACATGTGTTTCCGGCGCAGCAATTCGCGCACCCCACTCCGAATCGTTCGTGAGCAAAAGCAATCCTTCACTAGCCTTGTCCAATCGTCCCACGGGCGCAACCCATGGAATCCCGCAATCCCCTAGAAGCGCATATACGGTGTCGCGTCCCTTCTCATCTGAAGCTGTAGTCACCACCCCGCGCGGCTTGTTCAGCATGAGATAAATTTTCTTCCGCGCCTCAACCGCGACTCCATCCACCGCAATCGAGTCGTGATTCTGCAGAACCTGAGTCTCCGGGTCGCGCCGCACTATCCCATTCACCTGCGCACGCCCGGCCCGAATCAACTCCACTGCGCTAGACCGCGAGCAGTAAGCCATCTTCGACAAAGCCCGCGCCAACCCGATTTTCCGTTCTCGCCTCACCCGTCGATGCTAACCAAAAAATCCTTCGTGTACGTTAGTGCCTCTGGTGATTTATCTTTTCTCTTAGTAAAGGATCCAGCAGAAGGAACTCCCATGGCCCAACAACACTCGCCCCGTTTTCTGAAAATCGTCAATGACGCCAAAAGTCAGGTCCGCGAGACCAACGTACCGGAGGTCAAAAAGCGGATCGACAAAGGCGACAAATTTCTTCTTGTCGACGTCCGCGAAGAAAGCGAATACGCCAAGGATCATCTTCCCGGAGCGATTCACCTCGGCAAAGGCATCATCGAGCGTGACATTGAACAAAAAGTCCCCGACCTCAATACCGAAATCATTCTCTATTGCGGCGGCGGTTTCCGCTCCGCCCTCGCCGCCGACAATCTGCAAAAGATGGGCTACAGCAACGTTATTTCGATGGACGGCGGCATCCGCGACTGGCGTGAAAAGGGCTATCCTCTGACGAAGGATTAGCTGTCGCGGTATGCAAGATTTTTCCTTTGCAATGCTGTCAGGTGTCCATTTTTTGCATTCTTGACATTCGACCACTAGTGTAGGAAACTGCCAGCGCATTGTTTATACCCTCCCCAAACCCCGCGACTGGCGCGGAATAGCGCGGGGGCGGCACACTCTCATCCCAGGAGCCACACGGTTAATGAAACACTTCTCTAGTACAGCTATGCCATTACTTTTCATCGCGGCTTTGGCTCTTTCACTTTCCCTAAGTTCCCCAGCTCGCGCTCAATCGTTCAGCGTGATTCACAACTTTGCCGGCAACGATGGCAGCGGCCCGCTGGCCGGCATGGCCATGGATGCCAACGAAAATCTCTACGGCACCGCGTTCTCCGGCGGAGTGTATGGCGATGGCGTCGTTTTTAAGGCCAGCCGCAATGGCGAGGAAATGGTGCTCCACAATTTCGGCCACGGCAGCGATGGCTCAACCCCGGAGAGCAGCGTGACCATTAACGCGGCAGGCGATCTTTTCGGTACTACTTTCGCCGGCGGCGCTTCTAATTCTGGAACCGTATTCAAGATCTCTCCCAAGGGCGCCGAGGTGGTGCTCTACAGCTTCGCTGGCGGAGCGGATGGTGCCAACCCCATCGCCGGCCTCGCCATGGATAACCTCGGCAATCTCTACGGCACTACCTCCACGGGAGGAATTTCTAATGCAGGCACGGTGTTCAAGGTTAGCCCCACCGGCAAACACACCGTGCTCTACAGCTTTGGACAGGCTGTTAATGACGGATCAACTCCGGTGGCTGGCGTCACACTGGATCCCAAAGGAAATCTTTACGGAACCACATCTCTCGCCGGAAGCTCTGGCTATGGCATGGTTTTCCAATTGAAGCCGTCGGGAGCCGAATGGACTGAAGTGATTTTGCACCAGTTTGAAATGCAAAGTGACGGCGGCACACCCTACGCCGGTTTAATCTTCGATCACGCTGGAAACCTCTACGGCGCTGCGACCCAGGGCGGCGACGGCTCGGGCGGAGGAGGCACCATTTTCGAGCTGACTCCAGCCGGAAGTGGCTGGAATTTTCAGGTGCTATACGGTCTCGCGGGATGGAACATCTCCGGTACTTTTCGCAATCTTCTATACGACAGCTCGACACGCACCATCTACGCCACAACACACTGCGATGGCGCCAACGACTCAGGCACTGTCTATGAACTCACGTCCTCCGGCGGAACCTGGCTCTACACGCAGCTTTACACTTTCACCGGAGGCAGCGATGGCCTCTACCTGTTCAGCAATCTGGTAATGGATAAAGCAGGAAATCTCTACGGCACAGCCTTCCAGGGCGGCGCCAATGCAATGGGAGACATCTTCCAGGTAAAGCCGTGAGTTCAGGTTTCAGAGTTTCTAGTTCAGAGTTCAGAGTTCAGAGTTTCGGGTTTCAGAGTTTTGAAGATTTCTAGGTTTTACAGACTCCGATTTCACGAGCCCGGATCATTTACCCGGTTTTGAAGTTGAAACCTTGATACTCTGAAACCTCGTTGACCGATCTGTGTTAAGCTCCGCGTGCCCATAATATGAACGCGCGCATCTTCTTCTGGTCGCTTACTTCGGCTTTGGCCGGTTTTCTCTTCGGATTCGATACAGTCGTCATCTCGGGCGCGGAAAAAACCATACAAGCTCTCTGGGGGCTTAGCCCCGGCGTCCACGGCATCGCCATGGCGTCCGCGCTCTACGGTACTGTCGTCGGGTCGCTCATCGGCGGATGGCCCGCCGACAAATTCGGCCGCAAAGCCACGCTGCTTTGGATCGGCATTCTTTACCTGGTGGGGGCGGTCGGCTCCGGCCTGGCGCCAAATGTAGCCGTGTTCATCGCTGCTCGTGTGATCGGCGGCCTCGGCATCGGAATCTCCACCGTCGTCGCGCCCATGTATATCTCCGAGATTGCGCCGCCGCAACATCGCGGCCGACTGGCCGGCATGTTCCAGTTCAACATCGTCTTCGGCATCCTGATTGCTTTCGTCTCCAACGCGCTGCTCGCTGGAATCGGCGAAAACGCCTGGCGCTGGATGCTCGGGGTCGCCGCATTTCCATCGGTGATCTACGCGCTATTTTGCTTCGGGCTGCCCGAAAGCCCGCGCTGGCTGCTGAGCCGCAGAGGCGATCGCCAAGCCGCTCTGAAAGTTCTGCAACGCGCCCAGCCCGAATTGCCACGGGAAGCAATCGCCGCCGAAGCCGATGCCATTGCAGCCGCCTCGACCGTGCAAGCCGAAGGCGGAAATTTCTGGACTCGCCGCCTGCGCACACCCATCCTGCTCGCCATTCTGATCGCCTTTTTCAATCAGATGTCAGGCATCAACGCCATTCTCTACTTCGCTCCGCGCATCTTCGAACTCACCGGCCTGGGGACAAAGGCCGCATTGCTGCAATCCGTCGGCATCGGCCTTACCAATCTCGTCTTCACTTTTGTCGGACTCTGGCTGATCGACCGCCTCGGCCGCCGCACTCTTCTCTATATCGGATCGTTCGGCTACATCGCCTCGCTCGGCCTGACGGCCTGGGCTTTTTTCACCGCACATGTTTCCATTGTCCCTATCTGCATCTTCGCCTTCATCGCCGCCCACGCCGTCGGCCAGGGCGCGGTCATCTGGGTCTTCATTTCCGAAATTTTCCCCAACCGCCATCGCGCCGAAGGCCAAGCCCTGGGCAGCTTTACCCACTGGATCTTCGCCGCCCTGCTAACTACATTCTTCCCCAGGATGGTCGTAGCCTTCCCGCCCGGCTACGTGTTCTCCTTCTTCGCCGGCATGATGGTCTTGCAACTCATCTGGGTGAAGACCATGGTTCCGGAAACCAAAGGCGTACCTCTGGAAATGATTCAGCGGCAACTGGGGATCGAGTAGAAATTCGCCGATGTGTGAACCACCGGAGGTACCGGGAATGCACTTGTGTCATTGCGGCAGGACATTTATAGTCTTGCGAACCTTGCGTATAGTGATGCACGTCTGAATTTGAATCTAGCCCGCCGGAGGAAAATGATTATGCTAATGATGAAGAAAGCAGTTGCTATTGCCGTTGTATCGGGATGTCTGTCGTTTGTGGGTGGAATCGCCGTTGCCCAAAGAGTCCATGACTGGCACGATATTGAAAAAGTCCGCGACCACGTGCATGAAAGCATCCATGAACTGGAAGCCATCCAGGCAGCCAACAATTACAACATGGGCGGACATGCCGAAGCCGCAAAAGGGCATCTGCGCGCGGCGGATGATGAACTGCGTCAAGCGGTCGATGCAGCGAGAGGACGTTAAATAAGCCAGCCGTCCCCGTAATTTCCGCGAAAATTCCAGAGTGACGTAGCGTCTGGAGTGACACAGCTGGAAAGACATTTAGATCTGAGCGCCCCATTTCTCGCATTCCATGCGAGAAGTGGGGTTTTTCTCTGATATCCCTCCGGCCCTCAGGGCTTCTGGCGTCTTCTCTTCTCCGCCCTTTCGCGGACACTTCAGCGTCCCCGCAAGGCAGGCAGCGCCACCTTCCCGTGAATCCCCTCACCCTCCACCACCGTATAAATGAAATCCGCGGCCACATCCCGCAAGACCTCCGTGTCTCCATTCGGCCAGCGGATATCCACCTCGCTCATTTCCTGGCTCGCCCCCAATCCGAAATGCAACCGCAAATCATTCTGCGAAAGATAACTCGCCCCGCCACGCACTTCATCCATCTGAGTAAACGCGCCGGACTTTACGGTTACCCGCGCCCCGATCGCGGCCTTGTTGCTCTTGACGCCCACCAGTTTGAAAAGCACCCGATGATTTCCGCTCTCCGTCCGGTTCAGCAGTAATGTCGGCGGCTCGCCTACATTGAGAATTACGATATCCACGTTCCCGTCATTGTTAATATCCCCGAAAGCCGCACCCCTCCGCGATTGCGGCGGCATATCCGCCAAAACAGAAGAAACATCCTCAAACGTCCCATCCCGATGATTGCGGAACAACAGCATCGGCTGCCGGTAAGGGGTTCCACCCGGAATCGTATCCACCTGCGGATAAACATGGCCGTTGCAGACGAACAAGTCGGACCAACCGTCATTATCCATGTCGAAAAATTTTGTGCCCCAACTCACGTACGGATACGTCGGCCGCATCAGCTTCGCCCGAATGCTTACATCCGCAAAATTTTCTTCATCGAGGTTGCGATACAGCGTGGTTCCCTGCTCCACGAAATTCGTCACCACCATCGACAAGCGTCCTTCGTGCAGATAATCTCCCCAATCCACGCCCATCGAGCCCTGCTCCATCCCGTCGCCGCTCAAAGCCACGCCGGCAAGCAAGCCGATATCCTCAAACGTCCCATCATGTTTATTGCGGTACAAAAAATTCGGTCCCGCATCGTTCGCCACGTAAAGATCGGGCCAGCCGTCGTTATCGAAATCCCCCCACGTTGCCCCCAACCCGTAATAATGATGCGGATCGTCGACGCCCGCTTTCTTTGAAACTTCCTCAAACGTCCCGTCGCCCTTGTTGTGAAACAGCAGGTCTGACTCGCCTTCCATCCCCCAGGGCCCGCACTGCACCAGCACTCCTTTAAACCGGCAAAATCGCGGGTCGTTGCCAAACACCGGCAAATTTTTCATATCGACGTGCACATACCGTGAAACAAACAAATCGACGCGCCCATCGCGGTCATAATCGCCCCAAGCCGCGCCTGTGCTGAACCCTCCCGCGCCCACTCCCGCCTTCTCCGTCACATCTTCGAACTTGCAGTTCCCCAGGTTGTGATAGAGCGCGTTCCCGCCATAGCCTGTGACGTAAATATCCTGCAAGCCGTCGTTGTCATAATCGGCGACGGCCACGCCCATGCCCCACCCTTTGTGCGTAAGCCCCGCGGACTTTGTAATATCTGTGAATTTGACCTCGCCGTTCTTCGAGTCCTCCTGGTGATACAGCGTGATCATCAAATCCCCGCCCTGCTGAAACCGTGGCACGGTGGAACCATTCACCGTGATGATGTCGAGCTTGCCGTCGTTGTCGCAATCGATCAGCCCTACTCCGCCGCTCATCGACTCCACAATATATTTCTTGTCAGGAGACGAAATATGCGAGACCGTAAGTCCAGCTTTCTGCGCGACGTCTTCAAATTTCGGAACAGGAGCCTGCTCTTGAGTTGTGGATTTCCGATTGGGAGCCTTTTGTGGCAATAGCGGCGCCGTCAGCAACAACACCATCCAAACGGCCCAGGGAGATCGCATAGCGAGGAAATCGAATTATATCGCGCTGTTCAGCCGGACTGGAGAAGCGAATGATATTCGCGGGCACAAAAATCAGCGTCTAACAAACAGACTTTGTGAGAATGGATAGAAGAGGTGGCAGCAACAAGGGCCGGGACAGGGTAAGCAGCACGAATCCAGGTTACCTTGAGGGGCGAGGAATGGGCGCCGCTTCCTTCCCGGCCTCTCTAAATTAGGTCACCGCCACTTTTAAGTGGCAATCCGGGGTATACCGTAGGTGAAACTAATTTTCTTTCGTTGAAATTTTTGGTCCACAATCAAATTTATGGCCTCCATCCTCCTCCATGTAAATGGTCAGACTCACACCGTGGATGTCGATCCCGCAACTCCGCTCTTATATGTTCTCAGCGACGAACTGCACCTCCGGGGACCGAAATTCGGCTGCGGCCTCGCCCAGTGCGGAGCTTGCACTGTGCTCGTCGAGGGTCAAGTACGACGCTCCTGCGTGATGCAGGCAAGTGAAGTCGGAACCCAGGAGATCATCACGCTGGAAGGTTTGGGAACTCCGGAAAAGCCGCACGCCATCCAACAAGCCTTTATCGACGAGCAAGCCGCTCAATGCGGTTTCTGCTTGAGTGGCGTGATCCTGACCGCCAAGGCTCTGCTCGACCAGAAACCCAAGGCTTCCAACGAAGACATTCGCGAGTCGCTTTCGAGCGTGCTCTGCCGCTGCTTCGCCCACACCAGAATTCTGCGCGCCATAAAACGCTACCAGGCAAATCTGGCGGAAATGAGGCGGGCATGAGAAGCGACCTCACCCGCCGCGACTTCCTGAAAACCTCCGGCGCGCTGATTGTCACCTTCAGCGCCGCGGCGGCGATCGGTCCGTTCGCCGCCGCGCAAGGCCCGTTCGACACGCACGCCTCGCACATCGATCCCGCCAAGCTCGACTCGTGGCTGGCCGTTGCCTCGGACGGAACTGTGACTGCTTACACCGGCAAATGCGATCTAGGCCAGGGTATGTACACGGCCCAAACGCAATTAGTCGCCGAAGAACTATGCGTGCCTCTCAGCAAGGTGAAACTGATCCAGTGCGACACTGCCGTCACTCCCGATCAGGGCACGACCTCCGGCAGCCAATCCACGCCAACCAATTTCAACGAGAAGAATCTCGCGCAAGCCGCGGCCACGGCGCGCGAAGCTCTGCTGGCAATGGCGGCGCAGAAACTAAATGTGCCAGCCGGACAACTTACCGTTGAAGACGGCATCATCGCTGCCAAGAGCGGCCAGCGCATCGGCTATAGCGATTTGATCGGCGGCAAGCACTTCAACATCACCGTCAACTCAGCGGCCAGGCGCCGGTCTCCAACCGAATGGAAAGTCCTGGGAAAACCGATTCCCTCTCTGGACAAACCCGCCCTCATGACCGGGACATTCGAATTCGTCCACAACGTCCACGTTCCAGGCATGGTTCACGGCCGAGTCGTACGGCCACCGCAGATCGGCGCAACCCTCGCCCATGTGGACGAAAAGTCGATCGAGAGCATCCCCGGACTTATCAAAGTAGTAGTGCGCAACAACTTCATTGGAATCGTCGCAGAAAAACAATGGCAAGCGGCACAAGCCGTCGAGCAACTAAAAATCACATGGAAGCCCGCTCCGAATCTTCCCTCACGGAATAACTTCTACGATTACCTGCGCACGCGGCCCTCACGCGACACCATGCTCGTCGACTCCAGAGACGTTGACGGCAAATTAAAATCCTCTGCCCGCATTCTCAAAGCCACCTACACCCATCCCTACCAAGCCCACGGTTCCATCGGTTCGTCCTGCGCCGTAGCCGATGTTCAGGCGGATCAGGCGACGATCTGGTCGCCAACGCAATCCGTCTATCCCACGCAACACGGCATCGCCACGCTGACAGGCCTGCCTTCCGATAAAATCCGCGTAATCTTCGTCCGCGGCGCAGGCTGCTACGGCATCAACGCCGCCGATACGGTTTCCTACGACGCAGCACTACTTTCTCAGGCCGTGCGAAGGCCCGTTCGCGTCCAACTCACGCGCAAAGACGAATTCATTTCCGAAAATTACGGCAACGCCTGCGTCATCGATCAGCAAGCCGGAATCGATGCCAACGGCGCAATCGCCGCCTGGGACTACGAAGCCTGGATCGCCTCGCTCGGTTCCCGCCCCGGCTACGACAACCCCGGCAACGTAATCACCGGAATGCTGGTTGGCTTTTCGCCTGAAACCCCAACTCCACGCAAAGCCCCCGAACCCACCGAACAGTTGCGCAATAACGCCAACGCAGTTGCCTCTTACATGGCCGGATGCATCAACGGCCAATGCGGCGGCGCGGGCACCATTCGGAGCGAACGCGTGCTAACTCACACCGTAACTTCACCCTTTTTTACCGGCCCGCTGCGTTCTCCCCTGCGCTTGCAGAACACATTCGCCCATGAAAGCTTCCTGGATGAAATTGCGGCGCATGTTAATGCCGATCCTGTCGCGTACCGCCTACACCACCTCACCGAAACTCGAATTATCGATGCGCTCAAAGCCGCAGCCAAAGCCGCCAACTGGGAATCCCGTCCTTCACCAAGGCCCGGCAACCCCCGCGCGGGAGCCGTCAGCGGACGCGGCGTCGCCTGCGTCGCCTACGAAGGCGCCAACGGATACGCCGCTATGGTCGCAGAAGTAGAAGTGGATCAGAACAGCGGAAGGGTACAACCGAAGCGCTTCATCATCGCACACGATTGCGGACCTGTCTCAAATCCCGACGGACTGCGCAATCAAATCGAAGGCGGGATTCTACAAGGCATGAGCCGGGCTTTGGGCGAAGAAATCACGTGGAACGATCATGAAGTAACTTCAGTCGACTGGGAAACCTACCACTCGCTCTACCTCGGAATCGAACTGCCGGCGATAGAAGCAATTCTCATCAACCGCCCAAACGAGAAAGCTCTCGGAGCAGGGGAAACCGCGATCACGCTCGTCGCCGCCGCTCTAGGCAACGCAATTTTCGACGCCACCGGCGCGCGCATCCGGCAAGTTCCCTTCACCGCAGACCAAATAAAAGCGGCGCTCAACGCACGCGCGTGAGCGCCGCAATTCTGGGGATTAATCCGCCATCTACCCACGCGGCGGAAAAATTCCCTGCAATGCGATCACGAAAGTGACCGTCAGATATGGCTGAAGGTTGTTATGCGGCTGGTTTCCACCCATAAACGTTACAGCCAACTGGTTCATGTTGTTGGGCCGGAGTTGCTGGTATAGAGTGCTTTGCCTTCGCGCCCCCCTCGGCAGCCCAGACATTATTCGCTGCCAAGGTAGAGTTGCCCCCGCCGGAAATGCAATTCGCCGGATGGTTGTGGGAGGGAATCTGGGTGGTCAGCAGTGTAACGCTGTAATTGCCTCCAGTTTCTCCGAGAATTCGCGGGCTCAACCCATTGCCATTGCCCTGGCTGATCGGGCCGACGGCTTGGAAGTTCGGCAAAGCGAAGGTGCTCTTGCCGTCGCCTCCGTAATAAGTACCCAGCAGCGAGAACAGAGCGGTGTTCTGCGAAATGGACAAAAGCTGTCCATTGCACTGCGCCCAGCCATCAGGCGGAAAGTTAAATCCCACCATCCGAATCTCACCTAAAATTGATCTGACATGTTGAAATCCTCCTGCGGATTCGCATTAGCTGCGCGAAGGGAAAATTCCCGTCGTGGCGATGATAAATTGAGAACTAAATAGGGCGCGCGATTGTCGTGCGCCACTCCCCCGGTGTTATTCCCAATGGCATTGGCCGCCAAGGTTCGTATTCAAAGGCGTCGTGGCGTACTGAGGGCACGCTCGTCGCCGTCGCCCAAAGATTTCCCGAAGGACTGGTCTGATTTGGCCCCTGGGTGCTGGCCACCGGCGTGTGATTGTGCGCGGGTATCTCGTTGGTGACCAGCGTGTGCATCTCCTCGCCGCCGGGTTGTCCGTAACGAACGGTGGCGAACGCCTGCGAACCTGAACTCACGCCCGTCCGTCCGCGAAAATCGGGTAAGGCAAAAGTGGTTCGTCCATCACCGCCAAACGCCGTTCCCAAAAGCGAGAACAGGGCCTGGTTCTGGTTGATGGGCAGAATCTGGCCATTGCACTGTGCCCATCCCTTCGGCGCAAAAGAAAACGCCACGATACGAATCTCACCTAGATATTGCTGACCCATACACTTCTCTCCCGCAATCGAAAGTCATCCTCATGCGCTAGCTACTGCGAGGGGAAAATTCCCTGCAGCGAGATAATGAAAGTAATAGCCAAAAAGGGCGTCATATTGTCGTGCGGCTGGTTCCCTCCCGTAAAACCTATGGAGGCAGCGTTCATCTGTGCGTTTGCCGAAGTGCCTGGCCCAAAGGAAATTGGTCGCGGCTGTGCTGCTTCCCCAGGTTGCATTCGCCGGAGGCGTTGCATTGCCGTTGCTTCCCACAGCGCCGTGATTGTGCGCCGGCAACTGGTTCGCCAGCAAGGTTACAGTCTCGGAACCGGCCATCTGCCCGAGGACATAATTCTGCAAGCCGTTGCCTTGTCCCTGATGAACCGGAAAGCGTCCCTGCAAGTTGGGTAGCCCAAAGGTATTCACTCCGTCGCCCCCGTAAGTTGTGCCTATCAGCTGGTATAAGGAGGCGTTCTGCGAGATTGAAAGTAATTGTCCGTTGCACAAAGCCCAACCCAAAGGCGCAAAATTGCCGCCGAACAAGCGAAGCTCGCCAATATAAGGTGACCCCATCGTTTTCCTCCTTCGACCAAACCTTTACTGCGCTAGTCTCTGATGCTCAACCTCAGCATCTGTATGTTGCTGCCGGTCCTGGACCCAGCGATTGAATACTGCCTCGTAAGTAGTTCCGCTCTCGTCCCGGGCAATGGGAACCAGAAACAACTCAAACTCCCCCATCGAATCGTGCTTCATCGTATAAATCCGCTGCGGAAATATCTTTGACCAGTCTCCGCGAAAGCGCAGCGAGAATTGCTCCTGTCTCGGCGTGGAGTGCCCGTTCACACACTCCATCAAGTCCAGGGCATAAGGATCTGCTCCTTCCGCCACCAGCCAGAATCTGGTATTCAGATTTTCTTCGAACATCCTTCGCGTCAGGTTCATTCCGAATCCCCCAGTTTCAACCTAGGCAACTTGCGGCTTTGAACTTCCTGGCTCCGCCACGGGCAAAGTCATCTCCAGATAAATCGGGCCGGTACTGGTAACCTCGAATCCCATCCGCTGGTACCACTGCAACGCAGGATTAAATTTCTCCACAAACAATCGCACCGGTTTACCCGTCTGCTTCGCCTCGCCCAGGATCCTTCTCATTAGGATCGAACCGATTCCGAGTTTGCGAAATTGTGTAAGAAGTGCGATGTCCACAATGTGAATATCCTCGGCAGTCCGCTCCACGATCAATCGACCCACTGGAATTGTTCCGCACCGGATGACCGAGTATTGCGCATCGGGAAGGTCGTTGAGGTAAGACCGGCGTTGCGCCTCAAACTGCATGCGCAAGAAATGCTCTGTCTGCTCTTCGCTCCAACCTGTCACCGCTAACTCTTCGATTCGGGTGCTGGCAAAGGTCGCGTACAGGAAAGGTTCATCCGAGGGGGTTAGTGCCTCTAAGTGAATGCTCCGCTCACTTACCTCGAGTGAATCCAAAGCGTCATTGCCTGTACCAATACATGCGCCTACGCCGAATTCATTCGGAATAGAAACCGCTGACCTATCCTCAATCATGGTGAGTCTTACCTGGGTAGATAGAAAACGAAGGGCCCGAACAGAAGGAACGAATGCGCGGCATATCTTCCCAACTCAAGCCCGTAGTTGTCAAGCCCAATTTGTGAAAAAGTCCGGCAAAACCCAAAATGGAGAAGCCGCAAATTATTTCATCTTGACTTACCTGCCTGAAGAAAGAGACCATGCCAAGCGCGTGCTAAAGGTCTCTGCGGCCTATCCCCCAGGCGCGCGGGCCGAACCCAGGGAAAACTGAATTTACTTGACGCCGGTCAAGGCATCTCTGCGCGCCTCGTGCGCAGCAGTCCTGCTTGCCGATTTTGGAGAAGCTAATGATGATGCGCCCTCGTCTCGATCGCTCTACCTCTCTGTCTGTTGTTGCCCTCTTTGCCGTCCTTTTCCTGTCCTACTTCCCGCTGGCCCGCACGCGAGCCGCTAACGTAAGCGCATCTATCCTTCCCAGCGCAGGCAAGCCGCTGGTCAATCTGAAGAATCCGCAAAGCCTGAAGGTCACTTACACGGGTTCGTCCGATGCTGTCGCCGCCCTGCGCAAGGGGACGGCCGTAGCGACCGCTCTCGCCAGCGCCGACTTCGACGCTGATGGCGCCATCGACGTGGTGGCTGGATATTCCACCGGAAACGCCGGCGTCATTGCCATATTCCGCGGCAACAAAGATGCCTTCTCCCCGACCAATCCCGCTCTGTATCCGAAAGCCATCCAAGGCAGCATCGCGCCAACATTCTTGTCCAAGGCGCAAGCTTTTTCTGTTCCGGAATCGCCCGACCTGCTTGCCACCGGAGACTTCAACCGCGACGGCTTTCAGGATGTCCTGGTCGGCACGAAAGGCAGCAACATCTACTTACTCGCGGGCGATGGAACCGGCAGCCTGCTGCCCGCCCAGATCGTTCCGCTGACCGGTCAACTGCGGGCATTGGCAGTTTTGCCCGACGGTCACGTGGCCGCAAGTTTAGATAATCCGAACGGATTCGAGCTGGTAATTCTTTCTCCCAGTCGTTCGGGCTTAGTTCCGAGCGCGAGCTATCCACTGCCCGCTTCCGGAGACTCCGTCGCATGGGGAAATCTCGGTGGCGGCGCAGATATCGCAGTCGGGGCCGGCAAGAACATCGCATTCATCTACAACGCTCTCTCGGCCAAGCCTCAAACCGAGACTATAACTGTGCCGTTCCAAGTTATGGGCCTGACGTTAGGCGACTTCATCTGGGATCAGAACGGCCGCACCGAAATCGCAGCGCTGGCCGATGATGGGTCGGTGCAAATCCTGCAACACGGAGTCCTGAATACCGCTCCGCTGACCGCGGCACAGATTCCCGCCCGCAGCAAGGCTCGCGCTGCAAAGAACGCACAGCCTTCGAATCCGACTGCCCTCGGCGCATGGACAGTAGCGAAGCAGTTGCCCTACAGCGGTTCTGCGCCCGCGTCACCAGTTTCAGCTTCGGCTTTCACTTCGCCGCATGTCGCTCAGTCATCCACCCATGACGTAATGGTGCTCGACGCTGGCCGCAACCAACTCAACATTCTCGATACATCCGGCAAAACCGAGAGCCCCAGCGCCGCGGTGTCATTCTCGGCAACTCCAGTCGCCGCTCTCGCGCTGCCGCAGACGATCGATGCAACCCGCCATCTGATCGTTCTCACTTCGGCGCAAGCGGCACCGATGTCCCTTGCCGTACCTGGGACCTTCACGTTCAACGTCAACACCACCGCGGACATCGACACCGTGAATGCCTGCGCCACGAACAGCTCGGTCACAAGTCCGCCCTCCACGTTGAGCCTGCGCGAAGCGGTTTGTATCGCAAATAACAATGGTCTCTCCACCGTCATCATCAACGTCCCCGCCGGCACTTACGACCTTGCCATCAGCACCTTCGGGGGCAACGGCTCGGCTTCTTCCTCGCCGGAACTTCAGGTCGGCATTCAGAACGGCAATAACATTTCGATCTTCCGGTGCTGGAGCCAACAGCACCATCATCCAGCAAACCGTCTCCGGCAGCCGCATCATCGAAGCGGATGAAGAGCTGGATGGCAACATGCCCCTCGCCATCTCTAACCTAACCCTGCAAAACGGTAACTGCACCGACTCCGGCCTCGACTGCCTCGACAATGGCGGCGGCGCAATTCTCGCCGGCGGGGCGACGGGAGACACACTTACCCTAACTAACGTCAATTTCAACCACAACAGCGCGACAAGCGCCGCTGGCACGATGGGCGGTGCGGTTGTTTATACAGGGTCCTCGTTGTCCATTACAGGTTCGACCTTCTCCGGTAACACAGCCTCGGGCACCGGGGGCGCCGAAGGCGGAGGCGTCCAGGTAGCGGACGTGATTAACGGGAGCCAGGTGTCGGGCTCAGTCACGATTACCAATTCGACTTTTGCTGGGAATTCCGCCAGCAGTGGCAATGACGGAAACGCAAACGGCGGTGGCCTCTTTTTCTCTGGAAACGGCGGCTTCACTGGTTCAGTCACGAGTTCCACCTTCGCAGGAAACACCGCCTCTTCTACCGCTTCAACCGGCGCGGCCACCGGGGGCGGCATCATTGCCGAAGGAGGCGGAACCGACTCATTCTCGGTGAGTGACTCCCGTATCGTCGGTAATAGCGTTAGCGCATCTTACGCTATCGCCAGCGGCTTCTACGGGCTTGACGTGGACGGCACCATTACCAACAACTGGTGGGGCTGCAACGGCGGTCCTGGAGCCAGCGGCTGCGACACGGTCGTCTTCGATCAGTCCGGTGGCGGCACGAGTACTTTCAATCCCTGGCTGGTGCTGAGCGTCAGTGCCAACCCGACCCAGATCAACACCGGCGCCACCTCCACGCTGACAGCGGACCTTACGCATAATTCCCTCGGCACAGGCGGATTCAGCGTACCCAACGGCACACCCGTCACGTTCGGCGGCACGCTCGATAGCAGCGTGAACCCAACCAGCACCACTCTTACCAGTGGCCAGGCAGCTTCTACCTACACCGCAGGGTCAACCTCAGGAACCGGCTCGGGTACAGCCACGGTCGACAATCAAGAAGTCAGCACGACGATTGACATTCTCGTTTCCGTCACCGTCACCACCAGTCCGGCGAATTTGTCCATCACCGTGGACGGCGTCACTGCCACCGCGCCGCAGACCTATAGCTGGGTGGTCGGATCGTCGCATACCATCGCCACCACCTCGCCGCAGAATGTTTCCGGAGGAACGGAGCAGGTCTTCAGCAGTTGGTCAGATGGCGGCGCTATCTCCCATTCAGTCACCGCGCCCGGTTCCTCTACTACCTACACAGCCAGCTTCAATACTGAATACCAGTTGACCACCCAAGCCTCCCCTGCTGGCGATGGCACCATCACGCCGACCTCGGGCCAATACTTTGCCTCCGGCGCCACCATTCCTGTGACAGCAACTGCCAACGCCGGCTTCGCCTTCAACAACTGGACCTCCACCGGCGGATCGTTCGGCTCGACCACCTCGGCCAGCACCAACTTCACCATGCCCGCCGCGGCCACAACCGTTACGGGCAACTTTATCCCCGCGACCACTCAAGTCACCATCACCACCAATCCTGCGAACCTATTGGTCTCGGTGGATGGCGGCTCCTTTGTATCAGCTCCCTTGGTCGAAACCTGGAACCAGAACTCGAACCACACTATCGCCACCACTTCGCCGCAATCCGGCGGAACAGGCATCCAATACGCCTTCTCCAGTTGGTCCGATGGCGGAGCGATTTCGCACAGCATCACTGTGCCTTCGACGCCCACGACTTACACCGCCAGCTTCGCCACGCAATATCAGTTGATCACCTCGGCGAATCCCACGGCTGGGGGCATGGTTTCGCCCACTTCCGGCAGCTATTACAACGCCGGAACTGTCGTGCCCCTGACTGCCACGGCCAACCCCGGTTATAGCTTCACTAACTGGACCGGCAACGTCGCCAACTCTACCAGCGCCTCCACCACTATCACCATGACGGCGCCCCAGAGCGTGATTGCCAACTTCTCGCTCATCATCGTGGCCGCTCCCACCACAACTTCTGTCTCCTCGAACAACAACCCATCCTTCACCACGCCTCCGGGCAACTCCGTCACCTTCACGGCCACAGTCACTTCCAACACCACTGTGAACGAGGGCACGGTCACGTTCTCCGACCCGGCCAACGACTTCACCTGCAGCGGCGGCAACACCGTGGCCGTAAGCAACGGACAAGCCACCTGCACCACCTCATTCTCCACTGAAGGCAGTCGCGTGATCACCGCGGCCTACAGCGGCACGGTCAATTTCCAGACCAGCAGCGGGTTCATGACGCAAACCGTCAACAACCATACCGTCGTGAATGGGAACCAGTTCTGCAACCAGGGTCCCATCACCGTGCCAGGCACGGCTGGTGCAGCAACGCCCTATCCGTCGAACATCTTCGTGAGCGGCCTGAGCGGCAACATTGGAAGCATAACGGTCGCGCTCAACAACATCAGCTCGAGCAACATCACACAGACAGATCTCTTGCTGGTCGGCCCGACAGGCGCTGAAATCGTGCCCTTCGCCAGCGTCGGAGACGGCTCCACAATCAGCGGGGTAAACGTCACGCTCGATGATTCAGCTTCCGGCCTTATCCCCGGAGGTTCTCCGCTCACCAGTGGCTCCTACAAACCAACATCGATCACCGGCAATCCAAACTTGATCTTCCCTTCCCCCGCGCCTACGGTTCCGGAGGCAGCGTACGCAGCCACCGACGGCTCAGCCACCCTGACCTCAACTTTCCAAAACTCCGCTCCCAACGGTACATGGGCGTTGTACGCCATGGATAATTCCGGCATGGGCCCCTCGACCGTCGGCGGGGGATGGTGCGTAAACATTTCTTCGGCCTCGGTGCCAGTCACGATCACGACCAGCCCCGCTGGCCTCCTGGTTTCCGCTGACGGTGGCACGCCAACGGCAGCCCCGCTGGTGGAAAACTGGGTCCCCGGATCGTCGCATACTATCGCGACGAGTTCTCCGCAATCGGGCGCGCCCGGCGTGCAGTATGTATGGAGCAGCTGGTCCGACGGCGGCGCGATCTCGCACAGCATCACCGTGCCATCCACCGCGACCACCTATACCGCGACGTTCAACACGCAATATCAACTGACGACGCAAGCCTCGCCGCCCGCCGATGGCACAGTCTCGCCGCCCTCCGGCAACTACTACGCCTCGGGCGCAACCATACCGGTAACTGCAACCGCCAATGCCGGCTTCACGTTCAGCAACTGGATCTCGACCGGTGGCACGTTCGACTCCACCACCTCCTCCAGCACGAACTTCCACATGCCTGCGGCTCCTGTAACAGTGACCGGCAACTTCGCCGCCGCATCGGTGCAAATAACCGTTACGACCAGTCCGGGCAATCTCCTGGTTTCGGTGGATGGTGGCACCTTCACCGCAGCCTCCGCTGGTGGAAAACTGGGTCATCGGTTCGCCGCATACCATCGCGACTACCTCACCGCAATCCGGCGGGACGGGCGTGCAGTACGTCTGGAGTAGCTGGTCCGACGGTGGTGCAATCTCGCACAGCATCACCGTGCCATCCAGCGCGACCACCTACACCGCGTCGTTCAACACGCAATACCAGTTAACGACTGCGGCCAACCCGGTCAACGGCGGTACCGTCTCGCCCTTGTCCGGCAACTTTTATAACGCGAGCACCGTGGTTCCTCTTACGGCGACGGCCAATGCCGGCTTCACATTCAGCAGTTGGACCGGCAATGTGGCCAACGCAAATTCCGCCAGCACCACCATCACCATGAATTCGCCGCAGTCCGTGACGGCCAATTTCACTCAGACCGGCCCGATCGTTGTGCTCAATCCGACGAGCATTAACTTCGGCACAGCCTATTTACTCACCGCGAAAACTCACAGCGTCACGGTCAAAAACACCGGCAACGCCACGCTGACCATCACCAAAACGTCGATCACGCCTGGTGCGGGTACAAATAAGGATGACTACTCCTTCCTCAGCCTGTGCCCGAAGAACCTGCAAGCCGGCAAGAGCTGCAACATCACGGTCTTCTTCTTCGCGGGTAATGTCGGCAATCCGAACGCCACGCTCAATCTCTACGACAATGCTGCCGGCAGCCCGCAACAAGTCAGCATGACTGCCACCGTGATCAACCCAATCCCCAGCTATAACCCGCCAACCGTGCACTTTGGATCGGTGCACGTGGGCAATCACTCGACCAAGAACGTGACCCTCACTAATATTGGAACTACAGATCTGGACGTATCCAACGTCAGCATCACCGGCCAGGATGCGGGTGACTTCTCGGCTAACAGTGGATGCCCCGGATCACTCGCTCCAAACACAAGCTGCATCATCGCGGTCACGTTCACCCCGACCCATCAGGGCGCGCGCGCGGCCAGTCTGACGGTCACGGATAATGCGTTGGTCAACAAACAGAACGTTCCGCTCTCGGGATCGGGAGATTAGGGTCCGGAGCTGCTTTATTCTGAAACTTTGGGAAGGGCACGGCTTTCAGCCGTGCCCGAGAACAGGAAGATAAGCGGGTCTTAGCTTGGAGTGACGCCCCACGCAACGGCGTGTTCATAATCGCGGCCGGTGTAAGGTCGGGTGATCGACCAGATGATCGGCCGGATGACCGACCGGATGATCGACCAGCAAACCAAGAATGCCGGCGTCAGTTGGCCGCTCTACTTCGCGCTCCAGCTACTGCGGGCCCAGCCTGAGCTGAGTTCAATAACTCGCGTAACCTTCCCCGCGCAGCCGGTTGATAAACGTTATCTACCACGCTCTGAGACCAGAACTCTTGCTGGACGTACTCCGGAATTCTTGCAATGTCTCCAGGCCCGTTCAGCCCAATCCCTACTCCGAAGCGGAGATACTGCTCGACGTACTCATAAGGATGCGACTCGAGCCACGTGCACAGAAAGCACGGAATTCGTCGAATCGCGCATTCCATGGCCACAGTCGAAAGAATCGTAATCGCACACCAGCTTTTCCCCAGTAACTCCTCAGTCAGCGGGCCGCTGACCACCCGCACCGCTTTCCGTTGTTCGGCAGTTAACAGTCGTCGCAACAGCGTCGTGCGCTCTCTCCTGCTTTCTGCGGGATGCAACTTCACTACCACCTCTTTTCCCGCAACCCGCGCCATCTCCACCAGCGGCGGCAACACGTCCCGGTAAAAACCTTGGCCGCGCCCTCCGTTCACTTCGTACAATTCGGAAATGAACAGAACATAAGGCCGGCTCTCGCGACGACCGGCTTGCTCCCCTGCGCTCGAGGTCTTCCCCACGATGGGCGCGCAGGTTTCGACTCGCTCCGCCGGTACCTTGCACCGCCGCACCAGATAATCCTGCTCCATTTCCCCCTTCACCCAGATCACGCCGCCATAACTGTGCTTGAACAGATAGCGCGCATCCAGCGCGCCATGGTGGCAGGCAATGCTGGCAAGTCCCCGCTCCCGCGCCAACAGCAGTGGAATTCGCGTATACGGATTGCTGTCATCCGCGCACAACACTCCCTTCACCGGTTCTCCGTCGAGAACGTTCCTCCACGCATCCCGGACTTCCATTGCATGAAGAAAGCGGGCCGCAAAACTCTCGAAACGTCCCAGCCGCTTCAGAATCTCAATCTCCGGTATCCGGCATAACTCGGATAACAAAGCATGAAGCCGGCGTTCCATAATCGCGCTATCGGCGCCACGGTCGCGGATCGAAGCGTAGGTAGAAAGCCACGCGGTTTCAACGTTTCGCGGAGGATCGTGAATCCACCCGCTGCTGCGCGTGGTAACCAGAAGAAAATTCTCCTCCGGGAACGTCTTCGCATACGCGATTCCCGTGCGCGAGACATTCACATACGCCGTGGGAATCAGCACCACCTCTCGCGTCGACGCCGCGCGCCTTTTCGCCAATCGCCCGCGCAACTGGTACCCCGGATCGTACTTATCTCCCAGCACATCGACGATCTGCGAGCCCGACAGCTTCGCGAAAACGTGCAGATAATGTCCCAGCCCTTTTTGCAATCCAAAAAGCGGCCGGAAAACTTTGACCCGCGCTTCCGAAATGCATCGCAAGAAATCTGCGTGCACACCCGCCCTGGTAACGTAAACTTCGTCGCTCGAGCCAATCTTTTGCGCCCACCTCTGCAGCAGAAACAAAACTTCCAGTTCTTCATGCATGAGGATCGACAGAATCTCCCACCAGTCGAGGCCATATTCATCCACCAGGTGGCCGCAACCTTCGCCGAGCAGATCGCGAATCCTGTAGAAATCCTCAAACCCGTTGCGCAGCGCATTCAAGTTCTCCACGCCGCAATGAAAGCGCGCTCGCCAGGCGTCGTAGGTTCGCGTTCCATCTCGGGCCAGATCGACGATCAAATCCCATGACTGCCCAGCCCACGGGCCGTGCTCAGCCGTATCGAGCGGATGAATCAGCAGGATTCTCATTGCATTCGGGAAAGGTCGGGGCAAGATGACGATCGCCGCCATCCCAGCGGATAGAATAGCGCACGATACTCCAAGGCTGAATTAATTTAGCCGCCGAAAGAGTAATGCGACCGCCCAGAAGAAAGCCCCTGACTCGCTTCAAAAAAGCTGGCGCAAAAAAGCGAATCGCGGAGACCCCTGGAACACGCCTACTGAGGAGGCAGCGGAGTGCCCTCCGCGGGTCCGCCTTTGACCAAATCCGTCTTTACCGTCGATTTCTGATTCGCCACTAATTCGATGTCGGTTTCAAACGTCTGGTATCCCGGCAGGCTAATGGTGATCTTTCGTTTTCCTGGAGCCACCAGCAACGCTCGTCCCATGCCGCCAAACTCCGCGACGTGACCTACAAAAACTCCATCCACAAACACCGCGGCGCGATCCGGATTCACCTTCAACTTAATTTCCGCCGTGATGCGCGGATACTGAATGCGCGTATCCTTTTCCAGCTTCACATCGAGGCTTTGCGTTTCCCCGCCCCGAACCTGTACTTTCTGCACAAAATCGATATACCCGCCCTGTCGCACGATAATCTCGTGCTCACCCGGCAGCAGGAGAATCTTCTTCGATCCTTTCAGTTCGCCCAAGTATCCGACGTACTGGCCGTCGATCCACACCCCGGCAGTATCTTCAACCTTCGTAGCCCCAACCAGGTCCACCTGGCCCAGCACTCCGTTCCCGGCGTGAAGACGGGGAACTGCCAACAAAGAAGACATGAAAACTACCAAGCAAAAAATGCCACGCCTCTTTAAAAAGCAATTCATCATTTGCACCTCGCAGGATCTCTTTCTGAGATGCTAAACGATCCCGGCGGGTAGCCGCCCAGAATCCTCCGCCGGGGTGTTTCGGGTGGTTGCGACGTTTTGCCGAATCGGGTGCGGCAATCGCGTAGGCTAAAATGAACCACAAGCCGGGATGGCGAAATTGGCAGACGCAGCGGACTTAAAATCCGCAGGGGCGAAAGCTCTGTGGGGGTTCGATTCCCCCTCCCGGCACCAGCGAATCCGGCATCAGCGAATTCTCGGTTGAATTAACTTCCTGGGGACAGAGACCGCGCCCTCGTCGGGAGTTTCCTCGCCGACCACCATCCGGAAGAGCGTTGTCTTGCCCGACCCATTAGGACCGACCAGCCCAACTTTCTCCCCAGGATTCAACTGAAACGAAGCATCCACGAACAGCAACTGCGTGCCATACTGCTTATTGATGTTGGAGAAAGAGATCATTTTGAAGGAGCAACTCGCGCACGGTGACTCTTCCAGTGTAGCGTGGTACCAGAAACTTAGCGGTGAACTCTGGGCGTTGGATTAGTGAAGGTAAGCTCTATATCTGTCGTGGTACCGTGTCGTAATTCTGGAGGCAATACATTAAGTCGCCAATCATCGGATCGCCGAGGATCGGCACCCGTGGCTTCAGCGACGGAAAGAACGCCCCCACACCAGTGGGAGAGGGGCTATCGTTGTCGCCGTAGTAAAACGGAAAGTTTGTAATCAGAACCGCGCTCTCGGGCGTTGGATCAGTTGCCGCATTCCAAATGCCAACAAGACCGTCTCGAATCTCCTTCATCCAAGGGACGGTGTCAACAGGAATATCCGAGTACGACGGAAGTCCATTCTGTGGGCTGTCCGGGACATTGGCGTCAATGAAAATTAGGAACGGTATGTCACCGGAGGGCGCTTGCTTTATCGCTTTCTCATAGAGGGGAAAAACGTCGCCTTTGAGGTGTGTTTCGGACGAGACCGTACCGATGTAGTTCATTGCTCCAGGGCGTTGCCGACTCTTCGTTTCGACTCCAACTTTCTTCCCAGTGACTTTGTGGGTCGCGATAAATTCTGGGTGCTTGCCAGGCGCCTTGTCGTCGTCGATCCATTCAACCTCAAAACCCGCCCGCGCGAAAATGGCAGCGATTAGAACCTCATAACGCGCGCCTTGAAAGGCTCCAAAATCCTTTAATCTCTCGATGACGGAATCAGGCAGCTTGTGGAGCAACTGTAGCCAATACAAATCGTAACCGAAGCATTGGTAGGCTTTTGCAGGGCCAGTGATAGTGTGGACAGTGCTAACACCGTCGTTCGCGTCCCCCGGCCTGCGAAGGAGCTCAACCATCGCCGTGCGCCATTTGACAATCGCGTCCTGATTCTTGATTGGAAGTAGAAGCTGCTTTTCAAACCATTCCTTGCCTAGTGTCGCGACCACAAGCGCATCAAGGAACTGATGGAATGTTTCGTGCTGTGGGTAGTACCAAACCTTGTTCCAGACGATTCGAAATCGGGTATCGCCTTGGATCACGCTGGACTGAATTTGGGATAGAGCACCCGGCACCATCCTCGGAGCCGTTCCCCGCAGCATCTGGTTGCCGAGAGCATGTATGCCTTTATCCCTGCAGCAGTCACCGTATGACTTCCCGTGAAGACCGCATGGACAAGGCTTCCCCGGGTCGAAGCGTGGTGTTGGCACAGTGACAGGCCCCGACGCGACACGGTGTACACGAAGCAGAAACGCGAGGTCGCAACCAAACCTTTCTCGCACCGACGGCCCTTGCAGAATGTTTTCAATGACTGCCTCGATTCCCGCGTTTCTGTCGCCTCCGGGCTTCAAGTCTCCGACTTCCCAAACCGTATTGCGTGGACCATTGTCCTCACCCGCAGGCGTAAGTTGTCCGTCGCCCCCAATGACGAAGTAGCGGTTCTTGACTAGCCTCTGCTCCGGGTCAACCAGCTCCGCGCCGGAAAACCGATATCCGGCAGACTGCGAATCCTTTAGGAACTTCAATGCTTCTGGCCGGTCCACGAATCTCACGGGTTCAGGCGTCCGCTCTTTCGCTCGATCGGTCAAGGCGGTTGCCGTCCACACCCGTCCAGCGCGTCCGGCTTCGAGTCGAATGGTGTAGTCCATCTTCTTCATGGAATCCTCTACATACGGTTAATATGCTCGCTGTCGCGCCAAAGGAGGCGAAACAAGTGAATACATACATGTCTGCTGTAGATTGGGAGGTTTACAAACGCGACAGGTGTAAATGTCAATACTGCGGTCTCGACGGCTGGGGAAATTTCGATGTCTGGATGAACCTCGTAATCGAGCACATCATCTCGCGTAAGCCGGGAGCGGAGGATAACACAGCCGATAACAAAGTCGTGGCGTGTCATGCATGCAATATTAGCAAGGGGAACTACCCTCCCCAGGGAAGTAATCGTGAAGAGCGCATAGCAGACATACGTCGGCACATTCAGGAAAGACGTGCTGGGTGGCGCAGAAAGCTCGACAAGATGGTGCCTGAATATGGGAGATGAACTGCGAGGCAAAGGAGTGGCGACGGGACTGTTGTCGTAACATCGCGATAGCAATCATTGAACCCCTGGCGTTCTTGATTGTGCAACTCCTGATTAGTCGGCAACCCCCTGGATTCGGCAGGTGGCCCGGCCGTCAAACTGCAAGAGCCGCCACAGCTGACGGTGCCCCGTCCCAAATCCGCACTTGACATTGCCCGATAATCCACTACCATATGGTTGTGGATCGATTAGGCACAACGTTTGCGGCTTTGTCGGATCCAACCCGGCGGGCGATGATCGAACGACTCTCCCATGGGCCTGCCTCTGTGCATGGATTGACGGAACCGTTTGCACTTTCGCAGCAGATGATTTCAAAACATATCGCCTACCTGGTGCGGGCGCGGATTGTGATCAAGACGAAGCGTGGACGAGAGAGTGTGTGCACGCTGAGGCCAGAGGCGATCAAAAAAGTCGGTGACTGGGCGTTCAGCTATCGCAGATTCTGGGAAGAGAGTTTCGACAAACTGGGTGCAGTCGTACATCAAATGAAGAAAGATCTAATAAAGATCAAATAAAGAAAGAGGAGACCGGAGATGACAAAAAGCACGGTGAACGAAATTGAGCGGATGGTCGTAACAAGAGTTTTTGATGCCCCACGCGAATTGGTTTGGAAGGCGTGGACAGACCCGAAGTATGTGATGCAGTGGTGGGGGCCGAAGGGTTTTACTTCGCCGGTTTGCAAAATGGATTTTCGCGTGGGAGGAAAATATCTCATCTGCACGAGAACACCGGATGGACAGGAGTTCTGGCATGGCGGGGAATACCATGAGATTGTTCCCCTGGAAAAGATCGTTTCCTCCATGTACTTTTCCGACGCGAAGGGAAACAAGGTTGAGCCTGCGGAATTGGGAATAGAACATGAGGCGATCGAAGGTGCGAACGACGTGATTCTGTTCGAGGATCTTGGAAACGGCCGGACGAAACTCACCTTCATTGGAAATGAACCCATGGAGAGCGCCAAAAATAGCGGTCAACTGGAGGGCATGAACCAGGTACTCGATAAAGTTGCTGAGGTTGTTGCGAAGCTAGCGCAGGCGAAATAAGAAGCTCAAGCTTTGATTCGCGAAAACTCAAACGTGGAGAAAGAAATGAAAACAACACCGTTTCTCGCTATCGTCCTGCTGGCATTCGCATTTCCCGCACATGCCCAGGATGCTATGAAGAATGATGCGATGAAGAATGACGCAATGAAGAATGACGAGACGAAAAAAGATGCAGCCGTCAAACCTGCCGACCCCGAATTGAAAGTCGTGCTCGATTCATGGAACGAGATTGGCCGCAAGCTGACGGCGATGGCTGAAGATTTTCCCGAAGACAAATATGACTTCAAGCCCACGCCCGCGCAGCGCAGTTTCGCCGAGCAGTTGCTGCACGCTGCGGGTTCAATGTATTACTTCACCAATCCCGCGATGGGGCAGAAGCCCCCCGCGGTAGAGGACCCGAAGCGCGACCAGTACAAGACAAAGGCCGACATCGTAGCGTTCGTAAAGAAATCCGTTGCCGACGGAGCCGCCGCCATTCAGTCAAAGGGCGAGAAGGGCCTGATGACGGAGGTTCTTTATTACCCTGGCCAGAAAGCGCGCGTACTCGACATCGCATACGGCATCATCGAACACAGCGGGGAACACTACGGCCAGCTCGTTGTGTACTACCGCCTCGCAGGTCTTGTGCCGCCGGAGTCGCGGCCCAAGAAGTAAAGCTCAAGAGACCAGGAACCCCTGCGAATCGACGGGTGGCCCGGCTTTTGATTTCGCTGGCGACACCAACATAATGGGCACCCTCTGTGGGGATGGTGCAATCTTGAAGATGGGCCAGACGGATGAACTCCAATAAAGGCGGATAACCCGGAGTTTTTTGTCGGCGCTCATCCGCGTTGATTGATGCACCCGCTGGCAGCCATCCCGCCGATTGCGTGGATTTTTTCAAATCCCGTGGAGACTCGATTGAGGGAACGCATAAAGAAATGGAGCTGGATTGCAATCGCAGCCATGGCGATTACTTCATCTGCTGCTCGCGCCCAGACGATGATGGCGAAGGCACAATGGCCAACCATGGAAAATCTTCTGAATAGCGGCAAATCCGGGAAGCCGCTGTCGGAAGCAGGGCTCTCCGCACCTGAGCTTAAAACAGTGCAGGCTGCGTTATCCCATGTAGCGAAGGGAAAAGCGTGTCGGGGCGCCAATATTGAAGGTTGCGGTGCATTGAAGAGCGACGTTCTCGAAAGGGTACAGATCACAACTGATGGACAAGCAGCCGTCGTATTACGTGGCACATCTGACTGCGGTACGGCTGGCTGCCCATTGTGGATTGTGCAACTCGGTGGTGGTAGAGGACTGCTATTGGGAGACTTTGGCTGGGGGTACGCCATCTTGCCAACGCATGAGCACAGCTATTTTGACCTGGTTACGGCAGAAGGCAATCACGAAGTGGCGCTCACCATGTGGCGATTCAAAGGCAATCGCTACCAGCCGTTCCGGTGTGCCTCCATGGGAACGAATTCGGGCAGCGACTCAGGGGCCGAGGAGCAAGTGTCAGAGCATCCCTGCCGGTCGTCTACTCCCTAATCGCTATGGAGTAGGACGGCAATACGGCTCCTGGATTGAACAAGCTGTTGTTAAATCGCGATTACACTTACCGAACCCGGTCAGGAAATTCTCAATGGTGCAACCGGGTTGCAACGCTACTTCGAGCTTGCCCTGTTCAATCAGACCTTGGGCGCACTCCAGGAAAGTTCGCGGTAAGCCACCGAGAGATATAATTCGCGCGTGCGACAACCTATCCGCAACGTAATGGCGCTTCGCGTTTCCAAAGCGGTTCTGGTTTTTGCAATCGCATTTTTCTACACGATTCTGGTCCTGAACAACATCACGGACTACGGCTCCAACTATGAATTTGTCCGTCACGTCCTGAGGATGGACTCAACCTTTTCGGGGAACCACCTCATGTGGCGCGCCGTCGATTCGCCGCGAGTACATACGGCCTTCTACATCGGCATCATCGCCTGGGAATCAGTCACTATGCTTCTATGCTGGTGGGCCGGTATTCGGTTGCTGAAATCGTACCGTGCCGACGGGGCGCAATTCGCCGCTGCGCAGAACGTCGCCGTGATCGCGCTGACCACGAGCCTGCTGATGTGGCTGGTTGCATTTCTCGATGTCGGCGGCGAATGGTTTCTGATGTGGCAGTCGAAAATGTGGAACGGGCAGGAAGAAGCATTCCGAATGTTTACCATCGTCGGTGTAGTGTTTTTGATTGTGGTGCAACGCGAGCCAAATTCCGATTAGCCCGGAAATGAGGTCAATGTGAAGAGAGAACGCCTGACACAGATCGTTCTGGTGGTTGTGGGACTGTTGAATCTGGCGATAATTTATTTTCTATATACGGACCTGCGGCATTCCAGCTGGCTGTTGGTGCAGAACAACGAGTGCGAACCGATGTTTCTGAGCTTTTTTATTCCGGTCGGGATCTTTCTACTCATGGCCGCAAGGAGGCCATCTGAGCATCGCTCGATGATCGCTCTGGCAGCGTGGTGGAACATCTCCCATGCCACGGTGATGGCGATTCAAACCGTGGAAGCACGGATTCACGGCATCCACAGGAGCTTTGCCGATGTGATCGTGGTCCTTCTGATTGGAGTCGTCCTGTTAGCGGTTCTGCCGGCAAAACGAGAGGTAGTCACCCCAGGAGTTGCGTGAACGAGCGCAGAAAACCCTCGTCTTCTTTTCACAGGTTTTTTCCCGAGGGGATGACAGCGGTAGCGCAGCGGCACCGGGGCAGATTTGTGTTACATCCTAATTTCACTCACTGACCCCCTGACCGGACCGTTAATGAGTGGAATTGCTCTTAGCAGCTATTGATTTCCGATTTGCCCGTGGTCCAGGAGCTTCTGAATCGATTCACACAAGCCAGCGAATCGGTACCTGTGGTTCAGAGACGATACGTTCGGGTTGCACGATCAGGCGTCGCTCACACCGGCAGTACGGATGCAGTTTAGTGTCAAAGCAGGCCACGGTGACCAGCGTAGTTTTTGTCGACGTCGAGACCACGCTCCTTGATAACCTCGGCAGCAGCAGCCAGTGCTGTTGCGATGGCGGGATAGCCAACGTAGGGCAGCGCCTGGATGAGAACTTCCTCGATTTCTTTCAAGGTGAGGCCGTTATTGAGCCCGGCCCCCATGTGGATAGCAAATTCATGGGGCTGACGCATCGCAATCATGACGGACATCGCAACCAGGCTGCGGGAGCGCCTGTCCAGACCGGGACGAGTCCAGATATCCGCAAAGACCTGGTCGACCGCGTAGGCAGCGATCGGGGCACCGAAGGTGTTTGAGTCAGCGGAAGAGCTGAGTTTAGCGGCCGCCTGGTCGCCCATCATTTCGCGGACTACATTGATTCCGGCTTCTCTATTCGTCATGATTGAGTCCTCTGGTAAAGCTCAAGTGACTTCTCTACCCCAAGGTTATCAGTACTGATCTCTCACGAACTGGTTCGAGATGATGGGCCCTCCCGGCGCAACTTTATCCGTTCTACAGTACCCGTTGCTTATGCCGTCGTGATCCGCCCACCCTTGTCAGCAAAAACCAAACGGTGGACCATCCGACCGATTAAAATCGAGGGGTGATCGGATTCGACCTGAACTCGGAGGGCAAGCTCGGCCTGAAGGCGTGGGTCTCCGGGTTCCCGGTGTTCCTCGACCAGTTCGCCTTCCACCGCCTGGCGTGTGAGGACCCACGTCGTCGAACGAAGTTCGTCGAGTCGGTGCATAACGGGGCCGAGGTCCTGTTCTCGGTGTCCAACGCGGCCGAGCTGTGCTGCCTTCAGGGAGATTCCTTCAAGCAGGCCAGGGAATTCATGGACGAGATAGGCCCGCGGTGGTTTCCGGTCGAGCTGGATGCGATGGAGGTCGTGAAGAGGGAGAAGAAAGGGATGCGACCGGACCAGTGCTGCGCCTGCGCCAGATTCATGTCCGACCTTCTCGCCTTCCACAGCCTAGAGTTGCCGAAGGATCAGGTGCTCGGGGTGACGCCCGAGCTGTTCAATCTGCGCCACGTGATGGACTGGCTCGCGCCGCAGAGGGACTCGGTCACAAGGGGCAAGAAGGACCTCGACGCCGCCCTTGTGGCGAGGATCAAACACTAATGCGCCAAGCACGACGCCGACCCGAAATGGCTGGACACGAACATACCCGCCCTATGGTTCGACCCGGCCATCGCGGGCACGTTCGCCTACCAAAACCTCGTCAGACTCATGGTATTCGAGGCGAAGTCCTGTGCGATGATGCCTGGGGACGGGATCGACTTCTGCCAGGCCGTCATCGGAAGCGCCTACGCGTCCGTCGCCACCCTGGACAAGAACTGGAAGAGGCGCATAGAGGCCCTGCCCAAACCGAACGGCCTCGCCCCGATATACTACGAGGCCACGCTCGACAAGCTTGTGGAAGACTTGGAGGCCGACGTTCGAGTGTGGAACAGTAGCCGCCGCCCTTTGCCCCTGCTGGTCCAATCAGGTGGATGAGCCTAGCTCAGCGGCGACACCTCCGAGGACGGCTAGGCTCGCCTTGCCCGCCGCATCGAGCATCGTCATCGGGGTTGCCGGAAAAGCTGAAAAAATCAGTCAGGGCCGAAGCATTCATCCGCTTTCATTAGGCACCCGCTGGATTCGCGACGAAGGACGAAAGACTCCAAGATGCGAAAAGGCTTTACGAGAAAACCACAACCGGAGGCTCCCGCGACGCCGGTCAAGAACTACATCACGCCGAGCGGGTTGGAGCGCCTCAAAGATGAGCACCGGTTTCTGCTCACCAGGGAACGCCCGGCCGTGACGGAGGTGGTGGCGTGGGCTGCCAGCAACGGCGATCGCAGTGAAAACGCCGACTATCAGTACGGCAAGCGGCGGCTGCGTCAGATCGATGGGCGGATTCGCTTTCTCACCAAGCGAATCGAAGCCGCGGAAGTGGTGGACCCGGAAGCACGGAGAACGGGACAGGCTGCGGCGCGGGCATTCTTCGGAGCGACCGTGCGCTATGCCAATGCCGCGGGCGCAGAGCGAGTGGTGAGCATCGTGGGCACCGACGAAATCGATCTCGACCGCAACTACATCAGTTGGGTGTCACCTCTGGGGCGCGCGCTGATGAAGTCGGCAGCGGGTGACAGCGTAGTCCTGCAATTGCCGGGCGGCGCGGAACACCTGACCGTGCTGGAAGTGCGTTACCAGCGCATTGCTGTGGAACCGTTCCGTGAACCGGCGGGATCCGAGGCTTCGACAAAGGGACTCCCTCGCAGACGCTAATCGACCGCAGGGCCGCAACTACGCCCTTGGCGTCGTGATCCGTCGCGTAAACGGGTGTGCCGGGTTGTTGCCGCCACGAGTCGTCCAGTCCACCGGCATCCACTACTTTACGGCGGGATTCGTCACCGCATTCACTTCCGCGGCTGGAAGCTCGTGCAGCAACTCGAGGAAAGTGCCATTGGTCCAGCCAAATCCAATTACATTGGCCGCGTAACCCGCCCTCACGTCTGTCTGCAGTGAGCGCGAAACCACGTTGTACTTCTCCCGAATGGTTTTATCGCGCTCGAAATTTTCGAGAACCATGGAAAGAAATTCCACCGAAACCCGATTCGCTTCTTTCTCATAGCCATAGCGCCGCATCCCTTCAACCGCCAGCAATTGGATTGGCGCCCAACCGAATGGGTAGTCCCACTGCCCTTCGCTTTTCTGCAGGCTCATCACAATGCCGCCGGGCTTCTCCAGAGCGCCTAGGTTTTTCATCACCGCCCGCGCCTGCTCCCGCGTCGCCACTCCCGCCCACAGCGGATAAAACGTGCTCGCGTATACGTAGGTCGATCTTTTGCCTTCCTCAAAGTTGAAATCGAAAAACATGCCGCGAGTTTCATCCCACAAATATTTCTCGATCGCATGTCGCCGATTCTCTGCCAATCTCTGCCAACCTTCCGCATCCGCTTTCCTGTTGAGCAGGTTTGCGAGCTCCCCCAGATCGATCTCCTCTTTGTACAGCAGGCTGTTCAGGCAAACGGGAGCATAATGATGCGTCTCCGCGCCGTAGGGGCCGAAGCGGAATGAGACATCGAATCCCGATTCGCGCATGGATCGATCTCCCTTGTAGTAGTCGGCCTTCAACTTAATCTGGTGCGCAGGCTCACACGAAGACTCCCCGCCTCGTGCGCCGCAAACCTGCACCGAATAGGGCGCTCCCGGCAAATTTTCGCCGCCTGAAGCGTCATCCAACGCGTCATATTCGGCCCTCGCCGGATGCAAAACGAAATATTCCGCCACCTGCTTGTAAATGTCGTTCTCATCCTTCAAGGCTTCCGGCGCCGGGCCCTCGCCGAAGTCGTAGTAGCGTGAAAGGCCCGTATCGCCCGCGAGATGCGGAGGAGAAGTCCACATCTCGTGATCGCGTTTCAGGTACGAGTAAGCGGTCTCCAGCCAATTGTGGTCATCCTGTCCCGCCGCCTTCTGTGCCTCGTGAACGGCCATTACCATGGAACTCAGGAACGGTGGGTCTGACCGGGTGAGATAGTAGGTCCGGTTGGCATTGAGCAACGCGCCATAATTCTCGATTTCAAAGAAGAAGTCATCCACCATGCCCCGAGCCAGCGCAATCCTCCCCTCGCGCAGCAGGCCCCGGATAATAAAATAGCTGTCCCAGCCGTACAGTTCGTTAAACCGGCCTCCCGGCACAACATATTTATTTTTGAGGTAGAGCAGGCCCGGCGGATCAATCGACTCCACTTCTTTGTCGCCAAGCTTGTGAATCACCGTCGGCAGATGAGCGACGGTGACGTGGCATTCGCGCTGCATCTGTTCGAGTTCCTTCGGCTCCGGAAAATCCGCCGGAATATAAACCATCGCCTGCGAGGAGAATTTTGGATCCACGACCGCATTGCAGGCATTTGTCGAGCGCGTAAGGGAATCCCACCCGGTGTGGATGTAGGCCAGAATCTCGCGTAGTTTGAGATTTTCCGGAGAATGATCGAGTGAAGAATGATCGAGCAAAGAATGCTCGGGCCAAGAATGCTGGGGCGAAGAATGACCAGGAACGGATTGCGCCGATGCAATGGTCGAAAAAGCCGCGAGCGCAACAGCGATAAACAAAACCTTCCGAAACGCTCCGCTCGTCCGCGATGATAAAAATCTTGCCCGAATCCGAATCGACATTGCATCCTCGCCGATTCTGATCAACCTCTCTACCTCAAGCAGTCAGAAACCCGGCGAAGAGCAAATTGTAAACTCCAGATCGGGGTTCCGTCCTATGGAAGGGTTTTTCCTTAGTGGTAAGGCCTCAAGCCAAGAGCAGCCTCCGTCAAGCGCCCGCCGCGGCTGCGATTCCGCGCTGTTTGCGCAACTCCGCCTGAAATGATTCCACGGCGAGCTCGGCATGATTGCGGAAGAGATTGATGAGCGGATCCTCGAGTACAGCGGCAGTCGCAGTAGCCGGGGCGGCATCGGTTTCCAACGCTTCCGGTTCCACCAGCAACTCCGGCTGTACGTCGGGATTCTGTGCCAGGCGTACGAGGAATTTCTCGATGAGCTCTCTTTGCTCAGGAGAATTGTGGGTGAACTCCACTCCCATCCCCTTGTCCGCATGCATCACCCGTACTACGCCCTCCAGCTTCAGTTCCGCGCCCGGCACTTTCATCGCAAGCGTCACGCGCGTCGAAACCGGAAATGGCGATGCCACCTCGACGTAGCAACCGTGAAGACTCAAGTCTGTGAGCTGGCATCGTACCGGCGGATCGTCCATTTCTGTATCCGGAGAATTTCTCTGCAGCCACTCCCGCAATTGCAGGACTGCTTCTGGAGAGGGGTCGACGAAACGCAATCCCACCTGCGTCCCGCTTCCCTCCCAGGCAAACTCCGCGAGAACCTCCAGCCGGCGGTTCGACCCCGGCAGCATAAACAATATGTTCCATCGCCCCAACCGGCGGCTTTTCTTCGGAAGAGCGACTGCCAAGCCGCCCTCCCCAATATCGACCGTAGTCGCTCTCAGCCGTGCATCCGATTCCGCGCTCACCATCTCCAGGGGGACTTGCATCGCAACTCGCGCATTCCGCCGGCGCTCCTTCTTCATCAAAGCCCGCGCCGCTCGAAAACTCGACCTGGCCCGCTCTGCCGATACCGGTTTGTAGAGCGTGAAGTGGGCTCCATTCGCGAATGCCGATTGCAGTCCCACTGCAGCGTCGAGAATGGCCACCGCAACCGCCCGCTTATTGCATGCCGCCGTTCGCGCGCCGCGTAGAACCTGTGCCGCACCCTCTTCCGCGCAGTCCACAATAATGGCTTCAAAACGGTCCCGTGTCAGAAGCCGCAGCGCCCCTTCCGAATTCGCGCAGTGCTCCACGTCGATCTCAAGATCGCCCAGCGTGCGGCGTAGTACTCTTACAATTTTTTCGTCCGAGCTGAGCAACAATGACTTCAAATTCATAATTTGGGCCCGATGCCGTTTATCCCCTTGAATGCCTTTCACAAAGCGGCACTCTAACTTTAAGCCGCATCCAAATCTCAATCAATCGCACTCAAGATGATGAACATTACCTCTGTAACCATCCGGCAAGACTCCATGCCCATCCAGACGATCCAATCCGGCCCAAGGCCGGTCCGCTGCCGGGACTCGCTTCGGAAACAGCCTACCGGCACCCCTCGACCCAAAAGGTCTGTTCAGAACTATTTTGCTTGCAACAACTTAGAATGTACTTATCAAAGCTATTCAGTGAAGATTATGTGTTGACTTCTGTGCATTCCTGCCCTAATATACCTAGTCTCCGATCAGGTTCTTTGTGCTGTAGGATCTTTCTCTGGTTTTAGTCTTTCAACCCGTTTTTTTGTTTCCGTGAATCCCGGTACCACTCGGAGAATCAAATAGATAAGGAAAATCTGGGTTGGTGGTTGCTCAATCCCCTACGTAGGAAAGGCACTGTTCATGGCAAAACGACGCGGAAATCCCAACTGGGGCAAGCCTGAGCCGATCGGGCCCATCGTCCCCACCATCACCGAGTTTGAGCAGGTGGTTCGCGAGTACAAGCTTACCCCCGATCAGTACTTGCGTTCGACGCGTCTGCGGGAGTGGGCCCGCCGCAACAAGAATTCCAAATACATTCCCGAGCCGCTCCTGGAAGCCTGGGGTTTCGAAATCGAGTCTACGCTGTAGACGGGGCTCAGTTGGCGACATTAAGGGCCGCAACCAGCGGCCCTTTTGATTTCCAGGCAAACGTTTCGAGCCAAAACCCGAGGCGGATTTCCCGCGCTTCAGCGTGGCGTTGCGCATCACAATTAGAAAAATACTTTTAGTTTTTTTGAAGTAAAAAATATTTCGACAACTACCTCACGAGGCGCGAACTCCGGCATCACCAGCCGCCTTCTGGGCATCCAAGACTTAAAGCAGGGTCCCTAGCCATGTCCATTTTCGATGAATCCTATCGCGTGATCGGTGTCGAAGAAAATGAGTTGATCGTCCAAGGCCTGCAAAGTGGCTCCGTGCTTACTATTAATCTGGAACCTAAGTTTGCAGTTTCAAAAAAAGATTATCCGGTGGGCAAGTTGATCGAACTCTCCGATCCTTCCAACTCCGACAATCTTTCCTGAGCTCGAAAGCGGAAACGACCGGCATTACCATTCAGAAGCAAAAAAGCCACGGCCGCAGCCGTGGCTTAACCAAATTAATTTTCTTAACTCGCCTTTTTGTAGGATTGTCCGCTTTCCGGCGTCGACCCGGTGTAGATTACTTCCTTGCGCCGCTCCCGTAGCCGGTCCTGGAACGTGTCCCATCGCCCGCCAATTCCTACCGCGCTGTTGTCAATTTCTACAGTCGACGTACCCGCCGCGAATCCCGGTTCAATGAAGTCGGTATCCTCAATGTCAACCGGCTCCGCATCGGCTCGATTTGCGGCATTCGCCAGCTTCCTCCGCGCTGCGTCTACCGACCCCGAAGCGATCTCCGAATTCAAATTCCCTTCCATCTGCTGGGTTGTGGGCGTAATGTTGCGGTCCGTCCCCGCCCGATGCAACACCGGATCGGCTTCCCACTTAGAACGATACTGGCCTTCATAATTCGACCACTGCTCATCCGACTCCAGATCCTGCTCGTGATATGGCGGAAAAGATTCGACCTGAGCCTTGGTCAGCGAGACTTCAAAATCATCGTTGTGCTTGTCCGAGGCGCGCAAGCGGTTGGCCGGAACAATAAACTTCTTCGTCGAGAGCCATCCGCCTGTGTCCACCACAACATAGCGAATCAATCCCGTCGCATAATCGAAAATTACGTCATCGATTTTGCCCAGCTTTTCGTCATCAAGTCCATATAGCTTCGACCCGCGAATATCTTCCGCGGAATCGGTGAAGCGATAGTCCCGCAACATTCCGAAATTTGCCATGACTCCTCCTCCAAGAATTTACGCGCCACTACCGCGTCATCTTTGGATGACACAATGTGCGCTGGCGTATATCGAAAAATATAAACACGTCTCTCTGGAGGGTGCCCAGCGATTACGCCCAATGGCGGGAGACTATCCTCTATCCTTTCAAAGGGAAAAGTCCGACGACGGCGGGCCGTTCGGTAGGCCTGGTTTTCGACGCCGCCGGAAACGTATACGGAACCGGTTATATTGTGGGGAAATAGCGGTACCAACCTTCATTTATCGGGGTTTGCCCGCAAGGTGGGAAGAACAAATTACAAAATTACTCAATTACCAAATTACAAAAAAATCACAATCACCCAATCGCGCTCACTTCATCACGCCGCGCTGCGCAATCCCAATATTATCCCGCGTCGTATTCTTCACCAGATACATCATCTCGTCGGCCTGGCGGATAATGTCATGCGCGTCCTTCGCATCATGCGGATAAGTCGCCAGTCCCATCGACGCCCGCACATTCAAATGCAATCCTTCATCGCGGCAAAAGCTGCTGGCCCGCAGCGCGTCGCGCAGGCGCTTGGCAACCACCAGCGCCTGGTCCTTGCCGGTCTGCGGCAGCAGCACCACGAATTCATCGCCGCCGTAGCGGAAGGCAAAATCGATCAGCCGCAGCTGGGCCTTCACCAGGTATCCAATCTCGGCCAGCAGCTTGCTGCCGACCAAATGCCCATGCGTATCGTTGACCGGCTTGAAGTGGTCGAGATCGATGAACAGCACGCTGAACTCATATCCAAACCGCGACGACCGGTAAACCTCAGTCTCCAGCGTCTTATAAAGATGCCGCGCGTTGTAGAGACCGGTGCAGTCATCGGTGATCGTCAGTTCCTGAATCTTCTCGACCCAGCGCGCATTCTCAATCGCGATCGCCGCGTAGTCGCATAGCGACTGCAGAAAGAAAATTTCCTGCTCGTTGAACTGCGAACGGTCCACATTCACCAACTGAATCACACCCAGCACGCGCAGCCGCGATTTCAGCGGCACGCAGATGATCGACTCGGGTCTCCCACTGCGTCGCTTCGTCGATCGCGTCTTCGCAAACCGCGGATCGTTCGCCGCACGTCGGAAATCACCATGTTCGCCGTGCTTCGCCACCCAGCCGGCAATCCCTTCTCCCACTTTCAGGCGCACATTTTTCAGCGCTTCCGCCTTGTCTCCGACGGCAATCGCGAAATAAAGCTCGTCGTGCTGCTTCGTCCACCATCAGCAGCGACCACGTATCCGGACGGAAATATTCCGCCATTTTTTCCATGATGGTCTGCAGAATCGAGTCGAGGTCCAGCGACGACGTCAGCGCCTTGGCCACGTCGTGGAAGATGTCGAGTTCCTGGCTCTGCCGGGTGAGTTGTGTTCCAACAGCCTCAGACATGCCGGATTCCTAGAAAGACTCATGTGGCGCGGGCAACCTGCCCGCGACCGGATGATCCTGGCCGGATTCTCGTATCGTTACTCTAGTTCCCCGTGAAATTCCGAGCACGAGTTTCGAAAACCGAAGATCCCGAACAAAGATCCGCAATGATGAAGACGAGTGACAGTTCCAAAAATTATAGATTCGCAATTCCCTCCGGGCAACGAACGTTGGTAACCAGAACCATTAAAGCCAATGAGTTCTTAACCATAGACCGACTCACGCAACGCAGACGCATTCGTCCCGCCCGCCCACGGCTGTCTAATCGAGTAAGGCTCGACAACCTCACTACCCTCAGGACTACGTCTGATCCCCTCTTGGGGTAATCTACAAGCATGTCAATCAGCCCCCACTGGCTCCTCTTCGCGACACTTCTGATCTCAGGACTGCTCTTCCCCGCCGTTCCCGCCCGCGCCGCCGACAACTCTAAGACCATCGCCACCGTCGACGCCGGCCTCGGCTCCTGCACCGCCGACTTCACCATTAACGACGACTCGGGCAAGCCCATCTACGCCGCCAATATCCGCGTCCACATCGTTTACGGCTTCGGAGGCTTCCACAAATTCGATCTCCAGGTCGGAACCAACGCCGATGGCCAGGCTCGTTTCATCGGCCTGCCCGAACACCCTAAGCAAGGCCTGTTCTTCCGCGCCACTGAAGGCGACCGCGAAGGCACCGCCTTCGACAATCCCGCCGATACCTGTAAAGCCCAATTCACCGTAGTACTGCGAAAAAAGTAGTCGTTCACATCCGCCGGCAATTGAGAGCCGCTGGCTTTGGCTTGGGCTGCTCCGGCTTTGGGGCGCGCTCCAGCGCCGCGATCATGGCGTCGACCGGTTCAATCAGGCTTCAGCGGCCGTTTGCCCTATGCACTTCGCTCACCGTCGTCCTATAAATCCCGCGTAACCTCTGAACCCCGACTCCTCTGGCATCCGCTCTCGCCTTCGCCTATGATTATTCAACGCGGGCAGCGCGCCCGCCGGAGCCGACTTTGGGCGCATTCGGGGAAAAACTTCGCACGCAGCGCGAGCATCGCGGCATCACCCTCGAAGCCATCGCCAACACCACAAAAATCAGCACTCGTATGTTGAAAGCGCTCGAAGACGAACACTTCGACCAGCTTCCCGGCGGCGTCTTCAACAAAGGATTCGTCCGCGCCTACGCCCGCCTGGTTGGCCTCAACGAGCAAGAAGCCATCAACGACTACCTCGTCGCCCTGGCCGAAAGCCAGGTCCACTCACAACCCATCATTCCGAATTTTCGCAACACCCCCGCGATTCCCGCGCGGCCAACTTTCGACAATAAGCCTGACAACAAATTCGAGAACAAGCTCGCGAACAAATCATCCGCCGCGGATATCCTCGCAGGCCGTAACAACGCCGAGGCTGCTGACCGCAGGAGCCATCCCGACCGTCGCGTCGAAGCCCGCCGAACTCTGGACCGCTTAACCGAGGTAGTGAAAACTGGTGACCAACTGTTTCAAGACCGGCCTCCTGCTCGGCCGAACGACGCACGCCCGATTGAAGATCGTCCTATAGAAGATCGTCCTACAGAAGATCGTCCCAAAGAAGACCACATCGCAGAAGATCGCAAAAAAGATGACCGCAAAAAACCCGACGGCGAAGACGGTAAGCGGCCCAAACCTGCTTTTATCGCCGAATCACCGGAGATGGCCGGAGATCGAGCTGTCGATGGTCTTGGAGATCATGCAGATCGGAGCGTTCGTGCGAAAGACCGGGCCGATGCGCCCAGCGCGCCGCCTAAACATCCCCTGGAAAATTTCAAAGATTATTTCGAACTTCATTTCAAAGAACGTTTCAGAGACCGCGCCAAAGACCGCAACAAAGACAACTCCAAAGAAATCTCTTACGACGATCTGCCCGCTGCACCGCCGTCATTTTTGAATCTCTCCGAGCCGCCTACGCTTTATGAGGAACCGCAAAACGACGAACCGGAAAATGAGCAGCCCGAAAACCACGTGCCCGAAGTTCTCCAAGGCGCCAATAAGGAACCCCTGGAACCTGCTCCTGCTCCCGCCCCCGTCATTCGCCGCCGTCCGTCGCAACCCATCCGCTGGCGGAGCCTGGCGATTCCATTGCTGCTGGTGGTAATCGTCATTCTGTTTGTGGTTTTCTTACGCCGCAATCGTCCTGGCTCTCAACAGGCGGCAGTATCACAACCAGCCGCACCCGCGGAAGCCACGCCAACTTCAACCGCGCCCACTCCGCCCAGGGCCGCTGCTAACCCCGTCGAACCGGCCAAAGTTTCCGCGCAGAATGGAAGCAATGCGAGCAGTTCAAGCAATGCGGTCCCCTCAATTCCTTCCTCATCGTCCCCGCATAATTCGTCCGAGAAGCCCGCATCCGCTGAATCTTCAACCGATGTCACCAAAATCATTCCGCCGCGAGCGCAACCCTCGAAACCCAAGCCGCTGCCTCCTTTTACCCTGATCATCCGCGCCTCGGAAAATTCTTCCGTCGCCATTACCGCGGATGGCCAACCCGTAGCGCGGGAAAACCTCATCGCTCCCGCCGCCACTTCCGTTCGCGCCACAAAAGAGATTCTGGTAAAAGCCAGCAACGCGGCTGGCGTGAGCTTCATGTTTAACGGCAAAGATATTCCTGCTGCGGGCGCCGAAGGCCAGCCTCACACCTATATTTTCGACGCCAATGGCCTGCGCAATTCCACTCCCGCTTCAACTCAGACTTCCACCAACTAGCGCCGAATCTATGCACCGACCCGGCAAAATGATTGCTGCTCTCATCCGCTACAACGTGTCGGCCGCTTTCAACAGCGCTTTTACCGATCGCGTAAAAACCGCCTTCGCCTGCGCCGCTTCGTTCGGCAGAATTGACCGATCGATCAGCAGCATCGCGGTTCCGTGTGCGAGCATCCACAGCGCCAGCAGCGTCCGCTCATGGCCGTTCGGAGAATCTCCCAGCCTTTCCGCCAGTTTCCGCCTCATGGCTTGTCTGGCAGGCCGATTCGGCGCGCCGCCCGTTTGAGCGGGAGCCAGATGGTAAAGGCGGAAATTATGCTGGTAGAACAGTTCATACTCTCGAGGATGCCGCAGCGCGTAATCCAGATATCGCTCGCAGGCATGTTCTACCGAAGTAGCAGCATCGATCACGACAGCAATCTCCAGACGGATATGCTCCAGCAGGCCTCGTAGAATGTCATCGCGGTTGCGGAATCGGCGGTAAAGCGACGGCGTGTTGGTTCCGGCCGCCTCCGCCACCGCTCGCATGGTGAGCGCGTCCTCCCCGCCCTTTTTCCACAATTTTTGTGCTGCCCTAAGAATTTTCGCTTCCAGATCCGGATTCGGCCGTCTTGGCAAACTGGTTTCTCCCGCGAGCGAATTTGATCATGTTATGTATACAACGTAGACATAACAATGTACAGAAATTGCATACTTTGCGGCGATCCAACGGATTGGTTACCATAATTATGTTGACATTGTATACATAACGCTGTATAAGTTATAAAACTTTTGACCCCGGAGTACATTCGTTCCGCTTTAGGAGTTCAATCGATGTTTTCGTGGGATAACCCAGACGATCGCGTTGCGATCGCACAAATGAATTCAGAATTGCAGCACGCTCAACTCGAGCTGCTCAGCGCCCATTGCGCCGCGCATCAGTTGCGGCTGCGTTTCACCGCCGAGGACGTCGCCCGCTTCGGTCAGCGCGATATTCTCCGCAAATCCGTTCGTACCGCCGCCTCGCTCAACGAGTATTACTCCTCGATCGAGAAAAAATTCGCCGAAGCAGCGTCTCCGCTCTCTGGCGCCCAGCTCACGGAAGCGCGCATCGCCGAGGCCATCACCCGCGTCTCCACCTATCTGCGCGAGCGGCACGACCATTACCTTTCCTCCGCCATCCCGCTTACCAACCGCCAGAAGGCGGTAATGTGGCCGTACTTTTCGGCAGCCTTGCTCGATCGCATACGGATTCTCGAACTCGATGGCGAAAGAGTTCCGAACCCACCCTTCTACGAGGAAGCGCGCGCTATGGGCCTCGTTAACCTGCCCGAGTGGACTCACATGCGTTCGCTGACGTTCCTCGAGGTTGTCGTCTTCAACGAGAAACTTAGCGAACGATCGCTGTTTCACGGCCTAGTGCACGTCGTGCAATTCGACGTGCTCGGCCTCGAACGTTACACCGAATTATTTGTGCGCAGCTTCCTGAATACCAAACTTCACATCAGTGTTCCTCTCGAAGCGCACACGTTTTCCCTGGAATCGAAATTCGCCGAACATCCTGCGGAGCGTTTTTCGGTGGAGGAGAAGGTCCGTCTATGGGCCAAACACGGGCGCTATTAGCGGAGACGCGTTTCCAATTTCCGAAGGATGTCATCTTCGGATACGCGGGCCCTCCCCCGCGCAGTCTCCGGGCAGCGCAAGCTGTTCGGAGACTTAAAAGGTTGTACCAACCCCCACGCTGCAAACAGGGACGGCGCAAGCCGTCCCTTTTCCGATCACCAAGCTCTGTCATCTTGAGAGGAGCACGATCGAAAGATGACGGGAACCCCCACGTCTCGCTTCTTTTGAAAGACGTCGGAAGCCCTTACGCGAACTGCAGCCGCTTTAACTTAATCCGGTCTGTGCGCACCTGCGCCAGATCGTAGTGCGCCTGCTGCGTCAGCCAGGCTCCTGCGCTCCCACCAAAAACCTTCGAAAGCCGCACCGCCATCTCCGGAGAAATTCCGCGCTTCCCATTCACCAACTCTGACAGGGTGGTCCGCGTCACTCCCAAAGCCGCAGCCGCCTGCGTAATCGTCAATCCCAAAGGCTCAATACATTCCCGCAACACAAAGCCGCCGGGGTGCGGAGGATTCTTCATCGGCATCAGTCTCATCCCTTCAGTGATAATCGGTGTAATCCACGTCAAAGACCTCGCCCTCGTCCATGCGGAAAACAACCCGCCAGTTGGCGCGAACAGTGACAGCCCAAAATCCCCTCAGTTCGCCCTTCAGGGAATGCAATCGAAAGCCAGCAACGTCTAAATCGTCAATGCTGTCGACGGCATCGAGACGTGCCAGGATGTCACGCAGCTTTACAACGTGCTCAGCGATAACGCCTCGGGAATCGTCCTTCTCGTAGAGCCGCCTGAGGCCCTTGTGGCGGATCGACCGAATCAATCTAATCGTAATGCGTAACGTAACGCAGGTCAAACCGGAAGTAGCCAATTCCAAATGGAGGACCCGACCGAAGTGTCACTCATCTGGGATCCAGCCCAGGATCGTAGTCCAAAATAAAAACAAACGGGGCAGCAATTGCCGCCCCGTTTCAAACCTTGCAACTGGACTGCCCTTACGTTCCCTCGCTCCACCCTGCCAGATATTCTTCCTGCTCCGGCGTAAGCTTGTCGATCTTGATGCTCATCGACTCCAGCTTCAGCTTGGCCACGCGCTTGTCCAGTTCCTCTGGAACCTTGTACACGCGCTTCTCCAGCGTTTTATGATTCTTCACCATGTGTTCCACCGAAAGCGCCTGGTCGGCAAAGCTCATATCCATCACCGACGCCGGATGTCCCTCCGCCGCCGCCAGATTGATCAGCCGCCCTTCGCCCAGCAGATTAATCTTCCGCCCATCCTTCAACGAATATTCATCGACAAAATTGCGCGTCGTCCGTTTTGACGAAGCCATCTTCTCCAGCGCCGGAATATCGATCTCCACATTGAAGTGCCCGGAGTTCGAAATGATCGCGCCATCTTTCATCACGTCGAAGTGTTCCTTGGTCAGCACGCTCTTGTTGCCGGTCACCGTGCAGAACACGTCGCCCAGCTTCGCCGCCTCGTGCATCGACATCACGCGGAAGCCATCCATCACCGCTTCCAGCGCCTTCGTCGGATCGACTTCGGTCACAATCACTTCCGCGCCCGCGCCACGCGCCCGCGAGGCCAGCCCGCGCCCGCACCATCCATAGCCGGCAACCACAAATTTCGATCCCGCCAGCAAAAAGTTCGTCGCGCGAATAATTCCGTCAATCGTCGACTGTCCCGTGCCGTAACGATTATCGAAAAGATGCTTCGTGTCCGCATCGTTCACCGCAATAATCGGATAGCGCAGCACGCCCTCCTTCGCCATGGCCCGCAGCCGGATCACGCCCGTAGTCGTCTCTTCCGTCCCGCCAATCACGCCGTCCAGCGCATCCGTCCGTTTCGTATGCAGAATGCCCACCAGGTCAGCGCCATCATCCATCGTGATGTGCGGCTTGTGATCGATCGCCGATAAAATGTGCTGGTAATACGTGTTGTTGTCCTCGCCCTTGATGGCGTACACCGGAATGTTCTGGTCGCGCACCAGGCTCGCCGCAACGTCATCCTGCGTCGAAAGCGGATTCGACGCGCACAGCACCACATCCGCGCCGCCATCGCGCAGGCAAATCGCCAGGTTCGCCGTCTCCGCCGTAACATGCAGGCAGGCCGAGATCCTCACGCCCTGCAGCGGCTGATTCTTAATGAATTCTTTGCGGATAATCTGCAGCACCTTCATGGACTGGTTCGCCCACTCGATGCGCTTTTTTCCCAGATCAGCGAACTCCACGCTCTTGATATCGCTACTGATTGATGTTGCTGCCGTTGACATACGCCTCCTGTGGCGTTCTCCCGAGAGACATGATTTGTGAAGAGTTGTTAAGGCGGTAAGTTAAAAACGTACCATGCCAGATTATACGAACCGCCCGCCATTTTAAGCATTCCCTAAGCGGCGAGCACCAACGCTATCCAGAATATACTACCCGCCCCTGTGGAACGAAATCCTCCACGGGCCATGATCCGTCGCGGAAATAATGCACACATTTTCCTTGACAGCAAAATGAACAAAAGTAGTGCCCCACCCGGCTGCGAAACCGTTCCTTCCATTACACCTGGGATCCACCCGGCGCCATTGCTAAAGCAGCCGGTCTCCGCGATAGATCAGTTCGCCATCGATCATCCTAGCCTCGGCGGTGAGGCGGTGGGGCTTTGCAGCGCCCGGCCCATCAATGTGCAGCACTTCGTGGCCGTGGGCGGCGAGCCAGTCCGAAACCAGCATGCGATGGCAGTGAAAGTAGACGCGCTCAGCGCACATGTAAGCGGTGCGCGAATGTTCCGCAAGCGCAGTCAACTCACTAACCCCGCGAGTAAATTCGGCCGTCAGCATGTAGTCGGCATAGTTGCGGAAGCTCGCATTGCGCATGGCAACGTGCGGCGAGTCGTCGCGGATTTTCTTTCGGTATCCGCCCAGCGATTTCATCCAGACGTAACGAATTCCCGCTGCCTGCAAATTGGCCTCCAGCGCTTCGCGATTGAACTGCGGCAGCCGCCGCGACATGGGGAATGCTCGAATGTCCACCAGAGTTTGAATTCCGTGGGCCTGAAGCGTGGCCAGGAATTCATCGAGCGAGCGAGTCGAGTGACCGATTGTGAAGAAACGCGCCAACGCCGTTTCGATGCCGGTCACCTGGGAAATGATGCACCTGTGACGTCCAACCTTGCCTTCCACAGCTCCGCCGCGTAATCCTGACCTGATACCAGAAACACAGATTCCAGGAGCCCCAGGCAACATGAGCAAAAGGAAAAATCCGGGAATGTACATCAAAAACGGAAAGAAGCGCGGCGAATGGGCCGAACTCTGCTTCGCCGCCAAAGGCATGCGCCAGGGACTAACCCTATCCCACCCCTGGGGCGAGTCCAACGGCTACGACTTCGTCGTCGACCGCGGCCGCCGCGGCATGGTGCGCGTCCAGGTCAAATCCACCATCTTTCCCGAAGGCACCGGCTACTCCTGCAGCCTCAAAGACAGCAAAGGCCCTTACAAGCAAAACTCCTTCGACTTCGTAGCCGCCTACGTGATCCCCGAAGACCTCTGGTTCATCCTCCCCGAAAAAATAGTTCGTGGCCTCTGGAGCATCGGCCTCTACCCCAATCTCCCCACCTCAAAATATTTCGCATACAAAGAGGCCTGGCACTACCTGCAAGCGCACCGCCCAATCACACTAGCCAGCCTGGAAGCCAGTGCCGAAGAAATCACATCAACAACTGAAACGAGTTGAACTAAGTCCTTGTCATTGTCATTCCGACCGCAGGGACCAAAAAGTCTTATTCCGACGCGCGAGCGAAGCAAGCAAAAACTTGTCATTCCGACCAGCGACCGTAGGGAGCGGTACGGAGGAACCTGCTGTTTGCCTGCGCCAAGCATTCCCCAACCCGATCAAGCAGCTAAATAACACCCTTGTCATTCCGACGCGCGAGCGAAGCGAGACAGGAGGAATCTCTACCCTCACAACAAATGTCGATATCACGACTTTGGGTGGCGCAGCGCTGAAGCCCTGCGCATGAAAGCACATTCAAAAGACTTTGTCATTCCGACCAGCGACCGAAGGGAGCGGTAGGAGGAATCCCTATCGAAAATCCACAGCAGAATGAGGGCGCATGAAACGCTGAAAGGGTGAGACTCACAATTAATTGGAGGAAATCAATGACCAGAGCCGGCGTATTTAGACCTCAGGTAATTACACCAACAGCCTTCGGCACCAGGATCCGCTGGAGTCAGACCGTGTCCTTCGTCCTCGCCTTCCTGTGTTTGCAGGCATCTCTCTTCGCGCAACGGGCGGATTGGGTCGATGGTTTCGACAAAATTCACGACTCGGATACCCTTGCGAAACTGCGCGCTCACCAGAAGCACGGTTGGGAACATGCATTTCAGGCAACTGGCAAGAGCGCCGCGGCGCTCACCGGTGAAGCCGAATTCGAGATGCAACAATTGCGGAACATCATTGCAACAGATAGTGACGCGATAACACGCGCCAAGATCAGTCCGGCAGTATTTCCCACGGCAGCTCGGTGCAAGGCAGCACTTGCTAAACCAAGCGATCCGCTATTCCCGGTTTGCGACAAATCGCTCCGCCAGGACCAGCTTCTTGCGATCTCGGGCATCCTGAAGCTGCTTCCAGCTTATCAGGGTTCCTTGCCCAAGCCGGAGCCGGAAGGTCATTTCGGAAAGAACCTCTCTAACGAGGTGGTAGCAACAGTCAAGATTCGCGTATTGAGCCCAGAACCCGCCGCGGCGCGGGCTCTGACCACGCGAGCCCCGGGATCTCCGGCGCTGGTCACATCTTTTGCCGACGATGGAAGCACGCACGAGGTTCACCAGGGAGACAATGTTGTCATTCAGCTAGCGGCGAATGGTAAACGCACTCCGGGATTCGTTGTTGATCCCGTTGGAATACTTGCCACAAAACCAGGAGTTGCGCATTTCGATACGAACCGTATGATAATTCTCCAGGCCGTGAAACCCGGCCTCGTGACCATAACTTTCCGCGGACCGTTTGCAGTGGGCGCATCAAACTCGCTCGCCATCTGGTCGGGATATCAGAAATTTGGAGGGCCTTTCTGGGGCGTCAAAGGCCAATGGCAGGTGCCGCAAATCGTCACCCAGTACTCGCCCTATGGTGCCTCGTCCACCTGGATTGGACTCAGTGGGGCGGGCGAGTTTCAGTTGATACAGATTGGCACTTCCCAGTACTACAACGCCCCCGTTCTTGGAATCGGTGGTGGCGTTTCGTATTACCCCTGGTGGCAATTGGTGCCAGAGAACCTGGAACAGAGGATCGATAGGAGCGTGAATCCAGGCGATTGGATGTTCGCCACGATTACTCCGGTCCCAGTCCCGTTGCCCCCTAATGAGTGGCGAATGACTTTGACCAACATTACTCAGGGATGGACGTTCTCGGTAGATCAGCCCTACGGCGGGCCCTTCAGCTCAGCAGAGTGGATTGAAGAAGATCCTAGTTGGTGCATCCCCCTTCTCGGTTGTCCCGTGCAGACGCTCGACAACTACGGTCAGGTTACGTTCGACTATAATACCGGTGTCGCCACTAGTGTCGACAACCTCAATCAACCGATCTGGGTCCCCGCCGCACTTACTGCGAACGAACAATTGACCATCAACCAAAGCAACTCGATCTTCTACTCGATCCCAGGTCCACCTAGCTGCGACGGTGACGGTTTTCTCGTAACGTATAGCAACCCGAGTGTGGGAACAAAGGGAGCCACTTGGAATCAGAACACCGCGCCCGGGCCGATCGTTGACACGTCACTGCTGGGGCCTGCGCAACTCGATGTACCCTACTCGCAGACTCTGGCGGCATATGACCCGTTCGCCATTCCGCTTTCTGAAGGCAATTGGTCGTGGACGCTAGTTCCGGGACATCTGCTTCCGGATGGCTTGACCCTCAATTCCTCCTCTGGGGTGATCAGTGGCAAACCGGAGGAAACTGGAAATTACTCGTTCAGTGTAACAGCCACTGACAACTCGACCTGGGCACATGCCTCCTCCTGCCCGCAAAATCTGAGTATCAACGTTTCACTCACGGCGCTTTCCACTCTTCAGATTAATTGCGGCAGCGTGGCGCCGCCGTCGCCGGTTGCCACCATCGTCGCTGAGGTCGATGGCGCTCCCGCGACTTGCGGGACTCTCACTCTTCCCCCTGGCGCCCACACCGTTTCGGGCTCCGTCGAGTATGGGGGAGCCGATACCGAGTACAAGATGATCTACGGGAACGCCTGCAAGCAAAGCGGCCCCCCTAATCCACTCACTAATCCGCCCGCCGTCGTGCAGCTTGTCGCTGGGCAGGTTCAACAATGCGAAATTGCAGCCGAGTCCGTGGCAGTCTACGAGTCTGGGGGTTGCAGAGCCGGCCAGAAATGCTGTGAGAGGGATGCGATCGGCTGCAAGATATGCGTAAATCAGTCCCTTTCGTGCCCCTAGAAGTCGTGGACCGAGTCGGGGGGCTGGTCCGGCTTTGCCAGCATTACCACGACGAAGGCTGCCCCAGCTTTCCTTCTGTTGGAAAGCTGGGAAGCACGGACCTCCACACGTCCGGGGATGGGTTCGAAAAACAAAACGGCACGACCTCAGTCGTGCCGTTAGAACAACGAAGCGATTATTTCCGCGAAGCCACGGCCGCCCCAACTCCCGCATCACTGGCGAGCTTCGCAGCCTTGTCCGTCTTCTCCCAGGTGAAGTCCGGATCGTTGCGGCCGAAATGTCCATAAGCCGCCGTCTTCTTATAAATCGGCCGCCGCAAATCCAGCGACTCGATAATCCCGCGCGGCGTCAGCTTGAAATGTGCGCGAATCAAATCCGGAATAATCGCGGGATCGACCTTTTCCGTCCCAAACGTATCCACCCGCACGCTCACCGGCTCGGCCACGCCGATCGCGTAAGCCAACTGCACCTCGCACCGGTCCGCCAATTTTCCCGCAACAATATTCTTAGCAATGTGCCGCGCCATATAAGCCGCCGACCGGTCCACCTTCGTCGGGTCTTTTCCAGAAAATGCCCCGCCGCCATGTCGCCCCATGCCGCCGTAAGTATCGACAATAATCTTCCGGCCCGTGAGTCCGGTGTCCCCCATAGGGCCGCCAATCACAAATCGCCCCGTGGGATTGATGTGATACTTCGTGTCCTCATCCAGCAACTTGGCCGGAATCGTAGCTTGAATCACATGCTTCAAAATCCCCGCCCGCAAGTCGTCGTTCGAAATTGTTTCCGCGTGCTGCGTGGAAATCACGACCGCATCCACCCGCCGCACTTTCCCGTTGTCGTCATATTCCACCGTAACCTGCGACTTTCCATCCGGCCGCAAGAAAGGCAGCGTCCCATTCTTCCGCACCTGGGAAAGCCGCATTACCAGTTTGTGTGCGAGCGAGATGGGAGTGGGCATAAGCTCTTCCGTCTCGTCGCAGGCATATCCGAACATTAATCCCTGATCGCCGGCGCCGCCTGTGTCCACGCCCATGGCGATGTCGCCGGATTGTTTGTTGATGCTGGAGATTACGGCGCAGGTATTGCAATCGAAACCGTGGAGCGCGTTGTCGTAACCGATGGACTGCACGGTGCCGCGGACGACTTGTTGAAAATCGACGTAGGCTTTCGTCGTGATTTCGCCGGCGATGACAACCAGACCTGTTGCCGTCAGAGTTTCGCAGGCTACGCGGCTGGTCGAGTCTTCGGCCAGGCAGGCATCGAGAATCGCATCGGAAATCTGATCGGCGATTTTATCGGGATGGCCTTCGGTTACGGATTCAGAAGTAAAGAGGTGAAGATTTTTTTGTGCCAAGAGTTTTTCTCCTTAGGACTTTTCTTCCCGGCGAGATCGCGCATGCGGGCGCGTCGAGATTGCTATGAGAGCCAAGAATAATGAAGGACTTGTAAAAGGCTACCAGAGGCAGGGCGGGTGCGCAATTAGTTTGGGCTTAGCCGCCGGCGAATGAATTGGATAGAAGAATTCCTGGGTTGGAAGGGAGGAATTGGATGGTGAGTGGCGTCGGGATTTAGGTTCTCTTCGGATTCCGCTCAAGCCAAGACGGCTTGAGTGGGCAGTCGGTCGTGCCACCCACCCATCGAAATGCGCGATGGGTGGGGCATCCTCTACGTGGTTGTGTCCACTAAGAGCTGCGATGAGAAGCAGACGGCATCCGTCTGTGCTTTGGAGCATCGAATTTAATAGGTGTCGCTGGACAAATATCAGCTAAGGAGCTGTGGGCATGGCAAGAGTCGAGGGAGTTGACCCAAAGAAGACCTCGTTCTTGATGCGTCAAGTTTTCAAGAAAATACGCAAAGTCGTGGGCCGTGATCTGACCCCACAAAAAATAATCGCGCGGGTGCCGCGTTTATTTTGGTTCAACGTACTGGGCGAATGGCTGGTGGGACAGAAGGCGAAAGTTGCGCCACGATTGCGCGCGCTTGTGACCCTGAGGACTGCCGTGAGGGTTGGCTGTCCATTTTGAATTGACGCTAATTCTGCCGGAGGCAGAATGTATGGGCTGAGCGACGAGGAGGTCACGGCGATTCGGGAAGGACATGTCGAAGGCTTTGCGGCGCCGGACCTGGCTTTGTTACGAATGGCGGACGCGATGGCGGACACGCCTTCGAACGTCAGCGATGAACTTTATGCCGAACTGCGGAAGCATTTTTCTGAAGAGGAATTGATGGAACTGGCGGCCAATGCCGCGCTCGAGAATTACCGCGCGCGCTCCAACCGGGTGTTCGATGTGGGCAGTGATGGTCTCTACCGAAAAGGATTGAAGTTCAAGCAGAAGATGTAAGGCGCTGGGATCGCACGTCTGCGGTGTTCGGGAGGTAAAATTCCCCGCCTAATCTCGCCAAAGAAGCTCGAAATTAGGATGTGGGACGTCCGCGATCTGGCTTAATAAATGGATTCGCGCGACAGGTCGGAGTAATGTGGAAGTACAGGCGGGACACAGTGGGGTGAATATGAGTAGAGGGCTGCGAACTTTCGCATTGGCGATGTGTCTGGCAGGCTTGTGGACGGCGGCGGCTAGTCAAGACCAACCAGCAAAGAAAAAGAAAGACGAGGTAACGATCCAGGGGTGCGTCGGGCGGATGAGCGGGGACTATCTGCTGTTTCAGACTGATCCGGGTAATAGTTACGTGCTGGAGGCAAATAAGAAAATCAAGCTGGGAAATTATTTGGGCCAGCAAGCAGAGGTTACAGGAATTGAAAGGGCCACACTCAGCACCAGCACGAACTTCACTCGCAGAAGGGCAGGATCGCCCGTGACGATTGTTGTGGAGTCGATTCACACAGTCTCGAGCGAGTGCACCAATAATTGAAGTGGCGTGTGAAGGCTTCCACTCAAACCAAAACCGGGCTTGAGTGAGCCACCCGGCGGCGCTCTTCCGCACGCGCAACATCCTTCTGCGCTGATCGTGCCTGTGATGCCGGGAAGTGATTTTGCGCTCGGCTGTCTGGCTGACCACCAAGCTCGCGAGGGAACACGAGAGAAATTTCCCCGACAAGTTTTAGAACTCAAACCTCAGTCCAAACTGAAAGGCACGCGGCAAATATCCGGGGGCTGTAGATGTGATCGAGCCAAAGGCGCTGTCGCCAAAAGCCGCGTCTGGCTGGGCGAAGCGCGGATGATTGAAGGCGTTGAATATCTCGGCCCGCAGGTCGATCTTCATGCCTTCCTTGGGCACGAATGACTTGTAAATGTTCATGTCAAAATTGTGAATGCCGTTCACCCGCAGGCCGGGATAATAACGCGGAGCGTTGCCCGGGGTCTGATCGCCGGGATCGGCAAGACAGCCAGGATTAATGAATGAAAATGGCGGTGCATTGCCGTTATCTTCGGCATTGCTGTTTGCCAGCCAGTTGGTGGCAACATCATTCATGCTCAGTCCGGTTTTAAGCTGAGAGCAGGTTATGCTGGGGCGCTGCGTGCCATTGGCGAGTCTGCGGGCTGCTTAAACCGAGCGCGATGGGTTGACCCGACTGTTGGGTAATCATCGTGGCAAGGGACCATCCACCGACCACGGCATCAAGACCGCGATTCATATTGCCGCCAAGCCAGTTATTACGACCAAAAGGAAGCTCGAGAACAACCGCAGCAGCCAATCTCTGTGGTGCATCGTTGGCACTGATGCTGTGCTCCAGATTCAGCCGATCGAGTTGCTGCGGCATTGCATTCGACAGCGAGCCTACCCAGTTGTTGCGGCCAGCAGAGGAATCGTCGGTGAACTTGGAAACTGAATAGTTGCCTTCGAAGCTGATGTGATGAGTAGTGCGCTTCTCGAAACGAATCTGCATCGCGTTGTACCAGGATGACGCTTCCTCGATCATCAGGCCTTCGAAATCGCCGGTGAATTGCGGATAGGGATTGAGCAGATTTCCGAGAGCAATCTGCGGAGCGCTATACTCCGAATTCGGCTCGTTAAAGCACGGCGACGATGGCGTGGGCGTGCAGGGTGTGCTGAACATCGGAAGAAAGGGATTGTTGACTGGATTCGAGAGAAAGTTGGAAACGCAACTATCGGCCTGACATTGAGAGTCAGTGGGCGTGACCGCGGCCGTGATCTTCGCCAACAGCGCCGACGAAATGAAGTCTCGATTATTCGTTCCTGACCAGGGAAGATGGATGCTACGGTTCGCGGAGTAGTCAACTCCAAGGACGATCTGGCTCGGCAGTTCACGCTGGATGCCGAGATTCCACATATAAAGGTCGGCATCGCGGGCGGCCGAAATCCCAAGATCGTTGTTATTGCTATATCCCCAATCGGCGAGCGCGCCGTATTGCCGGCCCTGCGGAGGAGTAAATCCGGAGGGAAAAGGGTTTTCTAACGTGGCGTACTGGGTCGCGAAATTGTCGTTCGTGAAAATGATGGGTGCGGTTTTACCGAATGCCGTTCCGGGATACTGGAAGTTTGTCGCCGGGCTCATGCCGAAATAAATTCCAGCGCCGCCGCGCACGACCGTCTTCTGATCGAACGCGTAGGCGAATCCGAGCCGCGGGCCCACATCGCCTCTGTAAACCGGGACGTGCCGCATGTTCGAGCCGCCGGCAAACACGGTCGTGCCGATCAGCGGTTCCGAAGCTGGGAAACTCACACCCACCGATGCCAATGCAGCTTGCGCGGCGCTGGTGTCAAGCGTGATGCCGGTGGGCGCGGTGAAATCGCTGAACTGGATGCGGTTGTAGCGTTCCGTGTAAGGCGTGCTCCACTCGTAGCGAATGCCGAGATTCAATGTGAGCTTGGAGTTCACCTTCCAGTCATCCTGAAAATAGAAACCAGTTTCAATTGACTTGTTGGCGACCGCAGGCAAAACCTGCAGCGACGAGTTGATATTGGGAACGGGGTTGACGTTGTCGCCGTAACCAAAAAGAGTGCTGGCGAGAGGATTACCGGTCGGGATACAAGTACCGGGCGGCGAGTTCGGATCGCAGTCGCTGTTCGCCGTCGGCGAAGTGACGTAATCGGTGAAGTTCAGGGTTCCTGTGGGATCGTTGGGCTGGTAGAAATTGTTGAAGAAAAGGCGCTGCTCGCCGCCAAACGTCATCAGATGCGATCCGTGCGAAATCACGACTTGCGACGAATAGGTATAGAGCGTGTGCGCAAACGTTGTGTCCACGCAGCACTGATCGTAGAGATCGGTCCATGGGGCGGTTTGGCCGCCAGACGACATGTAAATCGCCGGCATGCGGTCCAATCCGTTTGCCTGTTGGAATATTGGCGATAGTTGAACGCCGGCAGGGAGGGTGGAATTGAAACTTGAAATCGAGGGAATGCCGGAGGTTTCGGCTTCGTGTACGCGGTCGAGGGAGAAGTGGTTCGTCCAGACGATGCGCGAATTTACAGTGTGGGAATATTCGATCGATGCGTTTTGGGCGCGCTGCGGAGACCCAGCAATGCCGTCTCCCGATCCGTTGTTGTCGAAGCCGTCGCCGAAAATCATCGGCGTGTAGTAATTCGAGGTTTCGCGACTGTAGCGGGCACTGATGTGATTGCTGTCATTGAACTGGTGATCGATTTTGATATCGAACTGGTAATCGGGGGCATGCGCGGTGCCGCTGAAGAGATAGTTGTTTATAGCGCCCGGCTGATTTGGCTGCGGGTAAAGATTCAGAATGGCCTGGCCGATAGGATCAATTTCACTCGGAGGAATTATGTTGCCCGGCACGCGGGGCCGGCCCGGACGCGTTGGATCGTAGATGCAGCCGCCATTGCAAAGACCTTGCGCAGTGTACTGGGCCGTTGCCGAAAAATCTCCCTTCCGTTCGGCGGCAGTTGGCACAGTGGCGATGCCGTTGAACGCGCTGTTGGAACGAACCTTCTCGAAGTCAGCGAAGAAAAACGTCTTATTTTTCTTGATCGGCCCGCCAATGGTGAATCCACCCTGATCGCGCGCGCTGTCGGGCTTGGCGCCGGGAGCGGGATTGAAGAAATCTCGAGCGTCCAATCCAGAACGCTGGAGAAAATACCATCCGCTGCCGTGAAAATTATTAGTGCCGCTCTTCATGACCATGTTCACGACAGTGCCGCCGTTATTGCCGAATTCGGCCGAAAAGCTGTTGTTTTGAACTTTGAATTCCTGCACGCCTTCGACCAGCGGCTCGTAGTAAACGTTGCTGTTGCCGCCCTCGCCCTGTTCGGGCGCGCTCAGCGGTGAGCCGTCGAGGCGGACTTCAGCCGTGGCATTTCTCTGTCCGTTCGAAACAAAGTTCGTTCCGGTAGGATAGTTATCGCCGGTGCCCGAGCCGGCAGCTTCTGTTACACCTCCGGCCAGGAAGGTCAGCCCGAAGAAATCGCGATTCACCAAAGGAAGTTCCTTGACGTACTGGCTGGTTATGTCGGTGCCGAGAGTCGCGTTGCCAGTGTCAAGGAGCGGGGCGGTAGTGCTCACCTCAACGGTGGACGTTATGCCCGCCAATTGGAGTTTGAAATTAAGCGAAGACTCCTGGTCGACTTGGAGAACCACGCCGATGTGTTCATCCGCGCGAAAGCCAGGCGCTTCCGCCTTTACGTCGTACGTCGAAGGGCGCAGTCCGGTGAAGAAGTAAGAACCCTTGTCGTCTGTGCGCGCGGTGGCTGCAATGTTGGTGCCTTTATCGCGAATGGTGACGGTCGCGTTGGGGACTACAGCGCCGCTCGCGTCGGACACCACGCCACGCAGTTGTGCCCGGTAGTTGCCTTGCGCGCTCGATCGACTGGCCAGGAACGCCACCGCGAAGAACATGAGAAGGGTAAAGCCAAGCTGCCGATTCAGGCGCATCAGAGTCTCCGCATTTAACTGGGAATGCTTTTCTAACGATTTCTCTTGGCTTGCGAATTCTTACGAATTATTACGAATCGACTCTTTTTACTTACTTTATAGCGTGGTTGTCAAGCAGAAATAAGCTGAGTCGTTAGATTAAAGACTGAGCATTTCCGGACCGTATTCGGCTTCCACAAGCGTTCTCAATCGCTTGCCAGCCAGAATACCGCTCCTTTCGTGATCGGAGGCAAGGTATAGACAATCCTTCCTGCTTTGCGCGTGCCAGTCAGCTTTTCTGCACTGCCGAGAAAGGGCAGGAAAAATGCCGACTTGCCGCCTTCCGCGGATACGGTGATTGTGGCCGTCTGCGGGAGTTGGACCGGATTTTTTCCCGCGACCAGCCCGTCGAAATTGGCGAAGAAGACATGGGTCTCGCCATTTACGCGCGCGATAGAGGTTGCGACGTGGGACGATACGGAGACCTCCAGATCCGAGCTATTCGGCAGAGATTCTAAGAATGACTCTTGCAGGTTCGGAGCTGTGTGTTCGAAATCCTTCTCCAAAGCAGCGACGTAAGCTTCTCCGGGATCCTGCGGAAAACGAATCAAGTTTGGTTCGTTGCTCGCGCCCAGCGGGTCGTTTCCGGTGATGATGAGTTTTTTGCCTTGCCCAATATAGTGGTGGAACCAGTTTTGCTCGTCGGTGTTCATAACGCGAACATCGGGGAGAATAAGAGTCTTCCCGATAAATTCGGACAGGGTTCGCGGCGTCACAATCTGAAATTCCCGATGCGACTGCATGAGCAAGATTAGAATTCCGCGATACGACCGGATAAATTCTTTCGCGAAATAGTTCCGCGTCTCGGGGGAAAAATAAACGCCAATGGGATTGATTGGCGTACGCGGCAAATAGAAGGTCTTCTCGTTTTGCTTGATCCACGAAAAAATTTTCTTGCGCGTGGCAGGGTCGTTCGATCCCGCCATGGAATGGCCGGGCGCATCCCAGAAATTGGCGCCATCCATGACCTGCGACATGGCGAGATTCATCATGGCCTCGCGCTTGTCGACGACTTTATCTCCATCCCATGAATAATTCAGAATCCAGGTCGCCTTGCCCTGGGCAAACGCTCGAAACGTGTGCATGCCGACCTGATAGTAGAACCAGTTCAGCGGCGAACGCTCGGAGGCCATGTGATCGCCTTCGCCGAACTCATATTCGTGGGCAATGGCATCGACCACGGGATAGAGGCTGTAAACATCGGCTCCCACGCGAACGGCTTCGGATTCGATGCCGGGATAGATTTCGGGAATCGTCTTAATTTTCGGATTTACAGATTTTGCGTTCTCATCGATTTCGTGCATGAAATCGGTAATCGTTTGAATGCGAAAATCGAGCCACTTGCGAAAATTGCGGTCGGAGAAATCCCCGAGCTTCAAATCCTTCTTCGCATCGAGTCCGGTTTGCTTCTTGAATGCGGCTACGGTGTAATCGTCAAAGCTGGCCCAAGTGTCCTCCCAGCCCTCGAAGTGAGTCATCCAATAGGGGATATCGACGTAGATTCCATCGATGCCGGTTGCGGCGATCTGGCGCACGTGCTGCATGTAGATCTTGCGCCACTCGGGCGCGTAAGGACTGACCCAGACATCTTCATCACCCGGCCTGATCCAGAAAGCTGTGCCGCCGCCGAAAAGTGCGGGCTCGCCGGTGATCTTCCGCTGTAGCCAGTCAGGATGTTCTTTGGCTAAGGTGTGCGGAGTCTTCGCGGCGTTCGCGGTGATGCATTCGGTTCCCGCGATGTAAACGAAAGCGTAGTTCCCTGCGGCGTGGGCTTTTTCCGCGACCGCATGGATGGCCTGCAGCTTCGCCGTTGGATCGACAAAGCTCTCGTAGCGGCCTTCGATGTCGTTATCGACCTCGATGCCGAAGACGTCACTTGCTGTGGCATCGGCGACAATTTTCTCGGCATTGTCGGATCTCAGACCGTAAGCTCCGATGCGAACGTAGTTCGTCCAATTTTGTTCGACAGCAGTTGGGAGGGCTATTGCAGCTAACGCTGCTAAGAAGAGAGCGATAAGGCAGAATGTGATTTTGCGCATTGGAATGGGACCTTTTTCAATTCTGGGATTTCGACATATTCAAATCATTGTCTGAAGGCAGAGCGGATATGTCTGGCGCTACAAGCGTGTTCGCAGGATTCACGACCAGCCAGAACGCAGCTCCCACGAAACAGAGCGCAGCGGCGACAAGGAATGATGCATTCCAACCATAACGGACTGCGATCCACGGGGTGAGGGCTGCGGTGAGCGCCGCTCCAATCTGATTGCCGGTATTCATAAAGCCCGAGACCGAACCGGCGGAAGGTCCGGCGAGATCGGCGGTGAGCGACCAGAAAGAACTTTGCGAAAGATATAAGGCGCCCGCGCCGCCTGCGAGGACAACGCTCGCTAGTCGGGCACTTTTGACCTGCGAGCCAAAAGCGATAAAAATTCCAGCGAGCGCGATTCCGAATGCGGCGAGAATGCAGCGTCCGAGCCGCGGACCTTTCCATCGGGTGAGGCGATCGTTGATTACTCCGCCGATAAGACAAGCCGCGAGCATTGCAAGGAATGGCAGCATCGAGTAAAGGGCGCTGGTCTTGAGGTCGAGTCCGCGAACTTTAGCCAGATAACGATAGAACCAGCTGAAGAAAATCCAGGCCACATAGCCGTAGCAAAAATAGGCTGCCGTTACTGCCCAAATTTCTTTGCTGCGGAAGATTCGTCCCCAAGGGACGAGAATGCGCGTTTGGCCTGCTCGTTTCGGGTTGGGCCGGCCCGAGAGTTCCCGCGTGGCTGGCAGCATCAGGCCGGATTCGATTTCCTTCAGCTCGGCTCGACTTACACGCGGATGTTCAGCGGGCGTGTCGCGCGCGATGAAAAACCAGATTGCAGCGGCGGCGAATCCGACGAGCGAACACATCAAAAATGAAGCACGCCATCCGTGGTGAATCATGATGTAGGTAATGAACGGAGGGGTGAGGCCTGCGCCGGCGCCCACTCCGGCAAAAATCCATCCATTGGCGGTGCCGCGCTCATCAATCGGAATCCAGCGCGCGATGAATTGATTTGCGGAGGGATAGATTACGGATTCGCCGGCGCCGAGCAAAAAGCGGATGACCACGAAAAGCAATAACGCCCCCGCAATATGGGCGGGAACAAGCGCCGTAAGACCGGTAAAGATTCCCCACCAGATCACGCCAAAGGTAAGCACGCGGCGCGAACCGAAACGATCGGCGAGTCTGCCCGCCAACGTTTGAAAAACCGCATAGCCCACGAGCATCGAGCTGAATATTTTTCCCAGTTGTACGTCGCTGAGATGGTAGGTATCGGCGATCGCGCCTCCGGCAATGGAGATGTTCACGCGGTCGAGATACGAAACTGCGCTGAGAATGAAGAGCCAGAGCACGAGATACCAGCGCACGCGGGTTGTTGCGGGGTTCGTCATCTCGTGCGATTGCTGATGCGATGATCTTGTGATATTTTCGCGCTCGCGACCGAACTGATTTTCAATTTTGAACGTTTTTCTGGAGCGTCATGAATAGACTGTCGTTTCTTGGGCGGTTGATAGTTTCTCTGGTGCTGATCACGGGAGCATCGGCTGCGGCACAACTCGATCTTTTTTCGAAAGAACAACGAATCGAATTTACCTCCGAGTGGCACGGCGATCGTTTCCCAGATGGCCGGCCGAATGTTCCGGACACGGTGCTGACGAGATTGAAGGACGTTACCGCCGATGAAGCGTGGGACGTGCTGCAGGATGCAGGGTACAAGAACCAGTTTGAAGGCGGATGGAAAGTTATTAATCCGGGCGAACGGTTGACAGGCCGAGTGGTGACTGCGGTTTTTATGCCGCGACGTCCCGACGTTGATGCGGTAATTAAGGCGCGCGGGAAAAGTGAACATCGCATTGGCGATGAGAATTCGTGGATCATCGACATTCTGCAGCCGGGAGACGTTCTGGTGGTCGATCTGTTCGGCAAAATTCGCTACGGCACGATTATCGGAGACAATCTCGCAACCGCGATCTATGCCAAGAGCCACAACGGGCTGATTGTGAATGGAGCGGTGCGCGACGTTACCGGCATTCAGGAGATTCACGGATTTCAGGTGTACACGCGCGGAGTCGATCCTTCTGCGCTGGAGAACGTGATGCTGATGGGAATTAACGTGCCGATTCGCATTGGAGATGCGACGGTGATGCCGGGAGACATCGCCATCGGCGATCCCGAGGGCGTGACGTTTGTTCCGCCGCAACTGGCGGAGAAAGTGGCGGACGATACCGAGATGGATCATCTGGTCGATGAGTGGGGCCACATGATGTTGCGCGAGGGGAAATATACCCCGGGACAGATCGACAACAAATGGACAAAAGAAATGATCGAGCAATTCAATGCGTGGCTGAGGAAAAAGGGATCGAAATTGCGGATGCCGGAATAGCGAGGCGCCCGTTTTCACTCCGCGGCCTCCGCGGCGAATTGTCGATTGCGTAAGTTCCAAGTTTGTTGATCTGCGTGAATCCACGAAAGCTACGCAGTATGATCGCGCAACACCTTCGAAAGTTGCTCCGCGACGATCTTGTCTTCGCCGGGCTGCAGCATGAACGAATTCATCGCCAGCCCCGGCTTCCCTTCCCCTCGCTCAATGACGATCGAGGGCTTGGAGCTTCGCAGCAGCTTTGAGACCTGCGCGGCCGTCACGGAAATGGGGGATTCGTCCCAGGTTATCTGCATGTGCGGCACGTGATTGGCGATGTCGGGAGTGAAGAACGATGTGCTGACGCCTGGAATTTTGGTGAGTTCGCGCGATATCCCTCCAGGCGCTCTTGCCACTCCTTCGCCAGCGCATCGTGATCTTCGGCGAGATAAAGTTCAAGCGCCTTGACCATGCCAATGATTTCTTCCTTGCCGACTTTCTGGCTGCGGCCGATCGTGTCCTCATGCGGGCTGTTGTTCAGCAGAGCGTTAGCAACCAGATCCTTACGCCCGATCAGCAATCCGGCGCATTGCGGGCCACGCATCGCCTTGCCGCCGCTGAAGGTTACCAGGTCGTAGCCCATGTTGGTGTAATCCCAGAGGTGCGAAACCGGAGGCGTGTCGGCGGCAGCATCGTTCATGCAAGGCAAGTTGTATTGCTTCGCCAGCTTCGACCCACTCATCCACTTTGATCTGGCCTCGGCGTTGGCGAAGTTCGTAAAGTGCATCATCGCGGTGCGATCGTTCACCGCCTGGCGCAGTTGGTCACGCGGTTTCAATCTCAACCAACTTCACGCCCGTGGACCGCAACTGATGATCGAACGGATTGCGGTGCGACTTCTGGATGATCACTTCCGATTTCATGCCGGTCAGATCCGGAAGTTGCCGGATCAACGCTTCGTTGTCGCCAGTGAGAATGCCGGCCAATCCTGACTGAATAGCCGCAGCCGCGCCGGAGGTCACCAGCGCGGTGTAGCCATCCGGAAGCTTCAGCATTTCGGCAATGCGTTTGCCCGCCGCGACTTCCAGTTCCGGGAATGCTGACAAAATGGCGGCCAGCCATGGCCATGACAGCCTCAAGCTCGGGGCGAAGAACGAGCCGCCGAGCATCGTCATGGTCCCTTCGCAGTTGATGACGGTGGTGACGCCGAGTTCCTCGTAGGGATTGCCGGTCTGCCCAAAGCCGCTGACTTCGACGCCGCGCAGCCGGGCGATCACCTGCGGTCGCGCGAAAAAGCATTTCGAGGCGCAAACATCGACGCCGCGACGGCGGCTGCAGTGCCGAGAAAACCGCGACGATTCCAATCTGAGTTGATTCGCATAGGATGTGCTCCTCTCTCGTGCGCGCTACCTTATTTATGCAGCTACTTACGTAGTGACGGCGGCAATGCAATTGATTTCCACCAGCGAATCTCCCGGCAGCGCGGCGACCGCAACAGTAGTGCGCGCGGGACCGCCATGCGGAAAATAGGTTGCGAACACTTTGTGCATCCCATCCCAGTGTTCGATCTTAACCAGAAACACGTTGGCCTGAAGAACGGTGTCCATCGATCCCGCCGCCAATTTCGACGATGTTTCTTGATTTTGTCCATGACCATGGTGGTGTGAGATTCGATCGTCCATTCCTTCTGATCTCTTGCATCGTGGGCGCCCTGACCCGAGACATACATCACGCCGTTGTGAGATCACACGGCATAATGACGTCTTTCTCGCTGCCCGGTTTGCCGTCACTGTCGAGTTTGCGGATGCCTGCGGTGTCTGCTGCGCTGGACGTTTGTGCGTGCGCACTTGGTGAGAATGCCGCGCTGGAAAGTCCAAACGCCGAAAGCAACGAGGCACATCGGGAAGCAAACATCCTGCGAGTGATCGTGAAATTCATAAATGCTCCTTGTTCGTTTTCAGAATATCGGACAGCTACGCGCAATCAAGGCAATGCGAAACTGAAAACATCGCTGCCGGCCGCAATCGCGACATACTGCTTGCCATCAGCGGCGTAGGTCATCGGTGACGCGCTGATTTCCTGGCCGGTGCTGAAATGCCACAGTGGTTTGCCGCTCTGCGAATCAATCGCCTCGAGTGAACCGGCATCGTCGCCGAAGAAAACCAGACCGCCAGCGGTTGTCATAGTGCCGCTCGACGAACGCGCGTTTCCCCTCTGCGGATACTTCCATGCAATGGAATCCGTATCCAGGTTGTAAGCGAGCTAGAACCTTTTGCGAAATCTCTGCTGGGAATTCGTTTGACTCCCGTCGAGTAATAACCCTGCCCTTCATGAAAGGCCTGCGACTTAAAGAAATAGGTCTCGCATTCCTCGAGCGCCAGAAAGTAAACAAGTGCGTGGTTTCGTTGTATGAAGGCGGAACCAATTGGTTGCGCCGGAATAACCGGGGCACACGCGTGTTCCTTGCGCCGAGTTGGCTGAATGTGCTGGTTCGAACTGGGCTTGCCTGTCGGCGTCAATTCCCTTGCCCAATTCAGCTTTTCGACAAATCGAGTTGCCGAAAGAAATTTTCCATTCGTGCGGTCGAGCACATAGAGAAATCCGTTCCGGTTTGCCTGCACGATGAGTTTTGCGAGGTTCGCCTTGCGATATGTCGCATCGATCAGGATTGGTGTTTCGACCGCGTCATAATCGAACAGATCATGCGGCGTGAATTGGAAATGCCATTTAAGTTTGCCGGTATCAGGATCGAGCGCGAGGAGGCAGTCAGTGTAAAGATCGTCCCCGGGACGAAGCTCGCCGTCGAAATCCGGCGCAGGATTACTCGTGCCCCAATAAATCGTGTTGAGTTCCGGATCGTACGTGCCCGGCATCCAGGTGGTGCCGCCGCCATGCAGGTATAGCTCGCCCGGCCAGCTTTCCGATCCAAATTCGCCCGGAGCTGGGATTGTCCAGAATCTCCATGCCAGTTTTCCGGTGTGCTGCATCGAAGGCGGCACAAAACCGCGCACGCCGTCGTCGCCCCCAGAGGTCCCGACCAGCACTTTATCTTTCACCATCAGCGGCGCGCTGGTTGCGCCGTAATTCTTGTTCCTATCCGCGTAGGCGACATCCCAGATCAATTGCCCGGAACGCGCATCCAGGCAAAGCAGATGCGCGTTGTCGGTTTCCATGTACACGCGATCGTGCCAGACGGCGACTCCGCGGTTGATGTGACCCGAAGCATCATCGATCAATCCCTCCGAGATCGGGCATGAATAGCGCCAGACGACTCGTCCGGTGCGCGCATCGAGGGCAATCGCATCGTTTGCTGCGGTCACAAACATCATGCCATTCACCACTAGCGGAGTAACTTCAAGCCGGCTGGTATTGCTGGCATGAAACACCCATTCCGCCTGCAGGTTGGCGACATTTTCGCGACTGATCTCGCGAAACTGCTATATCGCCGTCCGGAATAATCGCCGTTGTAGGAAACCCAGTTCGCGGCGGGAGGTCGAATGAGGAGGTCGGTTTCTTGGACATCGATTTTGGACGAGAACGGCGCGGCTGCGGCGCCATCGGCGAGTGTGATGGGGGCGGTCACTGTGGTCAGCATGAAGGCGATTGAGCAGCAAAGGATTTTGCGTTGCAGCGAAAATCTTGCGAGACTCGCGGGCAAAACGCGTGCCACGGCGTTCGTGCTAAGAATCTTTCGCAAGCGAGGCCTCCGCCTGGATTTTGCGCAATGGAAAATGTTCGCCGCCTTTGTGATCGTCGTTCTTGCCATCGTCGTTCTTCCTGTAACCCAGCTCGCGCGAGATCTGCTGGCCGGCAGTTTGAATCAGGGCCGCGAGTTGGCGCAAACGAGTGACCGGCATACGGACAATGGGCGCAGTAATGCTCAAGCTGGCATTCACGAGGCCGGCATGATCCCAGACTGGCGCAGCTACGCAACGAATGTGAAGTTCGTGCTCTTCGAGATCGCAGCCGTAACCATTCTTGCGGATGCGCTGCAGCTCAACTTCCAATTCCTGCAGGCTTCCGATTGTATTGGGAGTGAAACGCTTCAGTTCAAGTTGGGGCAAAAGCCGTCTGCGCTGATCTTCCGGCATGTATGCCAGCATGACCTTGCCAACGGCGGTGCAGTAAAGGGGAACGGAGGCCCCGATGCGCGAAAAAATCCGCAACTGTTCGGTGGAATCGAGCTTTTCGACATAAACCGCGGAGGAGCCGTAACGCACGGTGAGATGCACAGTTTCGCGGGTTTGCCGATTCAGTTCGTGCAGATATGGCAGACTGACGCGGCGGATATCAAGTTGCGCCAGCGCAGCCTGGCCGATGGCAAAACAGGCAGTCCCCAGGTGGTAGACGTTGCCGCTGCAGTTCAAAAATCCGGTCGACTCCAGGTTGGCAAGGAAACGATGCACCGTGCTGACGGGCAGGCGAGAGCGCTCCGCGACCTGTTTAGCCGTGAAGCCGTTGGGAGCCTGGCTGAATAATTGCAGCAATTGCAATCCGCGCTGCAGCGCGGTGATGCGGTAGGTTCGCTTGGGAGGATCGGGCATAAAACTCGAGCACCGTGAACCTTTACAGTTGAAAAGCACGCAAAATGAAAGCGCGCAAAGTCACACGTACAAAATGAAAGTGCAGATTATCTGTTGAAAGTGACTTTTGCAATAGCTTTCCCGCTAAATTCTGCCGAATTTCTTTACCGCGGCAACGATCGATTTCATTTGTTCGATCACGGCATACATCGAGTGCTCTTTGAAATCCATTTGTTGGGCGAGAGCCAGCACTTTTTCAGCCTGCGCGCGCGGGACGACGACAACGCCGTCACTATCTGCAGTCACAATATCGCCGGCATTGACGGTCACGCCATCGCACGTAACCGGAATCTGTGAACCGGCGAAGCGGTAGTGATGTACCGAGGTGGAAGGGACGATTCCGGTGGCGTAAACAGGAAACTCGATTTTGCGGAGGTAGGCAACGTCGCGCACGCCGCCATCGATCACAGCGCCGGAGTAGCCGCGAGCGAGCATGGCCGTTCCCATCAGTCCGCCCATTCCGGCAATGTCGCCACCATCCTCCAGCACCATAACGTAGACGGAATCTGTGGAACCGTCGTCGATGGCTTGCAACATTCCGGTCAAAGCCGCGGGATCGGTATTGCCTTCGTCTTTCTTCAGCAGAACAGTCCGGGCAAACCCGGCAAATTTTGTGGTGAAGATGGGAGTCATGCGATGGCTCATGTACATGCGCTTACCCGTCAGTTGCTCGATCGCATCCGAAACTGAAGCCACTTCGACACGACGGAAATCGGCGATCAGATTCGCATCGGAATTCGGAGGGTTCGCGTGGGCGCGTGACTGCAACCAGGCGGGATACAGAATCATCAGCAAAATCGCGGCAGATACGCTTATGGTTTGCATCGGATGTTTTCCTGGAAAATCACGAAACTTGTTCACTGGGCCTCCTGCGATGTATATATGTGCGCGGACTCTACCACCGTTTTCGGGTTGGTGGAAGGGCAAATCTTTTCACGAGGATAACAAAATGAAATTCGCAATTAGAACGGCAAAGAGTCTCAGCTACGTGTTTATCGCAATTCTTTTTGCGACTAGCGTGCAGTATGTCGAGGGTCAGGAGCATAAAGCGGTAAACCTTGGGACCGCAACCGGCCTTCCATTCAGCGATGGCATCATTGCGGGCAATACGCTCTACATCGCCGGGCAGGAGGGCACCGATTCGGGGGGGAAATTGGCTAGCGGTGGCATTACTCCAGAAACGACGGCGGCGCTCAATGCCATCGAGAGGGTGGTCAAGGCGGCAGGTTTTGAGATGAAGGACATAGTGAGCGTGACCGTATTTCTCGCCGATATTCATGATTTTCCGGAGATGAACAAGGTGTACAAGGGTGTGATGCCCGATCCAAAACCGGCGCGTGCAACCGTCCAGGCTGCGGCGCTGGTGAATAATGCGCGCATTGAGATATCGGCCATTGCGGTTAAACAGAAGTAGTGCAGGATTGCACGGCCATTAGTTGTTGGCTGCTCGATGTAATCTGACGCGCCATCGGAATATTGGTTGACACCGGCAGTGTGGTTACGGTACACCGTGAGGCCAATAGTAGTTTCAAGAAACGGTCCGATAATTTCACTGTATGAAAGTGCAGATTCGCATCCCTGCACTCGACACAATGGGGAGACGCTATGCGCCGTCGGCTTGGTTTTGTGGTCGCGTTCGCAATTTCGGCATCCGTGATTGGCTGGGCGAGCATTACGGGCAGCATTTCCGGGGTCGTCACCGACAAGTCGGGCGCGGTGGTCGCGGCGGCTTCCGTCACCGCCATCGACACCCAGACCGGAGTGAAAACTGAAGTAAAGACAGATGCAAAGGGCTTTTACAGCCTTCCGGCTCTCGCCATCGGCACCTACAACCTGGAAGTCAAGAACCCAGGTTTCAAGAGATTCAAGGCTACGGGATTGGTCATCGACGCTAATTCGGCTCTTCGTCAAGATGTGAGTCTTGACGTCGGTGCGGTCAACGAATCCGTGGATGTTCGCACCGACGCGGTTCACGTGGAGACACAGAGCACGCAGATGGGAGAAGTAATCGGTTCCAAAACCATGGAGGCAGTTCCCCTGAACGGGCGTAGCTTTACCGACCTGCTCGCGCTGCAGCCGGGAGTGTCTCCTTACACGTCCACAGATACGGAAACTCCTGGGATCAGCGATCGATCGCCCGGCGGGACCCTTAACTCCGGGAGTCAATCGGTAAACGGGCAACGTGAGACGGCCAATGGATTTATGGTGAATGGGTCGAATGTGGAAGAAGGCAAGAACAACGGAGCCGCGGTCATCCCCAATCTCGATTCGATTTCAGAATTTCGAATCATCACCAACAATTTCGATGCCGAATACGGAAATTACAGCGGTGGGCAAGTGAATGTGGTGACAAAGTCAGGCACCAACTCATTTCATGGCAGCGGATTCGAGTTTTTGCGCAACACGGCACTCGATGCCACGCAGTATTTCACCGACTCGGTTCCCGTCTTCCGTCAAAATCAGTTTGGCGGAACCTTCGGTGGGCCAATCAGGAAGGACAAGACATTCTTCTTTGCCGATTACCAGGGCACTCGTCAAACACAATCTTCAACGGTGAATTCGTTGATGCCATCCGTTCAAAACTTCAAGGGCAACTTTTCGGATTCAACGGACGCATTTAGCGGCAGCGTCGGCGGTCCGAACTTCGCGAATGTTTTGAACCAACGGATGGGGTTGCCGGCCGGCACGATCAGCGACGGCGAGCCCTATTATTTTGTAGGCTGTACGGGGCAATCGCAGTGTGTTTTTCCGAACGCGGCGATTCCGAAAAGTGCGTGGTCGCCGGTCGCAATAAAAATGATTGGCCTTGGCCTGATCCCAGAGCCTAACGCGCCAAACAATTTCTACGTCTCCAACAGTTATGCCCAACAGTTGCGGGACGACAAGGGTGGGTTCCGGGTCGACCAGAACACGCGCTTCGGAACCTTGTTTGGCTATTACTTTGCGGACGACTATCTTCTCAATGCTCCGTTCCCGAATGGCGGAGCCACTGTTCCCGCCGCGAACTTCGCCTATAGCGCTACTACAGCGGGTCGGGCACAACTCGTCAATTTCGGCGATACCAAGAGCTTCGGATCGTATGCCGTGAATGAATTTCGTTTGAGTTATGTTCGCAATACCATTGCACTCACTGAACCGCAAGGGGGCGTAGGATCCACTTATAGTCTGGCGAATCTTGGATTTGTAACTCCCTGGAGCAACCCGGCTGGAGGCATTAGCCCAATTTCTCCAAAGCTGGAAGGAGTCCCATACATCACATTTAATAACTTCAGCATTGGCGTTCCACAGGTGAGTACTGGCCAATTTAATAACTCCTACCAGGTGCTGGATAACTTCACCAAAGTTATCGGCAGGCACAGCATACAGTTTGGCGGCCAGTTTCATTATGATCAGATCGACGAAAGAAACCTGGCCGCTGAAAATGGCCAATATTCGTTCACCGGAGGCGAGACGGGAATCGATTTTGCCGACTTTCTTATTGGCGCGCCCGATAGCCTGACCCAAGCCAGCCCGCAGATTCTCGATTCGCGTAGCAAATATTATGCTCTTTATGGACAGGACAGTTGGCGCGTGACGGACGCTTTAGTTTTGAATTACGGCTTGCGCTGGGAAGCGAGCATGCCCTGGTACGATACTCAGAACAAAATCGAGACGATCATTCCCGGCGAACAGTCTGTTGTGTTCCCGGGAGCTCCGAAGGGGTGGGTCGTACCCGGCGATCCGGGCGTACCACGCACTCTGGCGCCGACGCAGTGGCACAATTTCTCGCCTCGTATTGGAATTGCCTACTCTCCCAATAACTCCGATGGTCTCATCGGAAAGCTTGTCGGAGGTCCGGGGAAGACCAGTATTCGCGCCGGTGCGGGCTTGTACTACACGGCCGTCGAAGACCTCGGGCAATTTCTTGAGGTGGGCGATCCACCCTATGGTTTGTATTATGGCAGCTCCAACCCTCCGCTTCTGGAAGCCCCTTACACTGTGCGGTCGATCGGCGGCTTAGTTTCGGGCTGGCCACGCTTTCCATTTTCTTTCCCGCCAACGAACGTATCCGCCACAAATCCCGATACCTCTTTTGACTGGGCTGGGGTGGAGCCCATTTCTTACGGATTTTCCTTTGACCACAATAATAAGCTGCCTTATTCAGAGCATTACGAATTTTCTTTGCAACGGCAGGTTGGCACCGACACAGTGATGACGGTGAGTTATGTCGGAAACCAGGCGCATCGCCTCGTGACCTCGATTGAGGCGAACCCGGCCGATCCGGCGCTTTGCTTGTATTTGAGCAATCCTGCCAATCTCGATCCGAGCAGCACAGCACCCCCGTGCGGCCAATTTTCTGAGACCCCGCCGGCAGGCACAGAGTGGATAACCTTGCCGGGCTCATCCCCGTTTGCCGGTAAGACATTTCTCAGTACGAGACCTCTTGGGCCTCTGTTTGACACTAACCCGTATGAGACCACTGTAGCTAACTCGCGATATAACTCGCTGCAAGCAAGTCTAAGCCACACTTCGGGTTCACTGAGTTTTCTGGCCGGATATACGTACAGCAAGTGCATGGACAACGCTTCGGGATTGCAAGATTCAACTTACCCGTTCGATCCGCGATTAAGCATTGGCTTGTGTAACTTCGATCTCACCCATCATTTTGTATTCAGCTACAACTGGCTTCTCCCGTTCGATAAATTTGCGGTTGACGGTTGGAGGGGCAGATTGATTCACGGATGGAGTTTGAGTGGGATCACCACGTTTTCGACAGGCCTTCCCATTACTTTATCCGAAAACGATGACAATTCCCTGATCGGCGCCAATGCGGCACCCGTCGATGTGCCAAACTTTTCCGGAGGCAAGGTTCTAGCCGATACCAATCCGCGCGATGGACAACAGTATTTCAACACCGCGCTGTTCTCGGAAGAGCAACCTGGCCAGTTCGGAAATTCAAGGCGGCGCTTCTTTCATGGACCGGGGATCAACAATTTCGATGCGGCTCTGCTGAAGACCACGAAGATGACCGAATCGAAAGAAATACAGTTCCGATTTGAAGCATTCAATCTGTTCAACCACGCCCAGTTCACGAGCCCCAACGGCCTCATCAATTCGCTTCCGCCGAGCCAGGGAGGCACGTTTGGTCTGGTTACCTCGGCAAGAGCCGCCCGCATCATGCAGGCAGGCCTGAAATTTCTATTCTGAAAAATGGCGTGCCGCTTTGAATTGTCAAACGCCAAATGTGCTGGTTCGTCGAAGATAAATGCATCTAAAACACTTTGCGTGCAGCACCGTTCGAATTCTGATGTGTGCCGGCATCAGTTGTTGTTTCTTAGGGCAGGCGCAAATTGCTTCCCGGAAATCTTCGACCCGACCCGCGGGCGCTGACGCAGGCAAGCAGATTTTCAGTTCGTCGTGCGCGCAGTGCCATGGGCTCGATGGGAAGGGCAGCGAACGAGCGCCGAATATTGCGGAGCGAGAAAATATCCAGCGTCTATCCGATGCGCAAATCTCGCTCATTATTGAAAACGGCGTTCCCGGCACGGGGATGCCGGCTTTCCACACTCTTGCCGGCACGCAGGTTCGAGCCGTCGTCAGATATTTGCGGAAGCTTCAGGGCAAGAATGAAACCGTAGTTCTGCCGGGAAATCCAGAGCAAGGGAAGGCGATTTTCTTCGGCAAAGGGGAATGCTCCGAGTGCCATATGGCGGGAGGCGAGGGCGGATTCATCGCGTCCGATCTTTCTCACTACGCGCGCAGCCATACGATCGAACAGATGCGCGAGGCCATTGTTAATCCTACAGTGAGCCAAAAAGCGCGCGTGGTTACGTTGACGCTGCGCACGGGTGAAACATATGTGGGGCGGGTGCGGAACGAAGATAATTTTTCGGTACAACTGCAGGCGCTGGATGGGACATTTCATTTTCTGGACCGGTCGAACATCGAAAAGATTGAAGCGGATTCGAAAACACTCATGCCAGCGAATTACTCAACCAGGCTTGGGGCGGCGGGGTTGAATGATGTCCTTAGTTTTCTCATCAAGCTAGGCGCGGGCGGACCTGAGGGCCCGAAAGAGCCTGAGGAGTGGGAACAATAGGGATCGAAAAATCGATTGTCTTAAAAGAATTGCGATTCAGCTTTGCGTATCGCTTGATTAGCACATTATCGTTATTTTCTCGAAGGAAAAAACCTCTGATGAATAAGGTTCTGAAATTGGTATATGCGTTGGTGGCCGTGTGGTGGCTTGCGGCCGTGTGTCCATCGGCGCTGATGGCGCAGCAAGAACATCGGCAGTTTAAGCTTGAGGCTGAATCGCCGCAGCTCTGGAATCTCTTCGATCACGACGCGAAATTAGAGACCATTGGCACTGGGTTTGGATTCACTGAAGGTCCCGTGTGGGATGAGTCTGGTTTTCTTTATGTCAGCGATGAGACGATCAACAAAATCTACAAACTTTATCCGGATGGAAAAAAGGAGGAGGTGATTGCGCTTGGCGATCCCGACGGCAATACCTACGACCGGCAACATCGCCTGATCGATTGCGCCAGCGTTCTGCGCGCGGTGATCGAGGTCACTCCCGATGGAAAGTACAAAATTCTCGCCGATCATTATCAAGGGAAGAAACTGAACACTCCGAATGACGTGGTCGTTGGCCCGGATGGAGCTTTGTATTTTACCGATCCCACGATGGATTTTGTGCCCGGAGCAAAGCAGGAAATTCCGTTTCAAGGAGTTTACCGGCTGGATGACAAGGGAGATTTGCAATTGCTCACCAAGGACTTGACGCAGCCGAATGGGCTGGCGTTTTCTCCGGATGGCAAGAGCTTCTATGTGGACGATAGCGAGCAGAGAAATATTCGAGTGTACGATGCGACTCCCGAGGGACGGATCAGCAATGGCCGCATTTTTGGTGTAGAGCCTGGCGGTAAAGATGACGGAGTTCCCGACGGCATGAAGGTGGACAAGAACGGCAACTTATATGTCGTCGGTCCCAAGGGAATCTGGGTGTGGGATTCGAAGGGAAATCATCTGGGAACGATCGTCACTCCCGAGCAGCCAGCAAATCTCGCTTGGGGCGGCAAAGATTACAGCGCGCTCTACATCACTGCGACGACCTCTGTTTATCGAATCGAAACTAAAGCACGCGGCTTTGTGCCGTACCTCGAACACTGACCGCTGCGAGATCGCAACAATCAAGATCGCAACAAAGTCGAGCGCCGATTTTCAGTGCGGGAGGGCAAAGCTGAAGACATCGCTTCCCGCAGCAATCACCACGTACTGGATTCCTTGAATTTCATAGGTCATAGGCGAGGCGCGCATTCTCTGGCCTGTGTTGAAGTGCCAAAGAGGCCGGCCGCTCGCGGCTTCAACGGCTTCGAAAGATCCAGCATCGTCGCCAAAGAAAACCAGTCCGCCGGCGGTGGTGAGAATTCCGCCCCAAGAGTCGCCGGCGCCGGTCTGTGGATAGCGCCAGATTACTTTTCCATCGGGCACGGAAAGCGCGAGCAGAATCTTTTGGGCGTGTTCATCGGGGACACGCTTGGTGCCGGTGTCGTAATAGGTCTGTCCTTTGACGAACGGTTTTGGGCTCGCGAAAAAAATGTTGCAACTCTCCAGAGCCATCACGTAGAACAGCTGGGTTTGCGGATCGTAGGAAGGCGAAAACCAATTGGTTGCTCCATCGATGCCTGGGCAGATTAACGTTCCATCTGCGGACGGTATCTTTCCTGAAGGTATGGGACGTCCCGAGCCGTCGATTCCAGTTGCCCAATTTAACTTTTCGACAAAGGGCGCGGCATGGAGAAACTTTCCGTTTGTGCGATCGAGCGCGTAGAAAAATCCATTTCTGTTCGCCTGCAATAGCAGCGGGAGCGGAGCACCCTCTTGATCGAGATCCGCCAACACTGGCGTTTCGGTGGCATCGTAATCAAACAGATCGTGAGGAGTGAACTGGAAGTACCATTTCAACTTTCCAGTGTTCGGGTCGATGGCGAGCACAGAGTCCGTGTATAAGTCGTCGCCGGGGCGCGTGTCTCCTAAAAAATCAGGTGCGGGATTGCTGGTTGTCCAGAACAGCGTATTCGTCGCGGGATCGTAGGTGCCCGGCATCCAGGTTGTGCCGCCTCCGTGGAGATAAGCTTCGCCCGGCCAACTCGATGATCCGAATTCTCCTGGTGCCGGGATCGTCCACAGTTTCCATCGGAGATTTCCAGTCGCGGCATCATAAGCGGCTAAAAAACCGCGCACTCCGGAATCACCGCCGGAAGTGCCCACGATCACTTCATCTTTCACCACCAGCGGAGCGCTGGTTGCGCCATAGTACTTCGATTTTTCGGCGTATTCAACATCCCAACGCAATCCTCCGGAGCGGGCATCAAGGCAGAGCAAGTGGGCGTCATCGGTCTCGCTGTAGACAAAGTGCTGCCAAACGGCGACGCCTCGGCTTTTATGCGCGGCAGCATCATCGAGCAGGCCAGTGCTTACGGGCCGCGCATAGTGCCAGACGGCGCGTCCGGTATGCGCATCCACGGCGAAGACATCATTCGAAGATGTCAGGTACATCACTCCATTAACGACCACGGGAGTGGATTCCAGGCTCTGGGAATTTCCCGGATGAAAAACCCATGCAAGCTGAAGTTTTTCTACATTCGAGGCATTGATTTCGCGCAGGGGGCTGTAGCGGCGTCCGGTGTAGTCGCCGTTGTAGGAAGGCCAGTTTGCAGCTGAGGGCTGAACGAGGAGATCGTTTTCGCTCACGTCGGCTGGGTTTGCGGTGAGTGGAGTTGGCGAAGGCGGATGTTGTGGTGAGGAGGGTTGCGAAGGTTGTTGTGCCCTTACGAGCAGTGTGACGCTGGCGACTGCAGTTAGAAGCAGCGTGAGCATCAGCATCCTGCGGCTTCGCGTCATGTCAGCGATTGCCGGCTCCGGCCACAAAGACTTCGCCGAGCGAACCGTAGTCGGTGCCGTCGCGGCCTTCCACATGCAGCGAGACTCGCGCGGTATTTTGAGGAGGTGTTATTTCGTGATCGAGCACGAGCGGTTTTCTTGGGTCGACTTCCGAGAGAGTCGAAGTCCCGACACTGGACCCGTGGTCGTTGTAGAAATGCGCGACGAGCTTTCCAGGCCATAGCACACCGAACTCGCCGGACAACTTCAATTTGCCTTCCAACAGAGAACACTGCAGCGGGTGAATCACGATGCCCGAATCTCTTACTCCGTGAAATTCGTTTCCCGCCCGCGTAGGAAACCATTCCGTGTCGAGGTCACAAGTTTCGCCGGGACGCAAGCGGCATAAGGGGCTGTTGAGTTCGGCTTCGAGATAGGTGGGACTTGCATCGGGATCAGCGCTCAACGCAGGTTCGCCGTTCTTGTTGAGATGCATCTCTGGGCCGTTCGTCCAAAATATTACGGAGGCTTTGCCGGGATAGGGTTTGTCTTCCTGATATTGGAAGCGCTCGACCATAGCGTATTCACCGGTTCCATCGACCACCGCCAGCCATCCATCGGTCGAGTCCAGCCACAATTCAGCTGCCATGTGCACGTAGTGAAGGGAAAACAAACCATCGTCTCTTACGTTGACGGATGAATTCTCGGCTGGCCCGAAGCGAACGTGATAACGATTGAGATAGCTGCTGGATGGATTCGCGGGAGTGAAGGTCCAGAAATTGTGGTTATAACCGGAGGACGGAGAGGAAGACGAGTTCGAAGTGTCGTACTGCGATACGGACTGCATAGACCATTCAATCGTGTGCCCGGTGATGTTTTTCATCGTGGCGTGGAAGCGAATGCCTGGAGAGTCGGCTCCGATGCTGATGGTGCGTTGATACTGTATTCCGGTTTGCGGATCGGCGGGGCCGGTCAGCTCGATTTCACACTGGTTTCCTTCCGAAAGCTTTCGAAAGGAGAACGGACCGTCGTCCAACACGTCGGAGTCGCCGACCCAATGCTTCTCGTCGTCGTTTCCCTCGGGCAATGGCCACAGCTTGTCGCCGCCGTAGTTAAACCACTTACCCGGCGTGGGGGAGAAATACTTGCCCGCGAGTTCGGGATTGACGAACAAGTAGGGATGTCCGTTGAAAATGACTTGCATCAATCGGCCGCCGTTTTGTGGAACTACAATCAACTGCACCCATTGGTTGGACATCTGTTGTGCATGCCAGCCTTTGTATTCCACGGCTTCCACACGGCACTGGCCTGCTGGCGGCGCGGGGGCCTGGCCCGTCTCCGCGAAGGCGAGAGTGGACAGAATGGTGAGGCTGAGAAGAACGACGGTGAAGCTGCGCGTTGGGTTTGGCGCAGAGAGATAGGGAGTCATTGATTTTTCTGGAAATCGCCGCCAATGAGAGTACCACGAAGGACGCATTTCGATTCGTGAAAGCCGTTCTTAATTCCGCACCGCAAAACGCAATGATAATCAATGAAACGAAACATTTCGATGGCCGCAAAGTGTCCGATGTGATATACCGAAACTGTGATGTGCCCAAGCGGCAAACCATTCACGGACATTTCCCGGAAACAACTTTGAGAATCCTGCCGGTACTGCTGCTCTCCTCCGCGTTGTTCGCTCAGGATTGGAGGGTCGATCCCAGCTGGCTGCACCGTTATGTTCCCGCGCTCGCGGCAGTGGCCGATCCGGCAGCCGCGCCGTGCCGGCGACAATCGATTTTCGGTGAAGGCGATGCTGAAAATCGAATCATGATCAGCGTGTCACGGTTCCAGGAAGTTACCGTCGATCCGCATGGTAATTGTCCCGCCGCGAGCTACGATCGCGAAGAAGAAATTTACTACGTTCTCTCCGGTAACGGCGATTTGCATTATGGCGGCCAAACATATTCCATGCGAGCGAATGATTTCACCTACTTGCCGCCCCGGATCCGGCATTCGATGGCAAATGATTCGGATCAGCCTTTGCGCGTGCTGGTGATGGGGTTCCGGATTCCTAAATCCATTGCGATCGGGCCGCCATCGCCTCAACCGAGAATTGTGAATCTTGGGAATGTGAAAGAAGAGACTGTGGAGGGGCATCCCACTTCAGTGCTTTACAAATTGCTACTCGGCCCACGCACGGGCAAGCGGGACGCGATTGACGACGCCTATGTTGTTACCAGCTTATTCTGGATGAACTTTTCTCCGGGCGGCACCAACTTTCCTCACCATCATGAAACTGCCGAGGAGATTTACCTGGTTCTCGACGGCGAAGGCGATATGGTTGCGGGCGGAGGCATGGACGGCATCGAAGGCCGTCACGCGGCAAAGGCAGGCGATGCGTATTATTTCCGCCCCAACTGCACCGTGGGTTTCTACAATCAGAATAAAGGGGACGCGGCGGCCCACATTCTGGCGGTACGGTCGCAAGTTCCTCTGCCAAAGAATGCCGACTGACTTTTCAACGCGTCTTGGAGACCGACCAGTCCGAGGAAGCTTGGCAGGAATTTCACCAGCTCGCCGAGCGCGTACTTAGTTGGAGCCGTAATTAGTTAAGGAGCAAAATCCCATGCAAAATTCGAGCCGTCGATCGTTCGTAAAATTTCTTGCGGCTGCACCGCTGCTCAGCCAGATCGCGGTTCGAGAGCTTTATGCCCAGGCAGCCAGCGCTGTGGGCAAAGATCCGCGACAAAATATTTACACTCGATTGGGCGTCAAGACGGTCATCAATTGCCGGGGCACTTGGACGTATTTGAGTGGATCGCTGGAATTTCCTGAAGTGCGACAGGCTGAACTGGAAGCGGCGCGGCACTTCGTCAACATGTTCGACTTGCAGCACGGAGTGGGTCGACGGCTCTCGGAATTGACCGGCGCCGAGTCGGGCATTGTTACATCCGGGGCAGCGGGCGCGATGGCGGCGGCAACGGCTGCGTGCATCGCCGGCAACGACGACAAATATATCTGGCAACTTCCTGACACTACCGGCCTGAAGAATGAAGTGGTCATGGTGGGCGGGCGCAGCGCATTCGACAGCGCGATCCGGCTGGTGGGAGCGAAGCTGGTTCTGGTCTATTCGCCCGAGGAGCTTGGCAATGCGATCAATGAAAACACGGCGATGATATATACGACCGATCTTGGCGACAAATTGCAGCGCGAGCTGGCGATCGCCAAAGAGCGGAAGGTTCCGATGCTGCTGGATGACGCGGCGGGCATTCCTCCGGCTGACAATGCCAAGCTTTACGCCAAGATGGGCATCGATCTCTACACTTTTTCCGGCGGCAAAGGATTGTGCGGGCCACAGTGCAGCGGCTTGCTGCTCGGGCGCCAAGATCTGATCGAAGCGGCGCTGATGAACTGCAATCCGCGCGAAGGCGCCGTGTGCCGGCCCATGAAGGTTGGGAAGGAAGAAATTATCGGTTGCCTCACCGCGCTTGAAACCTGGTTGAACATCGATGCGAAAAAACTTTATGCCGAATGGAACGGGCGGGTCGATCGCATCCGGAAACTTGTCGATACCGTGCCTGGCGTGAAGACCGAAATCTATATTCCGGACGATGGCAATCGCTATCCGACGCTTCGCGTCTCCTGGGATACGCAAGCGTGGGGATTTAGTGTTTCCGATTGCGTAGGCGAGTTGCGCTCGGGCAGTCCCGTGATTGAAGTGCTTGGCCCGGACAATCCAAGCCTGGTGACGGCAGTCCGCGAGGGCAATCCGAACCGGAAGGAACGCAAGGAGCCAGACCGGATTGAATTAGTTTCGATGACCATCGAACCGGGCGAAGAGATTCTTGTCGGGCAAAGGCTGCGGGGAGTACTCAACGCGGCGCGGAAGAAATCTGCGGCTTAGCTGACGCGCGGCGGCAGAAAGAAGTGACGATGAAAATTCGAGCGTTCAAGTTCGCCCGTTCGTTGCGCAGTGCATATTTGTTATCAATCGTGCTCGTATTCGCGGGCGCGGCAGCGGGGCAGACTCGCTCTGTAAAGCCTGCTGCAAACTCTGAAGGTGCCGGCCGTTCTTCTTCGACCCATTCTTACTCCTCTGCAGTCGATGCAGGAGATTATGTCTACGTTTCGGGGCAGGGACCGCTTCGTCCGGATGGCAGCTTGCCGGCGAATTTTGACGACCAGGTGCGTCAGGCGTTGAACAATGTTAAGAGCGCTCTCGAATCGGCGAGTTTGACGATGCAGCATGTTGTCTACACGCAAGTCTATTTGCAGGATGTCGGGAAATATGGAGATGTGAACCGAATCTTTGCAGAGTACTTTCCGAAAGATCCTCCGGCGCGCGCGGTGCTCGGAGTTGCGCGGGTGCCAGAACCTCCGATTGAAATCAGTGCGGTCGCGGTTCGCGATTTGGCAGGCCGTCGTGCCGTTTATCCTCCGGATTATGATCACAGTGATTCAGCCGCTCCCGGAGTCTTGACGCACGACCGGCTTTTCATATCGGGCATGGAAGGAATCGATTCTGCGAAAGGAACCGTTCCTTCAGACCCGGCGGCGCAAGTGGACCTGGCTCTCGATCGCTTTCAGGCGGTTGTAAAGGCCGCAGGCCTCGAACTCGCGAATGTGGTGTTCGTGAATCCTTACTTGACTACGGCGATACCGGGGCGCGTGATGAACGTGCGTTATGCGCGGCGTTTCGAGTTTGGGAATACACCGGCGAGAGCCACAATCGATGTCACCAGCCTGCCTGGCGGCGCAAATATTGAATACACCGGTGTTGCGGTTGTGGATCTCAAACAACGCCGAGCCGTTCGCCCGAAAAATATGCCGCCGAGTCCGACCGCCAGCCCGTGCGTTTTTGCCGGCGATACTCTTTATTGCTCCGCGAAAGATGGATTTATTCCGGGACCGCATGGAGGTATCTATGCCACCACGACGCAACACCAATTACGGCAAAGCATGAGAAACCTTCTCGACGATCTCGAAGAGGCAGACATGAAATTCGACCAGGTTGTGATGACGAATGTGTACCTGGATGATTTGAATGATCTATCCGCGTTCGACGAGATCTACGCTGAATATTTTGGTGCGACGCCACCTGCGCGCACCGTGATTCAGCAAATCGCGCCCACCGAGCGAAAAGCCGACCGTGAAGATCATTTTCCCGGACTGGAGCAGGTTTCGCTGATCGCTCTACGCAGAAAGCATTGAGTGTGTGTTTTCGCGACGATTGCTGGCTTCGATCCCGTGGTTCTGAATTGACTACTGACTTCGTCGTTTGGCCGTGTCGTTCGGCGTATAGTGACTGAAATACCGGAGGGACGATGGGTCAGCGAACTCTGCACTTGATGTGCCTCTTAACATGCGTTTTGGTTTTTACGACCGCGGCCTACGGGCAGCAAAGCCATTGGGCCACGCCCGACGACAAGACCGCGAAGTTCATGATCGATATGGAGCGCAAGTGGGCCGAAGGGGTTTGCGCGAATAATGGAGTTGTCTCCGAATTATTGGCCGACGATTTCCAAGGCACCAGCACCCGCGGGGAGCGCTACACCAAGGCGGATGAGCTACGCGATGAAAAAGGACCGCACTCGGCGCATGACTGTGCGCTCGACGATGCCAGGGTGCGCTTTTTTGGAAACGATGTGGCCATTATTTACGGCAGCGAGCATGCCATCGGCAAAGACCGCGCGCATCCCGACACGAAGCAGTGCCAGGTCTGGACCGATACCTGGTTGAAGCGCGACGGAAAGTGGCAGATCGCCGCCGCGCAGGACAACAAGGTCGATTGCAAGTGACCGTCGATGTTCCGCGTCTCGCCAGTTCACGATCAATGAGGAATGCGCTGGATAGCAACTCAAAATGGACGGTACGAGAATCAAGCCGGGCTTGAATGAGCTGACTCGGGTGAAGCCGCAAGCCGGAACGCGATCAAAGGAATTTGCCTGACCAGTCTGTGACGATCATTGTCTCCGCCATGGTATCGCCAGCCGAGCAACCAGCTAAATCCGGCCCGAACGATGGGAGCGATGAAGCGGTTTCGGTGTTCGTACCTCTGGATTACTCCCACTGCCTCTTCCGGATCGAGAAAGCGATGAGAGGCGGCAAAATGGTGTGAACCGAAGTCCACTTCCTCGCCGGGCGTGGCCTCGATGTTACGGACCCAGTCCGAGCCGGCGAAACCGTTTGCCACCACAACCTCTGGCACTTGCCTCCGGTATTCGACAACTTCCAGGACCGTCTGATGTCGCAAACCGGTACGTCGGCCGATGTGAGTCAGCAATAGGCATCGCTTCCCAAAAAGCCAGCCTACATGCCAGCGGTACAGATAGACAGGAGCGCGAAACAGGTACCACAACATTCCCTTTTTCTTAACTGCGACCATTGTGAATCCGCCTGCCTCGCCATCAATTATCCGGCGAGTAGCAGGTGATGGCTATACAGGCAACGCTCCATTTTCAATGGCGTTTTGGAACTGCGAGAGCGGGTGCGCGTTGCATCGAGTTGTCCCGAGCAGCAATCCCGATCCTGATCAGGCCAGTCTCTTCGAAAGAAGCCTCCGAAAGACATGGCCTTTCCACATCCAAAGTCCGGAAAGGAGAAGTACGGGAAGAAAGAGAAACCTGACGCTGAAGGCGTAGTTGTGAGTATCTGAAGGTGAATCGTAAATGTAACCGAGTATCGGAATGCCGCAGATGATGTGAATCCAGCGAAAAATCGTGCGTGTGATGGGTTGGTTCATGATAGTGCTCCTTGGATTTGTGCTCGGCCCTGCTGCGTGGATTTCTCGGTGAGCGGCGCGGCTGAAGGCGCGCGCCCTTTCAATACCTCCGCAGCGTGTCATTCGAGGTGATTATTTTTCTGAAGTCTTGGGCTGCCAGTTGGGCGTTTCAGCGCCGAACTGCTTCGCATACTCAGTCACCAGCCGCTGCCAGCCTGCAAACTTCATGGCATTGACGCCCGCGATGGCTCCTATCGGCTTACCCGCGAGAAGCCGGTCAAGAACGTCGAGGGAGATATGCCAGCCCGCGGCGCCCCACGAGATAAAGCGGCGATCGATACTGTGCCACAATGTCAGGCGCGTTCCGCTGCCGAGCGGCTCGAGTTCCCACCGGATGTCGCCGTACTCAAGCATCCTGGGAGCGTCGGCTCGGGTCACTTTAGTTTCCTGCGGTGTGGGGTTTCCCACCCAGGTAAGCTTCACCGCGGCTCCGACCGTGGCCAGGTTGCCATCGACCACGAAGGGAGCCCACTCGCGCAGATGCGCCGGGTCGGTAAGCGCCTGCCAGACTTTTTCCGGCGAGTGGCGCAGTTCGCGGACGAGAATGAGCGTCCATTTATCTTTATTGTTTTCTATGCCGTTTTTTATTACCTGCGCCCCGCTGGCCGGACCTGGTTCGTACTGCGCGAGATCGTTCATCTTTTTCCTCCTTTGAGGCCCACGGCGAAGCTCCGGCGCCTGGAGCCAGCGCCTAATGGCGCGTTCATGACGCGACACTTGCGGTATGCCTGAAGGCATACCCTGATACGAATCGCGCTCTCACCGTGAGCCATCACTGTTGCCACGAGCTACTGCTTTCACGATCAGCTATCACTGTTGCCACGGGCTACTGCTTTCACGATCAGCTATCACTTTGGCCACGAGCCATTGCTTGCTCGATTAGCTATCACTTTCGACATGGCCGAATCAGCTAGGCCAGCGTGCGAGCTGCGTGAGCTGGATGAGGTTGCCGCAAGTGTCGTTCAGTTTCGCAATGGTCGAGCCGGGAACGTCGGTGGGCGGCATGGTGAACTCAGCGCCGCGAGCCTTGATCCGCTCGTAGTCGCTCTTGAGGTCGTCGGTGAAAAACATCATCGCGGGCTGGCCCTGTTCAAAGATCGCCTGCTGATAGGTTTTCGCGGCGGGATTGTTGTTCAGCGCGAGTTGCAGTTCGGTGCCGTCCGGCTCCTCGGGCGAGGCCACGGTCAGCCAGCGGTATGGGCCATTGCTGAAATCGGTCTTCTTGGTGAATCCCAGTACGTCCGGTATAGAAGTGCAGGGCTTTGGCTTGGTCATCCACGTAAATACTGGTCACTTTGATTTTCATTTCGATTCTCCTTTATTTTTTTATGTTTGCGGTTTGCGCCGCGTGGTCTTTTTGGCTGTTTTCTTTTTCGCTGGTACGTTATTCTTGGGGATGGCGATCCATGCGGTCAAGGTAGCGTTCGAGAGCATCGACGTGAGCGGACCAGAAGCGGCGGAACTGAGCCAGCCAGGCATCGACCTCCTGAAGCGGTTTAGGTTTCAGCCGGTAGAGGCGGCGTTGCGCGTCCACCGTAGATTCCACGAAGCCGGCTTCCCGCAGCACCCGCAGGTGCTTTGAGACGGTGGGCTGCGGCATACGAAGCTGACGCTCGATTTCTCCCACCGACTGTTCCGACGAGACCAGGAGGCTCAGTATCGCGCGGCGGTTCGGCTCCGCAATGATTTCGAAGACGGATTCCATGCTCTGTATATACTCCTATACGCATATACGTGTCAAGGCATATTAAAAGAAATTTTGGAAATGATTTTCTTGTCTGACGATAATCAGTTGAGCTTGGGTTCGATGAAATGCGTGCATACTAGTCAATATGGCGCTGGTCCAGATAATCCGGGAATCTTCTCTGGCTCGCCATTTGCACGCCAAACCTTATGCCGCCCTTGTTCTCTCCGGCGGATACGAAGAAGCGGGGGATAACGGAAGGTTTACGGTGGGCGCCGGCGATGTTGTATTGCACGATTTTTTCGAAGCTCACGTGAATCGTTTTTCAGCGCAGGGAGCGACGGTGCTGAATCTTCCTCTAGCTTTCAACAACTGCCATCCAGGGATTGCGCGCGTGGGGGATCCTGATGCGGTAGTACGGATGGCGGAAAAGAGTGGCCGCGCCGCGTCAGAACTCCTTCTTTCCCTGGTAAAAAGATGGACGCCTCCGGTCTCGGACTGGCCAGCCCAGTTGGCCTTGAGACTGATTCAATCTCCCTGCTGGAAACTTTCGGAATGGGGAGAGCGAAACGATCTTCCGGCGTGGACGATATCGCGGGGATTCGCTCAGGTTTTTGGCATTTCCCCGGAAGCTTTTCGAGCATGCGCTCGTGCGCGAAGGGCTTTGAGATCGATCCAGGACACAACGACGCCTCTAGCAATGATTGCCGTTGAATTGGGATTTGCCGACCAGGCTCACATGACGCGAAGCGTCAAGCAACTGACAGGTCGCACTCCGAGCGCGTGGCGCTCAGGTGCAAATGGATTCAAGACGGGAAGGCGGGCTAGCGCTTATTAACAGTAAATGCGCAAGGCCTGCAGTCTCAACTCTCTTCTCTTTGTCCTTATCTTTATCTTTATCTTTATTCCTACGATCACACCGCAGTTCTTCATCCTTCATGCAGGAACTGCTTCGAATCACTCCAGCACCGATTGGCAGATTGAACCTTCTCTGAAATACGACACGCTCTGCCTGCTGAACGCACTGAGCGGAGATCCTTTCTACCTGCGCTATTATCAGGCTGAGTACGATCACTTTCATGCGCTGTTCACGCCGGGGGAGCAGGCAGCATTTGTGGAGCTAAAACATGTGATCAAGGATGAAGGGCATGAAATTATTTCTGCGAAGCTGGCGCTTTATTATTCCGCCGTCGATGACGAGACGCTGGCCGAAATGATTCGCACAGCCCAAGACAGCTCCCAGATGGAGGCGGCGCTCCGGAAGACGCCATATTGGAGCGCGGATTCGTGGCACAACTACGAGTTAGCGCGGCCGGCGTTGGAAAAGGCCCTCAGGGCTCTGGATCGAGTCGGGTTTCCAGCCTATTGGGCAGCGAACACCAAACCGAGGATTGAGAAGCGCATCACGGAACTTTCGGCCGACCTGCCGAAGTACAACATCATTCCAGTGATCGAGGGTTATCTTGGATTCCCGCTGGCATCGAACACGATCAAGGTTTATTTGCTGGCCTATTCTGAACCGCATGGAATCCGCATCACCGGTCTTCGATTTCTGACTCACGTTTCCTATCCGTTCCGCATTGTGCTCCATAATGCGATTCACGAATCGATGCATCCGCCCTATCGCCTGGACGATCCCAACGTACGGAGGGCTGTTGATCTGTTGGGGAAAGACCCAACAGTGGTGGATAAGGTGACGCACCACGATCCCTCCTTCGGATACAACACAGCGGAGGGATACATAGAAGAGGATTCCGTGCAGGCGCTGGAAGAGATTGTCAGCGAAAAATTTGGTGTCGGTCACAATCCGTGCAGGTATTGGCTGCAGCAGGATGACGGAATGCACGTGCCGGCGGCTGCGCTTTACGTCGGTTACAAGCACGCAGAATCCGAAGATCCACAACCGTACTCACATTGGCTTACCGGTGCGGTGGAAAGCGGGCAACTGCGAGGACCCAATCTCAGGAAAACGATTGAGTCTTTTTTCTCCGGCGCAGCTTGCCATCAGCCCTGAGCCGCGCAGATCACCCTGGAGGGCGGGCAGGTTCTCGCTCGCTCGTCATTGCCTGATCAACCACGAGGGGAAAGAACGCATGATGATCCAGTTGAGAGTGACGCGGAAATAGTTACGCTGGATTGCTTCGCGGAAATTGATTCCCATTCGATTCCGGTTCAATTGCCGCTTTCCCAAATTCTTTGGCAGTGTCTTACCCGCTTCGCTTCTCACTATTCCTCGAGGCGCGCTCGAGAAAAAGCGATTGGCTTCACAGATCTCCGGCAAAAATCGCTCCCTCCTGAAGCGCCACCTCGCAGCGAACGCTGTGGAAGTTGGTATATGACGGCCGCAGCCCCTATGGATTTCCGTAAAGCATAGAGCTCCACGTCCTCAAAATTCTTCGCAGACTCCAGAGTCTCTGTGAACTCAGCCTGTTGTGCATACCATTCATCGTGCAATCGGGAACGTTCGTCCCACAGTCGTATTTTGAGTCTATTTCTGGACTTATGAGTGCCGCCTATGACAGGTGCGGTTTGATAAGGAGACCATCGTGAAACCATCCTCTCGCCTGGGCTTAACTGCAGCGCTGTTCGTATTGTTCCTGATGCCACTGGCAGCCTTCGCTCAGACCGCATCGATCAACGGAACCGTCACTGATACATCCGGAGCCTTGGTCCAGCATGCGAAAGTAACAGTCGCCAACACTGCGACCAACATTGCACGAAGCACTGAGACCGGGAGCGCCGGGGTTTTCAACATCACTCAACTCGTGCCCGGACCCTACATCGTGACCGTCGAGGCCGCTGGCTTTCGCACGGAAAGGTTCCCTGCTTTGACTCTCACAGTTGACCAGGCGGCCACGCTGAATGCCAAATTGGAAGTAGGCACCAGCTCGGAGCAGATTACGGTGGAGGGCGCCGTTGTTGCTATAGACACGACCGATGCTCAACTCAGCAGCGTGATAGAGCATACGCAGATGACGGAACTGCCGCTCATTCTTCGCGATCCCTACCAATTGGTACTGCTGTCGCCCGGCGTGACCCAGTCGGACAACCTGGGTGGGATCTCAACGAATGGTGGCCGCGAACGCAATAACAATTTTATGCTCGATGGTGCCGACAATAACGATACGGAAGTGCCCGGCGGGTTGGGTGGTGTTACCGCGCAAAATCCGGACTCGACCGAAGAACTCCGCGTTATTACCAACAACTTCGCGCCGGAGTACGGGCGCGACAACGGCGCTGTCGTTGATGTCATCACGCGCAGCGGCTCCAACAGCTTTCATGGTGATGCCTTCTACTTTGGCCGGTGGGACGCAATAGGTGCGCGCGATTATTTCAACCACCAGATCGAGCCTGACGGGACGGTAGCGCCCAAGAACCCGTACGTCCGCAACTTGTACGGTACCTCTCTTGGGGGTCCGATTGTCAAAGACAGGACGTTCTTTTTCGTTAATTATCAGGGCGACCGTTTCGTCACCAACCTTACCAATGCTTCCACCGTGCCGACAGCGGCTTTCAAGAGCGGCATCTTCACCTATACGAACCTTGATACGGGTGCGAGCCAGGCGATCAACCTAACCACTCCAGGAAGCGGCAATAACGGCACCAGCGTGGGCTTAGATCCGGTGATGCAGAAGCTTCTCTCGCTCTATCCTGCGCCAACCACGCCCACTGGGGACGGCATAAGCGGTACGCTGTTTTTCCCAACTGAGTCGCGAGAAAAGGACGAGGATGCGACTCTCAAGATCGACCATAAGATCACTAATGGGAACACTCTCTCCGGGCGCTACATCTATAACTGGTTCCACGATCCTGACCCATTTCATCTTGCCTTCCTGCCCGGCGGGTTGGGCGCCGTTCCCGAATATGCTCGGACCCAGGGACTATCGCTGGCGCTGACTTCCAATCCCAGCCCGACGCTGGTCAACGTAGCGCGGGCCAGCGCGAATCGCAATAATTCGGGTTTCGGTTGTACAGGAACGGACGTATTCGACAGCCTTGGTTTCATCGATCAGGTGGGCCGGGGCGCCGACTATGACCTGCCGGACTTTACCGGTTTTGGTTGCCTCTCGCTGGGCGATTCCAACGGCCAAAGTCGCAAGACTGGCACCTACCAGTACATGGATACCTTGACCAAAGTATTGGGCAAGCACACTATGAAATTTGGCGCCGAGTATCGCGATATATACTCCAATAACTACACCGACTTCGCCAGTCGCGATCTTTTCGGCTTCAGCACGCTCAGTACGTTTGGCATCTCCTCGCTCACTGGGGTCAACCCGAGTGTGGATACAAACTTCCTCGAGGACAGCAGCTCCATGCTGTTGGGGATGACGGCTTTTCAACTTCAAACCCAATTCTTTACCCACGCTGGGGGACGCCAGTTCAACGATGAATTGGATTTCCGTAGCCATGAACTCGGTCTTTTCGCGCAGGATGAATTCAAGGTGCTCCCCAACCTCACCATCACTTACGGTTTGCGATGGGAGTATTACGGCGTGCCCTACGAGGCCCACGCTAACATGGGGATCTTGCTGCAGAACCCGGGTGGACCGGCACCTGCGCTACCGGGTGGCGGAAGTGGTTTCACTTTTACTCCGGCAGGGCCTGGAACGGGGCATCAGCTCTTCGACGACTACTATCGCAACTTCTTGCCGCGGGTCGGTTTTGCATGGGATCCCTTCAAGACGGGCAAGACGTCAATTCGTGGCGGTATCGGGGGGTTCTCCGATCGAGTGTACGGGAACCTTATCAGTGACGCGCGTGGCAACCCACCGTTCCAGCCCAGCTTCACCGGGCTCCCGATCCTTAACCCAGCAACCGGGGCCCCAAACCTAACCTCGACGGCGCAATTGATAAATCAGACGCCTCCGCCGAATCTGGGACCTAATCCGGTGGTGCTGAATGGTTCGGAAATATTCCCCGACCTTTTTGACCCCAATATAAGGCCTCCTATTGTGGTGACTTGGAACTTCGGTTTCCAGCGTCAGATCACTTCGCACATCACGCTGGAAGCCAATTATGTTGGGAACCACGGCACTCGCATTCTGCGGGTGCAGGACGGAAACCCTCCGCAGCCCGGCGCAGTGGCCGCCCTCATAGCCAGTGGGGTGCCTCCATCGGCCCTACAAGGAAGCGCACTCTACTCAAGCCCCGCGGTTAACAACAATGCATTCGAGCACGCATTCGTTGACGAGACCTCAGGACACTCTTGGTATGACGGTTTGCAGTCGCAAGTAAACGTCCATAATCTTCATGGCCTGCAAATGGGGTTGGCCTATACCTGGTCGCACGCAATGGACGATTCCTCCGATCCTCTGCCCGGCTCGGATACGAACGGCAACGGAAATTTCCCAACCGACCCGTTCAACCTGAATCACGATTTTGGCAATTCAGGCTTCGACACGCGCCAGCGGGCGGTGATTAACTTTGTTTACCAACCCAACATTGGCCGAGGAAAGAGATTGCTAAGCCAGGGCGTCCTCGGCCGCGCGTTTGAAGGCTGGGAGATCAGCGGCATCGCTTCATTCCAAACTGGCCTGCCCTATGACATCTTTGGGCCGGACGACACATTGCATACTGGGGAGCCCACTCCCTTCACGGCTATCACCGATCGCGCGACGGTGGTCAACCCCTCTATCCTCAAGAAACTTCCCGCCACCGGCAAGTACGGTCCCGGTGGTGGAGTATTCACCGGGTATAACGTCGCCGCATTTTATCCCGAGACTGCGACGAATGCGCCGTTTGGAGTCCCATCCAACGTGGTGCGCAATAACTGGTACGGCCCGGGCGTCAACAATTGGAACGTATCGCTCTCCAAGACTACGGCCCTGACCGAACGCGTCAAATTCCAGTTCCGATTCGAGACGTACAACTTGTTCAACCGTGTGCAGTTCCAAAAGCCGACCTTCCAAGGTGGAAACGCATACGGCGCGACCAACTATACCTCGAACCCAGAGTTTGGCTACTCGTACCAACAGGTGGGCCAGAACGACGGCACCACGGGGGCACGGCAGATCCAGCTCGGCGCGAAGTTCGTTTTCTGATAGTTACGATGACCCGATTGCAGCCGAAGTGATGGGCAGACCGTTCGCAGGCGTGGGACACAACACCTTGCGCGGGCAGCCCATCAGTGACCGAAGCGATCAAGGTCCAGAGTGACACCCGCATTTGGCTGGGAACAACAAACGAGCACATTCCCGAAGTCCGGCAGGTGTTTAGTCCTTATCATGTTTTTTACCAGCGACGAGCCGGAGCAGCGCCATCCACGTGGAGTATCTCTCCGCTCACATAACCTGCCTTTACCAGGTAGAGAACGGCATCGACAACATCTTTCACCGTCGCCTTTTTTATAGCCGGCTGCGACGTCGAGTCTTTGGGATCATTCTGGTGCATCGGTGTATCCACTTCGCCGGGGGCTACGGCGTTAAAGCGAATGCCGTCTCTTGCATACTCGATTGCCAGATTTTGGGTTGCTGAATTCAAGCCACCTTTCGTAATCATCGAAATCGAGCCATTCACGCCCGCAATTGGACGATCGGCGAGCGCCGCAGTAATGCTCACAACGCATCCCGATTTTTGTTTCAGCATCTGCTTCACCGTGCGCTGAGTGATGTAGAAGAATCCAAGCAGATTCGTGGAGACAAGGGCATTGAAGTCCTCGGTAGTGAAGTCTGTGAAAGGCTTTTTCAGGAAGATGCCCGCGTTATTTACCAGAACGTCGACGGCTCCGAAGTTGTTGATCGCTGCCTCGACCGCTTCAGCAGCAGTTTGCTGCTCGCCGATATCGCCATCGAGCAGGACCAGGCTATCCGAGCTAGTCAGCTTTCGACGGGCTTCACGAGAGGTCGCGACGACGTTATAACCTTCTCCCAGAAACCCTTCGACTAAACCGGAGCCAATACCACCTGATGCTCCGGTGATGATTGCTGTTTTCTTGCCAGACATAAACAACCTTTCAGCTTAAAGGTTCGAGCCCAACACATCGCTGGGCACCGTGCCTCTCAAGTCCGGCTTCACCCTGCTCGCCGCGCCGCAGAGACCTGGTGTGAAGAACCGACAAATCCTTGGACGAATGCGGCGATTTCGTCTGCTGCGGTGTCCAAAGCGAAGTGGCCGCCATCGACGATGTGTACTTCAGCTTTGGGGACATCGCGGCGATAGGACTCTGGCTCCGATGGGTCGAACGAAGACTCATACTTGCCCCAGATCACCAGCAGGCGCGGCTGCTTCTCGCGCATCCATGCTTGCCATTTCGGGTAGGAATCGACGTTGGTGCGGTAGTCGTAGAAGAGGTCGCTTTGAATGTCAGCCTGGCCGGGCTGATTTAGAAAATAAAATTCGTCGATCCAGAGATCGGGGTCGTGGCGTTCCGCGTTGGGGTCGTTCCCCGCGTGACGAGCCTTCGTGGTTGCAAGCGACAGGAGATTTGTGCGCAGCGCGCTTTCGTTGGCAGCGCGATCGTTCCAAAAGGCGCGCCGCGTTTTCCAGTTCTCGCCGAGACCGGTGTTGTGTGCTACCGCGTCCTGGACGATGAGAGCTTCGACTCGGTCCGGGTGGGCCAAGATCATGCGAAAGCCGACGGGGCCGCCGTAATCCTGCATGTAGAGGTTGAAGTGGGAGAGACCGAGCGCTTCGGTGAAGTGATTCATGATTTCCGCGATGTGATCGAAGGTGTACGCGAATTTCTTCGGATCCGGCCAGTCGCTATGACCGAAGCCCGGGTAATCGGGCGCGACAAGGTGATAGCGATCGGAAAGACGGGTGAAGAGAGGCTCGAACATTCGCGAAGAAGACGGCAAACCGTGCAGCAGGAGAATCGTCGGGGCGTCTTTTGGACCAGACTCCCGGTAGAAAATTGACAGCCCATCGATCTGTGCGGTGCGATAAAAAGTCGGATACTTCATGATTTTTTCCTCTCGTAGCGTCTTGACTTATTGGTTTCTGCTCAAGTTTTCAGCATCAAGGTGCATAACGAGTAAAGACAAGGTCGCTCCCTTTTGTCTTCTCGTGGCAGGGGAAGCAGCTTTTCATAAACGTCGCGTCACCGGTTTGCCGTCTGCGAAGTGACCGAACCCCCAGCCGCCCGTTGCGGCGTACTTGGTTGAGTCCTTTACGATAAATTGGATGTTCGTGGGAGCGCCGGGAACGAAACTTTGAGTCTGGCCAAAGACTTTGTTGTTTTCCTCCGACGGAACATTACGGTAATGCAAAGCAGCAATGATCGTGCCGTCGGGGAACGGAAGCGTCCCTGCCCGGAAGGCCTTCATCGCTACATCGTTGCCCAGGACGGCACCTAAACTATTCAGGTTGCCTGCTTCATGGGCCGAGGAAATCCACTGCCAGTCGCGGTACCCGGTAGGGATGTCGGTAATGAAGCCGGGGCGGACTGCCCATCCGCGTGACCTGCGGCGGGGGCAATAAGCGTGACAAGACCCGCCATTGTTGCAACTGCAACCAAGAAGAATGTGAAGCGTCTCATAATGCTGTTCCTCCATTCAATAGGCTCGGTGAAATTGAAATCAGTATTTGCTCTAAAGAGGCGTAGGCGCGAAACAGTTGGACCATAGGGTCGGCGAAACCTCAGTGTCAGTCGATGCTGCAAGCGCTCGATGATCCCGGGCTGGAGTCCCCCGATTTGCCAATCGAGCCGAGGCGGCTACTGTGACTGCTCGCCAATCCCGACTGCTGGCGCGGGGCGGGCCATCCATCAGTTCTGACTCGTCGAGCCAGTCCTCTGTCGAAAGCCCAGCCTGCTCCGGACCGAACAATTCCGTTACCGCGCGGATGAACGCCGATAACTCCCGCTCCGCCATGTTGATCTGGTCTTGGCAAGTTGAGTTGCGAACCGATTCTTCCTTGTTCATGAAACCCCACTTCCGGCACCGAAAGCCGTTTCTTCTCCCATTTCTACTCGTGACGATTTCGATCGCGTCCGGTCGATGCGGTTGATCAGAACAGAAGCTTAGAAGCTGGACAATTGGACGATGGTATCGGCGATACCTTGGTATCGACGCTCGCCCCTTCCAGGCCCCAGCGGCGGTCGGAAGGCAGTTCACCGGTATCGCTGCCAGCGACGCTGTGGGGGACTGGCACCCCCCGAATGGCCCAAGTCTGTCTTTCGGTTTAGAATGCCTTAGAACAAGAACCTCGGGGCAAGGTTCACAAAGCAGGACTGACTGAAAGACAACATGCCCACACCTGACCGCGAACGCGAGGAATTTGCCCTCCCCTACAGCGAAGAGAACTATCGTCTCCTGGTTGAAACGGCGCCTGATGCCGTGATCAGCATTGACGAGCGCGGTGCAATTCTCTTTGCCAACCACGCCACTGCGAGAATCTTTGGTTATGATCCGACGGAATTGATCGGGAAGCCGTTGACCGTACTAATGCCCGAATTTCTGCGGAAATTACACGAGAAAGGGTTCAGCCGTTATTTGGCTACCGGCCAGAGGCACATCAACTGGCAAGGCACTGAACTGACCGCTCTGCGCAAGAATGGCCAGGAATTCCCCGTGGAAATCTCGTTTGGAGAAGTATCCAGAGATAGGCATAAGGTATTTACCGGCTTTATTCGCGATATCACCGAGAGGAAACAGGCAGAGGAGATGCGGGCAGCGCACGCCCGCCAGATATCAGTCCGCGCGGACGTGAGCATGGCTTTCGGTAAAGAAGAAAGCTTGAAAGCGATCCTGGGTGAGTGCTGCCAAGCCATTGTGCGCCATCTCGATGCGGCATTTGCCAGGATCTGGACCCTGAGTGACGATGAAAAAATGTTGGAGCTGCAGGCCAGTTCAGGCATGTACACGCATCTTGACGGACCTCACAGCCAAATTCCGATGGGACAATTCAGAATTGGGATGATTACACAAGACCGCAAACCGCATCTGACCAATAACGTACTCAATGATCCTCGAATCAGTGACAGAGCGTGGGCAGAAAAAGAGGGGATGGCTAGCTTCGCTGGCTACCCGCTGAGCGTCGGAGACCGCACGATAGGCGTGCTGGCCATGTTCTCTCGAAAACAGCTCACGCCGGACACAATAGAGACACTCGCGTCTGGTGCGGACTTGATCGCTGAGGGAATTGAACGAAAACGTGCTCAAGAAGCATTGCAGATGACGCAAGCAGAGCTTGCCCGCGTTTCCAGGCTGACCACCATGGGCGAACTGGCCGCGTCCATCGCCCATGAAGTCAACCAACCGCTGACCGCCGTAACCAATAACAGCAGCGCGTGCCTGAGACTGCTGGCCGCAGATAACCTCAAACCTGAGGTTCTGCGTCGGGCTCTTGAGGAAATCGTTGCGGACGGCAATCGAGCGAGCGCCATTGTCAATCGAATCCGCGGATTCATAAAGAAGGAACCCGGCGAAAAGAACCGGCTGGACATGAACGACGTAATTCAAGAGGTGCTGGCGCTGGCTGAGCGTGAGCTTTATGAGAACCGGGTCCGGCTCGAACGCCAATTGACGAAGACACTCCCGCTGGTGTCGGCTGATCGGGTTCAGATGCAGCAGGTTTTGCTGAACCTGGTGATGAATGGCATCGAAGCCATGACTGCCGTTGCAGATCAGCCTCGCTCGCTATGGGTGGAATCCCGGGTTGACGAATCTGGTGACATACTGGTTGCGGTTCGCGACTCGGGCACTGGCCTTGGGTCAGAAGCAGACCACGTCTTCACTCCCTTCTTTACGACCAAAGCGAACGGCATGGGAATGGGTTTGTCGATCAGCCGGTCACTGATTGAAAATCATGGAGGGCGGCTCTGGGCCATGCCGAATTCCCCCGTGGGTGCTGTGTTTTCCTTCACTCTGCCAGCTAGTGCCGGGAGTCCATCGTGACTGCTGCTTCCATCGTCTTTGTTGTCGATGACGACCCATCGGTACGGTCTTCGCTCAAGTTCCTCTTAAGCACTGTGGGGCTGCAGGTTGAGAGCTTTGCCTCAGCTGACACCTTCTTGCATAGAAAGCCACCAGACGCACCCAGCTGCCTCGTGCTGGACATCAGGCTGCCGGGCTTGAGTGGCATCGATATTCAGCGTGAGCTCGCGGCGAGAAACATTCGCATCCCCATAATTTTTGTCACCGGCCACGGCGATATTCCAATGAGTGTTCGCGCCATGAAGGCTGGTGCCGTCGAATTCCTCACGAAGCCGTTTCGCGACCAGGATCTGTTGGACGCTGTTCGCATCGCACTGGAGCGGGATAATAGGCGTCGTGAACAGGAGAAGGAAGTAACAGACATCGAAAGGCGCTTCGACTCGTTAACTTCTCGCGAGCAGCAGGTGATCTCCATGCTTGTTTCGGGCATGCTCAATAAACAGATTGCCGGTCAGCTCGGCACTGCGGAAAGTACCGTGAAGGTCCAGCGCAGCCGGGCAATGGAGAAGATGCACGCGGAATCCCTTGTCGACCTGGTAAGAATGATCGAGAAGCTCAAGGGCCCCTCGGAAAAAGCCTCGTAAGCGAAAGTTTACCGGCGTCGTCCTTTTTAGGATCTAAATCTACCAACGCCCAATAGATTCTTCCCTCCGCTGCGAATACGTTGAATACAGTGAGGGATTCAGAGTGACGGAGAATCTGATCTCGGTAATCGACGACGACGAGTCAGTTCGCAGGACCACCACACTGCTCATCGAGTCCTTTGGATTTCCGACGGCAGCATTTGAATCTGCCGAACATTTCCTGAGGTCCGGCCATTTGCACGATACCTCGTGTCTCGTCCTTGACGTGCAGATGCCGGGAATGAATGGATTACAGCTTCAACGCCATCTCGCAGCCACAGGCTGCGGAATTCCTATCATTTTCATCAGCGCTTACGAGAGCAAAGATTCCCGTCAGCGAGCGGCGCAAGCGGGCGCTGCCGCTTTCTTGGGCAAGCCTTTTAGCGACGCACAGCTTCTCCAGACCATTCGTACAGTCTTGCGCTTCGGCCATCAAGACGATTGCCAAGGGCAAATTAAGGAGTGAGAGATGAGTTCGACGCACGCATTTTGCCATGAACTGGCGGCACCACTCAGGTTGGCCGTTCCACCAGTCGTCTTCGTGGTCGACGATGACATCTCCGTGCGTGAGTCACTGGAATTACTGATTCGCTGCGAAGGCTGGCAGCCGGAGACTTTCTCTTCCGCGCAAGAATTCCTAACCCGCCCGCGAGTTATCGTGCCGAACTGCCTGGTACTGGATGTTTCTCTTCCTGGCCTCAGTGGCCTCGAACTGCAAAAGCGGGTCGCCGTCGAGCGAACTGACATGCCGATCATCTTCATCACGGGCCACGGCGATGTGCCCATGACCGTCCAAGCTATGAAGGCCGGCGCTGTCGAGTTCTTGACCAAGCCGTTCAATGACGACGTGCTGCTGACCGCCATCCGGGCAGCCCTTGAACGAAGCCGCGTTGCTCTTAGCGTGGCGTCGGAGATGCGGGCGCTCCGCGACCGTTATGCCTCGCTTTCTCAGCGCGAACGTCAGGTAATGGCGTTAGTGGTTTCAGGCCTGCTGAATAAACAGGTCGGTGGGGAACTCGGCATCAGCGAAATCACGGTGAAGGCACACCGCGGTAAGGTAATGCAAAAGATGGAGGCCGATTCGCTTGCCGACCTGGTGAGAATGGCCGCGAAACTTCGGCCCGTCCTAGCAAGGATGGCTGCGGCCTGACAGTTGTCGTATTAATTCGCGAATACGTGCCGAATTCGTGAACGCCGTCGGGTCCAAAGCTGAAGAGAGTGTGGAGGCGGTTGAGCTTTCGAGCCCTCGTAAACATACAGGGGCAGGTGAAAACATGGTCAACTCTGCCAAATCGCATGATCCATTGGAGGGTTCAGTTCCAACCGCCTCTTTGGAATCGATCCTCTGCACCGAAGAGCTGCAACGCCGCCCCTCTCGTCCACCCGATTATGAAAAGGAGAACAAGGCGCTCGTAAAGCTGGTGAGTGCATTGGCTAACTCACCCGCCACCATCTTTCGGACACTCGCGGAGACGATCCAGGAGATTACGCAGTGTGACTCGGCTGGCCTGAGCCTGCTGACAAGGGATGGAAAAACGCCACATGTCGATGGCGAGAGGTTCTATTGGCCAGCTATCTCCGGCATGTGGAGTCCACACGTCGGTGGTGGAACCCCGCGCGGTTTTGGGCCCTGCGGAGACGTGCTCGATCAAAATCGTACTCTGCTGTTCACCCACTTCGAACGGCGCTATCCCTATTTGATGCCAGTCAATCCGGCAGCCGAAGAGTGTCTGCTGGTCCCGTTTTACGTCGACGGCAAGGCGGTAGGAACCATATGGGGAATCATGCATAGCGATTGCCGCAAGTTCGATGCAGAGGATGACCGGGTCATGGCCTCCCTGGGGAAATTTGCGTCTTCCGCGTATCAAGCGTTGGCACACTTAGAAGAGCTCAAGATTCAGGTGGACGAGCGCGAAAAGGCGGAAGCAGAAGTCCGTCAGCTGGCGAGTGGGTTGGAAGCCAAGATTCGGCGTCTGGTTGAGGCCAATGTTGTGGGAATTGTCATGTGGAATCTCGAAGGTGCAATCACTGGAGCCAACGAAGCGTTTCTCCGCATGGTGCAGTACGATCGCGAAGATCTAGCCTCGGGCCGCGTCCGCTGGGCGGACCTGACACCCGCCGAGTGGAGTGGCCATGCCGAACGAGCGGTAGCTGATTTGAGAGCGACGGGCATGTTTCAACCCTTCGAGAAGGAGTACTTCAGGAAAGATGGCAGCCGAGTGCCCGTGCTGCTTGGCGGCGCAATCTTCGAAGAAAATGGGAACGAAGGTGTCGCTTTCGTACTCGACCTGAGCGAACAGAAGCGGGCCGAGTGCGCTTTGAGGCGCAGCGAGGCATTCCTCGCGGAGGGTCAACATCTCGGTCAGATCGGCAGCTTCTCCTGGCGCGTGGCGACAGACGAAATCACGTGGTCGGCGGAGCTCTATCGCATCTATGAGCTTGAGGTCGGTGTGCCCGTTACGCTCGAGTTGATCCGCAGCCGAGTCCATCCAGAAGACCTCAGTTTGATCGAGAAAATGAAGATGGTGCACCAGCAACGAGAAAGCGGCCGCAACTTTGAATGGCAGTTCCGCTTGCTGATGCCGGACCACTCGATTAAGTACATGCACGCTGTCGCTCACGCGACCCGAGACCAGGACGGTCAACTGGAGTACATCGCCTCGGTACAGGATGTCACTGCGCGCAAGCTGGCAGAAGAGGCACGCGACGAGGCTCGATCGGAACTTGCCCATGCGGCCAGGGTGATGACCCTCGGAACGCTGACGGCATCTATCGCCCACGAACTCAACCAGCCGCTGTCCGGCATTGTCACTAATGCCAGTACCTGTATGCGAATGCTCGCCGCTGATCCTCCCAATATCGAGGGTGCGCGGGAGACCGCGCGACGCACGATTCGCGATGGCAATCGTGCGTCTGAGGTGATTACTCGATTGCGCGCGCTCTATAGCAAGAAGGATCCCTTGTCTGAATCAGTGGATCTGAATGAGGCCACACGCGAGGTGATTGCGCTCTCGTTGAGTGAACTTCAAAGAAGCCGGGTGACTCTGCGGCTTGAACTTGCCGGCGACCTTCCTCTGGTTACAGGCGATCGTGTGCAGCTTCAGCAGGTCATTCTGAACCTCGTTTTGAACGCCTCAGACGCGATGAGCCGCGTGGACGATCGTCCGCGGCAGTTGGTAATTAGGACCGAACGAGAACGCGATCGTGCGCGGCTGACTGTGCAGGATGCCGGCGTGGGCATCGAAGCTCACGGTGTTGAAAAGCTCTTCGAACCGTTCTACACAACTAAGAGTGGCGGTATGGGAATCGGGCTATCGGTCAGTCGCTCCATTGTCGAGAGTCATCATGGTCGTCTGTGGGCGACGGCGAATGACGGTCCGGGAGCGGCGTTTTCGTTCTCCATTCCTCGATCGCCCGCGGACTTTACGCACTCCGATCTCGGACGTGAGGGATCAGGGACAGCCCACGTTGGAGCGGCATACCCGAGTGTCGTCGAGTCGCTAAGCCCGCTAGAAAATAAAATGTCCCGCGACTTCAACCTGGCCCCGAGTCCTGTTGGTGACGACCAATCCGGTCAGTGCAGTCGTCAAACACCTTAGACAAGATTGACTCTAGCGCGGATAATTTCAAACCGATACCAAAGTGTAATTGACCGGCTCCATCGAGGCGAGCATGCTCTCGTTACGGGGCGTTAACAACCTTTGTTGATCAGGCGTAGGCTCGTATCCGTGGTTGATAACGATGAATCCGTGCGGGAGTCTCTGCCCGATCTCGTGCGGGAGTTCGGGTATTCGGCTCGGGCGTTCCCCTCGGCGGAGGCGTTCCTCGCATCCGAATACGTCGACCAGACTAGGTGTCTCATCCTGGATGTCTCCATGCCCCCAGGCATGTCCGGACCGGATCTCCAACGGGAATTGTGTCGCCGCAAGCAAGAGATCCCAATCGTCTTCATCACCGCTAGCACCGATAAGAGTATCCGCACCCGGCTACTCGAACAAGGAGCAGTGGAGTGCCTGTTCAAACCGTTCAGCGACGCGGCGCTGCTGGAAGCCGTTAATTCGGTACTTCACCGGAAGTGAGATTTCTGCGCCGTGTTGATTGTGCGCGACCCCTCCCCATCGTAGAACATCCAGGGTGAGAGCGAGCGTGGCGGTGCGGTCAAACCGCGCTGCACTTCGCGAGTCAGAGTTTCGCAAGTCAGAGTTTCGCAAGTAAGTGCTTCGCTCCCATCCGCCGGTGCAAAATGTTCGATGCCACCTGTCTGAACGTGCGGTGCCGTTCCAACCAATCCTTTCAGCGTGCCAAGCGAAGCCTGCCGTCAGATTACGCCAGAATCACGATGACGGATCTATTGGACGAAAGTATCGACCACCAAAGTATGGATTGGACGGATAGCCACATAGCAGCGCGTCTGTATTCCACGAGGCCTCTATACCAAGGTATCGCCGATACCATCGTCCAATTGAATCGGCGCAGCACCTCGGGTGTAATCGTCCCATCGCAGTCGCCGGAAGACTGAGCAAATTTAAAGCACTTCAAGAAGAGCCCGCTGCGTGACGATCGCCGCAAAACTAGATGCAGGTCGAGTACGTGCCACACTCGCCCTCTAGCCAAGTATTTAGAGAAAGGACGGTACAGAGATGCCAGAACCAACGTGGAAACCTCACGAAAAACATGGACGGCTGACGACGCAGAGCGACTTACCCGACAGCGTCTACGCGTTTCCGAAGCAGCGCAAAGAACCCCTGACCGATGCAGAACATGTGCGCAACGCGGTCGCACGGTTCGGTCAAGTCATCGACGTCTCTGATTCTGACCGCGCTTTGGCCTTCGCGAATATCGAGAAAGCTGCAAACTACTACGGCGTCAACCTCGCTGAAACTTCATGGCACGACCTGGGCATTCATCCGCAAAAGAATCGAAGAGAGGCTGCCGCCAAAGGCGTTGCCACACGCGAACACCGGGCGCAGAGCTAAGAATCCGCTGAAAGCCGGCCGACAGAAGAAGAATCGCAGTAGTGAAGTGAAACCTCAACCAACCAAACCAAACTTAAAGAGGAGAAGGAATATGACGGACACAAATGCAGTAATCGCCGTGTACGACAGCCACTCGGCAGCGGAAGACGCGGTGAAGGAACTTCAGAAGTCAGGTTTCGACATGAAGAAGTTGTCGGTGGTGGGAAAGGACTATCACACGGACGAACAAGTCGTTGGCTACTACAACGCGGGCGACCGCATGAAATATTGGGGGAAGTGGGGCGCTTTCTGGGGCGGATTCTGGGGCTTGCTGGTGGGCGCCGCATTTTTTTGGGTGCCGGGGATAGGTCCTGTGCTGGTTGGAGGGCCGCTGGTGGCATGGATCGTCGCTGGCTTGGAGGGTGCGGTGGCAGTCGGCGGCTTGAGTGCTATTGGTGCTGGTCTGTACAGTATCGGCATCCCAAAGGACAGCATCGTGACGTATGAGACCGCCATAAAGGCTGGCCAATACCTGGTGGTTGCCCATGGAACTTCCACTGAGGCAGCCAAGGCCAGAAATATTTTGAGCACTTTGAAACCAACCCAGGTGAGCGATCATGTTCTCGAACCTGAGATGCAAGCGGTGACCCGTTGAATCCATCGTGAGGTGGGAATCGCATCGGTTTGCAGAGCCCCACCTCACGCCACTTCGGGTTGAAGAATCCCATTCGTATTTGTGATGTTGGTGAGTGTTATGCCTAGAGAAAAATCCATTCGATCCGGTTGGAGATGCGACAGTTGCGGCCAGCTCGTGCCAGATCTGAAGGCAGGCTGGGTGGAGTGGCTTGCGGCAGAGGACACCAGGGGAAAACCAAAAGTAAGCGGTTTACGGTTGGTGCACCGTCGCAACCCCAGCCGCAAGTTCGCCAGAGCCATGCCGATGTCGGTACAATCCGCGAGACGAATTTAGAAAAAACCGGGGCATCGTAGAGGGATTAGCTCTGGACCGGTTCGCGGGTCCCGACGGTCTTATGTTGCTGCTTTCGATGATTGCTGAACGGGAACTTCCGCCGCAAGAACTGATCGAACTCGCCAAGCGAGTGCAGATTCCGGGTTACGAAGCAGTGTACGAAATGGTTCGCGATGCCGTCGGCGAAGGAGTGATCACACCTTCTATCTCGGCAGGTTTTTACCTGCAGTGCGAGATCTGGGAGGTGCTGAAGTGGGCGAAGTACCGAACCTCAGCGAAGGCGAGCTGATGTTGCGCCGTAATCGGTGCGTTGTTCTCGCTTATTATTCGCCGTGCTTATCCCAGCTGCTTCCCGGTTCAGAGTTTCGAGGTCTCCCTCGACACGGCGACCAATTCCAGCTTGGTTCATCTAACTTTGTTTCAGTAACTGTTTGCCTACCGTACATAAGGAGACGAAATATGAAAGCAGTTGTTGTCCACGAATATGGCGGTCCGGAAGTGCTGAAATTCGAAGACTATCCTGATCCGGTTCCCGGCCCGGGTGAAGTGCTGGTGCGGGTCGCTGCTACTAGCGTGAATCCGATCGACTACAAGCGGCGTGCTGGATTAACGAAGGATTTTTATCCTCTGCCAGTTCCCAGGGCTCATAGGGGTCGATGTGTCGGGGACTGTGGTCAAGCTAGGGCCGGGAGTGCAGGGCTTTTCCCTGGGCGACCAGGTGTTTGCGATGGCAGACAATACTTATGCCGAACTGTGTGTCGTGAAGGCAGCGGTCTTGGCGAAGGTCCCGAAAGGTCTCGATTTGATCCAGGCGGCGGCGCTGCCGCTGGTGACGGTGACCGGCAACCAACTGATGTCCGCGACGGGAATCAAAGCGGGCCAGACGGTTCTCGTCGTGGGTGCTGGTGGAAACGTCGGGCGTTCGGCGGTATTCACTGGGAAGCAACGCGGGGCGACTGTGATCGCGGGGGTTTTGAAGAAGCAGATGGATGAGGTGAAGACCATAGGCGCGGATCAGGTGGTCGCAACCGACGACGACACCGCGATTGTAAATCTTCCGCCGCTCGATGCGGTGGCGGATACAGTCGGAGGAAGAACCGCCGAGAAGCTGATCGCCAAGGTGAAGCCGGGAGGAGTGTTTGCGACGGTTGTTGCGCCTCCGCAGAGTGCCGCATATTACCCATCTGTAAAGGTGGTGCACGTATTCTCGAAATTCGACAGGAAAACGCTCGAGTTCATGGCCGAAGCGGTGCGAGATGGCAAGCTGGTAATCCCGATCGGCCAAAAACTGCCACTTCGTGAAGCGGCCGAGGCTCAAGCTACGGCAGAAAAGGGTGGCACCGGGAAGATCTTGCTGGTGGCTTGACATTGTTTTATGAACAGAGACACGAAAGGAAAATCGGAAATGAAAAAGGGTCTGCGCGGAATCAACCCCGCTTCGAAACCAAGTGGCGACGGGTGCGTGGAGTGCCTGGCGTCACCAAAAGGTTGGTGGCTTCACCTCCGTCGGTGCGCGGAGTGCGGGCACATCGGATGTTGCGACAGTTCCCCAAGCCAGCATGCATCCAAGCATGCCGCGACGACAGGGCATCCGATCATTGCCAGCTTCGAACCGGGCGAGGATTGGTTCTTCGATTACGACAAGCAGGGGATGATCAAAGGCGTGGAATTGCTTCCGCCGCACTCGCATCCCGCAAGTCAGCCCGCACCCGGACCTGCAGGAAGAGTGCCAGCTAACTGGGAGTCGCTCCTGAACTAGCTGTCCGTTATAGGTCTGGAAGAATATGGAGCACCGAAAGGATCTCTCGAGCCCGGCAGCGAGTTGTTAGATAGCACTTCGGTCCGATTGTTGCCGCGACCTCGGGACACTAGCGCAGTAATCGGGAGCGCTGAACTCGCAACATACAAAGCGGGCGTTTGTGATGAGGTCGCCTAAGGTTGGTACCCGTCCGCCATCCACTTTGCGAATAGCTCAATGCGAGCCGGAGGCCAAGGACCTTCCCCTCTCGGCGGTGGGGGTGGCATCACCGCGCCACCGATTCCCCGAATGCGATCGTAAATGGCGGCGGCGTGCGTCTTGACGTCATCATAACTTCCGAGTTTGAACGCTTTGCTCATGCCTCGAATGTCTCGCTCCGCAAAAAACGGGCGAATGCCCGCTTGAAAGCTCGTCAGTTTCGTCATTGTTCCTCACAGCCGTTGCATTATACGTATGCGGCGCTCGTGGCTCGTGACTCTAAACCGGAATGCCAGTTTTAACCACTTCATTCAGACGTCTAGCTATGCTCCGTCGATCGATCACCTACGGAATCGATCAGCTAAGTAACTTATGGGCGAGCCAATAATCAACACTGAACTTTCCCGGACCGGAGAAGATCAGCCAGATAAAGAAGAGCACGTACAGGACTTCCGGAAGGTACAGGAAATCGTCGAGCCAGTTAAGTGGCGAAAGTCCCTTCGGCAGGGTGAAAATCGCGCTGGTCAGGGTGGCGACTGTCATATCAATCAGCAAAGCCGCACAGGCAGGGCTCGAAAGAAACCCAACAGCCAGCAGGGATCCGCAAACGAACTCGACACCGGCGACGAAATAAGCCAATTGCCGGGGAAACGGGGCTTTGGCCTTGACTAGCGTGTCGTAAACAGGTTTCGTGCCGCCGGCGACAAACAATTTGTTGGCCCCGGAGATGGCAAAGAACAACCCGATCGAAACCCGTATCAGCAGGATGGCATATTGTTCCAAATCACTGCTACCCTGCAGCGCAAACTGGATCAACCGTTTCCACTCCATCTCTCGTCTCTCCATCGAAGGGAAGCGCCGTAACGATACCGATGTCAACCGACTTGCCCCGGCAAGCGCGCCAATGTCAGCCTTACGTGAAGTCGGTGCTCTGTCCGACCTCGATAATGTAACCGTCGGGATCGCGGATATAACACCGTATCTCGCCGTACTTGGGGATCGGCTCCGTGATGAACTCAGCTCCTCGACTTTTCCATAATTTGTAGCAGGCTCGAATATCCGCAACGCGGATATTCAGGAAGCTGCTGACCTTATCCGGGTCGGCGGGAACGCTGAGCGTCACTGACGGCTTGTCCGGGGTGGGCCCGCCTCCGACGTTGACGATCAGCCAGGTATTCGCGATCTGAATGTGCCCGGACGCACCCTTGCTGTCGCCTCTGCTGAGAATGCGGCCGCCGAAGACCTTCTCATAAAAATCAGCTGATCGGTCGATGTCGGCGACGGTGATGAACTGTGTGACCGTGAACCCGTCGCGCGGCGGCATCTCATAACTCTTTTGTTCGATTGGTGCGCTGCTCATTGACGGCTCCAATTCCGATAAAGAGCGCTCGTCACGCTCACCTGGGGATTTTGAGTGGCATGGGGATATAGCGAATGTTTTGTTCACGCACCACCGGCAACAGCTACGCGGCGACGTCCACGATTATGTCAACCCGCTCGCCATTCAGATAAACGCTCCCGTCGTTCGCAAGCACGAAGACCAGCGCCTTCGGCCGTTCCGAAAGTGTTCTCGCCTCAATCCAATCGGCCATGTAATAGTCGACCTCCGGACCGAGTCCTTCTTCCCGATTAGAGAAAACTCGGGTTACGACCGCCTTCTGTCTAAGCTCTTTATCTGCACGTATCGCGAACTCGAATTGCTGGCCGATCTTGATCTCTGTTTTCATGCCTATCGTCCTTTCCGCGTTGCCAGTCGAGGAGACGAACACTCTACCCCAAAACAGAAACACCGGGGGCGGAAGGGACGTTGACTAATCTTCGTTGCCGAAAAATGGAACAAGTCCCGCCTGTCCCCGGTTGCCCTCCGATTTTTATGCCGCCGAGACCGACTTCCTGCCCCGATCGAGTGCCGGTAGAAGAAGTTTCAGAAGCGCTTGATCAGAGAACGGGTTCTGACCTGAGATCAGCTCGCGATCTTGAAGGACATAGCTCGTCCATGGAGCGAGCACACTCACGTCACCGCCCGCCGTTTGCAAAGCGAAATCCGGGTAGAAGAGAACCTTCCCCTCAATCTCGAGCGGTTCCCGCTGCTTCTCTTCCGCTGTCGAAAAGATAGTCATCTTATATCCGGCATAGATCCAACCTTGAGCTTTTGCCCGCGCACCGGCCGTATCGCCCGCGCTCAACGCCGCGACGAACTCCTTCGAATTCGGAAGCGCCGAAAGTAGTGAAATCGGGCCATGGCAGAGCACAGCCGTAGGCTTGGATGTTTCGTGAAAGTGTCTCATCACTATGCCGGCGTTGGGATCGTCGAGAAGATCGATCATCGGACCGTGGCCACCGGGGACGAACACGGCGTCATATTGATCGAGGCCCGATGCGATGACATCCGCGATGCGGCTTGGATCTCTGAGCCCCTTCAGGCCGTCGCGGAATAGCATATAGTCCTCAAGCTTGGCCGCGTCCCCGCCGAAGAAATCCGGGACTTCTGAATGCACATCCACTTGCGGCGTGTTGCCTTTGGGGTTGGCGAAGGTGATTTCGTAGCCTTGCTTCATCAGTTCGCGAACCGGAACCGTCAGTTCGTTGAGATAGTAGCCGGCGCCCTTGTAGCACCCACCATCTTTCAAGGGCAAGCCGCGACCGCTCGATACCAGCACTAAGACTTTTCCTTTAGTTGTCATTGTTGTTCTCCTTTTTGAAATTGAATTCTGTTTTCCGTTCGATGTCAGGGCGCGGGGCTGTTCAAGCGAAGATCGGCAGAAACCGCACGACTAGCGCGGAGTCGGCACCCCATCCGGCCCGAGTATTAGCCGTAGACCAAATCCGTGCTCTGTCCGACTTCGATAATGTACCCATCAGGGTCGCGGATGTAGCAGCGTATTTCGCCGTACTTGGGTATCGGCGGTGTGATGAATTCGGCTCCTCGACTTTTCCATAATTTGTAGCAGGCTTGAATATCTGCGACGCGGAAATTCATGAAGCTGTTGATGTGATTCGGGTCGGGGACGCTGAGCGTTACCGTCGGCTTGTCCGGAGTCGGCCCGCCCCCAACGTTCAGAATCATCCAGATATTCGCCAACTGAAGGTACGGAGGCGCGTTGCCGTCACCCATGCTCAGAATGCGAGCGCCGAAAACCTTTTCGTAGTAGCGGGCCGATCGCTCGACGTCGGCGACGGTGAGAAAATGCGCGATGCTGATCCCCTCTTTCGGGGGCATCTCATAGCTCTTCTGGTCGACTTGTATCGCGGTCATGGATGGCTCCTTTTGTACGCTGGTCATGGATGGCTCCTTTCGATACGGTGCGCAATGCACATATGGTGTCCCGGTCCCGCTCCCTAGCGCGCGAGTTGGCCCAGATAATATCCGAGCCGATTTTCGACATCCCCGGGCTTGTGGAAGCCGCGCTCCATCAGCGCCTTGATTCCATTTTGCGCGGCAGGTCGTCCGAGCGAAGCGATGCACGCATCCCACCCAGCACCGAGCTCGACGTCCGGCGGTAGGCTGGTGTCGACGAGGCGCTTGGTCTGGCCGATCGCCCATTCGTCGAACTTGGCGATCCGCGCCGCAAGCGCCTCTACGAATCCATCCAGCTCGGCATCGGGAAGGGCACGATTAATGTAACCGTAGGCCTCGGCCTGATCTGCTCTTATGTCTTCCGAGCTCAGGAGCACTTCAAGGGCGCGGTTTCGGCCGATGAGTCGGGGAAGCCGGGCCATGGGTCCGCCGCCGGCGACCATTCCCACACCCACTTCCCATTGCGAGATGATGGCCTTCTCGCGGCTGGCAAAGCTCATGTCGCAGGCCAATGTGATCTCGCTGCCGTTGCCGGTCGCACGACCGCGGATTAGGGCGATGGACGCAACCGGCAAGCGGGTCAGACGTACAAGAAAGTCCGGCCACGGCGGCAGGCCCGTGGGGCCCTCCGGCAGCGAGGTCAGGTCTTCAATCTTGGCCGTGAAATCCGAGTGATTCAGGAAGTAGTCGTCGACCGCGCTGTCGAAGACCACAACCCTGACTTGCTCGTCAGCCTCAAGAGCGTTGATGACGTCCTGGAACTGCTCGACCATTTCTGGACCCATGACGTTAATCGGCGGGTTGTCGATGGTGACCCGCCAATAGGTGGGCGACCGTCGGGTCAAGCGAATCTGCGCGAGTTTCGCGGGTGCGTTGACTTGTGTCAGTTTGGCAGGTGCATTCATCGCCGCCATGGAATTTTCCTCCCTGACCATTCAGCCAGAACAAAACGGGCCGCGCAATTGGACGATGGTATTGCCTGCCCATACCTTGGTATCGACTGCCGTGTTCGAGCGCGAGGCATACAGCTGTCCTCCATCCCGGCAGCCTAAAAACCGACCAAAACGAAGAAACCCTCCTCCAGCACTCTCGATACGAAGGTATCGCCGATACTATTGTCCAATTGTTTTACTCTCCTCACCTCTGGCTTAATTACAACCGTTCGAGATATAAGTTGATCGGGCTTTGCAAAGTTTATCTGTGGGGAGAACGCACCGTGTCTGAACTTACGGCGCAATCTGTGTCGCCAGAGCGAGAAGCACAAACGATAGGAACCCGCCATGCCGTGAAACGCATCGGCGGCATTACCATCGTTGCGACATCCGTGGCAGTGCTCGCTGTCCTCGGCGCCGTGGTTCTTTTCGCGCAAGGCCGAGACAACGGCAAATACTTGCTGAAGTCGCCGGGCGGAATCGCGTTCTCCGACTTCCGCGGATACGAGGACTGGGCTGATGTCTCTTCCGCCCGAACCACCGAAATACTGAAGGTGATCGTCGCGAATCCCACGATGATCAACGCGTATAAAGCCAGCGTCCCCGCCTGTTGCGGCATGCCTCGTACGCAATCACGATGAATGTCAACGGCGACGATGTCGGAAGAGAAGCGTAATGCTCATCGTCGAGTGATCCAGCAGCTCAACCGTGGCGTAACCCGTAGTGCGCCAAAACCGCAATTCCACAAGTGGTTGATAAGGTTGGCGTCCCCGACGGGATTTGAACCCGTGTTACCGCCGTGAAAGGGCGATGTCCTAGGCCGGGCTAGACGACGGGGACGATTCTCAGGTGGGCTAGACCAACTGGAATCGTAGCAAGCTACCGTGGCCCTGTCAAAAGATGTGAGAGGATTTAGAATCGTTTGATCGAGAATGTCCTGTCGAGGTCGAATTGTCCGATCCACTTTATCTCAGCCTTTGGTTCAGCGATTTTTCTGGTCCTGAAATGCTGCCGCATGCATTTCGGGTGATGCATGAGTTTCCGTTTTCGGAGCAGCGGCCCGGCATCAGCTATTTTGCGGTGCATCCGGTTTCGTGGAGCGAGGCTACTGTGCTGGAGCGCCGCTTCCCTGGCGGCATCGATCCTGGGCAGGCCACGCTGATTGCCGCGGAACTCGTTCACGATGACTATGCGTATCTTTTCGAAGTTTATTGGGACATGTGGACTCCCGATGAAGCGGGTGGTAATTGGGTTCTGGTGCCGGCGCCAGTGAAATTCATTGTGCAGGGAGAAGAGTTTGACGAACGCGCGTTCGAACAGACGGGACACATCGAAATCGACTTTGGCCAGGATTCCTATTTTCTGCAGCCGGAAACCGCGCTGAGCGAGCAAACCCAGGCAAAGATTCGCGACAACGTGGCGAAGTTGGTCGAATTCTCTACCAAGGTGGAACAGAACGGGGGCGCTCGATCGCGATTGCTATGGTCGGAGTCGCAGGAAAGCTTAGCGCAGAAACTGATTGCGCGGTTGCAGAAGGTACAGTGATAGTTCTGTCACTTGTACCGTGATTTTTCGGGACGACAATACTCAGCTCTTCCCTTCCTTCACGATCTCAGAAAAATCTGCGATAGTGGAGAATTCTTTCAGCAGCGCGCGCAGCAATGCCAGACGATTGGCGCGAAGGTTTTCATCTTCGACCATGACCATCACTTTGTCGAAAAACCGGTCTACCGGCTCCCTGGCGGTCGAGAGCAACAGCAGAGCATCGACATATTCTCGTCTGCTGCGATGCTGTTCTACTTTCGGCCCTGTCTGCTCGAGGTAAGCCATCAAGGCTTTCTCTTCTTCTGCCGCCTGCGGCAGATATCTGAATTTTTCAGCTGGTGTGACGCCTTTCTCGGACGCCTGGCGGAGAATGTTCCGAATCCTTTTGCAGGCGGCCCCAATAGCCTGGAATTCCGGCATGTGCATCACCTGCTTCAGCGCTTCTGCGCGCGCCAGGGCATCGACCACGTCATCGGCATCGGCTGCCAGGACCGCGTTCACAACGTCATAGGCATAGCCGAGAACATCGAGCAAATAAAATTCCAGGCGCTCGCGAAAAAAGATACGGACGGATTCTTCGAACTGCGACTCCCCGACAAATTTTTGTTCGGCGGCCGAACCTTTGAAGCCAGCGCGGGCGTCTTTCATCAAGCCTGACAGCTCAAGGGGTAGTTTTTTCTCGGCAATAATTTTGACGATTCCGTTGGCTTGGCGACGTAGAGCGAATGGATCTTTCGATCCGCTAGGAACCAGGCCCAGAGCGAACATTCCCGCGATGGTGTCGGCTTTGTCGCCGATGGCGAGAACCGCTCCTTCGATCGAGCGCGGCACTGTATCTTCAGTCGACTCCGGTTTGTACTGGTCGTAAATAGTGTCGGCAATGGCGAACCGCGTGGCTTCCGGCAGAGTGGGATCGAGTTGCTGTGCGCGGGCATAAAGGCCGCCGACGATGCCCTGCAGTTCCGTAAATTCTTTCACCAATTCGGTGGTCAGATCGGCCTTGGCGAGGCATGCAGCTTTGTGGACTACGCCTGCGCGTATGGCGATGCCGCTCTGCTTTACGACTTCGCTCAGCCAACTGCAAAGGCGCTGGACGCGCCGCGTTTTGTCGTAGTAACTACCCAAATCTTTTTGAAAAGTTACGTGGCGGAGCGAATCCAGCCGATCCAACAGCGAGCGCTTCTGATCCGTCTCCCAGAAAAAGCGGGCATCGTTAAAGCGCGCGCGCAGGACGCGCTCATTGCCGTGGCAAATCAGGCCTTGCGGATCGCTATCCGTGTTCAGCACGGCTAGAAAATGCGGAAGGAGCTTACCATTCGCGTCGTCTATCGCAAAATATTTTTGATGGTCGCGCATTACCGTGACCAGCACTTCTTCCGGCAGCGCTAGAAACTGCGGATCGAAGTTGCCCAGGATTACTGACGGAAATTCTGTGAGGTTGACCACGCTATCGAGCAACGCTTTGTCTTCTCTCCAACGGGCTCCCGCTATCGTTCGCGTGGCGGCATCGAGAGCTTTGCGGATTTGTTCCTCGCGCTCCTCGCGTCCCAGAACTTTGGCATGGCGGAGTGCGCCGAGATAGGCTTCGCCTGCGCCGGGTATGGACACTTCACCTTCGGAAAGAATTCTGTGGCCGCGCGATGTGTTGCCTGCCCGGATTCCGTCGAACTCGAGCGGAATGATTTGGCCATCAAGCAGGGCAACCAGCCACCGAACAGGACGCACAAAGCGCTCGCTGGTTTTGCACCAGTACATATTTTTCGGCCAGTAAATCGATGCGATTTCTTTGGGAAGATTCTCTGCAAGAATTTCGGAGGCGGCGCGGCCCTTTTTTGTTACGTTCGCCGTCAAATACTCGCCCTTCGCGGTTGAGGTTTTATCCAGTTGAGAAACGCCGACGCCAGCTTTCTTGGCAAAGGCGTGAGCGGCAGGGGTTGGCTGGCCGTCTTTGTAAGCGATTTTTGTTGCCGGACCGGTCAGTTGTTGGATGGCGTCAGGCTGAGATGCAGAAATTCCTGAGACCATCACGGCCAGGCGGCGCGGCGTGTCGAAACTGGCAATTTTTGAGGCTGTCAGGCGCTCGTGGTTCAGCAGCGAGTTCACGCGTTCGCGCAGTTGCTCCGAGGCCGCCTCGATCATGCGGGCAGGAATCTCTTCGCAACCGATTTCTAGCAAAAAATCTGGCATACGCTCTAGACCACTACTGCAGCCGGAATCTCGCGATTCCCTTTTCTTTCATTTTTCGTCGCGGCTTCGGAATTTTCGGATACTTCTTCGGCTTCTGCACTTTGTTGATCAACCCACGCTTTTGCAATACCCACGGCCAGCGTTCTCACGCGGGCGATCACACCTACCCTCTCCGTTACCGAGATTGCACCCCGTGCGTCGAGAATATTAAACAGATGCGAACACTTCAGACACAGGTCGTACGCCGCGAGCACCGGGAATTGTGCAGGAACTCGGCTGACATCGCAGCCAGCGGTTGCGTCCTTTACTACAGCGAAGTATTTCTCCACCAGCGCCTTGCACTCGGCCTCATAAAGCTCGAAGTGCTTCCATGTTTTTTCAACATCGGCGGCGTCGAAGTTATAGACGGAGAACTGTTGTTCATCGGCCAGTCTCACATCGCCGTACTTCACTTCGTGCCCAGTTTCCGGTTCGCGCGCCCACACGATGTCGTAGATCGAATCCACGTCCTGCAGAAACGCAGCGATCCGCTCAAGGCCGTAAGTCAGCTCGGCGGAAATCGGAAATAAGTCAAGCCCTCCGCACTGCTGGAAATAGGTGAACTGGGTGATCTCCAGTCCATCGAGCATCACTTGCCAACCTACGCCCCAGGCGCTCAGAGTGGGAGCTTCCCAGTTATCCTCTTCAAACTTGATATCGTGCTGGCGCAGGTCGATGCCGATTGCAGTTAGCGATTCAAGATACAGCTCCTGCACATTCTCCGGCGGAGGTTTCAGGATCACCTGCAACTGCATGTGCTTGAACAGGCGGTTTGGGTTTTCGCCATAGCGTCCGTCGGCGGGGCGGCGCGAGGGCTGCACGTAGGCGACTCTGTACGCCTTTGGCCCAAGCACGCGCAGGAACGTTTCGGGAGCCATTGTCCCGGCGCCCACTTCCACGTCGTAGGGCTGCTGCAGAACGCACCCGCGCTCGGCCCAAAAGGTTTGCAGGCGCAGGATGAGTTCCTGAAACGTCAGCGGCTTAATAGGAGATGGGTGCACGTGTTCCCGTTACCTGAAGAAATAATGTCGATTGTAACTGAAGGGCAGGAAGTCGTCAGCCAAAGGCCTGAAACCATCTGCGCCCAGGTTCGGTTGTGTCGAAGCTTCGCCTACGCGAACAAGAACTCTTTGGTCCGCAACTCCTTAATCGTATCCCTTAACTTCGCCGCCTTCTCGAACTCAAACTGCTTCGCCGCTTCTCGCATATCGCTCTCCAACTTTGCAATATACGAATCCAGCTCTTCCTGCGATTTAAATTCCGGCACGCCTTCGGACTCACCCGCGGTCAAGTCGGCATAATCTGCCGCGACGATCCCTGCTAACGTCATATCCAGCGGCCGCACAATCGATTCCGGAGTGATTCCATTCTCTTCGTTGTAGGCCGTTTGAATAGCGCGACGGCGGAGGGTTTCGTCCATCGCATTTTTCATCGAATCGGTCATGCGATCAGCGTAGAGTATCGCCCGCCCGTTCAAATGCCGCGCGCAGCGGCCGATGGTCTGAATCAGCGATCCTTGTGAGCGTAAAAACCCTTCTTTGTCAGCATCCAGAATCGCTACCAACGAAACCTCCGGCAAGTCCAACCCTTCACGCAAGAGATTGATGCCGATCAACACATCGAATTCACCTTTGCGCAGGTCGCGCAGAATCTTCACGCGTTCCAGGGTTTCGATTTCCGAGTGCATGTAGCGGCACTTCACGCCGACCTCGGCGTAATATTCGGCCAGGTCTTCGGCCATGCGCTTGGTGAGCGTCGTCACCAGCACGCGCTCACCCTTTTCCACACGCGCGCGAATTTCGTGCAGCAGATCATCGATCTGTCCTTTCACCGGACGAACTTCAACTTCGGGATCGATCAATCCCGTTGGACGAATAATCTGCTCGATTACCACCCCGGCGGATTTTGTCAGCTCATAAGGCCCCGGCGTGGCCGAAACATAAATGAGTTGATTGGTGCGGTGATCGAACTCCTCGAAGGTCAGAGGACGATTGTCGAGCGCCGAAGGCAGGCGAAAACCGTACTCCACCAACACTTCCTTCCGTGAGCGGTCACCATGATACATGCCGCGCAACTGCGGTATCGTCTGATGCGATTCGTCGACGAACATCACATAATCGCGCGGAAAATAATCGAGCAGCGTTGGCGGCGGCTCGCCCGGCATGCGTCCGGTAAAATGCCGGGAATAATTTTCGATGCCATGGCAATAGCCCATGACTTTGATCATTTCCAGATCGAACTTAACCCGCTGATGGACGCGCTGCGACTCGACCATCCGGCCTTGCCGCTCCAGCTCCACTTCCCACCACGCCAGCTCTTTCTTGATCGATTCGACCGCGTTGGCGCGGGTTTCGTCCTTCATCACATAATGCGTCTTGGGATAAATTGGCAGGCGCATGTACTTCTGTTTTACTGTGCCGAAAAGCGGATCGATCTGCGAGAGCGACTCGACCTGATTTCCCCACAACTCGATGCGATACGCCATGTCATCGTAGGTTGGAAATACTTCGATGACGTCGCCGCGCACGCGAAAGGTTCCGCGGCGGAATTCGCCATTGGTGCGCTCGTAGAGAATGTCGACCAGCTTGTGGGTGATGTCTTCGCGCGCGATCTTCTGGCCTTTTTCGAGGAAGAGCATCATGCCGTAATAGGCTTCGGGCGAACCGAGGCCATAGATGGCGCTGACGGAGGCGACAATCAGCGCGTCGCGCCGCTCGAAAAGAGACCGCGTCGCCGAAAGGCGCAGCTTGTCGAGTTCGTCATTGATGGTCGCTTCTTTTTCTATATACAGGTCGGCGGCCGGAACGTAAGCTTCGGGCTGGTAGTAGTCGTAGTATGAAACGAAATATTCCACCGCGTTGTGAGGAAAGAAATTCTTGAACTCGTGATAGAGCTGCGCCGCCAGAGTTTTGTTATGCGCCATCACCAGCGCTGGGCGGTTTACCGCTTCAATCACCTTCGCCATGGTGTAGGTCTTGCCGGAGCCGGTCACACCCAGCAGTACTTGATGCTGTTCGCGGTCGAAGATCCCGCGCGTGAGCGCCTGAATGGCCGCCGCCTGGTCTCCTTGCGGCTTATACGTGGAAACGAGTTTAAAATCCATGGCAAATACTTAACTTGACCCAAAAATCCAGCGTTCTCAGTTGTTTGTTGGGCTCTGGAAACAATTTGAGCAAGAGCGAATCTTTTTATTATAGCCGCTATGCGAGATGGCGCGCCCGAACAGCGGAATGCGACCAGCGCAGAATGTTTTTACTTGCGGAGTTCGATCGCGATGAGATGAGGAGCGTCCAATTTGTCGGTCGATTCAACGTATTCCACCTTTGCAGGACGGTTCTCCAAATCAGTACAGGGCTTCAGGTCCCCGTTGATTTTGACATCGAGCGCTGAGAACTCGATCTTGTAGTAATTGTCGCTATGAAGAGGCAAGGTTTTTTCACCCGCGGAAACTGTCAAGTCCATAGTCGCTTGCGTGCAGTGCACGTTTTTCAAGACGCCGACCAAAAATCGATGTGGGCCACTGGCAACGAATTCCTTTCGCGATGCAGGTTGTGCGGCAGGCGCAGTCGGTGATTCATCTGCGCTCTCCGAATTTTCTTCCATCAGCACCTGCCCTCGCCCTCCGCCATGGTCCTGATAGTCTGCGTATCGCTGAGTCTGCTCCAGTGCGGCCTCCACAATTTGGCTCTCTGCGGGCGACTTGGACAGTTTGGCTGCTGCACGAAGAACCTGCACCGCGCGATCGCCCTGACCCATTTCCAGCAGGACATGGGCCGTGTTCAGCCGATATCCCATGTTTGCAGGATCGAGCGTCACAGCAGTTAATGCCATCGTATGCGCTTCCTCAAGATCGCGATGGCGCATCGCCAGAAAAACGGCCAGGCGATCGAAGGATGGAGCAAACTGCGTATTCAACTGAATGGATTTCCGTAAGCTGTTCTCAATCTGCGCATCGTCCGATTTACCCGAACTGTTCATCGAGATCGCAGCAAAATAGTAGTGAGCGAGAAAACTCTTTGAATCCAGTTGCACAGCTTCCGCGTACCATTTTTTTGCTTCCTCCAGATTGCCTTCACGAAAAGCGATAAAGCCTCTGGTTTCGTGGGCCGAAAGGTTATTGGGATCGCCCTGCAGAACCTGGGTCAGTAGCGCCTGCGCATCGGCAGTTCGACCGTTATAAGCGAGAAAATCCGCCCGAACGGCATCGACTCGTAAGGGAGCAAGAGACTCAATCTTGAAAGACGAATCGTCAATATTTGTTTCGCCAGGAGCTTTCAAATAGGCAAAGCTGCCTTGGTGAACGTAGCCCTCAAGCGCCGAATATAGCTGTTTGAGGTCGCCAAAGGATCGAGTCGCCGCGGTCACAGAATCGACATTATTTGCTACAAGTTCTCCATAGTTGGCGACACGCGACGTCTTTTCCTTAAAATCCTTGTTCTGCAGATAGTGCATCAACGCCCATGATTCGGCATAGAAGATCGATCCCTTGTTTTCTTCATGGTAATAAGGCGAGTTGCTATCAACTGTAAGCAGGGTAGGCAGCGGAAGTAGTCTGTTTTGACGCAACAGAAGAATGTTTTCCACGCTCGCCTGACCGAGAAGAACGTCCTTCTCCCGAATCTCGGTATTCTGGTAATACTCGGCAAGGCCTTCGTTCATCCACAGCGGAATCCAGTCCGCCGACTTGCTCAGCAGCAGATGGGTATATTCGTGATAGACGACTGAATAAGGATGATCGCCCTCTGCGTCGAGTCGCATAAGAACATAATTCTTGTCGGCGGCTCGCAAGAAAAGCCCACCCAGTTTTAGCGATCCTTTCGATAGGTAGGCCTCGGGTTCCAGCGCCCGGAAATCCTTTTCGTCTCTGATAGCCAATACGATAATCGGAGAGCTTTGATCGACCTGAAGCTTGGGAAAGGCAAGGTGAAATACGGCACGCATGCGCTCAAATTGGTCGGCAACCTTGCGCCCTTGTTTTTCGCTGCTATTGGTTACAACAATAAAATGCTGGCTGGTAACCTGAATCCATTCGTCCTGCTTCGCCCAGGATACTGATAATGACAGCATGAATAAGGCGAAGATGGCCTGGAACCTTGTGAAAAAAAGCGAAGATACGCGCATGGCTGGAGTACTTTGATACATGGGCCCGAAGAAGTCAATGGAGAAATCGTCTCAGCAGACATTCCCGTTGAATCTCGACCTAACGACCATTTACCCATGAACATCGCCAAAGCCACCCGCAGTTTTGAAGCATGGCTCGCGCAACGCACGCGCCTCGACAAGAAGGACCTTCGCCTCAAGCACGAGCGCATGAAGGCCGAATTGTTTCCCTTCCTGCGAGCAACTTACTATCGCTGGGCACAACTGTGGCCGGAGGCGTGTTCCGACCTGGCCGAAGCCCCGCACGTGCTTGCTGTCGGCGATCTTCACGTCGAAAATTTCGGCACGTGGCGCGATATCGAAGGCCGGCTGATCTGGGGCGTAAATGATTTCGACGAAGCGTGGCCCATGGCGTACACCATTGACCTGGTGCGGCTAGCGGTCAGCGCACATCTTGCCGTCGAGGCGGGACATTTACCGCTTAAGAAAGAAGACATCTGCGACACGCTTCTCGACGGTTACCGCGAAAGCATAAAAGAAGGTGGGTGCGCCTTCGTTCTCGGAGAAAAACATCAGTGGCTGCGTTTGATTGCCGAAAGCAAACTCCGCGACCCGGTTCAGTTCTGGAAGAAGATGGATGCGCTTCCAACGCTGAAGGCGGAGTGCCCGGTCAGCGCCGTCGACGCAATCGAACATCTCATGCCCGCACCCGGCATCAAGTATCGCCTTGCGCACCGCATTGCGGGACTGGGCAGCCTTGGACACGCCCGCTATGTCGCGCTTGCCGATTGGCACGGTGGACGTATCGCTCGCGAAGCCAAAGCGCTGGTTTCATCTTCCGCGTGCTGGGCTCAATGTCTGGACCCCGCCAGTGACCCGGGACCGGCAGAGATTCTTTATCAAACCATTATCAACCGCGCTGTACGCTGCCCCGATCCTTTCGTTCAACTCCGAGGCCGCTGGATCGTGCGGCGCCTCGGACCACACTGCTCGCGCATTGAACTCGCAGCTCTGCGCGGTCCGGATACCGAAATGCGCCTGCTTCATGCCATGGGCTGGGAGACCGCCAATATTCATCTGGGGCAGCCTTCCGCGCGCAAATCCATCCTGCGACATCTCGAGAAGCAAAAAACAAGATGGTTGCATCGCGCCGCGGCGGACATGCTGCAGGTGGTACGCGCAGACTGGGAGGTTTGGCGAAAGAAAGGCTACAAGTGATCAGGCCAGAGCGATTTTTGCCTCGAGAATTCTTGGGCCGCTTTCTACTACTGATCTGTTTTGATCATCTCCCATATCCGAGCCAAATGATGATCGTCGTGCTCTGCCACAAAATACAAATGGTCCACCAGTCGCATGGGTTGCTGCAGGCGCGGGTGTAACAGGGATCGACCAAAGGCTTCCGGCTGTAGCTTCTCCAGGCGATCCAGCAACCCGGACCGGGATGCGCGAACTCTGCCGCGATCCGGCTCAAGTCTCGTGTGTTGTGATTGGCTTCGTGGGTCTTGCGATTGCTCAAATCCGCGATCGTGAGCGTGTTCCCATCCTTAAGAAAATCCTCTACTCGCGCCAGCCAAAGCGGTTCAAGGTCGGCCAAATGGCCGGCGTGCTCTTGCGCAGACCATTTGTCTGCTGGCTTCACGAGGAATGCCTCGCGCGAACCTGCATGAACCATTTCCTCTAAACGGGCCGGCGTACCCCGTAAGCGGATGCAAAGGTTGGGGAATTGATCTACGGGAAAAGTAAACTCGAACTTGCGCCCGAACCATGGAGCAATTTCGCTCATCGGGTAGGCTCCTTCTTGACCTCACCGCGCCGCAAATCGCAGCGATGATTCGAATCGTAACCACATAAATCCGAATACATTACACAGATGACCCAACCCAGCACCGGGCTGCAAAACCTTCCAATCAGTTGCTTCTGGCCCGAGAGGAATGCCAAGATCCGCCATTACCAACCCCGCCTAATTGCAATCACAGGCGGTTCTCAGCCTGTGTACATCATGCGTTCGACATCGAACATACTATAGGCCGCCGATGCTGTAATACTTCCCGTCGCATGAACAAGGAAGAAAGCGACCGGATTCACGACCTCTGTTCGCGGATCGCCGTTGAACACGATTACAAGAAATTTCTGGCGCTCGTCGAAGAGCTTAACCGTGTCCTCTCCTCCAAAGGAAATGGAAATGGCCGCGAACAGAAGAGCGAAGAGCAACACAAAGAAATAAAGTGACAAGTTCGCCTGAAAAATCCTCGGACTGGCAGTCGCCTGATTTCCGTTCAAAAAACATTACAGGATCTTCCCTATCTCTTCTCCGTTACGTTCCCCTGCAAAGCCCCGTCATTTCCCAGGACAAATTCATGCTCGCCTGAAATGAACGGAAAAAGCGGTATGCATCCAAGTGTGCATGGCTACTTTTGCGAAGGATGGGATCATCGTTAAGAAAGTTGAAAAGCCGGCGAAGGCGTTTCCGCAACGTCCTGGAACGCGCTCCGATGCAAATGGCGGCGCAATCACTAACGTTATCCTTTTGTCGCTGCCTCCCAAAGAATATGACATGCTGCGTCCGCACCTGATGCCCGTTGACCTGCCGCAGTACCTGATTCTCGAGGAGCCCGGCGAAAAAATCGAATACACTCATTTTCTGAATGACGGAATGGTCTCGGTAGTAGCGCTGAGCCGGGACGGAAGAAGCGTTGAAGTCGGTATCGTGGGCCGGGAAGGCATGATTGGAATGTCTCTAATCGCGGGCCTGCGTCAAGGCACATTCCGATCCATAGTGCAGATGGAAGGAACGGGAGTGCGCGTGCGGGCCGATGTTTTCCAGGATCTGCTTCACTCGATGCCAGTGCTGCGGAGCGAATTGAGCCGGTTCGCCCTGGTACAGGGGATGCAAACTGCGCAACTGGCGGCGTGCAACCGGCTGCACGAGGTGGAGCAACGCCTGGCTCGCTGGCTGCTGATGTGTCAGGATCGCTTCGATTGCCAGTTGCTGCCGCTGACGCACGAATTTCTGGCGCAAATGCTCGGCACCGGTCGGCCCAGCGTCACTCTGGCGGCCGGAGCGTTGGAGAGCGCGGGATTAATCCAAAACCTGCGCGGAACGGTCAAAATCTTGAACCGAAAAAGTCTGGAACAGGTAGCTTGCGAGTGCTACGGCGTCATACAACATTTCAACGGAGGGCTCGGACTAAAATAGCCTCGACTCGCAGAGCGCGGTTGCGCGAACCAACTATAATCGAAGGGGTACTCTCATGTTCCGGGAAGCGCTGGAATCGCGATTGCGGGTAATTGAAGAGGAAATCACGCGCCTGCTCAGACTAAGTGCTGAAGCCGGTGCCCCTGGCGAGCAGGATGATTATCTTCGATTTGCGCAGGATCTACAGCGCGAAGCTCGCGAATTGCGCATTGAGATCAACAGACAGACGCGGCCCCAGCCCGCGGTGACCAACGAGTCGAATCCAAAGAATTCTTTTTTCATTTCTCGCTAGTCAGCTCTCAGAACAAATTTACCGAGTTTCTCGCGCTGCCTGGGCGCTTCCTTCTTACGCCGGCTCAAACCCTCGGCGTTCGGCGGTTCTGCCGACTCACCGTCGCTTCCTCCCAAGCAAGGACTTGCCTCCCGCGCCTTCGCTCAAGTCAGAAACGATGCGCGGAACCGTTATTTTTCAACTTTTCACATTGGCTTAACATTCGTTCCTTATAGTGGCTCACTTCAAAACCCTTTGGGAGAAATGCCCCATGGCCACCGCATCACAAACCGTACTTGATCAGAAGCTGTCCCGGTCTCCCGGCAAGATTGGAATCCTGGTCTTCGGCGTCGTGCTGGCAATTGGAGTAGGTTACGCCGGATCCAGCCTAATTCACGATCTTTCCGCCGTTCACAGCGAATCCTTCTTGCCTTATCTTCTTCTCGTGGTTGCGCTTCTGGTGGCTCTGGGCTTTGAGTTCGTCAACGGCTTTCACGACACTGCGAACGCGGTGGCCACGGTTATCTACACGCATTCTCTTGAACCGCACATTGCAGTCGTTTGGTCCGGGTTCTGGAATTTCCTCGGCGTCCTGGTTTCGAGCGGACTGGTTGCCTTCGCCATTGTCTCGCTTCTTCCCGTGGAACTGATTCTCCAGGTGGGAAGCAAAGCCGGGTTTGCCATGGTCTTCGCACTTCTCGTTTCCGCCATCATCTGGAATCTCGGTACCTGGTACTTCGGCCTGCCCGCATCCAGTTCTCATACGCTCATTGGTTCGGTGATCGGCGTGGGCATCGCCAATCAACTGATCAATGCCAGAACCGGCACCAGCGGCGTGGATTGGGGTCAGGCGGCCAACATCGGCAAATCGCTGTTGCTCTCGCCCATCGTCGGCTTTGGAGCGGCCTGGCTTCTATTGCTTGTGGCAAAGATGTTCATCAAGGACCCCAAGCTCTATGAGGCTCCCCAAGGCACCGAGCCGCCGCCGTTTTACATTCGCTGCCTGCTGATTCTCACCTGCACCGGCGTGAGTTTTTTCCACGGCTCGAATGACGGTCAGAAAGGCATGGGCTTGATCATGCTGATCCTCATCGGCACCGTGCCCACCGCCTACGCGCTCAATCATGCGGTTACATACAAGGACTCTCAGGATTTCATCGCCGTTTCGATCCAGGCCGCCGACGCGCTCACGAAATACGTCAGTCCGAACGCAACCATCGGTGACGCTCACGACGATGTGACCGATTACGTCCGCACCAAAGAATTCACGCCCAACACCATGCTGGCGCTGCGCACGATGGTCAGCGACATCGGCAACGAGACGGCACTCTACAAGGAAATGAAGAACATTCCCAACGACCGGGTGCGCAATTTCCGCAACGACATGTACCTGATCAGCGAAGTCCCTGCGTCTGATGCAGAAAAATCATCAGCCACAAATTGCGGCGAGCGATGCCGCAATCCTGGCCAATTACAAGAAGCACATCGATCACTCGACCCGCTTCATTCCCCTTTGGGTAAAGGTCGCTGTGGCAATGGCGCTTGGCCTGGGCACGATGGTCGGCTGGAAGCGAATCGTGGTCACCGTGGGAGAAAAAATCGGTAAGAGCCATCTGACCTATGCCCAGGGCGCCGCGGCCGAAATCACCGCCATGGCCACCATCGGCGCCGCCGACGGTTTCGGCTTGCCGGTCAGCACTACCCATGTGCTTTCCTCCGGCGTGGCAGGAACAATGGCCGCAAACCGCTCCGGCATTCAATGGTCAACGGTGCGAAACCTGGCGGTTGGCCTGGGTTCTGACACTGCCCGTAGCCATGTTCCTGTCAGGGCTTTTGTTCTGGATCTTCCGCCGAACGTTCTAGAATCGCGGTTCGAGCTACAGCGGTGACGCTGTCACAGAAGGACAAAACTACCAAGCATTTTGCGCCATGCGCGAGGAGGCACATTGGCTTCACGTCCTGCTCCGACAGCGTGAAACCTTTCCCATTACCGGAGAAACTGCTAGGATGTGAATGAAAGGTCATCCTGATCACTCATCATTAAGGGTCGCTGTGCTTCACAGGCTAAGGCTCTTGTAGTGGCTGGTCCCGTGTAAGATATCCTTTCAGGTGTGCTACCGAAACCCGCATAACAACGGCGGTTCGGTGTCGCGTTGATTTGGCGAGTGGGGACGTAGTTCAGTTGGTTAGAACGCTGCCTTCTCCTCGGTTTTGTTTGTTTTCATCGCTTTAACCCACTTCCTGTCGGTCTTCCTGTCGATAAAGTCGCTGTCAATTCCGTCAACTCCTTCCACTCCCTCCATACCGTTCCGGGATTTGCCCGAATTTGCGATCCGGTCTACCTTCCATTCCCTCGACAGGGAGATGGAATATGCCGGGAAAGCCAAAACTTTACGCCCATCGGGTCAAGATCCTCAAGTACGTGAAAGTTGGAGACGCGTGGCGCTTCGCCAACGTCGTCAAGCGCAGCGGCAGGATCGTGCGCGACCACGTCCTGATTGCGGGCCGCGACGAACACCACCCCGAGGGCAGCTATTACCTCGAGTGGTATGAGCACGGCAAGCGTCACCGCAAGGCCGTCGCTGATTTCGCGACCGTAGCCGAAGCGGCCCGGCTCAAGGCCATCGAAGTTGAGGCTCTCAAAGCCGGGGTGATGTCGCACCCGGCACAGCCTGCTACGATCAGCCCAAACGGCATCGCGCTGGCCGCAGCCGTCGACCAGTACCTCGCGATGGTCCAGGCCCAGCGCAGTCACCGGACCTACATCAGCTACCGCTACACCCTGAAGAAACTGCTCGTCCCGTCCTATGAAAAAAGCTCCTTAGACCAGGTGGCGCGCGAGGACATTTTGGCCTTCATGGCACGTTGCTATCAACTTGGACTCGGCCACCGGACCGTCTACGACAAGCTGGTCGTCGTGCTGCAGCTTTTCAAACGGCACGGGAAAAGTGGCCTGATCGCATCCAGCGACTGGCCGAGGTACGTTGAAAAGATCCGCCCGATTTACGAGCCGGAAGAAATCCAGTCGATGCTCAACCACGCCATCGGCGATGAAGCAATCTTTCTGAAATTTATGCTGGGCTCTGGATTTCGCGATCAGGAGGGGCAACATGTTTGCTGGCGCGATCTCGACTTCCGTCAGAGTCACGTTCGGGTCACCGCCAAGGCTCTCTGGGACTTTCGGCCGAAGAACTGGGAGGAACGAGTTGTACCGTTGCCCTCAGCTCTCATCGACCAATTGCGGCGATTGAAAGAGACACGCAATGCTCTGCCCGCACAATTGGTGTTTCCCAACAAACGTGGAAATCCCAACAGCGAGAACGACACGATTGTGAAGCGGGTCGCGGACCGGGCGAAGTTGAATTGTGGACAGTGCGTTACGAAGCACGGCAACAAGTGCGCTGAAGGGCCGTACTGCCAGCACTTCTTCCTGCACAAGTTCCGCCACACATTTGCCACCGAGCACCTGCGCCACGGTGTGGACATCCGCACGCTTCAGACGTGGATGGGCCATCGCGACATCAAATCGACGATGGTTTATCTGAAGGGGGTGCAATCGAAAGACGCTTTGGCAAAAGTGAACGCAGGAGCCCTGGCAGGCTATGTTGCCTGATCAGGTGAAATTGAATCTGGCTCTTAGGCTATGCTGGTTTCCTATCATGAAGCGAAAACATCCTGAACTGCCGGATCGGTATGACGCGTTCTTGCAGGAACTGAAGGAGCGAATCCGCAGCGCGCAAGTCCGCGCCGCTTTGTCCGTCAATCGGGAACTCGTATTGCTCTATTGGGGCATTGGCAGAGACATTCTCACTCGCCAGCAATCGGAAGGATGGGGAGCAAAGGTCGTCGACAGGCTGGCTCATGACCTCCTCAAAGCCTTTCCGGGCATGACTGGGTTTGGCGCGCGAAACCTCAAATATATGCGGGCTTTCGCTGAAGCGTACCCCGACCATCAATTTGTGCAACAGGTCGTTGCACAATTGCCCTGGGGACACAATGTACGGATTCTTGAAATGGTGAAGGCCCCGGTGGAACGGGAATGGTATATCCGGCAGGCTGTCGAGAGTGGCTGGACGCGGAACGTCCTTGTCCATCAAATTGAGGGTGACCTTCACCGCAGGCAGGGCCGGGCGGTCACGAACTTTCAGCGAACGCTCCCGGCTCCCCAGTCGGAACTGGCCCAGGAGCTCCTCAAAGACCCCTACAACTTCGATTTCCTAACGCTCGGGACAGAGATGCTGGAGCGTGATTTGGAACGAGGTCTGATCGACCATCTGCGCGACTTAATTTTGGAACTCGGCAAGGGATTTGCATTCGTCGGAAACCAATACCATCTGGAAATCGGCGGGCAAGACTATTTTCTCGATCTGCTTTTTTATCATCTGCGCCTTCGATGCTATGTCGTAATCGACCTGAAAATTGAAGAGTTCAGGCCCGAATTCGCGGGCAAGATGAATTTCTATTTGTCGGCCGTGGATGACCTCTTGCGCCATGTTGATGACACTCCCAGCATCGGCCTGATTCTCTGCAAGGAGAAGAACAGAATTGTGGTTGAGTATGCACTCCGGGATACAGGCAAGCCGGTGGGAGTGGCACAGTACCGATTGACCGAATCGCTTCCAAAACGCTTGCAGTCCGAATTGCCCACGAGCCACGATCTTGCGGGCGAGTTACCCCGGTTCCATCTGGTCACTATGCGGATTCGGCTGGAGCGGGCGTTGCAGACTATCGCCGAGAAACGGGGGCTGTCGACGAAATTGGTCGGCATCGCGGCCTTGACGCGAGCACTCACGAGCGCGAATGCATTATCGACAGAAGTGGTCGCAGATTTGCGAACCGTATCGGCTGTCCTGAATTCAGCAGTCCACGGTCAGAATATCGAAGCCGAGGAAACGCAATCGGCGTTAGAACTGGGGAACTCTCTGTTGTCTCGGTTGGAAGGCAGTGACTGACCAAAGAAGATCGCACGGAAGGGACCTGACTGAACACGTTCGACGATAGGAGCTATCGGCTTGCAAAGATGGTCAAACAGCAATTCTGTTCAAGCTAACGGAGGTAGCCGTCTGCGGCATCCTCCGCGTGAGCCATTCCGCAACCTGCCTCGGGTCAAATCGCACCGCCGCGCCTATGCGAAAGGAAGGAATGACGCTGGCAGCTGCCATTTTGTAAATGTGTTGCCGGGTTACGCCTAGCAATTTGGCCAACTCCCCGGCCTTTAAGGCGTGCTCCTTAGATTCCAGCGTTTGCAGTATCTTTGCCATTCCAGCGACGCCGTCGCTTGCCAGACTGAACCGATAAGCCGAGTTCGCCATAGTCAACTCCTAACCACTGCGGAGATTCGGTTCTACACCGAGTGTCGATTTCAGTCAAAACTCCACGAAAATCCACGCGATTTGACCGAAATTTCATTTGGGCTTAGCTTCTTCACGGTCAGGACCGGAATTGGCATGGTCCTAGGCGGAGGAGGAGCGAGTGTTTTCGTCTCTTCAAGAACTCGAAGGAGGCCTTCGCGCAAGTGGCTACATTGCCGATTCGGTAGCCACGACAACGGTTTACCTGGCGGCGAGACTGCAGAAGCCGTTGCTGCTGGAAGGCCCCGCCGGCAGCGGAAAGACTCAACTGGCATATGCAGTTGCGGACGCAGCGGACACCACCGTCGAACGCCTGCAGTGCTACGAAGGCATCAACGAGGAGAAGGCCATCGGCAAGTTCGATGAACCCCTGCAAAGGCTTTGCGTTGAACTCAAAGCCAAGTCCGTCAGCGTCGATTGGGAATCCCTGCGGACGGAGTTGCACAGCCAGCAGTTCTTCGGTGCCGGGCCGCTTCTGCGCGCGTTGCAGTGCGAAAGGCCTTGTGTCCTGCTGATCGACGAACTGGACAAGGTGGACCACGCATTTGAGGCCTTGTTGCTGGAATTGCTCAGCGTGTGGCAGTTGAGCATTCCGAAGCTGGGCACCATCAAAGCCAGGAGCATTCCCTTCGTTGTGTTGACATCGAATGAAGAGAGGCGCATCGGCGATCCCCTGCGCCGGCGCAGTTTTTACCTTCGTGTTGAACACCCCACCGCGGAGCGAGAAGCAGAGATTGTGGCGCTGAGAACGCCGGATTCAAGCCACGAATTCCATGCCGGTATGGCGGGACTCGCCAAGGCTTTGCGCGGCTGGAGCATGGAAAAGCCACCCTCCGTCTCAGAGATTCTCGACCTCGCGCAGGCACTCAAAGTTCTGGGAACTGAACAAATTACGGCGGAGATGAGAGACATTCTCCTGCCCTTGCTGGCCAAAACCGAGGCCGATCGACGCAAGCTGCTCTTGCGGGATGGGTTTGCCAGCTTGATCTATGACGCGCAGCAGTACAGCGCCGAGGCTCTGCGAAGGAGCGCGGCATGAAGCCAGCACTCATCTTGGCGCAAGTGCTTTCTGCAATCTCGATCTGCTGGGCGCAATCGCCCAAACCACAGGCACGGCTCGAAGCCGAATACTACGTCGTAGCCTACGCCCAACATTATCGGGTGCCCGTCGCGCTGGTACGCGCCATTGTCGAACGCGAGTCGCACTGGCAAGCATGCGCGGTCTCTCCCAAAGGCGCTGCAGGACTAATGCAGTTAATGCCCGCTAACCGCTCAGCGACTCGGGGTAAGAGACCGGTGCAGTGTCGATCAGAACGTTTCCGGGGGCGTGCGCTACCTCGCATGGCTGATGCAACAGTTTCACAATGATTTCAGGCTAGTGGCTGCCGCCTATTATGCTGGCGAAGACGTGATCGGCAGACGAGACCTCGGCTATCGAAATCCCGACGTAATTGCCTACGTGGCAAGAATTAGAACAACTTACCTCCGCCAAGCCGGAATTAAACCAAGAACTACGAACACCAGTTCGGAAAGAGATGTGAGATGAAAATTTGTTTGAGTTTGGTGCATCTGACAACGGTCAGTCTCCTGCTGCTGCATATAGCTTCAGCGCAAGCCGATCTTCCGCAGGCGCGAATCGTGAACTTGAATGTTGACCCAGAACAGGTTGTGGTCTTGCACTTGCGGCCAGGATACGTCAGTTCGGTGCGGGTGCTGGAGGAGGTGAGCTCGGTCGTACTGGGCGATCCGGGGGCTTTTAAGGCCGACCACTCCGAAGCCGAGCCGCAGTTGGTGTTTTTCAAAGCAACCAGCGCAAAACCTGCGCAAACCAACGCCCTGATTACCACCAGAGGAGGCCATGAGATCTCGCTGAGCCTGGTGAGCCAAGGCAAGTCAGACCGTAGTGAGCCCGTGGACTATGTCCTCAACTGTGAGCGCCCGCGCAGCTTTCTGATTGCGTCGACTCATCCCGTGTTTGTGGTTGGCGAAACAAAGAACGTTGCTACAGAAAATCAGCCAACCAGCACTGCCCCAGAGAAGCCTGGCAGACCAGAGCAGGATTTGCTCAGGGCAGAACGGATTGAGAATCCACATTGGGAAGGCAAGCAACTGCAGGTTGCGGTAGGACAGGCGATAGAGAAAGAGCAACAGATGGCCGTGCCGTTCGCCGTTCTGAATTCTTCTGCACGGACCATTGAAGTACTGCCGCCGCAAATACAGCTTGCGGGGACATCGAAAGACAAGCATCGAAAGGCGATTAAGGCCGAGCCGGTTGCGATCAAGGACTACTGGATCACCTCGCGTAGACTCGCGCCCGGCGCCAGAGCCGACGGCATCGTTGTGTTCGAGCGTCCTACTTTCAAAGAATCCAGGGAACGGCTCTTGCTCGCGGTTGCCCAAGCGGAAGAGGTCGACCGTCCGGTCCTGGCGCCGATTGCGTTTGTGGCTCCGGTCTCGGGAGGTGCAAAGTGATTCATCCAAACGGACACAACGACAACGGCAACGCTGCAGTCATTCAGGAGCCAGCGGAAAATGAAGCTCGCAACAACGACCTGCCACTCCCTCCGGACGCAACCGCCCCATTGCCTGAGCTCGCAACAAGAGCAAAACAGAGAGCCAGGCAGCAGATCCAACAGAACCGGTTTGTAATCATCGGGGCGGGAGCGATCGTCATCGCGCTGCTGATCTTCGTTGCTACGTCTATGCCCCATCGAGGCGCGCCACAGAAAGCGAAGAGTCGTGGTGCCACTGCTACTGAAGACTTGGCCTTGGAGAGCGGTACCGCGAGCAACGACAAGAGCCTATTTCCGATCACCGATTCTGGCCGGCCCGTCACAAAAGAATCTCACGAAGGCTTCCTGAACGAACGAGATCTACAACGAACTGCAACCAAGCCGGCAGCGGGGACGACGGTGGCGAGCGGAGCGGGAACTTTGGGGTCGATACCGCCTTTCGGAGACCAGCAGCCATGGCAAGCGCCGCCGTATCAGCCAGGCTCGGGTGCCGGCGCCGAGACTCCAGACTTGGGTAAAGCAGAGCGCGAGGCCATGGAGAAGTCTTCGCTAATCTACGTGCGAAGCGTCTCTGCCAATTCGGCTAGTGCTCAGGCCCGCGAAATCTTCAATGATCCAGCACCGGAACTGGGATTGGGTCTGGCCACGGGTACGCGATTGCGTGCACGCCTGGAATCAGCGGCCAGCACCGCGGTGCGAACTCCGGTCCTGGCGGTGATCGAGTACAACTATGAGCGGGACGGAGAAATTATCGTCCCTGCGGGAGCAAAAGCGGTTGGCCACATCCGGAACGGAGATCGTTCAGGTTACGTTGACATCCAGTTCGATTCTCTGCTGATGCCGGATGGTGCGGTCGTTCCCATCGAGGCCGCCGCCACGGGTTTGGACTTGCGGCCGCTCAAAGGAAAAGTTGAGGGGAAGAACACGGGAAAGAACGTCCTGGTCAGATCGCTGTCAGGAATCGGCCAAGCTGGCTCGATGTTGGTGGGACAAGGCAGTCTGAACCAGCCGCTGAGCGAGTCGGACCTAATGCGGGAGCGCGTCAGCAACAATGTCGGCGAGGCTGGAGATGAGGAGGTTTCCCGATTAGCGATCACCCAGCACATCGTGGTGACGATTTCGGCGGATACTCCGATCTACGTGGTCCTCGAGCAGACCCCCAAGACCAATCAGGGTTCTCAGCAACCAAGTGCGCGGAGCGTTCCAACATCCAACTCCGCCAATGTTGAGCAACTGCGCCAACTATTGCAGTTGCAGCAAGAGCTGAACCAACCGTCCGCAAGCAACCAACCAGCGCAGTAGACGAGTGGTTCTCAGACCTGCTTACGGAGTGGGCGCGCTCCGCTTGTCGAGATGCCGATCGAAGTACACATCCGCCGCATTGAACAACATCATCCACGATGAGTAGCGTGCCATGTCATGAATCTCGTTCGGAATCATGATTACGTCATGGTCGATGTTGTGCGACCGCAAGTCTTCGATGAGTGCGGTGGCTGCTGGGAGGGTACATCGAGGTCGCCGTCCGCCTTCACAAGCAGCACGGGTGAGTGCCACTGGTCGATGGTCGCGATGGGGGAGGATTCCACCGCCCGGCGGTTCGCATCGTCTCCGTCGATTGGCTCGCCCACCGAGGACAGGAACGTCGACCAGTTATATATGCCCGCATAATCGACACCGGCCGCGAGTGCATCTGAGGCACGCGCGAGACCGAGTTCCGTCATGAGTCCCCCAGAGCTTGCCCCCCAGATGCCTAATCTATGGGAGTCGACGTCCTGTCGGCCTCGCAGATAGGTGATGGCGCCGACGATGTCATTGAGCTCGCTGCCGCCGCCGGGGCCGAAGTTGTCGGCCTCTCTGTAGTCAAGGCCATAGCCGGTACCGCCGCGATAGTTGACTGACAGCACGATGTAGCCCTCGGCGACGAGGTACTGATTAAATGCGTATCATCCAGCTATACTCACGGTGTCGGTATTGAACCCCAGCAGCATCTGCAATTGAGGGCCGCCGTGGAAGAACAGAATCGCCGGGTGCGGCTTGGAGGTGGTTTCACGTGGCAGGAACAGTTGCGCGTGCGTTTCCTGGCCATCCTTCGCCGTAAAGGTCACGGCCTGGGGCATGACGAGCTTGGAACTCGGGAAGGAGGACGGGATGGCTTCCGGAGCGAGCCGCCGCCATTGCCCCCCCGCACTCAACACGACCGGATGCAGCGGCTGGTTGCCGTCGCTCTGCAATGCGAAAAGAGCGCCGTCGGCGCCGATCTGCGGCATGTCTTCGATGGCGTGGCTCTGGGCGGTGCGCACGGCCGAACCGTGCTCGACATCGACCGTCCAGATATGCAACCTGTCGGTGTCATCCTGAGTGGACGAATAGACCAGGCGCTTGCGGTCCTGGCTGAAGACGACGTGTGTGACCTCGAACTTTCCCACCGTGAGTGCGCGGGCCGTCCCGCCCTGCACGGGGACGGCATATAGATGCAGCCAGCCGCTTTTCTCCCAGGGGAACACGAGATCATCATGGTTGGTCCAGAACAGGTTCGTCGCCGAGGAGCGTCGGATGGAATACACTCCGGGTCCCGCGTCGGCAATCCAGACACGTCGCCCCTGGCCGGTTTTCACGTCCGCCGTCCAGATCGACCACGGCCGTCCGCTGCGTCGGGAGGAGAAATCGGGGAGAGTTTTCTCGGCGAGCACATGAATGAAGGCGATCCGCGCGCCGTCCGGTGAGAACGCGGGCGAGCTGTCGTAGTCGAGACTCGGACTCAACCAGACGATGGTTTGGTCAACGAAATCGTAGACACCGATCAGCGAGTGGTTGCCTCGATGGCTCACGAACGCCAGGCGCTTGCCGTCCGGCGCCCAGGTCAGCGAGTCCACTGTTCCCTGATCGATGAGCAATGGCTGCGCGTCGCCATCGCCGCTCGCGGCCACCGTCAGAATTCTTTTCTTGTCGACAAACAGCAGCCGGCTGCCATCGGGCGAGAAGCTAGGGGAGTCTCCCGCGCCGACCTTATGCGGCACGCCGCCGGCCGTGGCAACCACCCATACTTCCTTGGGCTTGGGCCTTCCGGGGAGTTATTAACGTTGGCCGGAGTCTCGTCGTCAAAGATTCTCGCCCCGTGTAAAGGCGATCGACTTCGTATCCGGCGACCAGGCGAGTTCGCCGATATCGAAACCGTCGTCCTCTGTGTACGGTGTGATCTGGCGCGCTTTCGCGCCATGGGAGGGGTCTGCTACCCAGATATTACGGCAGCCCTTCGCATCGAATACCCACGCCACGGCTGCGCCCGTGGGCGCGGCCACCATGTCGTACGGAAATGGCGCCTGCATCACATCGTTGAGTGTAAAGGCCGCTGGATGGGCTCCCGCAGCCTGCGTCATGAATAGGGCTGCGCAGGCTGCTGCCGCGCTCCAGAGCCGCAACTTTCCCAAACCGAAGTCAATCATGTGTCTTCCCTTGTGGCTATTCAGAATTTGGTATCCAATGCAAAAACAATGCGGTGAATTTTTTGGCCGAACCCCGCGCTGTCGACGCATCCAGTCGCAGAAGTGCGGGACTCTCGTAAACGCTCTCCTCATAACCCGGCCTTTTTCAGGTACTTCGCGGGCAGCGTCACCCCTGGTCGCTCATCATCAAAGATGAAGGCTGGCGATCCAGAAGCGTCCGTGAGCATGCACAATCTGGAACGAATCGATGCCTCGCGAGGATGGCTGGGCGTCGTCCTTCGCATCCCGGATTTCCTACGTGCTCCACACCTCGACAAGATTGCCAAACTCCTCGACGCGGTTCGCGATGCTGCGCTCGAAGAAACCGTTCGTCTTGAAGTAGGAATCGTTTTGCTGCGCGAACATGTCGGGAGTCAGGAAAACGGCATCGCCCTTGCGCGCCGGTGCTATCCTTTGTGGCCGCAGATTCCGGAACAAGTCGAGGCAATCCGCCCGTCGGGCACAAACAGCGCGCGGAAGCGGTCCCAGTCGCGCTGTCCGGCTGGGCCGGAGACCACGTCATAGAGCGAAGCGAGGAGGTGGTCCACAGTGTCCACGTCGCCGGGGTTCTTTGCCGCAGGCCAGTCTGGATGCCCTGCAAGTGTCCCCACTAGCGGAGGCGGCGCAGATGCGGCAGGAGCAGACTGCTGTGCGCTCGCATTGAGCGTCAGTCCCGCAAGAAAACAGCACAATATAAGATTGCAGCTACGAATCATGAGATCATCTCCTTGTTTTATTCAGTCAAGTTCGAGAGACCGGTGCCAGGCTATGCGATTCGAGAACCGGGCGATGAGCCGCGCGCGGCGCTCCTACTTAGACCAGGGCGGAACCACGCCGTTGGTGCGCGCGTACGCGATCGACTGCCCCAGATGCTCGTGTTGATCTTCGAGAATCAGCATCAGCGCGTCCTGCTTCGTCATGTCTTCTCCGAACAGTTTCACGTGTGTCTGCAGGTCGTTGTCGGAAAGTCCCGTGATCGCTTTTTGTAGATTGGCGTAAGAAGCCTTAAGAGCTTCCTGCATTTTCCCCGGATCGGTGATGGGCGCGGGCTTTGCCCCCGTATTCGGTGTGCCCGAGAGCAGCACGGCGAGCAGGCCGTTCTCCTTAACGATCAGGTTGAACACGTCGCTGACGGAGCGAACGCCCTGGCCGGGCTTCCAGTCGTACTTGCCTGCCATAACGCGCGCGAGGCCGGTGAATTTCTTGGAAAGCGTTCCGGCATCGTCTCCGAAGGCCGCCTGGATTTTTGTCGGCTGCGCCTGCGCCAACGGCATCATCAGAGCGACCGCGAGTACATACGCTCCGTACTGCGTCAAAATCTTCTTCATGAAAAACTCCTTACCTAACCTGGATGGTCCTGCTCGCTGAACATATGTCGCGAAGAACCAATATTTGCAGGAAAAGTGACATGCGGTGTCCGCGATGAGGCAAGCGGCAGGAATTAGCCGTCAAAAGGCATTTGGAGCTCTCGACGGCTCTGTCCTCCGTGATGTCTCCTTCGACGCTACAGCTATAATCCGTGCCGGAGGGTCAACACCCATTGCTACAAGCCACGCCAGAAGGGGACGGAAGAAATGGATTTTGATCCTGTGTGGGTGGACGATTGTGGGGCTGTTGTTTGCCGCGCAACAGATCGTGGTGGAAAAGGTGCAGGGTTCGCAGGTTCACTGGGTGATCGAGGGTGCGCTCGAACTTGTCTGAGTGGTACATATGGGCGGCGTGCACACCGCTTGTGATCGGTCTTGCCAAACGGTTCCCGTTGACGGGGCCGAGGCTTGCACGTCACATAGCGATCCACACAATCGTGTCGCTCACGATGGCTCCCCTGGCATCTGTCACCCAATACTTTCTGAGCCTTGGACTTCTCCGGTTTGTTTTTCACATCACTGGTCCTGACGTGCACCGCTTTCTCTCGTCGTTCGGAGTCGGTGTTCTTTTCATGAGCTTTACCGGCATACTCACATACTGGTTAGTGTTGGGCTTGTACCAGTCGATGCACTTTTACCAGGTTGCTATGGAGCGCCAGACGATAGCGGCGCAACTGGAGACGCAGCTCTCCCATGCAGAACTTGAGAATCTCAAGAGCCAGCTGCATCCGCACTTTTTATTCAACAGCCTTCATGCCATCGGTGTTCTGATGCAGGAAGACGTCGATGCTGCGGGCCGTCTGCTGGTCAGCCTCGGCGACCTGCTGCGCATGGCCCTCGAACGCCGGGAGAACGAGATCACCTTGCAAAGCGAGCTCGAGTTCGTCGGCAAGTATCTGGAGATCGAACAGACACGCTTTCATGATCGCTTGAAGGTGCACATGGACATACCGCCTGATCTTCTCGGAGTCTATGTACCGAGCCTGGCCCTTCAGCCACTGGTTGAGAACGCCATCAAGCATGGCTTCAGCGTCGATTCCACCGCAAGCCGGCTGGAGATCGCTGCCAAACTCCACGACGGCAGAGTTTGGCTCTGCGTCCGCGATGATGGCCCTGGGCCGGCACCGGCGTCGCTCCTGCGGTTCGGCGTCGGACTCACCAATGTCCAGTCACGCTTGAAACAGCTCTACGGGGACGAGTCGTCGCTGGAACTTACCGGGGGCGACGGTCGAGGCTGTGAGGCCATCATCACCATTCCACTGCGGAGTTCGCATTGAAGACGCGAGTCCTCATCGTCGATGACGAACCGATCGCCCGGCGCGGTATCCGTCGCTATCTGGCCGAACACGACGGCATTGAAGTTGTAGGCGAGGCGGCGAACGGAATAAGCGCGGTGGAGCAGATCAATGAACTTCATCCCGACATCGTTTTTCTCGATGTGCAGATGCCTGATCTGGATGGTTTTGGAGTCATCGAGAATGTGGAACCAGTGAACGGCCCCGCTCCCATATATATCTTTGTCACGGCTCACGATGTGCACGCCATTCGTGCATTTGAAGTGCACGCTGTTGACTATCTCTTGAAACCGTATGATAAGGAGCGATTTGCCAAGGCCCTGGTTCACGCACGCCAGGTCCTCGAACAGCGCAGGGAAGCAAATCGAGGTCTCGAACCACTGCTCCAATCCCTCCGAAGTCTCCGCCCGTTGGAACGCTTTGTGGTGAAGGACAAGAAGCGGATTTTCTTTGTCCCCGTTTCCAACGTGCTGTGGATCGAAGCCACGGGAAACTACGCCTGCATACACACCGCCAGCGACCGTCACCTGTTGCGGGAAACCATGGCGCACCTGGAAGAGAAGCTCGCGCCACACCACTTCATCCGCGTGCGGAAGTCGGCCATCGTGAACGGTGCCTGCATTAGCGAGATTCGTCCGATGTTCGATGGGGTTTACGACATCGTACTGGCTGGAGGAACGGTGGTCACGTCGAGCCGCAGATACGCTCATAAGTTACGGGCGCTGCTGGAATCCTAGTCTTGGCAACTGGGATGTAAATTGGCGCGTCGGCGATCAGGATTGTGTGAGAACGGCCATGAAGAACCACATAGGTAATGAGAAACGCGCTTTCGACAATGACCCGAACCGCTTGATTCAGATCCAGTCGTGCTTGTGAGATGCACCATACTCAAACATTTGTTCATCTCACAATTCTTCAGCTCCCACGCGTACACTGCGAACCCGGCCTTTGAAATCAATAGGCGTCACAATGCTCTCGAAGATTCGAATCGCTATTCGGCAAACTGCAGGTTCGCGACACGGTTCTAAAAACAGTCCCAAAGGGTCATCCTGATTTGCCCGAAATCTGAAATGCCCGTATGTTCTCCCCTGCGGAAATCAGACTCAAGCGCGATTCCAACGCGATCGCAGAAGAGGAGCATATGAGATTGTCAGATTGGAGAAACACCCGCCTTCGCCTTGCCCTCGTCTATGTGCTGGCGATTTGTTCATTCCAGTTGTGTCCGCTGGTGTCCAATGCCCAGAACCTGGGAACGCAGCCTGCCACAAGGGCAGGCTGTTCAGGGTCAAACTGCGGCCCAACCCGAAGGAACAGTTCTCAATCTCGTGAACTGGGTCGGCAATGTGATCTCTCCTGTCGGAGCGGCGCTGGCGGTGGTCATGGCAGTCGTCTCTTATTCCCAAGGACGCGGTGTCGCGCGATGGGCGGTAACAGCGGCCGGATTGCTGGTGATCTCCGGCCTCACTCGCCTGATCGAGTTCTGGATTCAGAACGGCACGGCGGGCGTGCAGTAGAGAACGCTCACTACGGAGTGCTCAGGCAATGACGCTGCCCCAAATCATCGTCGATCTGTTGACACTGCTATTCGACATGGCAGTTCCGGCTGCCATCTGCACGATGGTGCTGGCTGGGATCGCATTGCGGCAGGAAGGCGGCGTGAACTTCCAGGCGGGCGGGAGGTTCCAGAGATGGGCCCTCTGGTCGGTAATTCTCCTGACGCTTCCGCAGTTGCTCTCCTGGTTTGCGGCGCAAGGTATCGCCATGCCTGCGCAAGGCGGAGGCATCAGTAGTTCGTGGGTCGCGAGCTTGCAGACGAGCTTCAGCGGTTTTGTTTCGAACGTCGTGGTTGCCCTGGTTCCCGTGCTCGCGGCTTTCTGCGTGTTGAAGGCGGCGCTCGATGCGGCCGAGGGGTACAGCCCGCTGGCGTCCATCATCTCCGCCATCTTTCTGATGTCTGCGTCGGGCACGAGTCCAGCTTATCCAGAGTTGGAACAGCGGGTCAGAGTTCGCAACCACGGACATGCTGACCGCAGCCTGGAACTTTCTCGCCGGAACGATCCTGCCGGAAGCGGCGGGATTGGCGATAGTGGGAGCGATCTTCAATTACGCGCGCCATCGGCCATTCATGCCGCTGGTGGGATCGGGTCTTGCGTTCTTGAGTGTTTCGGCCATTTGGAAGCTGGTCCAGGCCATGGCCGGCTGATGAGGATTGGAGGTGATCCTGTGAGTCTTTCAAACGGGTTGCTCAACCTGACGAACTGGCTGGGCAACGTCATCATGCCGACCATGGCAGGTTTGTTCGCCGCCGCCGCGATTTACCGCTTCAGCAAGGCGCAGCCGTACCAACACCTCGGTTACGCGGCACTGGCCTCTCTGATGTGTTCTGGGTTGTTGCGCGTCATGGAGTCGTTCAGCAACCAAGCATCCTGGAACAACCCAGACCGCTACTGGATCTCAATCCTGACACTGGTGAACTGGGTCGGGAATGTTCTGCTGCCGCTTTACGGGGCCGGCCAGGTAGTGCTTGCGGTCGTGCACTTCGCCGGATTGCTGGAACGGATGACGATCGGCGAGGCCTGGGTGCGCAACCTGGTCGCAGCGATGTGCTGTTTCGGACTGTCGGGATTGTTGCGCTTAGGAGAATTCTGGATTCAACACGGAACTGCGGGAGTGCGCTAGGAAGGAGTTACGAGATGCCATTGCAGGTGACACCGGTGAACCGCAACTTACAGACGCGAGTGACATTCATGCTTCTGGAATTGGAGGACCTGTTCGTCGTGCTTGGTGCGGCGGCCATCATGAACGTCGTTGGTCATTTCGTGGGGGGTGAGATCGCGGGAATGCCGATGAGCATCGTCCTCCAGTACGGAGTGCCACTGCTGATAGTGCCGCTGCTGATGGCCTTCAAGTATGGCAAACCGCGAGGATACGTTCGCGATCTCGCTTTCTGGTACACGAAACCGCACGCCTACTGCGCGCTGGCGCGCGACCGCGAAATCCGGTCGGCATATCTGAGGGAGGAATAGCAGTGCCGCTTACGCTTGAACAACACGAGCGAAAACTCCACGATCCGGCATTGTGCGAGCAACTTCCGGTCCGCGACTACCTGGACAACGTTGTCGTTCGCACCAATGGCGCTTTTGTTGCGGGCTACGAGTTGAAGGGCTGGCTTCGTATTTCGCGAGCGACGAAGGCCGGGACCGGGGCAAGTTGATGCTGGAGGCGCTCCTGCGCTCTCTGCCGGAACAGAGCATGAGAGTGCAGTTCCGTTACGAAGTAGTGGAGGACCTGGGAGACCTGCTTGAGCGGTATGGCGAAGCCCAGCAATCGGAACGGGCAGAGGTAATTGCACTCGATGAGCTGCGCGTCGAACGATGGCGAATGAAAGAGGCGAACGGCCACTACATGCGGCCTCTCTTACACGTGTACTTCATCTGGGATCCGGTCGTTCATCGCCGTATTGCCGGTAAGCCGCTCAAGCCGACGGGCAAACCCTTCAGCTTATCGGCCCGGAAGTGCATTGAGCGCAGTCGTCAGGAGCATCAGCAACTGCTGGCGGAATTCGAGAGTCTGCTGCGTGGCCTCGAAACGACGCTCGAAGCAGCAGAACTCGGCGCGCGCCGGCTGACCGACGAGGATCTGTTTCTTGAGGCAAAACGGGCACTTAATCCCTTGTCTCCGGATCATCGGCCGTACAGGCGGGGTGAGGAGCAACTGGAATACAGGAGCGCCCGCGAGCAGATCGTTGACACAAGCATCGCAGATGAGACGGACTCCTATCTGAATGTCGGCGGAATCCTCTATTCCTTTGTAAGTCTGAAAGAACTGCCGGATGCCACTTTCCCCGGAATCCTGAGAGAACTGGTCGGTCTGGATTTCCCACTCATTGTCAATGCGCAGATCACGATTCCCGATCAGGCGAAAGTGCTCAAGGGCTATAAGAGCCGATTGCGCAAGATGCAGGCCGTGCAACGGGATTCGAACGGCGGATTTCGGACCAACGTGGAAGCCCAGGTTGCCGAGTCCCAACTGGTCAGGGTGCAACAGGACATCATTTCGAGTTCGGTTAAGACGGCCAAGCTGAGCCTGGTCATCGGAACGCGCACTTCACGACCGGCAATCACGACCGCGGAACTGGAGCAATCCGAGCGCACCATCGACAACCAGCGCCAACAGCTTCTCTACGCGATTTCCCGCATGAACGGCGCGAAGGCGGTGGCTGAGTCGTTGGCGAAGAAGCGCTTGTTTTTCAGTTCACTTCCGGCGATGGCGGAGCCCGATAAGCGAGACCAGGACTTGCTCACCTCGAATGCGGCGGATCTTGTGCCGGTAGAGACACCTTGGCGCGGAACACCGCGGTCACCACTGTTTCTGCTTGAAACTCCGTACCGCCAGCTCATTCCTTTCTCGCCGTTCGATCCCGGCTTGAGCGACGCGAACATGCTGGTGATGGCGAAAACTGGCGGCGGAAAGACCGTCATGGTGCAGCAGTTTCTGCTGATGGCCGCCCGGAGCAACCCGCTGATTTCGATTCTTGAGCGTGGCGATTCGTATCGTCCACTGGTTGAGTTGATGGGCGGGCGAATGATCACCATGTCGCTCGATAGCGAACAAACGATTAACCCGTGGGATCTGCCAGAAGGAGAAAAAGAACCGAGCAAGGATCAAGTCGCGTTTCTGAAAAATCTGACGCGCCACATGCTCGGCGAGGGCGGGGCCGAAGACACGCAACTTCTTGACAACCTCATCACGGAGGCCATTCTTCGGACTTATAAGAGGGCGGCAATCCGGCCCTCGACTCCCATTCCAACCTTCTCCGACCTGCGCGACGAACTGTCACAGTGGCGTGACGAGGAAAAGAACCAGCGGGTGATGGATGAAGCCCACCTGGCAGCGATCAAGCTGCGCAGTTGGACCGGCGAAAAAGGAGTGTATTCGAAGCTGTTCGATCGGCCCACAACGATCTCGCTCGACAATCCCTGGTTGTTCTTCAACGTGGAGCAATTGAGCGATGACCGGCGTCTGGAAACGGCAATGAGCCTTCTCATCGCTCACGCCACCGCGCAACGGGCAGCAGGCAAGGCGGGCAGAAGGAGCATCACGGTTCTTGATGAGTGCTGGTTCCTGCTGGATTCTCCGGTGCTGGCGCCCGAAGTGGTCCAACTGTTTCGTACGGCGCGCAAACGTAACGCCAGCGTCTGGGGAATGAGCCAAACAGCGGAAGATTTTGTTGGGACGGAATCGAAGCCCAGGCCCATGGGGCGGGCATCGTGAAGAACTCGACCACCAAGATCATCGGCCAGCAACCGGGAGACATGACTGCCTTGCGGGAGCACCTGCACCTGAACGAGACGGCTTTGAACCAGATCAAGCATTTCAGCGCTCCCATCAAGGGCAAGAGCGCCGATGCGTTGATCGTGATCGGTGAGAAAGCCGACACCACGCACACGATCCGCATGTCACCGACGACGGTCGATTACTGGATCATGACGACCTACGCGCGGGAACGCGTCTATCGGTCCTGGTGGCTGGAGCAGCGAAAGTCGGTGCCTTTGATCGAAGCCTATCGTGAACTGGCCGAAAGGTTCCCGTCCGGTCTGGCCGATGTCGATCCACTTCCGGAAGAAATCTCGGGAGAAGTCGCAAGAGGTACACGCATATGAAGATGAAAACTTTGGAACTCCTTCGCAACTTTCAACACAGATTCAGCCACAGCAGGCGATGGCTGTTCGTCGCAGTGATCCCTTGTGCCTGATTCCCTCGAACACGCGGGCTCAAGGAATCGGAGACATTCTGTTGCTGCTTCATACCATCACAAGCACCCTCCAGGGCCCGATTGGTGACGCGTTAAGCGAAATGCGGAAGGTGAGTGCGGCAGTCAACAATTTCCGCCAGCAGATCATCTGGCCTTTGGCCCTGATCAACCAGACGAGATCGTTTGTCAGTGCAACCCGGGCGCACTACACCGGCC
>CAVTHZ010000010.1:0-64630 GCA_963734675.1 uncultured Acidobacteriaceae bacterium
AAAGGTCCCCAATATTTTTCCGGTCGCGGCGCCGCCGAAACATTTCTCTGCCAAGAACCCCGGCAGCGGACCCCCCTATGACACCGAAGCGGAATTCCTGAAACGCGTTCGGCGGAATCGGCACTCGCCAGCGTTCTTCAACGGCAATCGCCTGCCCTATGCGGGAAACTACGAACTCTCATTGGAACGGCAACTTACACCCAAAGATTTGCTGACAGTCAGCTATGTAGGCACGCAGGGCCGCCGCCTACTTTCCTCCGTCTCGGCGAATCCTGGCAACCCGTCCTCTGTCTCGCGACTCCGGGTTGCGGTCCTGGCGGCGAGAACAACATCTACATCAATGGCAATTCTCGCCGTTCTCGGCACTCGCTCCGTTCTTCCCGGCGTAGAACTCACTCCGGCTCAAGCCTCGGCTGGCCTATCGGGCCCAATTGGCACGCTGCTTCCCGACGGGAATTACGGAGTCATTCCCTTCGGCAACGATTCCTATTTCATCGACGCCGGCTCTTCAACCTACAACTCCGGCCAAATCAACTACCGTCACACCGCCGGCAATTTGCAACTTTTGCTCGGCTACACTTACAGCCGCGTGTTCGACGACTCTTCCGGCTACGGCGAACAATTCAATCCCGATCAATCCTCGCCTCAGTCGTGGACTGGCGGCCTTCGACGCGACCAACAACTTCGTTGTCAGTTACAACTACCTGCTTCCCTTCGATCGCTTCGGTGGACCGAAACAGCTTACGCGTGGCTGGGCTCTGACCGGGATTACACGTTTCACCACCGGCCTGCCAGTCACTCTCGTGGAAACGGATGACCACTCACTGCTCGGCACGGCCTTCGGCGGGCCGATCGTGCTGCCGGTCGATACTCCCGATCTGGTCGCCCCGGTTCACATCCTGAATCCACGCGATTCCACGAATCATTATTATTTCGATCCGGCGTCGTTCGCGTCTTCGCCTATCGGGCAGGAAAGGCGATGCGCGCCGTCGTTTCTTCCACGGACCGGGCATCAACAATTGGGACATGGCCCTGGTGAAAGATACCCACATCACGGAGAGCCTGAATGTCCAGTTCCGGGCCGAATGGTTCAACATCTTTAACCACACGCAGTTCCTCGGACCGAGCGGAATCTTCGCTGGTTCGAACTCACTCGGCAACTTTGGCGAGGTGACCGCTGCAGCCGCTCCACGCATCGGCCAGCTTTCGCTCAAGTTCAATTTTTGAGGGGGCAAGGCTTGCTCTACAACGATTCGGGGAACTTCCGGGTTCCCCGAATTTTTCGCCCGGAAGAGTTTGACAAGACCTGCTGTGAAGAGATCAGATGTCGACCCAAGCCGTTCTCGCCGCAACCTTAATCGAACCCGGGCACTACGAGATCCGCGAATATCCGTTACCGGATCCCGCGCCAGGTTGCCTGCTCGTCAAGATGGAAGTTCTGGAATTTGCGGCACGGATAAACAGTACCTATCAAGGCTACGTCGGCCAATATGGTGGATCAGGCACTCCGCGTCCGGTGCCGTTTCCCATCATTCAAGGACACGAGAACGTCGGTACCATTGCGGCGATCGGCGGTGATGGGAAGTATTTCGATTTTGAAGGTGTCGAGTTGAAGGTTGGCGACCGCGTGATTGTCGGTCCCAACGTGAGTTGCGGAACGTGCTACTACTGCCGGCACGACTTTCCTTAATTATTGCTGCGAAAACACGGTCGATTACGGCAACAATATCAGCGCGAAAAATCCACCGCATTTGTTTGGCGGATGGTCGCAGATATCTGTACGTTGTTCCAGGCAGCTTCCTCGTGAAAGTTCCTGATGAGCTGCCTTCGGAAATCGCAGTGTTGACCGAGATCATGGCCGTGACGGTCGGCCTGGATCGCGCAAAGCAGATTTCTTCCTTTCCCAGCGAATCGTTTCGATTCGATGATTCGGTAGTTGTACTCGGCGCGGGCCCGCTTGGAATGTGTTTTGTGATGAAAGCTCGGATGCTCGGCGCGGGAACGATCATTGCGGTCGACCTGTCCGAATACCGGCTCGGCTTCGCGCGGAAACTTGGCGCAGATCAGGCGATCGATGCCTCGAGAACCACGGAAAAAGATCGTCTGGCGCAGGTTCGAGAACTTACCAACGGACGAGGAGCAGATGTCGTTGTCGAATGTGCTGGCGTTCCGGGTGCTGTTCGCGAAGGCTTGGAAATGTTGCGCATCTCCGGCCTTCTGATCGAGGCGGGCAACTTCTCCGATATGGGCGAGATTTCGATCAGCCCGCACCGCCATTTATGTGCAAAAAACGTCCGCATCCTTGGCGTAGGCGGAGAAGAGCCGGCAGCCTACGGCCCGAGCATGCGCCAAATGGTTCGCTACATGCGGCACTATCCGCTCGCCGACTTTGTAACGCATCGCTTCGGGTTGCGCGATGTCGATGCCGCGATGAAGAAATCGATGGCTGCCGACTCGATGAAAGTGGTAATCGACCCGTGGTCGTAAGAGTAGTTGGAAGTAGATCCGCAATTTGTGAAATCAAAGTAATCAGTGCCGAGGACTTTTCATGACCGATCTTGCATCTCGTTTTCATTTTGCGTGCGCTCCCGATAGTTGGGGAGTGCTCGATTATCCCGGACCTTCGTGGAATCAATCGTACGAAAAAATGTTGGATGAAATGGTTTGGGCCGGCTATACCGGCACTGAACTCGGCCCCTATGGTTTTTTTCCGACTGATCCGGCCGTATTGAAACCGCAACTGGACAAGCGCCATTTGAAGTTGCTCGGCTCATTCGTGCCCGTCGTTCTCAGCGACCCGGCTTCAGCCGGAATTGCCGTGGAGCATATTCGCAAGGTGGGAGACTTGCTTGCAACCTTGAAGGCTCCATTCCTCGTGCTGGCCGATGCGCAATCGGACGAGCGCAACCGCATCTCGGCGTGTTCCTCGCGATGGAAGCGCCGGACTGAACGCGGCGCAATGGAAGAATGTCGCCAAAGTGGTGGAGGAGGCTGCAAAGGTGTCGGCCGACTTCGGACTAGATCTCGTTTTTCATCCGCACGTTGCGACCTACGTGGAAACGCCGGAAGAGTGCGAGCGCTTCTTCGACGTCACTTCACACACGGGAATTGGCTTGTGCCTCGATACCGGCCACTGCGAATATGGCGGCGGGGATACCGTGACCGAGGCTGGAAAATTCGCCAATGTACTGCGCTTCTTGCATATCAAAGATGTTGACAACAAAATCCTCGAGGAGGCGCGGCGCAAGAAACTCAACTTTGAGCAAGCAATCGAAGAGAAGGTGTTCACTATCATCGGTCAAGGTTCCATCGATTTCCCAGCGCTGTTCCGCCTGCTGGACAAGAACAATTACTCGGGATGGATGGTGATTGAGCAGGATGTGAAATTTGGCGCGACGGTTGTTCCGCCGGCAGAAAGCGTGGCGTCCAGCTTGCGCTACTTGCGCGGAGTGGTGCGCGATCTTGAAGCGGCACCCGCACGTTAAATCAAAAGTCGGTTTCCCCATGGTATTGCTTAGCGGATGGTCGACGCGATGACAGTCGAAAGCGATACCGCCGTCGCAGCTCCTGCTGCTGAGCATCCGCATTTGCTGCGGCGCCTCGGTCTTCTTAATGCGGTTTCCATCAACATGTCGAACATGGTGGGAACGGGGCCGTTCATTACCGTCCCAGCTATTATCGCAACCCTGGGAGGCCCGCAATCGCTCATCGCCTGGGGCGTCGGCGCGTTGCTGGCGATTTGCGATGGGTTGGTGTTTGCTGAGCTTGGAGCGGCGATTCCCGCCTCCGGCGGTTCCTACATTTTTCTTCGCGAATGCCTTGGCCGAAAAACCTGGGGCCACATGATGGCCTGGATTTTCGTGTGGCAGTTTCTTTTCAGCGGCACGCTTGAAATCGCTACCAGCAGCATTGGCATGGCCAATTACGCCGGCTTCATTTGGCCACAGCTTGTGGTGCATGCATGGGGTGTGAAATTGCTGGCGGCCGCGATAACGGCCGCAGCCATGCTTGCTCTCTATCGCAAGATTCAGGACATAGCCCGGCTGATGCTCGTCCTCTGGATTGGCATGTTGCTGACTGCCGCCTGGGTCATCGTAAGCGGCATGACTCACCTCGACCCCAAACTCCTGTTCGACTTTCCGCCAGGCGCTTGGCGGATCGGCCTTCCTTTTGTGCTTGGCTTGGGCAACGGCACGATGCTCGTGATGTTCAACTTCCTGGGCTACTACCAGATTTGCTATCTGGGCGATGAGATAAAACGGCCCTCGCGCGTGATCCCATTTGGCGTGATCTTTTCGATCCTGATTGTAATGGTGATTGATTTTCTGATCTCCGTCAGCTTTACCGGGGTTGTTCCCTGGCGCGAAATGGTGCAGCCAGGTTCCCAAGCTTTCGTCGCCATAGGCTCGGTCTATATGCAGAAAATCGGCGGCCACTGGGCCGCTACTCTGATGACCATCATGGTCGAGGTGACGGCTTTTGCCGCAACGTACGCCATGATGCTCGGTTATTCGCGAATTCCCTACGCGGCCGCGCTGGACGGCGCATTTTTCCGCTGGTTTGCGAAGCTGCACCCCACCAAGAATTTTCCACACCGCTCGCTGCTCCTGGTTGGATTTCTCGTCATCATTTCGTGCTTCTTCGATCTTGTGCAGATTATTACTGCGCTGATGTTGGCGCGCATTCTTTCGATGTTCGTGGCGCAAATTATTGGGCTGTTGATTTACCGGCGAGTGCATCCTGAGGCGCCCCGGCCCTTTCGCATGTGGCTTTATCCCTTGCCTGCGGTGTTCGCGCTTGTGGGGTGGTTGGGAGTATTCGTGACGCCAGCGCTGCAGCCCGGCGGATGGCAATTTATGGCCTACGCCTTCGGAACCATTGGGTTGGGATTTGTTGCCTATCTCGTATTGGCATGGCGGAAACGTGAATGGCCTTTTAAGGTCGACGCTAAGCGGTTAGAAAATAGTGTAGATTTCTGAAAAAGAAACTTGTAGTATATTCGACATCATTGAGTAAATACGCTACGGTGCGGCTGGACTGCTTCGCAGCAAAGCGCTAAGAAGTGCGAGGAAGATTTGCCCGTAAAACTTGGAATCGGAGTACTCGGCGTCGGGGAGATGGGGCGCCGTCACGCGGAGAATCTCCGCCGCCTCGTGCCTGAGGCTCGCTTGATTGCCGTAGCGGACGTGGCCTCCGCCAGAGCCGCTCAGGTCGCCTCGGAATTGGAAATTGAGAATTCCTTCTCCAGCCTGGAAGATATGCTCGCCTGCCCCGGAATCGACGCAGTGGTGATCGCCACGCCGGACAAATTCCATGCTAAGGCCATTCAAACCGCCGCTGCGGCGGGGAAGGATATTCTTTGCGAGAAGCCGATCGCCATCACGCTCGGCGACGCGTATGAAGCGCTGGCAGCCATCGCCAAGGCGAAAGTTCGATTACAGATTGGCTTTATGCGACATTACGACCCCGCGTATCAGATTGCCATGAAGCGCATTGAAGGTGGCGAGATTGGCGACCCGGTTATTTTCAAATCCGTCGGGCGGGACAAAGATGTTCCTCCAATTGCAGCCTACGAGTCGAACGTGAACGGAATGGTTTTCTACAACAATACGATCCATGATTTCGACCTGGCTCGGTGGATGATGCGCGATGAGGTGACAGAAGTCCACGCTTACACGACCGTTGCGATTCGCCCCGAAATTGCAAAATACGGAGATGTCGTTGCGGGTGTGGTCAATCTCAAATACGCGCAGGGGGCGATTGGAAATGTCGAATCCTACGTGCAGGCCCTCTACGCATACGACGTGCGAACAGAAATTGTCGGCTCAAAAGGTTCCATCTTTGTTGGTTCGCTAAACAAGACGGCTGCAACCTTCCTGACAGCCAACGGCGGGATGGAAATTCTCGCGGATCATTTCCTGTCGCGCTTTGCCGATGCCTATCTGGCCGAGATGAACGATTTCGTTCATAACATGCTGAATGACCGACCCACCGCGTGTGCCTGGGGAAGACGGCCTGAAAGCGCTGGCGATTGCCGTTGCCGCCGAGCAGTCACACCGCAAAGGAAAGCCATGCGAGGTGAAGCTTGACTAACGCGGCAGTTGCGAAACGGAGGCTTGCATGAATCCCGCCGGCGTCGCATACAAGAGTCCCCTTCACGAAATGACGCAGACAACTTCGACCTGCCTGTGGAACGATTCCGCCTCCATTCAGGAACTCACGTACTCGATTGAACACGGCGCTGTGGGAGCAACTTGCAATCCGGTGATTGTGTTAGGCGTGCTGAAAAAAGAAATGGATTTCTGGAAGCCGAGAATCCGTGCTTTGATCGCGGAACTGCACACGGCGTCCGAAGAAGAAATTGCGTGGCAGCTTGTGCGCGAGATTTCAATCAAGGGCGCAATGTTGCTGAAGCCGATTTTCGATGAACAGGGTGGGAGGAATGGTCGACTCTCGATTCAAACTGATCCCCGCTTATTTCGCGACTCGAAGGCGATTCTCGAACAGGCAATCGCCTTCAGCCAGCTTGCTCCCAACATGATTGTGAAGATTCCAGCAACTTCCGCCGGAATTCCGGCGATGGAAGAGGCCACCTATCGCGGCATCAGCATCAATGCAACCGTTTGCTTTACGTTGCCGCAGTGCGTTGCCGTGGCCAGCGCAGTCGAGCGCGGCCTGCAGCGCCGAGAGCGAGAAGGAAAAGAGACCGCCAGCATGGGGCCGGTTTGCACGATCATGGTTGGCCGCCTCGATGACTGGCTGAAGGTCCTGGTCGAGAAAGACAACATCGCCATCGATCCCGGATACCTGGAATGGGCAGGTGTCGCCGTTTTCAAGAAGGCTTATCAACTTTTTCGGGGACGGGGCTACCGCATACGCCTGCTCTCGGCCGCCTTTCGTAATCACATGCACTGGAGCCAATTTATAGGCGGCGATGTGGTTATCTCGCCGCCATATTCATGGCAGGTTCGTTTTAATTCGAGCGATATCGCTGTCCAGCCGCGAATCAACGATGCTGTCGACCCGGAAATTGTGCAGGAACTCTCAAAGAAATTCGCGGACTTCCGCCGCGCCTACAACGAAGAAGGACTGGCCATCCAGGATTTTGATACCTTCGGTCCAACACGGCGCACATTACGGCAATTTATTGGCGCCTGTCACGACCTTGATGCGGTCGTGCGCGATTTTATGATTCCAAATCCAGACGTTGCATAGCTGCAGTCACAGGGGGATTTGTGGGAAAGTTAGCAATCGCCGGTGGTGAGCCGTTACGCAAAATGCCTTTTACACAGTGGCCACAAGGTGGCAAAGAGGAGGCGCGCAATCTGGAAGCCGTGCTGGCCGGAACAGGGTGGGGAGGTCAACCGTTTCCAGGAAAGTTTTCCCTCGAGTTCGCGACGAAGTTCGCAAAACTGCATACGGTGAAATACGCGCAGTGCGTAAGTACTGGAACAGTAGCCATTCAAGCAGCATTGAAGGCGATCGACATTCAGCCCGGCGATGAAGTGATCGCTCCGGCATATACCTGGGAGGGAACCGTTGGACCGGTTCTTCTGCTCAATGCAATTCCGGTTTTTGTTGATGTCGATCCCGATACCTACTGTCTCGACGCCAAGCTGATTGAGAAGGCGATCACCCCAAAGACGAAAGCGATCCTGCCAGTTCACCTCGGCATGCGTTTTGCCGACATGGATGAGATCCTGCGAATTGCAGCGAAGCACAATCTCAAAATCATTGAGGATTGCGCTCACGCACACGGGGGAGCGTGGAAGGGCAAGGGAGCGGGATCGATGGGCGATCTCGGCGCATTCAGTTTCCAGTCGAGCAAGCTCATTACTTCCGGCGAAGGCGGCGCTGTTGTCACCAACAATTTGGAGTACATGGAAAAGGTTCAGAGTTACATCAACGCTGGCCGCGCCAGTGTTACTGACCAATTTCATCACCGCATCGTCGGCTTCAATTACCGTCTGGGAGAATTCCAGGCGGCCGTCTTGTGTGGGCAGATAGAACGCTTTCCGGAACTCGCCGCGGCTCGCGAAGAAAACATGAAGTTATTTGAAAGCCGTCTACAGAATATTCCAGCCATTGGCCTGCTGAAACCGGATCCGCGTATTACGCGACTCGCTCCCTATGGATATGTGGTGAAATATTTTGGCGAAAAGCAAAATGGAATTCCCCGCGCCGCGTTTGTCGCCGCGCTGCAACTCGAAGGCATCCCATGCGATGGATTGTTTTATGAACCCGTGTACAGGAGCTCTCTGTTCCCGGTTAAAGCGAGCGACTTCCCGGCATTGAGCTGGGGACGGGAGAAGGCGTTAGACCTGAGAAGCATGTATTCATGCCCGGAAAGTGAGCGTGCTGCTTATCAGGAAGCTGTATGGTTCATGCACCAGCTTTTCCTGGGCGGGAAGAAAGATGTCGACGCGATTGTGAATGCGATTCATAAGGTTCTCGAAAATATTGAGGAACTCCGCAACCTCGATCACAAGGCGATTCGCAACCAGCGGCTAAGCCGCGCAGATCGCGAGAGCTAATGCAATCTGTCACGACGCGCGCTGAGAAAAAGGTTGGATTTGTCGTCGTCGGGTTAGGCAGTATCGCACAATCTTCGGTTCTACCCGCGTTTGCGAATTGCAAGCGGGCGCGCCTAGTGGCAGTGGTGAGCCGCGATAGAAAAAAGGCGAAGCACCTTGCTAACAAATACAACGGCGCCGACCACTACGAAGTTTCGGAGTACAAGGCTTGTCTCGCGAACCCGGATGTAGTTGCAGTTTACATAGCAACGCCACAGGGCCAGCACGAGCCATTTACAGTTCAGGCAGCGCAAGCCGGAAAGCATGTGCTCTGCGAAAAACCGTTGGCGGCCACCGTCGAGCAATCGGCGCGGATGATGAAAGCGTGCCGTGAGAATCGTGTTTTGTTGATGACGGCCTATCGAAAATATTTTGAGCCGGCGGCGAAATATTTTAAGAGTCTGGTCCAGAGCGGCAAACTAGGAAGAATCGACACCGTCCATTCCGATTTCAGCGAATTGTTTACTCCCCGCAAGTCGCCGGCGTGGCTCGTTAATCGAAACCTGGCGGGCGGTGGACCCTTGATGGATCTTGGCATCTATTGCGTGAACACGGCGCGTTGGATGCTGGAGGAATTCCCGCACGAAGCATGCGCCTATTCATGGTGCAATGATCGCCGGCGATTCAGCGAGGTGGAGGAAGGTATTTCATTCCGGTTGCACTTTCCGAGTGGCGTGGTGATGCTCGGCAGTTCGAGTTATTCTGTTGCGCCGACTTCATTCCTGCGCGTGCAGGGAACTAAAGGTTGGGCTTGTTTGTCGCCAGCTTATGACTTTGCCGAGGAGCGCCGCTTCACTGGGAAAATCGGTGGGCGTTGGATAGAAAGAACCTTCCCTGTTCGCGATGAGTTCGCGCCCGAACTCGATGCCTTTTCATCCGCAATTCAAGGCCGAGGAACCTCGTTTCCAGAGGGTGAAGAAGGGCATCGAGATATGGTCATTTTGCACTCGATTTACGAGTCGGCCCAACGTGGCACGCCAGTGAAGATTGAGTATTGATAACATCGATTGTCAAATAGATGTCGCCTTCTCGAGACAACTCGCAAAAGCCAACCAAGGCAGCCAGCATCTACGACGTCGCACGTGAGTCCAAAGTCTCGGTCTTCACCGTTTCGGCCGTCATCAATAATAAAAGCCACGTGGGCAAGAAGTTGCGCGAGCGCGTAGAGCAGGCGATCCGAAAACTCAACTATCGGCCGAACCTGATCGCACGCAGCCTCGCGAAGCAGCGCACGCACACAATCGGAATGATTGTGCCTGATATTGCCAATCCATTCTTCCCGATGGTGGTGCGTGGAGCGGAGGACGCTGCGCAAAAGCACGGATACAATCTACTGCTTTGCAACAGCGATGACACTCTAGACAAGGAAGAAAGCGAGATCGAGTTACTGCTTTCGAAGCGTGTCGATGGAGTTCTTCTGACCAAGGCGGCTGGGGACTTATCGCCCGCGCTTCGGCAGATGATCAAAGAAGTGAACATTCCTTTTGTGCTGGTGATGCGAACCTATCCGAAGCTCACTAAAGACGCCATTCTCACCGACGACTATCAGGGCGCCTACGATGCAGTGTGTCATTTGGGACGAGCCGGACGTCGTCGTATCGCACTCGTTAGCGGTCCCCTCAAGATAAGCAATGCTATCGCGCGCTGGGAGGGTTTCCACGATGCATTGAAAGACTTAGGCCTGACTTTCGACGAAGAAACTAGTGATTGAGGGCGACTACCGAATGGAATCCGGATTTCGGGCTGGCCACACTCTGTTCTCCCATCAGCCTGACGGTATCTATGTTGCCAACCATCTTATGACGGTTGGGCTGCTGAAGGCCGCAGAGGAAATGGGGCTGAGCTGTCCCGAAGATTTTGGATTAGTGAGTTTCGACGACTATCCGTGGCTGGGCGTATTTCACCCCAAATTGACTACCGTTGAGTTACCCAAGCATCAGCTCGGGAGCGAAGCTGCCGAGTTATTGATCGAACGCATCGGCGGCAGCAAGAAGAAAGCCGGTCGTGCGAAAGCTACAGCCTGAATTGCGCATTCGCGAGTCCTGCGGGTTGGCGTTACATATTGCGCGGATACAATCAGGTAAAGCAGTCTCGAAAGCAACGCCGACGCCGGCCTAAATCTTCGCATTCTGAAATTGGCGAAGCTCTCACGACTCGCTAAAATCGATCTCGATTGGTTTCGTATTCAATCCTCTTGCCTTCATCATTACATACACCGCGCCGGCTGCGCACCATAAGGCTCCGATGAGGAGCGTCGATTGCTGAAGGCCGAGGAAAATCACCAGGCAAAATATAAATCCGAGGAAAGGCGTGATTATGTCGAGAAACAGGTTCCGGTCACCGGCACGCTCCGAGCTGAATCCGAAATGACGCAGCGCTGAAAGGTTGACTGCCATAAAGGCCAGCAGCGCACCGAAGTTAAGAATCTCAACCGCTCGCTCCCAGGAGAGACTTAATGTTCCTACGTAGGCGATGATGCCGACGAGCGCAACGTTATACGTCGGGCTTCCGCGTTTTGGGTCGAGATGGCCAAATAATTTTCTAGGCAACAGATTGTCCCGGCCCATTCCATATAACAAGCGAACCGCACCGAGTTGTCCAGCGAGCCCGCATGCCAGGCTCGAAACCAGCAGTACCAGGCCGAACGCAGCGAAGAGATGATAGCCTCCTACCACGCGGGCGACATCCATGAAGGCCGTCTCGGGATTCGCCAGCGTGCGGTAATCCGGCCAGACTCGCTGGGCCAGGTAGATTTGGAAACCGGCGAATAGACCTGTGAATATGCACACAAGAACTGTGGCCAGCAGGACGTTGCGCCGCGGATTGTGCACTTCTTCTGCGAGGATGCTCACGCCATCGAAGCCAATATAAGTGGTTGCGGCCAAGGCCGTCCCGGCAGCAATCGCGCGTACGCTAAACGTTCGGGAATCATAAAACGGCTGTACTGAAGCCAGCCCTTGCAAATGATGATGCGTCACAACATAGGCGATCGCTTCGAATAAAAACCCAGCCATGATGAGCGACATGAAGGCGAGCAGGATCTGGTTGGTCCGGGCGGTAGTGCGAATACCCATCCAACACAATGCAGTCATGAAACCAACTGCCAGCGCGGAGAGCAGGGCGAAGGGAACTTGAGGCACCAATCTTTGTACCGCCAATGCTGCATACAAGCTGTTTTGCAGCGGTTGAAATAGGTATTCGAGAAACATTGCCCAGCCCAGCACAAATCCAATCTGAGCGTTGAATCCGCGACTAGCGTAGGTGTATACCGATCCGGCAGAGGGGTAAACCGCGGCCATGCGGCCAAAACTTACAGCTGTGGCAGTCATCGCCACCATGGCTGCCAATAGAGTTGTAACGGCGTGGCCTTTGGAAAGGACCTGCGCTTCACCGAACATCGGCACAGCGGCAATCGGGGAAATTAAGATAATGCCGTAGTAAACCAGATCCCACAGACCCAGAACTCTCTTCAGGCGCGGGGTGTCCTTCGGTACTTCCTCTTGCGCCGCGTTGTGTTGCGTTTCGGTCAGAAGATTCGCTGCTTTTTGCCCGCTTCTACGTACTTCGCGCGTGCCGCCCGCACTCCCTCAACCTCCGAGACTTCGGCGATCGGCACGTCCCACCATGATTCATAACCCGGAACACGTTGATCGTATGCGGTCTCAATGACCACTACCGATGTCTTCGGCGATTTCCGTGCCGACAGCAGAGCCTGCCGGAATTCATCGCGCGTCGTGGCGCGAACGGCTTCGGCTCCGAGGCTTTTCGCGTTCTCAACAAAATCCACCGGGATGAAGTCGCCTTCCAATTTTCCATTGCGCCGATAGCGATACTCTGTGCCCATGCCTCGATTTCCACACGCTCGCGTCAAGCCACCGATACTGGAAAATCCATGATTGTCGAGTACGACGATGTTGAGCTTGTAGCCTTCCTGCAACGAAGTCACAATTTCCTGTGCCATCATGAGGTAAGAACCATCGCCCACCATCACGAAAACTTCGCGACCGGGAGCAGCCATCTTCACGCCCAGTCCGCCGCTAATCTCATACCCCATACATGAGTAGCCATATTCCATGTGGTAACCCTTGGGATCGCGGGTCCGCCACATTTTATGTAAGTCTCCCGGCAGGCTGCCGGCAGCGCAAACAACAACATCTCGTGGATCGGCAACCTCGTCGACCACTCCAATCACCTCGCCCTGGCTAATCGGTGGTCCCCAGTTCAGATTGTGCAGCCGGGTTACTTCTTTCTCCCACGCTTCCTGAAAGGACTGGACGCGGGATGTGTACTGCGCTTCGACTCGATGGCCACGCAACACTTCGGCTAATTCTCTTAATGTGACAAGCGCATCGCCCACCAACGGCAATGCAGATTGCTTGCCGGCATCGAACTCACTCACGTTCAAGTTGATGAAGCGCACTAAGGGATTTTGAAATGCGCTCTGGGATGCAGTCGTAAAGTCGCTATAACGAGTGCCAATTCCGAGGATCAAGTCGGCTTCACGGGCAATCGTATTCGCGCCAGGAGTTCCGGTTACGCCCATTGCCCCGATCGACTGCGGATGGTTGTAGGACAACGAACCTTTTCCCGCCTGAGTTTCTGCTACAGCAATTCCGGTTTGCGACGCGAACTCAGCCAGCGCCGTGCTTGCTTCGGAATACAGCACGCCCCCGCCCGCGATGACGAGCGGCTTTTTCGCAGCGCGAATCCACTGGGCGGCTTTCTCCAACGAATCACGGTCGCAACGTGCTCGCGGTATGTGCCAAATTTTTTTCTGCAAAAATTCCGTTGGATAGTCGAACGCCTCTGCCTGCACATCTTGGGGAAGGGAAAGAACTACGGCCCCTGTTTGTGAAGGCGAAGTCATAACACGCATGGCAGCAGGCAATGCGGTCAGAATCTGTTCAGGCCGTTCAATGCGGTCCCAGTAGCGCGCGACGGGCTTGAAGCAATCGTTAACCGAAATGTCCTGCGATGCGGCGGACTCGAGCTGCTGAAGAACAGGGGCGACGATTCGACGCGCGAAGATGTCGCCGGGAAGCAAAAGGACGGGTAGTCGATTGATCGTGGCGAGGGCTGCTCCCGTCACCATGTTCGTTGCCCCAGGACCAATCGACGTGGTGCATGCCAGAGTTCGAAGGCGGTTGCTGGTTTTTGCGAATGCAGCAGCTGCATGCACCATTGCCTGCTCGTTCCGGAACAGATAATAAGGTAGTCCTGGATCCTGCTCCAAAGCTTGTCCCATGCCCGCGACATTGCCATGGCCAAAGATTCCAAGGCAGCCTTCAAAGAGGCGTTGTTCTTTGCCATCCCGCTCCGAGTACTGGTTCTTGAGAAAAGCAACAATCGCCTGGGCCAACGTTAGCCGAGTGGTCATTACACTACTCCGTTCGAGAGCGTTTCAGAATTTGAGACTCCACTGGAAGAGAATATTCGCCAATCCTGAAATTGTGAATCTGTCTAAGCGATTAGAGCAGGCGCCTCTTTTCCATAAAAAACGGTCTAGCCTTTCACCAGAGGCAGGCGCGAATCCGTCTGGTTCCACGTGGACCGTATCCAGACGTGGCGGGGGTCTTCCGTCACCGCGAGCGCCCGTGACGACCCTGCTAGAAAGTTCAAGTAATAGACATCGTATCCTGGGCCGGCGACCACCGGGTGAAAGCCGTTGCGCACGAGAACCGCATCGCCGTTTTTCGCCTCAACAGTGCGTGCCGCTCCATTTTGATTGGGGTAAAGATGCTGAAGCGCGAATCCACCCGGTTGACGGATCCGATAGTAATAAATCTCATCCAGATCAACCTCGGCCGGAGGATTGTGAACGTCGTGTTTGTGCGGTGGATAACTCGACCAATTGCCGCCAGGCGTGTAGACCTCAATTACCATGAGGCGATCGGCGGGAAAGGAGGGTGGCATGATGTCGACGATCTGCCGGGAGGCATTCCCCCCGCCTCGCAAGCTGCTAACGACATCTGAAGGAGAGATAAGCCTTGGTTCTAAATGAGCCGTGGAAGGCACCCTGCACTCAGCGATTTCACAAACGGTCTCCGCGGTAAAGGAGATGTGGTTGTGCGGGGGCAGGTAGATGGTATGCGGAAAACCATCAAAAACATCCCGCCTTTTTCCGACAGCAACCTCACCCCGGCCCCAGTCCGCCCGGCAGTTGCCACCCAGCAAAACGAACGCAGCTTCTTCATTGTCAACCCGCGCGCTAAACGTCTCCCCCGGCAACAGACGCCTGACAAAGAAACTCATCCATTCCCAACCTGCCTCCTCGCGAGTAAATTGCAGGAGTTCGCCGCTCCTGCTCGCGTCGAGTTGGTTGGAATGGACAAGAAAGTCGCTTTGCGTCATATCGTCTCCTGCAACAGGTAATCGCGCCAGCCGGAGAAAAACATGAGCCAAACTCCTCTCCGTCTAACCGCTTTGACTATTGCAAAATGCGACTTTCCTTGTCAATCCAATTTCGTCAATCCGACTTCGCTTGCCAGAGCGGAAGACTGCGGATTCTACTGAATCCCGAGTTCTGCCCACCTTCTTCTCGGCTGGCATAAATAAGGTCCCGATGGCCTTTCAGCCCTGAGGGCGAAAAATCCAAATCCCATGGCTCAATCTGCATGGAGGGATTCGCGAAAAGAGTCTTTCGCTCCCCTGCTCAAACCTGGTGCCGCAGGTTAGACCGCAAGGTCAGAGAGCCGTCGTCGTTTAGTTTCTGGTGGCAAGCCCAGCGCACCGGATAGCGCATTCCCTTTACCTCGATTTCGGCTTTGAGTTTCAGTCCTTGCCACTTCGTCCCCTGTGGAAGAACGAACTGCGCCTGGCGAATCTTGCCAGGCAGAGGATATCCGGCATCGAGGCAACCGCTTTTGAGCGGCTTGCCATCCGCGCTCTCCACGGTGATGCGTAGTACTCCCGGAACCCCGGCAATTCCATCGTTGGCGAAACCGATAATGAGCCCGAGATATCCGCCATCTTCATAGGTCCAGATAAACGACGGACGAACCCGATAGCCGATGCGGCGATTGATACGGTCAAACCACTCCGGTGACGCCTGGTAGTAACTTTCCAGCATCTTGGCATCGATGTGATGGAAGTTCCACAGCGACCAATAGTTCGCGCCAATGTCCATGACATGCGAAATCATATTTTCCGCCGGCGAGATTCCTTCCCGAACATCCTGCGGATTTGGCGGCTTGCCCGGGAGGCCTTGCTCGAGAAGAGCCGCCACCCACGGCGGCCGGTTGCTGAGAGCTTCAATCTGTTCGTTCTCGATAAAGATCGTGTCGCTGCGAATCCAATTGTTGCTGCGAAGGGTGCGGTCGAGGACCTCCGAATTTCCCACGCGGCTGTAGTCGGGCTGTGTATTGGTCAGCAGCGGAGTCTTCGAGAATTGCTCGAGCTGAGCTTCGAGCATCTGCAGCCACGTGCGCTCGGCGGTCTGGTAGTCAGGGAACGGATTATTGGCGAAAGGCCAGGTATGGCCTTCGCCCCAGAATCCGTACATAAAAGTATCGATAAACTCGATGACCGGATTTCCGTTGAACTCCGCAGCCATCGCGCCAACCAAATCGCGAAATGCACTTTGAAAGAAAGGATCGTCGTAACGTGGCTGATAACGTGAATACGGGTTACGAAGATATCGTTCGGCGGACGCCGCATTTTCCTTGTCGCTTACGATAAGGTCGACTTTCGGGACCCGGTCGAGAACGAAGTCTGGAAGCGCGGGTGCATGCGTGTAATCGGGCGCGCACATCTGGATTCGCAGGCCGACACGCTTGTTGTTCTTCCTGGCCAAATCGAGAACGAGCTTGATGTAGTCAGGAAAATCGAGATGTCCGGGACGGGGCTGCACTTCGCGCCACGTCGGACGAATATAAAGCTGTTGTCCCAGAGGGAATCGAACCAAATCTTCGATGGCTTGAGAAACGTTGTCAGATTTGATTTCCTCCGTGCCCATGTCGGCCGTTATGTACGTGACCAGCCCCTTACCATAGTTCGGCACGACTTCATCGGAAGGCGTCGTGGTCATCACTACGTCATCGGTAGGAATGACAGCATCCGGCGGATATTGCGGGAATGGACCTTGATTCAGGCGATCAGAAACACGAGGGCCAGATCCGAAATCGTATTTATCCCAGTTGTGAGTGGGGACAAGCGCGAGCGCTTTGCCCGCACCGAGTTCTGCCCCCATGGCGAACGCGGCTCCGGCTTCTAGAAACTCTCTGCGCTGCATCTAATCGCCTCCATGCAGGTCCGGCGCAAGGAATCGTTTGTCGTCACATCGTCGAGGACAAAACGAGGCGGCTTCTCTCCGCCGAAGTACGACAAGACAATAACAGAAATGTTTGGAAAGAAAAAGAAAGCAATCGTAAGATCCCTCCGAACGGCGGAGTGTTTCGTCATTGAGCGACCGCAGTTCGGCACTAGAGCTTATTTTTGCCGCGCGTTCAGCTTGTCGAGGGTGCGCTTCAACTCCTCAAGCTTGTTTCCGGCTTCGCCGAGTTTGCCTTCGGCCGTTAGGCGCTGATAGTCGGCAAGATCTTTAGCGGCCTCCCTGATGAGCGCGTTGAGATCGGTTGAGGGCTGGGTTAACGTGGATCCAGGTGCGCTTCGCGCCGCCTCCGAAGGAACGGCCGCTGCGGAGGAGGCAGTGAGAGAAGAGACCGCTCCGCCAAAAAGCGATGCCATTGCCGACTCGAAGGTCGGGCCGTACGCGAGCTTGTCTTGCAATGCGAGTACAACCAAACGCAACTCCGGCATCGGACTTCGCTCGGCCTGCAGGTAAATCGGTTCTGCATACAAAAGTGCGCGTCCGATCGGAATCACCAGCAGCGCCCCACGCCGCACATGCGAGCCTTGCTGATTCCACAGCGTTAATTGTCCGGAAAGTTGCGCGTTTTGATCGATTCGCGCCTCGATTTGCAGAGGTCCGTCGACCAGCTTCGTCTTAGGAAAGTTGTATACCACGGACTTGCCGTAATCGGCGCCGTCGCTGCGTCCGGCGATCCAGCCGATCAGATTATTGCGATTAGCGGGCGTGAAGGGCAGAATCTCCACGAACTCCTCGCCGTGTTCGCCCGGTAGTTTCATCAGCACAAAATTGGGCTGTACTGCTTGCGTCGTTTGTTCCCCTTCCGCGCTCATGCCAACCTCGGTCGCGATCGTCCACAGGTCTTCCCGGTTGTAAAAGGCTTCCGGATCGGTCATGTGATACAAACCGTAGACTTCCGCCTGCAGCTTAAGCAGCAGCTCGGGGTAGCGAACATGTTTGCGCAACCCGGGCGGCATGGCGGACGCATCTTTGAACAAGCTGGGAAAGATGCGCCGGTAGGCCGCGATGATGGGATCCTCTTTGTCGAATACGTAAAACGTAGTCGTGCCATCGTAGGCGTCGATGACCACCTTCACGCTGTTCCGCATGTAGTTAACGGAATTGTCAGCGAGACGATAATGGCTGGAATATGGATAGCTGTCCGAAAGCGTGAACCCGTCCATAATCCAGGACAGCCGGCCGTCATCCCCGAGCACGACGTAGGGATCCGAGTCGAAGGTGAGGAATGGCGCCAGAGTCGATACACGGTCGCGAATGTTGCGGCGCATCAGCAGCCGGCTATCGGCGTTTACGTCATCGCTGAACGGCAGCTTCGCGAGGTCATTTTCATCGAATGCGATCATGATGCGGCGGAGAAAACCGCCCAGGACGATGCCACCCTTGCCTTCATATGAAGTGAGGTTGTTAGTGGCGCCTTGCGGGTAGTTGAACTCTTTCTGCCGCGTCTTCACATACACGTCGGTATTGGTCATCTCGCCGAAGTAAATCTCTGGGCGGGTCACGTTGAGACCGGGCACTGTGCTTTGCACCGGCATATTGCTTAGCAGGAGCGTGGGCAGCCCTTCTGGAGTGAACCCATTGACGGGATTCATCGTGATGCCGTAGCCGTGAGTGTAGATCAGCTTGTCGTTGATCCAGTTGCGGCTGCTCTCCGGGAGCTTGTCGACGTTCAACTCGCGCGCGGCGAGCATTACTTCGCGAGTCGTGCCTTCGATGTCATAGCGATCAATATCGATATCGGGGAAATCGTAGTAGGTGCGGATTTCCTGAATCTGACGCAACGTGTCCTGAAGTGCACGCCAGTCCCACAGCCGGATGTTCTGCAGCGTAGCCTGATTGTTCGCCGCATCGGCTGCCTCGACGCTGGTATCCGCGGGAAACTCGTGCTGCGTGACCCGATCCAATCCGTAGGCCTGGCGCGTCCAGGCCGTATTGAAGACAATGTAGGGCTTCTCGCGAACCAACTCGTTAGGTTTGACGATAAAGCTGCTCACGTACCAGGCGGCCACTTGAACCGCAAAATAACAGACCAGAGCCGGAGCAATTGCGGCAATCAGCCAGCGTCCGCGTGGCACCCTCACGGCATTCACGGCCGCAATTCCTGCGCCGAGAATTAGTGCCGCGCAAATGACGAGCATCCCGGTAAGCGTAACGTGAGCATCCGTGTAGGTCACACCGCCGAAGATAGTGTGATCCTCGAGCAACAACTCGAACCGAGCGAGATACACGCGCATCGCAATGAGCAGCAAGAGAAACGCGAATGTGATCGAGAATCCGCGCCAGGGCAACTCGACATGGCGGCTGAGACGCCCCGCGATCACTCGCGCTCCACCCGCGATGAGAATAAAGAGAACGGCGATCGCACAAGTAATTACAGCCAATGTAAGCAGCCACCCGAGGATCAGTTGCCATGCGGGTAAGGCGAAAAGAAAGAAGTTCAGAGGCTTGCCAAAAATCGGATCTACGATGGTTCCCGCACTCCGGGGCGCGTACCAGGCGAGCGCGAACGTCGTCCATCCCGCCATCATAGCGGCGCCGGTTGCCGCAGAAATGGCGAGTGAAATACCGAGGACGATAAGCCGTAGCACAGGCTCGACCGGTAGCTTCAGCGGTTGTCCTCCGATGACAATCGTGTGACCGTCAGGCAAATCCGAGAGATGCGCGCGCTTCAGGGCCAGGAATGATCCATACAGAACGAGAAACGTGGCCACTCCAAAAGCCGTAAAGGCTTCCCACTGAAGGGCCAGTGTTTTCCAAAAGACGTCCACGTAGCCGAGCGACCTAAACCAGAGCACGTCCACGAAGTACGACAATGCCGCCCGACCACCGAAGAAGATTACAGCCAGCACGATCAGAACGAGAAAGAAACGGCGACGGCGGCGAGGCTGCGACGGGCGCATTCGCGGCCAGTCAATGGACTGGGGCATTGCTCTCCTTATTTATTTGCCGCTGCATTCAATCACCCGCATGATACTCCCTAGGCTCCGTAGGTTGCTCATGGCTCGGCCCTCAGCGCGCCATTGCGCGTGGAGAGCGATAAGAGCGTTGGCGCCTTAATTGGCGGTTCGCGTAAACCTCTTTCGGCCAAGCGCCAACTAACCGTCGCCTGGGTCCGGTCGCTGAACTGGCCCTTGGACAGGAGTCCTACCCATGGGTCGCCGCTACTCGTCTACCGCTGCCATTTTGCTTGGTCTATTACTTTCCAGCCTGGGCCTACAAGGCGCTGTTGTAAAACCGGACGCGTCTGCGGTGGAAGTGGCTTACCTGCTCGTTGGGTCCACTTTGTATACGTATGACGTGGACCGGACCACCGGCAATCCAACAGAGGAGGGTTCGGGAGTTGGGCTGGAGTCGGTTTCGAACACAGTAGTGTTGCCTTCGGGGAACGATCATTTTATTTATGTAACTGGCGACGACAGCAGCAACGTGGAGTGGCTTTGGGTTTACGCGACGGATAGCACCGGCATTCCGCAAGCACCCGCCGTGCAGGCCCTGAATCTCACAGACAGCGGCTTTACTACTTACGATTTCGTGATCAGCTCAGACGGCAAGCTTGGCTATGCGGCAGAATCGATGTACAACGCGCAGTCTTACACGCTAGCCAAAATTGCGGAATTCACAATCGATCCAACCACGGGTATGGTGACGAAATCAGCAAAAGCGGCGGCCACCTATAAACAGAACGGCCCCTGTCTGCTGTCAGCTTCGGCTTTTTTCTTTATCCACGGATTCAACCCAGCAGGTAATGTGCTCTACGACTACTGGGATTGCAATTATCCGTTTGCCAACCTTTCGGCCAACTATTACGAACGGCCGGTAAATCGCTCGACTGGCGCTCTGGGACAAGACAAACAGATTTTCTCCTGGGCTGACGGAACTGAAGGAGAGGATGTGGTGAACATCACGCCGAGCGCGATTATATATTTCAGCATTCCGAATAGCACGAGCTATGGAATGGACTCCGTGAACGTCTATTCCTTGAGTGGCGCGGCGGAATTTTCCTGTACGGCTGCAATGCTGGAAGCCTGCGGATACGGCATTTGGAACTACGTGGATCCGGCCGGAAAGTTCGATCTGATCGAATTGGCACCGGATATTAGCGAAGTCACCAAGATCGAAACTGCGGCCGAGAAACTGGTCGACACAAGCAATTATGTGGAGGGAGAATTCCTCGGCTTTTCGCCGGATGATGCTTTGATCTACACGCAGCAGGAAAATCAGACAAACCCTTGGCTATATCCGATCTATGTTTTCGATCCGAGTACGGGCGCGGTCACGTACACAGGCGGAGAGATTTGGAACAATAACGGCGGAGGGACAGTGATCCCCGCGTTGTTGAGGTAGCCGACGGCGGAATACAACTCCGTGCTCCCGCGGGAATCCCCAGAGTCGAAATTGTCGGGATGGATAGCTCCCCAGGCAAGTTTGTATCGCGCCACGATATGTTTCCGGCAATGCGAAACGATTCAGAGTAAACCACTCCCTCCCGCATCACATCGAATGCATAACGGTTACCGGAGTTCAGTTCTCGGCTGAGGCTGGGTGAGGCGCCGTGTGCATCTGCTATGCCATTGTCCTCCAGCGGCGTTCCTATCAAAGAAATCGAAGTGTCAACCTATACGATTCCAACCGATTTCGCCGAATCCGATGGAACTTTGGAATGGGATCACACCACAATCGTGATTGTTACAGTGCGGGGCGGCAACCAGCAGGGAATCGGATACACCTACGCCGACCACGCCACGGCAACTCTCATTCACGATACTTTGCGGCCAATCATCCTCGGCGCAGATGCGCTTTGCCCAAGCGCCATTTACATGGCAGCTTGGAGACAAATTCGCAACCTTGGGCGACCGGGCATTTGCTCGATGGCCATTTCTGCCGTGGACTGCGCGATTTGGGACCTTAAAGCGTGCCTTCTGGGCATCCCTCTGGTCACATTATTAGGGCAAGTCCGTCGCGGTGCGGAGATTTATGGAAGCGGAGGGTTTACTTCTTATTCCGACAAGCAACTCGCAGATCAGCTTGCCGGATGGGTAGAGGGCGGTATTCCGTGCGTCAAAATGAAGGTGGGGCGCGACGCCAAGCGAGATCGGAATCGGGTGCGGGTGGCCCGAGAAGCGATTGGCGGGAACGCGCAGCTATTCGTCGATGCGAACGGCGCTTACACGCGCCGCGAAGCGTTCAGGCAGGCATTGATATTTGATGATTTCGACGTGAGTTGGTTCGAAGAACCCGTCTCATCCGACGATCTCGATGGTCTTCGCGGGGTCCGCGACCATGCGCCAGTCGGAATGGACATCGCTGCCGGCGAATATGGCTACGACATCTTCTACTTTCAACGGATGCTTGCCGCCCAGGCCGTCGACGTGCAGCAGGCAGATGTGACCCGTTGCGGCGGCATAACTGGATTGATGCAAGCTGCGGCACTTTGCCAGGCTCGCAATGTCCCGCTTTCCTGCCACACGGCGCCTGCGCTGCACACGCATGCCGCCTGCGCGATCCCTTCGTTCAGAAATCTTGAATATTTTCACGATCATGTGCGAATTGAGGCAATGCTATTCGATGGAGTGCCCCAACTGATCGACGGAGAACTGCGGCCAGACTTGTCGCGTCCCGGTACAGGGCTCGAGATAAAACGATCTGACGCTGAAAAATTTGCTGCCTGAAGGAGAGCAGATGGCTGTCAATAGAATTCCTCTGATTCCGGCTGACGAGCTAACACGAACCGCAAGCGCACCTGGTCAGATCGATATACCTTCCCTCAAATTCGAACTGGAGAAAAATATCGAGGGCGAGGTTCGTTTCGATGCTGGCAGCCGAGCCATGTACGCCGTGGATGCTTCGAACTATCGGCAAGTGCCCATCGCTGTGGTCATTCCCCGGTCAAAAGAAGATGTGGTGCAAACCGTAGCGGCCTGCAGAAGGTATGGAGCGCCTCTGCTCTCCCGAGGCGGAGGCACGAGCCTGGCTGGCCAATGCTGCAACGTCGCAGTCGTCATTGACTGGACAAAGTACATGCATGGCGTGCAGGAGATAAATCTTGATGAAGGGTGGGCCAGAGTGCTCCCCGGAACGGTTTGCGATGAATTGCGCAATGCAGCCATGCGTGAATCTGACAAGCGGCTGACTTGGGGGCCCGATCCGGCAACCCACGACCACTGCACCTTCGGCGGCATGATCGGAAACAATTCCTGCGGTGCACATGCGCAGATGGCGGGCAAGGCCGAAGAGAACATTGAGGAACTAGAAATTCTTTTGTATGACGGGACGCGCATGAACGTGGGTTGGATGGCGGATGCGGAGCTGGAAGCTCAGATTTTGAGAGGCGGCAGGACGGGCGAGATTTATCGTGGCTTGAAGTCGATTCGAGTTCGATATGCCGACTTGATCCGGAAAAAGTATCCCAAGATTCCGCGCCGCGTTTCCGGTTACAACCTCAATGAGCTGATCCCCGGCGGAGATGGCAGGTTCAACATAGCCCGCGCTCTCGTCGGGAGCGAAGGTACACTGGTCACGGTGCTGGAGGCAAAGTGCCGGCTCATCCCCGCCAAAGCCGAACGAGTGATTGTAATGCTCGGTTATCCGGATGTTTACGCCGCGGCCGACCACGTGATGGATATTGTCCCCTACCAGCCAACCGCACTCGAAGGTATCGATCATCGGCTCTATGAAAACATTGAGAAGAAAGATACACGAGGCCGGAAATATCTCGGGTTGCTGCCTAAAGGGAAGGGCTGGCTGATGGCCGAGTTTGGAGCCGACAGGAAAGAGGACGCACTGGATCTGGCCCATCGGGTGATGGACGAACTGAAGAAAAAAGCGGGCGCTCCCGGGATGAAACTTTTCAGCGATTCCGAGGACATGCAACATCTCTGGAGTGTGCGCGAGTCCGCCCTCGGCGCGACGGCATTCGTGCCCGGTGAGCCGGATACCTGGCCGGGATGGGAGGATTCCGCTGTAGCGCCCGAGGTGCTGGGCGAGTATTTACACGAACTTCGCGCCCTGTTTCAGAAGTATCAGTACGATCCGGCGCTCTACGGTCACTTTGGGCAAGGCTGTGTTCACTGCCGCGTGAACTTCGATCTGACGAGCGCGCAGGGGATTCGAACCTGGCGATCATTCCTCGAAGAAGCCACAGATCTTTGCGTCAAGTTCGGAGGCAGTTTCAGCGGCGAGCACGGCGATGGGCAGGCGCGCGCTGAATTCCTTTACAAAATGTTTGGCGAAGAATTGATTCAAGCTTTTCGTGAATTTAAGTCCATTTGGGACCCCGATTGGAAGATGAATCCGGGAAAAATAATCGACCCGTATCTTGTGGATGAGAATTTGCGGCTGGGCGCCGACTATCACCCGTGGGACCCTCCAACTCACTTTCAATTTCCCGATGATAACGGCAGCTTTGCCCATGCCGCGCTTCGTTGCGTAGGAATTGGCAAATGCCGACGCAAAGAAGGTGAAAAGGCCAGCGATGACACTATGTGTCCCAGCTTCATGGTGACTCATGAAGAGCGCCATACAACTCGCGGCCGTGCTCACCACCTCTGGGAGATGCTGCATGGCGACGTGATCACCCAGGGATGGCGCGATGACAACGTTAAAGAAGCGCTCGATCTTTGCCTTGCCTGCAAGGGATGCAAAGGCGACTGTCCGGTCAACGTGGATATGGCCACATATAAGGCTGAGTTTCTTTCCCACTATTGGGAAGGCCGCGTTCGTCCGAGGCAGGCTTACGCGTTTGGCCTGATTGATCAATGGTCCCGTGCTGCATCGCTGTGGCCGGGACTCGTCAACCTTGTAACCCAGACCCCCGGCTTAAGCCACGCGGCAAAGCTCTTGGCGGGCATGCCGATGCAGCGGCAGATTCCTGAGTTCGCACCCCAAACATTTCGCGACTGGTTCATGGAACACGATGCAATCTCCAGTGAAGAATATCGGCATGTGATTCTGTGGCCGGATACTTTCAACAATTATTTCTTTCCTGAAACCGCGCAGGCTGCCACCCACGTACTTGAAGATGCAGGATTCAAGGTGAGCGTGCCTCAAGGCCACTTATGCTGCGGACGGCCGCTCTACGATTACGGTTTTCTGGACCTGGCGAAACAGTATCTGCGAAAAATCCTGGACACGCTAAAGCCCCAGATCGAGATGGAACTGCCGTTGGTTGTGCTCGAACCCAGTTGCGCGTCGGTTTTTCGAGATGAATTACACAACCTGTTTCCGAACGATTCGCTCGCGAAAAAGCTGCAGAAGCAAACGTTCCTGCTGAGCGAATTTCTGAGCCAGAAGGTCGAACGGTGGGAAGCCCCGCAAATCCAGCGCAAAGCTCTGGTGCAGGGCCATTGCCACCACAAATCTGTGATGGGATTTGATTCGGAGAACAAGATCATGCAAAAGCTTGGCCTTGACTCGAAAACGACGGCTTCCGGTTGCTGCGGTATGGCGGGATCCTTCGGTTTTGAATCCGACAAGTACCAGACTTCTGTTGACATCGGCGAGCGCGTGCTGCTGCCTGCGGTCCGTGATGCCGCTGCGGACACGATCATAGTTGCGGACGGATTCAGTTGCCGCGAGCAGATTGCGCAAGAGACGGACCGTCAGGCACTACATTTGGCGGAAGTGATCGAAATGGGGCGAAACGGCCACCAGGCGGGCCCTTACATAGAATCGGAGATCGTGGAGCGCCGCAAAAAGTCGCGGCGGCGAGCACGCCTCGGCGCTCTGGCTACCCTGGCGGCACTTGCCTTGGGGGCAGTGGCCGTCACGAAACTGGCGAAGAAATTGTGATGTGAAATTATGGCGGGTGCAATTGGAAAGAAAGAATGGGTGATCGCAGAGGGTTACATTCCTCCTGAAAGTCACGGCCCCCAGCCGGAGATGACCAGTCACGAAACTGTGTGCATTCTGAACACATCGGATCAGAATGCCGACATTGAAATCATGATCTATTATTCCGACCGCGAACCTGTTGGGCCGTATCGACTCAAGGTCGGCGCACGGCGGACTCGTCATGTCCGCTTCAACGATCTTCGCGATCCAGAGGTGATTCCGCGCGGCACCGATTTTTCCAGCGTCATTCGGTCCAGCGTGCCTATTGTGGCGCAGCATACCAGGCTCGACTCGCGGCAGAATGCCAACGCGCTGTTGAGTACAATTGCTTACCCAGGAGCCGCATAAGAAAAGCCTGCCCACGATATTTTCTAAGCTGGGGAGAAGCTTCCAGGTGACTTTTTGCGGCGTCCCTTTGACTTCATGCTGGTCGCCGCTTTATCCACATTCTGTTGAAAAATCTTGGATTTAAGGTCGTTGTACCCCCGCCGCCCCTTTTAGCGAGCTAGCGCATTGCAGGGATGTCCTTCCGATTTTGCCTCACCATGTCCTTTTGTGACCTTACGGCTGAGGTGGTCGAGACGGCACACTAGCTTTTCAGCTTTGAGGGGCTGACCGTTTCTCCGAAAACCCAATATGAGCCACTTCCCCGCCCGGAGGTTCCCCATCCTTCTGCTGGCATTAGGTGCTCTGGCGCTTCTGGCCGGATGCCAGGGGTTTAGCTCGTCCAGTCCTGGATCCCAAAATACCCCACAAAACCAACAGCCGGCCACTCTGACCGCCACCCCGGCGAGCGTCAGTTTTGGGAATGTTCAGGTCGGTACGACTCAGACCCTCTCCGATACCGTCACGAACACGGGAGGAAGCGACCTCACTATTACGCAGGCCAGCGTTTCCACCTCTGCTTTGAGCACCAGTGGATTGAGCCTGCCTCTCGCCCTTTCGGCGGGGCAGAGCACGACCTTTAATATTGTGTTGGCGCCCCAATCTGTGGGTAGCCTCACCGGCACCCTTACCCTCACCACCGACGGTACCGGCAGCCCGCTGAGCATTGCACTTTCTGGAACTGCGGTAAGCGGAGACGGTGTCACGGCCAATCCCGCGAGCATCAATTTCGGCAGCGCGGTAGTGGGCAGCACGCAAAGCCAGACCGAGACTCTTACGAATTCCTCGAGTCAGAGTGTCACCATCTCACAGGGGACGGTTAGCGGCTCCGGTTTCAACTACACGGGGCTGAGTCTTCCGCTTACGCTTGCTCCGAATCAGAGCACAACCTTTGGGGTCACTTTCACGCCTGCGAGCGCTGGGGCGAGCGACGGCATTCTCTCAGTCACAATCAATGGTTCCAGCTCGACTCTCGATATAGCCCTGTCAGGAACGGGAACCTCAGGAGCGACTGGAGCAACACTGGCCGCTATTCCGGTGAGCCTGATATTTGCAGACATTCAGACGGGCAAGACTGAGAGCCAAACCGAAACTATCCAGAATACGGGTGGCGCCACTGCATCGATCTCGCAGGTGACGGCGAGCGGTACTGGTTTCAGCGTCTCGGGCATCAACACGCCGCTTACCCTTGCGCCGGGACAGACCACATCTTTTGCGGTAACTTTTGCGCCACAATCGACCGGCAATTTCAGCGGAAATGTCTCAATTTCCTCCAATGCGTCAAATTCCACTCTCAACGTGGCTTTGACCGGCTCCGCGGTGGGAGCCTCTTCAGGGAAGCTGAACGTAAGCCCATCGACGATTAATGTTGGCAATGTCACGGTTGGAACCAGCGGATCACAGACGGCGAGTTTGACTGCAACCGGGGCAAGCATCGTGGTGTCATCAGTCGATACAGGTAGCTCGGAGTTCTCGGTCAGCGGGCTATCGTTCCCGATTAGCTTGTCCGCAGGGCAGAGCCTGGGCTTCACCGTGACGTTCACACCGCAATCGAGCGGTACGGCTTCCACCAGTATTTCGTTTGTGAGCAATGCCTCCAACTCTCCGTCTACAGCCACACTCACGGGAACTGGAGTGGCTGCACCGGCGCACTCGGTCAACCTTTCCTGGAATGCGGATGGCTCACCGAATGTGTCGGGATATAACGTCTACCGTCGCACGGGCAACTCGGGAAGCTATACGAAGATCAACTCCTCATTGGTTCCTGCCACGGCTTACACCGATTCGGGCGTGAGTGATGGGACGACCTACTACTACGAAACAACCGCCGTAAATTCGAGCGGACAGGAAAGCGTGCCCTCCTCTCCGGTGCAAGCCGTGATTCCACCGCCATAGCTAGAGTCATCTCCGCACTACACGTTCCTTTCCAGCCGATGCGCGATCCGCACGGGATGCGGTTGCAATCGTCTGCAAACAAAGTCGCAGATATTATCAGTCTTGACACTTTTCCATTTCGCGCCGAAGATGGCTGCTGTGTCTCTGGCGGTGGGATACAACCGCCCTTAGGCCTTCCCCCCTTGAAATTTGTAGTTGGATGAGGAGAAGTCTGATGAAATCAGTTAAATTGTGGGCTGGGCTAGCTTTAGTAATGGTCCTCTGTTGCGCGACCTTTGCATTGGGGGCGAGCCCTGAGCATAACCAGTCGCTTTATATGTCTTCTTCCAGCCTGCCAGCGAGTCTGCTGACGTTCACATTTGCGCCCGGTGGTACTCTGCAACACTCGAAGCCCTCAAATAGCGGCTGGGGTGGTGGCGGTGGTAACGGCGGCGGAGGCGGTTGCGGCCAGGGTGGTAACGGCGGCTGGAACAGCGGCAACGGTGGCAACGGTAACGGTGGATGGGGTGGGGGCGGCAATGGCGGCGGTGGCTGCGGCGTTCCCGAAGGTGGCACCTCGGTTGAGTATCTCTTGATCGGCGCACTGGCTTGCATTGGCGCACTGGCTTACCGAGCTCGTCGGCAAAATGCAATGTCCGATATTCAATAAGACATAGGCAAGATCGATTTCCAGCAAAAGCCTGCCCATTTTGGGCGGGCTTTTGTGCCAATTTTGGAGAGCGCCGGCGCTTCCAAATCTCTTCCTGCAAGACGTCCTTAATTCGGTCGTGCAGTGTGCAGCACGCTGCAACGCGTGAGGGACTTTCTTCGGGCAATGTCGCAAGACATGGACATAAAGTGCAATCACTTGCATTTCTGCCTGTGGAAAATAATTCCGGCGCTGTAGGCCAATGCTGGTTCGGCGTTCCGTAGCTAAAACACTAATTCTAAGGTGTTTATATAGAATCAAGCCGGTTCGGACAGGGCCGCGCGATTTGAAGTTGCAAGTGCCGCCGAACTCCGTAGCACGGAAGTACCATGTCAATGGGCACGAAGTGCCCTTGCAAGGTCCTGCAATCGCATGTAGTTTGATCACATCGTGAGTTCGTTACCTGGGTGTGTCGGAGTTCCGACGCCGAAGCCTAATGATTGTATGGAGATGCATGAAACGGCTGAATTGAGGATCCGGTCCGCAAGCTGAGATGTTATGGTGGTCATTATCCTTGGTTTCTGACGTTGGGCTCAACAGGTGACAACGAGTTGCGATGTCGCGGATCCGAACTCAAGCAAAGATGTGTGTAGCTTAAGAACAGCGAGAGCAGGTGACATCTTTTTGGCATCGTATTTGCACAGTGGCTATGAGACGCTTGATACGAAGTGAGCGTTGGCATCACAAGAAGACATAAGCTTTAAACTCTAGTTGGCGGCAATCGTTTCCTCCCCTGATTCTGCCTTGGTGATCCCGGATGACACGGAGTAAAGAAGTCCGGTCGTGCCCGGATTGCTGTTTGCAGATTTGACCTTTCCCCGGTGGGTTCCCCCTCGGATCTCGCGGTTGAGATCCCGATAAAGATATTTCCACGCAATCACTTTGGAGTCACCCGAGAGGTGTGACTTAGAGGGCGAAGCTATGGCCAGCAGCGGCGTATCACGTGCGATCACACAGGAAAATCTTCTCCTCGCGGGCGAGGCGGAGCCGCAGGCGGAAAGCTGGTACAGTCTTCACACCCGACCGCGGCACGAGAAGATCGTGGCGCACCGTTTGCAAGAACGCGGAGTAGTCACATACCTGCCGCTTATCAGCGAAGTCCACCGCTGGAGCGATCGCAAGAAATCCGTGCAAGTGCCGCTATTCAGCTGCTATGTGTTCGCAAAGTTCGTCCCAAACCGGATTGAGCGACTGCGAGTTCTCCGTGTTGATGGAGTTTTCGGTCTGGTGGGGGCCCACGGCGAAGGTTCGCCGATTCCCGATGACCAAATCGACTCTGTTCGCAACCTGGTCGAAGGCGAAATTCCTTGGTCTTGCCATCCTTTTCTCAAAATCGGACAGCGTGTGCGCATTCGCAGCGGAGCGCTCGATGGACTCGAAGGCATACTGGTTTCGCGCAATGGCGACCGCACCCTGGTGATCTCGATCGATGCCATTCAGCGTTCGCTGGCGGTGCGCGTCGAAGGTTACGAAGTGGAACCCGTCTAATGCGGCATCCTTCCGCAAAGACGTCTTGACAGCTGGATCGCATTTATCGGCCATTCTGAGAATCGAAATCTGGATATTCCAGCCTTGGGAATTCACCGCGCAAGCAAAAACCTGGCGGAAAACTGCGAGCTGATTTCACTGCTCGTCGTGAGCCGCGATTCGTCTGTTCTGCGGCTTCTGTGGCCGCTCGAAGAGTCGAATCCCTGGCATTTGGATACGGCGCCCAGCGGCTTCGATGTAACCGAGCGCTTGCAGTCCGATGACGTGCCGCGTTTGCTGTTGCTCGACGTGCCGCATGGCGGCAGCGATGGCTTGCACTTCTTGCGCTGGGTGCGCCGGCTGCATGCGGGGCTTCCGATCGTGATCCTGTGCCACCCGGACGAAGCGGCGCAGGCCAAAGAACAATTGCGCAACGGCGGAGGAGAAATCCTCATCCGGCCCTTTGATGCGGAACAGTTGGAATACGTGATCCGGCGGCAGCTTGAGCCAGCCGTCGAAGCGGAGGAACACATGGTCAGCAGCATGGTGATGAAAGAGATCGAACCACTCGGCCAAGACACAGTGTTTGTCGGCGCCAGCCTGGTGATGCAGAAGCTTCAGGCACAAGCGGCGCTGATGGCGAAGACGGATGTGCCGGTGCTGATCCTGGGTGAGCGCGGATCGGGAAAGTTCACTGTTGCCAGCCTGATTCACAGTCTTTCGGTACGCTCCGGTTTCAAGCTCCGTCCTATCAACTGCGCGCAAATGCCCGAGTCGGGGCTGGAAAGCGAGTTCGGGGGCGAGCCGACGCCTGCAGGGCAAGCCATTGGAAGATTCACCTCCGGCGAAAAAGGGACGATTTTCCTCGACGAAATTACGGCTTTATCCAACCCGCTGCAAGCGCGGCTTCTCCAGATCCTGCAGAATCACGAATTGCGCAGCCCGGCGAATGGGAATGGCATGACGGCGCCGGTGAGAATTCTGGCGGCCAGCAGCATCAATATTGAGCGCGCACTTGCCGAAAAGTGGCTGCGTGAAGATTTGTACTACCGCTTGAGCGCCTTCACGGTTCACGTGCCACCGCTCCGGCAGCGCAAGGATGAGATCCCCACCCTGCTGCGCTACTTCATGCACAAGCTCGCGAAACACTACAGCCTGCCGCCGCGGACATACTCGGCGGCGGTGCTCGATGCCTGCCAGCGCTACTCATGGCCGGGCAATCTGAAGGAGATGGAAACTTTTGTTAAGCGCTATCTGGTGGCGGGAGATCAGGGATCTTTGCTGCGCGAGATGCCGGTAGCGAGCGTTTCTGAAGACGAAGGAGCGATGCAGAAGAGTTGGGCGGCCGAGACGTCGGATGAAAGTGCCCTCGATTCCCGGGAGCCGCGTCCAGAGTCGCTCAAGTCGATGATTCAGAACATCAAGTCGGAGGCCGAAAAGAATGCAATCGGCGCGGCCCTCAAGACTACCGGCTGGAACCGCAAAGCAGCAGCGCGCCTGCTGAGCGTCAGCTACCGCACGCTGCTGTACAAGATCGAGCAATACCAGATGCGCGCCCCCGAACCTTTTCTCTCTTCGTTTCGCAGCGAGGAACTCTTAAGCTATGAAGAAGTCAAAGGCAACGGGAAGGCGAGTTGAAGCCATCCCCGCCTGGACCTTCTGAGGGCGACTCGAAAATGAGAATGAAAACAAATTTCGGCAATACCTGGACCCGGCATCTGATCCTGCCGGCGCTCGCATTCGGAATTTTTCTATCGGTGCTTCCTGGCTTCGCGCAAGCGGGCAATTCTGCGCCGGCCGCGAACTCTGCCGCCAAGCCGCACGACGACACTTTCGTGATTGGCAATGACGATGTGCTGGCCATCAACGTCTGGAAAGAACCGGATATTTCCCGTTCGATCCCGGTGCGCTCGGATGGAAGAATTTCGCTGCCGCTCGTCGGCGAGGTGCAGGCCGCGGGGTTGACTCCGGCGAAGCTCGAAAAAGAAATTGCCAACCGGCTGAAGAACTACATCTCGGAGCCGGAAGTCACCGTGATGGTGCAGCAGGTTAACAGCCAGAAATTCAACATTCTCGGGCAGGTGGCGAAGCCCGGTTCGTACATCCTGGCGAATTCTCCGACCGTGCTCGACGCCATTGCGCTTGCCGGCGGCTTCCGCGATTTCGCGAAAAAGAAATCGATTTACGTTTTGCGCCAGGGACCGAGCGGCGAATCGCGTCTGCCGTTCAATTACAAGGAAGTCAGCCAGGGCAAGAACATGGCGCAAAACATCAGGCTTGAGCCGGGCGACACGATCATTGTTCCGTAGATCATCATTCCGTAGATCATCGTTCGTAAATCAGCGTTCCTAAATCTTGGTTCATCATGAAGCTTGCGAACACAATGCGGTTGGGGTTGGTTCTGCTGGCAGTCATAGCGATGCTCCCACTGGTGGCTCGCGCCCAGGCAGATCAGCAGAATGCGCCTGCCCCTCCCGCGCCAGCAGTGAGTTCGCCCGTCATTACTGCCCCGGGCAACGCCGATAGCAGTGACATCACGAACGTCGAGAACAATAACGGCGACCACATGCTGACTCCGCCACCCGTCAGCGGACAAAGCTATCCGCTTGCGACCGTTTCGGAAGAGCGTTCTAACTATCTGCGGGGCGGAGTGATCTTCGCTGCTGCCTATTCAGACAATGTGCTCGGCTCGACCAGCCCAGCTCCGGTCAGCGACGTGAGCTACTCGATTTTCCCCACCATCGCCCTAGATCAAACCACCACGCGCCTGCATACCACCTTGACCTACGCTCCCGGCTTCACTTTCTATCAGCGTACCAGCGCCTATAATCAGGCAGACCAGAATGCCGCGATCGACCTCCGTTACCGTCTGAGCCCGCACGTGACCGTCAGCTTGCGAGATTCGTTTCAGAAAACGTCCAACGTTTTCAATCAGCCGGATCAGGGTCTGGACGTTTCGGTTTCGGGCTCAGTCCAAGCGATCAACAATTCGATAGTCGCGCCGCTGGCAGACCAGTTGAATAACGTTGGCGGTGCCGGCATCACTTACCAGTTCAGTGGCGATGCTATGGTTGGGGCGAGCGGAACTTTTTCCAATCTGCATTACACCGCTCCCGGCCAAGTTCCGGGACTTTACGATGGCGCGTCGCGGACGGGTTCGGCATTTTATTCCTATCGCATCTCGCGACAGCACTATCTCGGCGTGATCTATCAATATCAGGAATTGCTGTCTTATCCCGGTGCGGCCACGAATGAAACCAAGACCCACGCGGCGCTATTTTTCTACACATTCTTTCCGCGCCCGACAGTTTCTTTTTCTCTGTTCGCGGGCCCGCAATACTACACTGCGGGCGCACAGTTTGTAACCGCGGGTGCCGTTCCCGTCGCGGCGACTCAGTCGTGGAGCCCAGCGGCGGGTGCTAGCTTGAACTGGCAAATGCCGCATACCAGTTCGGCCTTAAGTTACGTTCATACCGTGAGCAGCGGCGGTGGACTGATCGGCGCGGTCAGGCTGGAGAGTGCGACGGCTTCGCTGCGGCAGCAGATCACCCCCCACCTGAACGCGTCATTCGCCGGCTCGTACGCAAATAACGGCGTCCTGGCGTTCTCTGAATTGGGTGGACATTCCTTCCTGGCCAGCGCCGCGTTGCAGCGCCAGATCGGGCAGCATGTCGGGCTCGAAGCCGGCTATACGCGCTTACACCAGGATTATTTCTTTTTTTCCGCCAATCCCGACACTAACCGGGAGTGGGTGTCCGTCAGCTATCAGTTCGTCCGCCCCCTGGGCCGATAAAAAGCAGTCAATAAAAAATCAAGAAGAGACATCATGGTTGAAGATCTGGAAGAATCCGCGAAAGAAGGCTTCGATCTCGAGCACTATCTGGGAATCGTGCGCCGCCGTCACATGCAATTCCTGATCCCGCTGTTAGCGGGATGGCTCGTGGTGTGGGGTGCGAGCTGGGTTCTACCAGCGCGCTACCGCTCGAGCATGGCCATTCTGGTGGAGCAGCCCACCATGCCGCGCGACTACGTGACGCCGAACGTGAATGATGATTTGCAGAACCGCATGCAGAGCCTGACCCAGCAGATCTTGAGCCGCAGCCGGCTCCAGCACATTATCGATCAGCTCAATCTGTATCCCGACCTACATGGCCGCTTGGCGGCCGATGACAGGGTCGAGCAGATGCGCAAAGACATCGAGATCGATATGGTGCGCGACGGCATGGGCCGCATCAACGCCTTCAACGTCAGCTACCAAACGCATGATCCGCACACTGCGCAGCAGGTGACGAGCGAGCTCACCAATCTATTCATCAACGAGAACTTGGAAGCGCGCCAGCAGCAGTCGGAGGATACGACCAAGTTCCTGGGGGACCAGTTGGAGGACGCTCGCAAGACGTTGGCTGACCAGGAAGAGAAAATCCGCGAGTTCAAGGGCCAGCACGTCGGAGAGATGCCTGGCCAGCTTCAGAGCAATTTACAGATTCTCAGCGGCTTGCAGGCGCAGCTGCAGAGCGAGCAGGACGCGCTCAATGCGGCCAAACAGCAGCATGTTTACCTGCAGTCTCTGGCTGACCAGTACCGCGCCCTGCAAGGGGCGATGAAGGCCACCGACGGAACTGGCTCCGTTGGTCTGCCCGCGATCGACGCGGAACTCGAAAAGCTCCGGGCACAGCTTGCCGATCTGAGCTCGCATTACACCGACCGTCATCCCGACGTGCGCAAGCTGAAGGAGCAGATTGCCAAAACCGAGAGGATGCGCGCGCAACTGCTGGCGGGTGGAAAAGACAAGAACACCTCCAACGAGGCAACGGACGAGGTGGCGATTACAGATCCAGCCCGGGCCTCCATGCTGGCGCAGGTGCAGAGCCAGTTACGATCGAATCAAGTCGAGATCGTCAACCGCGAGCAGTCGATTGCGACGCTTACAGCGAAGATCGCGGACTATCAGGGGCGCCTGAACACCGAACCCATTCGCGAGCAGCAACTGGCCGACCTTACCCGCGGCTATGAACAGTCGAAGGCCAACTACGACGATCTGCTCAAGAGAAAGAACGAGTCGTCGATGGCCACTGACATGGAAAAGTTGCAACAGGGTGAGCGCTTCAGCATCATCGACCCGCCAAGCCTGCCCACCAAGCCGGACTTCCCGAACCGCATGAAGTTCTGCGGCATCGGGCTGGCGGTTGGACTAGCGCTAGGCGTTGTCGTCGCTGGAGCATTCGAATTTGTGGACGACCGCATCTATGACGAGAAGGAGCTGCAAAAAATGTTGCCCGTCGCCGTGATTTCGGAGATTCCCGCGATAACGGTTGGCTCCGAAGAGGGGAAGGAGCGCAGGCGCTTTTGGTTGGGGTGGGCCACGGCGGCTCTGGTAACGGTTACTATTCTCGTGGGTTCGGCCTTCAGCTTCCTGCGAAGCTAGCGCATTTTTTATGTACAAAGCATTTTTCAATCTGAAGCGTAATCCCTTCGAGATTACGCCCGACCCGTCGTTCCTATTTCCAACTGGGAGACACAACGAAGCTCTCGCCGCGCTTTATTACGGCGTCCGGCGGCACAAGGGGTTCGTCGTGCTCACCGGCGAGGTCGGCACCGGCAAGACGCTGCTGCTGCGCTGCCTGCTGCAGTTGCTGAAGCAGAGCGCCGACGTGAAGTACGCCTACGTCTTCAATGGACGCCTGACGCCACTCGAATTTCTGCAATACATTGCCGGCGATCTAGGACTGCCCGCTGCGGGCAAGAATAAAAGCGAACTCCTGCTGCAACTCGCGGCCTATGTCGTGGCCCGCGGCGAGCGCAAGCTGACCACGGTGCTGGTGGTCGATGAGGCGCACCACTTGTCCGCCGAGATTCTCGAGGAAATCCGCCTGCTGACGAACCTCGAAACCGCGGAAGAAAAGCTGCTGCAGATTCTTCTGGTTGGCCAGCCGGAGCTCGATGACAAGCTCGATTCAGTTGATCTGCGGCAACTCAAGCAGCGCATCGCGGTACGCTCGCATTTGTCGCCGCTCGATGTGAATGAAGCCAAAGGCTACATCGAGTGCCGGTTGCAGCTGGCGGGAAGCACAGAGCCTGGCAAAATCTTTCCTGCGGAGACGGTAGCCGCAGTGCATCGCCACTCGCGCGGCTTTCCCCGTCTGATCAATACAATTTGCGAGAACGCGCTGATCGCAGCTTATGCCCGCCAGGCGGCGAGCGTGGCTCCCGAGATGATCGATACCATTGCCGCCGATTTCCGCCTGGGCGTGCAAACCGTTCCGGTGGAACGGAAGATCTCCGAGGAGACCGATTTGCGCAAGGCGGCCAAGACCCTGCTGGATCTCTACGCCCACTTGCAAAACGAGAAGGACCATGAAGAAGAACTCGCGGCCCGCATACCCATTCGAGTGATCAAACAATGAGCCATATATTTGACGCACTACAACGATCAGAATCGGAGCGCGAGGGGACGCAGCGTTCCTCGTTCTCCGTGGCCACGGAACTGCTCCAACAAGCCGAAGAAAAAGTACGGCGGTCGGTCGCCAACGGCAAGCCCCACGCCAAGGGCGAGACCGGCGACTATCTTTTGCCGGCGGTTGACGAAGAGCTGCAGAATTGCCCGGTGCTTACTCCGTCGATTCCGTCCGAAAACCGGCTGGTGGCCACCGGAAAGGAAGACAGCCTGGGCGCGGAAAAATTCCGCTTTCTCGCCGTCCGCCTGCGCCAGATGCGCCAGTCGCGTCCGCTCAAAAAGATTCTGATCACCAGCACCATTCCCCAGGAAGGCAAGAGCACGGTCGCGTCGAATCTTGCCTGTACGCTCGCCCGCAGAAAGCCGCACAAAGTGCTCCTGATTGACGGCGATTTGCGCCGGCCCACCGAATCGGCGCAGTTTGGCATCGGCAACGTTCCCGGACTTTGCGAGTGGTTGAGTGGAGAGACTGAGGAAGCAAGCCTTTACCGGCTGGAAGGTTTAGGCATGTGGATCCTTCCCGCAGGCGCGACTCCGCAGAACCCGCTCGAACTGATGCAGTCGGGAAGGCTTGGCCCCTTGCTCGACCGGCTGGCCACGTGGTTTGACTGGATCATTATTGATTCACCTCCAGTGCTGCCGCTTGCCGACACCAGCATCTGGTCGCGTCTGGCCGACGGGGTCCTGCTAGTGACGCGAAAGGGTGTCAGCGAAAAGCGGCAACTCAAACGCGGCCTCGAGGCCATCGAAAAATCCAAGCTGCTGGGAGCCCTGGTAAACAGCAGCGTCAACGTCTCCCATAGCGATTACTACCAGCGCTACAGCTACTACGGTGACCGCTCTGGCAAAAAGGGCTGAACGATAAGAAAGTTCGAGCCCCCACGATACGGCACTCCCCTTTGCAATCACTAGTCAATGGCAGTTCGCTTGATGCTCCTCCCCGCAAGCAGAACTAGCGGAGGAAACTGTGCACGCAAGACGTTCTACTAACGCCGCCACTTTAAATCCGATTCCCGAGGCTTCGTCTCCACGGGAGTATTACATTCTGAACGCCGAGGCCTTCCGGCGCACCATCGCGCTTGAGAGAAAGCGCAGCGAACGGTCGCGCAAGCCGTTCATGCTGATGCTGCTCGACATGGGCGAAGGTCTCCTGACCGAGAAGAACGGGAAGACGCTCGACAAGATTCTGTCCGCTTTGGCGCTTTCCACCCGCGAAACCGATGTCACCGGCTGGTACGCCGACGGCAGCGTGATCGGCGTGGTATTTACCGAGATCGGCATCGACGACGGCAACACCGTTCCCACGACCATCATCTCGCGAGTTACGGACACCCTGCGCGGCAGCTTGATGTGGGAGCAGTTCAACCAGCTCAACATTTCCTTCCATGTTTTTCCCGAGGATTGGGACATCGACGCCAACGACCGGCCAAGCAATCCCACGCTTTACCCCGATCTTTCACAGCGCGATCAGACCAGAAGGGTTTTCCGCGGCATGAAGCGGATGATGGATATTGCGGGCAGTCTGGTGGCTTTGATCCTTTTGGCTCCGGTCTTTCTGGTTGCCGCTGCGGCCATCAAGATGACCTCGCAAGGCCCCGTGTTTTTCCGCCAGCGGCGCATGGGCCAGCACGGCAAGTCGTTCGTGTTTCTCAAGTTCCGCTCGATGTACGTCAACAACGACGCCGCGAGTGCACCGGGAATACGTGAAGCAGTTGATCGCCGGCAAAGCGGCAAAGCACTCCGACGGCACTGGCGAGGGTGTCTACAAGCTGACCAAGGATTCGAGAATCACAACCGTCGGAGCGTTCCTGCGCAAGACCAGCCTGGACGAGATTCCACAATTCTTTAATGTGCTGAAGGGCGAAATGTCGCTGGTCGGCCCGCGGCCTCCGGTCCCCTACGAAGTCGAGGCTTACGATATCTGGCATCGCCGCCGCCTGCTCGAAGCCAAACCTGGCATCACCGGGCTCTGGCAGGTTTGCGGACGCAGCCGTGTCAAATTCGACGATATGGTGCGGCTCGATCTCAAGTACGCCCGCACACTGGTCGCCCTGGATGGATATTAAGATCCTTGCTCGCACGCCCGGCGCGGTCGTGCTGGGCGAAGGCGCACATTAAGTTCTTCCCCTGTCGCACCGAATCTTTCCCCTCATTAATCTCGTTCCTCCCCCGAAAAAGAGGAGCCAAAAAATGGCCACATTACTGACTGGACCACTGCAATCGAAGGCACTGCCACAATCCGGGGAGTGAAGCTGTCGTTAAGTTTGGCGTGATCGGTTACGGCTACTGGGGACCGAACGTCGTCCGCAACCTCGATCATCTGGACGCGACCGAACTGGTCGCGATCTGTGACAAAACTCCTGCCGCCCGCCGCAAGGCAGTTAAGGTATATCCGGATGTGCACGTTACCGCCGATCCGGCGGAATTGCTGGCCTCGCCCGATATCGATGCTATCGCCGTCGTCACACCCGTATGGACGCACTATGAACTGGCGAAGGCCGCCCTGCTAAACGGAAAACATGTTTTTGTCGAAAAACCGTTCACCAGCAACGCCGCTCAAGCCGAAGAACTGATCGAGCTGGCCGCCCGCAGAAATCTGAAAATTATGGTCGATCACACCTTCCTGTTCACCGGAGCGGTGCAGAAAATCAAGAAGCTGTTGGCTGAGGGCGCGCTCGGCAAGCTCTACTATTACGATTCCACCCGCGTAAACCTGGGCCTGTTTCAGCATGACGTGAACGTGGTCTGGGACCTGGCTCCGCACGATCTTTCGATCATCGATCACCTGATTCAGATGATGCCGGAGGCGATTTCCGCTACCGGTCAAACCCATCTCAACGGTCATGAAGATGTGGCCTTCATCACACTTTATTTTCCCGACAAAGTCATCGCACACATCAACGTGAACTGGCTTTCGCCGGTGAAAGTCCGCACCACGCTGATTGGCGGGGAAAAGAAAATGCTGGTCTGGAATGATCTGGAAGCCGACGAGAAAATCAAGATTTATGACAAGGGTGTGCAGATCACCAGCCGTGAAGGCCTGTATAACCTGCTCGTGAACTACCGCTCCGGCGACATGTGGGCCCCGCAGATCGAACAGGTCGAAGCCCTTACGCAGGAACTCGCCTATTTTGCCGACTGCATCGTGAAAGACAAGAACCCGGTCAATGACGGCGCTGCGGGCCTGCGCGTGGTGCGCATGCTCGAAGCCGCCAACAAATCGATCAGCAAACAGGGAGAGCTGGTAAGGCTCTAGTTTCGACCTGCGAGTCATGGCCGTTCCACAAACATGAAGCCGACTGTTTTGCTTGCAACCACCAGCAGCTATTACCCGGCGGCCCGCCTGCTGATGGCGCTCGCCGAGGCAGGCTGTACTGTGGATGCCGTCTGCCCGGCAGCGCACCCGTTGCGGGTTACGAACGCGCTTGGACACGCGTATCTGTATCGCGGACTTGCCCCGTTGCGCTCGTTCACAAACGCGATCGCCGCCTCCAAACCCGATCTGATTGTCTCCGGCGATGATCTGGCGACACAGCATCTTCACACTCTGCAGGCTCGCGAACAGCAGAGCGGAAACCCAAATGCTTCGCTCTGTGCACTGATCGAGCGCTCGCTTGGCGACGCGCAGAGCTTCTCAATCGTGAGCCAGCGCGGCGCGTTCATGGATTTGGCGCGGCAGGAAGGCATTCGCGTTCCTGCGACGCAAGTCATCAGAAGCGCAGACGAACTCAGGCTCTGTCTCGGAAAGATTGGCCTTCCCGCAGTATTGAAAGCCAATGGCACCTCCGGCGGCGACGGTGTGAAGGTCGTCCGTACGCTGGCCGAGGCCGAGCAGGCATTCGAGAAGTTGCAGGCCCCTCCGCTTATGGCACGAGCCATAAAGCGCGCGCTGGTCGATCACGATCAAACATTGGTTTGGCCATCGATTCTGCGGCGGCCCCACACCGTGAATGCTCAAACCTTCGTCGCCGGACGGGAAGCCACCAGCACGGTTTTCTGCTGGAACGGGGAGGTGCTCGCCAGCCTTCACTTTGAAGTCGTGAATAAAGCCAGCGCCGCAGGCCACGCCACGGTCGTACGTCTTATCGAACATGCGGAGACGTCCTCGGCAGTCGAAGGCATGGTTCGCCGCCTCGGCCTTTCTGGATTCTGTGGCTTTGATTTCATGTTGGAATCGAGCACCGGAAATGCTCACTTGATCGAAATCAATCCGCGCGCGACACAGGTTGGGCACCTGAATCTCGGTCCCGGGCGGGATCTTTCCGCCGCGCTATACGCGGCACTCATCGGCCACGCTTCGCAGCCGGCGCCGAAAGTTACGGAGAAAGATACCATCGCACTCTTTCCGCAGGAATGGATTCGCGATCCGCAAAGCTCGTTTCTGCGAAACGCCTATCACGATGTTCCCTGGCAGGAGCCGGCGCTCATCCGCCACTGCGTAAGCAACCGCGAGAAGCAAAGTAACTGGTACTCGCGCCGCAGCCGCACCCAGGCGCGGACCGAGGCGCAAAATCCGGTTGCAACCTCATGCCGGGCAGGGAAGCAGGAAATCGTCGCATGAACCGACAACTACAAGTCGTGAAGTTTGGCGGGACGTCGGTGGGCGATGCCTCTGCCATCCAAAAGGTGGCCGAGATCGTGCATGCCGCGTCGCGCGCGAGCGATCTGGTCGTGGTCGTCTCCGCCATGAGCGGTGTCACCAACCAGTTGCTGGAAGCCGGCAACCAGGCCAAAATGGGCGCCCGCTCTACCGTGCAGGAAATTTTCGGAGAGTTGCGCTCTCGCCACTATGCCACTCTCCGCAAGCTGATTCATTCCACTTCGGACCGCGCCTGCGTTGCTGCACAGGTGGAACAAATTTTGCGAAACGGCGAACAGCTGTGCGAAGATGCCGCGCTACTGCGCCAGCTGACGCCGGCAACTCGCGACGCGATTTCGGGTCTCGGCGAGCGGCTTTCCGCCCCGATTGTCGCCGCCGCATTGAACCAACGGGGCGTGACCAGTGAAGCCATCGAAGCGGCCGAAGTCATCCGCACCGATTCCTGCCACGGCTCCGCCGCGCCGCTGATGGCAACGACTCGTAATCTGTGCCACGCTCGTCTCCGCCCGCTACTTCAGCGAGGCCTAGTTCCGGTAGTTACCGGCTTCATCGGCGCGACGGCGGAAGGCGCGCTCACCACGCTCGGCCGCGGCGGCTCCGATTATTCCGCCACGATTCTCGGCGCAGCCCTCAATGCCGAACAAGTCACCATCTGGACCGATGTCGATGGCCTGATGACCGCCGATCCGCGCTTGGTTCCGAGCGCCTCAACCATTACGGAGATTTCGTATCAGGAAGCCGCCGAACTGGCCCGCTGCGGCGCAAAAGTCCTGCATCCCAAAACTCTCAGCCCTGTCGCCCAATCCGGCATCCCCATCTGGATTCGCAATACCTTTGCTCCTGAGCACAGGGGAACGCGAATCACCCCAGCCGGCCCGGCAACGGAAGCGGCAGTCAAGGGACTCGCGGTAATGAGCGACGCCGCTGGTCCAGTGCTGGCAATGGTGACGGCGGTCGGCAGAAACATGCGCGATCCTGAAGTGGTTGGCCGCATTCTGACCGCGATTGGCCGGCAGAGCTTGAATCTTATCTCGATTCCGACGGGATCTTCTGAACACGGTTTTTCTTTCGTAGTAGTGAGACTCGATTTGCAAAGCGCCCTTGAGGCCGTTCACCAGGAGTTTCGCCTGGATGCAGTCGATGTAACCCCGAACTCAACCGAAAGCATCCCTGCGGCTGCCGACGCCTGGACCTACGCAGCACAGGGGACAGCGAGCGCAGACTAAAACGCCTCGCTTCTAGCGACTTCTTTCTATGGAAACGTACCTCTGTATCGCCGCCGACGTTAAGCTGGGCAAAGACGTCAAACTGTCGAAATTCATCAACCTCTATGGCTGCGAAATCGGCGATGAGACAAAAATCGGCGCCTTCGTCGAAATCCAGAAAAATGCCAGCGTCGGCAAGCGCTGCAAGATTTCGAGCCACACCTTCGTCTGCGAAGGGGTCACCATCGAAGACAACGTCTTCATCGGCCACGGCGTGATGTTCATCAACGATAGCTACCCTCGTGCCACCGCCGGAGGGGAGCTGCAGACCGAAGCCGACTGGAAGGTCGAGCGCACCGTCATTAAGAAAGGCGCATCGGTCGGCTCGGGCGCGACCATTCTTTCCAGAGTCACGGTCGGCGAAAACGCCATCGTGGGCGCCGGAAGCGTGGTCACAAAAGACGTTCCATCGAACGCCATCGTCGCCGGAAACCCGGCCAAGGTTTTACGTTTTATTGAGCAAGTTGCATCGGGCAAACCTGTATCAGTCAAACCCGTATCAGTCAAATCCATGGAGGCTGCAAAGTGAGCGGTTCTCATAATCCGAATAGCATTCCTTTTCTCGATCTCATCACTCCGCACGTTGAACTGGAAAAAGAATTAACCGAGGTTTTCCAAAAGGCCCTGCACAGCGCCGGCTTCATCGGCGGGCCGATGGTCGAAGAGTTTGAAAAAGCCTTCGCCACGTTTTGCGAAGTGAAGCACGCTGTCGGCGTCAACAGCGGCACCGACGCGCTGCGTTTTGCCCTGATGGCCTGCGGCGTGAAGCAAGGCGACGTCGTTCTCACCGTTCCCAACACGTTCATTGCTACGACCGAAGCGATTTCGCAAGCGGGCGCGCTACCCGAGTTCATCGACATCGACGAGCGCACCTATAATCTCGATCCGGTAAAGCTCGCCGAGTATCTCGAAAAGCAGTGCACCATCGATGAGGCCGGCAAGCTGATCAGCCGCCGCAGCGGCCGCCCGGTTACCGCCGTCGTTCCGGTTCATCTCTACGGCCAGATGTCCGATATGGATGCGATCCTCGAACTGGCCGAGCGCTACCGGCTAATCGTCGTCGAAGATGCCTGCCAAGCCCATGGCGCGGAATATTTCTCCCGCAAGCACAATCGCTGGATGAAAGCTGGTTCGATGGGCCGAGCCACAGCATTCAGCTTCTATCCCGGAAAGAATCTCGGCGCGTGCGGCGAAGCTGGTGCTGCCACGACGAATGACGGCGCCATCGCCAAGGCCATGAAGATGATTCGCGACCATGGCCAGGCGCAGAAGTATTACCACGACATGGAAGGCTACAACGGGCGCCTCGACGCAATTCAGGCCGGGCTACTGCATGTGAAACTCGCGCATCTCGCAAAGTGGAACGCGCAGCGCCGCGAGCACGCTGCGGAATATAGCCGCCTGCTGCAATCGGCCGATGTAATCCTGCCCCTCGACCCGCAGAACTCACACGCCATCTATCACCTCTACGTCGTACGCACGAGCGACCGCGAAGGCTTTATGGAACATCTGAAAGAGGCGGGCGTCGGCACGGGCATTCACTATCCAATCCCGCTGCATCTGCAAAAAGCTTATGCCACCATGGGCTACAAGCAAGGAGACTTCCCGGTCACCGAAAAAGTGTCCGCGGAAATCGTCTCGTTGCCGATGTTCCCGCAACTGACCGCGGAACAGCAAGCGCGCGTGGCCCAGGCGGTTTCGTCGTTCGCGGCACCGGCACCGAAATCGAGCAGGGTAAATGTTCCCCTGGCAGGCGCGAAAGCCTGAGGCTACTTCTCGAGTGTCTAACAGCGTAATTGCTTGAACACAGATTTATGTCGCTGGGAATCAATACGAAGTCAAGAGCAGAAGCAAGCGCGCGATCGGAGAAGTCCGTAAAGCCGGTCGACCGGCCCATTTTCATCACCGGCCTGGGCCGCAGCGGCACAACGATTATTCATACCCTGCTTTCGACCCATCCGAACGCCAACTGGCTATCCTTGCTCTGCGCCAAATTTCCTGACCGCCCCTACCTCAATCGATGGTTGATGCGCGGAATCGACATCCCCCTCCTCAACATTTACTTGAAATGGCGGTTCGTCCCTCTCGAAAATTATGAGTTCTGGGACTTCTTTTACCGGGGATTTTTTATTCCCTGCCGCGACCTCGTGGCTTCGGACGTTGACCGGCGCACGGCCAAGTCGATGCGACAAGCATTCGGCGAACTGCTGACACCGAAGCGTGACCGATTGTTGATCAAGATCACGGGATGCCCGCGCATTAGTTTCCTGCACGCCATTTTCCCTGACGCAAAATTTATTCATGTGACCCGCGATGGACGGGCAGTAGCCCACTCGCGCATGAGGACGCCGTTCTGGGTGGGCTGGCAGGGATGGCGCGGCCTCAGCCTTTGGCCGGAAAAAATGCCGACGTACTATCAACAGGAATGGGAACGCCACCGACACTCCTTTTTCGCCTTGGCGGGCATCGAGTGGAAAGCTCATCTGGATCAAATGGCCGAGCTCAAGCGAAACTATCCGCACATTGACATTCTTGAAGTCAAATATGAAGCGTTCTGCGCCGACCCGATACGGCAGGTTCGCGAGATTGCCGAACATTGCGAACTGCCGTGGGACACGAACTTCGAGGCGCGAGCCCGGCGGTTCTATGTTGAGAGCGAAAACCGCAAGTGGCAGGCGGAATTGACTGAAGAGCAACAGGCAATCTTAGAGGATGTCATGGCGGTGCAGCTCATCGAGCAGGGCTATGATGTGGACCGGTCAGTGTCTCGTGGCCGGGCCGCCTTAGCCGCCGAAGGGGGCTTTGATGCCGTAGGCTCATCCGTCCCAAGATGAGCTTCAGGGCCGGAAGGCGATCCAGGTCTATTCAAGGAGGACAACCAGACATAACCGCGCGCTTCCTGGCGTTCGCTTTCAAATCGACAATCGGCTTGTATTTCGTCGTCATCAACCATAGGTTCTAGTCCTTAGGTGTCAGGTGACCGGCATTCCGGGCATGTCCTAGCGGAATCTGGACGGTCTCAGGGGTCGGTCCTAAAGTTGATGACATTAACTGCTCCCCCCTTTCACAGGCGAGCAATCTCAACAGTGAAGGTGAAAAACAGTGCGAATTACAAACCTAGCCAGAACGGTCTGGGTGTTCTTTTTCATGCTTTTTATTGCTGGCATCTGTCAGGCGGCAAACCCGCAGGGCACTAATTTCTACGTGGATGCCAATTTTGCCGGTTCCTCTCGAAACGGCGGCTCCTCGAACCCGTGGCAATCGCTGAACGACAATGGCGCCTGGAACGCGATTAACAGCGCACTAGCCAACGGCCCGGTCACAGTTTACTTTTCCGCTCGCCAGCCGTCTTCGAACAGCAACGAAGTAACCACGATTCCGCTCTCGATCAGCCGAATCAACACTAGTTCGAACATGCTAACGCTTGACGGGATCAGCCAGTACAACACCAACACCTCATCTCCTTCGTGGGCATCGAACGTCACTCCGGCTCCCTGCTGGCAGGCAGGAGCGACAACGCTTAAGTGCGACTGGTACACGGCGAGCAAGTTCCAGATTGGGGCGACCGGCACCGGTGTCACCATTCCGATGACGAGCACTTCTTCCGCCTCGAATTGCCAGGGCTATGTCACCATTCAGGGCTTCAAGTTAGTGCGGAGCGAAGGCCAGATCGCCAATCTTACCTATATGCACGACCTGACGGTGCAGTATGTCGAAGCTTCGGCAGTCAAGGGCGGAAGCTACGGCCCGGGGGTTTACGTCGGCCCGGCGAACAGCGGGCCGTGCAATGGCAGCAGCGGACCCGACAACGTGACCGTCCAGTACAATTACTTTCACGATACCTACGAAGACTGCTTTTACGATGGCGCTTCCACGCCTGATCCTCCAGGTTATCCGAGTTCGGAGTACCAGAGCGAAAAGCTCACCTGCGGAACGGCTTGTCCAACAGGAGCGAATCACCTGATTCAATACAACACAATGGAGTCTTGCGCTGATGCCGGCGGGGTGGAAAACGTCGGTATCAACATCAAGGACGGCCACAGCAACATGACGGTGCGCGGCAATACGATCCGGGCAACGAAAGCGGGATTCTCTCCCAATGCCATTGGACCGGGAATCAATCTTGAGTCGGGCGGGCTTTACGACGGCAATTACATCGAAGCCCCGGCTACCGTCGCCATCGCACCACAGATAGGGTGGAACAACTCTGTAGGAAGGTCGAGCCTCACCATTCAAAACAGCATTATCGTGAATGTAAACAATGGCATCGGCCGCAACTCGGGGATTGAAGTATTCGGCCCAAACAGCGGAGCGACGCAGCTCTGGCAGTCGATCGATCTCTACAACAACTCTGTCTATAACGCGGGAGAAAATACTGGAGATTCCTGCATTTCGATTGACTCGGGGAACCCAAGCGGCGTTGCGACCGTGCAGAACAATATCGTGGAGACTTGCGGCGGCAACGGCCTGAGCGCCGCCAGCGGCACGCTCGCAGCCCATGATTACAACAACTATTACAACACCACGTCGGCCCCGATCTCATATGGGGGAACGGCGAGCTGCTCCGGTATAACCGGCTCTGAGCCGCATTCCATTTGTGCAAATCCGCAGTTCGTTTCCACCGGAACCCCATATAACGCCACGAATTTCAGTCTGCAAAGCAATTCCCCGGCACTCGCGGCAGGGATGACCATCTCTCCGCCTTTCCCGGACTTTTTCGACGACACTCGCAGCGTGCCTTGGGATCTAGGCAGCATCGGCCAAAACACGGGAGGAGGGCCGCCGCAGGCGCCGACCGGGGTTACCGCCGTCGTCAACTGAAGTGATCCCATTTGCGTTTGGTACGTGCAACCGCCTAATCGCGGCGGAAAAATACAGCGCCTGGACTTCCAGGCGCTGGTCCCTTTGCTGCATTCCATTTCGCCAGAAAGAGCCACTTCTTCCTGGGGCGGCACACGCTTTTCCTAGGTTTATCAGACCTGAGCTATGAGGCAGTCAAACACTTCTGAGGTATCGACGGGGGATCGGACGAACGAGAGCGCACCTCCAGAGGTCGAACCTTTGGAAATCGCGCGGCTGCGGTCAACAAGCGTCAAGGGAATGCTTCTGCCAGCAGGGTTAATTGCATCATTTCTATTTTTCCAGCTGTTCGACTACCATGCGCTTCACTGGTTCACCTCCATAACGCCGGACCGCATTTGCTTTGTCCTCCTCTGCTTCTCCTTCATTGCGGCCGTCCAGAAGGGCAAGGTGCGCTTTTCGTGGACAGCAATTGAAATCTGCATGGCCCTGTTCGCCCTGCTGTGCGCGATATCATATTGCGTTACCAATCCTGACGGCGGCTTCCCGCAACTCAAATGGCTGACGACGTTATTCAATTTCATCGTCTTTCCCTTCGGTCTGTACCTGTTCGCAAAGTTCAGCCGCTTCAGCCCCGATAGGACGCTCTGGTTGCTGAGGGCGATCGTTGCGATGGGCGTATATTTGGCCCTGACAGCAAGCTTCGAGCATTTTGGGAGAGATGCACTGGTATGGCCTTCTTACATTGTCGATCGTAGTGTGGGTATTCAGTTTGGGCGGGCCCGCGGGCCCATGGTGGGCTCTAACCCGATGGGCGAGTGGCTGGTCGTGGTTTATCTGGCGATCTGCCTGATCATGCCCTACGCGCGAAAAGTCTCGAGAGTCCTGCTGTGGGCCCTCACCTTGCTCGTCATGATGGGAATTTACTTCACCTTCACCCGCGGACCCTGGATCTGCTTTGCCGCCATGCTGCTCCTTACCGCCGGGCTAGGGGGGAAATTCGGAATTCAATCCCGGATCACGGGACTCCTTCTTATGGTGGCGTTCTTTGCCGGAGCGGGCAGCAAATTTTCCTACAGCCAGGAAACACTGTTCTCGCGCCGGCAAAACACGATCGAGTACCGCATCTCGAACAACCTGACCACGTACAACATGGGGATGGCCAACCCTCTTACCGGCGTGGGTTATGGGAACTTCATGCCCATGTGGAGCAAATACTTCGACGGCAAAGCGGAGGAACTGACAAAGGACCTTACTGACGGCAACCATAACACCTTCCTTGGCTTGTTCGCAGATATGGGATTTCCCGGCGTCTTGCTGTACACGGCTTTATTTGTTTATCTTTTGCGGGAATGCTTTCGCATCTGGAAGTCGTTTGGACCGGATAACCAGTTCGAGAAAAATTTTTGCCTCTGCAGCCTGGGGCTGGTGCTGGTGAGCATCATCGAAGCGATGTCCGGTGATCTACGTTTTAATCCTACTCTTAACTCCTTGACCTTTCTCTTCGTGGGAATCGCTGTGAGCATGAAATCCTGGCAAAAGATGCAGCGGTCCAGGCAAAAAATCGCGGTGACCAGAGGCGCGGCTGTTCCGGAAGCAGCCGAATCGAGCGTGGTTGTCGACCATGTGGGAGAAAGTCTCTGATGTCTCTGGTAGAGAACCTGTTCGTCGCCGGCGGGGAAGCAACTACATCGTCGCCAGAGCAGGAAAAAGACTTTTTCGATTGTCTGCGTCTGAAGAACGGAGTTTACAAGACGACCTATCCTCACCGAATGGACGATTTCAACGCGCGGTTGGCGAACTACCTTCCCGCCTCCCGTCCGCTACGGGTCCTCGATGTTGGCATCTCCTCTGGCGTGAGCACACTCGAGTGGGCGGAAACGCTCGAAGGATCCGGAATCGATTACCAGATGACCGGAATCGATCTCACGCTTCGCGGATTGCTATTGTCCTTTGGCGACCGGTTGCATGCGGTCTTGGACAGCACGAAATGGCCAATGTTGTTCGAGATCGACGGGCAGTGGATATCGAACCCTCCGCGAAAACGCCACCTTCTTCGCCACCCCTTCTCGCTGGCCCTCACCAATTACGCGCTCTTGTTGTGGGCGAGGCGACACCAGGAATCGGAGACTGAACAGGCCGGTAAAATTCTCGGGATGCCGACCAGGGCGCAAGCCATCCATCTGGTGACTCCCCGTCTGATGAAGCACCCGCGGGTTAGAGTCTGCGAAGGGGATATTGTGACGGAATCGGGACTGCAAGGTGAGTTCGATGTCATTCGCGCAGCCAATATCCTGAACCGAGGTTATTTTGACGACGATACACTGGCAAGGATCACACAGAACCTGCGGCGTCATCTCACTCCCAACGGTGTCCTGGCAGTCTGCCACACTCACGATGAAGAAAGCGTAAATCGGGCGAGCATATTTGAACTTGGGCAAAATAATCGGTTCGCATTGCTCGCGAAAATGAACGGCGGTGCCGAAATCGAAGACATTATTCTTCAGCTCTCCGCCGCCCCGGCTGACTCGCGTATCACATCCGAGTCCGCGCTTGTCTACTCCGCCGAATAATAGATAATGAGCACGAAGTATCTCATACGCAACGCAAGTATCATTACCGTGTGGCGGAGCTTGGGCATCGTCAGCGGCGCGGTGCTCGACGCGATCATTCTGGCGCATTTCGGCCTTGGGCCCGAGACTGACGCCCTTTTCGCCAGCCTTGCCATCCCTTTGCTGATCGCGTCCGCGCTCGACCTGCAAACCCCCAAAATCCTCATTCCGGTCCTGACTCGTTGCTCCGAGGACGAAGGCGATCAGGCCAGCTGCGATCTCATCAAAGTGCTGTTCGGCACGTTTACTCTGATTCTTGGCTCGATGGTTTTGCTGCTTTCCGTATTTGCGCGCTTTCTGATGCGCCTCCAGGCGCCTGGATTTCAAGCCGAGGCACTGCACATTGGAGTTCGCCTCTTCCTTATCTTGATCTGGCTCGCCTTCTTTCAGGGACTGGCCCCGATTCTGCAATCGTTCCTGTTTGCGCGGCATCGCTACCTTGTCCCCGCGCTGAGTAAACTGTCCAGCACCATTCCCGCCATCATCTTCGTAAGCTTGTACCACAAGCAGCTTGGAATCTATTCGGTCGCGCTCGGATTCCTTGTCGGCAGCGTGTTTCAACTGGTGCTTCTTGCGGTTACCGCAAGAAGGCATGGCTTGGCCTACGGATTGGCCTTCCGTCCGTGGGACCCGCGCTCGGTGGGCATTGTGAAATCCTTCGGCCATCCGCTGCTTGGTCATGGCATGAGCGAGAGCAAAGTATTCATCGAAAACTTCCTGACCTCGCTGCTCGGCGGGGGCAATCTTTCGGTATTGCGCTATGCCAGCCGAATCGTGGAAGCCATCTCCGGCGTGCTGCTCGGAGGGATCGTGACCAGCACGCTCCCGCTGATCTCGGTTTACGCGTCGGAGAAGAAGTTTGGCGAAATGAAAAAGAGCGTGCTAGATGCGATCCGCCTGATCGTTTTTATCGCGCTTCCTATCGCCTGCTGGCTCATCTTTACGGGAAAGCCGATGATCGTGTTGCTGTATGAGCGCGGCCGGTTCTCTGGGGCGGATGCCGCGCACACCGCGCTGCTCATCGCCCTGCTCACCCCATATGTGATTTTTGCTCGCCTTATCGGAATCACCCAGACTCCGTTCTATGCGCGCCTCGATACCAAAACGCCGCTGTTCAGCGTGATTATTTTTTTCGCCGCCTATCTGGGATGCATTGCACTCTTAACCCAGCCAATGGGCGTCTATGGTTTTGCGGTCGCCTCGTCGTTCGCCTCCGTCATGACGGCTGTAACTATGTCCGCCTTGCTGCATCGCGCCTTTGGCCCGCTGGGCTGGAAGGATCTCAAGAAGTTCGGGATGCGCATGGCGCTGGTCATGATTTTGACCATGTGCGCCTTCGCCGTCGGACATACCATTGGAGGAAGATTTCTAGCCGAGTCGCTTAGCGCCAAGCTCATCCGCTTTCTGGTGCCCACGGCGCTTGGATTCAGCGCTTTCCTGGCCGCGTCAATCGGTTTCAGGCTTCTCGGACGCCACCACATCGAGGCCCTGGTCACCAGATAAACTCTTGGCAACCAAGCGACAAGTCGCGTTCTTTTTTCTGAAGATGTCGGCTCTGCCGTTCCTGATTCGCGAATGTCTTCAGAGACGCCAGGTAACCATCATCGTCTACCACCGGCTTGACCCGGAAACAGCGGATCGTCATTTCTCAGCGCTGCGCCGGCGATACAACATCATCGGCCTTGCAGACTACATGGAGTACAGGACGGACGTGCGCAAGTCATTTCCGCCGAAGCCTTTGATCATTACCTTCGATGACGGCCACAAGAGCAATTACGAGTTGAAGCCCATTCTGAAGAAATATGGAATCTGTCCGACATCATTTCTCTGCAGCGGACTGGTCGACACCAATCGTCAATACTGGTTTGACACCAAGATGAGCGAGGGCATGCGACAGTCTCTCAAGCTAGTTCCCGACCAGGAACGGCTCGAAACCCTCGCCGGCATGGGTTTTTCGGAGACGGCCGATGGGGCGACGCGGCAGGCGATGTCGGCTCGGGAGATCGAGGAGATGAAACCGATAGTCGATTTCCAATCGCACACGGTCTACCATCCTCTCCTGCCGCAGTGCCCGGCGTCACGCGCGGCGGCTGAAATCTCCGATTCGAAAACGGAACTTGAAAATAACTTCGGCCTATCCGTATACGCACTGGCTTATCCCAACGGCGACTATACCGCTCGTGAGGTCGCAGCCGCCGAGGCTGCGGGCTACACTTGCGCTCTGACTTTGGATCATGGCTTCAATTCCCGAACCACTCCGCCGTTTCAGCTGAAACGGATTTGCATCAACGACGAAGCCAGCGTCGACGAGCTTTTGGTGAAGACCAGTGGTCTATGGGGATTTGTAAAGAATCTGGTGCGAAGGCGCAAGGCACAGCGGGCACCGATGGTGTCAGGCTACTCCCGTCCCGGCCTTCGGAGCGCTCGTTGATCATGATTGAACAAAAACGATTTCTCCGGCCCATATTCTCCCTGAAGGGAAACTTTGCGCCCGGAGCCGCTCCGCAAAGAAAGATCTTCGACGGAATCGAGATCGCTCCCTTCCGGAATGCCTGCGGCGCAGCCGTCTCGATTTCAGCGGACTTCGAGCTGAATTGGGCGTTTCGCAGCCTGCCAACAGAGCAGAGAGATCGCCTGGGCATCGCCGAGCGCGACAACGTTCCTTATATTCTCGCCTTGCTGAATGAGTATGGCGTGCCAGCGACATGGGCCACGGTCGGCCACCTTTTTCTTTCGTCCTGCAACCGACAGGACAAGCTTGCGCATCCCGAGATGCCGCGTCCGCCGGCCAATCCTCTGTGGCAAGGCGATTGGTACAAGCACGATCCCTGCACCAGCCTCGAGCGCGATCCTCTCTGGTATGCGCCCGACCTGATCGAACAAATCATGCAAGCCAAAGTTGGGCACGAGATCGGGTCGCACTCGTTCAGCCACATCGACTTTTCGTCGCAGACTTCGGGCCGAGAGCTGGTTGAGAGGGAGATGCAACAGTGCCTGGACCTGATGGCGCCGCTCGGCCTCAAATTGCGGTCCCTGGTCTATCCCTTCAACCACATGGGTCATCAATACCACGACCTGTTGCGTCGGCTGGGCATCGTTGCTGTCCGTCACCGCGATGACAAGGTCCGGCTTTCGTATCCTTTGCGCTCCGCCGCTGGGGTTTATCAGATATATGAAAGCATGAACCTGCGTTCTCCGAACTTATACGATTACCGCAACAAAGCGGAACTGTTCATCGACCATGCCATTCAACATGGCCTGTCCTACCATTTGTGGTTTCATCCTTCCGATCCGCGCCCGGTTTTCCAGAAGGAATTTCGGCAGATCCTGCAGCTCATCCAGCAAGAGCGAGAAGCGGGAAATGTCTGGACCGCAACCATGAGTGATTTGGCGGCCTATTGCGAGGCCCGCGAGAGTACATCGCTTCGGTCAACGACCGAGGGAGGCAAGAGAATCATTCAGATGCAAACTTCTCTGGATACGGAGACGTACGGTTTGCCGGATATTACGCTGGTTATTCCGGGCAAGACTATGCCGAAGCGAATCGAACGGCAAACCGCAGGCAAATCCGAGGAACTGAAGTGCGAAACAGTGTGCTCCGTAAGAGATGGCTCGCTCGCGTTGAACGTGCCCGCCACAACTCAGAACGTCAGCCTGTCATTCTAGATTTTTGCAATTGCTGATTATGAGAGTTCTCTACTACACCGACAGCCTTCGCTTGGGAGGTAAGGAGCGCCAGCTCGTCGAGTTGCTTAAGGGCCTGAAGCAGGCAGGCATTGAACTACTGCTCGTCTGCATGGACCAGGGCGAGTTCTACGAGCCTGACGTGCAAGCTCTGTCGATCCCTCTGAAGTATTTATTCCGCAAGAGCAGGTGGGATCCGCGGGTGCTACACGGCTTTTATCGTTTGGCCAGGGAGTTCAAACCTAACATTATTCACACCAACAGCATGATGAGTTCGGCATACGCACTGCCAACGGCGAAGTTGATGCGTGTTCCCTTGATCAACGGCTCGATTCGGAACTGTTTTCGGAGCGCCAGCACGCGGTGGAAGGTGGAGCGCGCGCTGTTGGCTCTGTCCGATTTTCGTATCGCAAACTCGACTGCCGGTTTGCACAGCAGGGGGTTCTCGCCGAATTCGCCAAAAGATTTCGTCATTCACAACGGCTTCGACCTGTCGCGCGCCGAAATCGCTGATTCTGCCGGCAGTGATGGAATCGCTCACGACCAAGTGGGAATGATTGCGGAATTCAGGCCGGATAAAGACTTCAAAACCTTTCTCCTGGCAGCACGGCGCCTCGTGAGCCAGCGGCCAAACGTGATTTTTGTGACCGTGGGCGACGGTGAAACGCTCGAGGAAATGAAACAACTCGCCGGGGATGCAGGCGACCGGATTCAGTTTCTCGGTCGCCGAAAAAACGTAGAGCAAATCATAAGCTCGTTCTCGGTCGGTGTTCTCTCCACTTTTACGGAAGGCATCTCAAACTCGATCATGGAGTACATGGTGATGGCCAAGCCTGTTATCGCCTCGGATTGCGCAGGATCGAGAGAGATCGTTCTGGAAGGGAAGACCGGCTTCCTCGTGCCACCTCAGGATTCGGAGGCACTCGCCGACCGCATTTCTTTCCTCTTGGATCACCCAGACGAGGCTCGCAGAATGGGCAAGGCAGGCAGGAAGCACATCGAGGAAAATTTTTCTCTGAAAGCGATGGTCGACCAAACAATAGAGATCTACGAGCGCTCCATGCAATCGCAAAACCGTCGTGGCATCGCTCGAGAACCCGCCAGATCGCATCTAAGAAATGCATAGCATCCGGAACATCGACAAAAATATCGCCCTTGTTGATTCTGGCACGGCTGAGAATCTGGCTGTGAAGCCCCGTACTTTTAGTCCGGAGACAGGGGACGGTGCGCCCCGCGGAGGTTTGAAGGTTCTATTCGTCACCAACATGTACCCGGATGACCGCAATCCGGGATCGGGCGCGTTTGTCCGCCAACAAGCGGAGCAGTTGCGGAGAGCCGGCCATCAGATCGATGTTCTTCACATTCAAAGCAACGGAGCCCGACTGAAATACCTTACGTCCGGCGTCGATGTTTTTTCTCGCACCCGGGCGGTTCCATATGACGTCGTTCACGCTCACTATGGTCTCTCCGGCTTTCCTGCGCTTTTTCGCTACAATGCGCCTCTGGTCATCACATTGCATGGCAGTGATGCTTTGGTCGGTTACATCCAGCCGTGGATCAGCAGGGCGGTCTGCGCTTTCGCCGACGCGGTCATCGTCGTATCGAGCGGTATCTCGGCCCGCATCGCAGGAGAAGTCATTCCCTGCGGGATCAATCTCGATCTTTTCAAGCCTCGGGATCGCGCTGAAGCCCGATTGCGCTTGGGACTTTCGCTGCAAGAAAAAATTGTATTGTTTCCGTTCGATCCTCGCCGGGAGATTAAGCGCTACGATCTAGCGCAAGCTGCAGTACAGGCCCTCGGCAGTTCCGAAAATCGCCTTATCACCGTGTGCGACAAACGGAATGAAGAAATGCCTTGGTATTACAGCGCGGCCGATGTCATGGTTCTCTGCTCAAAATCGGAGGGTTCACCCACGTCGGTAAAGGAAGCTCTCGCATGCGACCTGCCCGTGGTTTCCACCGATGTTGGCGATGTGCGCGAGATCATGGACGGCATCGAGGGCTGCGCGATCTGTTCGGATGATGTCGAGAGTATTACCCGGGAGATCAAGCGAGTGCTCGACAGGCCAATTGGTCAACGATTCGAGGGTCATAGGTCGATGCAGCGCTATGACCAAAGCCGGGTTGTGGCCGAGATTGTGAGAGTATACGAGAGTGTCCTCCGGGACCGGCCCGCCGGCCAATGCTCACCGGCAAGGCAACAGTTGCCCGAAAGTCGCTCCGCCGCATCACGGTGAGCAACATCGCATTTGGCATCTTATCTGCACAATCAGAGTTTAGTTATACGAGTGGGCCTGGGCACAAGCCGCGGCTTCGGTGCTTTTTGCATAAAGACGCCAGACGGCAAGAAGAGGGCCGTGTGGCGGGACTTCGGAGGAGGTCATGAAAGTTAGTGTCTTCGGTATCGGCTACGTCGGCTGTGTTACCGCCGCATGTCTGGCGCGGGAGGGGCACGATGTAATTGGCGTGGATGTCGACCCGATCAAGGTTCGCGCTCTTAATGAGGGAAGAGCCCCCTTCTTCGAGCCCGGACTGGGTGACCTGATTTCTCAGGTGAAGACCGCGGGGCGGTTGCGTGCCACCACCGACCATGCCGATGCGGTGCGCAGTAGCGACATCGCGCTGATCTGCGTAGGAACTCCGACCAACTCCAATGGATCGACGCGGATGGATTTCCTGAAGCACGTATTTGCTCGTATTACGGACGAGTTGCGCTTCAAGGAGGATTATTTCGTCATTGCCCTTCGCAGCACCGTATTGCCCACCGCCATCGAAGAGGACTTGATGCCGATCATGGGGCGGAATTCCTGCAGCACTTCGAGTGACCGCGTGGGTTTCGCCTACAACCCTGAGTTCCTGCGCGAAGGCGCGGCGCTTAAAGATTTCCATGATGCTCCCTGGACCATTATTGGCGCCTCGGATTCGCGCGCCGGAGACACGGTGGCGTCGCTTTACCGCAATCTCTCCACTCCCATCGTGCGCACAGATCCAAAAACCGCAGCCCTGGTGAAATATTTCAGCAACGCGTTCCACGCGCTCAAGGTGGTATTCGGCAATGAAGTCGGTTCCTTCTGCCGGGAAATGGGCGTTGATGGGGCGGAAGTGATGGAGATCTTCTGTCAGGACACGAAATTGAACATCTCTCATCGCTACCTGAAGCCCGGTTTTGCCTTTGGAGGTTCGTGCTTGCCGAAAGACTTGAAAGCCGTAGTCTGTGAGGCGGCAAAGCGCGGCCTTAGCCTTCCCGTGTTGGAAGCCATCCGGGTAAGCAACGACACGCATCTGAAAAACTGCATTCAAATGGTGGCAGAGACCGGCAAGCGCCGCATTGGTCTGGTCGGTCTCTCGTTTAAGGCCGGAACCGACGATCTTCGCGAAAGTCCTGCGGTCGAATTGGCCGAACGCCTGATCGGAAAAGGCTTCGACGTCCAGATTTATGAGCCCAGCATTGCGCCGGGAAGGCTGCACGGTACGAACCTCAACTTTATCGAAAAGTCCATTCCGCATATCTGGAGGTTGTTGGTCGGCAACCTGGATCAACTGCTCGAACACGCGGAAGTGGTTGTGGTGATGCAGCAAGTTAAGCTTGAGGATCAACCTCGTTTCCGTGCCATGAAATCCGAGCAGATTTGCATCGATCTGGCCCGCTCACTCGGAGCAGAAACTGTCGGAGGGGAGTACCTAAGCATGGACAAGCCCCCGCGGGATGCCGTATTTTCATGACTCTTTCTCCGATAATCTGGTGCTTGAAAGAAAAAGAAGTGGCCAATGAGTAAAACCTCGAAGTTAAAAACTTGCGGCGTGCTGATGCTGATCGAGAACGCTCCATTCCCGTTCGACCGGCGCATGAAGCACTTGGCGGAGGCATTGCAGGGGGCTGGCTATAAAGTAAGTGTGATCTGTCAGCAAGGGAAAGAACGCGATCAGAGCAGATTCGAGGTAGTGAACGGCATCAGAGTGTACCGTTACCCGGTATTATTTCAGGCCAGCAAAAGGCTAGGCTATGTTTTCGAATACCCCTGGGCTTTGCTTTGCCTGGGAGTGCTTTCTCTCGTGGTGTGGATGCGCGACGGTTTTGACATCATTCATTCGGCCAATCCGCCTGACATCATGTTTCTCGTAGCCTGGCCGTTCAAACTGTTGGGCAAGAAGTTTGTCTACGATCAGCACGACCTCTGTCCCGAGTTGTATCACTCCAAGTTCGGACGCTTCGACGGGATGTATCAAATCCTGTTATTCCTGGAAAAGCAGTCGTACCTCGCAGCCGATCTGGTAATCTCCACCAATCAGTCTTATCGTGATATTGCGCTCGAGCGCGGCGGAATCGCTGATTCGCGCTCCGCGATCGTCAGGAATGGCGTTGACATTAAACGCTTCTACCGTACCGTTCCCCGTCCCGAACTGAGGCGCGAGTTCAGCTATATGGCGGTGTACCTCGGAATCATGGGCAAGCAGGATGGCGTGGACCGGATCGTGCAAGCCGCTTACCATGTGGTTCACACCTTTGGGCGGCGGGACGTCCTGTTCGCCATGATCGGTAAAGGTGAATGCTGGCAGCAGCTGCAGAAGCTGAGCGAAGAACTTGGAGTTACCGACGTCGTGCAGTTCCTCGGGCACGTATCGGACGAGACTCTCATCGATTATCTCTCCACTGCGGACGTATGTCTGGCTCCCGATCCTCCCGACCGAATGAACCAGCTCTCCACGATGACCAAGATCATGGAATACATGGCGTGCCAGAGGCCGATCGTCTCTTTCGACTTACTCGAGACCCGCCGCTCCGCCGGCGACGCGGCAATTTACGTCGCGGGAGATGACCCCAAAGGTTTCGCTGCAGCCATCCTCGACCTGCTGGACGATCAGCCTCGCCGGGAGATGATGGGGAAGATCGGTCTCGATCGTTCCATCAACCTGGTGGGCCTCGGCCGCTCACAAAAAGCATTGCTCGAGGCTTACGCTCGTTTACTCGGACACGAACATCCGCAATCTGCAGATGTTCCCGAACCAGAGTCGCAGGAAGCCAAGACTTCCGACGTTACAACATGACTAGTTCAGCCGCTGCTTTAGATATCTGCCGGGCCAGATCCGTTACCAGCATCGTTTACGAACTCGATCCGCTGAAGGATACGCGTTGGGAGGGTCTCGTCCGCACCCATCCCGGCGCCACCTTGTTTCACAGCACTAAGTGGCTCCGGGCGCTACAGACAGCTTATGGCTACCGGCCCGTGGTGCTGACCACTTGTCCTCCGTACGCGCCATTGACCAATGCCATGGTTTTTTGCCGCGTCAAGAGCTGGCTGACGGGGCGGCGATTGGTATCCGTCCCCTTCTCCGATCACTGTGAGCCGTTGGTAAGTAATGCGGGCGAATTGAACGAACTGCTGGCCCATGCAAGGCGCCAGGTAGATACCGGGGATTGGGCGTATGTAGAAATCCGGCCGACATTCTCAAAGCCGGACGGTGAAACCGGATTCGGCATAAGCAATACCTATTGTCTTCACCGTCTGAATCTAAGTCCGAGCCTGCAGGCGCTCTTTCACAGCTTTCACAAGAGCTGTATTCAAAGGAAAATTCGCCGGGCGGAGCGGGAAGGTTTAGCGTACGAGGAGGGAAACTCGCAGGCACTGCTCGAAAAGTTCTACAGGCTGTTGGTTATCACGCGCAAGCGACTCTTCTTGCCTCCGCAACCCCAGTACTGGTTTCACGCTCTGATGGCCTCTTTTGGCGAGGATCTGAAAATCCGAATCGTATCCAAGAACGATCGACCGATTGCAAGTATTCTCACCATTTCCCACCGTAGCTCCGTATTTTACAAGTATGGCTGCAGCGACGCGCGATTTAACCGATTGGGAGGAATGCAGCTGTTGTTTTGGAACACCATTCAGGATGCCAAGGAGCAAGATTTCTCTGAGCTTGAGATGGGGCGATCCGATCTTGGCGGCGTTGGCCTCATTTCCTTCAAGGAACATTGGGGTGCGGTCGGTGCGCCGCTAACCTACTGGAGATATCCGAACCGGACCTCGGCCACCAACGCAGACGGCTGGCAAAGGACCGTGCTGCGGTCCATCATTCCGGCGGCGCCCAACTCCGCCTTGAGGGCGATGGGAAGACTCATGTACCGGCACGTTGGATGAAGCAAGAGGCAAGGTCTGGTGTCTTCTTAACGTCGTTGTCCTGTATAGCCTTCACCAAGGAAGGACGATAAAGAAATTGCCTGTGAACGTTGGAGTTCAACAGTCCAATGAATGAGTTCTTGACTCAATATTATCGCTGTCCCGAAGGCAGCATCCAGTATGCGCTAAAGGGGAAGCTTTCAGAATCGGCGGGATATTTTCGTCTTGGGGATGCGATCTGCTACGGAAGGTATAGCGGGTCGCCGCCCGCCAGCGCGGTTGGGAACGGCCTTCACGACGCGATGCACGATACCGTCACCAGGAACGGCATCACTTATTTGCCGTTCGATCCGGCTGAGGTGCTAGAGAATCTTCGCTGCGAACTTTATACAACTCCTTCGCAAGGGTTCCACATGGAGTCGTCTCTCGCCAGACTCTACTACCTCCTCCGCCCCGTCATTCCCTTCAGCTTACGAAGCTACCTGAAGCAGGTCTATTTGAACGATTGGGAGAAGTTGGCTTTTCCTCGTTGGCCAGTGGATTGCTCCGTGGACAGCCTCATGCAGCAATTGTTGCTATTTTCCGTCAGAGCAAATCCCGCCCGAAGAATCCCGTTCATATGGTTTTGGCCCGAGGAAGCCTCAAGCTGTGCCATCATGACTCACGACGTGGAGACCAAGATTGGCCAGCAATTTCTCCCTACTCTTATGGATATGGATGACGCTTTTGCCATCAAGGCGTCGTTTCAGATCGTCCCGGAAAGCCGCTACGAGGTGAGCGCACCATTCCTCGCCTCGCTCCACAAACGCGGCTTTGAGATAGTTGTCCATGATCTCAATCACGATGGTCACCTGTACCGCAATCGCGAGCAGTTTCTGGAGCGTGCCGAAAAGATCAATCTCTACGGCAAACAATATGGCGCAGAGGGCTTTCGCGCCGCAGTTCTCTATCGCAATCAGTTGTGGTATGACGCTCTCAAGTTTTCGTACGACATGTCGGTTCCCAACGTGGCCCACCTCGATCCGCAGCACGGGGGTTGCTGCACAGTCATGCCCTACTTTATTGGCGACATCCTGGAACTGCCCGTCACCACGGTTCAGGATTACATGCTGTTCTACATTCTCAACGATTTTTCGAACGCCGTCTGGGAAAACCAAATCGATCTCATCATGCAAAAGCATGGGCTCATCAGTTTCATTGTCCACCCGGACTACGTGATGAAACCGCGCGAGCGCACTGTTTATGAGACTTTGCTGGCCCACCTCGATCGAATCCGGCGGGAGAAAAGCGTGTGGATCACGACGCCGGGCGAGGTCAATCGTTGGTGGAGGCAGCGGGCGGCGATGAGATTGATGGAAGATGGCGATGGTCTGCGAATTGAGGGCGCGGGCAACGAGCGCGCGCGAATCGCCTACGCCACCGAAAAGGACGGGCAACTGGTCATGACTTTCGCGGAATCGAGGCAATCCGCTCCTTCGCTGGAGATAAATGCTCGAAAGTGATTGACCTCACCACGCGAGCAGGAATGCTTCGAGATTACTGTGGAAAAGAAATCCTCTAATTGCAATGTCCTGATTCTCGGCGCTGGCCCTTATGGCCTCTCCGCCGCGGCGTACCTGCGCGCCGCAGGCGTCGAAGCCAGAATCTTCGGCGAACCCATGTCTTTCTGGGAAAAGCAGATGCCCGTCGGCATGTGCCTGCGCTCGAACTGGGGCGCTTCGCACATCGCAGATCCCGGTCAAAGGTTGACCCTCGACGCCTACTGCCGTGAAAAAGGCAATCATCTTTCGAAGCCCATTCCGCTCGACCGATTTGTCGACTACGGACGCTGGTATCAGAAGCAGGCGGTACAAAATCTGGAGCAACGCCAGGTGCTCGCTATTGATCGCGCTGGTCGCGGTTTCACAGTCGCGATGGCCGACGGCGAGGAGTTTGCGGCTCGCCGAGTCGTGGTTGCCGCAGGCATCGCCGCGTTTGTCGCCCGGCCTCCGGAATTCACAGCTATTTCTCATTGTCTAGCCTCGCACACCAGCGAGCACAGCGACCTTCGGAAGTTTAAGGGCCGGCGGGTTGCCGTGATAGGTGCTGGGCAAAGCGCTCTCGAGTCCGCCGCGTTGTTGCAGGAAGCCGGAATCGAGGTTGAAGTTATCGCCCGCAAGTCATCTCTGAACTGGGTCGGCCTGCATCCGAAGCTGCATCATCTGGGAATCATCTCGAAAATTTTCTATTCGAAGCGTGACGTAGGCCCGGCTGGAATCAGCCGTCTCGTCTCCATGCCTCACCTATTCCGCCGTTTCCCGCGTGGCTTTCAGGATCGCGCTGCCTATCGAGCTATCCGCCCTGCTGGCGCTGGCTGGCTACAACCGCGTCTGGTCGGAGTTCCGATCGCGTTAGGACGCAAAGTGGTTTCCGCCGACGAGAAAGGCAGCCAACTCCATCTACAACTCGACGACGGAAGCGATCGGCTTGTCGATCACGCGCTGCTGGCTACTGGCTTCCGTGTCGACGTCTCCCGATATGCTTTCTTGTCACCGTCGCTGGCCGGGCGAGTCGAAACGGTAAACGGCTTTCCGGTGCTGAAGCGTGGCCTCGAATCGTCCGTGCTGGGGCTACACTTCCTCGGCAAGCCCGCATCGTGGAGCTTTGGCCCGCTGCTCGGTTTTGTTTCAGGAGCGGAGTTCGCCTCAACCGAGCTGGTTCGTTCAATTACCCGGAACAACGGCAACCGAAATCGATGAGCGTTCTAAGCCAACCCGTCGCGCAACCTACTCCGCTGCGCGTCTCCACTAAGCATGTAGGTGCCGTCGTACTCGGCGGCGACTACCAAGGGCTGGGAATCGTCCGTAGTCTCGGAGCGAAGGGCATTCCGGTCTGCGTCATCGACGACGAGCTTTCCATCTCCCGTTATTCGCGCTATTGCACGAAGTTCGTAAAGGTTCCTCACTTGCGCGATGGCCGGGTTGCGATTGACCGCCTGCTCGAACTTGCGCCGCGCCTGGGACTGGAAGGATGGGTGCTTTATCCAACGCGCGAAGAGATCGTCGCCGCCATCTCGCACAACCGCGAGGAGCTTAGCGGAATTTTTCGCGTCCCCACTCCTGCCTGGGAATGCGTGAAGTGGGCCTGGGACAAAAGAAACACGTATCAGCTAGCCCGACAACTCGACATTCCGATTCCGGCCACCTATTATCCGCAGAATATTGATCAATTAGCCGAACTGGACAACTGCGACGCCCCCTTGCCCTCAAGCCCGCGATCAAGGAACATTTTTTCTACGCGACGAAGGCCAAGGCATGGCGCGCCAATAGCCACGCCGAGCTGAGAACGCTCTATCGGAAAGCATCCGCTCTCGCTGGTCACGGCGAGATTATGGTTCAGGAACTGATTCCCGGGGGAGGCACGCAGCAGTTTTCCTACTGCGCGTTTTTCCGCGACGGCGAGGCGGTCGGCAAAATGGTGGTGTGCCGCCGCCGGCAGCACCCGCTCGAATTCGGCAGAGCCAGCACCTACGTTGAAACCATCAATGCGCCGGTTCTCGAAGAGCTCTCGGAGCGCTTCTTGCGCGAGATCGACTACTACGGTCTGGTGGAGGTGGAATACAAACTCGATCCGCGCGACGGGCAGTACAAGCTGCTCGACGTGAATGCCCGCACGTGGGGATATCACAGCCTGGGCGCGAAAGCCGGCGTGGACTTCAGCCCCATGCTCTACGCCGATCAGATGGGCGAACCGACTTCCGTCAGCAAAGCCCTGCCTGGCATTGCGTGGGTCCGCATGACCACGGATCTTCCGGCGGCAGCAGTGTCTCTGCTCAATCGCGAGACCGATCTCAAAACGTATCTCCGCTCGATTCGGGACTGCGATCTAGATGCCGTCTTCAGCGTCAGTGATCCCGTCCCTGGACTCGCCGAGATCCTGCTGATTCCCTACCTGGCGATCAAACGAGGCTTTTGAGGTGCGGCATGTGGCGCAAGCCGCCCCGCCATCCTTGAAGCTCGTCCACAGAGTACTTCTGCGTGCGGCGTGTGCTGTCGTCCTGGTAATTATCCTGGCCGCGGGACTGTGGCCATTCCATGCCCCCAAAAATAAGGTCAGATGGCTAAGCAACGAAAACGGTCTTCGCTTCGATAAGTACAGCAGCATCGTGACCGAAGGCGAGTTCAAATCGACGCAAACAAATGAATCCTCCACAATCGAGATCTGGGTCGAGCCAAGGCGCGTCTACGTCTCCGGCACAATTCTTGCCTTTTATCGTGCCAAAAGTCATATTTCTCCCTTTGCCCTCCGCCAGGTGTGGGGAGATCTCGTACTTGAGAAGCCAGTCTCCCCGTCGAAGCCGGCGAAAAGCAAGGTCGATATCGCAAATATCTTTACCGGGCGAAAGCCGGTGCTGCTCACCGTCAGTTCCGACCCAGCCGGCACGGCCATCTACGCTGACGGCGCTCTTATAAGGCAACTGCCAGACTTCCGCTTTTCAACCCAGGACCTTACCGGCAAACTTCTGGTTGGAAATGCACCATTCTCCACGCATGAGTGGATTGGGCAATTGAGAGGCCTCGCGATTTACGACCGCGCGCTTTCGCCTCAGGAAGCAACGCAACACTACATCGCATGGACAGAGTCAAACAACTCCGTCCTTTTTCAAAAAGAGCATGCGATCGCTCTGTACCTTTTCGATGAGCACAGCGGCAACTTGGCCCGCAACCTCGCCGATGTATCGACCGGCCTGACGATCCCGCAACGTTTTTTCATCCTGCACGAACAGTTTCTCGCCCGCCCTTGGGATGAGTACCGACACGATTGGCGTTACTGGAAGGACATCGCGATCAATGTCGCTGGATTCGTTCCGTTAGGATTTTTATTTTTTTCTTATTTTTCGTTGATGCGCAAGGCGGAGTATTCACTCCCAGTCACGATTGCCCTGGGATTCGGTGTT
>CAVTHZ010000011.1:0-287181 GCA_963734675.1 uncultured Acidobacteriaceae bacterium
GATATTTCGGTGGTAATTTTCATATGCGGGAAACCTGGTTACTCCTCCCGCCGTTCCTTTGGGACCTCAGATGGATGGGTCGCAATCGTCTCGGGGCTTGCACCATTCGATCCTGCCGCGCAACCGTTTGGGCCCATTTTCCACCAATGCCTGCAAAGGTTTGCATAAGCGCGGGATTATGCTTTACAATGAAATACGATAAAAAAGGTCGGATATATATCCGACTTCTTCGGTCGCAGTTTTATTGGGTCGAACAGACCGCAACACGGCAGATGCTCAAGCTGACCAAAAAGGCGGACTACGCGTTGATGGCCATGAAGCATCTGGCCGACCATGCGCAGCAAGGAAGCGCCAGTGCCAAAGATGTTGCCGATGCGTTCGGCATTCCGCCCGAGGCATTGGCGAAGATTCTGCAGCGGCTGGCCAAGGCGGGTTTGCTGCATTCGCAGCAGGGAACGAACGGCGGGTACAAATTGGCGCGAGCGGCCCACACGATTTCAGCGTTCGAAGTGATCCAGGCGATAGACGGCCCTCTCTTTATAACCTCGTGTGTTACTACTCGCGGCGAATGTGGCCAGACTGACCGCTGCAACATTCGTGAGCCGCTACGCAAGGTGAATGAAAGCATCGAGGCGGTGCTGAGGCGCATCAAGATTTCTCACATGCGCGAAGAACCGGAAGTGGCAGAGAGCAGTATCGCAAGGTCAACCGAACTGGTGACAATAGTTTAGATATTGAAATTCGCAACTTGCGTTTAAACAGGTAGGAGACGGAATCAATGAGCACGGACGTAAAAATCCCCCAGGAACTTGGACACACACAAATTCCCACTCCCAAGGGAGTGAAGCTGCCCATCTATATGGATAACCACGCCACCACCCCCATGGACCCGCGGGTGCTGGAAGAGATGCTGCCTTTCTTCATGGAAAAATTCGGCAACTCCGCCAGCCGCAATCACTCCTTCGGCTGGACCGCTGAAGAAGGCGTGGAGACGGCGCGCGAACGCATCGCCAAGCTTGTAGGCGCGACCACCAAAGAAATCGTATTCACCTCGGGCGCCACCGAGAGCGACAACCTCGCCATCAAAGGCGTCGCAGAAATGTACCGCGAGAAGGGCAATCACATCATCACTGCGGTCACCGAACACAAGGCCGTGCTCGACACCTGCAAGCGCCTCGAGAAGTACGGCTATCGCGTGACCTACCTCCCAGTGCAAAAAGATGGCCTGATCGATCTCGAAGACCTCAAGCGCGCCATGGACGACAAAACTATCCTGGTCACCATTATGGCGGCTAATAACGAGATCGGCGTGTTACAGCCCATCGCAGAAATCGGCAAGCTCTGTCGCGAGCGTGGAGTCATCTTCCATAGCGACGCTACACAAGCGGTCGGCAAGGTTCCGATCGACGTGAACAAGCAGAACATCGATCTGCTTTCGATCTCCGGCCACAAAATGTATGGCCCCAAGGGTGTGGGCGCGTTGTATGTTCGCCGCAAGAATCCGCGCGTGCAGATTTCCGCCATTATCGATGGCGGCGGCCACGAGCGCGGCATGAGATCGGGAACGTTGAATGTTCCTGGTATCGTCGGCCTCGGAAAAGCCTGTGCCCTTGCGTCGGAGGAAATGTCGCATGAAGCGATTCACCTGGCCGCTCTACGCGACCGCTTGCGCGACCGCATCATGAACCGCCTTGACGAAACTTACATCAACGGCACCATGGAGCACCGCCTGCCCGGCAACCTGAACATCAGCTTTGCTTATGTCGAGGGCGAGTCGCTTCTGATGGGCATCAATGACATCGCAGTTTCCAGCGGATCGGCGTGCACCTCTGCGACGCTTGAGCCATCTTATGTATTGAAGGCTCTGGGCACGGGAGACGACCTGGCGCACAGTTCTATCCGCTTCGGTATCGGCCGCTTCAACACTGAAGCTGAAGTCGATTACGTGGCGGACCGCGTCACCGAAACGGTTGAGCGCCTGCGCGAACTTTCTCCGCTCTACGAGATGGCGAAAGAAGGCATCAATTTGAAAGACGTGAAGTGGGCGGGAGAGTAAGACAAGGGCACGATCTTTTAATCGTGCCAATTTAGAGTTTTTCGAAGGACCGGGATTTAGCCCCTGGATGAATTCAAGGACTAGGAGAAGAGAATGTCATATAGCGATAAAGTCATCGACCACTACAACAACCCTCGCAATGTCGGCTCGATGGATAAAAACAGCGGCGACGTGGGCACTGGACTGGTGGGCGCGCCGGAATGTGGCGACGTCATGAAACTGCAAATCCGCGTCAACCGCGATACGAACGTGATTGAAGAAGCTAAGTTCAAAACGTTCGGCTGCGGCTCCGCGATCGCTTCCTCGTCTCTGGCTACCGAGTGGGTCAAGGGCAAGACCGTCGACGAAGCTCTGGCGATAAAGAATATGGACATAGTCAAGGAGCTGTCGCTTCCTCCGGTGAAGATCCATTGTTCCGTGTTGGCAGAGGACGCAATTCGCGCTGCCATCGGCGACTGGAAAAAGAAGCAGGCAACTGCGAAGCCGGAAGCAGTAGCAGTAAAGTAGCTCCCGCGTGGCATAGCGCTCTTTCGCGGCGTCAGCGTAGGTACGGCGTGAGTCGTGCCGGTGCCGTCGCGGGAGACGTGCGGCTTTAGCCGCTGCGCGAGGGCCGCGAAAACGAAGATGACAACGATAGCCGAACAACCCGTAGCGCAAGCGCCGGCCAAGGGCGTTCAGGTGACCGAAAAGGCCATCGCCAGGATTCGCTCGGCAATGGCCAAAGAAGGCATCTCGCCCGAGCAGGGTGGTCTGCGTCTTGGCGTGCAGGGCGGCGGATGTTCGGGCCTGAGCTATAACATTCGCTTCGACACGCAGCCGCGCGAGCGCGACCGCATTTTCCAGTTCGGAGACGTACGCGTGTTCGTGGATCCGAAGTCGTTCATTTATCTGCACGGCATGATTCTGGATTATCAGGAAACGCTGATACAGCAGGGATTTGTCTTCGTCAATCCCCAAGCCACCAAGTCCTGTGGCTGCGGCACGTCGTTTTCGGCTTGATGCGTGTGGCGCGGGCACTCATGCCCGCGAAAGCCTGCCACAAGCGGCGCCCATGCCCACATTAGAAAGCGGGGCGGTAGTGTGACGCTTTTTGGGTTGATGAATTGCAGTTTGCAAAATGACGAAAACGTTAACTTCAATCGTCGCGAAGCCGGCGCCTGAGGAAACTCAGCAATGCTGGTCGTGCGGCACCATGCGCGCGGTTCACTTTTGCGAGTCGTGCGGCAGAGTGCAGCCTCCCGCGCCAGTGGATTATTTCGCGTTCTTCGGCCTACCCAAAAAGTTGAACATCGATACGGCCGCCCTGGATAGGGATTTTTACGACCTGAGCCGCAAGCTGCACCCCGACATCAATGCCCGTGCCGGAGGTCAGGAACAAGAATGGAGTCTGCAGCAAAGCTCGATGCTCAATGACGCGCATCGCACGCTGAAAAACCCCATCAGGCGCACTCAGTATTTGCTGAAGCTGGAAGGCGTGGAACTCGAGGAGCAGTCGAAAACGGCGACGGAGCAAGCGCGCTCCACGGGAAGGCCAAAAAGCAGATCGTTCCTTCCGACCTGCTGGAAGAAGTATTCGAGCTGAACATGCAACTGGAAGAGATGCGCGGTGTAAAGAAGCTGGGCGAAGATGATCCTGCGTTGATCGAGGAAATTGGCCGGCAGAAGCTGGAACTCGAAGAGAAGAACGATGCCCTGCTGCAAGAATTGCAGGAGATATTGGAAGCCCTGGGATGCATTGATCGACCGCGAGTTGAGCGGACAGCCGGTTTCCGAGGACGAACGCAGGCAGATTCGCGACAACATGGTCGATGTGCTGAACCGGCACAACTACATTCGCAATTTATTGCGCGATGTAAGCGAGGCTTTAGAGAATTGAGAGAATTCAAGCAATTAACCGGTTGGGAAATTGCAAAGACCGCTATTACACAATTAGCAAATGGCATCTGATCACATCGTCGGAATCGACCTGGGCACGACGAACTCGCTCGTGGCTATCATGCAAGGGGAACGCCTGCCGTAATCCCCGGAGAGGATGGGCTCGAATCTCGTGCCCTCCGTGGTTGCGCTCGATGAGAAAAACCAGACCATTGTCGGGAACGCGGCCCGCAAATATCTGATTGAAACCCGGAACTGCGCGGTTTACTCCATCAAACGCCTGATGGGGCGCGGACGTCGAAGAATACAGGAAGAGATGAAGCTTTTCCCTTTCCGACTGGCGAAAGATCTGCTGGCGGGAGAAGTTCTGCGCATCAAGATCGGCGAGCAAAACCTATCACTCCGCCGGAAATTTCTGCGCTCATCCTTCGCCAGCTCAAGCGCAATGCCGAGCGTTATTTCGGATCGACCTGTGAAAAAGGCGGTCATCACTGTGCCTGCATATTTCAACGACGCACAGCGGCAGGCCACAAAAGATGCGGGTCGCATCGCCGGGCTGGAAGTCCTTCGTCTGGTGAACGAACCCACTGCGGCCTCGCTGGCGTACGGTCTCGACAAAAAGCAAAATGGCATCGTCGCGGTCTACGACCTTGGCGGCGGTACCTTCGACATTTCGATCCTCAAGCTGCACGATGGCATCTTCGAAGTAGTCGCCACCAACGGCGACACCCATCTCGGCGGCGACGATATCGACAATCTATTGATCGCGATCGCGCTTACGATATTCGCGGCGATCTGGGGCTGGACGTTCGCCGCAATGCCGAAGCTCTCCAGGCAATTCGGAAAGCTGTCATCGAAGCGAAAATTGCGCTTTCGTCTCAGCCCTCGGCTACGCTGGATGTCGGATTTCCTCGGGGAAAGAGCTATCTCCGTGAGATCTCGCGAGAAAAATTCGAGCAACTGATCCAGCCCATCATCGACCGCACCGTCGGGACCCTACAAAGCAGGCCTTGAAAGACGCTGGCCTGAAGCCCGGGCAAATCGACGAAGTCGTCCTGGTGGGAGGATCGACGCGTATCCCGAAGGTGCGCGCGATCGTGAAAGACTTTTCCGACGCAGCCCCACACCGGCTTAAATCCCGATGAGGTAGTTGCGCTCGGCGCAGCTATCCAAGCCAATATTCTCGGCGGCGGTTCTCAAGCGACCGAAAGTATGCTGCTGCTCGACGTTACACCTCTTTCGCTCGGCATTGAAGTCGCGGGCGGTGTGACCGACAAAATCATTTTGCGCAATTCGACCATTCCCGCGTCCGCCAGCCAGTTTTACACGACGCAAATCGATGGCCAGGCAAATGTCGCCATTCACGTGTTGCAAGGTGAGCGCGAACTTGCCAAAGATTGCCGCTCTCTGGCCCGCTTCGATCTCAAAGGCGTTCCGCCAATGGCCGCAGGCATGGCGCGAATTGAGGTCAAATTCCTCATTGACGCGAATGGCATCCTGAGCGTTTCCGCGCGCGAGCAGCGCAGCGGAAAGGAAGCCGAGATTCAGGTTCAACCCAGCTACGGCCTCACTGATAGCCAGGTCGAAAGCATGATTCTCGACTCCTTCGATAGCGCTGAAGAAGATTTCCGCCAGCGTCAGGTGATCGAAGCACGCAATGAAGCGGAGACGATTCTTGCCGCGTTGGGAAAAGGAAAAAAGAGCGCTGCGTGGGCTGTACTGACGAAACCTGAGAAGAAAAATATCGAAAAGCTCGAGAAACGGTTAATCGATGTCAGGCTGGAGAACGATTATCAGCGAATTCGCAAAGCCATCGATGAGCTCAATCGAGGGACGATGCGACTCGCCGAGCTAATGATGGATAGCGCGGTCTCGACCGCTCTAAAGGGAAAGAACATGGATGAAGCGGATATGGGTGAAGGCCCCGCAATCCCGCATCCAGTCGCAAAAGCAGAGTTCGAGTAACGCCGGCGTCCGGCCTGCTGTGGGAGTCTTGCTCTCCCGGCGTGAGAGCCGGAGTTAAGCGTAGAGAAGCTAAGCGAGGAAATGATGTCAGAAGAAAAAACACAAGGTGCTGGAACCGCAACGGAAGAAGCTCCGGGCGAAAACATGATCGGCGAAAATGCGGTACAGGTCACATTCCTTCCGGAAGGCAAGACGGTGCAGTTCGAGAGTGGCAAGCTGCCCTATGAAGATCATGGCAAGGAAGAGTCGATTCTCGATGTGGCGCTGAATTTCGGAATTCCGCTCGATCATGCCTGCGGCGGAAATTGCGCGTGCACAACCTGCCATGTATGGATCAAAGAGGGAGCCGAGAATCTTTCTCCCATGGATGACGATGAAGCCGATCGTCTGGACATGGCCGCCGATCTGCAGTTAAACTCGCGTCTCGGCTGCCAGGTGCAGATTGTGAAACCGGGAAAAGTTGTGGTCGAGATACCCGCCTGGAACCGGAACTATATTTCCGAAGAACATCACTAGGAGAGGTTCAAGTTCCATAGTTTCAAGGTTGCGCAGTAATGACATCACCGATTACACTGTGAAACTTCGAAACCTTGAACCTTTCTTTCTTTTGGAGCGAGTTATGCCCAAACTCCTTACCTGGGACGATGCAGAAGATATCGGCATCCTGCTCTCAGAGTCCCATCCCGAGATCGATCCCCTCACCGTTCGCTTCACCGACCTGCATCGCTACGTGACTGAGTTACCCGCATTCAAAGCTGATCCAGCGGCTTCCAATGAGGGCAAACTCGAGGCTATCCAAATGGCCTGGCATGAAGAATTTCAGGACCGAACCCAGAGTTAGAAGAGAGCCATACGCCGAAGAAACCCGCGATCGGGGGCTGCTTCCGTGGTAATTTTCCGTTTTTTACAATTTCGTGACAATTCGCGGGTTGGTCTTCGTTACTTTTCTATAGCTGCTGTTGCAGCGGGACTCGTTCAATTATTCATTTGATCGCCCGCGGCCATCAGCCTCTCTCTATCCAACTGCAAAGGGCGCGGCGTTGTCCGTGCCCTATTTTTTCAGTCGAGATCGCGCTTATCCCGCTGTGATTGTCGCCGCTTCCTCTACACTCGCTTCGCGCAGGAACTTCGCAGCTTCTTCAGGCGGCGTCGGATTGATATAAAAGCCTGTGCCCCATTCGAATCCCGCGGTCTTCGTCAGTTTGGGCATGAATTCGATGTGCCAGTGGTAGTGGTCATTGGCCGGATCCTGCGCCGGTGAAGTGTGCACGACCAGGTTGTATGGCGGATTGTCGAGCACGCGGTCGGCTTTGATCAGCAAAGTCTTCACCGCTTTTGCCAGATTCTCGAACATGTGGGACGACGAATTTTCAAACGCCGATTCGTGCGACTTCGGCAAAATCCAGGTTTCGAACGGAAACCGCGGAGCATAAGGAGCGATCGTGAGAAAGTTTTCATTCTCCGCAACTACGCGCGTGCCGCTCTCTGTCTCCTGGCGGATGATATCGCAGAACACGCAGCGTTCTTTGTAGAGGAAATACTGCTTCGCGCCCTCTAGTTCCTGCGTCACATTGATCGGAAGAATCGGCAGCGCGATCAACTGCGAGTGCGAGTGCTCGAGCGACGCGCCTGCAGCCTCCCCGTGATTCTTGAACAGCAAAATGTACTTGAAGCGTCGGTCTTTCTTGAGGTCGAGGATGCGATCGCGAAAAGTCCAAAGCACGTCTTCTATTCGCTTCGCCGGCAGTGTCGCCAGGCTTGCATTGTGATCGGGCGTCTCAATAATCACTTCGTGCGCCCCAATGCCATTCATCCTGTCGAACATGCCTTCGGCCTGGCGGTTCAAAGTGCCTTCGATCCCCAGTGCGGGGAACTTGTTCGGCACAACGCGCACCGTCCATCCTGGGGTGTCGCGCTGCGAAGCGGGGCCGCCATTCGATCCCGGCCTGTAGGCCTGAATCTCGGGCGGCGTCTTGCTCTCATTTCCGTAGCAGAACGGGCAAAAACCGCCTTTGAGCTTTACGTTCTCGCGAGCGAAATCCGTAGGGCGTTTGGCGCGGTCGGTGGAAATAATGACCCAGCGGCCCACGATCGGATCTTTTCTCAACTCAGGCACGCAACAATCCCTCGATGTCAGGTAGACGAATTTTCTATTCTATGCCGTCAGAGAGGAATTGCGAAACACTTCAATTTGGGGTTGATTTCCACCTCCGCCAAAAAAAGAATCTGAATGTGGGACACCGGTCTTTTTTTCGTAGTAAACGCTGACTACATCGAAGCGCCATTGGCACTGCGCGGGAAGCCGGCGCAGGAAATCTCGAACTACGGCTGCGATTTCACGCCGTTTGTGTTGATCGACCGCAGCTTCTCCCGGCTTTACGTCGCGCGTGCTGCGCGTTTTCACTTCGATAAAGCAAAGAACATCGTTCTCCCAGCCGATCAGGTCGATCTCTCCCCGGCAACGCGGCGAACGAAAGTTGCGCGAGGTTATCGTATAACCGAGTTTGCGCAGATGGAAGTATGCGGCCTCTTCGCCGCGTCGGCCGGTGATTTGGTGAGCGGGAGATTTCTCTCGCGGAAGCGACTGATCGGCGAGCCAGTCGAAGGCTCGGACAGTTGTGAGGACGACTGCACGAGGGAGCATGGATTGCTTTCAAGGACAATCTGGTTGTTTGACCTGCGCAATGATGAAATGAACCAGAAATCGGCGCAAGGTTGGACGTCACAACGTTGTTGCGTGGATATTGCAGGGGGGAGGCCCGATTCTCCCGGGTCTCGCAAGAGAAACGAGACTAGGTTGGCCAGATCCCGCCTCACCACCCAGTCGCTTGTGCGTTCGGCGTGCAAGACTGAAACGGGCAGGCGCTATTGCCAGCCCGATTTTCTTGTGGTGGTCTTCATCATATAACGGGTAGAACGGCACTTCTTCCTGCGCTCTCGCCCTGGCAGAAATCGGCTCATCTTGGGAATACGGTCCTTTCCGTAGTGTGCCTGTGCATAAAATCTCGGCACGCGTCGATTGTGAAGAATCTTGCAACTTTTTGTGCGCAAATGTTTTACACCATCAAAATCCCGCGCTGGGCGCGCTTTTTCGCTTGACTTTATTTTGAAGCGAGTTAGGATTTCCTCCCAGTGCATTTGCGGTTTCTACGAGGAAATCGTGAAGCACAACTGCCGAACCACTACTTCTCAGTTAATCAGTTAAAAAATTCAGGAGGAACCACAGTGAAAAAAACGCTTTGCGCGATTGCAGTGGTAGCAATGCTCCTTTCCGTGACGGCATTTGCGAAAACGAAAAAGGGCACAGACGCATTAGTAAAGAGCACCGGCCCGGAAAAAGGCAAGTACGTTGCCCATCCCTCGGAAGTTCCACCTTCTGTGTGCAGCCCAGTATGCTTGCTGTATACCGGCGACACGAATCCTGCCTCAGCCGCTGACAATGGCTTCGCGAATGAGAACACGCTTCTCGTTCCTGATACCCAGGACTACGGTGCCTTCACCGTTCCTGCCGGCCAAACCTGGACCGTGGACGGAGCTTTCATCAACACAATTGCTGATGGTTATAATGGGCTCGATCCGAGCGCCTCGACCTGGTCGATCAACAGCGGCGTGAGCGAAGGCGATGGCGGCAGCGTAGTCGCCTCCGGAACCTCGACCGCGGGCGGAACGCAGTTTATTCCAACCGGACGTTTTCCGTTCGGCTTCACCGAGTACTCCCTGAAGGTGCGCATCACTCCCGCCGTCACTCTGTCGGCCGGCACCTACTGGTTGAACGTTACCCCGCAGTGCACGGATAGCGGCAACGGCAGCTGCGACATCGCTCAGTATTTCTGGGATGACACCTTCGGACTGAACAACTACGGCATCATTCCCCCGGCCAACGACAGCTTCTTCAATTCTTCGTACTTCGGATTCGATTATGCGAATCTGTGCGAAGTTTCCAGCACGGGCTGCCAAGTGCTTTCGTTCGGCATCATCGGCACCGGCACCACCGACTAACTTTGCTCACCGGCTCACCGGCTCACCGGCTCGCCGGTGAATTTCACGCCCGATCTCAAACCGCTTCCCGGCTTGAGATCGGGTTTTTCTTTATTCAAGCGAGCGTGCCGCGCATCTCCAAAGGCCGGTTTATAATCTAAAAAGTTGTTTCCGAAGCATGACTGATCAACTGAGAAAAAAGCTGCAGGAAGAAATCAACGCCTTGGAGCACGAGCTGGTTCACGAGCTGCCGAAAGAGATCAAGCGGGCGGTTGCGTTGGGCGATCTCAGCGAGAACGCCGAGTATCACATGGCGAAGCAGCGGCAGGAGTTTGTAAAGGCCCGCGTGCGGCAGCTCGGCAAGCGCCTGGCTGATCTCTCCCTGACCAACATGAACAATATTCCCAAGGATAAGGTGGGCCTGGGTTCGACGGTCAGGGTTTACGACAGCGGCAAAGAGGAAGAGATTGAGTACAAGCTGGTCACGAGCGAAGAATCCGATGTTGGCGCCGGAAAAGTTTCTACTACTTCTCCCATCGGGCGCGCGCTGTTGAATAAGAAAGTGGGCGATGAAACCACGGTGATTACGCCCAATGGAAAGCGGGAACTTGAAATCCTTAGCTTGACCACGATTCACGACGAAGCGGACCCTGAGAAGGCGGAAGTCTAATGGCAAGCCACTCCTGGACGAGCGCCTTCGGCCGGGCGTGTGGTGTTCTGCTCGACACGATCGTCCGCTGGCTGGCTCTTTCCCGCATCAATCCCAACGTGCTGACTTTCATGGGACTGGTGGTGAATACCTGGGCCGCAGTTTTGTTCGGCTCGGCAAATGCTTTCAGCCAAAAAAGGCTCTTCTTCTATGCCGGACTGGTGATCATCGGCTCGGGATTTTTCGATCTGGTGGATGGGCAGGTGGCCCGAGCCACAAATCGGGTTACCCGCTTTGGAGCGTTTTTCGATTCAGTCGTCGATCGCTACAGCGATGCGTCACAATTTCTCGGTCTGCTGGTTTTCTACGCCCGTGGCGACCGGTTCTTTTACGTTGTTCTCACGGCTTTTGTGATGGTCAGCGCGATTATGGTGAGCTACACGCGGGCCCGTGCCGAATCGCTGATCGGCTCCTGCCGCGTGGGTTTCATGGAACGTCCGGAACGGCTGGTACTGGTCATTATTGGCGCACTATTCAATCGCATGGCGCCGGTGTTGTGGATTATTGCGGTGCTTTCCACGCTAACGGTGATTCACCGCATGAGATATACCTGGACTCGCACGCAGGATGCTCCACCGGCGGCATCCTCCGCAAAAGCTGGCCAAGCGGCCTAATCGCCTGTTCGATCCCCGGAATGCTAGACTATTCGGTCACTTCACTTCCTGTGGGAATTCTATTTGCCTACTAATCCTGTTTTAGTCGTCCACGGTGGCGCCTGGTCCATGCCCGACGATATGACCGAGGCTCACATCCGTGGCGTTCGTAATGCGCTTGCAGCAGGCTGGCGGGCGCTCGAGCGAGGCGGCAGCGCGCTCGATGCCGTTGAAGAAGCCGTGGTTGTTATGGAGGATGATGAGACCTTCGATGCGGGGCGAGGCAGCTTTCTCAATAGCGACGGCAAGGTGCAACTGGATGCTCTAATCATGGACGGAGCGACATTGCGCGCCGGAGGCGTCGGATGCGTGGAGCATATAGCGAATCCGATTCGCGCCGCGAGCAAGATTTTGAGCGAAAGTCCACATGTGTATTTCGTAGCCGAAGGTGCGGAGCAGTTCGCCGCGAAACACGGCATCAGGCTGTGTCGCAATGAAGATTTGGTGATCCCGCGCGAGGTAGAACGTTTACGCGAATATCAACTCGATGCCGCTGGAAACGGCAACGATTTGTTCGCTCCGGCAATTTCGCACGATACCGTGGGAGCGGTTGCGCTCGATCAGCATGGCAACATCGCCGCCGCAACATCCACCGGCGGAACTCTTAACAAAGCTCCCGGACGGCTCGGGGACTCGTCTCTGATCGGCTGCGGCTGCTACGCGGATAATTCGAGCGCCGCCGTCTCGACTACAGGCTGGGGCGAGCCCATCATGAAACTTGTGCTGGCGAAGTGGACGGCCGATCGAGTCGCCGCAGGAAATCTCCCCGAGTGGGCCGCACTGGAAGCGATGAATTATCTGAAGCAACGCCTCGACGGCCATGGCGGCATCATCGTGCTGAACGCTGAGGGACGATTCGGTCTCGCGCACAATACGCCCCGCATGGCGTGGGCGTATAAGACGGTCAACAAAGAAGACGCTGGAGTGGAACGCGGCAACGCGTGATCTGTGGTCACGTTCTTACTCTTTACCCAAGAATCGCGAACTCGCCACGGTATGATGAAATCAACCGTTAGTTGGGGACTCGCGTGGGCAGAGACTTTTCCATCTCGATCATCAAGGCTTTGCGCCAGCGCGGCTTTCAGGCCTATCTGGCTGGCGGATGCGTGCGCGATTTTCTGCTCAGCCGTGAACCGGCCGACTACGATGTTGCGACAAACGCAACTCCTGCCCAGGTGATGGAAATCTTTCCGGAAACCTGGGCTGTCGGAGAACAGTTTGGAGTTGTACTGGTCCCGATTCCAGAGAAAGAGCGCCAGGGCGCAAAGACAGGGACGATTGAAGTCGCAACCTTCCGAAGCGACGTCGGATACTCCGACGGGCGCCATCCCGACGAAGTGCGCTTTAGCCAGACTCCACAACAGGACGTTCTTCGCCGGGATTTCACGATCAATGGCATGATGCTTGATCCTCTGACCAATGAAGTGTTGGATTTCGCCGGCGGAAAAAAAGATTTGCGCGACAAGCTGATTCGTGCCATTGGCCAGCCTGATGCGCGCTTCGGCGAAGATAAACTGCGCATGTTGAGGGCAGTTCGCTTCGCAGCGCGCTTCAATTACGAGATCGAGCCCGCAACATTCGAGGCCATTCAGCACCGCGCGAGCGAGATTCGCCTGGTCTCTCGCGAGCGCGTCCGCGATGAGCTCACGAAGATGCTGACGGAAGGCCACGGCAAGAGCGCATTTCTCTTGCTGGATCGAACCAGGTTGCTCGAGGAGGTGCTTCCAGAGATTTCGAAGATGAAGGGCGTGGAGCAACCGCCGGAATTCCATCCCGAAGGCGATGTCTTCGCCCACACTCTGCTATTGCTCGATCATCTGACATCGCCAGTTACGGTGACACTTGCCTGGGGAGCGTTGTTGCATGATGTTGGGAAACCAGCGACCTTTCGAGTCGCGCCCGACCGCATCCGTTTTGACGATCATGTTGATGTGGGCATCAAGCTTGGAGAAGAGATTTGCCAACGCCTCCGTTTTTCCAACGACGACACGGCACAGATTCTTGCGCTCATCAAGAATCACATGCGCTTTGGCCACGTCAGGCGAATGAAAGAGTCGACTCTAAAGCGATTCATGCGACTGCCCGGCTTCGATGAGCACCTTGCCTTGCACCGCGCTGACAGTCTGGCCAGCCACGGCAATTTAAGCACGTACGAATTCCTAAAAAGCAAACTCAACGAGACTCCGGCACAGGAATTTCGGCCGAACATCCTGATCAGCGGCGATGATTTAATCGCCGCGGGATATCGACCGGGCCCGCGCTTCCGCGAGATTCTGGACGCCGTCGAAGACGCTCAACTCGAAGGCCAGTTGATGTCGCGCGATGCCGCACTCGAATATGTTGAGCGCGAATTTCCACTGTGAGGCACATCTGCGCACACAAAACGGAATGCTAGAATCAGAACCGTCTTAGCAATCGCGCCAGCAAACGATAGCGGAGCAAACCATGGAGCAGGCGGGAGCGGGTCTCGAGAAAATTGTGGCAGGGTCGTTGCGGCGGGCGCCGCAGAACGAGTCTCCGCTTCTCGCCTGGCCGTTAGTCTGTGGTTCGACTGTAGCCGGGCGTACCCGAGCTGTGCGTTTTGCGAATTCAATCCTCAGTGTCGAAGTCCCGGATGCCGGATGGAAGCGGGAGATGCAGAACCTGGCTCCTCGATATATCGCGGCTATCAATCGATATGCGGGACTGCCGGTCCATCGGATCGACTTTGTGATTCACCAGGAAGGCCTCGGAAAATGAGAGTAACGGAAAAAGACGTGGTCTATGTCGCCGACTTGGCCAACCTGGAGCTTTCGGCCGAAGAGCGTTCCGGGATGGTGCGCGACCTCAACTCGATCCTCGACTATGTCGATCGCCTCAATGAACTGGATACGTCCGGCGTTGAGCCCATGGCGCAGGTTGCAGATCGCTACGGTGGCGGTCAGGCCGGGCAGGGAGATAATCAGTTTGCATACGCGACTCGCGATGACATTCTTGAGGGACTGCGGAAATCCTTGTCGCAGGAAGTAGCTTTGGAAAACGCTCCCGACTCGGACGGAACGTTCTTTCGGGTTCCAAAAGTGATTGAAAGATAGGCGAGTGGCCGCTGGTTTCGTCCAGTCTTGGGCCTGGTCGCATCCTGAAGGTTCCGGAAACTCTCTGTGAAGCCATGGAATCTAACCCTCTAACCATTGACGCAGCTCGAAATGCCATCCAGGAGCGAAAGACCACCGCGCTCGCGCTGGCCGAAGCGCATTATGCGCGCATTGAGAAAAAAGATCCTCAAATCGGCGCGTATCTGACTTTGTGCAAAGAGCGAGCCCTCGAGCAGGCGGATCGCATCGACCGCATGGCCGCCGAGGGTAAGCCGCTGCCTGTGCTGGGCGGAGTGCCGGTGGCAGTGAAAGATGTAATGTCAACGCGTGGCGTTCGAACTACTGCCGCATCGAAGATTCTTCGGAATTACATTCCACCCTACGATTGCACTGCTGTGGCACGCATGGAAGCTGCCGGCGCGGTCGTTCTGGGCAAAACGAACTGCGACGAGTTTGCGATGGGTTCTTCGAATGAGAATTCGGGCTTTCATCCCGTCCACAATCCTCGCGATCTCAGCCGCGTTCCGGGAGGATCCTCCGGCGGTTCAGCAGCGGCGGTTGCCGCTGACATGGCAGTTGTCGCACTCGGTTCAGACACGGGCGGCTCGATTCGCCAGCCCGCGTCTTTTTGCGGCGTGGTCGGACTAATGCCAACCTACGGCCGAGTTTCACGCTATGGATTGATAGCATTCGCGTCCTCGCTCGATCACATTGGTCCACTCACGAGAACCGTGAAAGATGCCGCACTCGTGCTGCGTACGATCGCCGGACGCGATGCGATGGATGCGACCTCTGCGGACTTGCCTGTGCCTGATTATGTTGCTGAGCTGGAAAGGCCTGTTCGCGGTATGAAATTAGGCGTGGCGAAAGAATATCTCGGCGAAGGGCTGGATCATGAAGTCCGCCATGCCGTCGAGTCAGCAATCGGCAAACTGCAAGCTCTGGGCTGCGAGATCGTACCGGTTTCACTGCCGCATACACCCTACGCGATCCCGGCCTACTACATCGTTGCAACGGCTGAGGCATCCGCCAACCTCGCCCGCTATGACGGCGTACGCTACACTTCTCGCGCCTCAGGAGTGAAGTCACTTTCAGAAATGTATCGCCGGAGCCGTCAAGAAGGGTTCGGAGCGGAAGTGAAGCGGCGCATCATGCTTGGAACATACGCGCTAAGTGCGGGCTACTACGACGCGTATTATTTGAAAGCTCAGAAAGTGCGAACGCTGCTCGCACGCGATTTCGAAGAGGCTTTTCACAAAGTGGACGCGATCGTGACGCCGACCAGCCCCACCGCTGCCTTTCGCTTGGGCGAGAAATCGGATAATCCGCTAGCCATGTACCTTGCCGACATCTACACGGTCACAGCCGACCTCGCCGGCATTCCCGGCATTTCTATTCCCTGCGGCGAAACCAAGCAAAAGCTGCCGATTGGGCTGCAGATTTTAGGAAAGCATTTTGATGAGTCCACCATTCTGCGCGTCGCGCAGGCATACGAACAGTCGACTTAAAGCGGCTGGTAATAGCATTCGCCCGCACATGATCGGCAAAGAACCCTTCCCGCGACACGCACCTCTCTGCGAAAGTTGATGCCTTCGCCGCAGGTCTCACAGACGGTGCGCTCGCCCTTATATCCCGGAAACTCCTCGGGCGGCAAATCAACTTTCACCCATTGAATAATAAATAGATCCTCATCGGCGATCTCGCGATAGGCAAGCATCTGCTGTTGGTTCTTGTCCGCAATTTCGGGATGCATCTGGCGGGCTAGAGCTCTTGAGGATTCTTTAGCGGCAATTCGGACGGCTTTGCCGGTGGCCGTGTCCACAAACGTCGCCGCAACCTTCCCCCAATCGCGGAACTTCAGCGCGCGTTTGCCCAACCTGCAGCCAGTGACGACCGCGACCGCGTCGGTGGCGCAGCGGTCAATCTCCACAAAGGTGACGAGCCGTTTACGGTCTTTGCCTGCGGGATCGTCGATGCCAAGCTTGAATAGGCCGAGCATTGCCAGCCTTACGCCCAGCACCTGCCCGGCGCACAAATGTCCGTGGACGATTTCGGCATCGCGAAGGTATTCGTCGAAGGCTTTCATAGAGGGGAACTCAGTGTAGCGCTACATCCTTCACGTTAACAGCGGCAGTCTATTTCCGCCTCCAGCGCACCCCTTCCTTCATGTTCTCGACGAGAATTCCGGCAGTTGTAAGCTCCGCGCGAATCGCATCCGACACTTTAAAATTTCTTCCCTTGCGCGCGGCTTCCATTTCGGCAATTTTTGTCTCGATCTCAGAATCGGCAAACTCGCTGGATTGTACGGACTCCTGCAACTGCGTGCTGACATCTTGCTCGCGACCTTCGGTTCGCGCCCACTCGAAAACCTGTTTCATCCTGGACGCGTCTTCGTCTTCAATCACCGCAAAGATCTCATCGAATTTTTGCAGTGCATCCAGCAGGGGGCGGACGTCGTCGGCCTTGAGTTGCCCACCATCCAGCGCCGAGTTCGCTTTTCGTACCATCTCGAAAATCGCCGCTTGAGCCTGCGCTGTGTTGAGATCGTCTTCCAAAGCGGCCTTCATGCGCTCGACGGTTTCTTGCGCCAAGGCACACACTTCCGCATTACGCCCCGGCGTAAAGTTTCCTTGCATGAGCCGCTGGCGGAAATTACGCAGGCGTTCCACCGATACAGCGGCTTGCTTGAGTCCGTCGAATGTAAAGTTTAGTTGATTGCGGTAGGGAACCGACGCCAGCAGATATCGAATGGATGATGGCTTGTGCCCTTTCAGTACGAGATCGCGCAGCGTATAAAAGTTCCCCAGACTTTTTGACATCTTCTCGCCCTCGACAAGTAGGAAACGGACATGAAACCAGAAACGGGCGAACACTTTGCCGGTGAGGGATTCCGACTGCGCAATCTCGTTTTCGTGGTGCGGAAAGATAAGGTCTTCGCCGCCGGCATGAAGATCGAAGCTCTCGCCCAGTTCTTCCATTGACATGACGGAGCACTCCAAATGCCAGCCCGGCCGGCCCGGTCCGATCGAAGTTTCCCAGAAGGCCTCGCCCGGCTTGGGCGATTTCCACAACGCAAAATCGCGCGCGCTGTCTTTGTCGTATTCGTCTACGTCGACGCGGGCGCCGTCGCGCATTCCTCCAAAATCTTTTTTCGAAAGCCGTCCATACTGAGGAAAGGCTGCGATGCGGAAATAATACGAGCCATCGTCAGTCCGGTAGGCCAGCCCTTTCTCAACGAGCTTTCTGACGAATTCGGCCATCTGCGCAATGTGTTCGGTAGCACGGACGAACTTGGGCCGCTCAATCCCGATCATGGTGGAGTCTTCAAGAAACGCCTTCTCGTACTTTGCGGTGTATTGCTGGACGCTTACGCCGTCGCGCGCAGCATTGCGAATAATCTTGTCATCCACGTCGGTAATGTTCATCACATAATGAACGTTGTAGCACGATTGCCGAAGAAATCGCTGCAACATGTCAACCGCTATGAAGGTTCGAAAATTGCCGATGTGGCCGTAGTCGTAGACGGTCGGACCGCAGGCATACATACGCACATCGTGATCGCGCAGCGGATGAAACTCCTCGATCTGCGACGACATGGTGTTGTAAAGGCGAAGAGCCATATACGATTCGGTTCAGACAGAATCTTCAATTCTAGGGGGACGAAAGAAAAAGGGTCAACTTACTCTCGTGCTTTCGCATTCGGCGGATTAACTTGATACGAGGTTCGCTTGAGACTTAAGCCGGTGTTGCACGAGAAAGACATAGTGCAAGGCGGAGATGATCGTAAAAAAGAAGGTTGCGCGAAGAAAAGTTGTTCGTGCAATCCAGATCCAGCGCAGCGGTTTGATTGCCAGCAGCAGCACAAAGAACACAGCCGCGATCTGTGAAAAAGTGTTGGCCTTGCCGAAAATGCTGGGGCGAAAGTTGCGCAGTCCGGCAATGGCGAAGAGTACGGCGCTCGCTGCCAGGATGGAAATATCGCGGCTGAAGACCAGCACCGTGAATTTCCACGGAATTTTTCGCAGGATGGAGAGCACAAGGAACAGCGTGCTCAGCAGCAGCTTATCGGCGATGGGATCGAGGTACTGGCCAAGCAAAGTTTGCTGATGCAGTTTGCGGGCGAGGAGACCGTCCAAACCATCGCTGAATCCCGCAATCACGAACAATAACAGCGCGTGGAAAAAGCGCCCATCCACCAGTTCGATCACGACGAATGGAACAAAAGCCATCCTTAGCAGCGTGAGTTGATTGGGGGCAGTGAAGATTTGCGAAATGTTCATTCGGTGTCGTTTCCTGCGCCTGTCTTTCCGGCGCCCGGCGAGGCCAGCCTTGCGGATGCTCCGCCGGCCACGGACGAACTCAAGGTCACCGCGGGATCGAGCCCGGTTTTTGCGATAAAGCGTTGTGAAAGCGACGGCAAGGTCCCATCCGGCAGGTCGAGTTCGATGCGTTCAATCCGGTGCATGGGAAAGAAAACCACAGCCGGATTGAACGATTCTTTGTCCTTAACCATCACCACGAGATCGTCGAAAGATGCCAGTTCGATTCCGCTCAGGCTCAGCCCTTCCGGCGCGAGCGAGAGGATCATGCCCCAGAATTTGTCGCGCGGGTTGCCCAGAGTGACGACGACCATTGACCCTGGAGAGAATGGGCCCTGCGCAGAGGTAGTTTGCGGCATCGCACGGCTACGCTCGCCTGTCTCGGGCATAAAACGATTGTCGCCGTCGGAGGCGGAGATTTGCAACTGCCGGCCTTCCATCAATAACGCCCGCGGTCTGTGGAAGGCCCCGTGGATGGTAATATGGTTACTATTGTAGGCCCGTAGCTCAGCCCGGTTAGAGCGCTTCCTTGACACGGAAGAGGTCGATGGTTCGAGTCCATTCGGGCCTACCATTCCATTCCACTCAATCGTCGTCCCTTGACGTGTCTCACTACGCTCCGGCGGCGCCCGGCCGCGACGCAGCGCCAACGCCTCACATTCGAATCCTCCCCTCTTTAATCAAAAGTCGGGCTTCAGCTGACAATCCTGCCGAAGCCTCGATTTTATAGAGTTGAAAATTAATTTTGTTAGAACACCCACAGTTCAACGACTACCTTAGACGTGCAGCAGGAAGACGTGCAGCAGGAATACGTGCAGCAAAAGAGTTTGCAGCGTCCCGAAGCCATGCAGAAGGAAGACGCAAAGCAGGATTCCTTGTATGAGCAGGCCGCAGAAGCGTATAGCTCTGCGCTTGATCGTCTGGCGCGGGCCTATGAACTGGATGCCGAAGCCCGTCGCGACTTGCTTCAGGAAATTCACTTTCATCTCTGGCGCAGCTTCGCGAATTTCGATCAAAGATGCTCGCTAAGGACATGGGTTTACCGCGTCGCGCACAATGTCGCCACCGGGCACGTGATTCGGCAGCGCCGCATTCGCGAGCGGCTGGTAAACCTCGAAGATTTCGATAGCGTCGAAGACCCAGGCGGCAGCGGTCAAACAGAGCTTAAGCTCAGGCAAGGCGAAGCACTGGAGCGCCTCTCGGAACTGATCCAGCGCCTGAAGCCGCTCGACCGTCAGATTATCGTTTCCTATCTCGAAGAGATGCCTGCCAGCGCAATCAGTGAAGTCACAGGATTATCGCCCGCGAACGTTGCCATGAAGATTCATCGCATCAAGAAGATTCTGAAGCGCTGGTTCGGCGAGGAATGGTTCGGCGAGGAATGGCTGGGCGAAGGAGGGGTCCATGAACAGTGACTTCCACATGAGCAATCCGCAAAAGCTTTGGCAAAATCAGCCTACGGAGGGATTCACCATGTCCGCAGATAAACTGCGTCGCAAGGCTCAACAATGTGACAGGAAGGCGCGCAGGGCCGTGTTTGTTTCGGCGGCCATTGCGCTTTTCTTATTTTTGTTCTTTGGCTGGGGTTTTCTGAGCTTTCCGAGATTTCAAACCTTCGATTTAGGTCCACTTGGAGAATGGAGCACCCGTCTGGGATTGGGCTTGTTGAGCCTGTGGGGGCTCTACAGCGGTTACAAAACATACAAAGTCTTTTGGCCGGGTTCTGCTGCCGCCGATGCCGATCTGAAAACCACGCTGCAGTCTTACAGGCAGCAGTTGGAAAAGCGGCACGACTATTCCCAGAACATCTGGCTGCGATCAGGTCTGATTTTCTGTTTCATGGGCATTGCCATGATCGTTGTGCCGGTTCTGATTCGAGACCTTGTCATCTCGCCACGGCTGCTTACGAATGTGGCCCCGATTTTCGTTCTTCTCGTCTTGTGGCTGGCGATTTTCATTCCGCAGAGGAAACGCAGACAGCGAAAATTGCAAGAGGAGATCGATCAGCTGCGCACGTTCGAGAAGGGGATATGAAAGGGAGGAGAGTTTCCGTCGGGACGCTATCGACTCAGGCGATCATTCTCTTGAACGAAGTCCGGGCAAAAAAAGAGGCGGCCTTCGCGGTCGCCTCAACTAAGCCGTCATCCAGGCTACGCTACCTTCCGCTCTGTGATAGCGGGTTTGTAGCCGCATTCTCCCGCTTTCTTCATGGCCTCGATGGCCTCTTCCTGCGACAACAACGGCGTTGACTGAACGCTTTTGCACGCGCCTCCAGCAGCGAAGGCAATGGCGAGCGCAGCGGCGCTGACGTTGTCGGGCATCTCTGTAATTGCAATGACGTCATATTCTCCGAAGGCGAACCATCCGTGAACAAGCTTTCCACCGAGCTTCTCGATCGCCGCCCGGACCATCTCAAGCCTGTTCTGCGGCCGGACGACAATTGCGCTCCAACCTTCCGTGGAATACGAAATTTGGTGCAAATAATGTGGCATTGGCGCTCCTTTCATTCGCGGGAATCATCCCACCCTCGCGCAGCCAAGTCAAGCAGTTGAACAGGCGTTTCTCGCATCACACTTTTGCGTAGATTGAGGCCCGAGAGCCTCGCGTTAACGGCTCGGCCTGGCATTCAGAATTAAGATATTGACCGCCTCGATTGTCGACCAGCAGATGAGGTCGAGCCGATTCATTTCGCGATGCTGAAGGTAGTCCACGGGTAGGCATCCATATCACGCTGCAGCGATTCCTGCCACTTGAATTCCGGATGCGCTTTCAAATGGTCGGCGGCCTTAAAGTTCATTCCGCAAGCATGTCCGGCGGCAGCGGTCAGGCTCATCTCCGAAGCGAGCTCGAAATCGGCTGCTTTGTTCTGCACCGCGCCCGCAATCCCATAGGGAGGCTGCCACCCCCCGCTTCCACGGGGAGAGAGGTCGATATGTCCATCGAGCGTTCGCTCGTCCGGGTCTTGCTTATTCTCGTACGTGTCGAAATGGTCGGCTAGAAACTTCTGAGCGGCCGCGAGATCGATTTTGCCCTTATTCTCGGACATTAATTGATCCCACCGGACGTGCCGGGCATTGGCACTCGCGCTCATGTCGTGCGGGTTGAAGTTGGTTTCATCGCGAATGAGATCTTCGTTGATAGGGAAATTTGATCCGACGAAATATCCATCCGAGCTTCTTTCAAGCGTGACGTGCTTCAGCCCGAGTTCCAGCCGTCCAATTTCATTTTTCTGCATGTCGGCGATCAGCCAGGCATTGGCATAGCCGCCATTGTTTCCCTGTTTCATGATCGATGTGAAATCGTCGATCGAAGTGGCATACTGCGCAGCCTTCCGCGCCCGCACAAACTCAGGAATGCCGTCGGAGTCGTATCCTGAAAAATTGCCGATAGTAGTCTCCGTGATCACCATACCTGCGGAATTGACCACGAAATCGTCGGCGCTGTGAATCACGCCCGGCAATCCATCCATCAACATGCGCTTCCCGCGGGCCGGAACGATGTCATACATGATGGTCCAACGCTCTCCTTCGAGATAGGAGGTCCAGTTGTTGTGTGCGATTACCGGCTTGTGGTCAGTCGTGTAAGAGCCCGTCGCAACGAATGCGCTGCAATGTTCCGGAACACCCGATGATGCAGCTTTCATGTTGTGATCTTTGTCGTATTGCTTTACGTAATAACTCCATTCCATGGCCGCATTGAGAGCGACCACGTCCCATACGTCAATCTTGAAGCCGCGAGCGTTCAGCCCGTCGCTTATGCCCTGCAGTTCGTCGCGGTATTCCTGCTCGATGTGTGGCCACATCATGTTTTGTGCCGCGTCGCGGAAGAATTGCCAATCTTTATGATTGTCATGCCTGGCTTCCAGCATGATGACATTGAGAGTGTCCTGTATCTCGGGTGCGAGCAGATAGCCGTTTTGAAATCCGATCTGGTGCGGTGTGCCTTGGAGGTGCACAAAAGTCCACCCGTTTTTCGGCAGATTGCGGAATGCACCTTGCAATTCTTCATCCTGACTTTGCCTGGATGATTTTGACGAAGCCAATACCGGCGAGGCCGAAACGACGACCAATAGAAATGCCGCCAAAATCGGCAACAGAACTCGAAACGATCGAATCATCTGGTGACTCCGCACGTATGAGATTAGGAGATTCTATCAGAACCGCAGCTCTTGGCCGCGGGTCTGCGCAGTGCGGTAGTGTGCGGTAGTGTCCTAATGGGGCGGGCTGGAAAGCAGTTACTGGCTTCTGATCTAAAGCACGAGACGCTCTCTGGCTTTTGATTTCGGGGGCTACGCACTATTAGGGCGTGCAATCCTCGTCTCGCCTTGATCTGTACGCTACCGCACAGATGTGATAATGTCTTGCTCTGCGCGTGCGGAGGGCCGCAATGAGTCAAATTCAGCGCCGTGGCAAGAAAGAATTAACCTGCCCGATATGCGGAAAGCCAATCGACTTAAACAAAGACGAAACTGCCGATGAAGACGGCCACGCTGTACACGCCGACTGCTACTTCAAGCGCGTAGGCGGACACGGTAACGATCCGCCCAACCCTCAGCACGTCTCTTGAGATTTTCATTCCGTGAAAGCTGGGTGCGAACCATCCACGCACTATTAAGACACTACCCGCAGTGCGGGTCTGCTTACAATTCACGCTTGTAACCGAGTTTGTGGCTTTGTTAGTTTGATGTGTTTGTTTTCGTCGATCGTGGTGTGCCCAAAGCATATCCAGACGCTAAGGCGGAAAATGAGATCAGAGCGTATTTTGTTGGCGGCTGTCGTGTTGTTAACTTCGTGTTTTTGCGGGCAGGGCTGGGCGCAGGCCAAACAAAAAATCATCATTGATCAAGACGCTGCCGGTCCGGCTGGCACCGATCAGCAATCGATGCTCCTCATGGTTCAGTCTCCGCAAGTCGAAGTACTTGGAATCACGGTTGTGACCGGCGACCAATGGCTCAACGACGAGGTCGCGCATACTTTGCGCATGTTGGAACTGATTGGCCGCACCGACATCCCGGTTGTTCCGGGCGCGGAGTATCCGCTGGTGCGTCGCAAACCAGAGACTGAACGCTGGGAGGATCAGTTCGGTCATGTGCCGTGGCTGGGCGCCTGGACGCCGAGGTTTTATCACGATCCAGGCCAGCTTGGGGAAATGCCCGAAGGCAAGCCCACGACCAAAGCCGCCGCCGAAGATGCCGCGCATTTTCTGATTCGCATGGCGCACAAGTATCCAAACGACGTGACGATTTATGCGGGCGGTCCCATGACCAACCTGGCGCTCGCGATTTCGATCGACCCGGAGTTCTCGAGCCTGGTCAAAGACTTAGTATTTATGGGCGGCAGTTTCAATCCACGAACCGATGATCCCGAATTCGCCAACACGCCTACACATGAATTCAACCTGTGGTTCGATCCCGAGGCGGCGCATATTGTCCTCGCGGCGAAGTGGAAGAAGGTCATCTGCACACCTGTGGATATTTCTGTAAAGACGCGGCTGACTCACGAATTGATCGATCGCATCAAGACGTCCGATTCTCCAGCTGCGCGCTACATAAGTACCTACGCCCGCCTGCGCGGCAACTACAACTATCTCTGGGATGAGCTTGCGGCCGCGGCCTGGCTCGATCCCAGCATCATCACGAAGAAAGAGACTTTATACCTTGACGTGGACCTCGATCGGGGCGCCGGCTATGGGAATACTTTAAGCTGGACTGAGCACGACAAACCGACGATTGTGGGCGGACCCATTGAAGTGCAGGATGATCTCGATCTAAATAAGTTTTACAACCTATTCGTAGACCTGCTCCGCGCTCCGACGCCGAATGCGCCGGCGCCCAAGAAGTGAATCCGAGTGGGGGCCGAGAGAAGTCTTCAGTTAGCGTGTTCCGGCGCTGAACTCGAAAACCGTTACGCTGTGAAACTTTTGTCCCGCTTTCAATTCTGTCGTGGGAAAATTTGGATGGTTCGGGGAGTCGGGGAAATGCTGCGTCTCCAGGCAAAATGCAACCCGGGGCTTGTAAACCCGCCCTTGCTTGCCGGTAATTGAACCATCGAGATGATTGCCTGAATAGAATTGCACTCCCGGTTCTGTGGTCAAAACCTTCAGGATTCGTCCGGTCGTCGGCTCATAGACTTCAGCCGCTTCCGCGACACCTCCACCAGAATTATCCAGGACGAAGTTCTGGTCATATCCCATCCCGAAGCGCAACTGCTCGTCGTTGGCGTTGATGCGTTCTCCAATGGAATGCGGCTTCCGAAAATCGAAGGGCGTACCATCGACTGATTTGATTCGGCCGGTAGGAATCAACGATGCGTCCACCGGAGTGAAGCGCGACGCGTTAATTTTCACTACATGCCCCAGAACCTCTCCGTTGGCCTGTCCTGCGAGATTGAAGTAGGAATGATTCGTGAGGTTGAGTACGGTGTCTTTATCGGTCGTGGCGGAATATTCAATCCGCAGCGCTCCTTTATCCAGCGTGTAACGAACCGTCGTCGTTAGTGTCCCGGGGAACCCTTCCTCGCCATCTTTGCTCACGTACGTGAGCTCGATCCCGTCCTTTATTTCTCTTGCTGTCCACACGACCTTGTCGAATCCGCGAATTCCGCCATGAAGCGTATTGTCCCCATCATTCTTGGGGATGTGATAGGTCTTGCCGTCGAGCTGAAAAGTTCCGAGTGCGATCCGGTTCGCGTAGCGTCCTATAATGGCGCCGAAGTACGCGGTCTTGGCGATGTATTGATCCAATGAATCGTAGCCGAGAACAATATCGTCAAGCTTTCCATTGCGATCCGGCGCGCGCAACGAAGTAATAATGCCGCCGTAATTCGTGATGCGCGCTTCGACTTTGCCGTCAGACAACGTGTAGAGGTCGACTGCCGTACCATCCGCCGTGTGCCCAAATGACTGCTTGCTGACAGTAGCTTTCGCGTTCATGGTTACAGTAAAAATACCTAGAAGCGATAATATTGCAAATCCGCGAACCACCTTACCTGAAAACATTCGAGTCTCTCCGAGAAATGGACGGGTAGCCTTAGCGCGACTGGCAGAAAAGTCGATTCTGCACACGCCAGCACGAGATCAATACTAAGGCACTTGGCTATGCGCTCAGAAGTTAAGTCTGAGCGCGAACTGAATCAGGCGCGGATTATTCAGTTGCTGGTTGACCACTCCAAAGTTCCCCGGAGTGTTGATGTCCTGCAGCCCAAGATCCCCCAGGCCGCCCATGAAGAACTGGGGATGATTGAGCAGGTTGAAAAATTCGGCGCGGAACTGCAGGTTCATTCCTTCGCGGAAAGATAAAGGGAAATCTTTGATCACCGAGAAATCCGTATTTACAAACCGCGGCCCGTATGCGGGTGCGCGCGGAGCGGTGCCGATTTCTCCGGCCGGGGCGTGCGCGAAGGCGCAGGGATTCAACCAGTTTTGAAACGTGTGAATCTTCGTGGGACATCCGGTCTGCCCGCCTTCATTTCCGGGCCGGTCGGGATCGCCGACGAGTTCAGGCCGATTGAAACTGAAGAAGTTGTAGTTCAAGTACTGCCCCGTATTTCCGGCTCCCGGAGGTGCGCCAAAAGTTGGGCCAGTGTTTGCACTGTCAACTACGAACAGCGGGAAGCCGGACTCTGCCCGCTCGATCAGATTGACCTGCCAGTGGCCCAGAATTGTGTTCGTCGCACTGTTCCAGTCGCCTCCGAAGCGCTTACCTTTTCCAAAAGGCAAATCGTAAAGAATGCTGGCTGTAAACGTGTTGTTGAGGTTCAATTGCGACAAGCCCCAATCCAGTCTCTGCGTTCCGGGCAGAGGCCAGAAGATCGCCCCCACGTTTGTGCCGAGGCCGTCGGTCATGCCGGAATCGAAGTTCCGTGCATATGTGTAACCGATCAGAGCATAGATGCCATGCTGCGCGCTCTTGGTTTCGGCCTTCAGTTGCAGAGAGTCGTATCTTGCGGCGCCTACACTATTGTTGCTGTTGACCAACTGAAACGGATTACCCGGAATGATGAGACTGCGGCCGCAGCCCAGCGTATAGCCGGGCACCGTGAACCCGGTACCAGGGCAGGCCAGCGGCGAAGCGACATTCTCATTCACCTGGCTCACGAGAATGTGGGCGCTGCGTGAGCCGGCGTAACCGGCGGTAAGCACCACGTTGCCCGGCAACTGCCGCTCCACATTCAGGTTGAATTGCTGCACGATGCCCTGTACAAAATTGCGATTCATCGACTGCAGCGTGCCGGTGTAGTTATCGGGGTTTACCGGGGAGTTATAGATATAGCCTCCCGGCACAGCCAAAGTGGAAGGCGGCTGAGGCGCCGCTAGAAGAAATCCATCTGAAAGCGAGCCGAATGGGTTGCCGTAAGCGTAAGAGAAGGTAGCGGGATCCACTTCCGCATAGTATGGGGGATTCTGCCACAATCCCTGACCACCCTGATTCCATGCAGAGTCATGATAGATCGCATAGCCGGCGCGAACCGCCGTGGTTTCGCTGCCCATGGGTTTCCAGGCGAGGCCGATACGCGGCTCGAAGGCGGTCTTGTCAAATTGAATGCCCAAACGACCGTCCGAAGCGGTGCACGCGAAAGGCAAAATTGCGGGAGCACAACCGCCCGGACTGCCCTTAGGGACAAACCACGTGTCGGATACCACATCGAAGTTCGACTGCCGATTCTCCACTTCCGTTTCTGGCGTAACCAGCGCCCAGGCCAGTCCAAGATTGAGCGTCAAGTTATTCGTGACCCGCCAGTTGTCCTGAACAAAAGGTCGAACCAGTTTCCAGCGCCGCCCAACTGTCCCACCGAGGAAAGTCTGATCATGCGCGGCAAAAACGCCGATCTCGCCCACCAGCACGTCGCCAATGTCGTCCCCTGTGAAAGCGCCGGTTTCAGTAATAAAGCCGTCCTGCGAAGCGTTGTTGCGGACGTTCATCTCATTGGCGCGATAGACCCCGCCGAAACGAATCTCGTGTTTCCCGCGAATCAAATCGAGCGTGTCGGAGACGGAATAAACATTGGTTCCCCCTTGATAGGGAGCATATCCGCGGTCGCCGACCGAGTAGTACGCCGACATGGAAAACGACGTCATGCCGCAGCCTATGCAATCGTTGGTCGCCTGATTCAGGCTGGCGGGATAACCGGTAATGTTGTCGCATTTGCTGCCCAGGTTAGCCCCGGGAATGCCAATCTTTGCGGCCTCGCAGGTTCCCGTGCCAAAAGAAAGGATGTGGTTGAAAATCCGGCTGAAACCGGCGTTGAGCTGGTTGATCGTATTGGGCGAGAATACGTGGGTTTCGGAAAGGGCCAAATTGCGGCCGTGGTTATCGATGTACTGATTGCTGCCAAACGCCGTTGTTTCCGCCCAACTGGGCGAGCCACCGGGAACGAAATTGGTGGCCTGATCGTAGCTGAAGCGGACGAAGGCCGAGTCCTTACTGGAGAAATTATGGTCCAGGCGGACATCCCAAGTGCCCTCGTTGAGTTTCCGTGTGGGCTGATCGACGTAGTTGAATCCAATGGCAGCCGACCGCGTTGGGAGTTGGATAAAGCTGAATCACTTTCGCGCCAATGGGTTTACCAGCGCCGCGGGGATGATGTCGCAGTTCTGCGTTGTCGCTGTCGTCGTCTGTGAGCCGGTTCCGAGTTCACCGCCACCGGAACCAGCGTACCGCCCACATTGTTGCATTGCAGCGGAGAGAACGTAAAAGGATCGTTGATCTGAGTCCCGAACGGGTTGTCGCTGTAGTCGTAGTTGCCGTTGGCATCGGGCGTCACCATATTGTGGTCGGGACGTAACCCGTCGAAAGGCACGCCTTCTCGCTGCATCTTGGCTTGATAGTCGACGAAGAAGAACGTTTTGTCTTCTGCGAATCGGGCCGCCCAGCGATCCGCCAAACTGATTCAGGTTGAATTTGGCCTGGGTCGGAGTGAAGTACTGCGCTGGCATCGAGCACGGTATTGCGGAAAAACTCGAACAGCGAACCATGGAATTGGTTGGATCCTGATTTGGTGGTGACCAGAACGGTGGGACCGGCGCGCTCTCCATATTCGGCGGAATAGTTGTAGGTCAGAACTTTGAATTCCTGAATATCGTCGATGGAAGAGAAAATCGCAATCCCGCCTTCATCCAACTGATTGTTGTCGTTGCCGTCGAGCAGCCAGTCGGTGCTCTGCTCGCGCGAACCGCCGACGGAAAGCGAAAACGATCCGCGCGTGGCAGCTTCGCTGCTGGGTGCGCCGTTGAAAAAGCTGACAGGATTGGTGGATGCGGTCGTGCCGGGCGTCAGGGTGGCCAGTTGCACGAAATTGCGCCCGTTCAGCGGGAGATCGGCAACTTCCTCGGATGTGATGACTTGCCCGAGCGTCGGATTCGTGGTCTCCACCGCGACTTCGGTCGCGTTCACTTCCACCGTCGATGAAACCGAAGCCGGTACCAGACTGAAATCGATTTCGCGATGCTCATCCACTTGCAGCCGGATGTCTTTTTGCTCGGCCGTTTGAAATCCCTGCGATTCCACTCGAATCGTGTAGTCGGAGACCGGAAGCAGCGGAACGAGATAGTGGCCCGAATCGTCGGTTTTCGTATCGCGCGCGAGGCCGGTGCTTTGCGAGATCATCGTTGACTGTCGCGCCGGCGATCACAGCCCCAGCTTTGTCGGAAACGGTTCCGGAAAAACTGCCGGTCGCCTGTGCCGAAAACAAATGGAGAGACACACAGGAAAGAGCAGAGAGACAGAATAACCCCGGCCAGCTATGCTTCTTATTCAGCATGAGATCCCCTTTGCCTGCCCATGCCTAGAAACGAACGAATCCCGACGGTACAAAGCAATTTGAAGAGGTGTTGGGCCGACCGTGGGGTTATAACGGGCAAGTCATTCTAAAGTCAAGATGTTTCCAACACGCCGGCGCGCGCGGATTACGTCTCATGTTCCATAGCGGTAATTTGATTCTTGCGGGAATTTTATTCGGCTGTCGAAGTTTCACGCTCTTGAACGCGAACTCCACTCCGCGTCGAAACGGGCGCGGTCATAGAAAGATTTCTGAGTTCCAACGCCAGTGGTGGAAAGCCCAGCGTACAAATTGGCGCGGCGAACGGCTTCTGCCTCGCGTAACCCTTCGGCCAGGAACAGAGCAAAGCTGCCAATGAATGCATCGCCCGCGCCTGTGCTGTCGATACTCTTCACGGGATAAGGCGAAATGTGCTCGCTGACCCACTGCCGGCGAGAAGTGAACCTTGGCGCCGAGCGTGATGATGACGCGGCGAATGTCGCTGGCGAGGAGTTTTTCGGCGCATCGTTGCGCGTCGTCGACGTTGCGCACCGGGAGGCCGGTGATCGACTCCGCTTCGCTTTCGTTGGGAACGAAGTAGTCGAGACCGGCAAGTGCTTGCACGTCGATTGGTTGGGCGGGCGCAGGATTCACAATGCAGCGAATTCCGTGCTTCCGCGCGAATGCGACTGCGTAATAAACCGTTCGCAGCGGAATTTCAAATTGCAGCACGATGCAGTCGCATTTCGGAGTATCGGCGGCTGCATCCACGTCGTCGGGCTTTACGGCGTCGTTCGCTCCCTTCACCACCAAGATCCGATTCTGTCCGTTAGGCTCGACAAAGATTGGTGCGACGCCGCTGGAGAGTCCCTCGACTTGCTTTACGTGAGTCGTGTCGATGCCAAGCTTCTTGAAGTTCTCGATGGTGGCCGGGCCGAAGAGGTCGCTTCCAACGCGCGCCACCATAAAAACATCGGCGCCGCAAAGCCGCGCCGCAACCGCCTGATTCGCGCCTTTACCGCCGAATCCGAGATCAAATTTCTGGCCGAAGATGGTTTCGCCCGGCTTCGGAAAACGGTCGGTAAAGGTGGTGAGGTCGATGTTGGCGCTGCCGATGACGGCAATGCGGGGACGGCGAGTCATGAGGTTTATTTCCTGCGACCGCCGAGTGTATTTCCAGCGGCGAAGTGTGTCAACGCGATTCTAGGCAGGCTTCGGACTCCTTCGCCATCACTCGCCGTACGGAACCCAGATGTTCTTTACCTGTGTAGCGTGCTGCAAGAACCAGCGGCCTTCACCTTGTTTCGGATCGAACCAGTCAATCGCGCGGCCTTCGTTGGTGAATACTTGTTTTAGATTTCCGACGGAAAGCGACTTGGCGACCGTGGCATCCGTCTCATCTGAAAAACACCAGATTGAATCGATGCCATCGTGCTCGGCGAGGGTCTTCAATAACTCCGATGTCGGCCAGTCACGATGTTCACTGCGCCAGCCGGAAGGTCGCTGGTGTCCAATAGCTGGTAAAGATCGCCGGCGATGAGCGGATAAGTTTCTGAAGGAACCACTACAGCGGTATTGCCCACAGCCACCACCGGTAATAGTACAGACAGCAAGCCCAGCAGCGGAGCCTCATTCGGGCAAATAACCCCTACGGCGCCGATGGCTTCGTTCATCGCCAGCGAGATGGTTCGCGACGGTGGATTGTGTACCGCGCCATCGAATTTATCGGCCCAAGCCGCATAAGAAAAAATTCGCTCGATACTGGTCTTCATTTCCTTTGCTGCTTGTGCTTCGCCGACCGCACCCGCAAGCCGCCGCGTGATCTCTTCCTGGCGCAGCGAGAGATTTTCCGCCATGTAATAGAGAACCTGCGCTCGATTGTGGGCGGTAGTATTTGCCCAGGTTGAAGCTTTCCGCGCAGCCTCGACGGCATTGCGAATATCTTTTCGATTGCCCAGCGGCGCCTCACCCAGCAACTCGCCATTCCTGCCGAGCACTTCGCAGCTGTAACCGGAATCAGGTCTGGCCTGCTTGCCCCGATATACAGCTTCACGGTGCGGTCAATTGCATCCGCGGTTCGGGGTTGCCCGTCGGTCGGACGGCTCTTCGACTTCGATCCGCCAAGTGAGGGCGCCGTTTTAAACCACGCAGGCTCGATATATTCCAGTAATCCTTCCCGTCCTCCTTCGCGTCCGTACCCGCTCTCGCGATATCCGCCGAATCCACACGCAGCGTCGAACATGTTTGTGCAGTTCACCCAAACCACGCCAGCCTTAATTTGCGCCGCGACTTGCAGCGATACGTTGATACTCTCGCTCCAAACACATGCGGCCAGTCCATAGGCCGTGTTGTTGGCGAGCTCCACAGCTTCAGCCGGTGTTCGGAAGGTCATTGCGGCCAGCACCGGACCGAAAATCTCCTGCTGCGCAACCACGGACGACGGATGCACATTGCTCAGCAACGTCGGGGGAAATAGAGGCCGCGGGCCGGCATCTGCATCTCCGGTTGCCAGCAGCTCGCGCCTTCCGCGACTCCCTGATCGACCAGCCGTCGAATCCGCTCCAGCTGTACCGGGGCGACAATAGCACCGATATCGATTGCCTTGTCGAGCGGCGCACCAACGCGCAGCGTGCTCATGCGTTCTCGATTTTTTCCAGCAAGGAGTCGGCAATGCTTTCCTGCATCAGCAGTCGCGAACCCGCGCAGCAAACCTGTCCTTGATTGAGCCAGATTCCATCGACCAGGCCTTCCACCGCGCTATCAAGGTCCGCGTCTTCAAAAACGACAAACGGAGACTTGCCGCCGAGTTCGAGAGAAAGCCGCTTGTGGCTGTCCGCCGTGGCGCGCCGAATGGCGCGGCCAACGTCGGTTGAGCCGGTAAAAGCAATTTTATCCACATCCGGATGCTTGACCAAAGCTTCACCTGTCGACCCGTCGCCAGTCACGATATTCACCACTCCGGCTGGCAAGCCGATCTCGTGGCAAATCTCGGCGAAGGCAAGCGCTGTAAGCGGGGTGAATTCTGCTGGCTTGAGCACGACGGTATTTCCCGTCGCCAGCGCCGGCGCGATCTTCCATGCGAGCATGAGCAGAGGAAAATTCCACGGAATGATCTGCCCGACGACCCCGCAGGCGGTGTAGCCGGGGAACTCCGAATCGAGCAACTGCGCCCAACCAGCGTGATGATAGAAATGCCGCACCACCAGCGGAATATCGAGATCGCGGCTTTCGCGAATGGGTTTACCGTTGTCGATCGTTTCCAGCACCGAGAGCCGCCGTGAGTTTCTCTGCACGGCCCGCGCCATTGCATAAAGAAAACGCGCTCGCTCGTGGCCGGTAAGCGACTGCCATTCGGGAAGCGCACTCCGCGCCGCCTGAACGGCGGCGTCAACATCCCCCGCGGAACCTTGCGCAACTGCGGCGATTTTTTCCCCCGTGGAAGGATCTATCGAATCGAAGAACCCACCGTCAACAGGTTGGCGCCACTCACCTCCGATGAAATGGGCGAACCGCCGATGCCGCTGATCCAGCCAGGTTAGCGCCTCTTTCGGATCCTCCGGCGCCGGTCCGTACTCCATGCTCAGAAATTTTTCCGCGACACTCATTCGTGCATTTCCGCTTTCTGGCTGGCCGTCACGCGATCGGATGCCGGTAATCCGCCGAATACCGGCCGGTAGCAAAGTATTCGAGCTGACGCTCGATGTCGTTCAGCAGTCCGCTGGCGCCGAAACGAAATAGATCACCCTTCATCCACGGCGTGCCCAATTCTTCTTTCATCAGTGCCAGCCAATCGATCGACTGTTTTGCCGTGCGAATTCCTCCAGCCGGCTTGAATCCCACCGCCATGCCGGTTTCCTGTGCATATTCGCGAATGGCGCGAGCCATCACCAATCCAACCGGCAGCGTTGCATTCGTCGGTTCTTTCCCGGTAGAAGTTTTGATGAAATCTGCTCCGGCCATCATGGCGACGAAGCTCGCTCGAGCAACATTACGCAGCGTGAGGAGATCGCCCGACCCAAGGATCGCCTTCATGTGGCAGCGTCCACAAGCTCGTTTGAATTCTGCAATCTCATCATAAAGTTCCTGCCATCTTCCGCCGAATACGAGAGCTCGTGTAATCACAATGTCGATCTCGTCTGCGCCGGCTTCGACCGAACGGCGAATTTCGCCAACACGCTCTTCCACAGGCGAGAGGCCGGCGGGAAATCCCGCTGAAACCGCAGCTACACGAATACCGGTTCCTTCAACCGCCCGGACAGCCGTTTCCACGAAGCGATGATAAACGCATACCGCCGCGACTTTGATGTCGAGCTCTTCGATGTGCAGAAGCTTCATCAACTCATGCTGTATGGGCTGCCGCGCCTTGGCACAAAGCCGCCGCACGCGTTCTTCGGTGTCGTCCCCGGAAAGCGTCGTCAGGTCCATGCAGGTAATTGCCCGCAGCAACCACGCCGCCTGCCATTCTTTCTTCACAGTCCGCCGCGCAATATGAGTTTGCACTCGCCGCTCGACCGCGCTGGTATTAACCCGCGCTTGCCGCACCCAGTCGAGATTCAACGGGATGCCGCGATTTGAAAGCAGAGGCATGCCGTAAAGCTCGGCGATAGGAGAATGTGCCTCGGGAAACAGTTCGTCGGACGGGACCCGAACCGAGCCCTGCGGGCCTGCAAATCGCCTTATGAAGTCGTCAGGCATTTCGTCTTGCATTTTGCATTGTACGGCAGGAGGCCAGCCCCAGGCCTTTTTCTGCTATAGTTTCGTTCCTTAACCAGGAGAACCGATTGTTCACGCCATCAAGTCTGACGATTGCGCTGTTGATGATGATTACAAGCGCGGTGTGCTGGGGTTCATGGGCCAACACTTATAAAGGCGTAAAAGGCTACCGGTTTGAGCTGTTCTACTGGGATTATGCCGTTGGTATTTTCGTAATCTCCCTCGTGCTTGCGTTCACCATGGGCAGCAGGGGAAATGACGCTTCGAGTTTTCTGAACAACGTTCGCGCGGCTGACACTTCGAATCTTGTCAACGCGCTCATCGGAGGCGCCCTCTTTAATCTCGCGAACCTCCTGCTCGTGGCCGGCATCGATATGGCCGGACTCGCAGTTGCATTTCCGGTCTCCATCGGCATAGCGCTGGTTGTAGGAGTAGTTCTAAGTTACGCGCTGCAACCAAGAGGAAACGCCGGTTTCCTCGCGCTGGGTGTCGCATGCGCCTTCGTGGCAGTCGTTCTGGATGGCAAGGCGTATGGCAGCCTCGTGGCAGCGGGGCGGCAGATTTCGAAAAAAAGTTTGATTACGTGCGTCGTCTCGGGCGTTCTGATGGGCCTCTGGGCGCCATTTATGGCTCATGCCATGACGCACGGCAATTCGCTGGGACCGTACAGCGCCGCAGTATTTTTGACGCTGGGAGCACTGTTGTCTTGCTTCATCTGGAACATTTATTTCATGAAGCATCCGCTCGTTGGTGAGCCTGTCGGTTTCGGAGGTTTTTTCCGCGGTCCCGCCTCGGGCCATTTGCTCGGACTGTTCGGAGGATGCATTTGGGGTGTCGGCACGGTGTTCAATCTGGTCGCAGCCAGTTTCACCGGAGTCGCGATCTCCTACGCTATTGGTCAATCCGCACCGATGGTTGCAGCGCTCTGGGGAATTTTTGTCTGGAAAGAATTCGAGAACTCGGGTTCGCGTGCGAAAGCTTACCTCGCCCTGATGTTCGTTTTTTACGCGCTCGCAATTTTCCTGGTGGCGCACGCTAACGGATAACCACTCTATTTCCCTTGCAGGCGGCTGATGAATAGTTGCAGGAAGCGCTCGGCATCGGAGGCGAGACAAACACGTGCGTTCGGCTCCAGCGGAACTACGCCCTCAATCTCGTAGTGATCGCCGTGGAGAACGTTCTTCTCGTCCGAGCCCATGCGGTTCGCGACGGTTTCGCCGCGAGTGAACTCGCCTTTCGTCTCCACATCCACGTGCATTTCCTTCAGTGTGCCCAGCGTGGGATCGAGCGCAATTCCCACCGCCAGCGGGTCATACATGGCCGCGCCGCTATAGCCGCTCTTTTCGCTGCGAGTTAGATAAAAGTCGGCGATCTTTGCCACGAAGTCACTCTCAGGGCCGTGGGAAGTTTGCAGTTCTTCCAGGTGCCTGCGCGTGATCAGCGTGCGCTCGCCGACATCCGAGCCGACCATGGTCGCTATCCAGCCCGCATTGAATACGATTTGCGCCGCTTCGGGATCGTTATATATGTTCGCCTCCGCCGCGCCGTTTACGTTTCCGCCCGTGATCGAACCGCCCATGATCACGATGTTTTTGACGAGGCCGGCAATCGAAGGATCTTTCGACACGGCCAGTGCAATGTTGGTCAGAGGTCCAACAGGAATCAGGGTGATTTCATGAGGATATTTGTGAATGAGTTCGATGATGAGATCCGGACCGAAGCGGGGATCGGCCTTGCATTTGGAGGGTGGAAGTTCGACGTTAGCCAGGCCGTTTTTTCCATGCCAGTACTGAGCTGTGATTAGTTTCTGATTCAACGGATGCCGCGCTCCGCCCGCCACGATCACATCGCAGCGGCCAGCCAGAGAAACGATCTTCAGAGCATTCTCCAAACCCTGCTTCCCATCGACATTGCCGGGGACCACGGTCAAGGCTTCCACTTTGAATTCGGGCGAATTCAGGGCGAGCAGGATTGCCATTGCGTCATCTGTTCCGGGATCGGTATCGATGATGACTCGCCGAGGTTCGGCTTGCGCGGATAGACCTACTGCGAAAACAAGATGCAAAACGAACCCCATTACAAAAACAAATTTCGCAAGCTTCATGAATTCCTCCCTGACCATATAAATATCGGCTCGATTAGTCTTGCGGATGAGTCAAGCATCTCAAAAGCGATGCTCACAGCAGCATGCCTGCAATGGAGGCTGACATGAGGTTCGCCATGGTCCCGGCCAGCATGGCTCGCAAGCCGAGGCGAGCCAGATCGCCGCGTCGGTTCGGAGCAAGCGCCCCGATGCCGCCGATTTGAATTCCGATGGAGCTGAAATTGGCGAAGCCACAGAGGGCGAAAGTCGCAATCGTAAAAGAGCGTGGAGCAAGCGCGGCTTTTTGCGGGCCTAACATCGAGAAAGCAACCAGTTCGTTCAGCACCATTCGCACGCCCAGGAGGTTGCCGATCGCACTGCAGTCGCGCCAGGGGATACCGATGACCCACGCCACCGGCGAAAATAGCACTCCCAAAACGCTTTCCAGGCTTGATGGGAACCACAAAAAGCCGAAGTGCGCCAGGCCGTTGTGAATCCCATGCATAAGACCGTCGACTAATGCGACTAACGCCAGGAATGCAATCAGCATTGCGCCAATGTTGAGCGCCATATGCAGACCATCGCTGGTGCCGCGAGCGACCGCGCCCAACAGGTTCTCCTTTTTTTCCTGCTCTTCTTCGTTCTCGTTCATGACCACGCGTCCCGCGGTCTTCGGCTCCTCGGTTTCCGGCACCAGCATTTTGGAAATGAGAATGGTTCCGGGAGCCGTCATGATTACTGCGCTGAGCACGTGGCGCGGCTCAACCCCAAAAGCAAAATAGGCAGCCATGATCGAGCCGGATACGTGCGCCATACCGCTGGTCATTACCGTCATCAGCTCGGAGCGTGTGAGATCAGGCAGAAATGGGCGAATCGTCACCGGAGCTTCGGTTTGTCCCATGAAGATGCTCGCCGCCACATCGAGCGACTCGGCGCCGCTCGCCCCCATGATTCGCGTCATGCCCCACGCCGCGATGCGGATGATGAACTGCATGATGCCGTAGTGATAGAGAATAGCGAATAACGCGCAGATAAAGATGACAGTGGGCAACACCTGAAACGCGAAGATGAAACCGATGCTCGATCCCTGCTTGCCGAGCGGTCCGAAGACAAACTCCGAACCTACGAACGCATAGTTCAGCACTCGATTCGCTGCATCGCCCATGATCTGAAACATGCGGCGGCCTAAATCGACGCGCAGCACGAAAACAGCGAACACGACCTGCAAGCCCAATCCCCAGGCCACGGTTTTCACGCGGATGGCGCGGCGGTTGGTGGAGAAAATGAAGGCGAGCGCCAGCATGGTAAAGAGACCGAGAATCCCGGTGAAGCGTCCCATTCAGTTTTTTTCTCCCGATGTTCCAATCACACGATGAATCAAGGGCCGGCGATTTTGCGGCGCCGAATCTGCGATGCGATAACTTTCCTGGATTAAACGCCTCGCACTTGCTGCGCGCGACTCGGAATTGTAATAGATCGTCGCCAGCGGCTCTCCCTCGGAAACCTCATCGCCCACTTTCTTGTGCAGCATGATTCCGACTGAAGGATCGATAGAATCTTCTTTCTTCTCGCGGCCGCCGCCCAGAATCACACATGCCGTGCCCATTTGCTCGCATTGCAGTGACGCAACGTAGCCGGATTTTGCGCTGGCCACATTGGTTGTGTGCCGAGCTTGTGGTAGCTTTGCAGGATCGTCGATGGCGCGTGGGTCGCCGCCTTGCAGCTCAACCATCTGCCGGAATTTATCGAGCGCACGGCTGGAGGCGATGAGCTTCTCGCTGAGAACTTTTCCCTCGGCGACAGTTCTTGCAGCCTCGCCCAGATACAGCATCCAGCCGGCAAGTTCAAGGCAGAGCTGGCGCAAATCTTCCGGTCCCTTGCCGCGTAGAACGTCTATAACTTCGACGACTTCGAGCGCGTTGCCGATCATGTCGCCCAGGGGTTGATCCATATCCGTGATCAGCGCGACCACCTGCTTCCCCATGCGCTCTCCGGTCTCAACCATGAGCTCTGCAAGAAACGCCGCATCTTCTTCTTTTTTCATGAAGGCCCCGGAACCGGTCTTTACATCGAGCACGAGGGAGTCGATTCCTTCCGCCAGCTTCTTGCTCATGATCGAAGCGCAGATGAGGTAGGGGCTTTCCACAGTTCCGGTGACATCACGCAGCGCGTAGAGTTTGCGGTCAGCTGGGGCAATCTCCGCGGTTTGTCCGATCATCGCGCAGCCGCAGGTTTCAAGCACATGGCGAAACTGGGCAACCGTCAAATTCACGTTGAAGCCGGGGATGGCTTCCAATTTGTCCAATGTTCCGCCGGTGTGCCCTAACCCGCGGCCACTGATCATCGGCACAGCCAGGCCGGCCGCCGCGACCAAGGGCGCAAGCACGAGCGAAGTTTTATCGCCAACCCCGCCAGTTGAATGCTTGTCGACTTTTCTTGCGCGCAGTGATGACAGATCGAGTACTTCGCCAGAGTGCAGCATCGCGTCGGTGAGTGCAGCCGTTTCCGCACGGCTCATGCCGCGCAGCACGACTGCCATCAGCCACGCCGAAACCTGATAATCGGGAATCTCGCCGCGAGTGTAAGCTCCGATCAGACCTTCGATCTCATCGCGAGACAATTCCTTGCCATCGCGTTTTGCACGGATCACATCGATAGCGCGGAAGGTATGAGCAGGAATGGTCGAGGAAGTCACTGGAGGCGGAATCCCTCCGGCAGGAGTTCGGTGATGTGTGCTTGCTTCGGCCCCCCAGCGCTCTGAAAAAAAATTGTTGCGTCAGGGCCGAATTCGTAGATAACCTGCCGGCACGCGCCACACGGCGAACATGGTACCCCCTGCTGGTTCACGACGGCGACGGCCTCAATCTCGATCTCTGGGCCGCATTCCGCAACCGCTGAGAAAATAGCGGTCCGCTCGGCGCAGTTCGTCATTCCGTAAGAAGCATTTTCCACGTTGCAGCCGGAAAAAATCTTTCCATTGGTCAGCAGGATGGCGGCGCCCACGCGAAATTTCGAATAGGGCGCGTGGGCATTCTTCATGACCTTTCTTGCGGCAGCGATTAAGGCCTGCTTCTGTTTTTCGGATATTTTTTCTTGGCGCATAGCTGGTGGCATAAACGCTTGGGATTCATGGCCAAATCGTGCGCCATTGTAAACCCTTGCTCAATGTGATGCCATTTCGCGGGAAAGCATTGCAAAAGCTCCAGCTGAATTGGAACGAGGCGTAATTGCATTTGTTCCCTGCCGGGACTAGCATATCTTTTGTCAGTTCTCGTCCGCTGCGCCATACTGGGTTCGCATTCGCGCAGGTTTTCTTACCACGTCCACGTCGCCAAGGAGGAAATATGGGTGTCGCAACATTACCGCAGATTCATCCGCAAGTCGCCGAGTTTATCGACAAACCACGAAAAATGTTGATCAACGGCCAGTGGGTCAACTCTATTTCCGGCAAAACTTTCCCTTCGTACAACCCCGCAACTGGTGAAGTGCTGGCCCAGGTGGCGGAAGGTGATCGCGAAGATATTGAACAGGCCGTGCGAGCCGCCCGTAAGGCGTTCGACCACGGACCGTGGCGCAAGATGACCGCTTCCGAGCGTGGGCGCCTGATCTGGAAACTTTCCGACCTGATCGAGGCTCACATTGAAGAATTCGCTTATATCGAGAGTCTCGACAATGGCAAGCCGCTCGCTATCGCGCGGGCTGCCGATGTGCCTCTCGCCGTTGACCTGTTCCGCTACATGGCCGGCTGGGCCACCAAAATCGAAGGCAACACGATTCCGATCTCCGTTCCGTATACCCCGGGCGCGAAATATCACGCGTACACATTGCGCGAGCCGATTGGAGTAGCGGGCCAGATCATTCCCTGGAATTTCCCCTTGCTCATGGCGGCATGGAAGCTGGGTCCGGCGCTGGCCTGCGGCTGCACCGTAGTCCTGAAACCGGCAGAGCAAACACCGCTCTCCGCGCTGCGTTTGGGCGAATTGATCATGGAAGCCGGGTTCCCGGAGGGAGTGGTCAATATCGTTCCGGGATATGGCGAGACGGCCGGTGCGGCTTTGGCTGCACATCCTGATGTCGACAAAATTGCATTTACCGGATCGACCGAAGTCGGCAAACTCATCGTCCATGCCGCAACCGGAAATCTGAAAAAAGTAACCCTCGAACTGGGCGGGAAGTCTCCCAACGTCGTCTTCAAGGATGCCGATCTGGAAACGGCGATACCCGGTGCTGCCAGCGCCATCTTCTTCAACCACGGCCAGTGCTGCTGTGCCGGCTCTCGGCTGTATGTCGAGAAGTCGATTTTCGATCGTGTGATCGAAGGCGTGGCCGAACAGGCAAAGAAAATCAATGTCGGATCGGGGCTTGATCCGAAGACGCACATGGGCCCGCTCGTTTCTGAAGAGCAGATGAACCGCGTGTGCGGATACATGGAGTCCGGTCTCGCAGAAGGCGCCAAAGCCGTAGTCGGCGGACATAAAAAGGGCGACAAAGGCTATTTTGTCGAGCCGACTGTTTTCGTGGATACACGCGAAGACATGAAGGTGGTGCGCGAAGAAATCTTTGGGCCCGTGGTGACGGCGATGCCGTTCACCGATCCTGAAGAAATCCTGCCACGTGCCAACGACAGCGAATACGGTCTGGCGGCTGCGGTTTGGACGCGTGACATTGGGAAAGCGCATCGCACGGCCGAATACCTTCGGGCCGGCACGGTGTGGATCAATTGCTACAACATCTTCGACGCGGCGCTTCCATTCGGCGGCTACAAGCAGTCCGGGTGGGGCCGCGAAATGGGCCACGAAGCGCTAAACAACTATCTGCAGACGAAAGCGGTTTGCAGCAAAATCGCGTAGTTTCGCCTGCGAGAACAATTAAGGACGGCGGAGCCCGCCGTCCTTAATTTTGTTTGAGAGAAAATCAGGGCACGCGGAATTTAATAGTGGTCGAGAGCATTCCCGTCGGAGTTGTAACCTCCACCTTCCCGGAAGTGGCGCCAGCTGGGACGGTCGTTGCAATCTCCGTTGACGATACCACTGTAAATGCCGCCGGAGTTCCGTTGAATGCGACTGCGGTTGATCCCGTGAGATTGTTCCCCAAAATCGTAACTTTCGTTCCGACTTTTCCGGAGGTGGGCAGTGTATCCACGAAAGGTTTCAGCCCGGTTGAGAAACTGAATACGATGGTAGCGCCCTGTTCGCCGCTATAGGCTATGCCGTAGAACAAACCATTGGTGGCCTGGTAGATGCCGAAGGATGGGTAATAACCATTGGTGCAATTGATCGCGCAGAAATCGTGCAGTGTGGCGAGCGTACCGCTCGGCGTCATCTTGAAGATTATTCCACCATCATTCGCCCCGCCGGTCATCGTTAATCCATATAGATCTCCGTTGCCCCCTTCGACAAAGCCGCCCAGCGGATCTGATCCATCGCTGCCGTCAAAATTCACCAGTGTACTCAGGCCACCGGAGGGCGTCATTTCATACAGAGCCCCGCACTGATAGTTGTAATCGCATCCATTTGTTCCACCATACTGCATCATCCCGTAGAAATTGCCATTGTTCGCTTGCAGCAATTGGCTATAGAAAGTCGAATTTTGGAGGCCGTCAAAGCTATACAGAAGACTTAATGTGCCGTTCGTTGCGATTTCGAAAATTCCGCCAAGGCCATTGGCTCCTCCTGCTGAGGTCACTCCGTAGAACTGGCCGTTGGTCCCTTGAGTTAGGGCGCTGATGGGCCCTCCGCCGTCGACGCAGTTGCCTTGGGGGCAGAACGAGTAGAGCGTAGTGAATGCGCCTGTGGGAGTGATCCGGTAGACCGCTCCGTCGTAGGAACTCCCGCCGTTCCGCGGCGTCGTAGGGGTCGTACCGTAAAAGTTGGCGTCGGTACCTTCCACTAACGCGGTATAAGGTTGAGCGCCGTCTTCACACGGAGCCGCTGAACAGAAGTTGTGCAGAGTAGTAAGAATGCCTTTTGGAGTTAGCTTAAAAAGTGTGCCGCAACCCGCCCCGCAACCAACCGCCCCAGTTCCTCCTCCGCCCGTAGTCCCATAGAAATTTCCATTTGAGCCAAGTATCAGGGACGACGGTCCTGCGCCGTCCGCGCAGTTAGCCAGGGAGCAAAAACTGTAAATCGTTGTCAGTGTGCCGCCGGGCGTCAGCTTATAGACTGTGCCTTTGCCATGTGCTCCACCGCTCTGGGTTGTGCCGTATAGATTCCCATCCAGCCCTTGTACGAGATTTGAGTAAGGTGCATCGGTGGCGGGAAAGGTGTAAACCACCTTGTAAGTCTGCCCGAAACCCGCAATCGCGATAGAGGTAAGCATGGAAATAAGAATCGCGAACTTGATCACGAATGGCGACTTTGTAAAAGAACGTGGGTGGTCAAGGGTAAACGCGGGAAGTCGCATCTTGGTATCCTCGGGTGAATTCTCTGGCTGAAGCAAGGGCCCAGGGGAAGGAAGTCTTCGTATACCGTACCAACGACCGTAAAGATGTTGCTATCGAACTGGAAGGAAGTCAAGCGTGAACGATTTTGCGCACGCAGGAAGACCTATTTTTCCATCAGCAGAACCTTTTCCGCGTTATCCACCTCGGTGAGCTTTACTTCGATCACCTCATTCATCGTCGTCTGAACATTCCTTCCGACGAAGCTCGCTTCCACAGGAAGCTCGCGGTGCCCGCGATCGATCAGCACACACAGCTGCACGCGGCGAGGTCTGCCATGGGCGAAAAGGGCGTCCAGCGCCGCTCGCACCGTTCGGCCGGTAAACAGGACATCGTCGATCAGAACGATGTTCTTATCCTCGATCGGAAAGCCGATGTCGCCGTCCTGGACGACCGGCTTCGGCCCTAGTGTCGAAAGGTCGTCGCGATAAAAAGTGATGTCCAAAGTACCAACCGGAACATCGGCATTCTCGATGCGCGCGATAATTTTGCCGAGACGCTCGGCAAGAGGCACGCCTCTCCGCCGGATTCCAACCAGCCCCAGTCCCTCCACGCCGTCGTTTTTCTCCACGATTTCATAAGCCAACCGGACCAGCGTCCGTTCAATTTCCGAGGCGGACATGAGTTGTGCTTTTTGCCGAAGCGGGGATGTATCAAGCGAAGACGGTTTGGCATTCATCTGGAAATAAGCCTCAGGAGTTCGACTTTGAAATACCAGCGAGCATACATCACTCTAGTGGCAAGAAGGCTTATCTGCAAGGCTTTTGAGAGGGGATGGTCAGATTTTGGCCGGCCCAATTGCTGCGGTCTCGGTGGCGATTGTCGCGGTACTGGCGACGCCCGCATCTTGCACGAGAATTGTGCGGGTGAGAATTCCTTTATCCTGTTGCAGTGCCCGCAGGGTGATCGATTTTAAAGCTGTGCATCCTTCTCCCGCCAGGATTCCAACTCCGCGATTTCGTCCTGCAGCCTTGGCCTTGTAGAGCGCCGTGTCAGCGAGCTCGATCACTTCCTCAGCGCAAATCGCCTCATACGCCTGGCGATTCCATGGAAATGGTGCCCATCCCACCGAGCAAGTCTTACGCACCTGAATGCCGTGCCCCAGGTCGAAGTACTCAGACGACATCACTTCCAGGATGCGCTCGCAGAATGCCGGTATGCCAGACGGATCCGTGGACCGGGACATGATCAGGAATTCCTCTCCTCCCCACCGAACCAGCACATCTGACTTGCGCACAACTCTGCCCAGCCGCTGAGCTACCAGCTGCAATAAACGGTCACCCGCTGCGTGACCATGGGCGTCATTCACCTGTTTGAAATAGTCAACGTCGACCATCAGGAATACCAGGTCGCGATGTTCGAGCTCTTGGACCGCATCCGAGTGACTGCGGTCGTAATTGCGAAGCACCTGCGCCGCTTCGGCCGTGAGGATCTCTTCGAGGTACCGTCGATTCCAGATTCCAGTCAGAGCGTCGGTGAAAGAGATTTCTTGCAATTCCAGATTTTTGCGTTGCAACTCCAGGCTGTGCCAGCGCAGCGACTGTTCTTTATTTTCCAGCTCGTCTTTCAGCTTATACATCTCTTCAAGATTCTGATGCGATAGCTTCAACAGATGCAATAGTTCGCGGTCCATCCAGTGTTGCTTAAGCACCACCATCGTCCCCATAACGATCATCGCCACGACGGTCAGAAGCAGCCTGTAAGTTCGTACCGCGGACGGAACGGTTCCTCCAAACTGCGCCCAGGCGACCATCAATGGAATGGAAAAAACGGCTACCATCGCTAAACGGGATCTCCACTCGCTGTGTTTCCGGGATGCAGTCGGTGTCGCCGCAGTCGGCGGAAGGTCGCGTGCGGTGAGCCCAATCACTGCGAACCAAGCCATCGCGGCCACGAGCGGCACGTCATAGAGGCTGCCGGTGTAATAACAGTGAAAGTCGATAGCTACACTAGCCAGGATGGATCCCAGGCTGTAAATCACGGCCGCTTTGAAAAAATGAGAATAAATCGTACGCCAGCGTCCACTGCTGCTTCTCCAAACCACCCCCACGCCCACGATCAATATCAGTTGCTCGGCGCAGTACAGAAGATCGAAGCTCCGCCCATAAACTATTTCGACGGGTGAGACGTATTGCCACGGAATGACGACGAACAAGTACAGATACAACCACCAGGCCAGCAGCAGGAAAAAGTCGAGCGATCCCAAACGCAGCGATAGCCTGTTTTGCCGCTCATGTGGCCGCACTGCCAGCGCAGCCGTTATAGGCACGATGTGCAGGAACAAGATCACATCGCCAATGAAGGGATCTGGCGCCTCCTGGCGAAGAAAAACCTCGAAATACGTCCAGAGCACTTGCGCCCCAAGCCAGATGCCGCAGCCGAGCGCCATCAACCACCAGAAAATCTGCTCGCGTTTGTCGGTGGTTCGAATGTTCGAAAGTAAGGCGACGGTTGCAAATAAAAGAAGAGCGCATTGCAGAAGATCTCCGAATGCTGTCAAAGCCACGCTGGGTGGCGTGAGCAGAGACACAAGCAGATGAGTGCACGCGATTGCGCACACCATTCCCGTCCACTTGCCAGGCATTCGCAGCGGAATTAAGCCCACGCTAAGAGTGTATGGTTGCCCCGCGGTTCGAATCGCATTACCGAGGTAATGTCAAGGCTGGTCAGCGTGGCGCAGTTGGTTAACCCACTGCTCTTTTCAAGTGCTGCACGAAGCGAAAAACATCGTGGTAAGAGTTGTAAAGAGGGATGGGCGCAACCCGCAGAATATCCGGCTCTCGCCAGTCGCAGAGGACTCCTTCCGCCGTCAATCGCTCACATAGCGCTCGCCCGCTATGCGGGGCGCGTATGGAAAGCTGTGCGCCGCGGCGCGTTGGTTCGGGAGGGGTAATAATCGTAAATTTCGAAGGGGAACTCTCTCGGAGAAGAGACTCAAGATAAGCTGTCAATAGCACGCTCTTCGTACGCAGGCTTTCCATGCCCGCCTGATGAAAAATATCCATCGATGCCCGCAAAGCTGCCAGACTCACGATTGGCGGATTGCTCAACTGCCAACCCTCCGCGCCGGCCATTGCACGAAATTCCGGGCCCATCTGGAAACGCGAAGCTTCATCGTGGCCCCACCAACCCGCGAAGCGCGGCAAATCGTAGGAACTCGCGTGCCGCTCATGGACGAAGCAGCCTGCGACACATCCCGGTCCCCCATTAAGATATTTATAGCTGCACCAAACGGCGAAATCCGGTCCCAACGCATTCAACTTCAGTGGAAGATTTCCCGCGGCGTGAGCGAGATCGAAACCCACAATGCATCCCCGTGCACGGCCTGCACGCACAATCTGCTCTAGATTGAAGAATTGGCCCGTCGCATAATTCACGCCCCCAAAGAGAATCAGTGCAATCTCATCGCCCGATCGCTCAATGAACGATTCAATCTGCTCATCGTGAAGATAAGACTCTCCGCGCTCAGGCCCGAGTTCAATCAACGATGATGCCGGATCAAAGCCGTGGAAGCGAATCTGGGATTTGACCGCATATTGATCCGATGGAAACGCACCGCGCTCCACCAAAATCTTGTGCCGTGACGCGGTTGGCCGGTAAAACGACACCATCATCAGGTGCAGATTCACAGTAAGCGAATTCATCACTACGACTTCTTCCGGCTTCGCGCCCACCAGGTCGGCAGTTTGCTCGCGAAGCAGCCGGTGATACGGCATCCATGGATGCTTCGCGTGAAAATGGCCTTCCACGCCCAGTTCGGCCCAATCCTTCAGCCCTTCCTGAATGTAAGCGCCCGCGCTTTTCGGCTGCAGTCCGAGCGAGTGACCGGACAGGTACACGCAGTCGGCGCCCTTAAACTTGGGAATGAAAAAAAGATCGCGATATTCCTTCAGCGGATCACGCGCATCCATCGCGATCGCAAAATCTTCGCCGGATTCAAACGCGTCCGAAAGAAGGGGCTGATCGATCATTCGCCCATCTCCAATGGCGTAAGGTCGCGATGGATCAAGTGATCGATTTTTTGCCAGTCGAGGCTTTCGACACTATCGATCGAGTCGCACAGTTCGGTAAGGATTCGATCCTGAATGGCTCCGCGTTGCATTGCGACCGCGTAAGGGATGCGATGAAAAGTTACCATCGAGTATTTCGGAACAAAGAGTCTAGGATACCTGGCTTCGAGGGCCAGTTCTACTTTCTTGCGGAATAGAAACCGCGGATCGGCGACACGATCACGCATCTCCATGAAGTTTTCAATCGCCATGTCCGCGATAGCATCCGTGTTGATTTTTCGTGCTCTCTCGAATTCGCTGAAAACCGGCGCCCAGTCTGGTCCGTGACGATCGATCAAGTCCACTAGAGAAGTACAATCCTCGAAGCCACAGTTGATGCCCTGACCAAAAAACGGAACGATGGCATGAGCGGAATCTCCCAGCATCAGTACCTTGTTGCCGACATGCCACGGAGAGCACTTGACCGTGACCATGGAGCCGGTAGGATTCGCAAAGTAGTTGCTGACAAGGTCAGGAATTAGCCGTAGCGCGTCTGGGAAACGGTCTTCAAAGAGGCCGACTACATCGGATTCCGTGGATAGCCGGCAGAAGCTGTCAGCGCCTTCAAAAGGAAGAAAGAGAATGCAGCCGAACGTGCCATCGATATTCGGCAGTGCGATCAGCATGAGATTCACGCGCGGCCAGATGTGCAGCGCATGAGGCTCCAGCAAGTGTTTTCCATTTGCAGAAGCTGGAATCGTGAGTTCCTTATAGCCGTAATCAAGCTGAGCTTCCGTCAACGTGAAGTTCTGAATCTGGATCATGGCAGCGCGAATGGCAGATGCAGATCCGTCGCATCCGATCACAAGGTCCGCAGCGTGAACGGTCGTGCCGCCGGTCTCTTCGTTGCGGAGTGAGATCGCGCCCGTCTTGACATCGCAGCCCACACAGCGTCGATTAAAGTGGATCGCTACCCCAAGGTTCTCGGCGGCATCGAGCAACGCAATGTTAAGCGCCGCCCGTGAAGTCGAATTAATGACTTCGGCCTCATTCCTTCCGTATGGCTGGAAGGTGAGTTCGCCTGCAACCGAGTGCATCATGCGGCCCCGCATCGGGATGATGATGCCTTGCATCTGATCCCATACTCCGGCCTTTTTCAGTCCATGAATGCCGCGCGCGGATACAGCGAGATTAATCGATCGCCCGGCGCTCATGCTCACGCGGCGCATATCGGACCGGCGTTCATAGATTTCGACGTCGAATCCGCGCTGCTTGAGAAGGATCGCCAGAAGAGGACCGTTGAGTCCAGCGCCGATGAGCGTAATTTTTCCGCGGGCAGATGTCATGATCGAAAGAAATGATGGACCGAAAAAACGAACGTGGGACCCGCGTGAGCCGCGCTCACTCGGTCAGCAGCGTCCGCGCCTCCCACAATTCGGGAAAGAATTTCTTGTCCAAGGTGAGCTTCAAATACGACGCGCCCGCGCTTCCGCCGGTTCCCATGCGGATCCCGATAATGCGCTCGACGAGTTGAATGTGGCGCAATCGCCAGCTCACAATCAGTTCATCGAACTCCGTAAGCCGTTCGCACACGTCGATCCAGTCGCGATAATGATGCTCGTCTTGATAAAGCGCGTGCACCGCATGTGCGCGCGCATTAAATTGCTCCCGCTCTCCGCCGTCGTTAGCTGCCGGCAGTTTTCCAATGGCCGCCAGCGCCTGGAAAAACACATCGTGCAAGGATGGTTCTTCAAGGCGTCGCTTCAGTCGCGCGTATGCTTCCGGCGTGGGCCGGTGATAGCGCAACATTTTTTCATCTTTCAGTCCGCACAAAAATTCGATTTCACGAAACTGTTCCGATTGGAATCCGCTGGCAGGCTCAAGCAGTCCTCGAAACGCCATGAAGTGGGTCGGCAGCATGGTTTCTAGAATGGTGAACTGCTCCACCAGTACCCGAGTGATCTCGGTACAGCGCCGCAGCAGACGAGCCGCCTCATACACCGCATCGTGCGAAGCCGGCGCGGCAGCTGCTTTCCGCAAATTCGCCACGACCGCATCCAGGTCGTGCAGCAACTCCTTGAACCACAATTCATAGGTTTGATGAACGATGATGAACAGCATTTCATCGTGATGGGTCGGTGACGATTGCGGCTGCTGCAGTTCCAGCAGCTCCGGAACCTTGAGATACGAGCTGTAGGTGAGTTGGCCGGGATGAGGCTCGACAGGAGATGACTCGATAGAAATACCGGCACCCGCAGGCTGGCTGCTAGCCTGGGCTTTCAGTCCGAAAAAGTGCGACGCGTTTTCACCGAGAATTTTATTTTTAGCGCTTTGCGGCAAGCTGCTCTGGCGAACCAGCGAGCCGACTCGTTCTTCTCCCAACGGAAACGGATAGTCAGAGCCAAGCATTACTCGGTCCGCCCCCATCGTATTGACGAGAAGTTGCAATGCCCGCTGATCGAAGAGCGCAGAGTCAGTATAAAAGCGATTGAGATAATGACTGGGCGGATGCTCGCAATCGCCACGGGCAACTGGATGATGATGCCACGCGTTCTCCAGGCGGCCCAGCAAAAAGGGGAAACTTCCGCCGCCATGCGCAAAACAAATGCGCAACCGATCTGGTAATCGATCGAAGCCTCCGCTCAGAATCAGAGCCACGATAGAAAGTTGCGTTTCGGCGGGCATAGCGACGGTCCAGGGCATCATGTATTTCGGCATTCGTTCCTGCGCGAACAGATCCCATGGGTGTACCAGCACCGCTGCGCCTGCGTCCGCGCAATGATGCAGGAAAGTGACTACCCCCGCGTCATCCAGATTCTTGATTCCAACATGATTTCCAATCTGCACGCCAAGGTGCCCGGCTTTCATGCATCGGCTGAGTTCGTTGCACGCGGCATCGATGTTCTGCAGCGGAACCTGGCACAGCGATTTCAGTCTGCCTTTTCCCCGACTGCAAATCTCAAGCGCGGCATCGTTGAACAAACGAGCGCAGTCGAGCGCGTGTTCTACCGGCCGCTCGTAGGCGAACAGCACTGGCGTGGCCGAAATGATCTGAAGGTCTATGCCATCGCGATCCATTTCCTGCAGGCGAACCTCGGGATCCCAACAAGCGGAATAGATATGGCGGAAGAATCGATCGCCCACCATGATGTCGGCCTTGCCCGGTTCAGTGTGTTTAATCCACGGCCAGTCGGGTGTGCCGAAGCGCGCAGCCAGGTCGGGCCACGACTTTGGAAAAAAATGATTGTGAATGTCGATAACTTGCATGACTACTTGCCGGGATGAACCGTGCCGCAGTGCTTGCATTTTCGGCGTTCTTCGCTGCCGTAGAACTTTTCAAATAGCGGCGGCAGATCTTTGACAATACTCTTCAGCTTTACTTCCGCGCGGTAGACCAACTGGTGACAGTTCGGGCAGTACCACTCGAATGCATCCAAGGAACCTTCAGGCCGCGGCACCTCGATCACGACTCCAATCGTATCCGCGGGACGCTGCGGCGAGTGGCGCATGTGTTTGGGAAGAAGAAAAATCTCGCCTTCCTTGATCGGTATTTCCAGGGGCGGTTTTCCCGGCGCTTCCATCACACGCAGAGACATGTTGCCTTTCAACTGATAAAAGAATTCTTCGGTCGGATCGTCGTGATAATCGCGCCGCTGGTTGGGCCCGCCCACGACGGTTACCATCATTTCGCCGTCTTCCCACACCTGTGCATTTCCAACCGGAGGTTTCAGCTTGTCTTTGTTCTCTTCAATCCACTTCTGAAAGTTGAAGGCTTTCAGACTCTTGATGGATGCCATCTCTTCTCCTATTTTCGTGGCTTGTATGCCGTCGCACGCATCTCGATCAGCAGATGAGGGTGCGGCAACTGATGCACGGCCACCGTCGTTCTTGCCGGCCCGTCGTATCCGAAAAATTCACCATAGACTTCGTTGTATCCCGCGAAGTCATTCATATTCACCAGGTAGGTGGAAATCTCCACTACATCTCGCAGCTGCGCTCCATCGCTTTGCAGAATGTCGCGAATGTTCTCGATCACCGCGCGAGTTTGCGCGCGAATATCGAGGCGCGTAGTACCCAGGGAATCGACTTCTGCGCCGGCAATCGTGTTATCCGGCCGTCGAGCACTCGTACCCGAAACGAACAGGAAATCTCCGGCACGTTTCAGATGCGGATATTTTCCCCGAGGCGTCGCCTTTCCCTCGACTACTTTGCTGTGTATATCAGTCATCGCCCCGGATTCACAATCGAATGCAAATGTTATTCAGCTCGGAATAGAAATTCAGTGAATGCATGCCGCCCTCGCGGCCGATTCCCGAAAGTCCAGCGCCGCCGAATGGAGTCCGCAAGTCGCGCAGGAACCAGCAATTTACCCAGGTTATGCCCACATTCATCTGTTGCGCTACGCGATGACCGCGCTGCAAGTTGCTCGTCCAGATTGAAGCGGCTAATCCATAATCCGTATCGTTTGCCATCGCCACCGCTTCTTCTTCCGTATCGAACGGCGCAATGTGGCACACAGGACCGAAAATCTCCTCCTTCACACAGCGCGCCGACTCGCGAAGTCCGGTGAAAATTGTGGGTTGCACGTAGAAGCCATGGTCGCGATCGTCGCCAAACTCCTGAACTCCCCCCCGGTTAGCACAGTCGCCCCTTCTTCGCGCGCCAGCCGGTAATAAGAGAGAACTTTGTCTCGATGCTGCGGCGAGATCAGCGGCCCGAAATCGGTTTCCGAATCATTCGGCCAACCTGGGCGCAAACTTTCCGCGGCTTTCTTAAACGCATCCACGAACCGATCGAAGATCTGGCGCTCGACGTACACTCGCTCTGCGCATAAGCATACCTGTCCGGTATTCAGAAACACGGCCAGCGCCAAACCCTTTATAGTCTCTTCAAAGTTGCAGTCGGCGAAGACGATCGCGGCATTTTTGCCGCCCAACTCGAACGATACTGGCTTTACCGAGGGCGCAACCGCCTTCATAATCGCCGCGCCGGTTTTCGACTCGCCGGTAAATGTGATTGCATCCACGTCAGGATGTCGAGTCAGAAACTCTCCCGCCGCGCCGGGCCCGAAGCCATGCACCACGTTATAAACTCCATTGGGAATGCCGGCTTCCTGCATCGCCTCAGCCAGAAGCGTGGCAGTAGCCGGAGTTTCTTCCGAAGGCTTGACCACGACCGTGTTTCCGCAGGCCAATGCCGGCGCGACCTTCCAGGTCAAAAGCAATAGCGGAAGGTTCCAGGGCGTAATTACTCCAATCACACCGAGCGGCTTTCGCACTGCGTAATTCAGGGCGCCGGCTCCGTCCGGAGTTTCCGTCTGGAACGATTCCAGCCCCGCCATTTTCACCATGTCGGCAAAGATTCGAAAGTTCGCCGCCGCCCGTGGAACATCAAGCCTGGAAGCCAAAGAGGCAGGTTTGCCGGTGTCTGCAACTTCGGCCTGCACAAAACAGTCAAATCGCTTTTCGATGGCGTCCGCAATTTTATGCAATCGTGCCGCCCGCTCGCGAATGCCGATGCGTCCCCATTCCTTGCCCAGAGCTCTTCGCGCTGCGATGACCGCGTCAGTCACCTGGGCCTCATCGGCCGCCGTGACCTGCGCGATCACCGTCCCATCCGCAGGATTTACATCCGCGAACTCCTGCGCGCCGCCCACAAATCGGCCGTCGATGTAGTTTTGAATGATTTTCACGCGATTCCCGGCAGGCCTTGCCAATCGTAGCAGGACGGCTGGAAGTGAGGCAATGCGCGAACCGTACCAGGCTCAGGCGTTGTTTGAGATAACGGCTCAGCGCATCCCTCCATGATGGCATCTCGATTCCAAGTACATGCAGGCTGTGCGGGGATAATACCGAATATGCCGGCCGGCGCGCAGGCCGCGGAAAATGCTCACTGCTTACCGGGCGTACAACTGTAACAAGTCCCGCGCTCCGTACGATCTCCCCGGCAAATTCAAACCATGTGCAATCGCCTGCATTCGTTGCGTGCACAATTCCGGAAGCATTTTTCCGGCAAAGCTGCACAATCGTTTTTGCCAAATGCGTCGCGTAGGTGGGACAGCCGCGTTGATCGTTCACAACGTCCAGCGATGAACGGGTAGCGGCTGCCTTCAGAATCGTATCCGGAAAACATTTGCCGCCAACGCCGAACAGCCATGAGGTTCGGACGATGCAGCATTCCGGCATCAGATCCAGCAGGTTCACTTCCGCTTCCGCCTTCGTTTTCCCGTACACGCTTTGCGGGTTGCGGGGATCGCTCGTTTCGTAAGGTGTGATCTTCGTACCATCGAAAACATAATCGGAGCTAATAAATAAGAGCCGCGCTCCAGCTGCCTTTGCTGCTTTGGCTGCGATGACGGGTCCATCACGGTTTACCGCAAATGCATGATCGACATTAGTCTCGCAACCATCCACGTCGGTGTAGGCCGCGGTTAGAACGATCCATTCGGGTCTATTTTTTCGCACCGCGCTGGCCACACTCTCGGCATTGCGAATATCGACTTCCTGAGAAGTAGGTCTAATGAGGTCGGAATCGCTCCATTCGCGAACAAGTTCCTTCCCCAGAAGTCCGGAAGCGCCAATGATCATCACTCGCATGGAGAATTATTCGAAGGCTTCAGCCTGGGCCAGAGGAGAGCCTTTCCGATCCTTTGCCGAAACGATCGGCTCGCCATCCAGTTCCCAATCGATTTTCAGTTGAGGATCATTCCACGCCAGAGTTCGCTCATGCTCGGGAGCGTAAAAGTCAGTGGCTTTATAGAGCACGTGAGCTTTCTCCGAGACAACGCGGAAGCCGTGCGCGAAGCCAACCGGAATCCACAACATGCGAAGATTGTCGCCGGATAAGCCGCACCGCCTCCCAACGGCCAAACGAGGGAGAACTTCTTCGCAGGTCGACGGCGACGTCGAGAATCTCGCCCGCTGCAACCCGAACCAGCTTTCCCTGCGGATTCTTAATCTGATAATGCAGGCCACGCAGTACGTCGCGTGATGAATAAGAATGATTGTCCTGCATGAATTCGTCGGCTATTCCAGCTTGCGCCATCGAACGGCGGCTATAGCTCTCCAAAAAAAATCCGCGATCGTCGCGGAATACCCGCGGCTCAAGAATAAAAACTCCATCGAGCGAGGTCGCAATTTTCTTGAGTACGTTCCAAGATGGGGCTGGCGTGCACTCCACTCATCAGAATACCTTCTCGCGTAACAGCTGCAGCAGATAGGCGCCATAGCTGTTGTTCTTCATTGAATTACCGATTGTTTCCACTTGTTCGGCGCTGATATAGCCGGAGCGGTAAGCGATTTCTTCGGGACAAGCCACCATCAATCCCTGCCGCTTCTCGATGGCCTGAATATATAAGCGACGCTTCCATCAGCGATTCGTGCGTGCCAGTATCGAGCCAGGCCATGCCGCGGCCCATCACCACGACTTCCAGCTGTCCGCGTTCGAGATACGCTTTGTTGACATCGGTAATCTCCAATTCGCCGCGCGCGCTCGGCTTCAGCGATTTCGCAATGGTCGACCACCTGATCGTCGTAAAAATATAATCCCGTGACTGCGTAACGCGATTTCGGGTGCGTGGGTTTCTCCTCGATGCTGAGAGCTTTTCCGTTTCCATCAAATTCAACCACGCCATAACGCTCAGGATCGTGCACCGGATAAGCGAAGACGCGCGCCCCTCGGGGCTTGCCGGCGGCCTCGCGCAGATCTTTTGCCAGGTCGTGTCCATAAAAAATGTTGTCACCCAAGACTAGCGCGCACGCGGACCCGGCCAGAAACATTTCGCCCAACAAGAAAGCTTGCGCGATTCCTTCCGGTCTCTGCTGTACCTGGTATCGCAAGCGAATGCCGTACTGCTCGCCATCACCCAACAGCGCCTCGAATTTCTCCACATCCTCAGGCGTAGTGATGATCAAAATGTCGCGAATCCCCGCCAGCATCAGCGTGCATAGCGGGTAATAGATCATGGGCTTGTTGTAAACCGGCAGCAGACTCTTGCCCATCGCATGAGTGACGGGATACAAACGCGTGCCCGATCCGCCGGCCAGAATGATTCCTTTATAGGCTCGTGTGCTCGCTCGATTAAGGTATCGATGAATGCTCGGCAGTTAAGAAGAATACTGAGTCTCAAATCCACTTCCGGTAGTTGCCGGTGTTCACGCCCTGCACCCATTCTTTATTGTCCAAATACCATCGCACCGTCTTGCGAATGCCCGTTCTCAAATGTCTCTTTCGGACGCCAGCCAAGTTCTCGCTCAATTTTTCTCGCGTCCATGGCATAGCGGCGATCGTGCCCGGGGCGGTCCTTCACGAACGTAATCAAATTCCGGCGAGGTGCTCCGCGGGGCCCGGCCAGTTCGTCGACCAGCGTCGCAAATCAAGTGCACGATATCGATATTCTTTTTTTCGTTCCAGCCCCCGATGTTGTAAGTTTCACCGGGTTTGCCATGCTTAAGCACCGTAGCGATCGCCTCGCAGTGATCTTCAACATACAGCCAGTCGCGAACATTCAATCCATCTCCGTACACCGGCAGAGGCTTGCCGTTGAGCGCGTTGAAAATCATCAGCGGAATCAATTTCTCGGGAAATTGGAATCGCCCGTAGTTGTTCGAGCAGTTCGTGGTAAGCGTGGGCAATCCGTAAGTGTGATGGTAAGCGCGGACAAGATGATCGGAAGCGGCTTTCGACGCCGCGTATGGGCTGTTGGGCGCATACGGCGTCGTTTCGGAAAACGGCGGATCGTCCTGCTCCGAGGGAGCCGTAAACCTCGTCTGTGGAAACATGCAGAAAACGGAAAGCCTCGCTCCTCCCGGGGAGATTCTTCCAATATGCCCGGACCGTTTCCAGGAGCGCGAACGTTCCGTCGATATTCGTGCGAATGAAATCGTCCGGCCCCAGGATCGACCGATCGACGTGGCTTTCGGCGGCGAAATGCACTATGGCGCGCGGCTGGCAGCGATCCAGAAGGCCGCGTACCAGTTCTCTGTCGCCGATGTCGCCCTGTATAAATTCGTATCGGCGATCATCCGCAACGGCGGCAAGATTTTGCAAGTTCCCCGCGTAGGTAAGTTTATCCAGATTAACCAAGGCCGGAACCGCTCGCGCTCCATCCAGCGCAAGATGAAATTGGATCCGATAAAACCCGCCCCGCCCGTGATTAAAACTGTGTCTTTCATGTTCAGGTTAGGTTACCAGCCCATATCGAACTTCCATTGTAACTAGAGAAGTCGAACATCACGCGGATTCATTCGCAGACAATAAAAAGGAACCGGCGAACCGGTTCCCTTACAGAAAAACGCCGCTAAGATCACGCCGCAGGCTGGGGCTTTTCCTCTCGAATCGCTGCCCATCCTGCTGGCTTGAGCAGGTGGTTGACTGCATAGGCAACGAATCCTGTCGCAATCAGAATCATGCCGAACGCAAAAGAACTCATCCCCAGCACGGATTCGTGCTCGCTGCGGATTACGGAGAAGCCCAGCAGCAGGACCGGAGGGATGCCGATTGCGATAGCTCCGAACAATCCTCCAGGAACGCGAAATGGCCGCGGCAACTCCGGTTCGCGGAAGCGCAATACGGCCAGTGCCACGAACTCGAGAAAGAGGCTGGCGCCGTAAAGAAGAATGTCGATCGTAACCAGCCGCTCAAAGCCTAGGCCAAGGCACATAGCCCAGCCAAATGGCCAACACCACGATCGCAACCCAGGGTGCGCGCGACTTCTTCTGCAGCTTGCCGAAGACTGCAGGCAGCATTCCGTCCTGCGCCATCGCCAGCGGCAAGCGCGAGTAGCTCATGACCAGGGCATTGAACATGCCGAAGGCGCTGATCATTCCGCCGAGCACTACGCCGATGCGCAGCAGCGGTCCGCCCAGCAATCCAGCAATATCCGCCCACGAGCCGGTTTCCCACGCGGTTGGCTTGAGGCCGGTCATCCACATTGCGGCGAACGGAAGAATGTAGCTGGCAGCGACGATCACCGACCGCAACCAGCATCGCGCGCGGGTAAGTTCGCTGCGGCCGCTCCACCTCGGTTGCGATGGTCGAGGCGTTGTCCCAGCCCATGTAATTCCACATGCAGATGAGCAGGCCGCCGAGGATGTCGACGTTCGAAGTGGTCGGCTTGGTCACGGCATTGGCCAGCGCGCCAAGCTTAAACGGCGCCAGCAAAACAATCGCCACAAACGGCGCCGATAGCGCAAAGAAAAGCCACAGCGAGGTCAGCGAAACCACTTTGACCCCGGCAATGTTCAGCAGCGCGCAGACGATTACCACCGCCAGCGCAACCCACCATCCGCGATTGTTTTCCTGGAACCACGGGAACATGCGCGTCAGGTATGCGACGAACAGAGTCGGATAAATCGCCATGTCGAAAATCGAGGCAACCAGCGAGAGCCAGGCTTCCTGAAATCCCCAGAAGTTGCCCATGGCGCGGCGCACCCACGCGTAATAACCGCCTTCAAAGGGCAGCGCGCTCGAAAGCTCGCCAATCATGAACGCCGTCGGCAGGCTCCAGAGCAGCGGCGTGAGCAGAAGAATCAGGATCGCGCGCCAGTAACCGGCGCCGTGGACGATATCCTCGGTGCCATAGGTTCCTCCCGACACCATAAAGAAGGTGGCGGCGACCAGGGGCCATAAGGTCAGCCTGACAAACTGTTTTTGAATCGGTTTTTCCGATTGGGTATGGCGGCGAGGGGTTAGGGGGTTCTCTCGTTGACAGGGCGCTGGCTGTTGCCAATTTCGATGGCTTCCTCCTCAAGCGACTCACTCTCAGCTACTCCGCAGCGCGGCTGGTGATGTTTAAGCGGTTGCTCGAGCTTTCCGGTTCGTTTAGATTCCGGAAATTCCGCTGGAGTTAGTTCGCAAGTGTGAGATTACGGGAAATTTGCTCGGGATGCAAGAAAAATCTGTATTTTCTTGGGAAAATTTTTGGCGAGGAGGTCAAGGACGACGGTAATCAGTTTTGTCTGCCGATCGTCGATACTGAGTATCGAGTGCGCCGAAATCGGGCGCTCCATTTCTCTCGTTCCCTGCAGCAAAGCCGGAAGCAGACCCTTGTACGCTACAGTTTCAACTCCCAATTCTCTGCCACCAGCCCTTTGCGACCCCAGCTATCGTGCCGATTCTCGCCACTCAGCCTGAACCCAGCTCTCTCGTACAAATATCGCGCAGCGTTGAGCTCACTCTGCGTCCACAACACGATTTTCTTGTATCCGGCCTGTCGCGCGAAGCCGATGCATTCCTCGATCAACCGCTTGCCGATTCCCATTCCCCTCGCCGAAGGCTCGACAAGAAGAAGACGCAGCTTGGCCGCGGTCTTCGATTTTCTCACCAGGAAGATCGATCCCACGATCTCGGTATCCTTTTCGGCGATCCAGCAGGCATCACGTTTTGGATCCAAATTTTGCACAAAGTCGGCCACGATCTCCGCTACCAGCGCTTCGAAGCGCTCGTCGTACCCGTACTCCTGGGAATACAAAACGCCGTGACGATGTACCACCCATCCCATATCGCCGGGGCGGTGCGGGCGCAGGAGGTAAGGCGATGCTGCCTTCGGCCTCGCCCCGAGTTGCTCCTCAATTGCACGCATGGCGTCCAGAAGCTTTTTCTGACGAAGCGGGGAACTCTTCCCCAGCATTCCGCCGACCTGTGCCCTAGATCGTGCGTCCAGCGGAGCGAATGCCTTCCGTCCCTTTGCCGTCAGTGACAAGAGACTCTGCCGCGCGTCGCTTTCCGACTCGGTTCGCTTCAGCAACGCCTGCTTTTCGAAGTCTCGAAGCATGCGGCTAAGGTACCCGGGATCGAGCGCCAGTTCTTTGCAGAGTTCAGCGGCGGTAGGCTCCTTCTGGTGGGCCAGTTCATACAAGACTCGCGCCTCGGTTAGCGAGAATTCGCTTTCCAGCAGGTGCTCGTTTAAAACGCCAATCTGGCGGGTGTAGAAGCGGTTGAAGCTGCGGATGGCGGAAATGATCGCTTCAGGGGCTGAATCAACGGCGGCATTGGCCATGCCTCAATCGTTTCATAGATAGTTGACTGAGTCAACTATCACAACGTTTGACCTAAAGCTCTCAGCCTTCCAGCGCTGCATCCACGGACACAGGCCAACCGCGCGGCGACTTGATTCATAGCAGAGGAGTTGGGCAGAACGAGGAGAATTTCTAACAAAGATCGTGGGCCGAGGCCTTTAAACCTTCGCCCACAACTGCGCCCGCGGGTCTTCCGGATTCAATTTCGCCAGTTCACGCAGCAGTTCTTTCGTACGCTCATCGCGCGGCATGGGAACCTTCACCGCGATCTCGACTATCTCATCCCCGCGCACACCATCTTTCGTCGCCGATGGCACGCCCTTTTCCCGCAGCCGCAGCTTCTGCCCCGATTGGGTTCCGGGCGGAATCTTCAGCTCGGCACGGCCGTCGATTGTCGGCACTTCCACTTTCGCTCCCAACGCCGCCTCGCTAGCCGTGACCGGCACTGTTAGATAGATGTTGTCGCCATCGCGATGAAACACCGGATGCGGTTCGATACGGATGATCACATACAGATCCCCCGGAGCGCCGCCGCGAGCCCCGGCATTGCCTTTGCCCGCTAACCGAATGCGTTGCCCATCGCGCGTTCCGGCTTTGATTCGAACCTCCAGCGACTCCGTTCGGCTCGACCGTGCCTTCGCCATGGCACACCGGGCACGTCGAAATATTCTTGCCTGTTCCCTGGCAGTCGGGACACGGCACATTGAACTTCATTCGTCCGCCGGTCTGCGTCACCTGGCCGGTTCCATTGCACTCGGCGCATTTCCCCGGCGCCTCAATGTAACCGAGACCGTGGCAATTTGCGCAAACATCCTGCCGTGTAACGTTCAGCCGCATCACCCCGCCGCGAATCGTCGTCCAGAATGGCACGTTCACCTGATACTCGAGGTCGGTGCCCGGCTCCGGTCCCGTCTCCTGCGTCGCTGCGCCACGCCCGCCGCCGAAGATTCCGGAGAAAATGTCGCGAAATCCGCCGCCAGCGCCGGAAGTTCCCGATCGTCGACCTCGGTTCGCTTGATCCATCAAATCCGAAAAATCGAATCCGCTGAAATCGAACGGAACACCTTGCCCACCGGCCTGTCCCTGTCCCGCGCCCCCGGGGAAGCCACCTAAAGCCGCCTGCGCCGGTAGCTCCGCCGCGCGCGTAAGCCTCGGCTGCCGCCGGATCAATATTGTCGGAATAGAAGCCGACCTGGTCGTAAATCTTGCGCTTCTTGGGATCGCTGAGAACGTCGTTGGCCTCGGAGAGCGCCTTGAATTTCTCCTCCGAGGCCTTGTCCCCGGGATTGACATCGGGATGGTACTTGCGCGCCAGCTTGCGAAACGCCTTGCGAATCTCGTCCGCTGTGGCGGTCTTCTTTACGCCCAGGATCTCGTAATAATCTTTTTTGGTTGTTGTCGCCATCAAAACGCCAGCTCTATCTCACGCGTCAGTTGGGCTGCCTGCCGTCTTCCTCTTGTAACACGAGCAGGGGACGGGCGTCCCGCGTGTCGCGGTAGACGGGAATCGGCATCGGGCCGTTCGGCGTCGAAACCATCACTTCCCATCCGCTGTCATCGTCACCGACGCTCAGAAAGTATGTTTGATCGTTTACCTGAAAATCCATTTCTCCCCCCAGAACTCTTAGTCCTTAAATGTGATGACGCGGGCAGGATTGCCCGCGCCACGCGTTCTTGCTTTGCGTCGAGAGCCACTTCACAACTGGTCCGTAAACTCTTCCACCGAAACCCTAGCTTGCTTCAATATGCCGCGCAGGGTTCCTGACGCCAACTCGGGATGCATGGGAACGACGCAACCCATTACCTCATTGGCGCGTCTCCGTTTTAGCACAACGTGACTGCCCCGCTAGCGGACCCGCTCAAATCCCAACTTAGCCAAAGCACGAATGACCTCGGCCCCCGACACGCGGGGAGCTTAGGCATACCGAGCCTCAAAAACGGTAACCAACGGCGGCCCCGAATTCTCTGGCGGGAACTCCTCTAAGTAGAGTTCCGTCGCTTCCTTGAGATTGGCGATCGCCTCTTCAATGGAGTTGCCTTGGCTAACCGTGCCGACTTCCGGACACTCCGCAACGTAGAGAGCGCCTTCTTTGTGCATTACCGCCGTAAATGTGCCGACTGGCATCGAATCCCACCTGCCTCACGGAAAACATTACCAAACTCGCATGACGCGGGCAGGAGCGCCCGCGCCACACGTTTCTCTTGTCATCCTGAGCGGAGTTGCCGCACTTTTGCGCGACTAACGGAGCCGAAGGACCCCTCCCCTGACGTTACCGCCGGGGTTAGGGATCCTTCGACTCCGCGCTCAGGATGACAGCTTACTTCTTGTCCTCCACGTCCACGTACTCGGCATCGATCACGCCTTCATCTTTCTTGGCCTGACCGCCGCCGTTCGCGGCCCGCTCCAGCCCCGCCCGTCGGAGCACCTGCCGCCCGGCGCTCCCTTCGCCTGCGCTGCCTTGTACATCTGCTCGGCCAGCTTGTGCGAAGCCTTGGTCAGGTTCTCGCGCGCCTTGTCCATCTGCGCCTTGTCGTTCGACTCCAGCGCCTTCTTCGCGTCGGCCACGGCGTTCTCCACGTCTCCACGCTCCGAGCCGGAGATCTTGTCGCCCTGCTCGCGCAGCATCTTCTCCACGTTGTAGACCATGGTGTCGAGCTGGTTCTTGGCTTCGATCGAGTCGCGCTCCGCCTTGTCCTCGGCGGAGTGCGCGTCGGCTTCCTTCGCCATGCGCTCGACTTCTTCCTTCGACAATCCCGAAGACGACGTGATCGTAATCTTCTGGTCCTTCCGCGTGGCCGTGTCTTTCGCGGTCACGTTCAGAATGCCGTTGGCGTCGATGTCGAACGTCACTTCAATCTGCGGCACGCCCCGCGGAGCCGGCGGAATTCCGGTCAAGTGGAACTTGCCCAGAGTCCGGTTCTGCGCCGCCATCGGCCGCTCGCCCTGCAGCACATGCACCTCAACCGACGTCTGACTGTCGGCCGCGGTCGAGAACGTTTCCGTCTTCTTCGTCGGAATCGTCGTGTTGCGCGGGATCATCGGCGTCGCCACGCCGCCCAGCGTTTCAATCGACAGCGACAGCGGAGTCACGTCCAGCAGCAGCAGGTCTTTCACTTCGCCCGCCGAGCACGCCGCCCTGAATCGCCGCGCCAATCGCCACGACTTCATCCGGATTCACGCCCTTGTGGCCTTCCTTGCCGAACAGCTCCTTCACCAGCGCCTGAATGCGCGGCATACGCGTCTGTCCGCCGACCAGCACCACTTCGTTGATCTTCGAGGCATCCACGCCCGCATCCTTCATGCACTGCTTGCACGGCCCCACCGACCGCTGGATGATGTCTTCCACCATCCCTTCCAGCTTGGCCCGCGTCAGCTTCTTCACCAGATGCTTCGGACCGCCCGCATCCGCCGTGATGAACGGCAGATTGATCTCCGTCTCCATCGTGGTCGAAAGCTCGATCTTCGCCCGCTCGGCCGCGTCGCGCAGCCGCTGCAACGCCATCTCGTTGCCCTTGCCGCGCAGGTCGAGGCCTTCGTCCTTCTTGAATTCGTCAATGAGCCAGTCCACAATGCCGCTGGTCCAGATTGTCGCCGCCCAGGTGCGTGTCGCCATTGGTGGCCTTGACTTCAATCACGCCCTCGCCGACTTCCAGAATCGAAATGTCGAACGTGCCGCCGCCAAAGTCATAAACGGCAATCGTCTCGTCCTTGCTCTTGTCGAGCCCGTAAGCCAGCGCCGCCGCCGTCGGCTCATTGATGATGCGCTTCACTTCGAGCCCGGCAATCTGCCCGGCATCTTTGGTGGCCTGCCGCTGCGCATCGTTAAAGTACGCCGGCACGGTGATGACCGCCTCGGTCACTTTCTCGCCGAGATAGTCTTCCGCCGCCTTCTTCAGCTTCTGCAAAATCAGCGCCGAAATCTGCGGAGGCGTATACTCCTTGCCCTGCGCCAGCACCGCGACATGGTCGCCCGACTGCACGACCTTGTACGGCACCATCTTGATCTCTTCCGTCACTTCGTCAAAGCGCCGCCCCATAAACCGCTTGATCGAATAAACCGTGTTCTCCGGATTGGTGATGGCCTGCCGCTTCGCCACCTGCCCCACCAGCCGCTCCCCGGTCTTGGTAAACCCAACCACCGAAGGCGTAGTCCGCCCTCCCTCTTCATTCGGGATAACTTTGGGCTCGCCACCCTCCATCACCGCCACGCAGGAGTTGGTGGTCCCAAGGTCAATCCCAATAATCTTGGCCATAAATTGTTCTCCTCTACTTTTTGAGAGCCCTTAGCAGCTCTCGTTGCATCAAATAAGTGCTTTATAATCAGTGCGCTTATGATTGCGCCCACCCCCATGATAGGACCTGAGTGGATCGCTGTCAAGGTTTAGATGCGGGGGAAGGACGGGAAGTTGCGATATCCGCGATCTACTTTTGCCCTTGGCCCCTCGCCGCAAGGCATAACTGGCACTGAGGAAAACTCTGAACCGGCAGGGTGGGGATTCCACGGTCCACACCCTGTCATCCTGAGCGGAGCGACTGCCTCGCGAATGCGAAGCAGCCTCGTAGTCGAAGGATCCCTACCGTTTGCAATGCCTCAGCCGCAATGGGGATTCAGGAGGGCTGGCTCATTATTGCCAGAGCTCGGAACTCAGAAACCTCCAAAGCTGCAACGCAGGGCCTGGCGGACAAATAACTTTTTTTCACAACCACTTCGTGACATCGATCACGGCATCGCGCCACGGGTCTGTGTCACTATCACTCCAAATGTCCGGAAATTCCCTGATAACGCAATCGTGGGGCTTTTTTAGGCAAAGCCCAATCGTGGCGCATAACTTCATTGAATGTAATATTTTACGGGCAAAATCTTTGGATTCAAGATTTTAGTCGGATTCCAGCACATCGGCAGCGACGCAAGTCATCTGCTTTCAAAATCTTGGCGGCTTGATCTGGATTTTTTTATCTGGGCTTTTTGTTCCAAAGTACGCTTCTAAACGCGCGCAGGAAAAACATTTCCAGGGGCTGCCGGGCGGCCCCATCCTTGCCGTCAACACCGCTTGGATCTCAGAAAATTCTGAAAGCGCAAGGTGGGATTCCACAGAATTCCGCGCAAAACAAAACGCCCCAGACTCGTTCGAGTCATGGAGCGTATGTCGATCAGCCCTCCCCCAAGTGCTGCTCAATCAGGAGACTAACCTGAAGCCGCATAATCAGTAAATGGCTCCTTCGGGCCATTACCTCTCTAACCAAGGTAACGCGGCGCTGCCCGACGTGTCCTCCCGGATCCCTTGCTAGAAGCGGGACCGCTCGGCGCATTCACGCACGACGCCCGATTGACACCCCACTTGCGCCCTTCCTATACTCCTCCCTGCCACGAATCCCGCGTCTGGAGAGACATTTCCCATGTTCAAGCCTTCCCTCATCATCGCATTATTTGCCGTGTGTGCCGCGGTCGCGTTTTCACAAGAGCCCATCAATCAGCCCAAGCTCACGCCGCAGAAAAGCGGGACCACGCAATTATTGATCGCGGTGAGTCCGGTCAGCCCCGATGTTGTCTGGGCAGCGGGCACCGGCGGAACTTATGCGGTCACAACTAACGGCGGCAAGACCTGGACTTCCGGGGTGGTGCAGGGAGCCGAGAATCTGCAATTCCGCGATGTACAGGGCGTCAGCGACAAAATCGCGTATCTGATGTCGATCGGCAATGACCCAACCGATTTCCGCATCTACAAAACCCATGACGGCGGCGCGACATGGATTCTGCAATTCATGAATCAGAATCCCGGCGCGTTCTACGATTGCATGGCCTTCTGGACTCCAAACCGCGGCATCGCCCACAGCGACTCGGTCAACGGAGTTTTCCCCGACCTGATGACGATCGACGGCGTCGACTGGCTGCACATCTTAGACATGCCGCCGGCGTTGCCGGGCGAAGCGTCTTTCTCTTCCAGCGGAACTTGCGTCACAACGCAGGGAGAGAATAACGCCTGGATCGCGACTGGCGGATCGACCATCGCCAGAATTCTTGCCACCACCGATGGCGGCCACACTTGGAACGCTTTTGACACGCCGCTTGTGAGTTCGGCTTCGGCGGGCGGCCTTTCCGTCGCCTTCCGCGACTCCATGAACGGCATCGTGCGGGGCGGCGACCTTTCCGTGAATACTTCTGCTGATGCCGCGACATCGAGCGATGGTGGACAGACCTGGACGCTGACTACGAAACCGCCGGTCGCTGGTGCAATCTTTGCGCTCGCCTACGCCAACGGGTTCAATATTGGAAATGACGATGGCAACGGAAAATATGCCCGCACGGTTGTGGTCACATCCGAGGTGCAGCCGAATTACAACTTGGGCCAGGCTGCATGGACTCCCGACGAAGGCCAAACCTGGTTCCAGATGCCCAAAGTGAGCGGCTATTGGTCCGTTGCCTTCGCCGACCCGCAAAATGGGTGGTTCGTCGGCAACAATGGCACGATATTGAAAATCAGCTTTTAATGCAAGGTAAGTGCCTTGCATCTGTTGGGTGCCCACTTCCCGCTGCTTTTGCGGGAAGTGGGACTTCGCGGCCTCACTCATCGCAGAGTTCCGCCGAGCGAGCCTTGAACCTATGCTTACACACAAATCAGAACACGAGGAAAGACCATACCTATGAGCGCAACTCTGCAGCGCGAACGTAGAAAGTTCGGCTACTTAAGATTATTTTCCTTCACCGCTGCATTCCTGCTGGGCGCTTACGCTCTAGTGTCCGAGACTGCGGACTCTAATTTCGGCCCCAGCAATCCTTTTTATGCAGCCAGCACGCTGCCCTTTCAGGCGCCACCTTTTGACAAGATTAAGGACAGCGATTACCAACCCGCCATCGATGCCGGCATGGCGGAACAACGAAAGGAAATACGGGCCATCGCCGACAATCCCGCTCCGCCAACTTTTGAGAACACGATGGTGGCCCTGGAAAAGTCGGGCGAATTGTTCACTCGCGTGTGGCTGGTGTTTAACGGCGTCACCGCGGCTAACCTCGATCCGGAGCTGCAGAAGGTGCAGGACTACGAAGCACCGCGGCTGGCCGCGTTGCAGGACGACACTTTTCTCGACTCGAAACTTTTTCAGCGCGTAGCCAAGATTTACCGTGAGCGAGATTCGCTCCATCTGGACGCGGAGTCCCGGCGCCTGCTCGAAATCCAGTACAAGAAGTTCGTGCACGCGGGGGCGAACCTCGACGATGCGGATAAAGCGGCGCTTCGGAAGCTCAATGAGGAAGACTCGACGCTGGCGAACGCATTCACTACCAAACTATTGGCGGCTGCCAAGGCCGGCGCTTATGTAACCCAAGACAAAGCCTCGCTCGCCGGGCTGAGCGATGCGCAAATGGCAGGCGCAGCCGAAGCCGCGAAGGATCGCAAGGTGGAAGGCTACGTGATCCCGCTGCAAAATACCACGCAGCAACCCACTCTGGCGGAGTTAACTCAACGCTCAACGCGTCAGACGATTTTCGAAAATTCACTGAACCGCGCCGAGCGCAACGACGCCAACGATACCCGCAGCACCATCGTTCGTCTGACCCAGATCCGCGCCCAGAAGGCCAAACTGCTCGGCTTTCCTACTTATGCGGCCTGGGTGTTGGAAGATCAAATGGCCAAGACGCCCAAAACTGCGCTCAAGTTCATGGATGCTCTCGTTCCCGGCGCAACCTCTCGCGCCGCACGCGAGGCGGCTGACATTCAGGCCCTAATCGACTCCCAGAAAGGCGGCTTTAAGCTCCAGCCTTGGGACTGGAATTTCTACTCCGAACAGGTCCGCAAGGCCAAATACGATCTCAACGAAGCCGAAATCAAACCCTACTTCGAACTGAACGACGTTCTTCAAAACGGCGTTTTTTACGCCGCCAATCAACTCTATGGGATTACCTTCAAGGAGCGCAAAGACATCCCCGTCTACCAGCCGGACGTGCGCGTCTTCGAAGTCTCGGACTCCGACGGCAAGCCGCTGGCCCTTTTCTATTGCGACTACTTCAAGCGTGATAACAAAAACGGCGGGGCATGGATGGACGAGTTTGTGAGTCAGTCGAAGCTGCTGGGTACGCTGCCCGTGGTCTACAACGTCGCCAACTTCGCCAAACCCGCTCCCGGCGAAGCCGCACTACTGAGCTTCGACGACGTCACCACCATGTTTCACGAATTCGGACACGCGTTGCACGGCATTTTCGCCAATACCGAATATCCCACGCTTTCGGGCCCAGCCGTGCCGCGCGATTTTGTCGAATTTCCCTCGCAGTTCAACGAACACTGGGCCAGCTATCCCGCAGTTTTCGCTCACTACGCCAGGCATTACAAAACCGGGGAACCCATGCCGGCCGGGCTCGCCGCCAAAATCAAAAAGGCGAAAACGTTCAATCAGGGTTACGCGCTCACCGAGATTCTGGCCGCCGCGGAACTCGATATGCAATGGCATACACTCGCGCCAGGCTCCCCGCTGCAAAATGTGGATACGTTTGAAACCGAGGCCTTGCAGAAGACGCATCTCTCCATCAGCTATGTGCCGCCCCGTTACCGCTCCAGTTATTTTCTGCACATCTGGGCCAACGGCTACGCCGCCGGCTACTACGCCTATTTATGGACCGAGATGCTCGATGATGACGCCTATCAATGGTTTGAAGATCACGGTGGCCTGACCCGCGCCAACGGTGACCGCTTCCGTCAGATGGTGTTGTCCAGGGGCAACACTGAAGACTTGCCGGAAATGTACCGGGCTTGGCGGGGATTTGAACCCAGTATCACTCCCATGTTGAAAGATCGAGGCCTGGTAGAGAACGGCGATTCTAAGTAAGCGCGCGAATAAGCTGTCGGGTGCCCCACTTCTCGCATCTTCCGCGAGAAGTGGAGACCGATCTTGCAAGGGAGAAGTTCTACGGAGAAGTTCTACTTCGCGGGAATCAGATCAAACTTGCCCGATCCCTCCTCATAGAACAGCGCACCTTCTGTTTTGTCGCCGCCGCTCCAGTGTTTGTGGCCGCCGGGCACGCGCAGAAAATCGCCCGGACCGACGCGCTTCTCTCCAGCAGCGTCTTTGTAGAGATATGCACCCTTCAGCACGACGATCCACACATCATTCGTATGCGTGTGCATGCCGTTGTCCTGCCCGGGATCGAACTTCGTAAAGGTGGCGTGCGCGCCTTTATCCGGATCGCCCCAGATTACCGCCTCCGACACGCCTTGGTGCGTTGATTTGTAATCCGCGTTGGCGGAAGAAACATAAACTACTTTCTCGTGCATCTTCTGTCCCTGGACCCGTCCCAACGACCATGCCGCCATGATCGCAACGGCTATTGCAAAAACAAAAAGAGATCGCCTCATTTTCGATTCTCCTCCTCATCGCACTTTTTGGATTTTGACCCCAAGACGGACGGATTCTATACCCTGCAAGGCGGAGTGCCACTTTTTAAAATGTCACTGGAAGAGAAAAACACGACGGAGAGAAAAACACGAGGCGGAACGATTGCGATCCAGTGCGGATGCCCCACTTCGCGCCAGCGAGAAGTGGGGCTTCCGGAAGATGGGGCGAACTGGTGGCGGCTACTGGATCTTTTCCGTCTTGCTGTCGTAGTGAACGTAGCCGTTCTTTTCGTTTTCCTTCTGCACGTCGTCGTTTGTGTAGGTGTGCTTCGCAGGTTTGACGCCGGTTGCGGCGCTGGCTGCTTCCAGAGAGTGCATGCCCGGCTCGGCGGAAGCGAAGTAAGTCCAAGCCTGCGTTTCCGCTCTGCGCTCGCGCATTTCCGGTTCGCGATGCATCGCCTCGAAGCGTCCCGGTCTCATCGTGCCCACGGGAGAGTTCACCGCGGGCGCGACCAGCGGCATTCCTCCGCCCGAATACCACACCGGCATGGTATAGACCGAACTGGTATTGCCCGACTCTTCCGAAAGAGTCGAATCGGTTGCACCGGCGACCAATCCAGCCGTCGCGTTCCGCGCTCCGACCGGGTTCGGTGAAACCGTTTCAAGCGATATGCTGGGGGTCGTAATCAGCGGGAGATACGGCCCGCATCCGTACGGACAGTACCCGGCAAACCCACGTGCCGGCTCCTGAGCAAAACCCGCCTGTACGGCAATAAACAGCGATAGCATCAGAGTTAGGGTCGCGAGCGAAAAGGTGCGCATACAGCCTCCTAGGAGTTCTTGCCTGGCCTGAAGCCTGCAGGTAGGATGCCGTTTCGCCCAGCGCGGGGCAGCCTCGAACCTTGCAATTCCCCTTTATTTGCGCGGGTTTCATGAAAGCTTGGCCGGGTCATGTAGGCAAGAATTTGCGCAAGAACTGCAGTCTTCTGGCCGCCCCGACTCCTGCGAGGAGCACTCTTTGCACCTGGGGCATATCGAGGTCGCGGATTTCACGACGGCAAGGTCATCCTCGGAGGGCGACAGACCCCCGCTTCACCATTGACTCCCGACTTCCAGCGGGTTAGGCTTTATCCAATGTTTGTCACCCGCCCTCCGGGCATGAGTATTTCGCTGGTTCCCGTCTCTGAGAGCAACCCTGTTTTTTCTATGACTGCCGTGAGCCGCGGTTTTCCGGCAGAGCAGTCTGAGTTCCCGCGCGATCTATCAAAAGAATGAAGAAGAGCATCGGGATCAGCCCCAACATCGAAACCTTCTTCGGCACCCGCGACGAAAACCTGCGTGTTCTCGAAGACGGCCTGAAAATCACCGTTAACCTGCGATCCAACGGAATTGAATTGGAAGGTGCGGCCCGCGATGTGGCTCGCGCCGAGCAGGTCTTTGCCGATTACGAAAGCCTGCAGCGTTCGGGATTCGTATTCAATAACGGCGATCTCAACAGCATGCTGAAGGTTTTGACCTCCGATCCGAGCGCGACTCTGCGTGGGTTGGCTGAAGCCGGTCGCCAGCGTTCGCTCGGACGCCGCATGGTCCAACCCAAGAGTATGAATCAGCGGCGCTACCTCGAAGCCATCGAGAAGCATGACATGGTATTCGGTATTGGCCCGGCCGGAACCGGCAAGACTTATCTCGCCGTGGCGATGGCCATCTCCGCGCTGCTGGCCAAACGCGTGAACCGGATTATCCTCGCGCGGCCAGCCGTGGAAGCGGGAGAGCGGCTGGGCTTTCTGCCGGGTACGCTGCAGGACAAAATCGATCCGTATTTACGTCCCCTCTACGACGCGCTTTACGACATGCTCGATCCCGAGAAAGTGGATCGCTATCTCGAAAAAAATGTAATTGAGATTGCTCCCATCGCCTTTATGCGCGGGCGCACCCTGAACGATTCCTTCGTCATTCTCGACGAAGCGCAGAACACAACTTCCGAGCAGATGAAGATGTTCGTGACGAGGCTTGGATTCAATTCAAAGGCCGTGATCACAGGCGACATCACCCAGATCGATCTTCCCAACGCCCGCCGCAGCGGCTTGCTCGAAGCCATGGATATCCTCCGCCGCGTCGAGGGTTTGACTTTCGTTCATTTCGACGAAAGCGACGTAGTGCGTCATCACCTTGTGCAGCGCATCATTCGCGCCTATGACGAACACAAAACACAGGTGGCGGAGCAGCAAATGCTTTTGCTTTCTGGCGGAAAAAGTACAGAAGGCTCTTCGCTCAAGCAGGCTGATGCGATCGATCTTGAAGACGATACCCGCAAGGCATCGGGCAACTAAGTGTGGGCAAGTTGGTATTCCTCCGGAAAAGAATCGCTGGGTTAAGTCCATCTGCGCTCGAACGTTTTGTGCGTCACGTGAGGCGCGAATTAGGATTGCGCGGCGCGGTCAATATTCTGCTGACCGGCAGCGCGCACTTGCGTGCGCTCAACCGGCGATTTCGCGACAAGGATATGGCGACGGACGTTTTATCCTTTCCTTCTCTTGAGCCAGGGCGCAACCCGGCAGGCGTGGCCGGCGAGCTTGCGATATCCTTAGACATTGCCCGCGACAACGCGAATCATCTGGGGCATTCGGTCGCGGAAGAGGTCAAGATTTTAGTGCTGCACGGCATCTTGCATCTGGCAGGGTTCGATCACGAGCGGGATAATGGCGAGATGGCTCGGGAAGAGGCACGCCTGCGTAAGAAGCTGAAGCTGAACCCTGGCTTGATAGAGCGCTCGCCTGTACGATCGTCCAGGCCCAAGCGCGGTTCGGCCGCTCCTTCCCGCCGGAGAACCGCATGAACTGGGCCGTGGTTCTCGGGTTTTTGCCCCTGCTTGCGCTGCTCGCGCTCGCCTCCTACGTAGACCGTGTCTATCAGGAAATCGGCAAATTTCTCTCGCGCGATTTTCAGGACAACATCGACATTTTCGAGCAGAAGGTCGAGCCCCGGCTCCGGGTGAGCCGTGCGCGTGCGTCTCTCTCGATGTCCGTATTGAAGCAGTTCACCACTGCAGCCATCGCGGTGCTGGTGGGATTCGCCATTTTCAGCGATATGCAATGGAACGGCTATGAGATCGCGCAAGGTGCGATCAGCTTGATCGTCATTGTCATCGTTTGCAATCAATTTCTACCTTATGTCTTCTTTTCGCGCACCAACGGGGCCTGGCTGATTCGCTGGACCTGGTTATTGAACTTACTAATCTACGTGGTGCTCCCGGTCACCATCGTTCTGGGTTTCTTGCAATCCGTCGTATCTCTTACCCGCGAGAATACTCGCGAAGAGCCTGAAAGCGCCGCCGAAGCCGTGGATGCCTTGATTGAAGCTGGCCAGGAGGAAGGCATCATTCAGGAAGGCGACCGTGATTTGATCCAGTCGGTCGTCGAATTCAGCGGTAAAACCGCACGCGATGCCATGAAACCGCGCCCCGATATGTTCGCTGTGCCGGTGTTGACTACGGTGGAGCGGTTCATCCAGCTTCTCGGAGAAAAACATTACTCGCGAGTCCCGGTTTATCAGGACAGTATTCACAACATAAAAGGCATCGTCTACGTCCAGGACGTCTTGCAGGTCCCGGATACCGAGGCATCGACCCGAACCTTGGATAGCCTGATGCGCCGCGATGTGTATTTCGTTCCCGAGAGCAAGCTTGGCAGCGATCTTTTGCGCGAAATGCAAAAAAATAATATCCGCATGGCGATTGTGGTCGACGAATATGGCGGGGTTGCGGGACTGGTGACGATCGAAGATCTGGTGGAAGAAATCGTAGGCGAGATTCGCGACGAGCACGAAAAGCCCGAGATCGTGAAGGAGACCCCGGAATCGTATATAGTCTCGGGTCGCATGGATGTCGACCGACTCGCGGAGCTATTCGGAACTAAACCCGAGGGCAAGGAATCAGCGACGATAGCGGGTTTGGTCAGCGAACTGGCGGGACATATTCCCAAGAAAGGCGAGACCGTTGACGAGGACGGCTTGCGTTTTGAGGTCCTTGAATCGACCGATCGGAAAGTGGAGCGTGTGCGCATCAGCCTGGTGCAACCCCGGCAGCTGAAACTGATATAAAACCAAGATGCCCTTTCGCTCCGGTTTTGTCTGCATCCTCGGTCGGCCGAACGCCGGAAAGTCCACCCTGCTGAATGCTCTTGTTGGGGAAAAGCTCGCGATCATTTCTCCCAAGCCCCAAACCACGCGTAATCGCATTCAGGGCATCATCAACATCCCAAAAACAAAAGGCCGGGATGGCGCGCAGATCATTCTCGTCGACACTCCCGGCGTGCACAAGCCTGATAGTTCTCTCGGCCGCAAGATGATGGTCGAAGTCCGGGAAGCCATGGAAGGCTGTGAACTTATTCTTTTGATCATGGATGCCACGGCAAAATTCGATCCGCGCGACGAGTTTGCCATACAGATGGTCAAGAGCTCCGGTACTCGAGCCTATCTCATCCTCAACAAGATCGATTTGTTGAAAGGCGGCAAAAGCAAATTGCTGCCCCTCATCGAGGATTACAAGAAGCTGCATACCTTTCACGAAATCATTCCGATTTCGGCTTTGAAGCGGGACGGTTTGGAGACTCTTTTAAAATCAGTGACCGCCGCTTTGCCCGCAGGTAAGCCTTATTTCCCCGAAGACCAGATTACCGACCAGCCCGCGCGTTTCATGGCTGCAGAGATTATTCGTGAGCGTGTCCTGTTCGAAACCCAAAAAGAGCTTCCTTATGCGACAACGGTGATCGTCGAGAGTTTCGACGAGGGCGCAAAGCTAACCCGCATTTCGGCGACTATTTATTGCGAACGGGAAGGCCAGAAGGGAATTCTGATTGGCAAAAAAGGGGCGATGCTCAAGAAGATCGGCACCTCTGCTCGGATGCAGATCGAACGCATGTTAGGAACAAAAGTGTTTCTCGAACTTTACGTTAAAGTCGAACCGAACTGGCGGGAATCACGAGGTTTTGTCGAAGAGCTGGATTGGAGACGGCAGTTGGAGCATCTTGCAAAAAAGTCCGATCTCTCGACGGCACACAATACAAAGGTTGACTGTTGAGGATAAAGGAATTTGTTGCTTCTAATAATATTGACCGTTCGTGCTCCGAGCGAGAAACCACACTAACCAGTACCAAAGGATTGGGCTCATGTACTGATGTTCGATTGCCGTTCTGCATTTTTATATTAGAATCAATGGGCCACCTGTAAACCAATCACGAGACAACATGCCAGCCGCGGATTCCTCCGAAGAACCTCTGCCCGAGAAAGATTTCGACCCCGACCAACTGAATCTGCGTTTGCGCGTAACCCTTGCTGCCGATCGCGGGGCAGTCGAACCGGTTGTGCAGCAAGTGATGACCGTGGTGCGGCAGATGAACGGACTGGAAGGCAAGGAAGATGCGATCGAACTTTCGTTGCAGGAGGCCCTGGCAAACGCCGTGATTCACGGGGCGAAAGAAGATCCAACGAAAATTGTTGAATGCCTGGTGAGCATCGATCAGGAACGGGGAATCTTGATTGTGGTCCGCGATCCCGGGCTTGGATTTTCTCCGGAATCGATTCCGACCTGCACAGTCGGCGAAAACCTGTATTCAAACCACGGGCGTGGAATTTTCCTGATCAATCAACTTATGGACAAAGTTGAGTTCAGAAAGAATGGCACCGAAATCCACATGACCAAGCGCTGATGTTTCCCGCCGCGCGCTGCAACAATTATTCCCTGGCGACTATGCCCAGCGTTTTCATCTTGCGGTAGAGATGGCTGCGTTCGAGCCCAAGAACTTCAGCCGCGCGGCTCACATTGCCATGATTCTCATCCAGCTTCTTAAGAATGAAGTCCCGCTCGTAGGCATCGCGCGCCTGGTGCAATGTGGAAAACTCGCCGCGCGGCGCGCGACGATGGCCTTCTCGGTAAACCAGCGGCGGCAGGTGCTTGCGGTCTAACTTCGTAATCATCGGATTCATGATTACGATGCGTTCAATCACATTTCGCAACTCGCGCACGTTTCCCGGCCATGAATAGCGCATCAGCGTATCGACCGCGTCATCCGTGATTTCGCGAGGGCGCCGTCCGTAAGTTGCGGCGAGCTCCTTTAAAAAGTGGCGTGCAAACAGTGGAATGTCTTCCTTGCGGTCCCGCAACGGCGGAACGAAAAAGGGGATCACATTGAGCCGGTAAAACAGGTCTTCGCGAAAATTTCCTCGAGAAATTTCTTCTTCCAGGTCTTTGTTGGTCGAAGCGATGATCCGGGCATCCACCGTGATGGTTTCATCGCTGCCCAGCGGCGTAACCCGCTGCTCATCGAGCGTGCGCAGAACCTTCGACTGAGTCTTCAGGCTCATGTCGCCCACTTCGTCCAGAAACAGCGTTCCGCCATTCGCCTTTTCGAATTTACCCTCTTTGTCTGAGGTTGCTCCGGCAAAGGATCCTTTGCGGTGACCAAACAGTTCGCTTTCGATCAAATCTTCAGGGATTGCCGCGCAGTTTACTTCGACAAAGGTTTCGTCTTTCCGCAGGCTTTGGGCGTGGATCGCGTGGGCGACGAGTTCTTTGCCAGTCCCTGATTCTCCATAAATAAGCACGCGGCCGTTCGTGGGAGCCATCAACGCAATCTGCTGGCGCAGCGCTTTCATGGGAATGCTGTCACCAACGATGGCACTCTTCGTGTGCAACTGCTTCTTCAGGTCAACATTCTCGTGGCGCAGCTTCTTGGATTCAATTGCGTTTTTGATGAGAATCAGCGTTTTATCGATAGAGAGTGGCTTTTCCAGAAAATCGAATGCGCCGAGCTTGGTGGCGCGCACCGCTGTTTCAATGTTGCCGTGTCCTGAGATCATGATGACTTCCGGGGGATTATCGAATTCGCGGATTCTTTCCAGGGTTTCCAGGCCGTCGATGCCAGGAAGCCATATGTCGAGCAGAACTACCTCAAAGCCCTCGCGACGCAGAACTTTCAAGCATTCTTCGCCGCTGATCACCGAGCCGGTTTCGTACCCTTCGTCCGCGAGCACGCCTTCCAGCGATTCGCGAATGCCCTTTTCATCATCTACTACCAGGATCTTATGCATGTTGTGTCGCCGGAGTGGCCAGCGCCGGTTCGGGCACCACTGGCAGTTCGAAGATGAATCGCGCCCCAACCGGATGGTTTTCTTCGACGCGAATCGAACCATGATGCTCTTCTATTACGCGGCTCACGATCGCCAAGCCCAACCCTGTACCTCGTTTTCGGGTGGAAAAGTAGGGAAGAAAAAGCCGTTCCTTTAATTCGGGAGTCACACCGTGTCCGGTGTCTGCAACCGTGACTTCCACTGCATCGCGGCTGGCTACGAGCGAACTGGAGATTTGAATCTCTCGCACCATCGAATCCTGCATTGCTTCGGCGGCGTTATCCACCAGGTTTGCAACGGCACGTTTTATAGCCTCGGAATCGGCCATCACCTTGGGTAAACCAGTGGCAAGCGATTTATGGAGAGTGATGCCCTCCATTCTGCCGTTGAACATCGAGAGGGCATTCTCGACAATGTCGTTGATGTCTTCTGGATGCGGGTTGGAGGCGGGGAAGCGAGCCAGCGTGGAAAATTCATCCACTAACAAGCGAACCGTCTCAACCGCACCCGCAATCGTTTCCGCGCAGGAACGAACCACTTCGAGGGAAGCCTTGTCGGGGGTCGCGGTTCGCTCCAAATGCCGCTGAATACGCTGCGCCGAAAGCGCGATCGGCGTGAGCGGATTCTTGATCTCGTGGGCCACTCGCCGTGCAACCTCTCTCCAGGCCGCCTGCTTCTGTGCCTTCAGCAGGTCGGAAAGGTCTTCAAAGACCACAACGTATCCTGCACGCTCTTCCTGACGATGCAAAGAGGCGACCGTGACCGCAACATTCAGAGACGTGCGGGCAAGCGGCAATTCCATCTGGCTGGTCGTCATCCCCATGCGCTCCGCGCGACGCAGCAGCGGTTCCAGATCCTCGGATACTTCGGGTGGAAAAACATCGGACAAGCGTGCGCCGCGCAACACACTTTGTCCTCGCACATAACCCTCCGGATGGAACATGCGTTGCAAGGCCTCATTGGCATGGGTAACGATGCGATCGGCATCCACCGACAGAACGCCCGTCGGAATGCTTTCGAGAATAGTTTCCATCTGCCGGCGGCGTTGCTCCAGCTCCGCATTGGCCGCACCCACGTCGCGGCTGGAGGCCTCTATCTGCCGGCGGCTGATCTCCAGGTCCTCCGCCATGCGATTGAAGGAGCGCACCAAATCCCCAATTTCGTCGGCGGCGTTCACATCGACGCGATAATCCAGGCGTCCGCGTGAAATTTCCTGTGTCGCTTCGGCCAGAGCCGCCAACGGCCGGGTCACAAGCTTGGAGAGAAACAACGCCAGCCAGGTGGTGACAAAAAGTACCATCATCGTGAGCAACAGCAAGAGCCCCATGTAAGTCTGGCGCACATGCCGGCGTTCGCGGCTAAGCTGCAGATAGCGCTGCTGGCTGGCTTCAATTTGCTTTACAGTCCGGGAGAACTCCGGTGGCAGGGGCATGGCCACCACAATTAGGCCGTCTTTTCCGACTGGCACGCTGGCCAGCGTGTACTCCGTCTGCCCCCAAATGAATTGGGCTGGTCGGCCAGCGGCAGCCTCTGCCAGCGGCAACTTTTCTCTTAAGACCTGCCATGACGCGGGTGTGGCAAAGCTGGCCTCCTCCGCTCCGTTCTCGATTGCGAACGCAAAGCCGCCCTGCAAAGTAGGAGCGTGCCTCCGAAATTCCTCCAGAGCGCTCGCGAATGCATGATCGCGGAATGCGTGCTGTGTCTCGGGCACACTGGCAATCGCCGCCGCTTCTCCTCGGGCATTCTGCGCCGCATACCCCGCGAGTAGCGCAGCCATCGCGTCGGTATCGGCGCGGACTTCTTCCACCGGAGTTGAGAACCATTTGTCGATCGAACGGTTCATGAGCCCGTACGCAAACCAATACATCACCATGACCGGCACGAACGAAAGCAAAAGCGCGCCCACTACCATGCGCGTGCGAAATTTCGATCCCAGAACGCCGAGTCGGCGCTCGGCAAACAGCTTGAGAAGGTTGCGGCCGAGTACGAACGTCAGCGCAATGAATAACAGCGAAATAAATAACGAGAGAGCGTAGAAAACTACGACCTGCTGGTTTGTGTCGGGACGCAGGATCGTCTGATTGAAAGCTGTCTGCGAAACGAGAACCGCAAACAAGATAAAAACCGCGATCGCCGAGAAAACAATCACCCGTTTGCGATTGGAGCTCTCTGGAGGTCGTTTTTGAGCCAGTGATGGCATGGAGGCTGTGGCGCGCAAAAGCTCAATAGAAAAGGGGCAATTGTGCCGAAATCATTATAGATGTTCATTAAGGCACGCAAGAAAGGTCTAAAAAAGTGGCGTGGAAGTAAGGATGGCGACTTCAAAACGGCTATCGGCCAGTTGCGCGCCCCTCCGAGATAGCCTCAAACAGGGCACGGTATGCGGCTTTCGATCCATACGTGCGATCGAACGGCAACGCCGCCCCTCGGGTGCCCCGCGAATGCGAACCGATCCAGGAATACTTGTCAGTGAATCCCCAGGTTTGAATGGCCGTGCAGCCTCGATTATTCAGACATGCGCGAGCAATGCTGCGGTAAAGCGACGCCTGATGCGCTAAATCCTCCGGGCGCGCACTGCCACGGGAATCAATGGGCACGGAAATATCCAGTTCCGTAATGTGTACTTGCAATCCAAGGGCTGTCAGGCGAGCAATGTTCGCTTCAATCGCAGGAGCGTTCACATCCAGTCCCGGAATATGCATTTGCAGTCCAACGCCATCGATGGGGACATGCCGCTGGCGGAAGTCTTTTACCATCGCATAGATCGCGTCCGACTTGCGATTCAATCCTTCGCCTTCGGTCTCGTTGTAAAACAGCAACGCCCGCGGGTCCGCCTGATGAGCCCAGCGAAAAGCCTGTTCGATATAAGTAGTTCCTTGTCTGGATGACTCAATGCCGGGCTGGTTATACCAAAGCGAGTCGCGCACATTCCCGTTTTCATCGAGCGCCTCGTTGACCACATCCCACGCGAAAACTTTTCCAGCGTAGTGCTTCATGACGCGCCGGATATGCTGATGAAGAAGCCGCGACAACTGGGTTGGAGTGAACTGTCCCTGCGTTAGCCAATCAGGGTTGTATCGCCCCCACACAAGGCAGTGGCCACGCACTTTCATACCATTCGCTTTCGCGAAGCGGACTAGTTCGTCTCCCTGGCGAAAGTCGAAAGTCTTCGCGTCAGGCCGGAGCACCCACCACTTCATGGCATCTTCTGCTTCCACCATATTGAACTCGCGCGCCAGAGTAGAAGCGTATGCCGATTCCGAGAGTTGTGTGGGACGTACTGCAGTGCCAATCAGCAAGCTCGCATCGTCTGCCGCTTCGCGCAACGATGGCGTTTGGCCCAACGCCGCCAGGGCGACCAATAATAAGAGCGCGGGCGCAATGCGGCGAAGTCTCATTCTGTCGGAGCCAGCTGGCTTCGAATCACTTCAGACGAGGCAGATAACGCTGTAAAGGACATCCGTCACAGAGAGCCTGTGATTTCTTGCAGTAATTCTTTCCCGCGACAACAATCAGCCCATGCATTTCGTTGTAAACCTGCGTGAGAGCAGTACGCTTTGCAGCGCTCATCCGCGATGGCCGGTGGGAGAATCGTGCGTGTGAGGCGCCAGAGAGTCCTTCCGCCGAGCGCTGATTCGAAGTTTCGTGGCAACTTCTCTCAGGCTCAGCCAAGGGCGCGAGCGCTTGCTCGAATAGATTTCTAACATCTTCATACGACGCCGTATTCGGCAGAATCCCATGACGCGTCAGAACTCGTTCGGTGTAAGCATCGACTACAAATACAGGATGGTTGCCGGCGTAAAGCAAAATGGAATCGGCGGTTTCGGGGCCTGCGCCGTTGAGCGCCAGCAGTTCTACCCGCAACTTCATGGTTGGAGAAGCAAACATCCGCTTGAGCGAGCCTCCATAGCGACCATCCAGAAATTCGATGAAAGTCTTGAGCCGTCGAGCTTTCTGGCGGAAATAACCGGACGGCCGGATCAGTTGCTCAAGTTTGCCGAGCGCGATGTTCCGTATCCCTCTGATGCTGAGCACATGGGCCGCGCGAAGATTGGCTAGCGCTATCTCAACGTTGTTCCATGAAGTGTTCTGCGTGAGGAATGCGCCCACGATCACTTCAAACTGCGAGCGTGCCGGCCACCAGTTCTGCGGTCCCCAGGTTTCAAACAGCGCGCGATAATACGTTCTAATCGCTTCTTCTCGCGAGTCGCCTCCGGACATATCTCGTTCGCACACAGAAATTAGTCTATACGCCGGCTAACTCCTTCCTCTCGAACCTATGAACGGCGCTTACCGAAGTGCATGTACCCGGGCTTGAACCGGCCAAGTTTCACAGAAAAAGCATAATTGGCGCGGGTTTCACAATCGCGATTTGCGCTTCCTGGTCGCGACGGCGAGTCCAAGTACCACGGTAACTGGTACGGTAATCGACTTACTGTGACAATTTGTGTCACCACAAAGACGCTGCTTCTCTCCCGCTAAAGCGGCCCTTTGTGCCAATGCCTGTCTTTGTTGCCGGGCATCGTTTCGCTGAGTGGATAGGAGAACGTATGTCTCAACGGCTGGGCGATCTTCTCGTGAAAGAGAAGATCATCACCCCAGAGCAGTTGGAGAAAGCTAACAAGGCCCAGAAAGAGCAGAACTGCCGCTTGGGCTCTGCACTGGTGAAGCTCGGCTTCCTCACGGACGAGGACGTCACCAATTTTCTTTCCCGCCAGTACGGCGTTCCCGCCATCAATCTTTCTTATTTTGAAATCGATCCTGCAGTCGTAAAACTGATTCCGTTCGAAACCGCAAAACGATATCAGATTCTTCCGTTGAGCCGCGTAGGAGCCTCGCTCACCATCGCGATGGTCGATCCGACGAACGTCTTCGCGATGGACGACATCAAGTTCATGACTGGTTTCAACATCGAGCCGGTCGTAGCCTCGGAAAGCTCCATCCTCGAAGGAATCGAAAAGGCCTACGGTGGAGGCAAGAGGAAAGAAGAAGATCTTGAAACTGTAATGCAGTCGATGTCGGAGATGAGCGAGAGCGACGTCGAACTGCAGGCGGAAGAAGCCGAGATGGAGCTGTCGCAGCTGGAAAAGGCTGCGGACGAGGCTCCGGTCGTAAAGCTCGTGAACCTGATTCTTACCGATGCGGTAAAGCGGGGCGCCAGCGACATTCACATCGAACCTTATGAAAAAGAATTTCGCGTCCGCTTCCGCATTGACGGCGTGCTGCAGTCGATCATGTCACCGCCGCTGAAGCTGAAAGACGCCATCACCTCGCGACTGAAAATCATGTCCAAGCTGGACATCAGCGAAAAGCGCCTGCCGCAGGATGGCCGCATCATGCTGAAGATGAACATCGGTGGCCGCAAAAAGCAGCTCGACTTCCGCGTCAGCACTCTGCCCACGTTGTGGGGCGAAAAGATCGTGCTTCGCTTGCTCGATAAAGAAAACTTGCGCCTCGATATGACCAAACTGGGCTTCGAGCCAGAGTCGCTGGTGAAATTCGAGAAAGCGATTCTCAAGCCGTACGGCATGGTACTGGTTACCGGACCAACCGGATCCGGCAAGACCAATACGCTCTACTCCTCAATCGCGCGCCTCAATCAGCCCGACACCAACATCATGACCGCCGAGGACCCAGTCGAATTCCAGTTGGGCGGCGTGAATCAGGTGCAGATGAAAGAACAGATCGGGCTAAATTTCGCCGCCGCCCTGCGATCTTTCCTGCGTCAGGATCCGAACATCATTCTCGTCGGCGAAATCCGCGACTTTGAAACGGCAGAAATCGCGATCAAGGCAGCGCTTACCGGCCACCTTGTGCTCTCCACTTTCCACACGAACGGAGCGCCCGAAACCATTACCCGTTTGATGAACATGGGCATCGAGCCATTTCTCGTCGCGACTTCGGTTCACCTGATCTGCGCTCAGCGCCTCGTCCGCCGAATCTGCAAGGAATGCACCGAGGTCGTGGACGTCCCGTTCCGGCGTTGATTGAAGAAGGTTTTACCCCCGAAGAAGCCAAGACGATAAAGATCCAAAAGGGAAAAGGATGCGCACCTGCAATAGCACCGGCTACAAAGGCCGCTGCGGTTTGTACGAAGTAATGGAAGTGGACGACGAGATTAGGGAACTCGTTCTGGTGGGCGCATCGGCCGGTCGAATTGAAGAAAAAAGCGATTGAACGCGGAATGATCACATTGCGCCGAAGCGGATTGATCAAAGTTGCAGCGGGCATGACAACCTTCGAGGAAGTGGCACGCGAGACGATTCACTATGGGATTCATGATAGGAAGGAGCCGAATCATGGGATTGTCGTTAAGTGACTTGCTCAAGACGAATGCTGGAGATGGGAGGCAGCGATCTCCACATCACCACAAATTCTCCGCCGCAAATTCGCGTGCACGGGCATTTGACGCCTCTCGATCTGCCGCAAATGACGCCGGCCGAAACCAAGCAGCTGGCTTATAGCGTCATGACCGATTCGCAGAAGCACCGATTTGAAGAAAGCCTCGAGCTCGACTTCTCCTTCGGCCTGAAGGGTCTCGCTCGCTTCCGCGCCAACGTATTCAACCAGCGCGGTGCTTCGGCTGCCGTCTTTCGTTTGATTCCATTCGAGATCAAGTCATTCAACCAGCTGGGCTTGCCCGCGACCGTCAGCAAACTTTGCGACAAGCCGCGTGGGCTGGTGCTGGTTACCGGCCCAACGGGTTCCGGCAAATCCACCACACTCGCCGCCATGATCGACAAGATCAACAGCGAGCGCCACGATCACATCCTCACCATCGAAGATCCGATCGAATTCGTGCACATGAACAAGAACTGCGTGGTAAATCAGCGCGAATTGCACGCAGATACCAAGAGTTTTACCGACGCGCTGCGGGCTGCGCTTCGTGAAGACCCCGATGTCGTTCTGATCGGCGAAATGCGCGATTTGGAAACCATTGAGTCAGCTTTACGTATCGCCGAAACCGGCCACTTGACTTTCGGTACGCTGCACACCAACTCGGCCACTTCGACCATCAACCGTATCATCGATGTTTTCCCCGCCCACCAGCAGCCGCAGATTCGCGCGCAGCTTTCGCTGGTGCTCGAAGGTGTGCTTTGCCAGAGCCTGGTGCCAACGGTCGAACGGCAAGGGCCGGGCGATGGTCATGGAAATTCTGATTCCGAACTCCTGCCGTCCGCAACCTGATACGGGAAGACAAAATTCACCAGATCTATTCCGCGATGCAATCGGGCCAGGAAAAATTCGGCATGCAGACGTTCAACCAGGCGTTGGCCACTGCGTATCTGCAAAAACAGATCTCGATCGAAACAGCGTTGGCGCGCTCCAGCAATCCCGACGAGCTCCAGGAAATGATTAACCGTGGCGCTACCCTGGCCAATCGCGGAACGACCGCGAATCCATCGTTGGCGCGGGGCGCGGCAACCGCGAAGCATTAGAGATTAGGCAACCGCTTCAGACGCTCGTGCAGTGACAGAAAAAGCAGTCATGACAGATGAGGGAGATTACACATGCCAGTCTTCACATTTTCCGGTAAAGACGCTTCAGGACAAAAGGTAACCGGGGAGCGTACGGCGCCGAACAAAGATTCGCTGGGACAGCAGTTGCGGCGAGAGCGCATCACTCCTGGCTCGATCCGGGAAAAGGGAAAGGAATTTTCCTTGCCAACCTTCGGCTCCGGCAAAGTCAAGGTCAAGGAGATTGCGATCTTCTTCCGCCAGTTCTCCGTCATGATCGATGCCGGCTTGCCGCTGGTGCAGTGTCTCGAAATTCTGGCGGCAAATCAGGAAAGCCAGACCTTCCAGAAGACTCTCAACGGCGTACGAACCACGGTGGAAGGCGGCGCGACGCTGGCCAATGCTATGCGCCAGTACCCGAACGTCTTCGATGACCTCACCACCAACATGATCGAAGCCGGAGAAACGGGCGGTATCCTCGACATCATCTTGCAGCGCCTGGCCACCTACGTGGAAAAAGCGGTGCGTTTGAAAGCGGCAGTAAAATCCGCTCTCATTTATCCCATCGCAGTAGTCTCTATCGCCGGCTTGATTGTCGGCGCGCTGCTCAAGTGGGTCGTGCCCATTTTCTCCAATCTGTTTGCCGGCCTGGGCGTTAATCTTCCGCTGCCCACCCGCATTGTGATGGGGCTGAGCGCCTTTGTGCAGAGCTTCTGGTGGGTCGTCCTCGGCGGCGTTGGTGGGAATTGTTTTCGGAATTAAGTCGATCCGCAAGCATCCACGCGGCCGTTACATGTTCGACAAGATGCTTCTTAAGTTACCGATCGTAGGAGGGCTGTTGCGCAAAATTGCGGTAGGCCGCTTCACCCGAACTTTGGGCACTCTGATCACCTCGGGTGTGCCAATTCTCGAAGGTCTTGCAATCACGGCAAAAACCTCGGGCAATGCGGTTTTGGAAGAGGCGCTGATGAAGGTGCGGAAGGCAATCGAAGAAGGCCGCACCATCGTCGATCCCCTCAGAGAATGCGGCGTATTTCCTAACATGGTGACCCAGATGATCGGCGTGGGCGAAGCAACCGGCGCGATGGACAACATGTTGCAGAAGATCGCGGACTTTTATGAAGAGGAAGTGGATGCGGCCACGAAGGACATGTTGGCCATGTTGGAACCGGCCATCATTGGCGTCCTCGGAATAACCATTGGAGGCATCGTGATTTCGCTTTACATGCCGTTGTTCGCCATGATCGCAAAATTGGCGGGATAAATGAGGTTTCAAGGCGGCGAGGTTTCAAAGTCTCGCAGAGTGAATGTTGTTTGCGTAACACCCTGCCCGAGCACTTTGGAACCTTGCATCTTTACCTTAAAACCTTGAAATCTTGAAACTCTGAAACCTGGCTGCTTCATGCAATCGACATTTGACGAGCGGATTTGGCTGGCGTGGCTGGTCAAAGTGCGGTTACTGATTCTGGCTTTTCTGCTGGCTATTCAACTGGCCGTGGCGCACCTCGCGCCTTCCACTCTGCCGCTCCGTCTTTTCGTCGGCACGATTACTGCCTGGTTCATGGTTTCGCTTTTCTATGCCAAACTTCTTGGCTACTGGCGCGAACATCGTCTGCAAGCTTCTCTGCAGGTTCTCACCGACTTGATTTTTGTGAGCCTTGTCGTACACCAGACGGGAGGCTGGGATAGCTCTCTCAATTTTCTCTACCCCATCGTCATCATCGTCGCGAGTATCCTTCTGCCTCGAATCTGGGCACACCTGGTTGCAGCACTGGCATTCATTCTTTATGGCGCGGTGCTGGAACTCAACTATTACGAAGTTGTAACTTCCTACTGCACAAGCCATCCCGGCCTCAAAACGCTGCAGGCAATCATTTTTGTCAATCTGTTTGCCTATGTCGCGGTGGCTTATCTGGCCGGCCTGCTCAGCACCAAGTTGCGGCAGGCGCGCGTGCAGTTGAAAGGCAAGCGGGGAGCTGGAAAACCTTCAAATCCTGCACGAAAACATCATTCAATCGATCGGCAGCGGTTTGATCACGACCGGTCTCGACGGTCACATCACGCTCGTCAACAGCGCAGCCTTAAAGCTTCTGGATAGCACTCCCGGTCAACTGCTGGGCCGCCCAGTCAATAAACTCTTCACTGACGCGCTTCCCACGCCTGAGTCGCAAGCCCATGCCGAGGTGAGATACGACACGGTAAATTCGTTTCGCAAGACCTTCCGCGTACGAGTCGCAGCCCTGAACTCGCGTGAAAACGAATCCATGGGCTACGTTTACGCTCTCGACGATCTCACCGAGATTCGCCGTCTCGAGCGCGAAGTCCGCATGCAGGATCGTTTGGCTGCGGTCGGCCGGCTCGCCGCCGCCATCGCCCATGAAATTCGCAACCCGCTTACTTCCATCGCCGGCTCCGTAACCATGCTTTCCGGCATTCCGGAACTCAGTGATGAGCATCGCCAACTACTCGATATCGTTACCCGCGAGTCACAGCGGCTGAATAGCATCATTACCGATTTCCTCGCCTACTCGCGCGGCAAGCAATATCGTTTTGAAAAGACCGATCTTGTGCCTCTGCTTGACGACATGCTGACCCTGATGCGGAATCGCATGACCACCGAGAAGACCGGGATCGCCATCGAAAGCAAATTCGCTGCCGAAGCGGCTTTCGTGCTCGCCGATGCCGACAGACTCAAACAGGTCTTCTGGAATTTTGGTTCCAACGCGGTTCGCGCCATGCCACAGGGCGGAACTCTGCGCGTATCGCTGGAGAAGCACCAGGATGATTGGCAGATCAGTTTTGCCGATACCGGGACCGGCATGACACCGCAGCAGACGGAAAAAATCTTTGAGCCATTCCAGTCGAATTTTGAAGGCGGCACCGGATTGGGCCTTGCCGTCGTGTACCAGATCGTGCAGGCACATGAAGGCAAAGTCTGGGCGCGCTCGAAACCAGAGCAGGGAACTACTTTTGTTCTTCGACTCCGGCGTTTGGAGGCGGAACGCGGGGGAGAGAACGAGTCTTTGACAGAATTGCAACCGCTTCTGCAGCATCGGCCGTTATTTCCGCACCGCTTGCAGCTGCCGCGGCAGAAGGGAGGCAGCATGGCTAACATTCTCGTTTGCGATGATGAGCGCTCCATCTGCGAAATGCTCGATATTGCCCTGCGCCGCGAAGGCCATCGAGTTGAGACTGTTCAGTCCGGCCAAGCAGCCAAGAGCAAGATTGACGGCAACCTCTACGACCTGATCATCACGGACATTAAAATGCCGAATGTGGACGGCATTGAAGTGCTGCGCCACGCGCACCGCGTTTCCCCCGATTCGCCAGTCATTCTGATTACTGCTGTGGATGATTACGAGGCCGCAGTGCAAGCCGTGAAAGCCGGGGGAGCTTCCGATTACATTCGCAAGAGTCCGGGGCTGGTTGATGAAATCAAGCTGGCCATCGGCCGCGTGCTGGAAAAATTGACTTTAAGCAAACAGAACTTTGCTCTCCGCCGTGACGCCGCTTCCCACAACTCGCTCGACAACATCATCGGTTCCAGCCCGGCGATGGAAAAGCTGAAGCAGACCGTCCGTACTGTGGCTACCACCGCCAGCACCGTCTTGATTCATGGAGAAAGCGGCACAGGTAAAGAACTGGTGGCGCGCGCAGTGCACATCTGCTCGCCGAGGGCTGCGGAGCCGTTCGTTTCCGTGAACTGCGGAGCTTTCCCGGAAACGCTTCTGGAAAGCGAACTGTTCGGTTACGTGAAGGGAGCTTTTACCGGAGCGAATCAGAACAAGCGCGGGCTCTTCGAGGTTGCCGGAGGCGGAACGATTTTCCTCGACGAAATCAGCGAAATGACGCTGGCCATGCAGGTAAAGCTGCTGCGCGTTTTGCAGGAGCGCACCATTCGCCCAGTGGGCAGTACGAATGAGATTGCCATCGATGTTCGCGTAATTGCCGCCACCAATCGCGATCTCGACAAAGCGGTCGCCGAAGGATCGTTCCGCGAGGATCTTTATTATCGCCTCAACGTCATTCCGATTCGCGTGCCGAATCTGCGTGAGCGCCGCGAAGATATTCCGCTGCTGGCAAATCACTTTCTCAAGAAGTACGCTACCGCCGCCAACCGGAGCATTCTGCGGCTGAACAAACAGTCGCTCGATACGCTTTGCGGCTACGAGTGGCCGGGAAATGTTCGGCAACTGGAAAATACAGTGGAGCGGGCGGTCGCCCTTGAAATGACCGACGAGTTGCATGTCGAACTGCCCGCGGAGCGCCCCAAAGCGCGCGCCGCGGCCGCCGGAGCGAACGGCGGCACTTCGGAAATTCCGCCCGGAGCGGTACTCCCCGATGGCGTAGGCATGGAAGGCTATGTGGCGAACATCGAGCGCGGTCTGCTGCAAGGCGCTCTGGATAAATCAAACGGCGTGCAGACCAAGGCCGCCGATCTGCTGAGCATCTCCTATCGCTCGTTCCGGCACTTGATGAAGAAATACGAGCTGTAGCGCGCTGTCCTCATTCGTTAACAGCAAAGGGATTTGGCCAACCATGCGGATCCGAAAACGATTGGCTCTGTTACTCTTTTTGCTAGAGGCAGTAGGACTATCCGCCCAACCTGCGCCACGGCCCGAGCTGAGTACCACGGAAGCACATCAACTTGCGAAGATGATGTGTCGACAACTTCCCAATGTAGGCACAATCGACGCTGCGGTTCGGATGGGGCAGCCTGACGCCCCGCACCCGTTAGCCCTTCTTCAACTGCTGCTTCCACCCCAACACTCGCGCTTTCGCTCCCTCCGCCTCGGCTTCAGGAATCATCCCCTTTTTCTGATACAGGACTGACAGGCTGGTGTGAGCCAGAACGTCATCCGGATCCAGTTCGGTAATTTTATGGGCCACCACGATAGCGTCGTCGTAGCGCTGCAAATCTTGCAACGCCCGCGCCAGACCATGCATGGCTTCGGTGAAACTGGGATCTGCCGCAATCGATTCGCGGTAGGCTGCGACTGCCTCTTCTAACTTGCCCTCCGCCATCAAGTCGAGCGCCGCAAAGTAGACGTCTTCTGCTTTTTGTCGGCTGTCGGGTTCGGACATGGAGAGAATTTCCTGGCGGAGACAGGATTCTAACACGGCACAATTACAGTCATTCACCTCAGGCCTCGTTGCCCATCTGGATTCGCGCGATCATTCGCGGGCCACTTTTGTTTATCATCGTTTCATGCGCCACACGTTCCGATTCCTATGGAATGCGACCCGGAGGCATCATCTCGCTCCCTGGCGAAGTCCCTATCTCTTGTGGCGGATCGAAACCTATTGCGGCGTCAAGATGACACAGATCGGATTTCTTGAATTCTGGGAGTTTCTCTGGCGGGAGCGCAGTAATCTTTGGCGATTCTTAAAGTGGACCTCGGAGATGGACCGCTACGCGCATCCCAAGCCGAAGAATCCGTAACAAAGGAACGGTTGGCAACCAGGAAAGTTACGCGCCTTTGCCGGCGGCTGCGCCCAAAATGATGCTGACTTCCGATCCTTTGCCCGCGCCGGTAAGCTGGGCGGCTGCTCCGCGATTGGCGGCAATTTCCAGAAAACCCGTGCTGCCAAGAATCGCAATCACTTCGTTCGGAGCGCCCTCTGCGTAGGCGTTGCGAATTTCAGTGATTTCACTCTTTCCCACTATGACTTTGAAGTTTTTCGCGCCTGCGCCGAAGAGCGCGGGAACATCCTGCGGAGTGATGTTGGTAATCATGTTTCCAAAGCGGTCAACCTTCAAAACTACCGCCCGCATTCGGTTCGCTTCCACAGCCTTGGGTTTGGGCGCGGAAAAACGAACGTACTCCTCAACCTCTTCGCCGAATTTCTGCGAGTCGACTTCCTTGGCAAGATAGGCTGCAACGGGAGAAAAAATGTCGCGCGCGTGAAATGTATTGCTGACCGGCTGCAGGAAATAATGCTCGGCCGTGATGTGACGCACATGCATTCTGCTCTCGCGCGCATAGACCAGCGAAAGCACGCCGTTATCCGGCGCAACGAAATGATATTTGTCGCTCGAGGCGAGAATGGGCCTTCGCGCTGTTCCCACTCCCGGATCGACAACGACAACATGCACCGTTCGATTCGGGAAATAGGAATAAGCCTGCGAAATGGTGAGCGCGCCATCCAGCACATCGAAGGCCTGAACCGAATGGCAGATGTCGACAATTTCCGCCTCGGGCACAATGTCGAGAATGACGCCTTTCATGACGCCCACGAAATGGTCATTGGTGCCGAAGTCGGTGGTCAGAGTAACAATCGGACGGTGTGACAAGTTTCCCTCGCCTGTGCAGACACTTAGTCCCTTGTGTCCTAAGTCGAAAGTAACTGTCCGCTAACTACCTAGTCAAGGCACGGAGGTAATAAAGGGAGGGCCAGTGATCAGTGCCCAGCCCTCAGTAAGCCGAAGCGGCCACTGGACTGGCCACTCCCGATTCTTACTCGATGTGAATATCTCCCGATCCGGTGCGCAGGGTCAGCAGAGGGCCGCCGCCGCGTACTTTGCCAACAATCGTTTTGTGCGACTCATTCACCCGTCCCTGCACGGTCGTCGTGATCGGCGTATCGATGTCCAGCGTTCCGGAACTCGTTGAGATATCGGCGTCGAACGATGAATCAGCGGGCAAGTGCACATGGACGTTGCCGGAACCGGTGCGGATTTGCCACTCGCCGGTCTGTGTTCCCTCGGCGGTAATGTCGCCACTCCCCGCTTCCGCACGAAATGCGCCATGAACGCCGCGCGCCGTGATGTTGCCCGAACCGGTGTGCAGGTCCACGTCTCCTGATCCCGTTTCTTCAAGCTCCATGTTGCCGCTGCCCGTATTTCCGCGTACCGCGCCGGAAATTTCTCGTCCGACTACATCGCCCGAGCCTGTCTGCAGTCGAATTTCACCTGTGAGCCGCGATACCTTCAGATTTCCAGAACCACTTTGCAGATCGGCGTTGCCACGAGTTCCTTCGATCATCTGATCCCCGGACCCGCTTTGACTACGAATCGTCGTGTCCTCGGGAACGGTGATTTCATAATCCACCGAGATATCGCGAACGTTTACGTAGTCGATGCGAATATTATTTCCATCCTGCCGTACGGGAGGATTGTTTTGAATTCCGGTCACATCGGTGTGACGGCTTCCGAAAAGCCAGTGGTCGCCAACATAAATCTTGCCGCGGATGGAGACACTCCCCGCCGGACCCGTACGCACCGTGATATCACCCGAATGCGTTTGCACCGCAAGATCGACTGGTCCGGTGACCTGGAACGTTCGATCGAAAGTTCCCTGCGGCGTGGAGGCGAAGGCGATTGTGGAAGCGAGTACGAAAAGCCCCAACTGCGCCATCAGTCGACGAACGCATGGATCATGTCTACTCTCCAGTATTCAGATTGTTGTACCGCGACTGCCGGCTCGAGCCCCACTACTGCAGCACCACCTGATCGCCTTCTTTCAGGCCGCTCAGGACTTCGGTCTTCGCACCGTTCGAAATGCCGATATTCACGGCGACCTTGTCCTTACCGTCTTTGCCCCTAGGATCAGGAATCTCTACGGACGCTTTCTTATCTTTGTCATAGAGGATCGCCCCTTCCGGAATCTGCAGGACGTTCTTGTGCTCTTCGAGAATGATTTCGGCGTTGGCGGTCATTTCGGCCTTCAATTCGCCGCCTGGGTTCTGGATAGAAACCCGCACCTCAAACGTGGTGACATTATCTTTCTCAACGCCCATGGGAGAAATCTTCGTCACCTTGCCGTTGAAGGTCTTGTCCTTGAATGATTCCACTTTGATGCGCGCGCGGCTGGCCCAGATAGACCTTGCCAATGTCGCTCTCATCCACTTTGCCCTTCACGTAGACTTCGCTGGTATCGCCGAGGGTCATCACCAGCGTGGCGGATGAACCGAGGACGAGAATCGAGCTCACGGCATCGCCCATTTCCACGTCGCGCGAAAGTACGATGCCATCGATGGGCGACACGATGTCGGTGTAGCTGAGCTGCTCCTCCAACTGCTTCAGGTTCGCGGCATCCTCCACTACCTGTGCCTGCGACTGCGCGATCTTGGCCTTCAGCACGTCACCTGCGCCTTCGCCACATTCTGTTTGTTCAGCGCCATCTGGTAATTCTTGTCGGCATCGTCCAGCGCGAAGCGGAAACCACGCCATCCTTCGCCATGCCGAGCGCGCGGTCATAGGCGCGCTTCAAAAGCGGCACATCGGGACCTTCTGCATCGACCTTGGCGCGCTCATAATCCGCTTGTGAACTGATCAGGTTTGCCTAGCTGCGTCCAGGGCAGCATGCGACTGCGCAACCTGCGCTTCAATCTCCACCTTATCCAGTTGCGCCAGCAGTTGTCCTTTCTTTACGCGGTCGCCGTAATCCACGTAGAGCTTCTTCACAATGCCGCTGGCCTTGGACTTCACCTCGACCTTGGTGATCGGCGTACCTTGCCAGTCGCAACCACGCTTTTGGCAAGGTCGCCTTTTTCCACTTTGGCCAGCTTCGGAGGATCGATCTTGGTGCCGCCGCGGATGGCCGCATACACTCCAATCGCAATCAGCAGGACGATCCCGATCCCGATGCTGCCCTAGATGAACAGTTTGCGCCGCTTCTTTTCTATGATTTCCGTTTCCGTTCACAACAGCCTCCTACGGCATTGAGATGGGAGTAAACCGGCCCATGCGCTTCGATACGAAGCCAAATTCCTTTTGTTCCCTGGACTTGGATGAATTGAGACTCTTAACCTAAATATAAACTCGAAACCGCTAACCGGCAGCCAACAGTTAGACCGAGATTCGGGATGAATGGTTAGCAAACGTGGATGAATGCCTTGGAATTTACTGTGGGCGCTGAGTTTGACCTGCAACAATTCCCGTTATATCACTTGCCCGCATGCGCGACGGCTGGCGGCTGTCCGAAACCGCGCAACTGCTTTAGAATGCTAGAATTACCCATCCATGATCGCCTTTGTGCTGCTCCGGGTGCTTCTGATCCTTCTCCTGGTGGCGGCCAATGCGTTTTTCGCGGCCGCTGAATTCGCCCTGGTCAGCGTTCGCGATACCCGTATCCAGCAGCTGATCGAATCGGGCCGCATCGGCGCCCGCATCGTGCAGCGGCTGCACCAGCATCTCGATGAGGTGGTGAACGGCGTGCAACTCGGCATCACCATGGTCAGCCTGACCTGGGCTGGATCGGCGAGCCGATGGTCGCCCGGCTGGTCGGAACTCTGCGTTTCGTTCACGAAGTTCCCCACGCGGCGGTCTACGCCCACGGCATCGCCATTGTGATTGCCTTCAGCCTGATCACTTACCTGCACGTGATCCTCGGCGAACTCGTGCCGAAGACTTTGGCCCTGCAGCGCGCCGAGCAGATTGCCTTGGCTGTCGCCGCGCCCATGGAAGCCTTTCTCACCATTACGCGGCCCGTGCTCTTTTTCATGCGCAGCTCGGGAGGGCTAGTGCTGCGGCTTTTCGGCGCGCAGCGAGACGCGGCGCGGCGGCGCGGTTCACTCGCCCGACGAACTCAAGCTGATCGTCACGGCCAGCCGCCAGTTCGGCCAGATCCAGAGTTTCAGGAAGAGATGATCCACAACGCCATCGAACTGGATAGCATCACGGTCCGCGAAGTCATGGTGGCGCGGCCCGATATTTTTTCTCTGCCCTCGGATCTTGATGCTCGATGATGCTCTGGATCGCGTGGTCGAAGGCCAGCACTCGCGCATTCCAGTTTATGATCCGCAGCGCGGTCCCGAGCACATCGTCGGCGTCCTTTATTACAAAGACCTGATGCGCTGGATGCGGCTGCGCCTGGCGAATCTGGGGCAGTCGACTGGCTACGCGCATCTCGCGGATGCAGATCGGCCAGATCATGCATGATGTGCTGGTCGTGCCGGAAACCAAGGTTCTTGCCGGAACTGCTGGCCGAATTCAAAGAGCGCCGCCGCCATCTCGCGGTCGTGGTGGACGAGTTCGGATCCACCGCCGGAGTCATCACGGTAGAAGACATTCTGGAGCAACTGGTCGGCAATATCGAAGACGAATTCGATGTCTCCCCGAGCGAGCCCGCGCTGGAGGATGAGTCCGTGCTGGTGCTGGAAGGCGCGGTCAACATCCGCGACCTGGAAACCCAGTATGGCCTGACTTCTGCCGCGCGATGCGGGATTCGAAACTCTGGCCGGATTCGTCCTGGCCCGCCTGCAGCGCATTCCCGATCTCGGCGAGTCATTCGAATACGAAGGCCGTCGGTACACCGTCGAAGAAATGGAAGGCCACCGCATCGCCAGAGTGAAGATCGAGAAGATCGATAAGGAAGCCGAGGTGAATGCCAAGCGGTGAAGCAGGCTGAGAATCTGAGCGCCGAAAGCTAAGAGCATGGGAGCTGAACATGCGCGCCTTTCGACTATCGCTCAGGGCAGCGAGCATTCGAACGCAGCCGAGCACGAACTGAGATCCAGATCTGAAACTGCTTCTCCAACGCGTCCTCTATACCCTGCCGGTAATCTGGCTGGTGGTAGTCTCGTCTTCCTGCTCATTCATCTGGTCCCCGGAGATCCCATCCAGCAGATGCTGGGCGAAGGCGCGCCACCCGCCGACATCGCCGCCACCCGCCACCTCTATGGTCTCGATGCGCCACTTGGTGAGCAATATCTCCGCTACTGGAAGGGCGTGCTCCACGGCGACCTTGGGCCATCGTTCCGCTACAACCAAAGCGTCACGCACCTGATCACCCAGCGTTATCCCTACACGCTGCAGCTCACGCTGGCGTCGCTGTTCGTCGCGATCATCTTGTCGATCCCCGCAGGGGTGCGCTCCGCCCGCCGCCGCAACCGCTGGGATGACCGCCTGCTCTCTGTGGTCAGCCTCTTCGGCTTGTCGTTCCCCAACTTCGCGCTCGGCCCCATTCTCATTCTGCTGTTCGCCATCAAGCTGGGATGGCTGCCTGTCTCTGGCGCGGGATCGTTCGCCAACCTCATTCTGCCAGCCTCACGATGGGCGGCGCGCTGGCCGCTATTCTCACGCGCATGGTGCGCACGTCGATGCTGGAAGAGCTGGGCCAGGACTACATCCGCACCGCGCGCGCCAAAGGCTTGCCGGAGCGCACGGTGGTCTATCGCCACGCGCTGCGCAATGCCATGATCCCGATCATCACGGTACTGGGCCTGCAATTCGGCGCGTTGCTGGCGGGGGCAATCGTCACCGAAACGATTTTCTCCTGGCCGGGCATCGGGCGGCTGACGATTCAGGCGATCTCGAATCGCGATTACTATCTGGTGCAGGGATGCATCCTGGCGATTGGGTTGACTTACGTTGCGGTGAACTTTCTGACGGATGTGCTGTATTCGGTGGCGAACCCGAGGATTCGGCAGTGAGGCGCCACAATCCCGGGGTGTATACTCTCCCCGTTTGAAGCGGCAGACTCTCCAGGTGGTTCGACTTAATAAGGAGTACGCGATGCGGACCCGGATATCTTCTTCTCTACCTGGCCATCTTCTTCGCTCGTGTGCGACTTCGCTTTTCGCGCAGACGAAGAAGCGCTCGCCTTCGAGGACTTTGCCGGACCGAGCCGGTTCGATACCATGCAGCCTCCTGTGCATTTGCTTTCTGCCCGATTTCCGGCGGCGAGGTGCTGCGCGATTCGTTGCTCGCGCCGGCCGGGAGAAGCGCGGTTTACGGCACTTCGTCGCGTGCAAAGGATGTTCTCCAGAGATCACTGTTCTTTCCATCAAACGTGTCCGACGTGCAGATTTCTCTCCATAGCCCGCACGTCCTCACCGTTTCCTACACCTCCGAGGATGAAAATGGCGAATTACAACGAATCAATTTGCCAGAAGGATTCCGCAGCGAGGATCGGACCGATGGAATTGCCTTTCCAGAACATCCGCCAGGTCACGATCGCCGATCATGCGCCGGATTGGAACCTGACGATTGATTCCGCCAGCTTCGCTACGGGGAGCAGCCCGATCTTGATCGATCCAGTAGTGGCGGGACTCTTGAAAGGACCGGCGGTGACGACAAACGTAAATGCGATTGCGGCGGCTACAACCGGTTTCGTGCAAGGCGCCGGACGCGGACGGAACAACACAAATTGTGCTGCCGGATCCCCGCCGCGAAAGCTGGGCAAAGCTTCACCATAACCGTAATCAACGATCAGGGCCAGACCAGCACTTCCGTCCCCAACGACGGTGGCGTGATGGCCTCGGGAGCCAGCCTGGGCACGCTGGCAAGTTCTCTGACGGTTAATGCTGTCAGCACAGGCAAGGGACCCGAGGCATTCGCAATCTATCGCGGACCCGTTAATTTTTCACGGGGCACGCAAGATGATGGCCTCACCACCCGCAGCGTAAGTTTGAGCTCAATTTCAACCAGTGGCACGACCAGCACGCCCGTGACCGTCGCCAGGCCGCCGGTGATATTGGTGCACGGCTTGTGGGGAGACGCTGCGAGCTTTGATAATTTCACTCCGTTGATCACCGATGCCAACTTCAACATTAACTATGCGGTCTACGACAATCTCATCACGGGCATCACCAAAACAGTGCCGGCATTTTCCAGCGGCATCGAGTCCACCATTGAAGCGAATTCCCTTGGCTTCGCCTACAACGCTCCCGGCGTGCTTACGCAAATCAATAATTTCATCGCCGCCTACCGCACCAGCGCCAATATCGCCAGTGTGAAAGCGGACATTGTGGCCCACAGCATGGGCGGCGACATCTCCCGCACTGCATTTCTGCTCAAGAATTTTCTCTCGAACAACACATTGGTGCCGGTCCGATCAACAAACTGATCACCGTCGCGACTCCGCATCTTGGTACGCCCGTCGCCGCCGATATGCTTACGAACAACAATACCTGCGTGCGCAATACCCTCGCGGGATACGGCGACATTGCCCTGCAGTCGGTGACTTTTTCGGGACAGACGGCGCACGGCGCAGTTTTTGACCTGGAGGGCGACGGTTTTGGTGGTGGATTAAGTATGGCTCTCAAAAACTTGAAGCCCGTGCAGCCATTCGTCACCGCTTATATCGCCGGGATCGCTACCTCGAGCAATCTCAATGGTCTGAATTGTCTTTTCTGCAATGCCGAGGCGCTGAGAATTCTGTGTTCCGGCGACCCTTTGGCCACGGACCTGACGTCTACCAATTGGCCGACCATATTCGGGCAGGACAACGACACGATCGTTCCTCTGGACAGTGCGTTGAACAACCTCACCGGCCAGCAATACTCCGGGCGTCATTCACACCGCTGCGCTGGAGACTCTGGACTTTAACGGTCCCTCTGTGCTCGACCCCGCGTCGACGATTTCAAGCGAGGTCATTAATTTGCTGAATGAAGCTCCCACAGGCGGCGACTTTCATTGATGAGCGACCAACGTGGGAATTGAACCGCGACACGATCTAAACAGGGCGGCGGGAGGTGTACGCGTTATGCAGAAAAAAGAACCGACTAAATTCTCGACGGTAAGTCTCGCGCTTCTGGTTATTGCAGCTTCGGTTACCATTTCGAGCTTCGCCGAACAGAGCGTGCTCCATATTCTTTCGCCCGCCTCCGGTCTTGTGGTTCATCCCGGCCAAACCGTGGCGATAACAGTGGGGGCCGATTCGTCAGTACAGAGGTTGGTACTTATCGGGCAGGATCCCATCGGCACAGCTCGGCCTACCGCCGGAGGCGCCGCTGGAATTCTGGCGCAAGGACGGGGCGAGACTCATCCGCTGCAGTTTCTGCTTACGGTACCAAGCGCCATTCGGCCCGGAACATATCGTGTAACCGCCGTGGGAAGAACTGCCGTCGGTCCCGTGCAATCGGAACCTCTGGCGCTCGATATCGAGCGACCCGACGATCCCACCCGAATCTGGGCTGAACCGTCTTCCATTCAGTTCACCCATGTGGGAGATCAAATCCCCCTGCGCGTGCTGGGCGCATTTCCCGATGGTTCCCAGAGCGAGTTGACCCGCTCCAGCAGGACGAAATTTGCCTCCGCCGACCCAAACATTGCATCGATCACCCCCAACGGCATGGTTACAGCGGTAGGAGAAGGGAAGACCAGTATTCTGATGCAGACGCCTTCAGCCGACTATGCGATACCAGTACGCGTCCGGCAGACGAATTAAGGGTGACTGGGAGAAATTGCAACCGCGCGGCAAATGCAAATCGTGATCCGCAAAATTGTTTGATCTGAAACAGCCTAGAAGTTTGTTTTTCGTAAGTCAGCATGGCATCATGTCTTCCGCCGCCATCTCGTTGCGCCGCTCCGTGACCGGAAATGCCCGCCGCAATCCCTTGGCGGCAATCGGTGTGCTGCTGGTCATCCTTTTCGTGATCTTCGCCGTGTTCGCTCCCTCGATCGCACCACAAGACCCCGCGTTCATAAATCTGCCAACCAGGTTGAGCCCGCCCTCATCGGCCCACTGGTTTGGCACCGACGAACTCGGCCGCGACATTCTCTCACGCATCATTTTCGGCGCGCGCATCTCCATGTTGGTTGGGAGCAGCGTCGTAATCCTCTCGCTCGCCCTTGGACTCATTATCGGCTCTATCGCTGGCTACTACGGCGGCCGCGTCGATCAATTCGTAAACGTGATTTTGATGAACGCTTTCCTCTCGTTTCCCGGAATTCTTCTGGCCATCGCGTTTGTGGCCTTTCGCGGTCCGGGAATCTTCAATCTTGTGCTTGCCCTTTCCCTCGGAGGCTGGGTGGGCTACGCGCGCCTGATTCGTGGCCAGGTTCTCGCCGCGCGCGAGCGCGAATTTGTAGAAGCTGCACGCGCGCTGGGAGCGAGCGATCTTCGCATTGTTCTTCGCCATATTCTGCCGAACATCATCCAGCCGGTAATTGTTCAAGCGGCGATCGGCATGGCTGGCGCGATTCTCGCCGAAGCCACCATGAGCTTCCTCGGCCTCGGCGTTCCTCCGCCGACGGCAAGCTGGGGAACTATGCTGAATGACGGCCGCGCTCATCTGTTCGACGCGCCGCATCTGGTGATTTTTCCCGCGGCCGCCGTCATGCTCGCGGTGTTATCTTTCAACTTCATCGGCGACGCTTTGCGCGACTATCTGGATCCGCGTTCACGGATCGAAGCGGGAATATAATCTGGAACTTTTTATCGCAGAGAGGCGAAGTAGTCAGGGGTCCCCGGAATCCTTCGCCAGCCAGCGCCCGGCCGCGCGCAGCCGGCCAAGTCCAGCGGTATAGCGCGCGAGGTAGTCCTGATTCCGCCACCTGCATTCACAACTACCACGTCCGCTCCAGCCTGGGCGAACTTCTTCATCACTTCCTGTTGAACCTCAGCGGGTTGGCTCCAGAACAGGCAGGTCTCGTCAGTATTGATTTCAGCTACAATATTTAGCCGCAGCAAGTAAGCCCAATAGGCATCGTTGTCGAATCCGATGGCCGCAACATTTGTTCCGGGTTTCAATCCAATCGTTTGCAGGCCGTCCGCAGTCAGATACTCGGCGCACGCATCGTTATGAAAGCCGTGGATCGACTCTCCATATTCGAGATACGCAATGGCAGAGATCAGTGCCAGCGATACGACAACCGTCACGACCCCACACCAGCGCGCGACTCCAGGTTTTAGGCGCACTCCCGCAAGCAGCGTTCCCCAAAGCAAAATCTCCCATGGGCCGAGATAGCGGCTTTCCATTAGGGTCAAGCAGTGCAGGGCTAAAGCAATCGTTGCGATTACTATGAGGTACGATCCTGCGGCGATTCCCATCGACGTTTGCCGAAGATCGGAGGTTAGGATAATGAGAAGAATGCCTGCAAACCAGGCCGTAGGGTGAAGCAGAATTCCGCCAAGCACCTTCATTTGGGTAAGCACGTGCCTCATGACCGCCGCGGGCAGTAATGCAGGCGACATTCCGTCATTCCAGTAGGAGGGATCGTACCAGGGCGGATAGCTTGATCGCAGCGGCCCATTGAATTCATACACGGCCGGATGCTCGAAGATTTTGCGCGTCGCATGCAAAGGCCGCCCGCTCCAGCGAGGTTCGCCCTGCCAGTTTCGCTGAGGCAGTTTGTAGTTATACCAGGCGAAGTTCAGTTTCCCCGCGTCAGAAAACGTGAAGCGATGCTTGGCGTGGGAAAGCAGCGAAACTTCCGGAAGAGCAATCAGGAAAAAAATCAGTGCTGACGTGGCCAACTGCCACTTGCGCGCTCGAAACGAACGGCGCGTAATGAACACCGCCGTCGCGAGAAAAATGAGCGCCATGGGAAAAAGAACAGCCTTTACGAGGTAGCCCAATCCGAGGCTGAGGCCAAACCACAGGTAAAGGTTGCGGCGTGATTCTGGCGTGATGGCAATGCGAATCAGCAATCCGGCCGAAAACAGCGCGGCTGTCATCATGCTCAAGTCGGGATTGATCGCCGTGATCTGATCGCCGACCAACAGCCAAATCAAAAACGAGTACCCCAAAACCCACATCTGCCAGGAAGGAATTGCCGAACTGCTGGAGGATCGGACGGCAGAAGACTCTCTTAATCGCAGCAGCGAACTCCAGAAGAATTCGAAGGCGGCGATGCAAAGCAACAACACAGGGAATGCCACTGCATGAGCGATGGGAAATTCCCACCGCAGGGATGGCTTGAAGATCGCGAGCATTGGCGCTAGGAGCCACGGATACAGAACGCTCCAATAGGCGTTGACGGTCATTGCCCAATCGCGGCGCAGGATGGCGCGAGCAATTTCCAGATATGACCGTGCATCCGGGCCCACGGTGTTGCGAGCAAGAACGATCTGAATCAATCCCAGGGCAACCGCCAGGCTGCGAAAAAACCATCGGATCCCTGAGCATCGCGGGCTGGCACCCTCATCCATTGAATTTGCACGGACAGTCGATAAACCCTGGCGTCGACTCTCAGTCGCGTCCGCTGCGGAATCGATCTCGATTCTCATTTAAAAGGGAATGAGAATCATAAACGCGCAAACCGCGTCTCTGCCAGATATTCACGAGTGACTAGGAATGAACGCGTTTCCAATCTTGATCTGGCTGCCTCCTGGGCTCTTGCGGTATTGCCTGCCTTGAAACGAAGCTGGCCGGGCCAAGGCCGAAAGCGGACTCTTCTGCTAAGACCCCGGTAATTCATTCAAAGCGCATGAGATCCAGTGCTTGACTAGAATAGCTAATTGCGATATAAATATCGCAATTAGCAATATGACACTGGGCGAGAAAATTCGTTACCTGCGCGAGGTCGAAGGTTCGCTCCGCGATCTGGGGCGGCCTATGACCCAGCAGGAGATTGTGAAAGCTGTCAAGCGGGAGCTAAAGCAAAGCATCAGCCAGTCCTACTTGTCGCAGATCGAAAGCGGGGCGCGCCCGCACATGACGCAGTCGTCGCGTGCGCTGCTGGCGAAGTTTTTCAAAATCCACCCCGGTTTTCTGGTGGACGATCCCGAGGGTTACCACGCCGAACTGACTTCGGATTTGCGTACCACGGAAGGGAAGCTCGATGTTTGGCTGCTGCAAGGCTCGGAGCGTTTCGCCAGCGATCCGGAGGTCAGCGACGTTCTGATCAAGGCGGCACGCGAGAAAGACACGCGGCGATGTTTCTTGCTGCTGGGTGCGATCCTCGATACGCCTGGGTTGGCCGAGCGTTTGCTCGAAGCCTTGCGTCCGGGAGTTGGCCGAAAGCGGCAATCGTAACCGTGAGCGGCACGGTCCCATGGTGAAGGTGGAAGGGAGGCGAGCGCCATGAATCACGCAACAACAATGACATGGGCGGATTTCTATTTGATCTGTTTCGCGGTCGGCTTCTGTCTTAGCTTTTTTTCATTTGTCTTTGGGGGCGCGCGCACGGGTCACGCGCACCTTCCGCACTTTCACGCGCATATGAGCGGCGCGCATTTGCCCTCGGCTGGGAATGTGACCGCTGTTGCGGGGCACGCCGCCTTTGGAGCGCGCGCGGGCACGCACAGCGGAGGCGTTTCGCCATTCAATTTTGTAACCCTGACCGCGTTTCTCGCCTGGTTTGGCGGAGCCGGCTATCTGCTCACGCGTTACTCAGCGGTCTGGGTTGGGTTCGGTTTGCTGGCTTCGATCGCGAGTGGATTGATCGGTGGCGGCGTCGTGTTCTTGTTTTTGAGCAAGGTGCTGATGTCCGATCAGGAGTTTATGGATCCCGCGGATTACGAAATGGTTGGCGTATTGGGGCACATCGCCAGCCCAATTCGCGAAGCCGGTACCGGAGAGTTGATTTACACGCAGATGGGCTCGCGCCGCGTCTGCGGCGCGCGCAGCGATGGCGGCGGAGCGATCGCCAAAGGAATGGAAGTTGTAGTTACGCGCTACGAAAAGGGAATCGCGTACGTGCGTTTATGGAGTGAGATGTCGGGTGAGGAAAGCTCGCCGGAGCAGGCGGTGACAAGCAAGGAGCAGAAGCAATGAGCCGCGGCGCCTATAAAATCTTGTCCGCGTTCTTGTGGCTCGCACCGGTTGCGGTCTGCATTCGGTACTGGCAGCTTTGGGATCGGTTGCCCTCGCGCATGGCCACGCACTTCGACGCCGCCGGCCGGCCCAACGGATGGATGACGCGGGAAATGTCAATGTATTGGGCTGTGGGTTTTCTCGTGTTCATGGTTGCAATCTTCTTCGTGGTGCTCATAGTCGTGGAGCAGAAATATCCCGAATCGAAGTTGTCCTGGGTGCTGCTCGCGTTCTTTCACGCGGAAGCCTGGACGTTCGTATTTCTGATGAATTCGCTGGCTGAGTACAGCCTGAATCACACTGCGATTGCGATTGCTCCGGTTCCGATTGTTACGGTCGTAGGGCTTCTGGCTGTCCTAGGGGTGGCAATCGGGGAAAATCGCGGCACAACTCTCCCATCGGGCGCAGCCAATGATGTAGTGGCCGAAGAAATTCACAATGGCAGGAAATGGAGTTTTGTTTTCCTGGCACCCTCGCTCCTGATGATTGGGATTGCATTTGCTTTCCCGAGTTTCGCCGCCCGGCTGGCGCTTTGCCTCACTGCTCTGATTATTCTGGGTGCGTTCGCCATGGCGTGGGATGGCTTTCATTATTACTTCACACGTCACGGGGTCGAAGTTCGAACCCTCGGCTTTCGATTGAAGTCGATCCCGCTATTGCAGATCAAGAGCTACGAAATTCAGAAGTGGAACGCGATTCGCGGGTACGGCATTCGCGGCGCCGGCAATTGCAAGGCGTACGTGTGGGGAAACAGCGGGGTTCGCGTAGACCTTTATGACGGCTCGATATTTCTTGGGCACAGCGACCCGCAGCGGATCGTGCATGACTTAAATGTGATTAAGCGTTATCAGAACTCATAACCGAAAAAGTTTGTGAGGGGAGGCGTTTATGTTCGAGATGTCACACATGGTTGAAATTATGGATTTTCGTTGGCCTGGGAGTGATGGTTCTCCTGTTCCTGATGAGCGGGATGGCCCGGCTTTATCGCAAAGCGGGGCCGCATGAAGCGCTCATCGTTTACGGCTTTGGCGGCACACGCGTGGTGAAAGGACACGGCACGCTGATGTTTCCCATGGTCCAAAACTGCCGCGATCTTTCGCTCGAACTGATGTCGTTCGACGTCGCGCCCGCAGCAGGATCTCTACACCAAGCAGGGTGTCGCCGTCACGGTCGAAGCCGTCGCGCAGATCAAAGTCAAGTCGGACACGGAATCGATCCTCACCGCGTCGGAGCAATTCCTCACCAAGACCGACCAGGAGCGCGAAGGCCTGATCCGTCTGGTCATGGAAGGCCACCTGCGCGGCATCATCGGACAACTCACGGTGGAAGAAATCGTCAAGCAGCCCGAGATGGTCTCCGACCGCATGCGCGCCACTTGCGCCGAAGACATGAACAAGATGGGCCTTGAGGTGATTTCGTTCACCATCAAAGAAGTTCGCGACAAGAACGAATACATCACCAACATGGGCAAGCCCGATGTCGCCCGCATCAAGCGCGACGCCGACGTGGCCACGGCCGAAGCCGATCGCGATACGGCCATCAAGCGCGCATTAGCCCAGCGCGAATCCGCAGTAGCAAAAGCGCAAGCCGATCAGGAGCGAGTGCTGGCGGAAACGCTCTCGCTGGCCAAGCAGGCCGAATCGCAGCGCGATCTCGAAATCAAGAAAGCGCAGTATCTCGAAGTCACCAAGAACCAGCAGGCGCAAGCCGACAAGGCCTATGACATCCAGACCAACATCATGCAGCAGCAGGTCATCGCCGAGCAGGTGAAGGTGCAGCAGGTGGAAAAAGAACAGCAGGTCAAAGTGCAGGAAGCCGAAATCAATCGCCGCGAAAAAGAACTGATCGCGACCGTGTTGAAGCAGGCCGAGATCGAGCGTCAGCGCATCGAAACGCTTGGCCGCGGCCGAAAAGCAGCGCCTGATGTCGGAAGCCGAAGGCCACGCGTCGTCGATCCGCGCGCAGGGCGAAGCCGAAGCCGAAATCATCTTCAAGAAAGGTGAAGCCGAAGCCAAGGCCATGAACGTGAAAGCCGAAGCCTATCAGGAATACAACCAGGCGGCCGTGATCGACAAACTGTTCGCCAGCATGCCAGAAATCGTGAGGGCGCTGGCCAGCTCCGCTGGCGAACGTCGACAAGATCACCATCGTCTCGACCGGCAATGGCGACGCCTCCGGCATGAACAAGATCACCGGCGACATCACCAAAATGGCGGCGCAGGTGCCGGCGCTGTTCGAAACGCTATCCGGCATGCCGCTGTCAGAACTGCTGGGCAAAGTCCGGCAGATCGGCGACAAGGCGCCCAAGACCGCCGACCGCGGCAAGCGGGAAGTAGCACCTTAACCGCTCGCGTAGGCGCGGCCGCCGCGGCTATCCCGCGAACGAAGCGAACGTAGAGGGGAGACGACGAAGCAAGCGAGGTGCAAGCAATGACATCAATCGCAAGGGCTGGGATTGCAGTCGCGCTGGGGGCCGCCATGGGCGCCGCCATAGGCGTGGCCGCGGGCCACATCGCAATCTGGCTGGCCGGATCGCAGTAGCAATTGGCGATCGCCATCGGCAGCACACTTCGGCAGATCGATTCCCGCAAGGGCGAAACAAGATCCAGCTGCAGCGCACGAACCGAAGCCGACAGCGAACTGACGAACAACGATAAAGAAGGAGTTCACCATGGCATTACTGGAGCGAGTTTCCACATTAGTTCGAGCGAATCTCAACGACCTGATCGACAAGGCCGAGGATCCGGAAAAGATGATCAAGCAGGTGATCCTCGACATGCAGAACCAGCTTCTGCAGGTCAAGACGCAGGTGGCGATCGCCATCGCCGATCAGCACCTGCTGGAAAAGAAGCGAAAGAGAACGAAGACAAGGTGCGGAGTGGATGCGCAAGGCCGAACTCGCCGTCGACAAAAACAGGACGACCTGGCCCGCGCCTCGCTGCAGCGCGTCGAGAGCTATCGCGAGTTGAGCGAAGACTTCGCGCAGCAGGTGACCGACCAGAAAGCGCAAGTCGAAAACCTGAAAACTGCTCTGCGCCAACTGGAACAGAAGCTGACCGAGGCGCAGGCCAAAGCCGATCTGCTGATCGCGCAGCATCGCCGCGCCCGCGCCGTCGGCAAAGCCAGCGACGCGCAGATGGCCATCGGCGATGGCTCCAAGGCCGCCGCCTTCGACCGCATGAAGCGCAAGGTGGCGCACTCAGGAGGCGGTAGGCCAGGCCAAGTCGGAACTCGCCGCCGACGACATCGAAGACCGCCTCGCGGCGCTGGAAAAAGAAGACCGCATCGAGCAGTTGCTGGCGGAGTTGAAAGCGAAGCGAGGCGCATGACGCCCCGCTAACCAAATGTCGAGAAGGAGGAAAGTTATGTCAACCACATTGCGCTTGACCGGAGCGCGGGTAGTGTCTGTTGGGATGCTGGCACTGGTGCTAGCCGTGTTGAGCGCGCAGGCCCAGGAAAAACCCGAAACCTTGGCGCAACAATCCGCGGAGGCGTGGCTCCAACTCGTCGACTCGGGCAGGTACTCCGAAAGCTGGAACGAGTCAGCATCGCTCTTCAAAGCTGCCGTTACCACGGAACAGTGGGATCAAATGCTGCATGCGGCCCGCGATCCGCTGGGCAAACTGCAGTCACGAAAGTTAAGAAGCGCCACCTACACCAAAAGCCTGCCGGGAGCGCCCGATGGTGAGTATGTTGTAATCCGCTACGACAGCCGCTTCGAGCACAAACAGTCGGCAGTGGAGACGATCACACCCATGCTGGATAAAGATGGGCTCTGGAGGGTGTCGGGGTATTACATTAAGTAAGGTTAACCAGCGTTCTCCGTTGGCGCGCGCTATGAAGGTGATGGGTAGTCAATTTATGATCCTTACTACCTGATGAAAGCAGGCACGGTATGGACGCGTTACTGATGCACCGCCTTCATTTCGCCTTTACCGTCACCTATCACTATCTCTTCCCGCAACTGACCATGGGGCTGGCGCTGCTGATCGTGGTCCTCAAAACCATGGCCATTCGCAAGAAAGATGAACGCTATAACGAGGCGGCACGCTTCTGGGCAAAGATCTTCGCCATCAATTTCCTGATCGGCGTGGTGACCGGCATTCCCATGGAATTCCAGTTCGGCACCAACTGGTCGCAGTTCGCCCGCACCACCGGCGGCGTGATCGGACAGCCGCTCGCCATGGAAGGCGTGTTCTCATTCTTCCTGGAGTCGGCATTCCTCGGTCTCTTTCTGTTCGGCGAGAAACGACTTCCGCCTGGGCCACTGGGCTCGCCGCGTTTCTGGTGTTCGTCGGGCTCGTGGATTTCCGGCTTCTTCATCATCGTGACCAACGCCTGGATGCAGCATCCCGTCGCCTATCGCATGCTTCCCAACGGGTCGTTCGAAGTCACCAGTTTCTGGGGACTGCTGATGAATCCCTGGGCACTGCTGCAGTATGCGCACAACATGTCGGGCGCGGTGGTCACCGGCTGCTTTTGTGATGTCAGCCGTCGGGGCATTTTACCTGCTGGAAAACCGGTTCACCGAGCACGGCAGGATCTTCGTCCGCGTCGGGGTGATCGCCGGAGTCATAGCTTGCGTGACCCAGATTTTCCCGACCGGAGACCTGCACGGTAGATACTGGCCAAACACCAGCCGGCAGCATCGCCGCCATGGAGGGACTGTTCAGCTCGCAGGCAGGCGCGCCGATCGTGCTGATGGGGCAGCCCGACGAAGCCACGCAGCCATCGACAATCCCATCGTGGTCAACGATGTGTTGAGCTTTCTGATTTACGGCACGACCAGGGCCGAAGTGGAAGGGCTGGACCAGATTCCGCGCGACCAATGGCCGTCGCCGCTTCCGCTTTTTTTTTACAGCTACCACATCATGGCGGGACTGGGAACTTACTTCGCGCTGCTGATGCTGCTGGAGGCATTCCTGCTGTGGCGTGGCAAGCTGTTCGAGACGCGCTGGGCATTGTGGCCGCTCCTGTTGAGTTTCCCCCTGCCTTACATCGCGAACACAGCGGGATGGATGACCGCGGAAATCGGCCGCCAGCCCTGGCTGGTTTACGGGCTTCATCCGCACCTCCGACGGATATTCTAAAAATGTTCGGCCGGCAACGCCTGTTCACCCTGCTGGGCTTCATGGGGATGTACACCGTGCTCTCGATTCTCTTCATCGTTCTTGTGTACCGCACCGTCGGAGAGGGACCGGCCGGCGGCAATCGCCGTGCGCCGGAGCCGCAGCTGCTAGTCTGGCATAAGCTTGGCATAAGAGAGAGGGAACGATGGGATTCATCTGGTTCTGGATTGTCGCAGTCATGCTCGCCGCTTACGTCGTGCTTGACGGCTTCGACCTGGGCGTCGGAATGCATCCCCTGTTCTCGGCGCGCAGGGAGCCAGACCGGCAGATCATGCTTCGCAGCATCGGCCCGGTCTGGGACGGCAACGAAGTCTGGCTGCTGGCCGGCGGCGGCACGCTCTATTTCGCTTTTCCGCTTCTGTACGCATCGGCCTTCAGCGGGTTCTATCTGCCTTGATGATCGTGCTGTGGCTGCTGATCATGCGCGGCGCTGGCATCGAATTGCGCATGCACATCGACGACGGCCTGTGGCGAGCTTTTTCGACGGCTTGTTTTTCATTTCCAGCGCTGCTGCTGGCCATATTTTCGGCGCGGCGCTGGCCAACGTGATTCGCGGCGTCCCGCTGCGCGCCGACGGCTATTTCTTTCTTCCCCTCTGGACCAACTGGAGCGTCGGTCCTCACCCGGAATTCTCGACTGGTACACCGTCATCGGAGGGGTGCGTCGCGCTGCTGCCCTCGCAGTTCACGGAGCACTTTATCTTGCTATAAAGACTGAAGGTGATCTGCAACAGCGAGCGCGGGCCGTTGCACGCAGTATGTGGCGAGCGCTCCTGCTCTTAACCGTCGTGAGCCTTCCGGCCTCCATGATTGCCCGCGCCGATACGCTCACAAACTATAAGAATCATCCCATTGCTTTTGCGGTCCCGGTTGTCGTTTTGCTGTCGTTATTCGGAATCTTCCACTTCTCCCGAAGGGCTGCCGATCGCAACGCATTCGGCTGCTCTTGCCTTTATCTAACCGCGATGCTCGTTGGTGCGGCCTTCGGTTTGTATCCGCGATTATTGCCTGCTACCACGGGTTCCACGTACGACGTGACCATTGCCAATGCCATCTCCGGTCCTCACACGCTGCACGTAGGGCTGATCTGGTGGTCCTTCGGAATGCTGCTGGCGATTGGCTATTTCATCTTTATTTACCGCATGTTCCGAGGCAAGGTTTCGTTGGGCGCCGGGAGTTACGAACACTAAAACCCTCCCCATACATCTCCCCGGCAATTATTTGCAACTAATTCACTAGTTGACCATCTGAATAGTTGTACGTCCAACTCTCATGAAGGAGGGAGTGCTTGCCACCGCGTAAATCGGCAACGTTGACCGAAGCTGAGTTACGGCTCATGGAGGTGCTTTGGACCAAAGGCCCGGCCACCGTTCAGCAGGTGCTCGACGGCCTGACGGAAAAATCGCCGTTGGCCTACAACTCCGTCCTGACCACAATCCGTATCCTCGAAAAGAAGGGGTATGTGAAGCACGAAAAAGACGGCCGCGCCTTCATCTATTCTCCTTTGATCGAGCGCAAGGATGCCACGCGCTCCGAGATTCGCCGCCTGGTGAGCCGGTTCTTCGGAGATTCCCAAGAACTACTTGTTCTAAACATTCTCGAAGAACGGGGCATGAATTCGGCCGAACTCGACCGCCTGCGAAAAATGCTGCAGGAAAGCGAGCAATTGGATTGATGACGCCCGCACAACATTTGCAAAGTCTGGCGGCGTTGGCAGTCGGCCGCATGCTGAACGGAATTGCGGAGGGTATATTAATCGCGCTCTGCGGCTGGCTTCTGTTGCGCTTGATGCGGCAGCAGAATTCCAATACACGTTTTGCAGTTTTGCTGGCAGCTCTCGCGGCAGTGGCATCGATGCCAATCCTTCAGGCTGCCTATTCCAGGGCGGTTCTGCGAGCGCAACCCACTTTGCCCTCCTCCTGCCGGCGTCCTGGGCAACCGATATCTTTCTCTTTTGGGTAGTGATCGCAGCGGCAGGTTTAGTGAAAATTGCCCTCGGATTTTGGCAGCTTCACCAACTGCGCAGAACTTGTACTCCGCTAAATGTGAATGACCTCCATCCCGGCCTGCGCGCTACTTTGAGCGCCAATCCTTTACGCCGGCAAATACAGATTCTTGTCTCCGCCAGGCTTCGAGTTCCGGCTGCAATAGGATTCATCAGGCCCGCTATCGTCATTCCCGCCTGGGCGCTCGACGAACTCAAGCCGGCGGAACTGAACGCTGTCATTCTTCACGAACTGGCGCACCTGCGCCGTTGGGACGATTGGACGAATCTGGCACAGAAGCTCGTCAGCGCGGTCTTGTTCTTTCATCCCGCAGTTTGGTGGATTGGGCGCGGCCTCGCCCGTGAGCGCGAAATGGCCTGTGACGATTTCGTTCTTGCCGCCACCGCGGATCATCGCGGCTACGCACAGTGCCTGGTATCCGTGGCGGAGAAGAGTTTTCTGCGCCGCGGCTTCGCCCTTGCCCAGGCCATGGCCGAGCGAGTGCAACTCACTGCTCAGCGTGTAGCTCGGATTCTGCACGGTGCGCATTTCCCACAGAAACCGGCGACCAAAGTCTGGAAGCCCGGAGTGGCCATCGTCACCGCAGTCTCGGCTATCTGCCTGGTTTCGCTCGCGCACGAACCCAATTTAGTAGCCTTCGACGACGGCCATCCGGCGGGAACTGCCATCGCCGAAACGGCTCCGCACTTCGATGCCAAAGTGATTCCCGCAAACTTCGTAGAGCGCAATGCTGACGTCGCTCACGCCACAGCCATTCCAAAAGCAGTCGTAGCAAAGCATGTCGTGAGGCATCGCGCTGTAACGCCTGTGGCATCATTCGCGGCAAGTACTCAACATTCGCCCGTCCTGAGACCGGTGCAGATGTTGAATGCCAAAGGTCAGGACCGCATTTCAGCAACCGCACCGCATACCGTCTTAGTCATCATGCAAAGCAACGAAGTAGATGCATACGGCCGCGTCTGGAGCGTCAGCGTATGGCAGTTAACCGTTTATCACCCGGATCGGAACGCTTCGCGCCAAATCCAGAAAGGAGCGCCGCCGAAATCTACATAAAGTGGCGATTCGATGGGCAAAAATTTTTTGTGGTAACAAACTAAATATTTAGTTGTAAGAGATCACGATTCAACTTAAGGAGAAATACGAAGATGAAAACCTGGCTCAAAAATAACCTCTTGACTCGCCGCCTGATTGTCCCTGCTTTGGCAATCGTGTTGGCATTGTCATTCGGAGGATACGAAATCATTAAACCGGCTTATGCGCGCGGAGCAGCTGTCTCTCCCACGGCCGAGCCGCTCGACCCCAGCAGTGTCAGCGCTTTGCTCTCGCTCAATCAGGCGATGGAAACGCTAGCCGCGCGCGTCACACCAGCCGTAGTGAACGTCGCAGTCACCTCTCGCTCGAAATCGGACATGTCGGACGATCAGATGCAGCAGCAATTGCCTCAGGATCTGCCGCCGATGTTCGCCCCATTCTTCAATCGTCCCTTTCACCAGCAACCGCAGATTGAGCACGGAATCGGCAGCGGCGTCATCATCTCGCCGGATGGCTACATCGTGACCAATAATCACGTCATCGATGGCGCAGTCGACATCCGCGTAACGCTTAAAGACCGTCGGATTCTTCCCGCAAAGCTTGATCGGCGCCGATAAGCTCACCGATCTCGCTGTCATCAAGATCAACGGCACGGATCTGCCGAACGCTCCCTGGGGTGACTCAACGCAGACTGCGGCCCGGAGAAACTGTTCTCGCCTTCGGCAATCCGTTCGGCTTCAGTTTCACGCGTCACGCGCGGCATCGTCAGCGCGCTCAACCGCCCCAACCCGTTCACGCAGAATCGCCGCAAGCCCGGCGAGCTTCATCCAGACCGACGCGGCCATCAATCCCGGCAACTCCGGCGGCGCGCTCGTCGATGCGCGCGGCGAGGTGATCGGCATCAATACGTTCCTGGTCTCATCCTCCGACAGCTTCTCCGGCATGGGCTTCGCGATTCCCACTCAGATCGTGCAGTCCCACGGTCGAAGCTCTCATCCGCTATGGCAAGGTCAGCCACGGCTACATGGGAATCGGCATCAGCGACGTGACCCCGGATAACGCGAAGTTCTTCCATGTGGAGAAAGCCGAAGGCGCGGTGGTTATCGCAGGTCGAAGCCGGTTCGCCCGGCGCGAAAGCTGGGCTAAAAGTCGGAGACGTCATCACCGAACTCAACGGCAAGCAGGTAAGCGACGCCGGCCAACTCCAGATCGAAGTGGGACAAAAGCAGCCCGGCGCGACCATCAAGCTGGATGTGCTGCGCGATGGCAAAACCGACAACGATTCCAGTCACGCTCGAAGAAATGGGCAGCCGCGACCAGGGAATCAAAGAAGCCTCGAACGGCAAGGCAAGCCGCGCTGGGGCCTTGGCCTGGAAGATCTGACTCCGGATGTGCGGCAGCAGATCCAGGCGTCAGGTGACCTGCACGGCGCGGTTGTTGAACACGTCCAACCTGGCAGCCCCGCCGATAACGCCGGTCTGCAGCGCGGCGATGTGATCATAGAGGTCGATCGCAAACCCGTACGCAATGCCGAAGACGTACAAAACGCCTTGGCAGCGGTGCCAAAGGGTCAGGACGCGCTCGTGCTCGTCTGGTCCAACGGCGGAAGCACTTTCCGTGTTCTGCACTCGGCGGAAACAGCACCGGGAATGTAATAATCGCAACCTGGGACAGGGATCGCCGTGGAAGAATATCCACGGCGATTTTTCTTGTCATTTCCGCGTTGCAGTTTCGCGATCCTTCGTGCCCTTTTTCTGGTTTCCCTTCCTGCCGACCGCAGAATGTTATTCTAGTAACGACCCTTTCCAACGAGATTACCCTTTCCATGCCAAGTTCAAACCCTCAGAACACAGACCCACCAACATCTTCAACGAATGAACCTACCGAATCTTTCGGCGATCTTCTCTCGCAATTCGAAAAGAGCCACACGCAGTCGCGCAGTAACGAAGAGGGCGGGAGGCAACTCCGAGGAACCGTGATCGCCGTTTCGTCCGATTCGGTTTACCTCGATATCGGTTTCAAGAGTGAAGGCATCATGCCGCTGGCGGATTTTCAGGCCGCAGGCGAAACCGTGAAGAAGGGCGACCAGTTCCCGGTCTCCATCAAAGGGCGCGATCCCGAAGGCTACTACCAACTCACCCGCGCGAAAGTTGAGCGGCCGAAGGACTGGGCAACGCTGGAGAAAGCGTTCGCTCACAAATCGACCATCGTTGGCACCGTAACCGGCGTAATCAAAGGCGGACTCAGCGTCGATGTCGGCGTTCGCGCCTTCATGCCGACTTCGCGCAGCGGCATTCGAGACGCCAATGAAATGATGAAGCTGGTCGATCAGGAAATTCTCTGCCGCATCATCAAGCTCGATGTCGCCGACGAAGATGTCGTCGTCGATCGTCGCGTCGTTCTTGAAGAGCAGGAGCGCTCCGCCAAAGACCGCCGTTATTCCGAGATGAAAGAAGGCGACACCCTAAGCGGCGCAGTCCGCAGCCTCACCGATTACGGAGCCTTCATCGATCTTGGCGGAGTCGACGGCCTTCTGCACGTCAGCGATATTTCATGGAGCCGCGTGAGCAAACCGGCCGATGTACTGGCGGTTGATCAAATCGTCGAAGTCAAAGTGCTAAAAATTTCTACGGAAGGCGAGAAGCGCCGCATTTCGGTGGGAATGAAACAGCTGCTTCCGCATCCATGGGACAAGGTGGAAGGGAAGTACAAGCTGGGCGAGCGTGTTCGTGGAACGGTAACCCGCGTTGCCGATTTCGGTGCGTTCGTGGAACTCGAGCCCGGAATCGAAGGCCTGATTCACGTTTCGGAAATGTCCTGGGGAAAGAAGTTGCGCAGCGCGAGCACCATCGTCAAACCGGGAGAGACCGTCGATGCGGTCGTTCTCGGGATCAACGTTCCAGAGCGAAGAATGTCGCTGGGTTTGAAGCAAGCGCTCGGAGATCCCTGGGCCGATGCGTCCCAGAAATATTCGGTAGGTTCCGTCGTCGAAGGCCCTATCGTGAGCGTCCAGAAGTTTGGAGCCTTCATTCAGCTCGCAGAGGGCATTGAAGGCATGATTCACATCGGCGACATGAGCGCCGAGAAGCGCATCAATCATCCCCAGGAAGTGGTCAAGCTCGGGCAGGTGGTGAAAGCACAAGTGCTGGCTGTCGACACGGAAAAGCGCCAGATACGGTTGGGCATTAAGCAACTGGTTCCCACAGGTTTGGATGAATATCTCGCTGAGCACAAGGCGGGCGACGTCGTCAGCGGACGTGTAACGCAAATCTCAGGAGACACTGTTCAAGTGGAGTTAGGGGAGGGCATTCATGCCCTCTGCCGCGTCGATTCGCCGCAGGCGGATTCCCGGGATACTGCCGATGCGTCTCCCGCAAAGAACGCGAAAGCCGATTTGTCTTCGCTCGGTTCCATGTTGCAAGCACGCTGGAAAGGCGGAGCCGCAATCGCGACTTCCAAACCGGAATCTCTTCGCGCCGGGCAGATTCTAAAGTTTCGCATCGTGAAACTGGACCTTGCGGCAAAGAAGATCGAACTCGAGCTCGCGTAGCTTAGTCCATCTCCCGCATCCGCTCCTCTTCCAAAGCTTCTCGGGCCTGCATTCCGGAAGCCCCATTTGCCGAAGACTCATCCTTCTTCTTCTGCCATTCCGACTCTGCAGGCACAGTAATCGTTTCCAATTTCTTCTTCTTCAAACCGGCGTTGATCGCGGGCAATTCTTTTTGCGGTTGTCTTCTGGAAATCGTCAATTACATCCTCCAGTTCATGCCCCAGCGATTCCGTCCGCGCCACCTGATAGTCCGTAGGCTTGCCGTCGTATCCGGTAACGCCGCCGTAGAGTTGTCCCAGCAGTTCGCGGATGCGTTCTTCGCCCGTGATCATGCCGCCTTCTTTGGTGGCGACAATCTTCGAGCGCAGCCTTCGCAATCGGCAGAAGTTCCTGCAATTGCTTGCGCAGCGGATCTTATCGCGGAGTTGGTCGCTGCGCGGTGCGTTGGCGGCATCGCGCACGCCTTCGATCGCGGCCACGGCGTATGTCATGTGTTCGAGCTCTTTGTAAACCTTCATCGCAAGATCGAACTGCGCCTTGCGTTCATCCAGTCGAATATTTCGCGCGCGGATCGATGGCAACATTCAATTGTTCGGTGTATGTCTGGTCGCCCTTAGTCAGCTTCACGGTGTAGGTTCCAGGTAACACGCGCGGCCCCTGCGCAGCCTCAAATAGGGCCGAAGCCGCGGGCGCGACCGCCGGTGGTTTCATGTGCATCGACCAGCCTGCGCGATTCAATCCGCGATGTTTGCTGCCGGCGACGGTATCCACCAGCTTGCCATCCTGGTCGAAAATTTCGATCTTCAGATCGCCGAAGATGTGCCGGCCTTTCTGGTAATAAGTGATCTGCGCATCCGTAGGACGGCTTCGGCCGTGAAATGTTTCGTCGCCTTCCGGCCAGCCGCCGCAGACGTTCGAAATATTGCATCGCCGGCCGGCCCTGCAGCAGTGTCGCCTCCTTTGTCATCAGCTCGGGAGTCAGCGCACGAAGCGGCGAGATGTCGTCGATAATCCAGATGCCGCGTCCGTGGGTCGCCAGCACCAGATCGGACTCGCGCGCCTGCACCACAATGTCATCCACCGGGCACGGCAGGGAAAATCATTGCCTTTGTACTGCGCCCATCGCTGGCCGCCATCCACAGAAATCCATAGGCCGAATTCCGTGCCCAGGAAAAGACATTAGGGCTTACGGTATCTTCCTTGATCACATGAGCGAATCCGCGCACGCCGTTTGCTGCACCGGAAGCGCGGTCCACGTCTGTCCGTAGTCGGTGGTCTTGTAGACATACGGCTTCATATCGCCGTAGGTGTGCCGGTCGAATGTGGCATACGCGGTGCCTTCATCGAAGCGGCTCGCCTCGATGGTCGAGACCCATGAATTTTTCCCCAGTCCGGCTGACGTTTCCAACAACGTTGGTCCAGGTCTTGGCGCCATCGCGCGTGATCTGCACATTTCCGTCGTCGGTTCCGACCCAGATGATCTGGCCATTCTTCGGCGACTCGGAGATGGAATAAATCGTGGTATGCATTTCCGCCGAAGAATTGTCGATGGTCACTCCGCCGGATTCTTCCTGCTTCTGCTTCTCCGGATCGTTCGTCGTCAAATCCGGAGAAATCCGATCCCATGACTGCCCGTGATCCCGCGAGCGGAACAGGAACTGCGCGCCAATATACATCGTTCCTTTCTCGTTCGGGCTCATGTGAATCGGCGTGTTCCAGTTGAAGCGTAGTTTCTTCTCGTTATAGTTCGGCCAGCGGATGGATGTCGCGGATCTCATGCGTATTGCGGTTTACGCGGCCGATTTCGCCGCCCTGCGCTTCGGCATAAATGTAGTCCGGATCGGAAGTATCCTCGAACATCCAGAAGCCATCGCCGCCAAACATATTTTCCCAGCGCGAGTTGGTTACGCCGCCCGGATAAGATGAATCGCCCACCCACGAACTGTTATCCTGCAAGCCGCCGTAAACGTGATACGGATCGGCGTTGTCCACGCTTACGTGGTAGAACTGCGAAACCGGCAGATTCATCTGGTGTTTCCAGCGATTGCCGCCATCCTCGCTGCGCCACAGGCCGCCGTCGTCGCCGGCGATCACGATATTCGGATTTTTGGGATTGATCCATACGTCGTGGAAGTCGCCATGCGCCGCGCTCGAAACCACGTTAAAAGTTTTTCCTCCATCGTTACTCAGCAGCAGAATTAGGTCGGGCTTGAAAATTTTGTTTTCATCTTTCGGATCGACGATCAGGTTGCCGAAATAAAACGGACGCCAAACCATATAGTTGCTCGCGTCGAGCTTCCTCCAGTTCGCTCCGCCGTCGTCGGATCGATACAAACCCCGCCCTTTTTCCGCTTCGATGTTCGCGTAGACCACGTTGCGGCTTCGATTCTGCGACCTGGATCGCAATGCGGCCATAAGGTTTTGGGGGCAGTCCCTTCGCATTCTTCTCGTCGATTTCATTCCACGTAGCCCCGCCGTCGGTCGACTTAAAAATTCCGCTGCCCGGCCCGCCCGAGCGGAACGTCCATCCCTTGCGACGGAAATCCCACATCGCCGCGTAAATTGTCTTCGGTTCCTGCTTGCTCCGCGCCATCATGGCGCAGCCGCTCGAACCGTTCGCTCCCGCCAGAACCTTCTTCCAGGTCTTGCCGCTGTCGCTAGTTTGGTAAACTCCGCGCTCGTCGTTGTCGTCCCACAAATGCCCGGTCGCGCAGACCAGCACATCGTTGCTATCCGCCGGGTTCACCAGAATCTTCGCGATGTGCTCGCTATCTTTCAGCCCGACGTTGGTCCAGTTCTCGCCGCCGTCGGTCGACTTGTACACGCCATCGCCCACCGATACGCTGTTGCGCGTCCAGGCCTCGCCCGTGCCCACCCAAACCGTTTTCGAGTTCGAAGGATCGATGGCCACTGCGCCAATCGACTGCACGTCTTCACGGTCGAACACCGGCTTATAAGTTGTTCCGCCATTCAGCGACTTCCATAGTCCCCCGCTCGCCGCGCCTACAAACACCGTGATGCGGCCGGTCTCATCGACCGCATCCACCGCGGCGATGCGGCCGCTCATCGTGGCTGATCCGATATTCCGCGCCGGAAGGCCGGAGACCGTTGCCGCGTCAAAGCGGTAGGGCGCCTGCGCCTGTGAAACTGCGCATAGCAAAGCGGAGACCAATAAAACCACGTGCAGTATCGAAAAGCGGGCAGATGCGTTCATCGTTTGCAAGTCCTCTTCTACGCTAAAGATTCTGTGGCAAAAAATCGCCGAACGAGACGGGCTATTAACTACTGAAACCGGCGAACTGCTTTTAATGCACTCCCACCATCCCGGAGTTCTTGTCATCCGTCCTCAGCGATGCGGGCAGCGCAAAATCCGCCGGATCGATGGTCACATTCGCTTCCATCTTCCGAATCGTTGTATCTGCTCGTCGGGATGGTTCTTCGGCCCATTTGAGATGGAGAAGGGAAACATCACGCCGTCCACCGGCTTATAAGAACCAAGCCCGACCACACGATCCCGCACCGAACCGCGAATGAACTGCTGAATGTCCCGGCGAATTTCGATGGAAGGTATCGGGATCGAGGTAGTCATAAATGATGTCGCCGTTTTTCAGCGTGATCTTCAAGCGCAGAGCGTCGTCGCCATCCACCATGTCGTGCCCAAGATACTCGACGGTGCTGCCTTTTTCTTTGTAATCCACCAGAGGGCCGTCGAAGTCGGCGTCGAGCAGCAGATCGCGCAGATCATCCTCGCCCATCAGTTCAGGATCTTTCTTCCCGCCGAAGGGTTGAATCTGCCAGCCGACTGAGCCGTCATAAGCCTGCACCGCGGTCATGCCCTGCAAGGAAAAAGTCTCGCGGATCAGGTTGGGCCGCTGGTTCTCCTGGCCAACGGTGGCGGCGAAGCCTCCCCCGCCTTCGAATTGCCCGTCGCGCGGAGGGTTTTGATGGCCTGGATTTTCTCCATGCCGCCGCGGGCTTCGATGTTTTTGGCGATCAGTTCGTCCGCGGTTTGTGATGGAGCAGCTGTAGAGGTGGAAAGCGCAGCGCAGCAGCGGATGGCAATCAGCACAATCCATGCATGACGCATCGAGCAGACTCCTGTTTGTAAATGGGACTTTCAAGAACCCGAGCAGCGAGAAACAGTACTCTACTCGGTAGTAGACGTGTGATTCAAGGGGAGGTGAGCAGGGTTGTCAAATGGTATCCACGCACCGCGATTAAGAACCCGCCCAAGTGAAGCTCGGGCGGGGATCCAAGGGGATTTTGCGAACTTGAAGCCTCAGTGCGTGAACGTAAAGTTCAACCCCGTAGTGAACACAATGTCATTATCTTTCGTTCCCACAGGTGGGTTCGACACATAGAGATCGCTGCCCTGATTTTGCCAGCCCAGCCACTTGCTGATCTTCGTCACCGTGCCGAAATCGAATTCGCCGCGGTACTGGCCGCTATACCCGCTCGATAAATCCGGATAGATGTACAGCTTTTCCGTGATCACAGTAGTTTTCCCCGCCTTGTGCATCAACTCCTCGCCCAACGTGAGCGCTGCATAGCGGTTGGTGACGCCGTAAGACATGAAAGTTGGCGGAGTTGTAATTGGAGTGTTCACTGTCCCGTTAGAGTAAGTCTCGTGCGTGTAATTCAGCCCAGCCAGTATGTCGAACGTGGTGTTATCCGATTTGACCGCGTGATAGCCAATGCCGCCGCCATATACGCCCCGAAGGTCGAGATCCTGCAAAGCATTGCTCATGAAATCCGCACCGACAAATCCGAACACTTTCGGCTCGAAATTGTAGTCATAGCGCAGGCCGCCGGTGATCAAATCGGCAACCGTGCTCGGCGTGGACAATTGGTTGTTGGTCTGCAAAGACGTCAGATAAACCGTAATCTTGTCGTTCGCCGTGGGGTGAACCGCGTTGATCCCGATTGCCACGTTGGTGGTTTGGCTGTTGCCCCGGGCCAGCGAGAAGCCGACATTTGCCCCGCCGTTCCATCCATGCAGAAGGCCGGGATGCTGCGCTTTCTCGAACGCAGTCTCCTCGGCATCATTGCGGATGATGGCCACATCCGAAGGCGGAACCTCGACCGCCCCACCGCTCTTGGTAGCAACCTCGATTTTCCCGTCGCTGGTCGTGACCGGCCCGACCACGGTTTTCTTTTCCGTAGTAGTCACATGCAATTCTTTCTCAGTAGTGATCTGCGTGATCGCCTTGAAGTCGACGGTTACGTCCCCGGCGTAATCCGTATGCAGGACCAACGTCTTGCCGTCGGATTTCACAACCGTTCCGGTCAGGTGGTCGCCATTTTTCAAGGTGATCTGGTCGGCTAAGACCGCCACTTGGAACAGAACCGTTACGCAAAGAAACATCGCAAGGAATTCAAACTTACGCAACACAACCCACCTCCAGCGGAATTGATTCACAAAGCTTAAAAGTAATCTGGGACCGCTACGAAAGAAAAAAGACGACAGGAAAAAAGACAGGAAACAGCCGCACAGCGGCAATGGAATCTAAAGAGGATTACCGCGCGAAGGGAAAAACTCTCTTACGCCTTGGTATCTTTCGATTCGGCGCTCTTGTTCTCGCTCGGATTCGGAGGCGTATCTTTCATGCCTTCTTTCAGGGCACGAATCCCTTCGCCCAAGCCTTTGCCCAGTTCAGGCAGCTTCTTGGGACCGAAAACCAGCAATGCAATCGCGAAAATGATGATCAGATGCGTCGGTTGAAACAAACCTTCAAGCATCGAACCCTCCAAACCACACTTCTACGTCCTCTTATACGGTACTGGAGGGGCACAGGGAAGTCAAACCGCGATCCAAGCCGCCTACCTATCACAGTTGCCTCCTGCCCCATTACTTCCGTGACCTTACCGTCGGGTGTGCCAACAGAATAATGTGGTCAGCAGGCGAACGCCGCAGCGGCACGGCAACGGCAAGCCAAACCTCTCTGGAGAAGTCGATTGAAGCCCAAGCTCCCGGCATTTTTTCTTTTTTTTCTGGCGACCGTTCTCACCACCCGAGCCACAGAACCCAAGCCTGTGACCAACAATGACTTGCTGGCATGGCTAGCGGCGGGCATTTCCAACAGTCGATTGGCCAGTATCGCGCAGGAGCGCGGGCTGGCAAATCCATCCAGCAAGGCAGAAATCCGCCAGTTTGCAGCCGTCGGTGCCGACGCAGCATTCTTGCACACGATCACATCCTTAAAACCAGCCAACGAGAACTCCACTTTTTCGCCCTTTCCCGATGCTCTGCTCAAAGCCGCTACCCAGGCGAAGAACCAGCGTTTCCACGAAGCCGAAATGGAGTTGCGCATCCTGGTTGCCGCTGATCCGGAAAACTCGGCTTATCACTACGCGCTGGGAAACATGTTGATGCGGCAGGAATCATGGGACGACGCTTTCGATGAGATCACGCGAGCGGCGGAACTTCTCCCCGACTTTCCCGAAAATCACAGCAGCTTCGCCTATATCTTCTATCGTCTGGATGATGGACCGAACGCCATCGCCGAAGCCCGCACCGCATTGAGCATGGATCCGCAGAATGCTGAAGCCTACCAGTTTCTTGGGCTGGCTCTTTACTCGAATGGCCAATACGCTGCGGCTGCCCATGCCTACGACGAGTCGCTCGCCCGCGATGCCGCAAATCCCGACACCTACTACGACCTCGGCATCACGCTGCATGCGGGGGGAAATCAAGAGGCTGCAATTACCGCCTATCGCCAGGCCATTCGTCTCAAGCCCACATTCTGGGAGGCTCACTCGAATCTCGGGCTCATCTGGCACGAAGAAAATCACCTCGATGAGGCTATCGCCGAATACCACGAGGCGAAGCGATTGGCGCCCGATGAAGCCTCAGTTCGCAACAACTTGGGAAATACCTACTGTGACAAAGCCGATTTCGATTCCGCCATCAACGAACTGCAGGAGCTTTACCGCCAACATCCCGAATGGCAGCAGGGGCACGGCTGCCTCGCCCGTGCCTACATGTCGAAAAAGGAATACGGCAGCGCCATCGAACAGCTGAAACAAGCGCTTCTGCAAAATCCAACCAGCTCTTCCGAGCATCGCCTGCTAGGCGAGGCGCTTGTCTTAAATGATCAACTCGAAGATGGTGTTCACGAGTTGCAGTTGGCAGTCACGCTCAATCCCGATTCCGAAGAGGCCCACCATTTTCTCGGCACGGCCCTGTTTCAGCAGCAGCAGACGGCTGCTGCGGAGAAAGAATTCCGCGAAGCGCTTCGCCTGAACGCTTCGGCAGAAAACCACTATTCACTCGCTGCCTGCCTGATGACCTTGGACCGTTATGAGGAAGCCTTAACGGAACTGGATGCCGCCGCCCGGCTCGCTCCGGAGCGCACCCTTTACCGCGCCCGCCGCGAAGAGTTGATGAAGCTGATCAAGGAAACCAACTCCCGGTAACTACGGGACAGTGCCCACCGGTGTACTCACGGCATTTTCCCAGCCGCCGAAGAGTTCTTACACTTGCCTTCTGGGGTGATTACCAATGGATGTAACGCGATCCACGCAAGCCGCCGCCGCCAAGCCCGCCAAGTCGATTCCTCAGGCCGAGCAGGACATGCGGAGCGATCTGCGGCATTTGGAACGCTCCGCCGCCGCTCCCGGCGAGGCAGCCTACAAGTCCTCGGGTTACGGTCTGCCATGCGTGAAGTGCCATCTCTACTATCCGGCAAACGTGGATACCTGCCCCACCTGCAACAGCAAAGAAAGAGTTTCTCCCAACATAGTGCCCTCGTCTCCCAAGGCGCAAGCCGCGGCCGAGCCCACGCCAGATACCGCCGTTGTTGAGCAGGAAAGAGAAGCTTTCCTGGAAGAGTTCAAGTCGCAGCTTTTCGCCGCGCACGCCGAAGTGGTGAGTGCGCCTCCGGTGTGCACCATGGGCGAGCATCATCAGGCCGCGCCTGAATTGGCTTCCATCTGTAAACCCTGTTACGACCGCCTGCAGGAACGCGTGGATGTGTGCGAAGCGGCCCTTCACATGGACGTGAAGGAGGCCGCGCAGATCGTCTACGACGCGGTTTGGGCCGATCCTTCCGACCCCAGCAAAACCTACACTAATGCGGCCAGTTCATTGCTCACCGAGTTGCGGAAAAGAGCGGGAGTGTCAAGCATGATCGGGCCCTTCCAGCCGCTCGGCAACTGAGACGGATCTCAGGCGTTGTCACTCCCGGCGTCTTTTCCGAAGCCTGCGTTTTCGCCAGCCGGCCGAGGACCGGCAAGCCATTACGAGGATGCATCTGCGATTGGATAATCAGATACCCAAACCGCGAAGTTCATTGGTCGTTTTCGTTCCCGCGTTTATTCATTTGGGGGTCTGTTTAGCAATCTGGCTTAGCCACGCTGATGTTAGGGCGTGGCAAAAGATGTTTTTCGTTGATTTCCCTTTTACAGGTGTGGAGTCCGCTTTGGCGTATAAAGGGGTCGAACCGGTGATCATTTTTGGAATAGCTGGGACCCTTTGGTGGTGCTTGCTGGGCTGGCTAGGTCGCAAGCTCTTTAGGGCTTACAAGAATCTAGAATCATGAGTCGAATGCTGCGGGTTCACTTGCCAGTGGGCGAGCGCGGTGTGCGGATCCTGCTAGTGTCGCCGAGAAGTCGGGCGCAACCTACTCCAGCTTCACGCTAACCCATTTCCTGCCCGCATAAAATTTGTAACCTGCGCCATCCTCAACCAGCTTCAACGGCACCGGACGCTTCAATGACGAGTCAGTCTCAAACGAAACGCTGAGCACATCCTCGTTCGCCACATTCATAACAACGAATTTATCGGAAGTGAAACCAAAACCGTATTCGCCCGGCATGAGTTGCGATCCGCCAATGTTAAGTTTCGATTCGGTGATCAGAAAACCCTGATACTTCTGCTGCATTGCCGTCGAATAGCCCGAGGCGTCGACCAGAGCAGCCAGTGTCATCATGCCGCTTGCGCTTTGAAAGCCGGTCGCGTTGCGCATCTGCGTAAGAGCCTTCTGGCCGCGAAAGAAGAAATCAGCGGGAGCCGCTTTCTTAACTTCGTCCGCGCTCAGCAAATGCTGCGTTGCGTGCTGTGCCAAAGCAACGCCTAAAAGAAGAGTCGCCAGAAGTCCAATGGCCGTAAAACGCAGATTTTTCATACCATCCTCCGATGAATTAGGAAAGCCAACAAAGCATATTGATTTCTGCCTGGTAGAGCAAACGGATGTTGTAGCCCGCGACTTTCGTTATCCGTTGCAGCTATGAATCGCTGAATTCAGTTTGGCCGCAAGATTCGGATAGTCCGTGTCAGCGACGCGTTCTAGCATGAGGTCATTATGACGACCACGCAAATGACTTTCCCGAGCGCAGCTTACGGTGCCATACTCACACCAGACGCATCCAATACCGTGTCAATGCAAGTCACGAACCCACGCCAACAAGCGATCGCCGGCGAAAATGACGAACCTCGCTGGAACGCCGTCGTGGCCCGCGATTCCGCTTACGACGGCGAATTTGTCTTCGCTGTTTCCAGCACGGGCATATATTGCCGTCCATCCTGCGCCGCTAAACGACCCCGGCGCGTGAACGTGACCTTCTTCGCGAGGCCGGAACAAGCCGAGAAGGCGGGTTTTCGCGCCTGCCTGCGCTGCCATCCGCGCTCGTTCAGCGGGCATCCCCAATCCGACTTCGCCAAAGAAATCTGTCGTTATATCGAGCAACATCTCGACGAGCCGATTACCCTCAAGCAGCTCGGCAAGGCCTTCCGTCAGAGCCCATTTCATGTGCAACGCAACTTCAAAGCCGCACTCGGAATCACACCGCGCGAATATGCCGATTCCTGCCGCCTGCGCCTTCTCAAGCGCAACCTGCAGGCGGGAAACAACGTTACCCGCGCCATGTATGAGGCGGGTTACGGTTCCAGCAGCCGCCTCTATGAGAAGACCGCGTCGCAGCTTGGCATGACGCCCGATAAGTACCGCCGCGGCTCCGTCGCCGCAGTGATCCGCTACGCCTGCGCCGATTCTCCCCTGGGCCGCACGCTGATCGCCGCCACAGATCGCGGCGTTTGCTCCATCAACTTTGGAGAAACCGATGAAGAATTGATCGAAGGTCTGAAGCACGAGTTCCCATTCGCAGTGCGCAAACCTGACGAAGGCGGATTGCAGGTATGGATCGAAGCTTTGCTTTCCAAGATGACCGGCCGGGAACTGAATGCGGCGCTGCCTCTCGATATTCGCGCGACGGCGTTTCAGCGCCGTGTCTGGACCTATCTCCAGTCGATCCCATTTGGCGAAAAGCGATCGTACAGCGATGTCGCAAAAGCGATAGGCCAGCCTCGCGCGGTCCGCGCTGTCGCGCGAGCCTGTGCCACGAATCCAGTCGCAGTTGCCATCCCCTGCCATCGAGTCGTACGCGAAGATGGCGGCGTTAGCGGTTACCGCTGGGGAATGGAGCGAAAAAAGACGCTACTGGAAATAGAACAGGCACGCCACTAGAGGCCCCCGCCGAGCCGTCGTTGTACGACGAAAGTGGCGCCACCCAGGAAGAGCGGTGCTTCAAGCATCGGGTCAGGATTCGTATCAGGGCACGGCTTCAGCCGTGCCGACAAAGCAAAAAAGATGGGGGCTTCAGCCCCTGGGAATATTTTCGCAGCTCGAGTATCTATGCGTCAGGCGCGACGGCGGGTTTACGCGCAACCACAATCCAGTTCACCAACGCCACCGCAATCGTTCCCACCAATATCAGCGATTGCCCAAAATCAACGCGCGTCACAAGAATTAAACAAAGAGCCACTCCCACCACCGCGAAAATGTCTCCCAAGGGAAGCTGAAACATCGCACCCTCCGGCTGCTTGCGCCGCAAAACCGGCAGCGCGGCGCAGCCCACTCCGTAATAAAGCAGCCGCGCCACCGCCGAGAGCGTTACATTCCACTTGAACTCCCCGATCAGCGCAAAGCCCCACACCAGCGTGGCAAACACAAGAATCGAAACATAAGGGGTACGAAAGCGCCATTGCACGGCGGCAAATACCCGAGGAAAATCTCCCTGTTCGGCGAGCGCGAAAGGCACCCGAGGCATGGCAAGAATTTTCGCGCTGAGATAGCCGTAGAACGAGATCAGCGCGCCGATTGCCACCAAACCCGCGCCGATCGGCCCGACTGCAATGCGCGCCACGTCGGCAAGCGGACGCGAACTATGCGCAGCATCCGGTAATACTCCCACAACCGTCCACTGAATCAGGGCGTATATCACCGTACACAGCAGCAACGCCACGAACAGCGCGAAGGGAGCGTCACGGCGTGGGTTTCGTGCCTCGCTCATCGGGGCCAGAGCCGTCTCAAACCCGCCATACGCGAAGACCAACAGCAGAACTGCGCTCATCCAGGTCCCGGCAGGGAAAGACATCGAGGGTGTCGCAATCGACCAGCCGTGTTTCGCCATTGCCAGGAATCCCAGAACAATCACGCCAAACAGAGGAACCAGCTTGGCGGCCGTAAACAAATTGCTGATGCGGGCGCCGCCTCGCACCCCCCGAATATTGACGAATGCCAGAAGCCCGACCAGAAAAGTGAGAATGAGGGCGCGTGGAATCGTGTCCTTCGCGTGCGGAAAAAACTCGCCCAGATAAACCACAAACAGATTAGCGTTTGCCGCCGGAGCCGTTACCTGCCCCAAACAGAGCATCCACGCAGTCTCGATTCCCATGAACCGCCCAAAAGCAACGCGCGCATATAGATAAGGACCGCCCGCCTGCTGAAATCGCGAGGCTACCTCCGCAAAACACCCCATAATCACGCACATTCCGCAGCCCGCGGCAACCACCGCCCAAATACTCGACCGGCCAATCAAACCCGCGACCACGGAGGGCAGTCCGAAAACCCCGCTTCCAATGATCGAATTCACCACCAGCGCGACCAGACTCCAGCGCCCGATGGCGCGCAAGAGACCAGTTCTAGAGTCGATCGCGGTCGATGATGCCATGCGCGTTTGTACCACAAATCGCGCTCGCCGCCGCATGCTGGCCGATCTGTTTCCGGCCATACTCCGCGCAAATGCCGCGACTCTGGTAACCAGTGACTTTAGAGCGGATAGTAATGGCACTATCGGAAGAGGCAAATTCCAGTTGCTTCGGCGGAGAAGTTTCTATCCACATCTGAGTTCGGCTGCCTGCGTTATGCGTGGAAAGCCGCGCCAATCAATGCATTTCACGCCTTGGCTCGTCCTCCGCCGATCGTTAGACGAAAGTAATTGCAGAATTACCAAAGCGCATGATCGTGGGACATCTATCCGCTCTGCGCAGCCGATGAGATGTTCAAACGAACCAAAGCATGGCTACGGCAATCGATCAACCGATGGACGATTTGCATAAACGCATGATGCGCGTCACCGAGGATTTGCGCGTGATTCAGCGCGAGCTCAACTGTGCTGCCATGCAGGCGCCGAGCGACCCCGAGTTAATGGAAGCGATGACCACCTTGCCGGAGACCGAAGCCATCCAGGTGTTGTGCAAGTCGCTTGACCAGATGCGCCATTTCCTCTGGTTCTACAGTCAGGTGATGAGCAACGACCCCGAACTCGGCGACAAGCTGCGGCAGTCGAGCCAGCGGGGATCGAGCGAATCGGCGCAAAACAAAACCGCATTCTTCGATCAACTCACCCGTGCCGATGAAGCTTTGCTTCTGCGCTTTATGGCGGAAGCCAAAGAGCGCAAGCCGAACTGAATCCTGCGCTCGGGCTTTTGCAAGAACAACTCTACCTCGGCTCCAACTCTCAGCAAATTCGGCCGCCGCAAAGAGTCCTCAACACTTCTCCAGTTCCGCTTAGTAAAACGAAGTTTGCTTCCGCCCCCACGGCAATCTCCCCGCAACCGTCCAATCCCGCCGCCCGCGCGGCATTCAGCGTCGCTGCCCGTACGGCATTCTGAAGACTCCACCCGCCGAATTGTGTAATGTTCCGCACCGCGCGATCCATCGTGAGAACACTCCCAGCGAGCCGGCCATCGCTCTCGCAGCGCCCATCCTTCACTTCTACGCGGATCGGTCCCAGTTGATACACGCCGTCCGGCATGCCGGTGGCCGAAATCGCGTCCGTGATGAGCACGGATCGCTCTGTGCCTTTCGTTTGTAGAAAAATCTTCACCACCTCCGGTGCCAGGTGAATTCCGTCGGCGATAATGTCCGCGCTCAAGTGCTCGTTGGTCAGTACCTCGCCGATAATCCCAGGTTCGCGATGATCGAATGGGCGCATAGCATTGAACGTATGCGTAGCATGCCGCGCCCCCGCCCGCACGCCAGCCCGAGCCTCTTCCAAATTCGCGTCGGAGTGGCCAATGCTCACGCAAACATTGCGTCGTGCCGCACCTGCAATTACCTCGAGCGCTCCCGGCAACTCCGGCGCGATCGTCATCATGCGGACATGTCCGCGCGCCGCCTCCCACAATCTCTCAAAAACCGCGAGCGTCGGCGTGACCAGATTTTCCGGCGGATGCACGCCACGGCGCCGGTGACTGAGAAATGGACCTTCTAGATGAATTGCGAGCGGACGGGCTCCCCGTTCATCATTCGCTTCCGGCCTCTCAATCGCGTCAGCAATCCTCGCTAGCGCCCGGCAAGTCTCGTCGAGCGGCGCCGCCACCGTTGTCGGAAAGTAATTGGTAACCCCATGGCCGGCAAGAAATTTGTTGAGCCGGCCAAGGCCGCCCTCAGCGGCTCGCATCATGTCAACACCAGCACCGCCGTGGATATGTATGTCCACAAAACCCGGAGCGAGAATACTTCCCGGGAACTCCTTGGCGAAGTCGATCATGGATGCGTTGCGGGGAATTTCCCGCTGGTCGCGCGGGGCGATGGCAACAACGACGCCATCCTCCACAAACACAAGTGGATTCAATATCTCCTTAACAGGCGTGTACAGCCGATCGGCGCAGAGGACGAGCATTACGTGTGAGGGGTACGCAACCCTACGTCAAGATGGGCTGCGGCCGTCGTAATAGTGTAGCGCGAAAAAATTCTGTAACGAAGTAGAAGCCCCCGCGCAGGCTGCTTACCTCAAAAGCCTGTGGCTCAGTTTGGCGTCGCCCGCGACAAGTGGCGCCGATCAGCCGCAAGAAAGCGATGCTATAATCAGAGTGCCCATCGTAAGTAAGCCTCAGCTGCGTCCCGCCGTGTCAGGCGCAGCGCCGTCGGGGAGTGGCTCAGCCTGGTAGAGCACCTGGTTCGGGACCAGGGGGTCGGAGGTTCAAATCCTCTCTCCCCGACCATTCTTTTCAAGCACTTAAACTGCATTTCTGGTTTTCCGTCTACATCGATGGTGTAGAAATTGTAGACGGTATCTGCATCGCTGATTTTCCAACGAGAAATTCATACTGATCTCCAAATGAAGAGTTGAAAAGGACCTCCAAGGGAGCAATCCGAGTGGATTTCCTGTCACAACGCCAGATGCCGTTCCTGAAGCGGCTTACGGCTCATAAGCAGTTTTCCGATCAACTTCCGGATTGCCCGTCATCCAGGCACAATCCGCAGTCACCAGGCTCATTGCGCCCGTGGTCGCGACAGGTGCTAGTCTGACGTAGCAGCCGATGAACAACCGTGAAATCCAGGCAGCTTGGAAGTATCACGATGGCACGAAACACTGCTATCGGAGTATTCGTAACCATCCTCACCTCTTGGACTGGGCGAATCGGCCGCAGTCTTTCAAAATCTACCCAAAGCTAGAGCCTCTTCCACTGCCGCGGGACCTGCCGCAAACAGGGGTGGCCGCGCTCTCCGCAATCTCAGAACCGGCGCCTTCGTCGCGGGCTGATTCGGTTCCTGGCCTTCAGGACCTGGCGCGCCTCCTCTATTTCTCGGCGGGGATTACCAAACAGCGGGCATATCCGGGTGGGGAAATCTACTTTCGCGCCGCAGCTTGCACTGGAGCTCTGTACGACATCGAGCTATACGTCGTGACGGGCGATCTCCCGGGCCTCGATGCCGGCGTGTATCACTTCAATCCTGCGGATGTATCCCTACGGCTTCTGCGAAAAGATGATTTTCGGGGAAACCTGGCTCAGGCGACGGCGATGGAACCCGCGGTGGCACACGCGCCCACGACTATCGTTTGCACCGGTACGTACTGGCGGAACGCCTGGAAGTACCAAGCCCGCACCTATCGGCATTTTGGTTGGGACAACGGCACCCTGCTGGCAAATATGCTGGCCGTTGCGGGAGCTTCGGGGCTGCCAGCCGAGATCGTGCTCGGGTTCGTGGACGCCGAAGTGAACCGCCTGCTTGATCTCGACACGCGGCGAGAGGTTTCCTTGTGCCTGGTACCGATCGGTCGCACGTCAGAGCGTTCGCTGCCAGAACCGAAACAGGTATCAGCGCTCGGCCTGGAGACGATTCCGCTTTCACAGCGCGAGATCGAATATCCCGCGATGCTTGAAATGCACGACGTGTCTTCCCTTGCGTCGGTAGAGGAAGTGGCTCAGTGGCGCGAGAAGCCACCAGTCGTTCCATGTTCCCCTCTGGCAGGCGAGGCAGTTCGCCTCCCGAGATTACCGGAAGAAGAACAATCGAAGGACACGATTGAGCAGCTAATCCTGCGCCGCGGCTCTACGCGAACGTTCGATAAGGCGGCAGCCATCACGCTGGCGCAAGTTTCTGTGATTCTCAACCACGCCACGCGAGGCCTTCCGGCTGATTTTCTTAGGCCTCCCGGCGAGCAGCTCAACGATCTTTACTTGATCGTGCATTCAGTGGAGGGACTCAAGCCGGGCGCTTACTTTTTCCGGCGTGCGCAGAATACCCTGGAGCTATTGAAGGAAGGGAACTTCCGCGCCGAGGCCCACCACCTTGGGCTTGAGCAGCAATTGCCGGCAGACGCCTGCGTGGACATCTTCTTTCTCGCCGATCTGGGAGGCATTCTGGAGCGATATGGGAATCGCGGCTACCGGGCCGTCCAACTCGAGGCGGGTGTCATTGGTGGCAGGATCTACCTGGCTGCGTATGCCCAGCACCTGGGCGCGACCGGGTTGACCTTCTTCGACGATGATGTGATTAGCTTCTTTTCACCGCACGCAAGAGACAAAAGTGCCATCTTCCTGCTTGCGATTGGCAAGCCGCTGAAACGCAAACCACAGTAGGGCCAACTCCCGGCTTGTCGGCAACTCTTACCTTGGGATTACTTCAGGGTTGCCCGAAAACCATCCGGAAACAATGAACGCGGTTATCGAGACCTGCTTCGACTTTTTTGCCAGAGCGCTCGCCGGAGCAGAAGTCATTAATCGATTATTGAACGGGCCTAAGCGGGAACATCGGGGAGTGAAGAATCGTATATCACCTTGACAGAGAGTGATAATGGAGGAATCGTGCGGATAAGTACGTGCGGAATGCGGAAGGGGTTGGTCGTTCTTGTAATGGCATGCCTCACCATGGTCCTAGCCACGGCGCAGGAGAAGGCGCGATCCAATTTGCGGGCGGTTGCTGCGAGGGAGGGACGCGCAGAAATTAATGCCCATGTGGCGCAATGGCTAAAGGAGAGTGACGTACCTAGCGTGGCGGTGGCGTATATCGAAAATCGAAAGATAGCATGGACGACTGTGTATGGTGAGCAGAGTCCAGGCGTCACCGCAACGAAAAAAACGCTCTACAACATGGCTTCCCTGACGAAACCAATTACGGCAGAGACAGTATTGCGACTCGCCTCTGCAGGGAAACTCTCGCTGGACGAATCGATGTCGCCGTTCTGGGTCGACCCTGACATAAAGGACGATCCGCAGAGCAAATTGCTGACTCCGCGGTTGTGCTTGTCACACCAAACGGGATTTGCGAACTGGCGGCGAATGACAAGCGGAGTGCTCAAGATCAGATGGAAGCCAGGGACGCAAACTGGATATTCGGGTGAGGGATATAACTATGTTGGCAGGTTCGCCGAAAAGAAATTGGGAAAGGCTTTCGATGCGCTAGCGCAGGAGATGGTATTTGATCCGATCGACATGAAGGACACCTCGTACACAGCGAAGGATTGGTATTCAGGGCGATTGGCTGTGCCCCATGGACCAAAAGGAGAAAAGGTCTTGGACGCAGTGGCGACCACGTGGAATGGCGCCGATCTGGTGCGGACCACGATCGGTGACTATGCCAAGTTTGTGGTGAGCGTCATGCACGACGAAGGCCTGACCAAGACAATTGCTGCAGAACGAGCGACCATGACACGGGATACAGTAAAGCCGGAAGACTTGGAAAAAGCGTGCCGAGAAGCCCGGCAGGTGGGCAACTGTTCCGTCGCGGCTGGCATGGGTTTAGGTTGGGAAGTCGAAAATGTGAATGGCGTAAAGATTCTGGATCATGACGGCTCTGATTGGGGAGTGAAGACCCTAGTGATGTTCGTTCCTTCGCAAGGGATTGGAGTAGTAGTTTTTACCAACGGAGAAAACGGCAACCAGGTCATCCGAAAAATCGTCGAAGCGCTTTACCCAAACAAGCTTTACGTCGCCACGATGTGAGTGTCAGGCCATGCCGGCCGAAGACGGCGCATTCACGTTCTGGCTTTGTCGTGAACTCTTGCCGGGCCGCTCTGCCACGGCACCCAAATAATTCTTGGGTTTCGGTTGGCACAATGGGATCGATCTAGTTGACGGATTCTCGGCCATTCGGAAGTTGAAAAGCCTCTATCTCGAATTCTATGTGTGAACTGTGTGCTAGATTCCGAGGATACTCAGTTCCGAAAAACGGCCAATCTGACTTGCGGCCCATCAGCCGGAACAGAATTGTTTCCGCGAGCGGAGCAGTCACCTTTCTGAATATGGGCAATCGCACCTTTCAACAGGTCCAAAACGACCTTCCGCTTCTCGACAGGGCGATGGCGGTGGTTGGCGATTTCAACGGTGACGGAAAAAGCCGATGTGGCAATTAACCTTCTCGGCGACCAAGAAATCGCAATCTTCTACAGCAACGGTGACGGCACTTTCTACGAAGCAACACGAGTTGATCTTGGCCAGTACCCCGGAGCGATCGCTGTAGGCGACTTCAATGGCGATGGAAAGGTCGATCTTGCCATTGGATTGATGTTGAGTCAGCAGGCTTGCTTGTTGTTCTACTCGGGTAATGGGCAGTTCACCCGATCGTTCTTCGCTTCCGGTGCGGATGCGGTAACAATCAGCGCCGCGAACCTGAATCATGACGGAAAAACTGATCTCGTCATCGGAAATTTCGTGCTGAGTTTCCAGCCTGCGAACATGAATGTGGTCTTTCACCAGTGAGGTATTGCTCGCCTCCTCGATGGCACAAATCGAGGCTCTGCGGTGTAGACGATTTTATAGCGGTCATTGCCTCTGCATTCACTCCAACGATGTTGGCGCGCTGCCAACCCTTAAATGCGCCCGAGAACGAGCAGAACGATAACGACGAAAAGGATCAACCCTACACCGCCGGTTGGAGCGTAGCCCCAGTCTCGGCTGTGCGGCCATCGCGGCAGTGCTCCCAGCAGTGCGAAAATCAGAATCACGATCAGTATGGTTCCAAGCATGTTTCGCTCCGTTTTCTTTGCGATGAGGGAAAACGTGCGGCCCTGAAAAACGAGCCGCACTCATTTGTTGACCTTGGATTACGCTAGAGCGTGACGTTGAGCATCAGGTTTTCGCCCGGATAGCTCGCATTGCACAGGTAATACACCCCGTCTATTTCGACAACGTAAACATCTTGTGTGTAGAGCCAGTTGCTTGGCCACGCAGCGGCAAAACCGAACCAGTAGCCGCCGTATTGGAAGCGGTGATTGCGGTAATCGTTTTCGCTGACCCGGAAGTGATGTTCGCGTCCGAAATTGGCCTTGTAGCGGTCGGCGGGAATGCGGCCGCCTGCGTGTACTTGCTTCTGCTGCGGCTTGGATTGTTGCGCATGTTGTTCCTGCGCATTTTTCTCTTCCGGCTTGGCGCCTTTTTCTTCCTGCCGTACATTTTTCTCGCCTGGCTTCACAGATTGTTCTGGTTGTGCCTTCTTCTCTTTTTCCTGGGCAGGCCTGTCTTTGTTTTCTTCCTGCTGGTCGTGCTGTTCTTGTTGTGGGTAAGCAAGGGCAGTTGCGCCCAGCGTTAAGGACAGAATTCCTGTGCCGATCATTCCAGCTAGTTTCATAAGGTGTTGCCCTCCGTCTATCGATCTTTATTGCATTGCTCGTGGCACGTCGGCGCTACTGTAAGCTCCCTGTGGTGGCGTTGACGGGGTTGCCAATAGCGTCACCCGACACGACAAGTTCCACTCTGCGGTTCTGTTGACGACCGGCGGAGTTATCGTTGGAGGCTACCGGCAAAGTGTTGCCGAAACCTTTGGACGATACTGAACCTGACGCCACGCCCTCTTGCACCAGATAGTCGCGCACCGAGTTCGCTCGATTCTCCGACAGCGTTTGATTCATGGCATCTCCGCCGACGTTATCCGTGTAGCCGCCGACCTCGATGTTAAGTGCGGGATAGGCCAACAGAATGCCGGCTACTTTTGCCAGTTTTTCGCGCGCTCCTGGCTTCAACGAATATTTTCCAGTGTCAAACAGAACGTCGGACATGCTGACGATGAGTCCGCGGGCGCTATCGCGAGTCTGAAGAATGGAATTCAGCTGCTCGGACAACTTTGCGCGCAAGGCCGCTTTATCGGTCTCCGCTTGCTGAGCATTCGAGTTCGCCTGCTGTGCTGCCAGGCGGGATTGGTCGGCATCTGCCTGTGCCGCTGAGAGTGCAGCGGCTGACGAAGCCTGGTTGTTAGCCATATCTGACTGGGCCTTCGCGGTTGCAGCTTGCGCATCGGCAGCGTCATTGCGTGCGTTTTCCGCGTCCGATTGTGCTTTAGCGTTGGCGGCTTGCGCATTGGCCGCATTGGCCTCAGCTTGCTGCTTCTGCCGGATAGCATCATCGGCTTGCTCTTGCGTTCTGGCTTGGGCATTGGCTGAATCCTGGCGTTCATTTGCCAAACGGACGTCATCCATCTTCTTGACTGCGATCGCGCGTGCATCTTCCGCGGTCTGTACAGCTTCGCGGGAAACTGCGATCAAGGGCTTCCGGTCGATATGTTTGTCGATGGCATCGGAATCCGCATTATTCATCAACTCAACCGCGTGCTTGTAGCTGTCTGGAGCGTACTGCTCGGCTCCTTCGGATTGAGCGATGCGCAGGGCATTCCGCGCTTCGAAGAATTCCAATGGCAGCCTGGCGTTCAGAACCACCGGATCGAACTTGTAGCCCGTGGGTATATAGCCGCCACGTTCCATCAATTCATACTTTGCATTTACCGCTTCGGTAGTCCCCTTGGTTTCTTCGCGAACTATATTTTCGAGAATCACCACATTGCTGGGCTGGCGAACCGCATAGTAAGGTTCCGCGGTCACGATCAGAGCGAATGCCTGAAGGTCGGTGGTGACTCGCACCTTGCTGCGATGATTGCCGCCGAGTAATATTTCGCCCAGATTCACAGCGCGGCCCTCAGGCGAGATCGCCCACAAAATGTAGGTCAGGTATTCGTTGCCGAAAGTTGTCGGTCTCTGCAGATTGCCAAATTCTGCATCGATCTCAATCGACCCGCGCTTGCTGTCCACTTTGGCCTCACCGTTGGCTGAGGGCATCAGGTCCGTCCCTGCGAAATCCACCTTCGAAGACCCGCTGCGATGCTCGTAGTTGACTGCTTGCACACTGCGGCTAATCACGGTAACGCGGAACATGGGCGTCGGACTCATCGGCTCGACGCTGAGGTTTGTTTGAGCGTTGGTTTGAGCAAACGCGCTCAAACTGAGGGCAATTCCTGTAGCTAACAGCAGCTTGGTTTTCAAAGTTTCTCCTTAAAGCAAATGCCTGTTGTATTACCTGTTATGACTTGAGTGGCGCATTCGATTTTCGGCTGGCTTTTCTCACGGGAAGAGCAATAAGCCCACATGGATCCGGGAGATCGAATGAAACAGCCCGAAAACGTTAAGCAGCCACAACACCACGGCGATCACTACAACGCCGTTCAGAATGGACTTGATGTTCGACTGCATGGGGATGAAGCGATTCACCAGCCACAGCAGGACACCCACCACAATCAGAACTTCCAGCAGTTGAATTAAAGGCATGATTCTTACCTTCCTTTTTTCGGTTAACCCCTCTCATCCGTCAGGAGGTGGCGCCCTTGATTTCGATTTTCTAGAAGTCTTTAGGGTGAAATCGTGTTCCGCCGCAAGGTTTGGCGACAGTCACACGGATGAAGAATGCTGATTCGCTGGATGTGGCCGCCCCGCGTGGCCTTAGTAGGAAACGGCCCGGCGACCTAAAGGTAAGAGCTGCGATTCAGCCTCGCGGCTCCGTGTACACACTCAGAAGATAATTAAGAATGACAGGTGCGGCCTTGCTCGTCTGAGCAACATAGCTCACATTGTCAACAATCGGACATTTCAGCGCGCAGGATGAGTATTTGCCTTAACGGGGCCGTGCAGGGATGCATGGGTAGGCGACGGCGACAAGGGGTCCGACAAATCGAATTCCCGGCCACAGTCGAAGCAGACCTTGTACGTGCGGTGCTTGATGGTGAACACGCGGCTCAGGTGCCTGTGATGGCAGTGGCCGAAGGTAAGTTGAAAAATCCAGCGCAGGGGGTTCATCGGTTGTGTTCTCGCCGGCGCTCACAACTTCCATTGGCATCTAGCCAATCCAGCAGAGAGCGTACGCTGGCCCGAGCAAGTGCAATCGCGCAGTCGGCGGCGCCGTAATAAATATTAATCGTGTCGCCGTCGGCATCCATCGTGTATCCGCAGGGGAACACCACATCATCGACGTCACCGTGGCGCTCGTACGACGCCTCTGGTCCAAAAATCCACGAATCTCCACGCAGGAGACACTTTTCCGGATTCTCCAGATCGAAGAGAGCCAATCCCAACCGATACAGACAACCCGACGGCGTATGCCGCACTCCGTGGTAGAACACCAGCCATCCTCTGGGGGTCTCGATGGGTGGCGGCGATAGTCCAATCTTGTTTGCGTCCCACCAGGCGCCGCGGCGCGCTTCCAGCATGAGCCGGTGCCGGCCCCAATAGCGCAGGTCGGGAGAATAAGAAATCCACATATGTGATCCAAGCGTCGTCATAGGACGATGAATCAGCGCCCAGTATCCATCGATTCTGCGAGGCAGAAGTGCGGAGTCTTTGTCATCGGGTGGCATGATTACCCCGACCCGTTCGAAGCTGCGGAAGTCTTTGGTAAGGGCCAGGGACACTCCGGGGCCCCCGCGCGAATAGGACGTGTAGGTGATCACGTATTGCTGCAATTCGGGGACGAACGTGATGCGAGGATCTTCAATGCCCCAAATTTCTTCGGGATAGTTCTCCGAGTCGGGCATCAGGGTCGGTTCGTTATCGATTTGCCATCCATCGACGCCATTGCGGGAGCGCGCCGCGCAAAGATGCGACAAGCCGCGGCGATCTTCGATGCGGCAAAGCAACAGGGTTGTGCCATCCGCGAGTAGGGTTGCGCCCGCGTTGAAGACGCTGTTGATGGGATAGGGCCAGTCTTTACTCGTGAGGATCGGATTGGAGGGATGGCGAAGAAGTAATGGCTCAAAGCGAGTGCTCAGAAGGCTCACCGACTTTTCTGCAGGTACTGTCATGAAGAGACTTCCTTTTGTCTCGGCTCTTGCAGCGAGCGCATCTCGAGGAGTGCCATTAAGAACGATAGGGTCGATTCTGCTCCCTGGTTTTCATTTGCGCGATCGGGATGCAAACCATCGCGGCAGCCACCGGTTGTGGAATCATAAAGAGAAAGTTGCAGATCGTTGTCGCCGAGAAACCAGTTGAAGGTCGACCAGGCCTCGTTGCGCCAGCGACTGTCACCGGTTACGCGATACGCTTGCAGGCACGCAGACACAGCTCCTGCAGCTTCGAGCGGTTGCTGATCGAAGCGGGCCTTCTCCCCATCCTGCCGATAAAAGCCTTGCGAACCGATCGGAGCAAAGTGGCGGTTGATTTCGCAGTGTTGCGCTTTTGCGAGCCAATCGAGCGATTCGAGTCCGGCGGAAACCATTCGGTTATCCGAGCATGCGGAACCTACTAGCAGGAGCGCTTGGGGCAATCTCGCGTTTCCGTACGCTAGAACGTTCTCGAACCATTTCCAGTCCGGCAGTCGGATCGATTCGTACATTTCCAGCAGCCGCCGACTAAGGGCAGATCGAATTTTTTGTGCATCTCGATCTCCGGAATACGAAGTCAGGTATTCCTGAATTCCCAGGAGAGTGTAGGCCCAGGCGCGCGGACTGCTGAATTCCAGCACCGCGGGTAGAGAAATTTCAAACAAGCGACCGGCAGCGCCCCTCAATCCCTGATCGCGGGATCGGCCTAGAACCGTCCCGAGGGCCCACAACGCCCGTCCATGGCAGTCTTCGGACCCCACAGGCTCGTTCCAACGGCGATCGTAGCGGAGAAAATTCTTGAATCTACCTTTGCTGGAATTAAACGCATGCTCAAGGAACGACAGGAATAGAGTCGACGAATCGACAAAAGGCAAATCTACTTTGTTACGCGGGTCCGTGTCCGACGGCTCCAGCAACGTCACCAGTATCAGGGCGCGGGCATTGTCGTCTGTGGTATAGCCCTCGCTGCGGTTCGGGATCGTGAAGATCGCGTGCTGCAGCATTCCAGTGTCGTCCGTCATCTGGTTCAAGTGGTTCAGCTTCAACTCCGGCAACTGATCCAATGTTTTGTGACTCAGGCGCGTGGAGAACTGGACTTTTGGTGTCTCCATGCGGTCACTGCGGACTCGCCCGAAGCTTTCCATGTAACCTTGCGCGACGCGTTTCCATACCATCTCTCGCGCGAACTGGTAAGCCCGTTTGCGCATCGCATGACGAATGGCAGGCGTGTCCAGGAGTTCGATTGTCTTGTGCGCAATGGCATCCGGGTTTTGGAATGGGACGAGCGCACCTCTACGGTCGTCCAACAATTCGATCGCGTGCCAGTAGGGGGTCGAGATAATCGCTTTGCCCGCCCCCAGCGCATAGGCAAGCGTGCCGGAAACCACCTGCGCCTCATGGCGGTAGGGCGTGATGTAGATGTCAGCGGCGCCGATGAACTCAACCATTTCTTCGGGGCTGACAAAGCGGTTGTGGAAGATCACTTGCGATTCCACTCCGATTTCCTTCGCCAAAGCCTGCAAACTGGCTCGATACTTGTCGCCCTCGCGGCGCAGGATGTGAGGATGGGTCGCGCCCGCGACTATGTAGACGACATTCTTGTGTCTGGAGAGAATCTGCGGCAGAGCTTGGATTACGTTTTCGATTCCCTTATTCGGCGAGAGCAGGCCGAAGGTGAGCAGTACGGCTTTCCCTTCTACACCAAAGCGGTCTTTGTAGAAATTTGGATCCAGAAACGGCAGGTCGGGAACACCGTGCGGAACCATGTCGATCTTGCTGCCAGGAACCTTATAAATTTCCTGCAGGAACTGTGACGACAGTTGGCTCATGGCTATGAGCCGGTCGGAGAGCTCTGCGATCTCTTCCATTACCACCATTTGGTTCGGGTCCGGCTCGCGGAGAACGGTGTGCAGAGTCGTCACCACCGGCATCTTCAGACAGCGCAGCAGATGCAAAATGTGGCTTCCGGCTGGGCCGCCGAAAATTCCATACTCGTGTTGCAAGCACACCATGTCGATGTTGTTGAAGTTCAGAAAGTCAGCCGCATCCGCATAGGACTTCACATCGTCCTGGCCAAGCGACCATCTCACGCGATCGGGATAGTCGTATCCTTCGTCAGTGTCGTCGACCGGGAGTGCCAACAATCGAGCCGATCCGCACTCCGTCGATATGGCCGCACATAGATCCGTGGTGAAGGTAGCAATTCCACACTGCCGCGGAAGATAATTGCCAATCACCGCAATTCGACTCGGTAGCGCCGGCCCCGATTGCACTCGGAGCCGAGCAGTTGCGGCCCCTTCCCACGTTGGCGTACGGGGGGCGACAACTTCCAACTCGCGTTCGGGTAACACAATTTTTGGCAGCGACATTTGTCCCGAATGGTGAAAAGCAGCCGAGCACCCCAAGAGGTTCCTTCCGGATCGCACAGCGTTCGCCAAGGCCCAATTTGGAGTGTTCCTATTCCCAGTTTCCGCGAAAGCAGAGTTGCGGGCTGGTCAAAATTGACCAGATAAGCGCAAAGGATTTGCGCGCATCAAATCTCTACGGGCACCAGTTTCGGGATGCAGCGGGAATTTTGGATGGATTTGACGGCATCTTCCGCTGTGAATCTGCCCATAGCCAGTGCCCGTTTGCGGCTGCTGGTCTTCTGGATGGGGGTCCGATCAATATTCTCAACGTATTTAGCGGCGCGTCCTCCGCCACGGATCACTTTCACAACAAATTTGATGTTTTTCATAGGTTTCTCCTGGTTGATCGGGACTTTATGGCCCACGCAAAAGACGGCTCACTTGGTTGATAAGACCTTGCCTAGTGACAACTCACGGACTGGCTCCCCGCGCGGGCCAATAGGGACATAGAGACTTCCTGTTAGGGACTAAGAAGAGAGAACTTCAGATGAGCCGACTTAGTTCAGAGAATCTGAAAGAGTAAGAGGAGGTAGCTTACTCATCCATGAGCATAAGGCTTTCGAATGAACATTGTCAAAGTTAGTCTCTGAAGCAGATGTTAGACGCCACTTAGCCGAACATCTGGGCACATTGCAGAGCTATATGCCCTTGTACGGCTCGTATAGAGGCTCAGGCTCGCCCGGCTTCTTGGTGTATGGCCTATACGGAGGCTGGCCGGGAAGCGGCAGCTGTTTGGGATATGGCTTATAAGTCAGATCAGGCGGCGGTGGCTGTTTGCCGTGCTCGGAGTCGAGGGGTGCTTCTGTATGGATCAGCGGCGGTTCGGGGGATTTGTTTGTATCCACGGTCGATTGGCTAAACATAGAATCGCTCTTGAGAGAAGAGTCAGGCGGACTCTTTCTGTAGAGATGATGCGCCTTGTGGAAGATTGCGCGCTGGTCACTATTGACCATTCTTGCTGCGGAAGAAGAGCGCATGGTGTAGCCATGAAAGTCAAAAAGAAACAGGCCTTAGCGATTCGTTGTCCCACCTGTGGGGCGAAGCCCGGTGAAAAGTGCGAGCTCAGCACCGGTTTGCCTCGAACGGAACCTCACCGGGACCGCCGTCTAGCGTCATTGGAAAAATGAGAAGTACGGAGATCTTTTGGCAACCGCGCTCTCTTCGAGACGTGAAAATAGACGGTCGAAGGCTTTGTCAACCAGTGCCACAGCCCCTGCCGGCCGAGATGTGCGCAGCCGAGAATGGGTTTAACTTCTGGCCCATTCCGCGTTGTCTTGGGACGTCTGTCGAGCATCGGTACTATCGAGGTAACAGCTTTGTTGCATATGCCGCGAATGCGCGGAAACGGTTACGTACGGCACGCCCAGGAAATGCCTGCTAACGATTTCAGTTATCTGAAGGCTATTAAAGTGTTGTTGCTTTACCTTTGCCAAAATGCGCTTCAACGCATTCTGAAGCTTCCTCGTTCCGAGAGCGCCGAAGAACATCACTTTGACTTCAGAAGCCATGAAAAAGAAATTCCACCCGGCAGCGTGAATTTTGCGATCCAGTGCAAAACCATCTAAAACTTTGAGCAGGCTCCATTCCCCCGTGCATGGCTCAGTCTCCAGGTTCAGAGGTTGAGTCATCCCGGGCCAATCCTTCATCAGAATCGCGCCGGCTTGAATGGTTGCTGGCATGGCTCTCCTAGGCAGTAGCGAGCGTCCGTTTGTTTGCAGTCCTATTGTGCGCGAGCAGGCAAAGCAAAACTGCTCAAAATTGACCACTCTGGCTGAACCGCCCGAGCGAGGGCAAAGCCTGTGAAATAGGCTTTCCGCGATTTATGCGGTTTCGGCGCTATCTGCGGACTATACTTACCGCAGATGAGCCCCACGATAGCAGCCAAGAAAAACGGAGGGTTCGATCCCAACATCTTCCTCGCGACGATCGGGGAGGGCCGCAAGATTCTGTCTGTTCCGAAGAAGGAGGTAATATTCGCGCAAGGGGATGATGCGGATTCTGTCTTTTATGTCCAGAAAGGCAAAGTGCGGCTCTCCGTCGTGTCCAAGATCGGCAAGGAAGCTACGATCGCAATCGTGAGCGAAGGCAACTTCTTCGGGGAAGGTTCGTTGGCAGGTCAGCTTCTGCGTATGGGCTCCGCGGCTGCCATGACGGATTGCGAGATTCTCCGTGTCGAGAAGAAGACGATGATGGAAGCGCTTCATCGCGAACCTACACTTTCTGAAATGTTCGTGGCCTATCTGCTCGGGCGGAATATCCGTTACGAAGAGGATCTGGTCGACCAACTATTCAACTCCAGTGAGAAACGCCTGGCCCGTGTTCTTCTATTGCTCGCTCATTTTGGCAAGGAAGGCATTCCTGAAACAGTCGTTCCGAAGATCAGCCAGGAGACTCTGGCGGAAATGGTCGGAACGACTCGTTCGCGAGTCAGCTTCTTCATGAACAGATTCCGGAAGCTGGGGTTCATCCACTACGCCGGCGGCACCGAAGGCGCGCTGCAGGTCCACAGCTCGCTGCTCAATGTAGTTCTGCATGACTAGGAGACAAAAAAGGGCACCCTGAAAAGTTCAGGATGCCCGAGTGTTCAACCCCGACTCTGTAAGATTTTTCCTACCGCGGTCTTCTCATTCTGTTTCGGCTTTTGTTCCTGAGACTTTTTCCCTTCCGGTTTGCTGGGCCAGGTTGCGAGTGCCGCGGCTGTTGCGCAGTACATCCTGTCTCGATCGGAAATGATTCCGAACGGAACCTTCTCATGTTCGGAAAGTAGAAGTCTGAGCAAGAAAGCTCAGGTTCGAGGTTTTGCTTCCGTGCAGGCAGCTTCGACGCAGTTCGGCGCCATGGACCGTCCACGAAGGCGTTTGTCAAATCCCGCGCCTGTGCAATTGTGAGCAGATTCTTATGCCGCTGACTGTCACAATTCTAACTCCGAGCAAACAATTTTCTCCCCACCGCTCGCAGGAGGATTTATGTGGACGCTCTCAAAGCGGTCTCGACAACTTGCACTCTCGCACGCACAACAACTGGAATCGATAATCCTGGAACGCACCCAAGAACTTCAGAATCTCTCGCAGCGGCTTCTCAAGGTGCAGGATGAGGAGAGACGCAAGCTAGCGCGCGACCTGCACGATAGCACTGGCCAAACGCTGGCAGCGTTGAAAATAAGCATTTCGCTGCTCGAGGAAAAGTGCAAGCAGGATTCGGCCACGCTCAGCCGGGTGTCCGAGGTTGCGGCCTTGGCGGATCGGGCGATCGAGGAGATTCGTACTACGTCCTACCTGCTGCATCCGCCGCTGCTGGATGAGGTAGGTTTTCCCTGCGCCACTGAATGGTATGTCGACGGCTTTGCCAAACGTAGCGGTATTGCGGTGACCTTGGACGTTGCGAATTTGGATGAGCGGCTTCCGATGACGATCGAGACTGCGCTTTTTCGTGTATTGCAGGAGAGCTTGACCAACGTGCATCGGCACTCCGGCGCGGAACGGGTTGTCGTCTGTTTTCAGCGGGAGGCAGAAGCCGCAATCCTCGAAGTTCGGGATTTCGGGCGCGGCATACCCGCCGATCGGTTGGCTCGGATTCGTGATGCTCGTGCAGAAACGGGGGTTGGCCTGGCGGGAATGCACGAGCGACTTAACGAACTGAAGGGCAGGCTCGAAATAGAATCGGATAGTCGTGGAACGAGCCTTCGGGCAATAGTTCCTCTACCCCCCACAGTTCCCCTCGCCCGGCCGCCAGATTTTGGGCAGGGTTGTTCACGTGCATCTGCTGACTGATAGCCGCAGACAGAGGAGACCGAACAGTTGAAGAAACGAATCTTGGTCCGCAGTAAATGGCTGTACTCAATAATCGGTGCTATAACCACGGTCCTAGCCTCGGTCGTGCTGCTGGCTGTCGCGAGTTTGGTTGTGATCGTCACAAGTGCCGGATCTATCTTGGCACCCTCACGGCGAGGATCGCGAAGGGAAAAAGGTCCTCTGGACTGGTACGCGATCCCAGGTAGCAGCACTTCTATGGATCGCGCACGAACGATTCGATCGACAGATAGCCTGGTTGGGTGGCAGGGCCCATGGAAACGGGTGGCAAACCGCAGCCCCGAACAACCAAATTAAAACCGGCCCGCATTTAAATCGGGTGCGTCGTGGGGCGTCGCTCCGCTCGGGGCCGCATGATGCGAGTCACAGCCATGCCAGCTCAGCGTGGGTCGGCTCTGGTTTCGCGGCTTCACAAGCGCGGTCTTGAGATTCCGAAGATCGATTATCCGCAGCTTCCCACTCGACTGGTGAAAAATGGCGAACAGCCACCCTCCCGTTGGCGCCCGGTTGTCGATGTCCGCATGACAGGCAGATTGCCCCTACATGCGTGATGTCGGTTTCTTTGGATATTTCACTTTCGCGAACGGCTGTCGAGCCGGCGATGACAGGGCCCGCACAGGTGTCACAAGGGTAAGCGGAGAGGTGCAGGTAGCGCTTTTTCATGTCAGGTCCCCATGCAAGAGACATCTCATCAGATCCTAAGACCTTCTGGGTGGGATTTCTGGTCAGTATTGCTCGATTTGCGCGCCGAATCTGCGGGTAATTTTCGCGGGCGCACCGCTCAGGTAGAGGCCAGAATCCCTATTTGGTGCCGAGTCAGCCATCGGTCGCGAAAGGAGCAAAATTGACCATCTTCGAAAGCCGCGACGATGAATACTACGAAGCGTGGAAACAGGTCATCTTTCACAGAAGCGGAACTGTCTGTGCGGTGCCCTGTGTGCAGGGCTAAGCCGAAAGAGAGATGTACCCTCACCACGGGACACCCATCGGACAAGACACATCTAGAGCGAGGCCGGGTTGCCGCCAAGGCTCCGCCACCCGGGAACTCTGGGCTGGCCTTTCTTCGATCCCTGAGCGCACTCAGCAAGCGCGGTCTGCGCGTCCTATTCGACCGCAAGTAGGAGTGCTGATCTTGCCCGACAAGATCCGCCTGAAGGCGCGAGATTCGAGCGTTAAAACAAAATGGCCGATTTTCTGAGCGATTGCAAAACGGCATGCTTGCGATCCGAAATTCAGTGGTGCCGTTAGCTCATCGGTCAGAACAGCCTACGAAAGTCACTGTGGTCAAGATTGACCAGTAATTGAAAGGGCAAGACTCGACACTAACCTTCAAGAGTTCTCGAAAATCAACCGAATCGCGTTCTTCTGGCCACGCATTTCTTGCGAGTTGATTCACGCGCCGGTGCTTAAAACCTTGCCTACCGGCCTCTCCGGAGAACTTCTGGGAGAGATTATGAAATCGTTTATGACTTTTTCAGGCGCAATTTGCGTGGCTGCAATTTGCTCGGCGGTGCCCAATGCATCAGCCCTGGTGCTGGAGGCTCAAGCTCCGAAATCTGGCAGTTCTCTAACGATACCGATTATGCTGGCAGTGGTAGTGCTGTGTGTCGTGGTCGGCGTGGTACTGCGCTCTTTTTCCAGGCCGCAGGCCGCAGAACTGAGCCTTAACCAGCGAACAAAATAAAGTGGTGCGGAGCCGACTCCGGCGATGAATCAACAACTCTTCAGGCTTGCAGTTGTGCAGAGCCCACTTTGCCGTCTCGCCGCAACGGTGAGCAATTGTGAGCAGACTCGCCCCATACCTTTCGTCCATGCTGGCGTGAGAATGGTTGCCGCTAGATCATTATTGTGCATACATCGCGATCCCGCTCAGCTGATGATGCTGCAGGAAGAGGGATTCTCCGTGATCACTGCAACTCACGGAAGCCAGGGTCTGCGGCAGTTGGCGTCGAAACCTGTGGATGCAGTTATTCTGGAATACCATCTGGGACTTCTGGATGGTGCTGCCGTCGCGGATGAGATCAAGAAAGTCAGGCCACAGCTCCCAATTGTCATGCTCGCCGAAAGCTTGGAGTTGCCCGAGGGCGCCCTGAAATCAGTGGATGCCCTCGTGACCAAGTGCGATGGTCCCCGCTTTCTGTTGGAGGCCATTCACAGTGTGCTGCAAGCAAAGGACCGTCCCCCCTCCGACACAACTTCTGCAGAACCGGTGGCGCCAGGAGAGGAAGCCATGCCGAATCCTGCGAAATGCCAGATCCTTGTGGTCGACGACGACCCAAGTATTCGTGAAGGCTTTGCGATGTCGCTGATGGATGCAGGATACGACGTCGTAGCTGCAGACGACGGATTCCGAGCGCTCTCGCAGCTAAGAAAGAGGCTGCCCGAGGTGGTACTCGCTGATCTCGATATGCCGGGCATGTCAGGTTTTGAGCTACTTTCAGTGGTCCGTCGTCGTTTTCCGCAAGTATCGACCGTCGCGATGAGCGGCACGTATGTTGGCAACGAGCTTCCCTTTGGCGCGATCGCGGACGGCTTTTTCGCCAAAGGTGGCCAATCCAGGAATTTGTTGAGGACGATTCAAAGCTTGCTTCTTACGGCCCCAGCCCGAATCAGCGATCATTACCGACGGTGCGCCCCCGCCTGGATCCCGCGCAACGGCAACGACTCCGAGGCGATGCCCTACGTGATCCTGACGTGCACGGAGTGCCTCCGCGCTTTTCCGATGAACCTAACGGAAGGAACGACTGGGGAGGTCCTGGAAATAGAGTGTCGCTCGTGTCACAGCATGAACCGCTACATCGTGCAACCATCCAATCACTCTGCTGCGTGAAGCGATTGCTTGAGGTCTATGCCGTTCTAGGCTGGTTTAAGGGCCTTGCCGCATTCCATGCAGCAGGATCGGTGGCGTGGTGTGATGAGTCCACAAAATGGGCACATCCGTTGGGCCGCGAAATCGCCGTCGCGTGCTTCCATTCTCAAGAATTTCCGCAGGCAAGCGGCCATGTAGGCCCGAAGACCACGAACCTTGCCAAGAAACGGATGCGAGGTGGAGATCATGCAGAAATTCCAGATTCTCAGACGACTCTAACCTTGACATGTCGCAGCCTTCGGTTCTGTGCAACTTTGCTCGTTTTGTCCGGAGTTTGTTTGGCGCAGTGTGAAATGAATTTCGAAGTCCCAAGTGAGCAATTCAGATCAGCTATTCCTTTTTGCCTAAGCCATCATGATTGCAGAGACGAGCACTTCTTCTCTCTCTTTCAGGTCCTCTGAACTAAGTCAGCTATCTGAAGCTCTCCTACTCTTAGCTCGGTGGTCCGAAAGGAAAACTTTTCATGAAGAAAACAATGTCGCTGTTGCTGATGAGCGTTTTGGGCATGGTTGGAACGTACGCATGGGCAGGTTCGGCACGGGAAGACAGCGTAGACCGCATGGAGAGATCTGTGGCCGTTCTGCACGCAATCATGTCGACACCGGATAAGGGAATTCCGGAAGAAGTACTAAGTGGCGCGAAGTGCATTCTGGTCGTACCCGACCTGATCAAAGGGGGCTTCGTTTTCGGCGGGAAGCATGGACGCGGTGTGGCGACCTGCCGCACGGCGGAAGGTTGGAGCGCTCCAGCTTTCGTCTCCGTCGGCGGAGGAAGCTGGGGATTGCAGATCGGCGTCGAGGACGTAGATCTCGTCATGCTGGTCATGAACGACCAGGGTTTCCAGCACTTGCTCTCCAGCAAGTTCGAACTTACGGGTGAAGGATCAGTCGCAGCCGGCCCGGTTGGTCGCCATGCGTCCGCGGGAACGGACTGGAAGATGAACACTGAGATGCTGACCTATTCGCGCTCGAAGGGCGTATTCGCTGGCCTGACCCTGGAAGGTGCAGTCGTAGAGCAGGACAACGACTCCACTCGCGCGATTTACGGCAAGCACATGATGTTTCGCAATATCCTCTCCGGAAAAGCACCGACGCCGCGAAGCGCAGACGCGTTCCTGAAGGCCGTTACAGAGGCTGGGCAACAGGCCAAGATTGCCGAAGCAAAATAGGAAGTAGTTTCCAGGAAGGGCCGACGATACTCGAGGCTGGCCGGAGCCGCACGACGGTTTCGGCTGGCCAGACTGTGATAAGCAACCGGGGTCTGATTCTTCCATTCGCGGGAAGGGGCATAAATAATGAAAGTCACCTCACAGAATCGTCTTGGTGTGCAACTTGCCTGTCTCAGCCTATGGCCGATTTTGGCATTCGCTCAACCCTCCGATCATGCACAAAACTTAGCCGATTGCAAAGCGAGTCGCGATACCTGTGACCGCTCTAGGTTGAGCCAATCGGAAGCGACGGAAGTGGCTCTCGCGATCCACGGACGAAACGTTGTAAACTGCCGCGGCGGCTTCGACTCCTGTGACCGTTCACAACTCAGTGAACCGGAAGCTATTGCATTGGCCGTGGCCGATCACCAGCGCAACGTCACGGACTGCAACGACGACATGTTGTCGTGCGATCGATCCAAGCTGACCCCGTTCGAAGCGCGCGATATGGCCACAACACAGCAAAAGCGCAATCTCGTCGCCTGCAAGGATGGATGGGGCACTTGCGATCGCTCCAAACTGACTCCGCCGGAGACCGAGGAAGTGAACACCGCCAGGCGCCAACTCAATGCGTCAGACTGTGAGAATGGGGCTGGATCATGTGACCGTGCCCAGTTGACTCCTTCACAAACCAGGGAAACGACCGCCGCGGATCTTCGGCGTAACGCACAAAACTGTGCGAATGGCTGGGATCTGTGCGACCATTCCCAACTCACTCCGCAGCAAGCGAAACAGATAGCGAACTCAGAGGACCAGCGCAACTTCTCATCTTGCAAGGACGGGCAGACGACTTGTGACTATGCAAAACTGAGTGCCGTTGAAACCAAGGCATTGGCCGACGCTGAAGATAAGCGCAATTATACGGCTTGTCTGAAAGGGTTCGGCTATTGCGATGCTTCCCGGCTCACGGTCGAGGAGACTCGCACCATCAACCCTGACAACTAACCTCCAGCGTGCGAGGAAACGGTTCTTCTATAGGAGCTTATGATTCAACGAGAGTGTCCGCAATGCGGTTGCGAACTGGTGAGGGCTAGGAGCCCAGATCAGCAACCAGGGTCGATAGTCGCCTCCGCCGCATCGCCTGGGTGGCGTTGCAGCGTTTGTGGCCACGGGTTTACTACCGAGCAGATCCGGGAGAGCAAACGCGCGAAATCCACCGCCATTGAGCAGGCGTAAGATTACGGTTAAGATTATTACACGACCCTCCAGGACGACGAAAGGGTGAGGTTCACCTCTCCTCAACGGCCGACGGAGAGTGCGCGCTTTTGACCAGTTTTTATGTGTCCTTTATCAATGATGGAGACTGAGAGGAATCCAACAGGTATGCCTACGAAACGAACCCGAACCAATCAATTCACGCCGGCCAACTCAGCAACGAGGCCAGCGTCCCCGTGAAAACAGTACCCATCGCCTCGCCGTCGCTCGGAGCGCTGGCAGTTGGGTTCTTTGGGATTGATTTATGGCGACGTGAGGATTCTTCACTTTCGGTCCTAAGTTCGCAAAAATCGGAATAGGGGAAAACGGTCATCCACTATCGATCCAGTGTGCAGAGTGCGAAGTGGAATACAGCGCTGCCGCTGGCTTCCCGAATGGTGACTGTATAGCCGCCCGAAGTTGCTCCGACCTTCGTAGCCGAGCAGCCCCGTGAACGGTCACGTCTTTGAAATCGCTGGACCATTGCTCGTTCATGTCGGGGTTGGGCGCAATCCTGACCAAGCGACATTGCGTGAAGCGAGAGCGCAATCAACAGCCAAAGCAGAGTCTCATTTGACTCCTCTCAGTTGGGAACGATTTTCGGGTGCGTCGTCCGGGCCCAGTTGTCTTATTTCCTCTAAGGTCTCACGAGCAAGCGGCGAGGGGCGGTTCGCACGCTCGATGGCCACGACATTTTTTGGTTTTCGATTGTGCGGGTTTCTTCGAGCCTCTGTTTACTGCCTCGACTCCCTCTTACGAAATCAGAACGCAGCCCGAAGAGATTCGTTCCGACAGGTTAGGGATCAGCCAGAATGGATGACTGTCGGCCGATAAGCAGTTTTCCGATCGACTTCCGGATTGCCCGTCAAACCAGACCAATCGAGATCACTTCCCACACACCGACTGTCCAAGTGCGATTCCGCCAGTTCCGAGAGTCGAGCGGAAGGTAGACTGATTACGAATTGGCTTTTCCGAACAGTGGAGCATTGCCATGACTGTCATTCAGTCTTCCGGCATCGAGCCCGGTCAACGGCGCCTCAACGGTCCACAGACTACTGGGCGCAACTATCGCAATCTGTCGCAGCCTGCATACAGCATGACGCGCGACGATGATGTTGCCGTGATCGTGCGCGATGGAATTGCTCTATTGGCAGACGTGCACCGCCCAACTGAACCTGGCCGATATCCGGTGCTGGTTGCCGCTTCTCCTTATCCGAGACAGATTCAAAACCTTGGTGCCCCCGCAGGTTTTATCGAAGCAGGCGCCACCGACTTCTTCGTGCCGCGCGGTTATGTGCATGTCATCGCGAACTGCAGAGGCACGAGCGGTTCCGGTGGCACCTTCGGCTTCTTTGACGGTCAGGAACGTCGTGACATGCACGACCTGGTCGAGTGGGCCGCACAGCAACCCTGGTCGGACGGCAATGTGGGGATGATTGGCATCAGTTACTTTGCTGGAACGCAGATGGAAGCCGCAGTGGAGCGGCCTCCGCATCTCAAAGCGATCATGCCCATCGCCGGCACATTCGACCTCTATGAGTCGGCTACGCACCATGGACTGATGAGCAGCGGCTTTGTCACACCGTTCCTCTTCATGATCGGGATGACGTCGGGGCACACCAACAAGCTCTGGCGCAGCACGCTAATGGATGCCGTGCGTGCTCTTCTGCTGACACCGGGCATCCATAAGAAGTTTGAGATGGCCAATGGTGAGGCCGCGATCGCTGGCCTCAAAGTCTTGCTGAAGCTGCACCATGATCCGCACCCGTGGGACGACCTGTGGCGCGCCATAGCTGTTGAACATCCGTTTCGCGACGCCTGGTGGGAAGATCGCAACTTGCTTCCAATACTCGATCGCGTAGAAGTACCTGTCTATCTGGGGTGTGACTGGCAGAACGTCCCGCTCCATCTGCCACACACCTTTACGGCCTACGAGCGGCTCACCAATTCAAGGCACATACAAGTCGCAATGATGGGAGAGCATGGCCTCGCCTGGCCATGGGAAAGCCTTCACATCGAAGCGCTGGCATGGTTTGATCATTGGCTCAAGGGGCAAGACACCGGCATTCTCGACGGCCCAAACGTCCGCTACGTTATGCCCGAAGCCGAGGGATGGCGAACCAGCAATATCTGGCCGGTCCCGGTAGCAATGCATCAGTCGTATGCGCTAAGGGCAGACGGTGCGCTTGGTGAAGACGAAGGCAATTCTGGTTCAAGGACATATATGAACCTGGGCGGCGGTCTCAACCGTCCGCGTGCAAGCGAAACCGACCCCCCATCGTTCTTGGAGTGGACGACTGCGCCGTTGGCGCACGACATTGACATCATAGGTCCGATTGAGCTGCGGTTGGACGCAGCTTGCACCGCACCAGACACCGCATTCATCGCTTTCCTGCAGGATGTGTCCGACGACGGCAACGTGACCGGCATCACTGCGGGTTACCTCCGCGCCGGATTGCGAAAAGTGGATGAAGAGCAGAGCAAACAGACAATGCCGGTGCTTCCCTGCAATATCTTCGAAGCAGTACCGATTGGCCAAAAGGTCACATACCGCATTCCATTAGTGCCCAATGCGCGACGCTTCAGGGCCGGTCACAAAATACGGCTGTATCTCACGACGGACGACCAAAACAAGGACGTGCCAGCGCCACTCGAATTTCGGCATGCTTCCGTTGGCACAAGCTCATTCAACATGGTCTTTTCATCGTCACGATTGTCACTGCCAGTAGCGAAGTAGGCCGATTCGCTGGCTGGTACCGTCAAACGTCTTGTGATTCAGAAGCCCGCCAGTTCGTTGATTGTCGGCTATTCGGAAGTTGGAACAATATTTATTTCGAATTCAGTGTGCGAATGGTGTGCCAGATTTCGGAGGGTACGCAGATTCGGGAAACTGTCGATCTGACTTGCGGCCGAATAGTCGTACCTTTCGAGAATCCAAGCAATTAAAAGCGGGAAGGTGCCGAGTGTGTGCCCAAAGAGCAGCCAATCAAAGGTGCGTCTAAATACACGAGGGTCAGATTCGCCGTAGCGTTCGCACGATTTGTCGCAAAGTACTCTCTGATTTCTGGCCCAAAAATGTGGTTGATTGCTTTCCGCGAGTCTTACGCAACCCTAGGATCCGAAATCCGACAGTAACCCTCACCGCCGCAAAACTCATTGTGCTACTGAACGGTATCGGTATACTGTGAAGTTTCTCTTTTATATCTCCATGAAAAAGAAAGACAAAGCTGTCTCTCCGGATCTTGCCTATCGGCGCGGAGACGGCCTAATGTACCTTGGCAGAATTGAGGAATTTCTGTCCTCCGCAGCCGCCCGTCAGTTTGAAGGTCAAGTTCAACTTATCTTCACGTCGCCACCATTTCCTCTCAACAGAAAGAAGAAGTACGGAAATCTGCAGCAGGAACAATACATACAGTGGCTAACTAGACTAGCGCCGCGTTTCCGAAAGCTCCTGAAGAAAAACGGTTCCATCGTGATCGAGATGGGAAATGCCTGGGAACCCGGAAAACCGCTAATGTCCACGCTTGCGCTTCGTGCCTTGCTTCGCTTTCAGCAAGCCGGAAAACTCAATCTATGCCAGCAATTCATCGCCTACAATCCCGCGAGGTTGCCCAGTCCTGCGGAGTGGGTTAACGTGCAAAGAATTCGCGTGAAAGACGCTTATACACACCTTTGGTGGATGTCGGCATCGACCTCTCCAAAGGCCAGCAATCGTCGAGTGCTGGTACCGTACAGCGATGCAATGAATGATCTCCTCACACGAGGAAGGTACAACTCTGGCAAGAGACCGTCTGAGCATCACATCGGGAAAACTTCTTTTTTCAAGAACAATGGCGGTGCGATTCCGTCCAATGTTCTGATTTTTTCAAACACCTCAAATGGAGACAACTACCAGCATTATTGCCACAAGCACACGCTTCCCTTACACCCTGCCCGTATGCCAGCAGGCGTCGCCGAGTTCTTCATAAAATTCCTCACCACACCGGGTGATCTAGTACTGGACCCGTTTGCTGGCAGTAACACTACGGGAGCAGCTGCTCACAGCTTAAAGCGACGGTGGGTGTCAGTCGAAGCCCGGAAAGATTACATCGACGGTTCGATCGGGCGGTTCATGAACATAACGAAAGAGAAGTAATTTCGCTCGATTTCTCTGTATGGCAGTTTCACCAAAGACGTCATCACTATTCGGTATCGGCAAGCTCCGAGCAGAGACGGACTTCTCACCTTACTTGCCCACGAATGGCGCACCACCGTGGCTGCTGCGCCTAAGCAGAATTACCCAAGAGGACCTCGGCGCGCTAGCCATTCTCGGGCCAAACGGCGTAAGTATAGGCTCCTCCGATGGAACGAGGACCAGAGTGGTTCCTGACGCTGCCTCTTTGTACATCACTGGTCTAGCCGACACAATCCGGGGAACAGGCCAAAGGATCGCGGTAGGAATGCCTCCCAATGCGCGACACCTTCCGTTGTTGCTCGCCAGCGCTGCGCTTCTCAAAAGCACGTTGGAACGCGCCCGAGGTGCACTTCGAGCCCGCTCCGTCCTGGTGATCAGCCGAGACTTGGATATCAGGAGCCGGTACTGCGATCTCTACGTGCGAAAGGAAATGCTTGACGACGCACATCCTGGTAGCCGAATGAGGCCCAATGGCGAAGTCTTATCATTGCGTCCGCACGAAGACGATCCGACAAGCAGCGGAGGCGTTTGTTTTTTTCTACCTGAGATTGACTTGCCTGAAGATGTGAAGCTAAGCCCGTCTTTAATCGTGCTCGACCTGCGGTATGCGCGTTGGGTAAAGCGTGCGCAGAACTTGGCGGAGTGGGTTAAAGGGAAGTATGGAGGATCTGGAGCGGTTGCTCTGTATACGATTGGAGACCAGGACAGCACCTTCGCTTTGTCGCGAGCAGGCTTCAATGAGATCCCATTTGACCATGCAGCAATCGCCACTTGCTCACAGCACGTCCAGGAATCTGATGGACAATTCAATGGAGTTGATCTGTCCCTTGCAGATGCTCCAAGTTATCTGGTCCGAACCCACATAATTGAAGAGATTGCCGGATCGGACGTTCTTGCCGAACTGTACTCCGCAAACGCCAGACTTTTGTACGAACAGCATAAACAGGACAATCCCGACTTGAACCGTGCGCGCTGGCTTCTAGCTGTTATGAGTCATATGCCGGTTCCGCTGTCGTGGTTCGAGATCACGGCGCGAGGGATGGGCCGATCGACGCTCAAGAGGCTGATAGACCTTCTTGGGTCTCTCAGCAAACGTGAAAAGGGTATGGGAGCGATTGTCCAGACTGCAAGGATGCATCTTCAGCAACTTTATGCACAACTGGAGCAGGACAATCCAAGGGCAGGAGCTCTGAGATCCCTCGTAGACGGAGCGGCAAGGAAAGTCGATGACAAATTGCTCGTTTTGGTTCGGGACCGAACGATGGCTCAGGCACTGGACAGTTGGTTAGCAGTGGAGGCTTGTCCAGATGCCGAGTGGCTGCCGAGACTCGAGGTCCGAAGCTACGATACGTACTCGGAAGTAGCAAACCATCAGTACTGCTCAGTGATCATCAATGGAAGCATACCTCGCCGATACCGCTGGGTATTGGGAGGTGCATTGGGCAAAACCGTCTGCTTTCTCGGCTATCCCTATGAATCCGAAATCATCGAGAAGCACCTGGAATTCGTGTACGGAGATGCAACGCGGAAAGGCAATCTGCGGACTATAGAACGTTCTGTGGGCGCATTGGTCGGCATCTCAACGCCAAACCCTACCACAAATGAAGGAAAAAACCCGCTGGCGAGATTAGTAGTGAAGCGCAAAGTCGCTCATGGCAAGCCTTCTGCAAGCGCCAAAAGTATACGCGCTGCCGGCGGGTTTGCGGGTCTTTCCGAAGCAATGAAGCTCGCTCGGGACAGAGTTGAACAGGAAGTGGTTGTCGCTAGATCAGTCGACCAAGATGTTGAAGTTGATCTTTCAGAACTGGATCAGGTGTCGGGAGCAGAGGAACTCGACAATCTTGATCAAGCCTTCTCCTGTTTACCGGTCAAGGTTAGATCTCGGCGTTATGGTCGAGGAAAGATTTGGTTTCGGGAAGACAGTTTGGTGGAGTGTGTTAGGCCTTCCTCAGGCGAGGAGATATGGCGAGTTCCGCCGCGCTCTCTAAAGAGCGGAGATGTTCTTCTCAGAGTGGAGAACAGCGAGATCCGCGGTTCACTCTTTGATCAAATGGTGCACCTCGCAGAAGGCCAGCCCGAGATGGATTACCTGGCCAGCTTTCGGAAAACCTGGAGAGAAGCAATACAGAAAATCGTTGCCCGGAACTGCACAGCCTACGCCATCGACTATGGAAAAGTTTTTCAGGCCCTCCGCGCGGCCGGGGCACCTATCTCGTCAGAGCAAACTGTGCGCTTGTGGATGCACGACCAGGTGATAGGACCCGAGGCCGTAGAGTCGATTGAAGCCGTTGGCCAGGTTAGCGGTTCCGGGGCATTAGTTTCCCAAGCCAAGCGCTTTGATGCAGCTTTCCGCAGCATCCGTGCGATTCACCAGGGCATCGGTCGGAGATTGAGCAGTGCCATTCGCGAATCTTTCCGCCATTTGCATTTTGAAGAAGTGAAGACCAGAGTCGAGCGCCTAGATGATCGCCTCGGCATTCCGCTGGACGAATTAGTCGAAACGGTAGATTTGGCGGAGGTTCTTTCCGTTGGCACTACTGCAGAGAGAAAGTCCGCACAGGTTGTGAACCACTTCTATTCGGCGGAAGGGGAGTGATTGTTTCCATGAGAGCTATTACCGAAGATGACAAACAGCGCCTTGTCGACCATCTGATGGACCGCACCGTAGTGGGGATTAGTGGACGAGACGGGCGAGTTCTGGTCGATGTGTTGCCTTCACGTGTGATTTTCGCCGGTGTCCTCCAACCGCTTAGGTCCTCTGAAACTCAGGCGGCGCAAGGTGGCGTGAGCGCCAGTGATGCTCCTCTTGGCACGTCGTTGGGGGTGGATTTTCGCATCAAATGTGAGCCCAAGATTGAAACAGTCAAATTGAGAGTGTCTGCTCGTTGGAGCATCTACTATCCAATATTTCCTGCGTATGCTGAAGCGAAGAATGCGAACGTGATCCTTAGTGGTGTGGAGGAAACGCCCCAAGCTGATGGAGATGCCGCGGAGGAAGGGGAAAAGACAGAAGTCGAAAGTTCGAACGAATTCAAAGCCGAAACAACAAATTCCGGTGCAGTCGTACTTCCTCGCAAATGGCGTAGAGCAAATTCGGCACCAACTATCGTGACAATTGCAGTTCCGAGGGAACGCTCGGCCTCGTTTGAGGATCTTGGCCGGACAGAAATCCAGGACGCAATGACAACACTGTCGGCGTCCATTACCGCCGATCCAGAACTTTGGCGATATCTGGGCGAACCAACGGAGCGAAGCCGTACTCTCGGTGACCTTTCCGTCTTAAGTAGCGAAGAAAGTTACAGGAATGCGCTCGCCGGTGCACGCCAGACCGTCTCCCTTCCACCCTGGTCCGCCAAAATTTTTGTCGAATCGATACCCGAACCTGAAGAGCCCGGAATCATCCGGGTCCGAGTGCTGTTTGCAAACACCACGCCGGAGGGCGAGGGTGTTCCAGATCCTGGGCTCGAACAGCGGCAACTCTTTGACTCCGGGCTCACGATCGAAATCGAGGGCGGGACGCTACTGCCGTTCCATTTTTGGTTGGCACCCAAAGATTATCGCTCCGATCCCAAGCTTCCTGCCAAGGGTGTTAACTGCGCGGCATTTTGGGACGAGCGGAACCAACTCTTACGGACAGAGACTCTACCTGTTTTCCGCCAGCCGCTTTACAGAACCCGAGAGGTGCTCGAAGTTCGCTTTGAACAACTCGATAGCGCCAGTGTCCTGGATGAGCTTGAAAAAGTCGCGGGAGAAATGGACAAGTACCTTCGGGAGTGGGATGACTTTTTGGAGAACAACGCGAATTCTTTGTTCAAACCCGACGAGATTGATGCTTGCCGGAAGGACCGGAATGAATTCCTGCTTGAGGTCGAACGCTTCCGACTCGGGATCGAGACCTTGCGAAAAGACCCCCGCATTCAAAAAGCATTTCGGTTGATGAATCGCGTATTTGGGCGCTTGGCCTTGAAATCAGGCGGGAAGGTCAGAGCCTGGCGGCTGTTTCAGGTCGGTTTTATCATATCTCAGCTGCCTGCCCTCGCCGTACGCGAGCTTGTGCCTTCGGACAATAGCGACTACGCCTCGTCTCTTCGATCTGCGCTCGATGAGGTCGCAATTCTCTGGTTTCCGACCGGCGGAGGCAAGACCGAAGCTTATCTTGGTTTAATCGCTGTAGCTCTTCTTTACGACCGCCTGCGAGGCAAAGGTCGAGGTGTTTGCGCTTGGATGCGCTTTCCACTTCGCATGCTTTCCTTGCAGCAGATGGAGCGTTTAGCGAGAGTGATAGCCGCTCTCAATCAGCTTCGGGCAGAAGAATCCTCAATCAGCGCTGGCGATCCCTTCGCAATTGGCTATTTTGTAGGCGACAACAACACCCCGAACAGCCTCTCGGAAGAGGACATGCGGAGATATGAGCACAGCAAGAATCTCCGGGAGGAGGTTCGACTACTCCGCAAATGTCCTTTTTGCGGCAATCCGGTCGAAATAAAACCGCTGCGTAATAACTGGCGCTTAGCCCATGTGTGCTCGAATGCTCACTGCTTTTCGAACACCTCCTCGACTCTGGGAGAATACAAAGGCTCACTGCCAGTTTGTATCGTAGACAATGAAATCTACCGATTCTTACCCTGCGTCCTTGTTGGTACGGTAGACAAGCTAGCCATCATTGCGAGAAATCGGTATTTCGCGCATTTTGTCCGTGGTGCGAAACAGCGCTGTCCGAAGCACGGCTACACTTCCTACGATGAATGCATCGAACGCTGGTCAGGATGTAAATCTTCCAAGAAGGATCTAGAGAAGCTAGCCCCGATAAACGACCCAGGAATTTCGCTCCTTATACAAGATGAGCTGCATCTGCTGCGGGCAGAGCTTGGCGTGTTCAACGGTCACTATGAAGGGCTCCTGCGTTACTTGGGTGAACGAGCTCACTTGCGGCCGAAAGTACTGGCCGCTACCGCGACAATCGAGGCCTACGATACTCAGGCATTTCATATATATCTCAGCGGGGCGCGACGTTATCCCCAGCCCGCATGGCGACAGGGAGAGTCGTTTTACGCCACTAGTCAGCCTCCAAAACATCGCCGATCGTACGTCGGTGTCTTCGGGCACACGCGTGGGATTGAGGAGCCTGCTCTACGGGCTATTCAGCTGTATCAGAGTGAAATCAGGAGGCTATTTGCTAATCCTCGTGCGGCTGCCGCGATCATACAGCGCGAAGATGTAAATGACGACGTTGCGCTCGATGTTCTACGTCTCTATGACCTCTCCCTGTGCTACGTAAATCGGAAATCGACGGGCGGCAGCATCGTCGACAAGTTGGTTCAGATTGAGCGACAGATGGAGGCTGAAGGTTTGGGCACCTTGAAGGCCCAACTTCTCACAGGCGACCAAACAATCGATGAAATAGGGGCTACCCTTGATCGCATCGAGGCAGAGAGAGCGGAGACCGGAAACCCAAGGCTTAGTGTCGTAGCGGCAACCAGCCTCATCAGCCATGGCGTCGATCTTGAGCGCATCAACATGATGGTTATTTGTGGCATGCCCTCCCATTATGCGGAGTACGTGCAATCCAGCAGCCGTGCGGCGCGTTCTCACCCTGGTGTCGTATTTGCTTGTTTTAAAGCTCGCGATCCACGCGAAACGTCACAATATGAGTTCTTCACGGGAATGCATGAGCACATGGACCGGCTCATCGAAGCAGTTGCCGTGAATAGATTTGCCTCCTTTGCTCCGAGGAAAACAGTGCCCGGCCTGATTGCCGGCGTCCTCCTCTGCGATCTCACACCAGACCTGTACGGTGCCCCAATAAACAAACCTCTGGATCATATTCCAACGCTTCAGATCGCATTAGGTAGAGCAGCTGCGCCAAAGAAGGGTACTCAGGCCAATTGTGTAAGTGAGGACTATATCCGGGACGCAGTCACGAAAATCATTGGCGTCGATAAAGTTAGACCGCCGGCGTCTAGATCCCAAATTGAGAATCTCCGAAAGCGTGTTGATGAGGTAGTGGACGATCAGATGGGTGCTATCGGCAGGACGATTGAAAGCCAATTGAAAGTTGTGCTGGACCCGATTACGTCATTTCGAGATGTGGACGAAGGAATTGATTTCGGCAGCATTGATTCCGCAGGCTTTGTGACCCGATTGAGATCAAGATAGGAATTTCAATGAAAGAAGAGATGAAGCGTGGACGATCGCAAGTAATCTGGCGGTATGCGCCAGGTTCCATGTTTCGCTATAACGAGACAGGAGGATGGTGCACGACCGCGACCGTGACCATGCAAAAAGCTGGTCCGCTTCAGGGTGCATTGGCTAAAGCAATATCCCAATCGTTGCGGCGTTGGAATGCAATTGGGGCGAGCGGTTTTCCCGACCCACAGACTCAGGCGGCAAGGTATATTGTCGGGGAGCCATTCCAGGTGATGTATACCTTGTGGCCTACCGTCTTCACATGTCGAGACTGTGGCCGGGTGTACTTTTACCAGCAACTCTCAAACCTCCAACATACGAATGAGCTGTTGCGCTGTCGACTCTGTAAAGGCCGGGACCAGTTTAGGCAAGTCCCATACGCCTACGTCTGCGAGTGCGGTCGGTTAGATAGCGTCTATATTCCCAGTACGGTCCCAGGTCTGACTGGGCATACCCGAGATCACTTTATCGAGTTGATCAATCGGGGGAGTTTTCAAGACTCGTTTTGGCGTTGTCGCGACTGCCATCGGCCACTCTATCGAAACCCAAAAGAAGGTCTAGGGTTCCGTCGGTGCGAGTGTGCGCCTAAAAAGGGAAAGCGTGGCGTGCTGTTGGAGGATAGCCGGATCTTCTACTCCCAGACGTTGGACCTGGTTGATATCGAGCCGAAGATTCTAGACAAGTGGAAGGAAAATACTCGATTTTCAGACTTGCTGTTGGGCGCAATGTTGCGCGTTCCAGCATACGACTCACATCATCTGCTTGATCTTGCAGCTTGGAAACCGGGACAAACAGATGATCTGTCTCCCGAATTACGACACATGAAAACAATGCTGATGAAGGATATGGGCCTGAGTGAGCAACAGGCCGACGCCATGGTCAGAAAGAGTGCTCAACAGGGCAGCGCAAATCCATGGACCGCCTATGATCGCGACCTTGCGCCATATCGAAGCACAGTCGGCGCTCTCCCGTGGGCAGAATCACGACGTGCCGTGGAGTACGTTTTCGTTCGCGACGAACCAAGCGTGAATGCAATTTCTCTGCGAAGCCTTATCAGTGAAACCGCGGCCTCGGGTGATCAGGCTTCGTCACAGAGACTCCAGGAAGAAGAGAAGCTAGCTGCGAAACTTGGTCTGACGGAACTCCGTATCGTTCAAGCTCTCCCTATTCTGCTCGCAGGTTTCGGGTACACACGATATTTCAGCAATCCGCAAGACAAAGACGGATCCGGATCTTCCAACACAGGTGCTGTAATTCTGAGGACATACCCTGACGTGGAGGGGAAGATACCGGTGTACCTCGCACGCAATACCACAGAGGCACTTCTATATGAGCTCGATCCGTGGCGTGTTGCCGCATTCCTGGAAATGAATTCAGGGTTGAGTCCAAACGAGGACGATACAAAAAGCGAGTCATCGCTCAGATCATGGTTGTTGGCACAGAGCGCACGACTCGTAACGTTGGGAGAGTCTCACTTCGTCCTGAAATCGTATGAGACTGAGGCTGGCCTTACAGTCGATGAACCTTCAGCGCTTCTTTTCGGCGTCTTGCATACCTTTTCGCACGTCCTAAAAGCTACAGCCCACCGTTACGTCGGAATCGATGCAGACTCTCAAGCTGAATACTTGTTTCCTGCTCAAGCAGCCGGACTGCTGTACGTTTCTTCTCACGTCGAATTTACCCTAGGCGGGATGGACTCAGTTTTCCGATCAAATCTGACCCAATGGTTAGCGTCTGCCCAAGATTATGCAGGTCAATGCTCGTTTGATCCTGTTTGCCGCCACAGCGGAGGAGCTTGCCTTGCTTGTCTATATCCTAAATTCGGATGTGGTTATTTCAACCGAACGGTGAGTCGCTCGTTCCTTATCGGCGGAGAGATTGCGGGTCGTACCCAACCTGTGATCGGTTTCTGGGATCGCCGGGTTATCGAAAGGGCTCGGCAATTATCGGGTTCAGCGATAAAGATCGTGCAGGTATAACGTGACAGAACAGCTTTATTGCACATGGGTACATCGGAGCGAACTGCCCGACAATCTACGATCACGTTTTCGCGATCTTGATGAATACCTTCGAACGCTTGCTTGCTCTGCTCAACAGCGTCTAGTACTGGTGGCTCCGTACTTGAGCGAAGGGGGAATGATCGGCCTACGATCGGCGATCGCGGTCTCTGCGCAGCGCGGAGCGTGGGTTCTGCTAGTCACGAGCGGCCTTGATGAGAGCGAAGCTCTTAACAGGCGGGCTGTTTCTAGTTTGTTAGAAGGCAGTGATGGCGCCCTCATTAGAAATCGCTTACGGCTGCTCAGGGCCACAGAAAGGCTTTCCGGTTTTTTTCATGCAAAATTCATGCTGGTAGATCGGCAGTGTGGATACCTTGGCTCAGCCAACTTCTCTCTGAATGGTCTCGAACGAAACCTGGAACTTGGTACTTCGCTGAGCAGACCGCAAGCCCAAGCCTTGGACGAACTCATTACGTACTTAGAAGCGACTGGAGAATTGGAAGACTGCACTGCCGAAGTCTGTAAAGTTTAGTAGGCGATGTAACCGGACCGCCCGTAGCAATTGTTACCGTACTGATCTTTGTGTGGACGTAGTCGAGTGTTGTAGCGTTTGCGTGGGAATCGCTTGCCACAATAGGAACATTCCACTAAGTACACCCGCGTGGTGCTTGTCCGTGCGCGGGCTCGAGAGGAAAAACCTGTTCGGAAACTTCCCCCGAAATAGGTCTTGCTAGTGAACTCCCCGGCCTTCCCCAGTTCGACGGGCAATCTCGGCTCAAAACGTTCTTCTGTCGTTGTAAGTGCTTGTATTTTTGGATGAAGGAAGCTTTTGAGGCCGGGTCCACTAGTGCGGCCCCCGGTTCGGTCATACGCATAAAAATATTCCTGGCCGAATCCATCTTTACGGCGTTTGAAAACGAGCGAATAGGGTTCTATCTGCCTTCGTCGGCCGTCATAGGTAATATCTAGCACGGTAAGGTTGTTGGCGGCCTCCATGATAATGTTCCGAAAATGCGAGGGATAAAACGCGATCTGTCCGTAGCGGTCCATGCGGATGCCAGTGAACATCGCTTCTATGTTTTCTCTGAAACGACTGATCGCGGTATCGAAGTCGACGAGACTCTGTGCCGGACACACTAAGTATTTGTGCCAGACTGCGCGGAACGTTTCCAAAGGAAGATCTAGCAACAGTCCTTTCGCAACCGCAGGACTCGGCTCGAATATTGTTTTCTTCAAAAAGGTGCGCAGGATCTCGGTTCGGTTCACTTCAAGGTCGCGGTTTATGAACACGCTGTACACGTAGTCGTAAAGATCGAACGAATGCCGGCGTTGTATGAGGCACTTGAGCTTTGCTGCAAGAAGTTCTTCGAGCTTATGGCACCGAATAGTCGTGTGGCATTGCGCGCTGTCGGAGTAGGGATGCACAAGAAATCGGTTCTGGACCGGCAGGAATATTCGGTCGTACTCGGTTACATCCAGATGCACACTGATCGTCGTAGTGTGAGGATTGCCATAGAAGTCCTTGAAGTATAGGCGTGCCTCTACGATTCGCCGTTCTTTATCAGAATTGCCCTTCTCCCTCGCCCAGTTTCGATCTTTTTCGAAAAAAACGCCGGTCTGTTCCTGGACAAAATCGCAGATCTTATTTAACTCGGCAGCGAGGTTGCCTTCTTGAATCGTGCTGGTGCTCGAGAAGTCTAAATCGTTGGAGAACCGTGTATGGGGAAAATAGGCTTTGCGGAAGCAGTTGCCACCTTTTAGTACGAGCACATCCTTGAGCCAACTCGCGCCATAGATACCTGCGAGGAGCCAACCGAATACGTAGTCACGCTCTATGTTGGCGGCGTGGAGCCCAAATTCGCTAGCTTTCGTCTCAATTTCATCTTTCGTGATCATGGATTTAACGACGATCATCGGCAATTGAACGCTTCAGGTCTATTGATCGTGCTGAATACTTCGCTCGAAACGCGTTCAAATAGTCGATGTCCCCGCAAATGCAAAGGCCATTGCCGGCCTTTAGAGCAGGCTGCGTGGGATATTCGCTCATACGACCCAAGATGTTAAGGCGAGTGATCTCTGTACCATCTTGCAAGGGTAAGATGGAGCGCCTAGCAAGCGCCCCAGCTAGCAGAACGCCAGCAAGCGCTGACTGATGTGCAAGAGGGACATGAAGTTCCTGCCTTGGCGCACCTGCCGCGCCGAGTGAAATCAAGCCACCACCGCACACACCCTCAACATAGAGCTCCCGGACGGGCCGACCTTCGTACACCACGACATCGTCGACTGGCAGTTGGAGACCAGCAGCTACCGCCTCTAGAAATTGCCGACTCACGCCTTTGCCGGTATGCAATAGAGTCCGAATTTCGCCGATGAGGGCCGGAATTCCCAAGGCCTGCGCAACGATTTCGTCCTCATTCGGAACCTTGCGGTCCGCGAGATACAGACACGATAGGCAGGCACCTCCCCCATCAAATCGCCCGTGGATCGAGAGTCCCAAGTCGCCGGGCTGGGTCCACGCGTTAGCGATCCAATTAGGAAGCGACGCTTGGACAGAGCGACGATCAGCCGCGGTGTCCAGTGCAATAAGTACGTGAGGCCATTTGTAGCCTGAGGCCTGTACAAACTCAGCCCATTTCATCTGGTGCGGCAACGCTTTCAGCGCTCCATCAAAAAAAGAGCCTGATACTTCCACCTTTGCCCTACCCTCGTCGGATCGTATGCCGAGGACATAACGTTGCAGGTTGCTCAACTCCAGATTCTCGGGGTCAACAATATGCAGTGCACCGCTGAGGGGACTTCGAGACAGGGCCCACACTGCTCCGTTTCCGATGGCGCCTAGTCCGACAAGAACCGCGTCCTGTTCTAGATGCCAGCCGCCATTGGGTATATCCTCCGAGGTCGCTTGCCGATCGCGGCCAAATGCAGAGAACAGTAATTCTTTTGTTATGCGCTCTTCCCAGTCGGGAATCAGAACACGGTTAAACAGGTTGGCGGCAGCGAGACATGCCGCAATACCTGCACCTAATGGGTTAAGGGATGGACCGGTCTGGAGAGGCTCCCGCGATGACACGAATGCATCCCACCCATTGCTTCCAGCGAAGTAGCTAGTATTGAACCGAGGGGAGCCGGTTCCAATTGATATCCCGACTGACGCATTCGTGGTTATCTCAATTTGCGGATTAATCTCGCGAGCCAAGGCTGCAAGATCATCAGCTTGTGCTGATGCCTCGACTCTCAATTCCAGCAAGGGATAGAGTCGCGCGAGTAATCGTGTCGTGAGATCGGCGAGAGCCCTGCCTTCATTCGAATCACCCGCCTGGCGACCAATCCCGATTCCAACGACCGTCTTGTTTAGAGCCGTCCGGAACAAGTCCAAGTCAAAACCGGCGATCACCTGAGATGCCGCCAGCGCAACTCTCTCGTGATAATCCGCGAGGGCCATTACGTTACCTCGACACAACCGCGCGGCTGTTCTATCCAACCCCTCGTTTCCAGCCTATAAATCGCGGTGCCATCTGTGAAGAGACCCCGTCGGCAAAAATCGGGGACAACAATCGAAAGACCACCGAGAGTGGCGACAATGGGATAAGTATCATCGGTTTCCGAATGGTATGCGTCGGTCGGATGCGCGTGTACCTGAACCGCTAGCATCTCGCCCGATTCATAAAGCCACATATTCAGGCGGTGTAGTTCTAGGCCGTCGACGCGAACACATAGACCGCTCTCCAGTCGATACGAAGTCTGTTTAGGAACATGTGGAGTTTTGATATCGAAGACGCGATCTCTCTGGGTCCCGCTCCAAAGAACGAACATCTCGTAGCCTTTGGAACCCGCTTCTCGTAACCTCTCCTCTGTGTGTTGAACGATCTGCGAGGGTACGAGAAAGCGCTCGACGTCCGTTAGCATTAGGCTGGCACATCTTTCTGAACGAAGCCGGCGACTTGCGGAACCAGGGTGACTTGATAATCGGAAATAGGCTCGACCCCATACTTTGCAATCACCTCTAGCAACCTGACAAGGCGTCCTGCTCCAACGTGGCGATGCAGTTCCCACGCGTCTCCCGAGTGACCAGGATGATCATGATACTCACGCACGCCAGCAAGGCAAAGGAATGGGATGTCGTCTGGTCCATATGCCTGCATAAGGGGTTGCTGCATGATCATCTTTGCTTGAGCTCCAGGTGCAATCGCAAAACCAGGAATGGCTGGGAAGCCACCCTCGACGCTTCGCTTCAGATTTGTGGGAATCTCATTCGCCTTGTAGGCCTCTTCAGTGAAGGGATTGACCAGTCGAACGGATGGTGGCCGAAAATCGTAATTAGAGTAATCAAATTGAACGCCCGTAACGATCGCAGCCGGGGTCAGCTGCGGAGCAGCGAGTGCGACTAAGACATGCGGGTATTCGGCACGAAGAAGCAGCCATCCCCTTTGACGGTATTCTCGTTCGAGCATTCGATATTCGTCGATCTCCCTATCGAACTTCGCACGCGACACCGATGGCTCTACGAATTGGGCTTCGCTGCTCATTGTTTTGCGCCACCGACACCGGCTTTCAGATTTAAGAAGAGGCGTACGTTAGGCGGAAAATGGAAGTCTCCAATCTTCTGGTCCAAATTGAGAAGAGCACCACCGGAGTCTCGCAATTCCCAATTATCAACGGGCTGTCCCGCATTCCCAGTTTGTTCGAGCGCTCGTGGAATCACTGTGCGCAGCGGCGCGTTTTTGTTCGCCCGCACCACCGTGGGCTGACCGTTCACTACGATTGTGAGATCTATCTCATTGTCGGGCATGCCCTTACCCTCCTAAATTTTGGTGTTGACTAACGCTAACACACGGACTACACTGTGTCAAGTGAATTGAAGGAACTTTATCGCCTGTGGTGGGAATGCTATGCTTTGCGTGGAGACAATGGCTCTGACAACTGTTCTTGATCGCCCCGTAGTTCCGCGGCCTTGGCGTCCACCCACAGCCGTATATCCGGACCGAAACGAAATTGCGCATAACCGAAACGAGAGCTTCCCACCAACGGCCTCAGGTCGCGAGCAGGTTTTCCTAATCAACTTGGAGGGTGGATTTTTCTCGCCCGGGTCACTGATGGAAATGATTCTTCCACTCGCGCAGGCTGTTCGTAATGGCGTTTATGGCCCAACGGCGCTCGCAGTTATCACCTCGGACGACAGCACGATTGAGTTTCTAGAGGCACTAGCGATTAGGCACGACTTGTCCTTCTTTATCTCAACTTCGGCTAATCAACCGCTCAGCGAAGCTCGTCCCGTCGGCGCTCTCACTGCAACGGAAGCGGAGACGCTCGCATTGGTACGTCAGGGAGGCGGAGAGGTCACGAGTTCCAGAGTGGCGATCTTGGCGGGTATAGAACCGAATGCAGCAGCGAACCGCGTGAGCAGTTTAGTCAGAAAGGGATATCTCCACCGCGTCAACCGACCGCGTTCCGAGGGAGACGCTTTCGTTGACCTACTATCGGCAGCAGAAAGAACGTCCAACTTTAAATCCTCCGGTCCCACCACCTCTGAGGTGGAGTTCGATATCCCGGAAGACGTCCGGCAGGGTGTTCTCGAAATTGCCGCGATGCAGGGATCGCAGCCTGCGGACGTCTTAATGCGTGCTTGGCGTGAGTTCATGAATCGGCAACGGGAATTCCTAGAGAAAGATTCGAAGGAGGTCGGCAGGATGATCCGCGAGGGCGACACCGATAATTTGGCTAAATACGCCAGCCGTCACGCGCGGGAACGCGCCAAAGAAGCATCCTCTCGAATTAGACGCTAACTTCTCCCGAAATCCGATAAGGCCGTGCACAGTCCCCCTCCGTCCCGCCATCATCGCGGTTCCTCCTTATGCGAACAGTACGAACTTCGCATAACTCAGAGATGTCTTTCAAATGACCTCAATTTGGAGCCGACTACAGATTTTTCTGTCGCAACGGCGCACCCGATCGTGCAAGCTTTGGAAACTCAACGCTCGACCAATCCAAGAGGCGGTAAAACTGTTGGTCCCGCAGCGGGTGAGCATACGATTTACCGGCTTGGGCACGGCAACGACCATCGAGGAGCGACCTGGTTCGACGAACGTAACCGCGTCGTCTGGCTCTGCGCATATGGCCTACATCGATCAGGGGACGCATACGACGCCTTCCCGTATTTTCATGAGCTTATTCGGTCCGGTCGCATTTGGCCAAGCGAAGATGATTACGAGGCCTTGTTCTTGGACCGAGATCGCCGGTTTGTCGAGACGCTGCCACAAGATGCGCAAATGCTCCTCGCGCGAGCGCGGTCGATCCCGGGGGTGGAGCAGACGGCGATCATCGGCGGAGAGGAAACAACGGGAGTTCTGGTCGAAGTTATTGACACTCTGGAAGAGACGTATGTTGCGTTCTCGTTGGGGGACAAGGACTATACAAGAATAGTGCTAATTCTTGCGGCGTTCTATCCAGATGATACGTTTAGCCATTGGGAACTTGTGGAAACCCTCCCAACTCGAACTCTGCGTCAAAATGAAGCCTGTTACCGGATCTTACATGGCTAGGCACGAGAAGGCTCGTTCCCGTGCGCGCTAAGTCTACAAAGATGTAAAGGAGGCTATTTGGCGTCGATGTCATCTCGACACCAACAGCATTGGGACAGTTACAGGGTGCGCGGCAAGTCAAAGATGGAAATGAATTACGGTCTCCGTGGTGTTTGGGGGGAGTGGACAGAGCGAGTCTCGGGATATGACGCACTACTGGCGGAAATTTTCCACATCAATCAGATGTGCCGCCTCATTGGCGTGCCTGGTCTCTTCCGCTGTGACTACTCACGAGAGACTCGTAGCGACAATGGCGACTCTCCTTTGGATGAGCCTAAGGGATTCGGCTTGTTGATGGTGCCACGAAGAAGCACTTTCTTGAGTTCGATCAGGTTCTCGACAAGATTATTGCGGAGAACCTCAACCGGGATTTCTTCGCTGCCCAACATCTCGAATTCGAAGAGAAGACCACAAGCGGCAACGGAGAACTCACAAAGGGACGCTGCGTTTGCTAGAGGAATGGTTGACGAAATACATTCGGATCGAGGGCGAGAACGGCCCTGCCATAATCGTCGCACCTCTTAAAGAAGTGCGAAGCTGCGGCAGAGTCCTGCACATAGATTTGTTGAGGATGAATTTTCGATCCAATATCAAGACAAGAAACAGAAGCTCATTGCAGACGTGTATCGGTCAGTCTCAAATATCAGGAAATTCTTCCAAACCCATCCAAAAGCAAGCAGCTACAAATCTCCAGATCACGTCAAGGCGGACAATCTTGTTATATTCTGATTCCCCAAAACTGAACGACATGCCCATCAGCGTGCCGCCCGAGGATCTGTGTCGAATGCTTGGCTGACTTACTGTCGGTAATGCGGAGGTGATACCATTCTTCGATTTTCCGATGGAACCCAGTGCGAAGCGTGTGCTACCGCAGACTTGCTGTCTACCAGTGCTACCAAAAGTGACCTAGGATATTACGACAGTCGCCCCGCTCGACAACCGGCCTGAGCCTTAAAACCGTCAAACGCCGGGACTGGAAAGGTCTCTCCGCTGCTCTTGCTCGGGCAGGCTCGGTGTCGCACAAGGCACCTGCATGGACGGGGGACCCTGCGCGAAGTCGAGGCTTCCTAGATTATCGACTTGCCTCGATCGCTTTCGGGGCTGAGTCGAGTCTCGACAAAACTTTTATTCATTCACCCGAATGGCACCCGACTCGTCGCCACAGTCGGTTCAAGACTCGGCTCGCAACTTGGCGCCGCTCACCTTCTTTACGCCATGGGCAGAAGTGATGCCATCCGATGCAACAGGAATGCCGCCATCTCTTTTACCTCAGTGCAACCAGAGAGTCTTCATAGTTTCCTGAAAGGCCCGCTGTGAATGGTCTCAACCGGGAATCCCTCAATCTCTTTTGGCAGCTTGGCAACCACAGCCGCATCATCGCTCTCCAGATGAACCGTGATGGCCAAGCCACCATTCTTTCCTTTGCCCACGCCCACTCCGCTCACGCCAGGCACTTGCAGCAACTCGGCGGAATGACGGCGCTTCACCGCGTAAATCTCGTTCTCCTGCTCCATAGAAGAGCTATTTTACGCCAGCGTCACTCCAAGCCCTGATAAGACATCATCGATATGGTTTGCGATCGTATGGCTGCTCGAGCCAGCAAAAAGCAACCCGACGGCCGCGTTAGTGCCGCGTTCGACGATCAGCGATCCAGAATCGCCAGCTCCGCTGAACGCCGACCCGCCGTTTCCCACCACAATGATTTGTCCGCGAAACGTCAGGTTTCCAATGTCGTACTGAACGGTCACATCGGTATCGATGCTGGTCACCTGCCCGACCGTATAGCCCGTAGTCCGGCCGAATTTGTGTACCGCCGTGTCGATGGCCGCAGTATCCGTGCCCTGCGGTGCGCCAATGCCAAGGATCGCGTTCGAAACGATGCCTGAGTTGGTAACGCCGGCGATGGCGCAGTCGATTTCATTCGCGGTGGCAACTTGAAGCGTCACGAATTTCGTCAAAGCAGCGATCTGGTCGGTAGACACATTGCCGCCATCGAGCAAACCGGGCTGGAAAATCGCAGACCCCGCAGGCAGACGATTTTCGTCGGCGAGCACATGATTATTGCTGAGCACATAGAGCCCGGCCCGATCCTTCACTAAAGCTCCAAAGGTCCCGGCCATAACCATTTGATTGCTCGGGTCTTGAAATCCGACAGAACTCCCTGGCTGTGCCGGACGAATCTTCGTTCTGGGATTCGGCATGTTTGCAGTCTGCACCCACGCGCGTGTCGCGGGAGCAGCAAAACGACGGAAAGTTCCCACTTCTTCCACGTCCGTGGGAATTCCATCGATTTCCTTCGGCAATAGATGGTTGTTTCGCAAATCTGACTTGGCGAACTTCATGCGTACCAGCAGCTTCACCGCCAGAACACCAGTCTGTTTGCCATCGCTGATCTTCTCTCCGATTCCAACACCCACCGTGTTTTCGGACGGCGCAGGGTTGACCGGCAGCGAAAGCCCTCGGTAAACAGCCGTCCGAAATGCCTGCTCGCGCTTGGCTTCCTGCGCGCGAGGTTTGTGTATCAGTTCCGCGGCCATCTGGTTTTTCGCGGCACGCAGATCGTTCAAGTTTGCCGCAGCTTGCTTCTTCGCCAATTTTTGTTTCGCCATAGCTCCTCTTTTCTCTTTCAACTCTTCAGCATGAGTGGTGATTGGTATTTTGCGCGGGGTCGCATGGATGCCCGTCAGTAAGGCGCAATACGAACGCTGAATCCGATCGAAAACGCCGGATGGTAGCTCCACTCCAGCGGAACGCTCGTTAATCCTGCGGGCACCGCCGAACCGAGGGTGTAGCCCCCGCCCAGACTTTCCCTGCGCCCCCAATGAATTCCTGGATGGATCATGAAATGGTTGCAGCCCACCGCAAAGCCAGTAAAGAACTCCGGCTGATTGGTCCCAGAATTTGGATTGACTCCAAAGCCGCCGCTTAAATGAGCGGTCCAGTCGTATTCGTCCTCTTTGCCGCGGCCGTAATGGCGCTCAAGGTAGTTGCCGATGCGGTAGTTCAAGTACGCCATCGGGATCAATTGCACGCGGGCCTGATCGGTTACCCCGAACGTTTGATTGTCTACAGGTGGATTTGCGCCGGGTGTGTTGCTGTCGAGAATGCCAATGACTTTTTTTTGCTGGAAGCTGGCAAGCACACCAAGGGAAGAGGACCAGCGCGGCACATCCTGATAAAGCAACGAGTAATTGATATTGGTCGTAGTCGCAGTCTTGCCATCCACGCCGCTGACGCACGAAATGTAGCCCGTCGAAGTGTCTTTGCGATCCGCGCCCAGATTGAATTCCTGAACAAGAACCGGCACCTTTCCTAAAGAGGTGACGATCTGCTCTTTGACAATCTTCTGAGAATCCTTGCGGCGGTGGAAGTCGTCAGCAACCTTCGCTAGCGCCAGGTATGCGGTCTTAAGCGAGCCTTGCGCGCTCCCAAGCGCCTTATTGTTGTCGCCAATCACCGACATGATGGCCTTCGCTTGAGCCAGAGTGCTGTCGATCTGTGCGAGAGCCTTTCTGTCGCAATCGGTGGGTTTTACAGAAGGCTGTCCCGCCTTGTAGATCACCGTCACGATCGTCGTTCCCCTCGCTACCCCTGTGCCCGTGATCGTGATCGAACCGATATGAGTGGTTGCGCTCAAGCCGTTGGGCTGAATCGTGACTTGCAGTGGGTAGGTGCCATTGTTGGGAGTCGTATCCCGCAGCGGATTCGCACTCGGCTGCCCGCTGCTAGCCTTCGACACGAGGAGCCAATTCGAGTCGGACGCCGGTGTTGCGACAAATGTGCCCGCTTGCCACGCCGTGGCCAGTTGAAGGACTTGCGGTTTCACCTGTGGCGGCGTTGTGTCGGTAGACGGCGCAAATGTCAGGGAAGTGGGAGACACCATCAATACTCCGGGAACCGGCGGAGGCGGGGCCGAACCAGAATCCGGCGAGGGCACAGAATAGTCGTATTTCTTGTGCAGGTCAGCGGCCCAAGCCGACATTTCGTCCACCATCGCCTGCAGTGCGCCAGCCGCTTGAATTGTGATCAAAGGATTGGAGTAAACGTTGACAACATCATTCAGCGCATTGTTTCCAACAACCGTGAAATCCGTTTGGCCTCGATAATCGGCCCAGGCAAAATCCGACAGATACTTTCCGGCAGCCTGGATCTCGCAATCGAGTTCCGCCTGGTCTAAACGGTTGCGATCACATTTAGGTGGTTCGGGCTTATTGGTTGGATCGCCGATCAGGCCGGACGCGAGGTCGCCAAGTTTGTTGGATGTGTCTTGAAAGTGTTTATATTCATCGTCGTTCGCAACATTGCAGCCATTCCCTGTCGGCAGGGCGTTTGCTTGAGCTGCTGCGCTCGCGGGAGCTCCCGCTAAGGGCGAGCCGCCAATCACCGAAGCAATCGTATTCACAAACGACTCTGCTACCGGGGTTTCCTGGGTCGGAGTTGGAGCGTTGGCGGTGCGCGTGCATACATCGAGCGGGCTGAGATTGGTCAGGAGGAAACGTACGTTGGCGCGGTTGTCAACACGAATTGATCGCGGTTCGGCGGCGGGCTCCATCCCGTTGGGCGCTTTTTGCAGATCGATTTCCACCTGCGTCGTAAGCTGCCTGCAATCATTGACCAGCACCCCGACGTTGCTTCTGCTGTTGGGTACACACTGAATGGCCTTGGCTTGCTCCCTGGGCTGAGCTTCGACCGGATGTTCGCTCGAAGTGGTCGGTGCTGGGTCCTGTGCGACACCAATCGCCGCCAGGCAGATGGAACAGAATGCAAATTGAAACACAAACTTCACGAAGCGGCACTTAGTCATAAAAATTCTCCTTCCGTGAGCGGATTGTCTCGGCTGCGGACCCGGTGATAAAAACACGGGCACTATGCCGACGGCAATTGATTCGGCGTCAACTGCGCTTTCTTGGTAATGGAGTCCGCTTTCGCGGATTCCTTCTTGTAGTTGGCGAACTTCATCAGGCTGTTGAAGCCCTCGGTGCCAGCGCTGATAAAAACGGCGGTCGCGAAATAATCCAGCGAATCGTAAAACGAGCTGTCCACTGCGGTACCCGACAGCTGATGGAAAATCTCCAGGTGCATCCCGACGGCCATGACAAAACCAATAGCGAGCGACACGAGTCCCAGCACGATCTTTTTCGTCGTCGCGTCGGAAATCAGTTTCGAGGTAATCGGATCGACGATTTCCAGAAGCCGCTGCACCACAAACCCTGCTGCAAAGGGCACGGTCAATGCTTTAACCATATCGTCCACAAAAGCCTCCCCAGCGCGAGAGGCGCCGCGCAGCCACTCTCTTCCCCAACGCAAAGCCACGCTTGCCAAGCTCTTCGCCCGACCACCTCTCGGCGCGCTCAGTCATTAAGGCGGGAAAAGAAGGGAAACAGGGACAAGGCACTAACACAATGCAACATCTGAGCCGTTCTGCAATTTTGACGAGAGATCGTTACAACCGAGGGATCGGTGATGATCCGAGAGGAAAGATGCCGGAGCCACATTCGCCGGCCCCGGCAACACAATCACTTAGCGTTTTACTCTTCGAGAAGCTTTTTGAGCATGTCACAAGGTGGTCCGTTTTCACAAACCAGCAGCCACCAATCTCTTTTACCCGCGGGCGTTGCCGTACTCGCGGTCTCTTGTACGCCCGACCTGATTTGCACCCACTTATCCTGATCGGGATGTTTTAGTTTTACGGCCTGACGAGGATCGACCCCCGCCACAATGTCGATAAAGTACGCTGCCGGCTTTTGACTCTGGCCGTGCGCCATCCCCTTCACCTTTGCTCTTCTGTCATGTTGTAGCTTTTCAAGAGCCTGGCACGGATTGTTTGACATAATTTCTCCTGTCTGCTTCGCTTAGTTCTTATTGGTATTCCACATCGCCTCGTACCTCTTCGCCTCGTCCAGGGTTCCGTTGGAATCGGATGTTGCGAAAAGATCGAGGAACTCTTTGAGCTCTGCACGCGCGGCCACAACATCGCCGAGCTGCATACAAGCTTTTTGCGAGCCAAAAATGTGCAAGCGACCAATCTTCCGGCGTGTCCTCCCTGAGGATCTCTCCTTCGAAACCGACATAGCCCCGATAGGCGTCAACGGCACAACGCCAATTGTGCGTTGCCATGCACGCGTCCCCAAGAGAAAGGTATGGGATATACCACTTTCTCAATGCCAAGGCGTCCTGCTGTTTTGTGATGGCCTCGGTTAAATGCCCCTCAGCCATGTAGATATCGGCATCAAGACTATCGAGTCTCATCATTGAAAATTCATCCGTAGAGGAAGTGGAGGCTTTCCTCGCAAGTTGTGTGAGTTGCTCGGCTGTATTCAATTCGTGGGCCTGTGCGCAGACCCGTACGCTCCTTTGATAAACGCCTATCAGATTAACTTTCCGGGCAATGTTGGCGAAGCTCTTGCACTCCGTTTTCGCCTGGGACGCGTCGCCACTGACAAGAACAGCTCGCGCGATTTGATACGCGAAAACGGGTTGCCATTGCTGAAGTTCTCGCGATTGAACCAGTACGAACCCATCATGGAACGAATTAATCGCTTCCTTCATGCGACCGCGGAAGGCAAAGAGTTTACCTGTGTACAACCGTCGCACGAGTTTCCAGTAAACACTGCTTCCATTGTCTAGCGACTCAAATTCAAGTTTTGCCTTATCCAGATCACCTAAGCCCCAGTCCGCGATGGCAGCTGAAAAAGTCAGGCTGGCGGAGTTCATTCCGCGCTGATGGAGCTCGGCATAGAGCGAGACCGCCTCCGAAAATCGGCTCGCCCTTACAAGCATGGTCATCAGGCTGTCATATGCCTCCGAATCGTGAGGAACGAGCGCTACTGCCTGCCGGAGAGCCGAGATCGAGCGATCTGGATAGCCAGACCAGTATGCCTCGTAACCGATCCCCTTCAGTGCGAGAACATCGTCCGGAAATATGTCCAGGATGTGCTGGTACTCGTCCAACGCACGATCGTGCATGAGTCGCGATGAGTACCAAACGGCCTGAATTAAGTGCCTCTCGCGCTCGCTGCTATGGTTCGCGTTCGCTTGCGCTGCGGCCATTTCTTTGTCCGACGATGGCGTGTCGCCCAATTGCTCATACGACCTTGCAAGCAACAGATGCGCCATGGCAAAGCTTGGATCCCGATCGATGGCATCACTGGCAAGGCTGTTACATCGGGCGAATTCCCGTTGGCCATATAAATCCACTGCCGCCGAATACCGCTGCAAAGCTTCCAGCGAGTTAGTCGTGACCTGTGCCAAGGGCCTGGTAGCTGTCTCGATTGTCGATAACGACTCCCCCAAGCCTCGTCGCACCCGCGCCGTCAGGCGGTCGACGGCTGTGTACAGTTCGTCCGGCGACTGTATGGTCTCGCTGTAGAAGAGGGAAGCCGCATCTTTACCCGGAGTCTCGACCCGCATGGCAATCGTGTACCTTGAGCCACTCCTCGAAATACTGCCGCTCAGCAGGGCTTTGTAGTTTTCGCGAATGCACAAATCGCGCCCTAGCTTTTCATCAATCGAAGTCACATCTTTTAGACCCGCGCGTTTCGCGGCCTCTAAGACACTGAACCGGGCAACGATGTTCAAATAGCTCGATTGGCTCAAAGACTCGACTGCCAAATCGCGTACCACGCGGTCAAACAATCTTTCTCCGGTTTGGTTATTGAAGTCGGTCACGAGTATCCAGTCGCGTTCGGCAAATGCAATGGGAGTTAGCCGCCATAGGTAATGGCGGAAACCGAAGACAAAAAGGGACGCCAGCATCGCAACGATGAGGGCAATCGCCAAAACTTTGCTGCGACGAACTGGTTCGAGTTTCGCTTGCGTCGCTGCGTTGCTCTTCGGGATCGAATCAGACACACGTACATCCGAGCCTGGACGCGTCGAGATGATCACTGCCTCGCGCACTTGCTGCACTGTCTGGAAGCGATTTTTGGCGTCGAGCGCTAGGCATCTGGCGATTGCCGCATCCCATGCGGGGTCGAAATCGGAGACCAGCGTACTGGCCAACGGAGCCGGCTGCTTCAGCCGTTTGGTGGCTTCGGCCATGGCTATGTCGTCGCGGAAAGGGCGCCGGCCCGTGACCATCTCAAACATAACGAGGCCAAGCGAATAAATGTCGCTGGCCACGGAGGTTTCGCCTCGTTCGAATTGTTCCGGCGCCATGTAGACGAGCGTTCCCATCACTGCCTGGTCGCCTGTGAGCGAACTGGCCTGTTCTGTCCGAATCTGCCCCTCCTGCACGAGTGCGTGGGCAAGTCCGAAATCCGTGACTACAACCCGAAGTCCGCTGTTCGAGTTTGCGCTCGCAGGTACCAGCAGTATGTTCGAGGGCTTGAAGTCTCGGTGAATGATTCCAGCGACATGAGCCGCATCCAAGGCTTCGATCATCTGCAAAACCAGAGGCAGGCTTTCCATTGATGTGAGTCGACCCTGGCGGCGCAGCAGAGCGTCCAGTGTTTCTCCATCCAGAAGCTCCATCGTCAGAAGCGAAATATCGCTACCTGCAGCACCATCCGCAGTTGATGAATGATGGGCTATATCGAAAGTGCGGCACACGTTCGGGTGGGTAATGCGACGCGTGATTTGTACTTCGCGCCGGAAGCGAGAAAGGGCGCGCGAGTCAGACGAAATCTCTGGCCTTATCACCTTGAGGGCGATGTGACTTTTTAATTCCAAGTCGAGGGCTTCATATACCTGCCCCATGCCGCCTTGACCGATAAAACGCAGGACCTCGAAGCGTCCGCAGACGACAACTCCCGGCGACAGGAAGTCTGTTCGGCTCAGTAGTCCGCGGGAAACAATCGTGGCGGCTTCCTCAAGGAAACTATGAGCCCGCTCATCTGCGGCCAGCAGTTTGAATACTTCCGCCGCAAGTTCTTCATCGCCGTTGCACTCGCGGCGGACGAATTCTTTCTGCTCGCTCGCGGGTTGGTCGAGCGCGGCGTCGAATATCTTTGTGACTTGCCCCCAGCGTTCGGGATTCATGTCTGAGATTGTTTCTCGGTAAGGATTTCGAGCAAAGATTGCGCGCCACGCAATCTGCGTCTAACGGTAATCAGCATTTAACTCGTCGTACAGCCATGCTTTCGCAATACGCCAGTCGCGCTTCACGGTCCGCGCGGATATCCCTAAAACTTCGCCGGTTTCTTCCTCGCTCAGGCCGCCAAAAAATCTAAGCTCCACAATCCTGCCCCGGCGTGGATCGAGATTGGTCAATTTACTAAGGGCGTCATCTAGAGCGATAAGTTCATCGGATCGCATATGCGAGACGAGGAGCGCTTCATCCAAGCTGATAGCTTCGTGCAGAGCTCTTCGCTTCTCGGCCCGTTGCGCGCGGGCGTGGTCCACCAGAATCCGCCGCATTACGGTGGCCGCAGTGGCAAAAAAATGGGCACGGCTCTGCCAATCGACCTCGCGCACCTGGGTCAAGCGAATGTATGCCTCATGCACTAAAGCCGTTGCCTGCAGAGTGTGATCCGCACGTTCTCCTCGTAAGTAGTACGCCGCCAAGCGCCGAAGCTCGTTATAAACCAGCGGTATGAGTTGCGATTCCGCGCCCTTCTTGCCCTTGCGGATTTCGATCAGTAATTCGGTAATTTCCCCTGGCTGCGACACTACGGTCTAAGCCTCCCAAGTGGCTGCCATTGTACCCCACAGGCTTCAACTTCGATCTAACAACGGCAGCTAGCGGCGGATCGCTGGGTTTCATAAGTTGCTGTGACTGCTATCTAAATCCGTTCACCACCGCTTAGCACATTCTTTCATCCAAAGAAGTGCGAATTCATCTGCTCTGCAGCCAAAGAAGAGGATGCACTATGTGGTTAGATGATGAGGAGATTTTCGCGACGATGACTGCGATTAGCGGCATCGCATCGCGAGGCGGCCCCCGCGCAATCTGCAAAGGAGATAAAGATGCACGCGACACAATCCCAGCCAGAAGAGGGCCGGCGCATTCATGCTGAAGCACAGATCACTGTGCACCTACATTAACCATGGGGTCTCTTTCTTTTGGGATGGATTTCAAACTCCCTGATGCGACCAATGATACCGGAATGCGTGACCACAATCGGAACGACAGTATAATTTCAGCTGGCGACCGATCTCGGGTGACTCCACCCAAAATCTTCAGAGAATGACTGTCTTCGCGTAAATCCGTCAAGCAACTCACTCAAATCCTTGTTGTGCTCCCGCCCGGCAGCTAATGAGGTATTCGATCGTGGTGCTTTCTCGATCCGCACAATATCGTGGGTATGACAAGAAGCCGTCTCGATTCTTAGCTGAAATGGGACTCTCAGCTTCGACAACATGACGCTGGTCTGACATAAGAACCGATGGCTCAGCCAGATTACCTTTTCTCCCTGCAACTTACTGTCGGCGAGTGAAAGAACCACTTTTCCTGCAATTCTTCTCTGATTTGTGTGCGGCGAGGATGCCGCTGCTGTCACCGCAATCCTCCCAAAAACCAGGATCTGCAAATCGCCAGGATCAACATCTGCTCCCGGAGAAAGGAGAAACACCTATGTCTCGTAAGGTTGGTCAAATCATCGCACGCGGCGAACGAAGGTGGCTCGTCCGCGTTTACTTGGGGCGCGATCAAGAAACGCGCAGGCGCGCCTACCACAATCGAACAATCTACGGCTCTCTACGGCACGCACAGGCGTACCTGACAAGAAAGTTGCATGAACGAGACCTATCCCGCGGGGTCGAAGGACTTCAAGTCACCGTAGACGAATTCCTAGATCACTGGCTGAAAACGGCTGTCAAACCAAAAGTCCGCGGGAAAACATACAGCGACTACGCGGCCATGTTGCGCAGATACATCCGTCCGGCAATTGGCGCAAGAATCTTGGCCTCGCTCTCGCCTCTCGAAATCCAGGCGGCATATCAGGTGATGATCGAGAAGAAACTCTCGGCACGGACAGTTCGATACGCGCATGCTGTTTTGCGGGCCGCAATGAGGCAGGCGATCCGTTGGCAGTTGCTTCTCGCAGATCCGACGCAGGGAGTCCAGCTTCCTAATCAGCGGCGCGGAGAAATGCGCGTGCTATCCACAGAACAAGCTCGATCGTTTCTCAGGACTGCATCGCACTCCCCACAAGCGTGCCTTTTTGCTGTGGCTCTCACTACCGGAATGCGCCCCAGCGAATACCTCGCCCTCTGCTGGCGGGACATCGACTGGGATCGTGGAACCATCAGTGTCGTTCGAACTCTTCATAGGAATGAAGGGCAATGGACCTTTGCGGACACGAAGCGGGCCCGCAGTCGTCGAGTCGTTAAACTGCAAATGTGGGTGCTTGATCTACTCTGGAAGTTGAAAGGCCGGGCGGATGAGGCTGGGGCGGCGTGCGACTCAGTATTCGCTGATCTGATCTTTACCACAGCGCGTGGCGAACCGATCAACGAGGAATACATGGTCAAAAAGCACTTCAAACCACTCCTGCGAGAAGCAGGTTTGCCGAACATCCGGCTCTACGATCTCCGCCACACGTCTGCCACCCTTGCCCTGACGGTTGGAGTCGCGCCGAAAGTAGTGTCGGAGCAACTTGGACATGCCAGCGCCGCGTTCACCTTAGACACCTACTCGCACGTGCTTCCGCATATGCAGGAGGAAGCTGCTTCAAAGATGGAAGCAGCCCTGCTGAGCGGCCTGTCCTTGTAACCCATTTCCCCCGCCAAACCCCAAAACATCAGTCAGCAACAGCCCCGGCTGCTCCCTCTGCGAGCAGAGAAAGGAGGTTTGGCCATGTCGCGCAAACTAGGTCAGATCATCGCAGTTCGTGAGAACACCTGGATGATCCGTGATTTTAGAGGTGCCAACAAAAGGGTTGAAGCTGCCTCGGATCCGAAGACGCGAAATGCGAGTGTTAAGTGTTGAGGAGGCAAGGACATTCTTGAAAGCCGCGTTACCAACGATGTACGGAACTCTTTTCGCTATCGCCGTTACAACTGGAATGCGGCCGAGCGAATATATTGGCCTAAAGTGGCAGGACATTGACTGGCAGCGCAGAACTGTCAGTGTGAAGAGAACCTTGCGAAAAGGGCCCACGGGTCAGTGGGAATATGGTGAAACGAAGCGTGCCGGAAGTCGGCGAATCATCCGGCTGCAAAATTGGGTTCTTGCCAAGTTAAAGGACTTGAAACAATGCCAGACAGAGAACCCGGTCGTTGATCCAGAAGAGTGGCCAGAAGCCGTTGATCTCATCTTCGTCACGGAGTTTGGAAGGCCAGTGAATGTGAATAGCCTGGTCTATAAGCACTTCAAGCCAATCTTGAAGAGGGCCGGCCTGCCGAATATACGACTCTATGATCTGAGGCATACTGCCGCGACGCTGGCATTAACAGTGGGCGTCTCGCCAAAGGTCGTCTCAGAGCAACTCGGGCACACCAGTGCTGCATTCACATTGGATGTGTATTCGCATGTACTGCCGCACATGCAGGATGACGCAGCCGCGAAGGTTGAGGCCGCGTTGATGGGTGACGAAGTCAACTCAAGATAACCGCAATATTTGATTGTGCGCCGCTATTTCCGATAAATGCCGCGATCGAGCCCTTCAATCAACTGTGCGGCGCGTATCGAGAATGTATCGCATATACGAAGAAGAGTAGTAACTGTGATGGGTCTCCCTGCCTCGACTTGCTGCCAATGGCGAGCCGAGAACCCAAATCCAATCATATCTTCCTGGGTGAACCCCTTGGACTTGCGGAGCCTTTTTACCCGTTCTCCAAGGGCTGCGAAGAATTGTTTCTCGTCGACCAAGCCTGACTTTTAGGCGATTTGCGACGTGACCACCACGAGCAGATTAGCTGGATTACGGGGCATTGCCGCTGTCAACTGAAATCGTCTTCTTCTTTGCTCAAAACGGGAGGGGGAAGTCCGCGGACAAGTTTCGACAAAGGAACATCTAGGGCGATTGTGATGCGAAGAAGAGTCTTCATTGTGATCGGGCGTCCTTTTTCAATCTGTTGCCAATGGCGAGCAGAGAATCCGAAGTCGATCATGTCTTCCTGGGTATAGTGACGCCGCTCCCTGACAGACCTCACCCTCTTGCCCAAGGCGCCGAAGAATTTGCTCGCATCTAACACGTACACTCATTAAGGAGCGACACGTGCAAAAACACCACGAGCAGATTAGCTGGACAACCCGTGACACTGATGCTATATGTACGTGGAGATTGTGAAGCGATTCGGAATCTCGGTTATGGACTCGCGTGTTGGATACGAAGAGTCGAATGTGAAAAAGAACCGGGCAAGGTAAGACTGAGTCCGCTCGCAGTCGATTCGTATTTGCAAGTTGTTGAAACTAAATCGTTTCATTGTGTTTCAGGGTGTGCGACCCAAGATTTCCTCACTCCTTATTAGTAGGCCCCAAAAGCCGCTAAGAGTGGGGAAACATTAGGGGCAGGGAAGTCGTTAATTGCAAAAGAGCTTAGCCACGCGAGGGCCCCCAACTATTATGGACGGCTCGATCACAATTCGCCTGCCGGAATTAGGTTCGCGGGGACCAAGAGGCAGTCGTCGACTCTAATCTCTCCAAGCCGGCTATTCAGATGAAGCGTTGATCGCCAAGGTTTGTCTCGGGAGCAGGGAAGCGCTGGCGATCCTGTTTCGCCGCTACGGGTAACGCGTGCGCGCTGTGGCTTTGCGGGTCCTCAAGGACGCATCCGAGGCCGAGGATCTCCTTCAGGACATCTTCGTACTGATTCATCGCCTCTGCAGAACTTTCGACAGCTCCAAAGCATCGGCACAATTCTGGATTCTGCAAATGACTTATCGCCGCGCCATCTCACGGCGGCGTTATCTGAATTCCCGCCACTTCTATACGCAGGTGGAACTCGATGAAGCAATCCATTCGAGGTCACGGAACCACGATGTGGACGTTCCGACGATCCAGTTGACTCAATCCTGGCTGAATTGGACCTGCAGAAGATGTTCGGAACCCTGTCGGAGGACCAGCAGAAGACGCTTCGGCTGCACTTCATCGAAGGCTATACGCTGGACGAGATTGCGAAAATTGCTTGGCCAGACCAAAGGCAACGTCCGACACCATTCCTTCCGTGGATTGGAACGGCTCCGAAAATTGATTTTTGCTGGCAAATTGCCGGGCGCGAGAGCAGTATGATACAAGGTTTGCCCAAGCTAGGAGCAGGGTCGTTGTCTCAAAACGGACCCCATGACGAATTCCTAGAACTCTGCGCCGCTTCGACCTCTGGCGATCTAACCGATGACGAGCAGAAACGGCTGCAGGAGCACCTTGCCATCTGTGCGTCCTGCCGCGAAGCCCTTCGACAATACGAATCGATAGTCAGCGATGTAATTCCCGCCATCGCCGCTGGCGAAGAACCTGAACACGTACAGCCAGCTGAGGCTTGGTCCCCCGAACAGCAAGACCAAGCCGAAAAGGCATTGTTTGACCGCCTTGCAAGGGAAGAGAAGCATCCACCCGGAGAAACCGGAAATAGGAATGGGGCATCGAGTTTTCCCCATCGCATCTTGCCATTCGCAACCGAGTCCACCTGGCGGCATGTCTGGATGCTCTACGCAGCGGGCGTTCTGCTTTTCTGCGCGCTCAGCTTCTTCGCTTATCGCGTGGGCATGCGTCGAGGAACTGACATCGCCAAAGCCCCGCAACCACAACTAAACCAGGCAGGAGCCATTCCCGCTCCAGGCATCGCTCGAAGAGCAGTTGAGCGATGCCGGGCACGACCGCGCCGTGGTCAATACAGAGATCGCTCAACGCGACAAGATGATTGCGGACCTTCGGCATCAGCTGGCCCGACAGTCCGCGGAAATCAACGAAATGAAGGCGGCGCAGAACCAGCTTGAGAGCAATCTTCGGGCTGGCGATGCGAGCCGGCAAGACCTCAGCCAGCAAAAGACCGAACTTGCGCAGAAGCTGGAGTCGGCGCAGAGACAATTCCAACTTGCTTGAGCAGAAATTGGACTCACTCGCCCAGCAGTCTGCTCAGGATGCCGCCCTTGCGAAGAGCGTCAGAGGCCAAGGTCAACGACCTTACCCACCAGCTTCAGGAGCAGCAAGCTGCTCTCGAACAGCGCGATGAACTCCTGAGCCACGACCGGGATATCCGCGAACTCATGGGCGCCCGGGATCTTTACATCGCGGAAATCTATGATGTGGCTGGAACGGGTGAAACCAAGAAGCCATATGGCCGAGTTTTCTATACCCGGGGCAAGTCGCTGATTTTCTATGCCTACGATCTGGATCAGCAATCCGAACTGAAACGTGCCAGCACGTTCCAGGCGTGGGGCCGGCGGGGTCCGGACCGCCAGCAGGCCATCAATCTGGGCGTATTCTACGAGGACAACGGCACGAAGAAGCGCTGGATTCTAAAGTGTGATGACCCAAAAACACTGGCGCAAATCGACGCGGTATTCGTAACTATCGAGCCCAATGGCGGCAGTCATAAGCCCAGCAGTAAACCTCTTCTGTTTGCCTATTTGAAGGTCAACCCGAACCATCCGTAACTATGGCCCACCCGATTCCGGCTGCGCAATATCTGAGAATGTCAACCGAGCATCAACAGTACAGCCTTGAATATCAGACATTCGTTATCTCATCGTACGCAGATAAAAACAACCTTGTCATTGTGAAAACCTACACTGACGCAGCGAAGAGCGGTTTGGTCCTAAAGGATCGATCGGGTCTTTCTCAATTGCTGAGGGATGTCGTTTCAAGCGTCAGGCCCTTCGAAGTAGTTCTTGTATATGACATCAGTCGATGGGGCAGATTCCAGGATGCAGACGAAGGCGCACACTATGAATTTATCTGCCGCGAGGCCGGAACACAGATCCACTATTGCGCTGAGGCGTTCACGAATGACGGAAGCATGCCCAGCGCGATAATGAAGGCCCTCAAGCGTATCATGGCCGCTGAGTATAGCCGTGATCTCTCGCAACGGACGACACTGGCACTAAGGCGTCTAGTGCGAGATGGTTTTTGGGGAGGGAGCTCACCGGGTTACGGGCTGCGCAGAATGTTAGTCGGCAAGAATGGCGAACCTAAGAAACTGATGGATGTGGGAGAGAGAAAAGCGTTGAGAGATGAGCGCACAATTCTGGTTCCAGGTCCGCGCAGCGAAATCAACGTCATAAAGGAGATCTTTCGACTTTATACCGATGAAAAGCGCAGCATGACGTACATTGCGAGCAAATTGAACGGCACCGGAATCTTCCATGGGAATGTACCTTGGAATTGGGAAGCTATACGAAAGATCTTGTTCAGCGAAAAATACTCGGGTTCGTTAATCTGGGGGCGCTATACACAGAAATTGAAATCTCGTTGCGTTCCATCGCCTCAAAGAGAATGGGTGGTCGCAAGAGATGTGATCGCTCCCGTTGTCGACCGCAGCACCTTCGATGCGGCACGCACGCGATGGTTAAATAAGACGAAGCAATTCTCCGATGTACAGTATCTGGACACTCTTCGTGCGCTGCTGAAAATGTCGGGACGGCTTAACGCCAGGGTTATTAACGCGTCGCCGACCACTCCATCCTCATCGTCCTACATCAACCGATTCGGCAGCCTCGAACGGGCCTATCAACTGGTCGGGTATGCCAGAACCGACACATTCGTGCTCCGTCGTCAGACAAATCGGAAGATCACCAAGCTATATCGCTCACTCTATCGTCGACTAAGACGGTTATTCCCAGATATCAGGGCTACGCACGAACGTATTGATGCGCGCCCAAAGACATTGTGTTTTTCCACTGGATTGAGAGTCGCAGTCGCAATCTGTCATCCCGAAAGCACTGTGGGAGGAGACAAGCGTTGGCGTTTTGAATCACGGTACTCTCAACGCTCCGGGCTGGTAACGCTGATGTGCTTTTCTAAAACCGTAGGCGATAAGGTTGGACACTTCGTCGTGCTTCCGAGCGCAGCCCATATCCCTGTGATCTCTCTCTTAAAGGAATACGACGACAGGCTGTCATCTGGGGCTCGCCTGAATCGGCTTAGGGATTTCCGGCGAATTGCGCATATACTCGCTAGGGTGAGTAGTGAGTCTCCTTCTATGCGGTTGGGACGAGCGGGCTGTCACCAGCCCAAGATCTCCTGATGGCTATAACACGCGTCTCGAGCCGTTTGCAGATACCCCGTCTGCCCTGGCTGAAGTTATAAGACCCATTTCGATACAGTGCCGCTGCACCCTTCGGGGACACCGTGCAAACCTGCCAGGCCCCTCGCCAGTTTCCATCTGCCCCCGTCACTTTTGACCTGCCCGTTCCGGGCCATACTGGGTCGCGCATCCCGCCGTCCTTCTCCGGGCGCCTTACTGGGGAGCTCTGCGTTGCCAGTGAGAGCGCCGCGGCCAACGATGTATTGGTTCCGAGGTGGGCTAGGAAGCATTTTTGTCGTCTGTATGTACAAAGCCGCAAACTACATCTGTCCGGTATCCCGGCCACTCCCTGCGTTCTCCCCGTCCTAAAATTAAATCGAAGTCTCGTGGTGTCCGCCGCGGATCTTCGTGCGAATTAACGGATGAAGTGACTTGAAAATCCGTTGGTCGCTGGAGAGCCCAAATGTGCTTCCCCCGTTTTGTTCCGGTCGTCATATGCCTAACGCTGAATACGTTCTCGCTGTTCGCGCAGTCCCCCAACGGAAATATAAATGGCCTAGTCTCTGATCCGTCCAGTGCAGCGGTCGTTGGGGCGGAAGTCCTAGCAGTCAACGATTTCACCAGCGTGCAATACACGACCAAGACGAACAGTGAAGGCATTTACGTTCTGCCAAATTTGCCTCCGGGTCCATACCGCGTTCAGGTCTCCAAAATCGGGTTCAAGACGCTTATCAAGCCAGACATTATCCTCAACGTTCAGGACTCGCTGTCCCTGAACTTCACTTTGCTGGTCGGTGCATTTCACGAGATCATAACTGTGCAGGGTGGAGCGCCTTTGGTGGACACTGAAAGCGCGACTGTGAGTACGGTTGTGGATCGTCAGTTTGCCGAAAATCTACCGCTGAACGGCAGGAGCTTTCAAACTCTAATCGAGCTCACCCCCGGAGTTGTTCCCACGGTCAGCAATTCTGGGGATTCTGGACAGTTCAGCGTCAACGGACAGCGTGCTGCCTCGAACTACTGGATGGTGGATGGAGTAAGTGCAAACATTGGGATCGGCGCGACTCAAACCGGTGGGGGAAATGGACTGGGTGGAACGCTCGGTTCTTTCAGCGCCTTGGGCGGGACCAACAGTCTGGTGTCGGTGGATGCGATGCAGGAATTTCGGATACAAACATCCACGTTTGCCCCAGAATTTGGCCGGACGCCCGGCGCCCAGATCTCCATCGTGACTCGTTCAGGAGCCAATCTGTTTCACGGCACCGTCTTCGATTACCTGCGAAACGATTTCTTCGATGCCAGCGACTGGTTCAACGGATATACCAATGTTCCTCCTTTACCGAAAGCAAAAGAGCGACAGAACGATTTTGGTGCGACATTCAGCGGCCCCATCGTTCACAACAGAGCATTCTTCTTTTTCTCCTACGAGGGTCTTCGTCTCCGGCTCCCTGAGACCTCTCTAACGACCGTGCCGGATTTGGCAGCCCGACAGAATGCCGTTCCCGCCATGCGGCCCTATTTGGATGTATTCCCAATGCCGAATGGACCTGACGATTCCGCGACTGGCATGGCGCAGTTCAATGCCAGCTTTTCGAACCCAGCAAGTCTCGACGCATGCAGTCTTCGTCTTGACTACCGCTTATCAGACAAGTGGTCCTTGTTTGCACGCTACAACTATTCCCCTTCACAACTTCAGGGTCGCGGGGGAGCCGGTACTTCGGCGCTTAATGTGATCAGCACTTCCAGAATCACGACGCAGACCGGCACGGCGGGTGCAACCTGGGATATTTCCCCTCGGATGACAGGCGAGCTGCGATTCAACTATAGCGTCACGAATTCTCTGAACCGTTTCGGACTCGACGGTTTCGGTGGTGCGATTCCCTTGGCATCGATTCCTTTTCCTGATGGTATCAACGGCCAGGATGGCCTTTTTTCGTTCAGCATATTTAGTCTGACCTCGGGATTCAATGTCGGTGTGGGGGCATTAGCTCATGCCATCCAAAATCAAATCAATTTCACGAACGGGTTTACGTTTCAAAGGAATTCACATACCTTAAAGTTTGGCGTCGATTACCGCCGGTTGTCTCCGCAGCTACGGCCGAGGCAGTATCAGCAAGTAGTAAGTTTTAATGCCATGACTGCGGCCGAATCGGGACAAACTGCGGACGGCGACGTATTTGCCTTCGCAGATGCGGGCCTCATATTTCACAATCTCGGAGTCTACGCTCAAGACAGCTGGCATACCACCCCTCGTCTCAGCTTGACTTATGGTATGCGGTGGGATGTGGATTTCTCTCCTTCATCCTCCAACGGACCCAGCATTCCATCGGTAACCGGCTACAATCTAGTGGATTTCTCGCAACTCGCCATTGCCCGAGTCGGAACTCCGCCGTTTCGAACTACCTATGACAATCTGGCACCAAGGTTTGGACTGGCATATCAGCTACATCAAAACCATGAGCGGCAATCGATCCTTCGCGGTGGCGTGGGGATTTTTTACGATCTTGCAAGCTCCGAAGTGGGCAATCTGCTCGGCACCGACTTCCCGCCTTTCGGAGCGCGGATGTTCCTTAATAATGTTGCATTTCCATATTCTCCAAGCGAGACCGCAGAGCCCTTGATTCCGTCGACCGCTTCGCTTGCGGACGTGCAGGCTTTCAACCCTCATCTTAAATTGCCATACACGCTCGAATGGAATCTGGCTCTGGAACAGTCCTTGGGAAAAAGCCAGACTATTTCGGCAACTTATATCGGAGCGGCAGGTCGGCGACTCTTGCTGACATCGTTCTTTTCTGCACCGCCTTCAAACCCCAACATCGCAAGTGCAAACCTCGTCGATAACCTCGCGACTTCGAACTATCAAGCCTTGCAGATTCAGTTTCGCCGGCCGTTGTCAGCCGGACTGCAAGCGCTGGCATCCTACAGCTGGTCTCATTCGATCGATGATGGCTCAGCAGCGTCCGGTTTTGTCGCCTCGGACACAGGAATTCCTGGCAGCCTCGCCGAAAATCGGGCCAGTTCGGATTTCGACGTACGTCATGCAGTCACAGCCGGATTGACATACAACATCCCGGCAATGGGACACGGCTTTTTGCCAAAGGCCATCGTGAGCGGCTGGTCAACCGAGAATTTTGCGTTTGTTCACACTGCGCCGCCGGTCGACCTCACTGACGTCAACTTCTTTGAATTCAACAACGGCAGTTATGCGAATGTTCGCCCTGATCTCGTACCGGGACAACCGTTCTATCTTTACGGTAGCCAATACCCCGGGAGAAAGGCTTTGAACCGGGCAGCCTTTGCGAATCCACCCATGGATACGGCCACCGGGAATCCCCTAAGGCAGGGAACGCTCGGACGAAATGCGCTTAGAGGGTTTGGAGTTGCGCAGTGGGACTGTGCCATACATCGAGATTTTCCAGTGTGGGAGTCGGCAAGACTCCAGTTCCGAACAGAATTCTTCAACCTGTTGAACCACCCAAATTTCGGCCCGCCAAATAACAATTTCGGCGCGGGTGGCTTCGGACTTGCGACGCAAGTACTGGCGCAAAGCTTAAACAGGAACAACTTGGGTGGCGGGGCTTTTGATCCCCTCTATCAAATCGGCGGACCACGCTCAATACAGCTCGCGCTGAAATTAGTATTCTGAGGAATTCTGATTTCCGAGTGACGGTTTTGAAGGCCCGAGGGAGTTTAGTGGTCGGCGATTGGGAAAAGGCGTCTGTGAACACATAGCTGCTGCAGAGGCAAAGGGACAAGACGGGTGTGACCAACAACCTGAAGTGCAATCAGAGTGATTCGATGAGCCTTCGTCGGTCTTCGCACTATCTAGGATTAGTAATCTGCGTAGTCTGTTTTCTCGGAATGCTCGTCCGAGGCCAGGCCGCTCCACTGGCCATTGAAAGCGTCTTGAAGATGAAAACGCCCGGACTTGGAGCACCGATTGAGTTTTCTTCCGACGGGAAGTTCCTGGCATACGTACTGCGCCGCCGACGCATTGGGTCGAAAGCATTCGATGCGGCAGATAACCAAAATGACGGGAGCGAGGAAGGAATCGACTCCGACGTCTATTTCAGGAATCTAGCAACCCACGAAACGAAGAATCTCACTGGAGGCGTTGGAGAGAACTGGTCACCTGCGTGGTCGCCAGACGGTCGTTACATTGCGTTCCTGTCTAACCGGGATGAGCCTCACATGGTAACCGCGTGGATTTGGGACAGAGAGAGAGAAGAGATCAAACAGGTTTCAAACGCTGCATTGCGTATGACGCAGAAGATTGCATGGACACCGGATTGTCATCACCTACTCGTCACGCTCCTGCCGAGGCTGACGCCAAACATAAAGGGCTTCAAGTCCCACGTTGCAGTCTACCGCTCCCTAACGGCAGAGTCGGAGCGGACAGGACTTACGGGATCACCCACGCTGCCGCTTGATTGGGATTCGCGAGATTTGGCTCTGCTAGATATTGAGACGGGTAAGGTGAGAGAGCTCACCTCGAAAAAGAAGGTTGGCGTCTTCCGCCTCTTCCGAGACGGCACGACAGTTGTTTATTCCAGCGTCCTCGGTATTGAAAAAGCCGGATCGCAGCAATTCCTCTTTGAACTCAGGGCTCTCAACTCTTTGACGGAGGTTGACAAACTAATCGCATCGGCGGTCCGGATGGACTTCGATGGTGACTTCAGCCTTTCCCCTGACAACTCACAGATTGCCTATCGGGCAAACGGACAGGACGAAAAGGAAAAAAACATCTACACCATTCGCCTCGACAACGGTGACACCCGCAATTTGACGCGCTTCCCACCGTCATTTCATCCAACCTACCCTTTTCTTGGATCGCTGTTTCCGCTCTCTTCGATTCCATTGTGGGATGCGAAGGGCAAGTTCATCTATTTCATCACTTCGGGGGTGCTTTGGCGAACATCGGCCGAGAACGGTGGCAGCGAAGAAGTGGTCTGCATCGATAGCCACAAGGTCACGAAACTCATCGGCTCGCCCGATGACATCTTGTGGACGAGTAACGGAGGAAAGTCCACTGTTGTGATCACTCACAACGACGCGACCAAAGAAGACGGGTTTTACGAGGTGAACTTAGCCGGAGGCAAGTTTCGCAGGCTCCAGGAAAGGGGTGAGTGTTACACCTGTACGGGCAGGTTTGAAGGACTGTATGCGGTCTCTGATAAAAGAGGAGAGTTTCTGGCATACACAGCTGAAAATGCCTCTCGTCCCGAAGATCTTTGGCTGTCGGATTCAGGTTTTGTTCATCCTACCCAGATAACACGATTGAATCCTGAGTTTGACACGCAAGCCATGGGCGCGCCGAGGATGGTTCATTGGCTGGATTGCGATGGCGAAATCTTGGATGGTGCACTGTTGTTGCCATCGACGTATCAGGAAGGAAAGCATTACCCCCTTATCGTTCTCATCTACGGAGGCGCGCTAACTTCTGACAACCTTCAAACGTTCGGAGGATTCGAGAGGGGAATACCGTATCTCAATCTGCAATTGCTGGCTACCCGAGGCTATGCGGTACTGATGCCCGATGCCCCGCAGCATCTTGGAACGCCGATGCTTGATCTGGCAAAGACAATATTGCCCGGCATCAACAAGGTAGTGGAGATGGGAATTGCCGATCCATCGCGGCTCGGCGTAATAGGCCACAGCTACGGAGGCTACAGTACGGTTTCATTGATTGTTCAGACCAAACGCTTTCGGGCAGCCATTGAGCTAAATGGTTTCGCGAACCTTCTCGGGTTTTACGGTGAGATGGACCAACGTGGCACGTCGTTTGGCACCTCCTCGGAAACCGGTCAGGAGTTGGTCGGAGGAACTCCGTGGCAAGTGCGAGACCACTATATTGAGAACTCGCCGATTTTCTACTTGGATCGGGTCGAGACTCCTCTCCTGGTTGTGCATGGCGCGGAGGACGATATCGTCGCGCCATTTCTTGGTGACGAGTTGTTTGTTGACCTGCGCAGACTCGGGAAAGAAGTCGAGTACGCAAAATATAACAACGAGGGCCACTCGTTGGATTCCTATGACAATCAGTTGGACGTTTGGCAGCGAATGATCGCTTGGCTTAATCAGTACCTAAAGGCGTAAACTTGTCACCATTTTCTTAGTGAGCGGGGAAGTGCCACGGGGCGGCCGCCCCGAGATTTCAGGTTATTCGTCGGGAGCTGACGAGTGACCAATTTTTGTTGTCTTTGTGAGGTGAACAACTGGGCTGAACTGCGGACGTAAGAGATTTCTCCCCACTAGCCAATTGTTCCGTACGAAAATCTGAACGTGGGAATTTGCTCTTTCAATGCGAGCGCAGGCCAAGTCAAGGGTTTTTTCCCTGGGCAGATGTGTGCGGCCGGAGAGGCCCGAAACGGACCTCCCCGGCCTGCGCGTTATTCATCGGCTTCGTATGCGGCTATCGTGGGCAGATCTGGATTGCCCGGACATCCAACGTGTGAGTCTGGCTGTCCAGTGCTCTTCGCGCCCGTGCAACGGATCGCGCTGAGCGCGGAGTTCAGAGAGACGATTTCTGGCTTCTCGTACGTCATAGGTTACCTCCTTTCCTCTAAATTGCTTCCTTCATGATCAGCTAGCTGAACCTTGTCTTCCGAGCTTTAGTCACTTCAACCGAGCAAGAGCGTGCTCAGGCGAGCCACACGTTGATGCGCAAATCTCACCTCTCAGACCGGATTTCCCAGCGGAGAAGTGCGCCATATTTCTCGAGGTTGAGCCGCGACGCTCTGCCACTAGCTAGATCTTTGCGAATTTCGCTGACCGATGTGCCATGCTTATCTCGCAGGTAGCAAAAGATGACTTCTCGTTGGCACATATGGCAGCGGATTCCGTGATTTCCGGTGAAACAGTCGAGAAGGCTCGAGTGGCCCTTTTCGCGGTCGCAGCCGCAGTAGCAAGGTACTTGATAGAGAATTGACTTGACGCGCGACGCTAACGTGTAAGCCACAAAAGCATTGCGATTATCCTTGAATGAAATTGGGTCTAGGGTGTCCGGGAGCGGTTCACGGGGTGCGTGATCGTGAAAGGCAGGTGAGCCGGAAGTTTGCTGACTCGGGGCGGCGGTGAGCAGATCGGAAGCTCTTTGTGATGTGATCGCGGCAGCAAGCATTAGTGTAACTACAACGTATTTCATATTTGCCCCCTCGCATTCTCAACTCATAACGGCCATCGCACAGCAGTCACCAGATGGCTTCAGTCCGCAGTGAGAGCTGCTCCTTCTGAGATTCCAATGGCACTGCGCTTTTCGGAAGGGCTGGGAAGCCCTTGTCCCTTAGGTGGCGAAGCCAGTATTCGATAAGCAGGGTTCGGGAAACACTCACCAGGTCGATTTCTCCTCCTCTGCGAGCTTTGTTCAGTTGGTCGAGAAAGAGCTGAGGATTCACCATTCCGAGTCTGTGCAGTTCCATGTCGCACGTCAACCTAAGCAGCGTCATCCATTCAGAACTGACGCGCACCATGCCACTACGAACGACGAACGCCTTGCGCCTGCGATCGAGGATTACGTTCGGAACAATGCCGCGTAGAGCGCGCCGCATGAGCGAGCGGCGCTGTTGTGGACGGACTAGCTGCTCGCGGGGTATCGAGAATAGAAACTCAAGCAAATCTCTGTCGAGATATGGGTAGCGCTTTTCGCACGCAGGCTCGGTTGGAAAAGGCGAACAAGCCAGCTGTCGGCGAAGAACATCGATGGTCGTGAGAGCCGCCTGAAAACTCGGGCGAGGTCCGGTTAATCGAAATCGGGTCCGGTATCCCTCGATAGGCGCTCGATTATGGTCACGGAAGCTCGAGGCTAGCCATTCAATCGGGCGCCGACGGGAGACGCCGCTGAACACGGAGCCTGGCAGGAATTCACGAACAACATCGCCGACCAAGTGAAACAATGGTTTTTGTGTAGCAAGCCCCCATCTCGTCAGGGCTCGCACAAAGTCAAACAGCTGAGCCGAGGCGAATAGGTCTGCGAGTTCCGGAACGGGAGTGGGCACTCCGCCGAGAACCTCGTCCCCTCCGAGACCAGAAAGGAGAACGCGGTAGCCTTGCGGTCTAACGCTTTGGGCAAACTGTTTCGAGGACTCTGCGCATTGCCCGTGCGATAAGGGGGTTACAGCCAAAGAACAATCTTTATAGTCGAAACACAAGGGATGTGAACTCACATCGATGTGACATCCGACGGCGCCCCGTTGTTCCTCGACTTTGGTGAAATAGGGACGCTCATTCCAATTTGGCTCGGAATCGTTGTAATACGACACCGTTTCTAGCCGGGGGATATCGACGTTGGCGGTCTCAATTACAGTGTCAGCCATACAAACGATTGAGGATGAATCCATCCCACCACTGAGCTCCGCCAAAATCGGACGATCAGCCCGGAGACGGCGCTGGACCGCCTGTCGGAAAAGGCTTCGAAAATGCTCCTCATACTGCTCGTCGTGTCGATAATGGGTTCGTTTTGCCGAGTTGAAACTCCAATATCGGTGAATGCTTGGTTTTTCATCTCCGAGGACAACATAAGATCCAGGCGGGACGGCTTTAATGTCAACGTAAGGCGTAAGGTGAGCCGCGGGAAAGCCGCCGAGCCAGCCAGCGATGTACTCCTTATTTAGATTAAGGGAGCGGTCTCGGAATAAAACTAAGGGGTCGAGCACTGAACTCCACCTGATCTCTTCGGCCACGAGGCAATAAAATAAGTGCCGGGTACCCATCACGTCTTTCGCCAAAACCAGCGACCGGTGCTGAGGATGAAAGACACTCAAAGCCCAGTCGCCGATCAGCAGAGGGAAACTGCGGGGCCCCCACAGATCGAAGGCTGCGGCGACGATTGCCGCGTCAGCGGATTCGGGATCGAGACCTGCGTTAGCTTGGCGGATCAACTCCTGGCGGTTGTCAAGCCGGCCATCCCACGTCAGGATTGCTCCTGATTTGGTGACGTGAGGTTGTGTCTCAGCTTTCGCCTGCCGATCCGTATGGAAAGGGCGATAAAGAATGCTAAGGCCCTGCAGGAGATAACAGTTTCTACCGTCTGGCCCATACGGAGAGAGCAGCAGGTCAGCCTTTTCAAGAAGGCTGGAACTAAGTGATCGGCCCTCAAGATTCCACATACCAAACTGGACGCTCATATCGTTCTTCCTTTACCAGTGGTCCAACACGGCATAAATGTCGCGCATGTAAGGTCTGTCGTTGATAACCCTCTCATCAACTTCAACCCAGGCATGAGCCTTGAACGGAAGTCTCTGTGCACCGATCACTAATCGGGCAGGGATACCGTGCCGACGGAGCATTTGAACGGTGGATGCGGAGCGCTGCAGACAGAGCACTTGCTTCCAGTAGTAGACGCAAGCAAGATCGGTTGCTTTGGAAAGCTGATCTGCGAGTAGTAAGGAAGCTGGCGTTGCGCAAACGCGAAGCTCCCTCAGTCTTGTGCGTAGATCATGGAAACTCTTGCGACCCAAGAAGATGTCGAAGTAAATCAGGTTCCAATATGCTTCGAGTAGAAGAAAAAACATGGTCTCGCTCCTGTCATTGGACCAGCTGTAGTTGGTCACAAACAAAGGCTAATCGGTCAGTCAGTGCGTGGATGCGAGTGTTGAGCGGCAAAACGGGTGAGTGACCACGAAAGTTGCTATAGTCAAGCAAAACAGGTCTAAGGGAAGCGTTTCCGGCCTGCAGTCGTGCCGTCATCTTTCGGGCGTGCAGGGGGTTACAACTCTGATCGGCGTCCCCCGAGACCATCATGGTTGCAGGGTAGGCGATTCCATCCCGAACGTGATGATATGGAGAGTAGAGGAAGAGAGCGGCAAAGTCGGCCGGGTGTTCTGCGGTGCCAAACTCTTCTTTCCAAACGTGCGCATTGTCGAATAGATGATAGCGCAGCATATCGAGCAAAGGGGCCATGCAAAGGACAACGCGGAACAGATCTGGCCGTTGTGTCATCGCTGCTCCGACGAGAAGGCCCGAATTGGAGCCGCCGAATATGGCTAGTTTGCTTGGTTCTGCGTATTGTGATTGAATCAACCACTCGGTGGCAGAAATGAAATCGTCGAATGCAACCTGCCGCTGGTGTCTCTTGGCTGCCTGATGCCAGGCCCCGCCGAATTCCGATCCTCCCCGAATGTTGGGGAGCGCGAACAGACAACCTCGCTCCATCAGAAACGCCACGAACACGCTGAATTGCGGCGTCGCGGGCACGCCATAGCCGCCGTAAGAGGTTATGATCGCCGGATGCGATCCGCCTTCAACGACATCGCGTCTCCCGACCAGAAACATGGGGATGCGGGTTCCGTCGTTTGCGCAAAACCAGACTTGGAGGTGGCTGAAATTCTTTGAATCGAACGGAATGAGACGCTTTGCCCAGACAGCGGTCTCGCGGCTCTCTAGCGAGTAACTATAGATTCCCGTGGGCGTGGTGAAAGACTCCTGCTCAAACAAGAGTTCGTCCGTGTCTTCCATGCCTCCAAGAAGGTGCACGGTGATGGTGGGTTCAACTGGCAACCGGCCAAGTCGTTTGCCCACCAAGTCGAAAATGTCGATCTCGGTTGTGAGTCTCCTGAAATAAGAGACGAAGATCTGGTCGCCGGCAACGGCCCAGTTCTGAATAGCAGCATCGCTTTCGGGCACTACATCGACGAACTCAGCTTCTTCCCCCCTGCGTAGCTTGATCTCGGCGATTCTCAAATTCGGCGCATTCTTATTCGTGATGGCCAGAATTCTCCCGTCCTGCAACAAGAGAGGTCCAAACTTATATTCCGCATGCCGAATAATCGGTTCTGGACTGCTATTGGCACTGATCGACCACAGCAAGAAGTCAGTGAACAATTTGTCGGCGAAATGAAGAACCAGAAACCCTAGCTGCTGCACCCCCGGAACAATCAGCAGCCTCAGATCTTGACCCTCGCCGGCGAAGAGGATTTCGCGATCATCTTCGAGGTTTGCCCCCAACAGATGGCGATAGGCCGCGCGATAATACGGTCGTTCTGCCTTCAGTGCTTCGTGGACGTAATAAAAGCTCTTCGAGTCACGCGCAAACACGAAGCCTCGAAGATAACCGCGAGGAAGAACATCCGGCAACCTCCGTCGCGTCTCGATCTCAACTAGCTCAAATGTTCCACTGCGTTCTCCGCCCTCTTTCACTTCATATAGCAGCAGCTGGCCATCCGGAGAAACGCGCAGAGGCTTTACCGCTGTGTAAGGACCCGTGCCACGCTCGGAAGGATCGATCAGAAGGTGATCCACGGCGTCAATCCCATCGCGGAAGTAGATCGAGTACTGCTCTTGACCGGGAAGCCGTTTCCGGAAGAAGTACCTTCGGCCAACCTTCTGAATCGAGTCATGGGTTTCTACATCAAGAAATTCGCGAACCCGTGCTCGAATGCGCTGGCGGCCCGGGATGGCATCGAGATATCTGCGGGCGTACTCTGTCTGCGCTTGGAGCCACTCGCGGGTTCGTGGTGAGTCCGGATCCTCGAGCCAGCGGTAGGGATCGGTCACACGCACGCCATGCAAGACCTCCGTGACTGGCTCAACAGGGGTGTAGGGCGGCGGGGCCGCCGTCAGCTTAGGCATGGCGACCTTCGTTCAGTGAGCTTAATCGCCTCGTTATTCATCCTTCTTGCCAGGCTGCGGAGGTAGCCCACCGCCGTTGGATCTTTCAGCTTTCCTTCGTCCTTCCAAGTATCGGTCCCGACTGCGTAGGCAAAAAGGGCGGTCAATTTTGCAAGAGTGGTCGCTTCGTCGATCTCATCTTGCTCGAGGAGTTGTCCCCACTGCGCCTTGTATGCAAGGGTGAGCTGAGACTCGGACGCTACGCTCGTGTCGATCTGTCGCCGAAAATGTTGGACCAGGTATTCGAGGCTGAAGAATGGGTTCCCAACGTAAGCTTCCGCCCAATCGAGAAAAACGCACCGCTCAGCAGAAACAATCACGTTCCCTGGATTCAGATCCAGATGTCCCAAAGTTACTGGAATCCGCAGATCCTGGAACAGCGTGAGTACGTCTTCGACGCGCAGCTTCAGTAGACTTAGTTCGTCCCGGTTCAGAATTGCTGGAGGAACCTTGGGCTGTTGTTCCATAAGCCTCGCAACGCGATCAAAAAAGGGATCAACTGCGGTGAACAAACGTTTAGCCCGTAGGTCGTGTGCACCGCACCGCAGAATGGATTGGGATTCTGCGATCGACTCAATCTGCAGACGTGCGAGTTCAGTGGCTGTCTGTTCCCAGGAAGTTGCGTCCTTAGTTTTCCCTGGATTCGTGCGATCGACCTCCCCCCCGAGAGCCAGCCGTTCCACTCTGGCTTGGTTCCAAGTATTTTGGGAATGAACCTGGGGAACCGCTCGGCTAATTTCAGAGTGATCGGAAACTCTCGCCGGTTCGGCTTTCCGGTGGCCTTGAACCAAACCGCCGGCCCGTTGGTTTCAAAACGAATCAGGCTGAAGCAAGGACTGCCGTTGTACTGGCAGAATGAACCAGTGAGTTCGAGTCCCAACGGCCGGATGACCTCGGCAGTCCAACCGCGTAATTCGGCAAGCCATCCTTTTCTGGTAAACGGCGAGGATGGATCGCGCTGATAGATATCCAATTCCTGGAGAGACTGCTCGAACACCCGGAACTCTGCTGCCTGCCGGAAGGAACCCGCAGTCAGAGAGCCGATCGGCTTCCAGACAGTTTCGCCACTTTGTCCTTCGTCGCACCAGCATTCCATCACTACATAGTGCTTGCCATTCGAGTCTCTATCTTCCGATGAGCAGTTCGGAGTGAAGAGGCAAATGGCGTCGCATCCCCAGTCTGTTCGCAGACTGCCCGTGAGATTCTCGGCTAGGCGCTCCCAGCGTGGAATTTCGACGACAGGAAGAGCGAGGCCGGATTCAGCACTGGTCAACAGAACTTCCGTTCGATCCCGCCCCAAGATGATAAGGCGGCAAATCTCGCGCTCGCATTGTTGTTGAGATTCCACAATCTCTACCTAATTCAGTGTCGGCCATTCGTTCTGGGATCTTCGAGCAGATGATGTTGCTTCAGGGATGCGATGAACTCGCGTACGTCGCCTTCAGCGACGTTCCGGCTTACTTCGAATTTCTGGCTGATTTCGTCGATGATGGCGGATTCGCTTGCCCCGGTCTTAAGAAGTTCGAGGATCCAGGACCCGACGAAGTTGAGGTTGAACATCTGTCCTTGCTGGATCTCTAGGACAACGGCGCCATCCTGACCGTGCGTGCTGCGGACGCTCTCTGAAACTCTGTACATCGGGAGGCCTCACTTCTTTGGCGTGAAACGTGAGTGGTAATGTCTGCACGCACTGTGACACGTTCATCGGTCGGGAGCCACAAAAAGGTGGAAATTTCCAGAAAAGCGACCTAGTCGAGCGGATGTTGTTGTCAGGATTACACGATTTCCTGAACGACCGATGACGCGAGAACGCGAGTTTGTTCGCTATTGCATCCTAATTGGCTCGTATCGAGCCGCAGACAAGCGAGTGACCGAGCGATAAGATCGCGAGGCAATTGGACTTGATTGGATATTGGAATAATGTCCGTCGGCTTGAAACTAGTCTGTGGAAAGTTTTGTCTCGCTCACCCTGAGCAGCAGCACCATCGGAACAGCGCGGCAAACACTCTGTGTCTAATCCAGCGCGCTTGGTTCCTTGCGGTCGCGGCGATTCGCCTCGACCACCGCGGCGAACTTCGCCCCGATCTCCGAGTAAGGCAAATGCACCTTGTACTTGGCGAATGCTGGCAAAGGTCTTCTGCGCTCTGGCGTAGAGATCGGAGGCGCCGCTCAGTGGATCGAAAAGTTGGGTCACAAAGCCATAGAAGGCGACCAGGCTTCCAATACTCAGTGTCCCCGCCAGCACACTCTTTCCGCCATAGCCGATGACCGCGGGCATGGCTAGAACAATGGCGAGAGAACACCAAGCCGTGAACCAGGTGGCGGTCCGATAAAGGCGCTGATGTGACCGCAGCGGACGTGCCAGAAGCCGGAAAGCCCTTCTCTCCTGTCGCTTCTCTTGGCCCAGAAGCTGAATGGAAATCACGGACGAGAGATGTTCCTCGAGGAAATTACTCCACGAAAGGCAATCATTCTGTGCAGTATCAGCTTCGGTCGCAAGCTTTTTCCGGAAGTACTGCCGCGTTACCAGAAAAACTCGAATCGGAGGAACAACGGTCAGCGTTAGCGCTGGGCTGAGCCCGGACATGGCTGCCAGCGTGAATGCGGTCGTGAGCAGCATCCGCAGAGTCGTCGGCAGGAGATCGGATCCAAAATAGGAAATCTCCTCGATCGGTTCCTTAAGCGGATACATCACTGTACTAACAATCGTCTGCTCGTAGTAGTCCGCGGAAAGAGTGATGATTGTGCAGCCTCACTCTAATGGCGAGGCCCATTTCTGTGAAGCGCTGAGCATTATGTAACTGCCCAGGCTGGTGAGGGCAACTCTGCCCTGGTGACCGAGGAAAATCAACGCCACCGCGACCAGCAGCAGTCCCATACCTCGTTGCGGAATGATGCCGTCAATCAGCCACTTGAGAAGCAGCGGCGAGAACATGGCGAGCAGGCTGCCGGCCGTGATGCACAGGAAGCTGGTCGTGCAATTGCAGAAGCGGCCGAATCTCCTTGACCAACCAGACGAGTTCAGGCGGCAGCCAGTGCGACCTTCGCTGCTGAGTGATGGAGGACAGCGTGCGGCTTCCCGAATGCCGGCGAGATCAGCAATCATGTCGAGCCTAGGGATGCTGGCGTGATTTGTCTACAAAATGAGTGCCATCAATCAAGATGGATTGCCGAGACAAATCATGGGAATGATTGGCTAGCGAATAACGAAAAACGTCCGAAAAACCGACAGTGGTTGCAGTAGCTGGGAAAAAATTTTCACCAGCCAGGTGTTCTCGTTCACAATGATCAGTGACACTTCGTCGCCGAGGCGGTAGTAATGTGGGAAGCCGATGGCTTTGGGCCTTCCACATTTCCACCGCTTTTTCACCTCGTCAGTGCTGGCGCGGTCTAATTTCGCAACAGTGTCACCAATCATGTGGACGAGTACACCAGGTTGCAGATTACGCCAATTAGCGTTACGCTGATTAGCGTAATGACTTCAGAAAACCCTTTTATATTTGGCGAAATCATCGACGACGCGCGATTTGTCGATCGGACGGAGGAGTTGAGCCAACTGGTGCGCGACTTAGCGGATGGTCAAAAGGTTTTCCTCCTTTCACCGCGACGCTTTGGCAAGAGCTCCTTGGTGGCCGTTGCCCTGCTCAAATTGAAGAAGCGGCACATACACACTGTTAATCTCACCGTGAGCAGCTATTCCAGCTATGCGCAGTTTCTCGAGAAATTTGCCGAGAAAGTGCTTCGGGCGGCGGGTCCCTGGGAACGGGTGAAGGATTGGATTTCGCGTTTCGGAAGGCAGGTCAAGCCCGATATCAACTACAACATCAACACGGGTGAGGCAAGCGTTTCGATTGGCAAGGGGACTGGTTTTGACCCTGCCCCGATTGCCCCTGATGTTTTCGCCTTGCCTGGCGAGCTGACGAAAAATGGGGGGTTCCGCATGGCGATCTGCCTGGATGAATTTCAACAAATTTCGGAATTCAACGGAGGCTCGATCGAGAACGCAATTCGCAATCAAGTTCAGCAACAACGGGAAGTCGGTTATGTGTTTGCGGGGTCTCAGCCTTCTCTCATGCAGGAAATGCTTTCTTCCAAGCGCCCGTTTCACAAAGCGGGTCCCCAGATGTTTCTGGACAAGATTCCGGCCGAGGCCTGGGAGGACTTCATAACTTCTCAGTTCCGCAGGCGGGGAAGAACAATCGATGGGGAGGCTGTGTCCGCTCTGCTCGCGACAGCCGATCTGATTCCCTATGACGTGCAGCGGATCGCACACGAGCTTTGGGACTACGCGGAAATCGCCGGCAAACGAACCTTGAATAGCTCTGATGTCGGGAGGGTCATCGATAAGATTGTGATCGGCCAATCTACGTACTACGAGCTCCTTTGGGAGCAACTGCCCGCTCGACAGCGTGCGACCTTGCAGGCGCTGGCCCACCGGGGAGCGTCGGAGATCTATTCCCAGGCTGTTCGCGGCGAGTTTCGCCTCGGCCCGGCGTCCAGTGTGCAGAAGGCCCTCCAGTCTCTGGACGCGCGCGATATCATCGATCGTTACCGGGGAGAGTATTTCTTTCTGGATCCTTTGCTCCTCTGCTGGATCCGATCGAAAGTCGCATAGCCTATTACGCCGTTCGGCGTTACGCCAGAAGGCATAACCGTTGACGCCCGTTGCTACCGACCGAAACCTACGTGCGGAGATCACGAGGTGACCTTCCGGTTGCAGGCGCATGCGTACTTTGCGAGAGTCTCCTTTGGGCAGACCAAAATTACGAAAACCGCCGCATGATCGCGACGATTTGTCCGACAACTTCCGCATCGCGGTGAATCCGGTACTGCGCGGAGCGATGAAAGTCCCGACTGTACGGATGAATTACCAGCAGGCCGTCTTCCACCGAGCAACAGCAGGCTAGATAACCCCCGTCTCTCATAAGAATGATGTACAGCGGCTGTTGCCACCATGGCTTCGCCGCGAAATGAAAAGGTGTCTTTCGGCGGCGGTTGACCATGACCAACAAGCCTTCTTCGAGGTAGGGGTGAAGCGGATCATCGTCGCCTCCGACCCAGAAGAAATCATCGAAGGAGACGTGTGCCGAACCGGCGAAGTATCCTAATGAGCGACGCAAGAATAGTGGCATTTCCTGGCACTCCGCGAGCAGCTTCTCCACAAATCCCGCGCCAACGGTCCCTAAGTCACCGCGTTTGGCTACCACAGTCGGCTCAGAGCGTGACAAATAGCGGTCCGGAATCGATTCTTTGCCCACCTCCGCGACCTCGATTCCCATGCGTTGCATCATTGATTCAAACCGCAAGCCATAGGTGGAGCAAAGAGTAATGATCTTGTGGACGTCGCGCGGAGGGATGTTGCGTAGTTCGTAATCGCTGAGGGAACTCGGCGAAGTTGTGTATCGATCATCCTTCAGGACTTCCGCGATGATATGGCTCATGGCAGCGGCCTCGCGAATTGAAAGATTCATTCGTCTACGTGTTCTCTTAAGCAGTTGCCCAAAGTCTTCATGTGCGGGAAGCAGCTGAGGTATCCACTGCCTCGCCAGATCCTTCGGGACCTTCGGTTCTTCGCTACTCAGCAGAGGCCGGAATTCCAGATCGAGCGCGCCCCAGACCCGAGCCTCCTGCGGGCAATGCAGCTCGACCTGCGCATAAGAGAGCCCGTTGTCGAAGGGGACGATGACGTCGCCACCCAAAATGCGGATGCGACAACAAGAGAAGCCCTTGCTATGCTCAATGAGAAACATCCGATCAGAAATACCGGCGTTCTGGCTAGCCACCAGATTGGCAGTTGCATCTGGATTCGCGCGCACGATAGTGCCGGGGGTGAGATCTGGAAAGGCAAATGCATCTTCAACTCCGACCTTGGCATAAATGAAATGCCGTCCGAGTTGTGACAGCGAAGCGATTCTCTTCCAAGGCCTCAGCTCCAGAAGCCGCGCGAGCGGTGTAATCGATGGAATCGGTTCGCCGAGCGGCCGATTGCGAAGCCATGGTATCCATGTGTTTGGGTCAGTGAGCGAAGTATCGAGAACAATAGTCCGTTTCGAGGGCAGCGCGATCTGCAACCGTGTAATGTCTTCAAGATCGAAACCAAAGACTCGCAGCCAGTCCGCCATACGGTAGCCGGAAATGCGACTCAAAGCGAAAATCTGATGAATGCTCGGCCGGAAGGATCCCGTGCGAAGGTCGTAATAGAAATGGTGCGGGAGGAAGTATGGCGAAGACAATCCGTACAGTGCGGCTGATTGCTGCGATGCTCGATAGAGCGTAAGTCGCTTGCTCGCAAGGATGGATCGAACTGTTTCGGCGATTGCGGCGCTTTTTGACGAGCCCTCCCTCGCACGCGACGGCACGGTTCCTCTCGCTGGTTCGTTCCTGCGAGAACTTCTGGCCCGCGCCGATTAGTCGTGAAGCGCGCCTACACCTTAGTAGGTGGCGCGTAGAGTCCCCCTCTCCCGGATGCGCTCAAGAATCACTGCTCGCAGATTTGCACCTTGTATAAGTGCCGAGCGGAAGCGGCCGCCACAAATATCAACGGGTTGTCCCAATCTTCGGCCAAATCCTCGGGTTCGCTAGGTAAATGAACAACCTAGAGTGAAACAGGACGCAAAAGGGCCTCAGGTTTGCGGTCGGAAAAGCGGCCAGACAAAGGGCATTTTGTCCGGTTTTCGGAACTAGATTCAGAAACTTGTGGAAACGGCCCGCGTTTGCTGTAACATCTGAAAAATTCCTGTGGTGGGCCATCTGATGTGGGCCTCGTCTTGGAACCCGGAATCGGGTAAGCGCCTCAGAGCTGAACGCGAACGCCTCGGCTTATCCCTGCGCGATGTGGAAGCTCTGAGCCACAGCATCGCCGAGCGATGGCAGAATTTCGATTACAATATCGCCCACACCTCTCTCGCTGATATCGAAAACGGGAAGTGGCCACCCACTCTTCACAGACTCTACACACTGAGCGTCGTCTACGGGCGTGACTACGATCGGCTGGCCAGCATGTGCGGCGTTCCGGTCGGCGAGGTTCTTAAGGAGCATAGAAAACTTGCTCTCCCCCGCACCTACTTAATTGGACCGGTGCCGGAGGTCCACACGTCGACCGTGTCGTCCGCTGTTAAGCTGCGGGAAAAATTGCGTGCGGAGCGGACAAACCTGGTGCCGAAAATTCTTGAAGCTTGGGAGGACGTGCCGCTCCCGTTTCAGCTGATGGATGGCTCGAATCCACTGTATGGATATATAGGCATGGACGACACTACGCTGCACCCTTTTATCCGGCCGGGAGCTTTTGTCCGGATTGATCCCCGCCAGAAAAAAATTCCCGCCGTCGATTGGCATGGCGACCATGACCGGCCCATCTTTTTCGTGGAACTCCGCGAGCGCTACGTATGCAGTTGGTGTGAAATGCATGATGGCCGGTTAATCTTGATTCCTTCCCACGAGTCAAAACGCCGGGCGCAACACGTCCGTTATCCCGCCGAAGCTACGATTGTTGGTCGCGTCACGGGTGTGAGCATGGACCTCGTCGAGCGGTCGGAAAACGAAGCGCGGGCCTAACTGTCGGCGTCACCGGAGCATTTTGGCGCGCGAGCGCTTCCCATGGACCTTTTTATGATCTTGGTTCGACGACTGATTCGGAATCAGTTGTTCTATCGCGAGATCTCCGCCCTTCGGAACTGTCATGTCCCGGTTCTTGCGGGGCGGAGACGGCTACGCCGTGAAGGTCCTAACGACAACGTATGGAAAGCGATCTGCAAACGAAACTCAATTTCACGTGGCGAACCTAAAGGGAAGGCACTCGTCCCACGCCGACGCGATTGGTGTTATGTGAGGCAGGATCCGCACCATTGATCGTACCTGCAGTGGCGGTGAGGAGGCCGGACATGGTGCTCGTCGGCAAGTCGAAGTAGGCAAAGTTGAAGAGGTTGTAAAACCCGACTGAAAGCTCTCTCGTTCGCCGCCCTGCAAGCCCTCCTTTATCTTTCCATCGTGCGACACTAGGCATCTTCGATGGCTGTAACCGGAAGATCCTCCCCGATCCTCCTACCCAAAAACCCATCTTGGCTAACAGGGATTTACCTCGAAATATCTTCTCCCCAACTCCCTGCTGTATTCAGCGGCCATGCTGCGCTTTAGGGCTTTGAACACTGAGAAGCTGTGCCATCGTTGCAAAATTGTTCAGCGCAGTAATGGAGCGGAATACCGGAATTCGTACAGAGGAATTCGAAATGAGCAGCTTCATCGGGATTCTGAAAGCGTTCCCATCGGCTCACGTCATAGACACAGATTGCCTTGAATGGCGCCTCACCACTGACCACATCCTTGAGCAGTGCGCTCAGGCCCTTGCGATTCTTAATGATTACGCCAGTCTTGCCGGGGTCCTCGTAAGTCTTGGTTATAGTGAATCCGTGTTTCTCTGCGTACTCCTGAATTCGGAGACGTTGATTTGCAATTGAATACTGTTGATCCTGGTGGACATGCGCAAGTATCGAGCGGCGGGAATCAGCAGAGTGTCTGACATACGGAGTTGACTGTGGCCGGTGGCTCCCGCCGGAACAGGGAACCCCCTCAAGGCTGGCCTTCGGGAGGTGTGTTCAAAGGCCCCAGCCTGAAATCCCCTATATCCGGCAAATGTATTGTGTTGCAGAAGCCTGTGAATTAAACCATGCGTGACGATTTGTTACGAATTCAGGACAGAGTGCCGATATTTCGGCAAATGCTGACTAGTCGGCACAACCCTCATTGCCTGCCGCGTAGATCGGCAAGGAGGGCACGTGCTTGAGCCACGCGGTTGAATGTGCGAGGAGATGTTTCATGCTCGGCCGGATTCCATCGGCGTTTGACGGCAAACAGTATCTTGAGCTTAACGCTTTGAACGCATGACTTACACATGCCATTCGAGCCGTAGCGCACGCCGGACTTCCCGCACTTCATGCACCCGTAGTCCTCGAAATAAGCCCGCATCTTGTGATGGTGCGAGGCAGGAATCAAGTTGCGGACGGCATTGGCGATTTCGAGGGAAAGGAACCACGGTTGAAGGAACACATCGTCCAAAATACTCTCTTGCCTGCGCATTTAGGCTCCTCTGGGATGGCAGCGCCGGAATGTGGACGCAACCGCATTGTTGCTGATTCGGGTGTACACCTGCGTGGAACTGAGATAAGAATGTCCAAGCAATTCTTGAATGGCGCAAATGTCGGCCCCGCGCTCCAACATGTGCGTAGCGAAGCTGTGGCGCAGCATGTGCGGGTTGATATGCCCGATCTTGGCACGGCGTCCAAGCTCTTGAATGATCCGGGCAATAGAACTTCGCGTCATGGGACGGTCCGGCTTTGGTCGCGTCAGATTCACCGTCTTGAGAAATCGCCGGAATTTCCTGATAGCCGTAGCGCGGGACGTAGTCGCGGGACTACCCAGATACTTGCAATGGCGCTGGCCATAGACTCTAGCATCAAAGAAATCTCGCCACACTCCAACCCATGCGACTGTGGAATGCGTAACGTATCCCTTTTGCTGCGGGATGATGTCCTGAATCAGATAGCCCACTCTCCGCGTTCCTAGGTATTCGCGAATCGCTTTCGCCGCACTCGGCCCGAAGTACACGGTCCGATCTTTGCGCTTGGCGCGAACCTGAAAGCATCGTCGCCGGAAGTCAATGCTCTCGACTCGAATACGTGACACTTCTCCCACGCGGCAGCCTGTCCCATAGAAAACCTCCGCAAGAGCACGATCCCGAGCATTGTCCGCAGTTGCAATCAGCTTCTTGACTTGGGCCTGTGTCAGTACTTTGGGGAGTTGCCGAGCACGTTTGCGTGCTTTCAGAAATCTGGGAGCCACACGATCCACGACTCCGCCGAGATACAGGAAATCGAAAAAGCAGCGGAGTGCTCCGAGATGATGGGCTACGTTATCATCCGACCATTTTGGTGGAAGATTCGCCGCAATGAAGTCTCCCACATCCATCGGAGAAACATCGCGCACGGATTTATTTCCAATGTACTTGCACAAGGCCGACACAACCCTGTGGTAGGACTCAAGTGTGCTAAGAGAGTAATGTTGGACGATCAGCCAGCGGCGAAAGCGAAAGGCAAACTCTCGGTTGAGATCGGCATTTTTCACGATTGTTTCGGCGCTGCGAAGTGTAGCACCAAAGTTCCCCAGCGAGTATATTTCTCACATGCCTATCAGTTCTGAGGAGTGGACCGTTATCAAGGCTCGGATAACGGAGATGGAGCAGGTAGTGCGAGCCTTACGAAAACTCCTCACAGGAACAACCGCATTGCCCGACTCGGTCCTTAACGCCCTTGACAATGCCATCGCAAAAAACGAAAAACTGATTGAGCAACTTAAACAAACGATGGTGAACTGAACCTGACGGTGATGACGGGTGGACGGCACTTCTTGCGACAGTTCCGCCCATCCGGTGAGGTAGTCGACTGAATACTCTTGAATTGCCCTCCAACAGAAAAATCACACAAACGAAATCGGTTAAAGATGCTAGACAACGCCATCGTCGAATTCAACTCGATTACGTCCTTTAGTTTTGGCAGCGTACAGAGCGGCATCGGCACGGCTCAGCAGACTGCTGAATTTACACTCAGTGCCTGCCCGAAAACCCGCAACTCCGAAACTGGCGGTTGCCAGGGCGGTCTTGCCCTCGAAGCAGAACTCCTGCAACATGAAGTTTTGCCTGATACGTTCTATAGGGATTTGTGCTTGTATTCTGTTTTCATGTGTGAGGATTAGTAAGAATTCCTCTCCACCTAGGCGACCGCACATATTCGACTGGCGAGTATTCGCTTTGAGCACTTCGGAAAACCCTTTGAGAACCTCGTCCCCCGCGTCGTGTCCAAAGGTATCGTTGATCTTCTTGAAATGGTCAAGGTCGGCCATGACTACCCAAATGGGAAAATCATGCCGTGCCGCCGCACTACATTGCCGGGTCGCCCAAAGGTCAATCGCACGCCGGTTCGGTAGACCTGTCAGGGGATCAGTCAGCGCCAACTCCTCCAATTCATGGTTCTTAGCTTCGATTTGGCGATGAAGTTCAATCATCCTGCAACCCACTTCTAGGCGCGCCATCAGTTCGCCCGAGTGGAATGGTTTTGTTAGATAGTCATTCGCACCGGCCGCTAGGCCTTCTATAACTTGCTCCTTATTGCTGTTGCTGGTGAGCAGTATAAGATGCGCATAATGGTCCTGAAACTCGTGGCGGATTCGATTACATAGTTCAGGTCCGCCGATATCCGGCATCGTCCAGTCTGTAATTATGAGATCCGGTCGATGTTCAGCGAAAACCGCAAGGGCCTCGCGACCGTTTCTCGCGAACAGCACCGAATAGTGATCTTTCGGGAGAGATTGATCCACCAGCTTGCGGTAAATCGGGGAGTCATCCACTACCAGGACCTTGAACTCCTGATAACGGTTTTCTACTCTGGATGGGACATCTGAAGGAACCGCTGATCTCCGCTCAATCGCCTGCACACCTTGCTCCTCCCCGGTGGCCGTCCGACGAACGAAACAACGATCCACCGGTCACCGGCACTAAGTTTGACGCAGTGCCTTTTTACGGCGACAAAAATCCTGCGGTTCCAATATTCGAGAGCAATTGAATCGCCATTTTTCTCGACACCGAGATATCCTTCCACTGCTATGAGATAGTTGGACGATTTGATGCTAACGGTCGATTTAGTCGTCCTAAGGGAAGACAAATGTCCATTCTCTGGATTGAACCGGCGCAACAAGCTTGCCGGCAACTGAAACCCTCTCGAATCGTATGTCGGGTGTCTAGTTTCCGGACACTATCTCCGGCGCGATACCCTCCGCCTACGGCAGCCAGGCCTGGTAACCCTCATTATCATGACGTTACCGGACCCGAAGACGGTGGAACTCTAAATGCACACAGGAATCTTGGGGGCGGAGCGTGAAGACGATTCTTCTGATCGAGGATAGTAGGTTCTTGAGGATGACTATCGAAAAGACATTACTACGTGCGGGGTATAATGTCGTGAGCGTTTGTGACGGAGAAGAAGCCTTGCGAGTGGCCGCCGAGACCTCTCCCGATCTGGTGCTCTTGGACATGTTGCTTCCAAAATTGTCGGGGGAGGAGGTGCTTCGATCCTTACGGTCAACACCGCCGACCGCCTCAATTCCCATCGTCGTCCTCAGTAGTCTTCCTCAGAGCAACGAACACAAACTGAAGCGGGACGGTGCTACTGCTTACTTCGACAAGTCCACTCTGGGCTTGCGTGATCACTCCGACTCTGTAATTCACATCGTGAATAATATGCTCGGCGCGCCTACGGAGAATGCGCGGGCCATCGGCTTGTCCCCTCTGTGCCCCACCGAGGCGCCCGCGAAAGACGAAGCGTGACTCCGGGAACGGTCTTTCAATGCCTGCTTCTCATTTTCGGCTCGACGACGGGGAGCCTACACCGTCACCGCACGCAATGGCTGCGGTACTCGCTCCCGTGATGTGAAGCACCGGTAGACCCGGAGTCTTCTGCCAACACGAACCGTTATGCAGGCCCCTAGGGACCTCGACCTTCCACGCAGTTTGCACGTGCACTGAGTTTTGCCAGCGTCTATTTTCGACCAAAGAGTTTTCATTCATAAGTCCCGACCCGTTCACTTGTGGCCAACGGATTCAAGTTACAGGTCGCTATCTGCGCGGGCGCAATCCATCACTGCACTTAGTTTTTCACCCACACGACCGGCATTTCTGCATTCTCCAGTTTGGTCAGTTCGCTTGCCACCCAAGTTTGAAGCAAAGTAAGGTGTTGCTCAGGAATGAATGAAAAGCGAATTCCAGCACGCCCTTTCCCATCCGCATTTACGATTGTGCCGGACAGGCAAATCAAGGCTTCCTCGCCTGGGAGCGAGAAGAGGGCGGTAACTTTCCGATCGCGCTCCAAAGGCGCTCTGCACTGCAACGCCAATCCGCCAATGCTGATGTCGCTGATTCTGGCATCGAACCTTCCGCCGTCGATCACTCGAACAACTACGGGGAGGTCAACGGGTATTCGAGCAGAGCGCCGGCGGTTTTGCAGCATCGTTCCGTAGGCGGCTCGCATACATCGCTGCGCGTAGTCAAAATCCATTGGCTTGTGGATCATGAAATTGGCACCAGCCAGCAGGGCATAGGCTTCGGAACACCGATCGACCATGGCCACGATCGTGGAGTTGCTATTCGGAGATGAGCTACGTGCGGCGCACACGATGCGATTGGGGTCGTATGCTCCCTTCCAATCCACGATCACCGTGTCCAGCCTGCGGTGAGTCACCACATCGAGCGCGGAGTCAAGTTCTCCACAGACCTCCCTCTTGATGGCGAACCTATCTAACACCTGATTCATGACGCCGAGTACTTGCGCGTCGCTGGAGAAGAGAAGGCCGTCGAGGCGAACTTGTTCTTTGATCATGACCTTAAGAGAAGAGCATGTTAATGACCATGCTAACGAAGACTGCAAACCCAATGACATTATCAGTTTGCCAAAAGGGGGCGGGTTTTTTTAAGGGAACAGCAATGCAATGCTGGAATAGCGTCCAGTTTATAGACAGCGGCATGGCAGCACTAACTAGCTCCTTGCTAAGTGAGGGATTATTTCTGTGCGTTCGTAGAGGTTCCATACTTATAACCATGAACTTACACGTCGCTTCCAGACTCGGTTCAAGGTTTATGATAAACTACTCCAACTAGCTTTTTCCCGACGGCTGGTTTGTCTTGCATATTTATGCGCGTGTGCACTTCAGGGACAATCTGACCTGGTTTTCGCGTTTCCTTCGCGAGCAAGTCGGAAGCCCTGCCTTGCGTCCCAAGTGTTCTGCGAGAGTTCGCCTCACTGAAAGTCAACGCTGGCGGGATGCCCTCCGCGCGGGCATCCGAATCTCTGTTCATACCCAAAGCGAAAAGGAAGCCAAGCTTAGGTGCCTCTTTCGATGAGCAAGCGACCTAAATCCCGGTTATTGGCGATTGATGACGATCCCCAGACTCTTTCGCTGATTGCAGATGCACTTGTGGACGAAGGATTAGAAATAGTGGCTGCAGGGGATCCAGAGCGGGGATTCGAGCTGTTTCTGCAGCTACGACCCAGAATCGTATTGCTTGATCTTCGCATGCCAAGAGTCAATGGCATGGACTTACTTCGGCGCATTATTAGCTCTGACCCCGGGGCGAATGTCATCGTGATTTCCGTGGATTATTCGGTCGAGTCGGCCATGGAAGCGATTCAACAAGGCGCATGCGATTATCTGACTAAGCCGATTGATTTGCCGAGACTGCGTCATCGAATTGTCAGCTTCCTGGCGGAAGCGGAAGTACGCAGACGAACACTACTTCTGGATCGAGAGCTGGTGCAAGCATGTCAATTCGAGGGCATCGTTAGTCGCAGTCCCCTCATGCTCGATATTTTCGCAAAGATTCGCCGGGTCGGGCCACACTTCAAGACTGTTCTGGTTACTGGCGCCACCGGTACCGGTAAGGAGTTGGTTGCCCGGGCGCTCCATAGCCTAAGCTCGGCTCCCTTGGGCCGGTTTGTCGCGTGCAACTGCTCTGCTCTGGTGGAGAGTCTCATCGAAACTGAACTCTTTGGCTACGTAAAGGGTGCTTTCACGGGAGCAATCCAGGACAGGCCTGGGCTTTTTGAAAGCGCGGATGGTGGGGTTCTGTTTCTCGATGAGATAGGAGACCTCTCGTTGGGGGCGCAGGCAAAGATACTTCGCGTTTTACAGGATCATTACGTTCGACGAGTGGGTTCTACCGTTTCTCGCAATGTCGATGTGCGAGTAATTGCTGCTACGAATCGTGATTTGAGAAAGATGGTGCGGGAGGGGCAGTTTCGCGAAGATCTATACTACCGATTGGCCGTAGTTGAAATTGCTCTACCGTCGCTGGCAAATCGGCGGGAGGATATACCGCTCTTGCAGCGATACTTTGTGGAGCGATTCGCCGCTGAATATAAGAAACCGATCGCGGGCCTTACCCGCAGGGCACAAGGTTTATTGACGACATATCCATGGCCGGGGAATGTCCGCGAACTGGAAAATGTCCTGGAAAACACTTGCATGATGGTGGACACTCCTTTCATCGATACAAATGATCTTCCCGAAAGATTAAGAACTCCCTTCACTGGGGATTCGATTTTAGACGAAGGGCTGCTCTCGCTGGATGAAGTACAGAGACGCCATATCATCCGAGTACTGGAGAGAGTTGGTGGCAACAAGGCGCGAGCAGCGGAGATCCTGGGCCTCGCCCGTGCGACGATCTATCAGCTGTTATCACGAATGAAGCTTGAGGGGAAAAAAGATGTAAGTGCATAATGCCGCTGGGTGATATCCACAACCCGAGCCGCTTTAGGCTCCATCAATTTGATACGGTTGAAATGATCACGAACGTCCCAGTGGCACTGCGGAAGCGGAATATGGCTCCGATCAAGGGGCGCTAAGACCTGATTTCATCAGAATTTCCTGTCAGTGACGGAGAGCACCCGACCGGCTGACCCTTCGCGGTATCGGAGATTTGCGGGAAACGGAGGATTCGTTATGATCCGAGAGCGCGCCCTTAAGGGCGCTATCGGGATTAACCCGCCTGGTCAGCCTTTACCCGCTAACGGGGGCGCTTTGGGACAGCGCGGCAACAACGATCAACAGACCGGACCAGATGATCCTCGTTATTTACATCTCGCTCGGCGTCTTCCTGCTCATCGCCGCCCGCAACCCGCCCCAGCATCGCAGCATGATCCTTTTCGCTGGCGGGTCAACGCTTGCTCATGACGGCATCATGATTGTGCAAGGCTTCCAATACCACACGATCTACGCAACGATCTGCTGGGTTTCGCCATCGTCGCGGTCATCGGTCTCGCACTCATCACTTTGACTCCCGCAAAGCGGGCGCGACCGTCCGCTTCTGGGGCTTAACCCCGTTACATTGAAACATCTCGCCTGTTGAAAAGTCGTTACTATACTCGGCGACCGAGACGGAGATTAAGGGGATACCTTTCGCTGCAGTGAGCCACAGTTTCCAGTCGCTTTCGTATGCAGTTCCGCTCGCGGCTTAGGTCTTCAGGATCCTGCAGGTGTAAATGTCTGGAACAAGAACGGTTGTCCAGATTCTGTACGAGCAGTACTGCTTACCGACCGCAACCCCTTGAACATCAATGCCCCATTTACTGACGCTTTGGCTGTCTGAGTGCGAACGACATAGAACGGGAGTCTCTTTGAAATCAATCCTCTCGGTTGATGACAGCAAGTTGATGCGAATGGCGAATGAAAAGGCACTGATCCCAGCCGGGTACGGCGTAGCAGTCGCTGGCGACGGGGAGGAAGCCTCGGGGATGGCACCAAGCGTGGCACACGACGAATAGTCAGATTCTCTGATTGAGACCATGGACAAAATATTGGGCGGAGAGACCGAGGAAACGACAGCGCTGAGCCCCACAGCTTGAGTATCGGGCCCCGCCTGGGAGAGTGAATTATGACACCAGAAATGGCATTTGAATGTTTGCTTGTTTCTCACGATCCAGCGGTATTCGGAACGATGGAGCGGATACTGCAGGATTTCTGTGTCCATACGAACGTGTGTTCGAACCCTTCACGGGCTGCAAATTTATTGGCGGAGGGTAACACGGACCTCATCGTGATTGATTTGGAGGACGAGGATTCTTCGGGCCTAATGCAGCAGATCACCGAATCTCGGATGGGGCAGAAACCGACGATTCTTGCGGTTTCGACGGTGGATTGTGCCGTGCCTGGCGTCCACGTCATTCTTCGAAAGCCGGTGACGCCTGAGTCCGGGACGACGTCAGTGAAAACAGCCTATTCGAGAATGCTCCAGGACTACCGGAAACACACGAGGTTTGCTCTTATGACCCCGGTCCTAGCAACCGATGAGAACGACCGGACGTTCTCCGTGACCGTCACGAACATTGGCGAGGGTGGGGTTGGCCTCACGAGCAAAGAGAGGCTTGACCTCGGGAGTATCGTGTCTTTTCGAGTGCCGTTGCCAGGATTGGGAGGTCCACTTCACATCCAAGCCCGTGTGCTGTGGACTCGCAAGTACGGTGCGGCGGGCTGCGAGTTTGTCCGCATTTCTCGCGGTGATCTCCTGGTTCTGAGGGCGTGGCTCGAAAGCAAGTATCGGTTCAAGAAGCCTCTAATTCCGGTTTAGCAAACAATTCCGAGTGCCCATGACGGGAGGTATCGACCGAGACCACAAGTTTTGCCCGTCTGGTTAGTGAGCGAATCATCGGCGTCGATTCTTCGCTGACGTATGCCACAAATCCCGGTAATCTACGCGTTACATTGGCTGATTTGGCCGAGGTTCCTACTGAAGCCTCGCAAGAGCGGCAATGAGATAGGCGATTCGAGAGTGGAGGTCGATTAATTGGATTCGCGCCAGCGCGCTGCCACGATCCAGTATTGATGGAATGACAATAGTCCGAGCCAGTGATAAGCGTCGGGTTGGCGAGCGCCGAGTGCCATCATCAACAGTACGTCCGTTCCCTTCAGGTCATCATTGGCAGTTTGTCCACCTTTCGGACAGAAGTCCGGATCTTAGACAACTCAGCGGCTTAGCCCCTCGATTACGCTTCCACTCCCCCCGCCGTTTGATGAGGTTATGCACCCCTTGCTTCGGCGTAAGGCGTGCATCAGTTGGAGTGTGCGTGAAAGAAAGGGAGTTAAGAAGCAGCGGAATGCGATCTCAACGATTGGGAAAATAATATGCGAATCAAAGCGTTGGCGTTGAAATGTCTCATGCTGATGTTAAGCAGTTCCATTTGGTTGGAGTCGCACTCTATCGCGCAGTCACAGCCGGTTTCAGTCCCGAGAGCGGCAGCCCATTATGGCGCGCTGCCCCTCACATTCGAGGCAAATCAGGGGCAAACCGGCGCCCAGGTGAAATTCCTTTCGAAAGGTAAAGGGTACACGGCATTCCTGACGGCCAATGGCATGATTTTGTCTCTTCGTCCCGCCGCAAGCGACGCCCGGCAACCGGTTGCTTCGTCCTCGGCGGCGTCGCAGTCGTCAACCACTCTCCGATTTACTCTCGTCGGCGCTGCAGCAAATCCTGCGGTTACCGGAGAGGACTTGCAGCCCGGCAAAGTTAATTACTTTTTCGGCAAGGATCCCTCGCAGTGGCGGACTAATATTGCCACCTATGCCCGGATTCGCTATCACAACGTGTATCCCGGCATCGACTTGATCTATTACGGCAATCACCGGCAACTCGAATATGATCTTGCGATATCGGCAGGGGCAGACCCGAATCTGATCCAATTTCAGATTCAGGGTGCCAGAAGCCTCGATCTCGACGAGAAGGGCAATCTTGTTCTGGATACCGGCAATGGCAAGCTTTATTTTCAGACACCTGCGATCTACCAAGAAGAGAACGGAACTCACGTGCCGGTACAGGGGCAGTATGTCATCAAAGACTCGACTCATGTGGGCTTCCGGTTGTCCGCGATCGACCCCGCGAAGCCAATCGTAATCGACCCTGTCTTGGTCTATGGATCGTTTCTTGGCGGCAGTGGAGACGATGAAGCCAGTAGCGTTGCAGTAGATTCGAGCGGGAACATATATCTCACCGGCTACACCGACTCCTCCGATTTCCCGCTGGCGGTACTGGGGTCGCTGCCCGCTGGTACCCACGTCTTTGTTGCCAAGCTTGACCCAACTGGCTCAACCCTGCTGTACGCAGATTACATTGGAGGCAACACTTTCGATGTGGGGTTCGCTCTTGCCATCGACAACGCCGGCGAGGTCTACGTAACGGGCAGCACTGAATCCAGTGATTTTCCAACGGTGAATGCTTACCAGGGGACGTATCCAGGTGGCTTCAACGCCTTCCTTACTAAGATATCGGCGGATGGCTCCACGCTCCTGTATTCGACTTACTTTGGGGGAAACGGAACCGATTCTCCGGCCAGCATTGCTCTCGACAGCTCGGACGATATGCTGATCGCGGGCACTACAAGCTCTACTAATATCCCGACGGCGAACGCCTATCAGTCGACAGCATCTGCCAATCAGGGCGGCCAATTTGGAGACTATGGGTTTCTCACGAAGTTCTCGCCCGACGGTTCGACACTCCTGTATTCCACTTATTTTGCGGGCGATTCCAATGTTACCTATTCCTGTGGGAGCAGTTCCTGTTGGCCTCAGCCTTACAGCGGAATTATGGGCCTGGCGCTCGATAGCAGCGGGAACGCTTATGTTGGCGGCAGCACCAATACCTACAACTTTCCAACCACGAGCAACGTTTATCAAACGTCAAACAATGGCCCGCAAAATAATATGGCTGGATTTGTGGCGAAGTTCAGCAGCTCAGGAACACTGACTTATTCAACTTACCTGGATGAGTTGAGTGGTATTGTGACGGTGGTCAATGCTATTGCCGTGGATTCTTCCGGATCGGCTTACGTAACCGGGGGCGCGTTCAGCGACGGCACTTTCCCGGTGACCTCGACCACGATCTGCGATCCTGCAGTTTATTTTACGAGCTGCGGGTACGGCTTCGTGACTAAATTCGATCCTGACGCTGCCACACTGCTCTATTCAACCTTTTTGGGCCCGAATAATCTTGCGACTCCAGTAGCGATTTCGCTGGACGCCAGCAACAACGCTTACGTCGTGGGTTCCACCATCAGCACTTCGTTTTCGCTCATCAATGGAATCGAGGGATTCTCGACGGAAGGCTCTCAGTATCAGGCAGGATCTGACTATGACATCCTCCTTGCAGAAATCGACTCACAGGCCTCGTCTGAATTGATCGCAACTTATCTTGGCGGAAGCGGAAACAACACTGCGGCATCGATTGCGCTTGACGCCAACGCGAACATCTACGTCACGGGATCCACCGATTCAATTGACTTCCCGGTTTCACAGGGAAGTTTCCAGCAGATCATCGGTGGCAATACAGACGCATTCATTCTAAAGATCGCGCCCGAAGCCGCGGCCGCTGTGTCCCTTTCCCCGTTTAGTCTTGACTACTCGGTCCAATCACTCGGCACGATCAGTGCTTCGCAGACCGTTCTGCTGCGCAACATGGGCAGCGCTACCCTGAACATCACATCTATTACGGCCTCTGCCGGATTTGCGCAAACAAACGATTGCGGCAACAGTGTTCCGGCAGCCGGCACGTGCACCATGTCCGTGACCTTTTCCCCCACTGCGGTGGGAACTGACTCCGGCAGCGTTTCGATCATGGATGACGCTGCCGGGTCCCCCCATGTCATTGCCATGAGCGGAATCGGCACCGGCGCCGCAGTCGCACTATCGCCAACCAGCTTGAGTTTTCCCTCCCTTCCTCTCGGGACCGCAAGCGCAGCGAAAACGGTAACGCTCACCAATAGTGGCGATCAGATTCTGACTCTTGGTAGCATCCAAGTTTCGGGTGACTATTCGGAGACGAATAACTGCGCAGCTTCCCTGGCGGCGAGTGCTAGTTGTCAGATTCAAATCACTTTCACTCCATCAGCTAATGGTGTCCGTGCGGGCACGCTGACCGTGATCGACAGCGCCTTCAATAGCCCACAGACCCTCGTTGTCACCGGAACTGGCCAAGCCGATATCACACTCAGTTCGTCCGCTCTAACCTTTGCTGGTCAAATTCTTGATTCAGCCAGCGCGGGCCAGACAGTCACCCTGACAAATCAAACCGCCTCGGCTGTCGCCGTCTCGAAGGTATCGATCACGGGCGACTTCAATCAAACCAACAATTGCGCCACCGTGCCCGCCAGTGGTGGAAGCTGCTCCGTAACTGTCGCTTTTGTTCCCTCGGTCTCCGGCACGCGCACCGGCGCACTGACAATCATCACCAGCGTCGGCGCTTCTCAGCCGGTGGCCCTGAGTGGCACTGGAGTCGACTTCGGATTGGTGAGCTCAGCAGGCAGCGACACAATCACAGACGGACAAACGGCAACCTATAAGTTGACGGTAACGCCGATTGCAGGCAGCTTTACCGGTTCGATTCAGTTGAGTTGCAGCGGGCAGCCGTCGGGAACCACCTGCGCGTTCTCCCCAAGTGCGGTGACGCCGGGCGCGAATCCGGCAACCGTTACAATGAGCATTACAACAGCGGCGACGACTTCGCGCTTGTTGCCTGCTGGTTCAGGGAGCAGTTATTTTGCCTTCGCTGCCTGGCTTCCGTTCCAAGGGTTCGGTCTGTTTGGCGTGGTCTTCATCGGCTCGAAACCCCGTTCGAAGAAGCTCGCAGCCTTCGTTGTGCTCGCCTTATTGATTGCTGCTCTCCTCTTTATGTCGGCGTGTGCCGGAGGAACCGGCATCGTCTCGACCGGCGGCCAGAACGGAACGCAGACTGGAACTTATACAATCTCCGCGACCGGAACCTCTGGCAGCCTGAAGCACTCCGTACCTCTAACCCTTAACGTACAGCAATAGTCCGTTCCCGCATCGCAGGGCTAGTTGCAGTGTGAGGCTAGACAATGTAGATGTAAATAAGAGTTTAGAAATCCTCCATATGTCTGCTGAACAACCATTACAATAATGCGGGCACCGCGTGTGGCTCTTGCCCAGTGCTCAATTGCACGCGCTCCAACCACTTGCAAATCGCCCAAAAGATGTCGATTTTGCTGCTAGAGAGGCCAAAACACTCTCGGCATCGTGAAGTTGATTTCCTCATATAGAATCGGAATTACGGGTTCTAGCTGACGCTGCCATATACCTCTCGCGCGAGCTCCGCAGGACGGACAAAATCGAGATTTACATGCGATACATGACTTTCACTTGAGTGGAGAGGCAAAAACCCTCAGCCCTCCCAGCGCCTCTGTACGCAATCTAGGATTTTCTGAAGGGGAGGATGTTTGGTGGCGTTCCAGGAGGATCCCCATTCAGCTCTCATTATCATTAACGAACTGCTTCATCGTGATTGGCGGCAGCATGTTAGTTTGTGTCACTCCGGCCCGACGGGTCTTCCTAAAGGTTTCATTCGTCAACAACAGCTTTGCCTGGGCGTTTGATCAAACCAATTTCGATTATCTCCCGTCCTTCGTTATCACTCGGTGGCATTGACGCATCGTCGCTGAAGGAGCTTTTTCAAAATTTGGGAGTGTGGGCGACTGTTGAGTCGACTCGGGTGAGTATTTCTCCCGGTGCCTGAGGGTATGGGTCCTGACAGGTTGTCTCAGCCCCGGTTCGAGCCGATAAAGCCGAAGCTGCTCGAGTTGTTCTTCTCGCGAGAGGCTTTTCCCATGAACGCCGCAACGCGAACGCTGTTCCTGCGGGCTTAAAGCAAAGCGGCGAATATAGAATCCTACCGCGTTGCGGTCTTTCTGTTTTGCCGAATTCATTTTCACCAGCAACCGCTTCGACAGGTGCGGTCAATAACTTTCGGTCCTTTCCATTTTCCAGTCCACTGCCCATCGATGTACCGGAGAGTCCCAAGGTTCAGCAGCGTAGGGTGGAGAACAGAAATCAATGAACCGAGTGTGGACGCCTTCAACCTATAGCGTTCGACAGTACCGGTTGCGCAACTCTTGTGTTGCCCAGAATACTTTCGATCGCACGGATTAAATGTGTCAAATCGTTATCGAATACTTCATCCGATTTTTCCACATAACCCGCGGCACCTTCTTTCCGCAGCTTGGCCTCATTGTGTTGAGAAAGCCCGCTCAATACAATGACCGGGATTTGCTTCGTGAGCGGGTCTTGCTTTAGCTTGCGAAGCACACTGAGGCCTGTCATCTTCGGCAACATCATGTCCAAGACGATGAGGTTGAGATCTGCTTCGGTCGCGAGGCGCAAGCCTTCCTCCCCGTCGGCAGCGACGATCATGTTGTACCCAGCCTTACTCAGTGTTCTTTCAATGGCTCGCCGCAACAGTCTGTCGTCATCGATCAACAGAATCTTCATGTGCTCTTTACCCCTTCACATTCTCCGCGACGCAAGATTCTTGCGTCGGGGCAGCCAAAGACCCAATTTCCACCCGGTTCCTGCCATTCCTCTTGGCTGCGTAAAGCGCCGAGTCGGCCGCCGATAATAATTCGAGATCCAGAATCGCGCTCGATGTTGCAATACCTCCGATACTGATCGTAACTGCCATTCTCATGGTATCGCTGCAAATCGGAGAGTCCCCCACAGCGCACCGGATTCTTTCAGCAACCGTGCGGAGGTCGTCCTGGCTGCAGTGAGGAAGGACGACAAGGAATTCCTCGCCCCCATAACGGCCAACAAAATCGTAGGAGCGCACCGCCAGGTGGATGCGACGTGAGATTTCTTTCAGGACAGCATCCCCATTCAAATGGCCGTACTCATCATTGACTTTCTTAAAATGGTCGAGGTCCATCATGAGCACTCCGGTTGTCTTTCCAGAACGCACTCCACGTTGCAATTCCCGACCGAGAAGGTTCAATATCGTGGTTCGGTTCCACACCCCGGTAAGACCATCATGGTTGGCATGGAAACGGATTTCCTCTCTCGCCCGAATCAATTCGCGTTGGAGTTCGAGGATGCGCCTGCCGACTTGCAATCGAGCTTGTAGCTCCCGCGGGTCGAACGGCTTTGTAAGGTAATCATCGGCACCGGATGCAAGACCCTGCACGACATCCTGTTTGTCGTCCTTCGCGGTCACCAATAAGATATACGGATAAAAGCCATGACTCCTTTTCCGAATTCTGAGACAGAGTTCCGGACCATCAATACCCGGCATCATCCAGTCCAAGATGAGCAGAGCGGGTGCATGATCTTGCTGCAGAATTTCCCAAGCTTTCGCCCCATCTTCAGCCGCAACGATCCGATAGCCAAACTTCTGGAGCCAGCTCTCAAGGATTCGACGAAATACCCTATCATCTTCCGCGATCAGAATCGTTTCTGATGAGTAAGTCCCCGATTTGCAATCGGAGATAGGAATTCCGGCCTGTTTGACCTCAGGCATGCGGCGTTCTCCGGGAATCGCTTGTCAGTTGCGGTTTCGGACAGTCGACAGTCAGAGGGCAGCGTTTGCAATTCCTATCTTCGGTTTCGACGCGTTGGCTCAGGTAAGCCTCAATTCCATGCCAGTCCTGGCTAAAGGGTAGGCGCTGGCGGCATGGAACGCTAAGGAGCAGTTCCTGAAGTTGCCTCTCTTGCCGCAAGGCTTCATTGGCTGCGGCTAACTGTGCTGCGAGCGCCTTGTGCAAACCCAGGATATTCTCACCGACTTTAACTCGTGCCCGGAGCTCTTCGGGATTGAACGGCTTGGTTACATAATCATCCGCTCCCGCCCGAAGGCCAGCAACGATATCGGCGCTGTCGTTTCTGCCAGTAAAGAGAATCAGATACATGGAAGACAAAGCTGGCGACTGGCGAACTCTGCGACAAATCTCTGGCCCATTCACGCCTGGCATGACCCAATCAAGGATCGCTAAACGCGGCGCCTCGGGCTTATGCAATTCGGCCCATGCCTCATTCCCGTTCTCTGTCACCACGACTTCGTGGCCTTCCGAGAGGACCTTCAGCAACAGCCGGCGAAAAAAGATATCGTCTTCAGCAATCAATAGTTTCATTTTTATTCTGCTCTCCGCTCATTTGGGCAGCCACCGTCGACATTTCTGTTTCAAACACCGCAAATATTTCAGCAGCTTGAGCAAGATTTCGGTTTCGACCCAATTGTTCTAAGTCGCGTGCTTTCTGGCAGGCGTCTAACACTCCCAGATACCCCAGTGCTCCTTTCAGGCTGTGCGCGGCCCGTTCGAGCAGTTCCGAATTGCCCTCTGTTAGGGCTTGGCGTAGGTCGGCCACTTGTTTCGGACTTTCCTCGAGAAAGATCTGAATCACCTCCTGCAGCAACTGTTCGTCCCCATCAACCTTTTCCAGTGCTTTCGCACGATTCCAGGGGACGGGCGAGGCGGGTGCTGTTTCGGCTGCGCGAAGACCTCGCATCGTGGTTCCGGCGACTGGGAGTGTGACAAGGATGTGTTCGATTTCTCTGCTGTCCACGGGCTTCGAAATATAACCGTCCATACCGGCGTCCAGACACCTCTCTTTGTCGCCCTTCATGGCGTGCGCAGTCATCGCAATGATCGGAATATGGATCCGCGTTTGTTTCTCGCGCTCGCGAATGCTTCTCGTCGCCGTCAACCCGTCCATCTCTGGCATTTGGACGTCCATAAACACCAAATCGAAAGGCTCCACTTTCGTAAATGACACAGCTTCCTGTCCGTTACGAGCGATCTCTACGGTGTGCCCCATCTTTTCCAACATCCGGAGGACCACAACCTGGTTTACCGGGTTGTCTTCCGCCAGTAGAATTCGAAGTTTTCTGGACGCCTCGCGGATGCTGTATCTCGTAATCAAGTCAAAGGTCGAACCGTTCGATCTTCGCCCGAGGACCGTTAGAATCGTGGCGAGCAATTCTGATTTACGGATTGGCTTCAGCAAGTACGCAACAATTCCCAGCCTGCGGCAGCGAGCGGCATCTCCGCGGTGGCCGGCTGAGGTTAACATCATGATTATTGCGCCAGCCATCTTGGGGTCCTGCTTAATCTGTTCTGCCAACTCGAAGCCGCTCATGCCAGGCATATTACTGTCAATGATTGCCAACTTGAAACGACGGCCGTCTATCTCCCATTGCTTCATGATTTCCAGCGCTGCAGTCCCGTTCTCCACTGCCGCCGGGATCATGCCCCATCCTTTGGTCAGGTCTGTGAGAATTCGTCGGTTCGTGGCATTGTCATCGACCAACAACACGGGAAGGTTCAACAGTTCAGCCTGGAATGTCTGGATGTTGGCGGCTTGCGTCCTTTCAGCAACGCCGAAGTGAACTGTGAAATGGAATGTGCTGCCCTTGCCCGCCGTGCTTTCCACCCAAATCCGCCCTTCCATGAGTCCGGCGAGTTTTGAGGAGATGGCTAATCCCAGCCCAGTGCCGCCATAGTTCCGCGTTGTACTGCTGTCTGCCTGAGCAAAGGCCTCAAAGATAAGGGAACGTTTCTCAGCAGGTATGCCAATACCAGTATCGGCAACTGAGAAATGCAGTTTTAGATCATGATCGCTCTGCGAATCACACGATACTTGAACAACAACCTCTCCCTGTTGCGTGAACTTAATGGCATTGCCCACCAGATTGACGAGGATCTGCCGCAGCCGTCCGGGATCTCCCACAACATAGGCCGGTATTTCTGGAGCCACCTGATACACAAGCTCTAGCTCTTTTTGATGTGCCCGCAATGCGAGGGCTCTCATCGTGTCCCCTATGTTGTCCTGCAGGTTGAATTCGATCGGATCTAACTCCAACTTGCCTGATTCAATTTTGGAGAAATCGAGAATGTCATTGATGACGGCAAGGAGGGAATCACTTGAAGACTTCAGCATCACGAGGTATTCCCGCTGATCGGGAGTCAGTTCAGTATCCAGGACGAGCTCCGCCATGCCCATAATGCCGTTAATGGGAGTGCGAATTTCATGACTCATATTGGCCAGAAATTCACTCTTGGCGCGGCTGGCTGCTTCAGCCGCATTCTTGGCGGCTGCGAGTTGCACATTTGTCGTTTGCAGTTCGGCAGTGCGTCGCGCTACCTCATTTTCTAGATTATTCCTGTGACGCTGGAGCTCTTCATCGCGCTGCTCGATCTGACTCAGCATATCGTTGAAGCCAGCGACGAGTTCGCCAATCTCATCTCCTCGGTTCGCCAACAGGCGTAGAGAGTAATTCCTCTCACTGGAAACCCTCTTTGTTGTCCTTGCTAGTTCGAGAATGGGATATGAGACTAGTTTCTGTAGCCGCAAAGCCAGCAGGAAGGCCCCAAAAGTTGAGCCCAACAACACTAAGCCGAGAACTAATTCATACCGATGCGTCCTGGTGCGCATCTCATCAAGATCAGACTCCAAATAGACGACGCCAATCGCATCTCCACCTAGACGGATGGGGCGGAATTCTGTTAATCGATGATCTGTAAGGTAACTACCGTAGGCCTGAAGAGAGGGCGGATCGGATCGCGTTACGTCACGGGAGTAAGTTGCGAACGGCTCACCGTCCTCCGTATAGATGCATGCAAAGGTTATATGAGGCTCAGCGCGCAACGCCGACAGTACGTCCTGGGCCGCGTGGGCGTCATGAAATGTCAAGGCAGCCGTGCTGTTGCCGGCAATCACATCGGCCAATGTGGCCAAGTCCTGGCTCATCGTCTGTCTGAGAGAGCGCACATCATAGGCTGCGAGCGCGAAACACACCAGCAGTAATGTCATGAAGCTGGCAGTCAAGATCATGACTGTGATCTTTCGTCCTATGGACATGTCACGCAGCACAGGTATCGAATCCCCCAACGTGTTTATTCCGTGAAAACCAGTTTGGCTACAGTGAGCAGTCGTGCGCTAAGTTTCAGGTGCGCGGATTCCGCGGCTTTTTGATTGATTTCGAAGCGCACCCGGTGGTCGTCAAGGACGAAATTGATGACCCCTCCCATCGTGGCAAAGCCCGGCGCATCGCCGACCGTGAGGACGCTGCTACCCCTGAGGCCCTGAAGCGTGTCCCGTATTTGCTGCTTATCCGAAGACGATATAAATAAAATCTGACAGGCCCGCGCCTGCGGTACGCCTTCCGGATGGGCGATCTCAATACGATGGCCAGTCACCGTCTTGTCTTCGATCATTTGCTCGAAGTCCCGGCCGAAAGGATCCTGGCCGAGGATGCAGATTTGCAGTGGGGAATCAGCGCTAAGAAAAGCATCTGCAGGCCATTCCACGAATCTTGCGAAGTTGAATAGGAAGGCTGCTTTGACCTGATACTCGCTCGCCGACTGTGCTTGCGTGACGCCGCAAAGGAAGCACAGAACTAGACAAATAGGAAATCTCCACGGAGGGCAGGCGAACTGGCGGAAGAAAGAGTAATGATCCTTTAAGATCTCCGGCTCCGGGTTACCTTGGTGCAAGTTCTTACTCATATGCTTCGGTCGTCGCTTTTTAGAACTTCCTGGAGAAAAATCGGGTCAAAGAGGTCCATCTGGAATTCATCGATGACTCCGGGAGTGTGATTTCCACTCATGTTAAACACCTTCCGTCACATCATGGTTTTCAAAACCTGCCCGTGAGTTTGATCCGGAAATTTCTTCCGTCCTGTTGAATGCTGTCTTCCGGATCTTCCGGGCGGCCGGGGTCGAAGTACTTTTTGTCGAAGAGGTTATAAACGCTGCCGGAGAGATCCAGGTGCTTGCCCAGCATGTGGCCCAGCATGGTGAAATTGAGAACGGAGAAGCCGCTGAGAGTATCTCCAGCAAGAGTCTGGACTGAGCTGGTGTACTGTGCATCCAGGCTGGCGAACACGCGCTGCTGCAGCACGGGAACGCTCACGTTCAACTTGCCCAGTTGCTGAGGGGAGTTGGTGAGAATCTGATGAGTGAGTGGATTCTCCGCATCGACGTAACTGTAGCTTGCGCTGCCTTCGATGCCACTGGCCAACCGGCCGTCCAACTCGACTTCCACACCGGTGGCGACGGCTTTACCGTAGTTTTGATACAGCTCCTGATCATTACTCGGATTGGCCTCGAGGGTGATCAGATCGGTGATGCGGTTGCGGAAAACACTCCCCGATAGCGTGAAGTGTGGTCCAAGCCCTTGCTCCACCACTGCTTCCAGGCTTTGAATCTTCTCGGGAACCAGTTGCAAATTGTTGTCGAAGAAAGCCCCGTAATCCGGCGTGAGTTCGAACGGCTCAGGAGCGCGGAAGGCCGTGCCGTAAAGAAGCTTCAGAGTAGTCGGGCGCATCACATGGTAGATCAGCCCCAGCCGCGGGTTCGTAGTCCCGCCAAAATCGGAGTAGTGATCGTAGCGCAAGCCGGCGCTCAGAGTCAGGTTGTGGAGAATGGCGAACTCATCCTGGCCATAGAGGGCCCAAATCACTGAGCTGCCCGGGACGGAGACAAAGCTGTTGCCGATGGCGGTGTAGTCCCCCTGATCCTGCCGCAGGTTGTCGATGATTTCCGTGCCGAGGGTGATTTTGTGTTTTTCCAGTAGGCTTCCGCTCAACTTCACTTCGCTGTCCGACCAGTTTCCACGGAAGGAGTAGGTATCTACCGTCGTTGATGGGTCGGCCAGCCCCGTGGAGTACCCAACTGGCGCTTGCAGACGCGCCTGGTCGTAGGAAGTCCGAGCCGTAAGGTCCCACTTCTCGGTGATCGAATGCTTGTAAGTGAGAGCGAGATATTGATGATAGTCGTGGTTTTGAGTGGCGGGATCGTTGTACAAGGCTCCGTAGTAACCTGTAGGAACTCCCTTGTCGCGTGCACTGAATAAGCCCTGCAGGGTGAATCCATGAAAACTGATCGTGGCTAGGGCGTGCTGAAAGCTTTCGTAGGTGTTACTTGTGACCCCATAATTGGTGACCGGACTGTCGAACTGCGGAAAGAACAGAGTCTCTCCTTGGCTATTGTAGAACGTCCCCGACAGCATCATGTCGATCCCTCGGTACTGACCGCCATAACTGACGCGCCCCTGGTAAGTGCCGAAGCTGGCAGGCGCGAACGAAACTTCCACGCCCTTTAGTTCGGGTGCCTCGCGGGTTACAACATTGATCACCGCAAAGAAGGCATCCGCGCCATAGAGCGACGAACTGGGTCCCCGAATGATCTCCACCCGCTCGATCAGATCCACATCCACCAGGAACTCCGTGCCCAGGTAAGGCTCGCCGAAAACGTTGTCGTTGATGCGGTGGCCGTCGATCAGCACTAGAATGCGGTTGTTCGAGTCTCCTAGGCGTCCGAAGCCGCGTACTCCAACGAAGCTGTAATCACGGTCATAAGTGATGTAAAAGCCGCGCACGCTCTCCAGAATGTCGGCCAGGGTTCGGAAGCCATATTTTTGGATCTCGTCCGCCGGGATCACTGTGATCGACGATGGCGCATCGCTAGTGCTCTGCATGTGCTTCGAGGCGCTATAAACCTGAATATTGGACAATTCCTCCAAGCTGGCTTCACTCAGCTCTTTTGCGGTTTGCTGCGCAATCACGTTTGCCGCAAGCATGACGAGGGCAAGCAAGTAGATAACAGTCCGAGATCTCCCCCGTTGTCTTACTTGGGCAAGACGAATTGCACCTATCGGGAAGACATTGACCAGTCGACGACACATAGGACTTCTAACGCCTCTCAAATGCATCACGCTCTAGACATCGCCCTATCCAAAGCGGCGAGGGGGAGGTTGTGCCGCCGTTATGGGAGGGCTCCAACTTGTAATGACAGGATGTTTGGCTGTTCAGGCTGTCTCCACACCAAGATTCTGGTGGGCGAACCGCCATCGTCCTGTTGCCTTTCGGAGTGGCACGGCAGCTGCCAAAATGTGTGGCGGGGTATACGAAGACGCGATCGGCGCCTAACCGCTTAATTTAGAATGACTTATCCACTGGAGGGCACAGTTGTAGCGGCTGGAAGTTCCGTTCACCCTAAGGTGGTTGAATCTATCGTCTGGACCAGAGGCCAAGGACTGGACAGCATAGTGCTGAGTTGAATTCCCGCTCTAACTCCAGCTTACGATCGGGCTCGGGCAAAGTTTGATTCTAGTCCTAAGATTAAGGTAATGAGATTCTTGTTTGCATGCAGCGAGGTGGGCAGCCACGTACCACTCTCATTCATCTATTTCCTTGGGACGGGGTTCCTCCGAGTTTGTAATTCCTGGTTCGCGCTTAACGTCGAGCGAGATCCGGTAGTGCTTTATTTTGCCGTAGAGCGAACTTCGAGGGATGCCCAGCCTTTTTGCCGCTTCTGGCACCCGTCCTTCTAAGAGCTTCAACGTCCTCGCAATGTGTCTCTTTTCGACCTCTTCCAGGGTTGTAATTGATCCATCATCGGGCTGATCAGAGTCGCCTCGTACATCGAAATGGAGATCCCTGGCGGTCAACACTCTTCGGTCGCCCAACAAGACCGCTCGCTCTAGGATATTTCGCAACTCTCGAACGTTCCCTGGCCATGGATAAGCCTGAAGATAACGCATTGCTTCATCCGAAATTTCAGCGCACGGTACTCCCAAATCGGTGCTCACATGATCAAGAAGCCCCGTTGCCAATACGGGTATATCCTCAACCCGCTCACGAAGCGGAGGCACGGAAAGGCAGATGGTGCTAATGCGAAAATACAGATCGTCCCGGAATGTCTTCTGACTCACCAGGTCCCGCAAATTCCGGTGTGTCGCTGCGATCAGGCGGGTATCTACTATACGTTCCCTGACCTCACCAAGACGTCGAAAATTCTTGTCTTCGAGAACCTTCAAAAGCTTAGGCTGGACTTGCAGATCGAGATCACCAATTTCGTCAAGAAAAGTCGTCCCCTTGTGGCCGATCTCCAGCAGTCCAACTTTGCTGTGGACCGCGCCGGTAAACGCACCTTTTTCATGGCCGAAAAGTTCAGTCTCCAACAGTTCCTTGGAAAGGCCGGCACAGTTCAAATCGACGAAGGGGTGACTTGCCCTAGCGCCATTATGATGCAGCCAACGTGCCAAGACGCCCTTACCACTTCCTGTTTCGCCTTGAATCAGTACTGGACTGTTGGTATGTACGATTTTCTGGGCGATTTCGGCGAGTTCGCGCACGCGCGGGCTTTTGCCAATGAATGGATTTGGAATATCCCGGCGATCTCGACTTCTGTTGGCGAGTTGTACCTGCCGAGTCTGGTGGTTTTCGAGGCTCCGCTGCAGAAGGACGAGCAGGGTCGGCAAGTCTGCGGGCTTGGTCAAGAACTGATCGGCGCCCAACTTTACCGCCTCGACGGCCAATTGGATAGTGCCTTCTCCTGTCACTATCAGTATGGGCATCTCTGGATCAATGATCTTGACCCGGCTTATCAATTCAATCGCATTGCCGTCGGGCAATTCGTAATCGAGGATGGCGGCGTCCGGCCGTTTCGTTCGGCAGATATATTCAGCCTCCAGACAACTCCCAGCACTTAAAACTTTCAAGCCCTTTGCGGTCAAAAATTCAGATAGTACCGCGCGCTGCTGCGCATCATCTTCTACAAGCAAAATCACCTCTTCGGGCATGTCTCGCTACACTCCTTGAAGTTTCCATTCCTGGTGTAGTCGTACTATTTCGGGCTTCGCCCCGCAGGATCACTAATTTCGCCCGCGCGGGTGTCCCGTAGTCCACGTTTTAGACTCCAGTCCAGAAGCCCGCTCGATTTCAGGCCACCACGGCAGCCAACTGCCCCAGAACAAAGGAATTTTAGTGTGGCAGGGAAAGTGTACTACCAGCCGTGTCCGGGAGTCTCGAAATCCGGAAGCTCTCGTTGGCAGGGTCATCGACTCGCTATGGAGTTGCACCATCATCATCGCTGAGGCGCTAGCTCTAGCCGTTCGCACCGAAGCCAGCAAGGCCACCCCCGAGGGGGCCAGTCAGGACGCTCTTCATGACATCGTCAATTGTGGCAAACAAAACTTCGGTTGAAGCCGTCAAGGGAAGGCGCTTTTCAAAAATGAAATCGGCCCTTAAAGTCCACCTAGCCGCCGTAAATCAGGAACTGTGGCTGGTGCTATCTCTCTTTGTGATTGTGGGTCTCATCAACTGGCTTGTGGCTTCGCAAAGCATGATCCTGGAGCTTTATACGCTGCCCACAATCTTTTCAGCTTATGTCTACGGACGCCGGCATGCCGTCCTCACCGCGAGCGCAAGCGTTGCCCTAGTCGTCCTTCTTGCTCGTACCAATGGAGGACTGTTCATTCATTCCCTGCCCGTTGCCACCCCATACCAGCATTGGTTGGAACTTATGGTGTGGGGCGGTTTGCTGTTAGTAACAGCCTACGCTATGGGAACTCTGTACGAGCGCAAAGAGGACCACCTCCGCGAACTCCGCGAGACGTACTTCGGCATCCTGACAATACTTCAACAATTCATCTCGAATGACAAATACACTCACAACCACTCCTACAGGGTTGCTCTTTATGCCGCGAATATCGCCACCGGAATGGACTTCGACGAAGAACGCATCGATGACGTTAGAGCAGCGGCGCTCCTCCACGACATCGGCAAGCTTGAAACGAGCCGCGACATTCTTTACAAAGCAGCGAGTCTGACTCCCGAAGAAACCGTGGAGATGCGTAAACACGTCCAGAAAGGCGTTGCTTTGCTTGAACCGGTAGGGGGGGCTCTGCGCAGAATCCTGCCGATTATCCTTGCGCATCATGACAGATTCGATGGCTCGGGATACCGTCCCTGCAAAGGCGGGGAGATACCCATCGAGGCCAGAATATTGGCGGTCGCCGACGCTTTCGACACTCTGACGAGTGATCGACCCTACCGGCGCGCGGTGACGCCATTTGAGGCCAAAGACTTGATTGTTTCCGGCGCGGGTTCGAACTTTGACCCAGCCGTTGTCACGGCCTTCGTGACTGCATTCGAAGCGGGTCACATGGAGATACCAGAGTCTCTGGCTATTTGACTGAAAGCGGTTCGCACTTCGGACCTGCCAAGGGAGGCGGCATTTGAGCGACCATGTTATTTCGGTGAAAGTTCTGCTTGTGAGCCAGGACCTGGAGACAATTGAGACGCTCTGCCATTTCATGGAGCAGGCGGGCATGTATGTCGAGGTGTGCTCCGACATGACATCCACAACGCGCAGGCTGTGTCATTCCAAGTTCGAGGGCGTCGCAATTGACTTCAGAGCAAGAACGCAAGCCCTGGAGTTACTCACCAAATTGCATAAAATGACGTCCCACCACGGCGCTGTTGTATTGGCGATTTTGGACAGAAACGGGGATGTGCCGAGTGCGTTTCGCTCTGGTGCCAACTTCATACTCGAGCGACCTTTCGCTTCCAAAATTTTAGTTCCCACCCTCAAGGCCTCCTATTCGCTAATGCTGCAAGAGAGAAGAAGGTATTTTCGTTTCCCAGTGCAGATTCCAGTTCATTTATCTTCGACGAGGTCGCACTTGGAGTTTCTGACCACCTCAGTCAATATCAGCGAACGCGGTATGGCTCTCGAAACACCAGTCGCTTTATATGTGGGAGAAAAGGTTCAGGCCAAAATGCTTCTTCCCGGCACCAACCATTCAGCACAGGTGAATGGCGAGGTCTGTTGGAGCAACGAGCACGGACGCATCGGAATACGGTTCGTCCTGGTGTCCCCGGGTGTCGCCGAGCTATTTCGATCATGGCTTTCTGACCGTCTGGAAGAATCCGTGCCTGGAAAGGTTCTTGCAAAGTCCTAATTAGCAAGAGGTTAGAGATGGTCTGGGCGACGAGATGCAATTCCCTAGACGTGGAGGAGAAGAATGTGGATGAGGTCATGCGCTGCATGCAGGGCGCTCTGAAAAAGCTTTGGTTGTGCGATTCCGTCCACTGTCAATGCGGTTGCGAGTGGAAGGGCAATCCAAACTGAATCCTAATCTAAGCTAAGCTAACCCGGGAACCTCACAGGGCAGGGAGACGGTTTACTACTAACCAGTAGAAGCCAAGAGTCTTGATCGTCTGTCGGAACTGCTCGAAATCCACCGGTTTTTGGATATAACTGTTAACCCCGAGTTTGTAGCTCTCGACAATGTCTCGCTGCTCTCCGGAGGACGTCATAACCACCACCGGAATGTCATGCGTCTCAGGGCTACCCTTGATCTCACGTAGAACCTGAAGACCGTCCACCTTGGGCAATTTCAAGTCCAGCAGAACGAGCTTCGGCGGTCCATTGGCAGTGCGCCCACTGAAAGTCCCGCGGCTGAACAAGAAATCTAGGGCTTCCTCACCATCTCGTGCCACCACGATGCGGTTTCCTAGATTGTAACGTTCGAGTTCGCGCAGAGTGAGCCGCACGTCCTTGGGATCGTCCTCTACCAGCAGAATCTCAACCGCGTTTTCCATCGAGTTTTTCCTTTTCTGGGGTAGCTGACTGCTCTTGTATTTCATCCTTCTGCCGGGCCGCGAGAGTGAAGTAAAAGGTAGCGCCCCTGTCGATCTCCGCTTCGACCCAAATCCGGCCGCCGTGCTTGTGAATGATGCGCTGCACCGTGGCGAGTCCGACCCCCGTGCCTTCGAAGTCCTCCTTGCGGTGGAGGCGCTGAAAGACCCCAAATAATTTATCCGCATATTTCATATTGAAGCCAACCCCATTATCGCGGACGAAGATTATGGGGCGGCCTTTCCTCTCGGCTTGCCCAACTTCAATCACTGCAAGTTTGCGGGGGCGCGTGTACTTCACTGCATTAGAGAGAAGATTGGCAAGCGCTTGTTTCATGAGGCCCGGATCACACTCTATAAATGGCAACTCGCCAATCTGCCAGCGAATGTTCCGGTCACGCGTTTCGGGCTCGAGGTCGCCTAGAACCTCTCCGATAAGTGACGCAAGACCAGTGATTTGGATTTTCAGTTCTTGGCGGCCTATGCGAGCGAGACCCAACAAATCATCTACCAAGTGGCCCATGTGCTGCGCACCTTCCACGATATCGCGGACGTAGCCTTGTGCATTGGGAGACATCTCCGGGCCCAAATCTTCCATCAGCGCCTTAGAAAAACCCAGGATGTGGCGTAGCGGAGCACGCAGGTCATGTGCCACCGAATACGTGAAGGCCTCCAGTTCCTTGTTCGCTTCGGCTAACTCCAGATTGCGTGTTTCCAGTCCCTGATTTAGGTTTGCAATTGCCACTTGAGTCTGCTTGCGTTCCGTAGTGTCTCGAATAATGCTGGAAATCAGCATACCCTCTTCAGTCTCCAGTGGACTCAGGCTGATCTCCACCGGAAATTCGTGCCCATCCTTGTGCAGGGCGTACAGTTCGAGCCCCTGCCCCATAGGCCGCACCCGGGGATCGCTCAAGAAACCTGAACGGTGCCCGGTATGCCTATCTCGAAACCGTCGCGGCACCAGCATCTCAATTTCGCCACCCAAAACTTCTTCCCGGCGATACCCGAACAGCTTCTCCAACTGGGCATTCACCAGCACAACCTTCCCCTCGCGATTCACCACCACCACCGCGTCTGGCGCTGCTTCCAGCAAACTCTGAAATCTCAATTCGGCGTGCCGACGCGCCGTAATGTCATTGTTGATCTCCAGAATCTTGGAGCGATCGTCTGGCCGCAAGACCCAACGGCTGCTTACGATGATGCGCGAACCTTCGCGGGTGGAATGTTTTAGTTCGCCCTCCCAACGCCCATCCCGCAGAAGTGTCGCCTGAATCTCCTCGATAGTAGAGGGAAACTCCGTCTTGAGGATTATGTGAGTTGTCTGACCAATCGCCTCCGCCTTGCTCCAGCCATAAGTTGTCTCCGCGCCGCGATTCCAGAAGGAAATAACGCCAGTGAAGTCTCTCACAAAAATCGCGTCGTGAGCCACGTCTAGAAGAGAAGCCTGCTCGAGCAACATCGCAGCTTGTGCCTGCAATCGCATCTCTGTTTGCATGTGTTCAGTAATGTCTCTGATGGCGCTCGAAACGAGTACGCCCTCCTCGGTTTCCAGCGGGCTCAGGCTGATCTCCACGGGGAATTCGTGCCCATCCTTATGCAAGCCATACAACTCCAACCCGGCTCCCATGGGGCGCACGCGGGGGTCAGCGACAAAAGCAGAGCGATGTCCCGGATGCTGATTCCGGAACCGTTCCGGAATCAACATTTCGATTTCATTTCCCAGTAAGGCCTCTCGTGGATAGCCGAATAGCTTTTCCACCTGTTTGTTGACCAATACAATCTTGCCTTCCCGATTCATCACTACTATTGCGTCGGGGGCAGTTTCCAATAGGCCGCGAAACTCTTGTTCCTTTCGTCTGCGAGCCTGAAGTTCCCGCCAGAAAAATCGGTAACACAAACCTAAAAAAGCCAGCGCCAGAAGAAGAGTAGCGCCCGACATGCTAGCCGAGAAGGTCGAGAGACGCGCAGGGGTTCGTGTCCGTACCGGGAGTAATTCATCTTCCTCATTGCGCATCTCGCCGGACGTTCTGGCAATCTCCTCAGCGACGGGCACTCTCTCCATCGCAATTTCATTCTGCCCGTGCTCATCCATGGGAGCCACGTGCTTGAGATCGATCGATTCGCGATACAGTCCAATCCGCGACGTGACCAGCGCCTGGAGGTTATCCCACAACTTCTGCTGATTGGGATTGTATATAGTAAGGCTCGCTATATGATCGAGCTTCCTCTGGATCTCAGGAATCGCAAAATTGAATGTATTTAGGAACTCTTGATTGCCACTATCTGCGTATTGGGCGCACGCACCTCCGGCATTTTCGGCCGCGCCATTCAATTCTCCAATTTCGGCCTCGACTTCGCGAGCATCAATGATCCACTTCTGACTTCCCACAAATCGGACCATGACGAAAGTGGTGGTTGCCCCGCTTGCAACGAGTAGCACCGCGGTGCATACAAAAGTTAAAGTCGCTTTTCGCTGCGGCGAGATTCTGCAAAAGGCTGAGTACATCTGAATCCAATCGAATCCCAAAGCTTTCTCAACGCGCTCGATCTTCTTAGGGAGCAAGTTCGCTGCGCTCAAAGGATCGGCGTGTTTCGACACATATTGTTGAATTGTGGCAGCTTGATTATCAAGGAGAAAGTTGGCAGGTAGGAAAGCGCGGGACGGTGTCCTTCGCTATTGCTCTAGCTGTATCCACTGACTAATCCTAATCCTCGGATCAGACAAAGTGCCGAAATGTCGGCACTTGCCGAAATGTCGGCACTATCGGCACTTAATCTAGCTACTGCACGCGCGTAAGTTACTGATAACACACAAACGCTAATTTTGCTTTCCCGACACAGTAGACCCTCCGCTCTATGAGGAATGATGTTTGAAACGATAAACGGTCTATATAGAAAAGGCCCCAGCCGAGAGTGCGCTGAATGCCGCACAGAAAAAATGACGCAAACGCGGGCGGGCCTGGTTTTGATGATGCCAGTGCGAATGAACAAGAGAAGTTGAGCCGCACTGTGGGGTGAAATCCCCGCAGACCAAGCTTTGGAGAATATGCAGCGCTACTGTTAAAGTTTACGGTTGACAAGCTCTGCGCTGAAGGTATACGTCTCAAGAGGTAAGAGCGCTGCCTCCCTCCTTTGTAGATGCGCTAGGCTGGTTCGCACGTCACATGCGCTCGCTCCTGTAGTGTGGGGGTATACTTTTGTCGGGCCTATAAGCTTGGGGACGAACCCCTAGTCTTAGTCGCAGTATGAAGTCTCCAGAAGCAAACCATTACCGCACGAGAATCTTGCTGCTCGAAGACAACAAGGCGGACGCCAAGCTTTGTTTCACAGAGCTGGCCCGAGCCGGATTCGACTATGAAAGCGAAGTCGTCTCAACCGCGAAAGATTTTACCGAACGGGTCCAAACCCAACAATACGATCTGATCCTCGCAGACTTCCGCCTTCCTGACTGGAGTGGCCTGGAAGCCGTAAATTGGCTTCGCTCTTCCGGATTCACCGTCCCCTTTATTTTAGTAACCGGTACGCTGGGAGATGAACTCGCTATCGAATGCATCAGAGCAGGTGCGAACGATTATGTTCTCAAGGACAACCTTGAACGTCTTCCGATCGCCGTTCGGCACGCGTTAGACCAGCACAAACTGCGTGAGGAGCGCGATCGGGCAGAAAGTGAACTCCGCGCCTCCGAAGAACAATATCGCTTACTTTTCGAGGCCAACCCCAATCCGATGTGGGTTTATGCCGCTGATACCCTACGATTCATGGCAGTGAACGAGACGGCGGTCAAACACTATGGGTACTCGCGGAGCGAGTTCTTGTCCATGACCGTGAAAGACATCCGATTGCCGGCGGAGGTACCTCGCTTTCTGGAAGAACATAAGAAGAGACTCGATTCCTTGGAAACCGATCGCGAGGTGTGGGAACACGTGAAAAAGGATGGTTCCCGGATTCAGGTTCAGATCTCGTCTGCTCCTATCCATTTTAGAGGTTGCAAAGCACGACTTGTCTTGGCGCAGGATATCACGGAAAGTTTGCGAGCAGAGTCGGCACTGCGAGAAACTACGCAGAGTTATCAATCGGTCGTGAATGGCGCACCGTTCGGCATCCTCCAGACGGAGCTCACGCGGGTTTCAATGGCAAATCCAGCACTCGCCACGATTCTGGGCTATGAATCACAAGCCGAGTTACAACAAGTGGACCTTGCGGTCTACATCTATTGCGATTCGAATGAGTGCTTGCATGATTTGCAGAAATATAAGTCCGCCATGGGAAGAGTTGTGGATTTGGAAGCCAAGTGGAGACGTAAAGGCGGAAATCCCATAGCCGTGAGATGCCGGGGCCGAACCATTCGGGCAAGAGAAGGACAACCTCTCAGGTACGAAATTTTTGTTGAGAATGTTACCGAGCAGCGTCTGCTTGAGGCACAGTTCCGTCAGGCCCAGAAAATGGAAGCAATCGGACGCCTTGCCGGAGGTGTGTCTCATGATTTCAACAACCTGCTAATGATAATGACCAGCTACGCCCAGCTGATCGAGGATTGTGCAACCGACTCCGCAAAAGTAACTCGGTATGCAACCCAAATTCGGGACGCAGGAAAGAGGGCTGCGTCCGTGACCAGACAACTGCTGGCCTTTAGTCGCAAGCAAATTCAGGAGCTACGGGTTTTGAACCTGAATGTAGTTGTGAACGAATTTGTGAAAATGCTGCCGCCGCTTCTGGGGGAAGATGTAGAAATGGCGATCAAAACTGCGCTCGAGGAATGCCTGGTATATGCTGATCGAGGACAAATCGAGCAGGTCATCATGAACTTGGCTGTGAATGCACGAGACGCGATGCCGAGCGGTGGCAAACTCACTATTGAAACTGACATTGTCGAGTTGGACGCAGAGTATTCTCGGCAACACACGGTTCAACTCCCCGCCGGTCACTACGCTATGTTAGCGGTCAGTGACAGCGGACTTGGAATGAACGCCGAAACGCAAGCACGAATCTTCGAACCCTTCTTCACGACCAAAGAACCGGGAAAGGGTACCGGTCTCGGGCTGGCGACGGTCTACGGGATCGTAAAGCAGAGCAACGGAGTGGTGTGGGTATACAGCGAAGTGGGGAAAGGAACTACCTTTAAGGTGTATCTGCCTCTTGCCCAAACGGCGGTGGAAGCCCAATCGCCGAACCCGGCAGAACAGGGTCCCATCACGGGAGGTTCTGAGACAATTTTGATGGTGGAGGATGAGCCCCTGCTGCGAGCGGTGAATCGAGAATTTCTCGAGGTCAAAGGCTATTGCATCCTGGAAGCGAGCAACGGGGCGCAGGCACTACACATCTGCGAGACTCATCAGGGGCCCATCGACTTGTTGATCACTGATGTAATCATGCCAGGCATCAGCGGAATCGAATTAGCTAAGTCTGTTTTGGCGGCGCGCCGTCAGATTCGCGTCGTCTACATGTCCGGATATACGGACCAAACCGTGGATAGTGGGGCACTTGCTCCGGACGCGATATTTCTTCAAAAGCCGTGCAGCTTAGCTTTGCTGGCGCAGACTATTCGTAGGGCTATCGGCACTCCGCGAAAGGGTAATGAATAGTTTCCAGGGGGGGTACCATAGGAGCGCACCCCGATACTGCTTAAGACGAAAAAGGATGTCAACGTTTTGCGCCATCTTCGATGAGACTCGACTGGGCTACACCAGATATTCGTAGCGAGAGAAGCAGACAGCTATTCCAAACTCATCCGAGGTTAAAACTTCGACGCGTACTACGCGCCCTGCGTATAGTATTGGCATTGCTGGGAAAGCGGAGTTGCCTAATGGAATTCTAGCTTCCAGTTCGACCGCAGAATCGACGGTTAATTTTGAGCGTGTGCTGAGAAACATTCCATTCGAACTGACGTCACGAGTCATTGCATTCGATTCGCCTTCGCTGGAGCGAAGACAAACCGCCATGGAAACCGCAAATCGTGGGACAAGGCGACGATCACGTGTAGCTGGACGGAGGGCAGGCGGAGAAGTTTCTGCGGCTTCGGCCACGCGAGCACTTTATTCCGGAATGTTCCTCGGGTCAATTACCCAAGATTAGTGCACCGGAGCAGCGCAATCTCCGGGCCCCCAACCTAGCAGTGCACCCGATTGCGCTCACTGCAAGAAGACTATATGCATCATAAGCTGCTGCGGTGTGCATTCCAGGGAGCATTTGGACGAGGGTCCAGATTTGGGACGCTCGCTAGCTCTCCAATTCATTCGTGATCTCAAAAGATGACCGAAAAAGCCGGTAAGCGTGCTTTTTCGATATGGCAACATTCGTGCTTATCTTAGAAAACGGAAAGCAACAACTCGCAGATTACGACGGTCAACCAACAGTCAAGTGATTTGGGCTACGAACCGAACCTGGGTCGATTCCCGCAGCGAGTCTGTGATTTTCCGCGCTCCTCGCGGTTGCCCTCCCCCGAAGCAGCGATGAACGAGCGGTCAGGCAAAGTGGGGTCGCTGATAAGTCAGGGAGATTGGGGTGGAACCGGTCCCTCTACAGTGCCCCCTTGTCCGCCTTCCCACGATGAAAACTCTGAGTAGGCCCGGCATCTGGAGCGGACAGAAGGATATTTACATGTCGTCAACAGCCTTCCAATCCAGCGGATCGCACACTCACCAGTTGAGGTCAGTTTTCAGTTTGTTCTCAAGTGACCTCGCCATCGACCTGGGTACTGCTAACACGCTGGTCTTCGCACGTGGCAAAGGCGTCGTCGTGAATGAACCCTCGGTTGTGGCCATCAACGAAGACACCGAAGAAGTGGAAGCCGTTGGCAAACAAGCTAAGGAGATGTTGGGACGCACGCCCGCGAATATTGTAGCGATCAAACCAATGAAAGATGGGGTGATTGCAGACTTCAGAGTCACCGAGAAGATGTTGCATTATTTCATTCAAAAGGCACACCGACGAAAGATGCTGGTCCATCCTCGAGTCGTAATTAGCGTGCCTTCCGAGATTACGCAAGTTGAGAAACGTGCAGTCACGGATTCGGCCTACCGCGCCAAGGCGAGTGAAGTGTATTTGGTGGAACAAGCAATGGTGGCGGCAATCGGCGCCGGACTTCCCATCACCGAACCGAAAGGCAATTTGGTGGTCGACATTGGCGGGGGGACGACGGACATTGCCGTAATCTCCCTGGGCGGTATTGTGTACTCGCGTTCGGTACGGGTGGCCGGCAACCAGATGGACGAGGCGATCATGAACTACCTCAAGCGGAAATATAACCTTTTGGTTGGCGAACGCACCGCCGAAAGGGTCAAACATGAGATTGGAAGTGCTTATAGTTTGGACAGACCTCGCACTTTGAGAGTCAAAGGCCGGAACTTGGTTGAAGGGGTGCCCAAGGCAGTCACAGTGGATGATGGCGAGATTCGGGAAGCGCTGAGCGAATGCGTGGCTGTGATCATGAATGCTATTCGAGTCGCGCTCGAACGCACCCCTCCAGAACTCTCTGCTGATATTAGCGATCATGGGGTGATGCTGACCGGAGGCGGCGCACTATTGAGGAATCTCGACAAGCGCATCCGCCAGGAAACCGGCTTACCCGTTTCGATCGCCGACGATCCTCTGTCGAGCGTCGTGCTTGGAACGGGCAAAATGCTAGGCGATTTTAGGCTTCTCCGCAAAATGTCACTTAATTAGCGAGAACTGATCGATCAATCGTGGTTAGAAGAAATTCATTGCAGGAGGTCTTATGAAAACCAAGATGTCCGTCAAGTCTTTCATGCAGGTGGCGGTTGTCGAAAGCGATCCGCTGCGGTTTGCAGGGTTTAGGGCCGTGCTAGATTCAGAACCGGACTTGCGGGTGACTCCCATGTCTCTATCCGAGATCGGCGAAGCGCAGGACATCGATGTGGTCCTGGTTGGTAGCAACGGGCAAAACGTCTTTCAGCGGGTCGAAACGTTGAGAACTATTCGTTCGGATCTGCGGATCATTATCACAGGATCGGGTATCAGTGATGACACCGTTCTAAACTCGCTAGCGTGCGGTGCAAAGGGCTATGTTGATGAGACTGCGCCCGTACAAACTTTGGTGAAGGCAATCCGCATCGTCGCCGAAGGGTTCGTGTGGGCGTCACGGCGGGTCCTTTCAACATTCATCGATCGCTCGAACCATACCTGTTGCGGCGGGCTGAGCGGGCGCGGCAACTTTACCAATCGTGAAAAGGAGGTGCTGGGTCTGCTGGTGGAAGGCCGGTCGAATAAGGAGATAGGGCTGTGTCTGAATATTGAAGAACGAACGGTAAAAGCACATGTTTCCAAACTCATGCACAAGGCGGGGGTGCAGAACCGCATTATGCTCTCGGTGCACGCGGTCACGCATTCGCTTGTCTCCGCGACCTAACAATTGCCGGTCGAAGTTGCCACGAGCTTGGCGAATCTTGTGTAGCGATCTTCATTGTTGGTGAAATATCGCGGTCACCAATGGCTCGTAGCGGGGAGGAATTGCTGTCGAATGAAGACTGCTGGAGTTCGTGTCATACGTCCGGCAATAACATTCTCGTGATTACTGGGTTTTTGATGCCGGTGGTCCTGAGTGATGCCGGTCACATTCAGTTTCTTCGCGGTTCTAGCAATTATGAAAAGTAGTAACACGGAGACCGCTCGACATAGGAGGTAATGATCATGAGCAAGCTAAGCAATGACCACTCGAATGACCGTCGTAAACACGCTCGCGTAAGAGTAAGCGTGCCAGTTCAAATACAGACCGACGCGTGCGCTAGCCCGATTCGCGGCGCTACCGCTGATTTGAGCTTGAGCGGCTGTTATATTGAGACCATTTTCCCATTTCCGGTTGGAACAGATTTGGATTTGCAGCTTTCACTAGAAACTACTGTCTTGATCGTCGCCGCCACTGTAGTCACCTGTGATCCGCAGGTGGGAAACGGGATAAAATTCGTCAAGATGCTTCCCGAGGATCAAGGGGTGCTCAAAGGCTTCTTGGAAACCGCTGGCCGAACTGAGGAGTTCGAGTCCGTGAGTTCTCGTCTTGTCACTATCGCCTAAGCTTGCTCTTGCTGATCCGCACTAGCCGGAACTTGATCGCCGCTTTGCTACACAAGGCGTCCCGCCGTTAGAGGTGTTTCCATTCTCCGATTGCCGTCTGACCGTGAAGTTCTGCCGGATAAATCGGCAGAATGCAGAAATCTTCTATATGCCCGAGGCGATACTGCTGGGGGGGCGGGTGCGAGGCTTTTTCGCCTGCCGTGTCTCACCCTGATCGGGCTCCGAGGCCCTAAGTCGGGATACTGGGCACCTGCCACTTCTTTATCTTGGCATTTTCTCTACTGCTTCAAAACTTCAGGTCGGGAATGAACGTGCACGGTCTGTTTGGCGTGGTCTTCATCGGCTCGAAACCCCGTTCGAAGAAGCTCGCAGCCTTCGTTGTGCTCGCCTTATTGATTGCTGCTCTCCTCTTTATGTCGGCGTGTGCCGGAGGAACCGGCATCGTCTCGACCGGCGGCCAGAACGGAACGCAGACTGGAACTTATACAATCTCCGCGACCGGAACCTCTGGCAGCCTGAAGCACTCCGTACCTCTAACCCTTAACGTACAGCAATAGTCCGTTCCCGCATCGCAGGGCTAGTTGCAGTTGACCATATTCTGCGCTACGCCCTGCGCCCCAATGACTGAGTTAGCGATCAGAGGCAGCGACCACAGCTTGCTGTGGTGCTTTCGGAAATAGTAAGCTGCGAAGATCGCTCCGGCGCTCTTTACTGAAGCTACAGCATAAGTCCGTGCGACGGTAGGATGCGTGCCGTAAAGGTATGCCGACTCCACCTCCGCGTTGCAAACACCCTGCTTGTGAGCCAGCCAGTTTTCTCGCGCAAACAATGTGGTGTAGGAATCTGCGAAAGTGGTCCCGGTAGAGATCACCGCCAGGCTAAGGAACTTCTTGTCAACAACGCGCGTCTCGAAGCGGGCCGTGGTGAAGCCGGCTGTAGGCACAGAAGGCACAGCCGATACGCTGCTGCTGAAGGACGAAGCTGGTTCTGGAGCATTGGGTAACTCTTTCCCGGCCGCGATGGGCCCCAGCGTGATTACCGCGAGGATTAAGTGGATGATTGGTTTCATGGCATTCCTCTTTTCGATTTTCCAAATGAAGGACGCGCGGAACCAATCCTTGTTCCAGCTCAACACGCCAGCTTTGGGGGTGTGCTTCATGAACCGAGAGTACATGTACGAGAGGACATGCCACAATCGCTAGAAGGTAATCGAAGTTAGTAATGGCGGTAACTGACTGAGGTGCTAGTAATTAAACAGTAAATGGTAATAATGGGCGGCACCGATCGTTTGCCCTTGCCCGTCACGATCACTTGATATGTCCTAACGAGCTCAATGGTCTCTGCTCGCGCCCGAGGCATGGTCGCCCGCGTGGTACCTGTCGATGGCAAGAATGTGATGGTATCCAACCCAAAACCCGAGTCAATTTCAGCTGCTCCCTGCGGATGGCGGGCAGCCGGAGCCGCGCCACAGCCCGGGATCACAAGTATCGTACAGGTGTGTCCCTATGACCGCCGTATCGCAATCCGGTAAGGTCGCAAAATGGGCTTAGAGTCCTTGATCGTGACCACCAGTTCGTCCCTGGCGACCGAGCGCAGGCTTTGCATCTAGCACGCGAGCCTGCTGCCAAAGGTGAGCGACCTGGATGTGCTGAAGCCCTTGAAAAAACGACCCAGCAACGCTGGCGATTCCGGTGAGGATGCTGGCTAGTGTGTCGTCGAAGAACGCATGCGGTTGGACACAATGATCACACACCACGACGTAGGCGTTGGTCTCGGAGACTCGCGAATCGCAAAGCAATTCATCGGTAGGGAGATTTCAACTCCCCCCTGGCCACCGTATTTTCGATCACTTGGCCTGCGGTAATCCTTCACGGACCCATTGACCGAGATCAATAGGTTTCATGCGGATGTGGAGGTAGCCGTTTTCGCTAGTTTGGCAGAGACTTTTGCAGTGCGGTTCTTACGCAAAAGCTGTTCGATTGTCTCGACAACGGCGGGCTTAGAGTACAGGTAACCCTGGGCCAGTTCGCAGCCAGTTTCCTTGAGCAAATCCACCTGCGCTTGAGTCTCGACACCTTCAGCAACGACCTTCAGGCGGAGACCGTGCGCGAGCATGACAATGACACGAACGATTTCGTGGGTTGCGAGGTCAGTGTCTATACGCGAGATGAACGCACGGTCGATCTTTAGCGTGTCCACGGGGAAGCCCTGCAGTCGGCTGAGCGAGGAGTAGCCGGTGCCGAAATCGTCGATGTCCAGGTGAACGCCGAGCGCTTTTAACTCGGAGAGCACAACGGCGGACCTCACGGCATCGGCCATAGCGATCGTTTCCGTGATCTCCAAATTGACACAACGAGGATCCAATCCGGTCTCCTGCAAAGTCTTGCCAATCTGCGAGGCCAGTTCAGGTTGCGCAAACTGTTTGGGTGTGATGTTTACATTGAGCGTGAGGGGCGGATCAGAAGGAAAAAGCGTCTGCCACGCACGAAGTTGTCGGCAGGCGTCGTAGAGCAGTTGACGGTTGATGGGCAAGATAAGACCGGTCTCATCCGCAACGGCGATAAATTCCCCCGGCATGACCAGACCTTCGGGACGCTGCCAGCGACTGAGGGCCTCGAACCCTACGATCTGGCCGTTGTCCAAGGACACGATTGGTTGGTAGTAAACGCGGAGTTGGTTTAGCTCGATGGCTTTGCGCAAGTCGGTTTCGAGCTGCAAGCGTTTAATAGCACCGGCATGCATCGCATGGTCGAACACTTCGCAGCGGCTCTTGCCCGTACTTTTTGCGCGATACATGGCAATCTCGGCGTCGCCGAGGACGTCCTGTGCCTCCGCCTCGGCATTGCCGCTGAAGGCAACCCCGATGCTTACCGTTAACACGATCTCGTGACCATTTAAGTCGAACGGAGCGGCTAATCTTTGCTGAATGCGCTCGGCGATCCGAATGGCGTCACTGGGGTCATGAAGTTCCTCAAGGAGAACGGTGAACTCGTCGCCTCCGGGCCGGGCCAGGGTGCTCTCGCCCCCAAGGGGATCCGAAGTGTCGCCAGGCTGGGAACGTGCGATGGTGTCGGCGCCGCGGAGGCAGGCGTTTAAACGCTGCGCGATCTGGATGAGCAGCGCGTCACCAGCAGCATGGCCGAGACTATCGTTGAAGACTTTGAATTCGTCAATATCAATGAACAGCACTGCGAATCTGAAGTCCATGTGCCGCCTGGACTGAGTGATCGCGCGTTGCAGCCGGTCGAGAAAGAGCGCACGATTAGGGAGATTGGTCAAGCCATCGTGGAAGGACAGGTGATCCAGCTTTTCCTCCGCCCGTTTCCTTTGGGTAATGTCACGGTTCACGATGACCAGACCTTCAGTCTCGCCTTCGCGGCTACGAATTGCGCTAGCAGTGGACTCGATAAAGCGCCAGGAACCATCTTTATGCCGGATGCGATATTCGAGCCGTTCACCCCGGCCGGTGTTGCGAGCTTTCTCCGCAGCCTCGAGCACGCGCGCGCGGTCATCAGGGTGGATCTGATCCATCGAAGAAGTTCCCGCTAGTTCTTCAGGACCATACCCCAGAATGTTTTGATATGCGGGACTGTTATAGAGTCGCCGTCCGTCGCAATCGATCACCGCAATCATGTCCGCGGCATTTTCCGTAATCAATTGAAACAGCCGTTCGCGCTCGGCCAAGTGGCGGCGGATTCGCTGCAACTCCCGTTGCTGGTGGACCGTGTAAATATCGAATAGTAGTACGAGAGCGGCCAATCCGCGGACCCATTCTTTGAGATTTAGCGAATGCGCATTGTCGGTAGGCAGGTGAAAACCAGGAAACGTTAAAGACAGGATGCCGAAGGTCAAGACCAAAGTGACGGCGACAGCGGAACCCCAGAGCCACCACTCCCGACCCTCGACTTGGCGCATGCGGAGAGCAGAAGATTTTGTGGTCTCGGAGAGAGGTTGTTCACTCACAGAGATGGGCCGCCTGGTCTTGGACAATAAGATTCCGGGGATAAATCAATTCTAGACGAGCAATCATCAACGGAAAGTTACCAAAGTCGACCATCGAATCTTCCCCGCCGCGCCGCAGAGTAACTCACGGAAAATATTAAATACAGATCCTGGGGTTTGTCGTGCAATTAGCATTGACTCATAACTTTCCCGCCGCAATCTTCGCTATCGTTTACAAAGTCTGTTCTTGTTAAAATTCGATGCGGTTACGCGCTTGAGCTTTGCGGCGTACGGAAGCGTATCGGCGCGAGTCACCAGGGCATTGAAATCGGAACACGCCGTTACGCGGATGCCAGCAATTCCGAAGCTGGCGGTCAGCGCCGAATGGGCTGCGTGCAGCGGTGAACTCTGGATCCCAAATTCTTGCGGATGCGCTCAATTGCATAGCGGCATTTTCTTTTTCCACATGCGTAATGACCACAAGAATTCCTCGCCTCCAGGACGGCTACAAAGGTTGGATTTACGAGTGTTGGACTTGAGAATCTCGGCGAAGCTCTTGAGCACGGTGTCTCCAATCGCCCCATGCAAGAAGATGCAGTCCTTTTTGAAGCGTCCAAAGAACGTTCCAATTGGCTGAGGAGTTTCTCATGCTCTAGCCGTCACAACCTCAATAGTGAGTTGAATCGTTTTCGTGACGAACTTCCGTCCTGCCGGCCACTCATTCGGAGTTGTGGCCACCCGGGTTTGGCTTGCCTGTGATTTGGCATAGCTTGGAACCTGCGATCAGAAATGTCCCCACTCCGTAAACATACCTGGACGACGGGCGTTCTTCCGAGATCTGCAATGCGAGCGGGCTGTAGATGCTAAACAGACTTCGTGTCCATTGATACAGGCTGGCGCGAGTACTTTGGAAATGGACCCGTCTAGGTCGTATGTATCCCCTTTTTCTTCGGCGCGGATTTCAGGCGGCGGACTTAGGGATATTTCCCACCTCGCTTTTATCGATAAGAGGATCTTGGCCCTTGTCATCCGGTTCGTTTTGACCGCTACCGGTGTGGCTCGAACTGGTAAAGAATTTTTCTTGTCGCAACACTGCTTGAATGCCTCTCACTAGTTCCCGCCCGGCATCTGATTTACACACGTATCCTGAGCCTCCAACTCGTTCAGCTTCCCTCGCTGCAAATCCGCCATCATGCTGGCTAAGAAATAGAATCCGGCATGTCGGAACAGCCGTACGAATTAGTGGCGCGGCTTCCCAACCGCTCAACTGCGGGAGGTTCACATCCAGGATCACGACGTGCGGTTTGAGTTCTGCAGCTTTTTGAACGGCCTCAAGCCCGTTGCTTGCTTCACCAACGACCTGCCATGCGGTCTGTTCGCGAATCAGGGAGATAACGCCGCGGCGCACGACATCGAAATCGTCAACCACCAGAATGCGAATCACGACTCTCCCTGCTTAACCCTGGCTTATCCGAACATCCGACGGAACATGTTTATGCGTAGGTTCGATGAGTGAATCGCTGATCGGAAGCGTCATAGCTTGAGTGCCTCCGGAATGTTTGGCCTCTCGGATGTGATCCTCCAAAGCTTTGCGAAATTCGTTGAATTATACGTTCTACATGCGGAGGTTGCTTTCGCAGCAATCGCCTCCGAGCAGAAAGCCGCAATCCATTCGTCCGTGTATTGGGGATGACCATCGACCTTTGCGAGCTTGACTAGGCTGCCTCGCCGCTTTTGAGCCAGACTGTAGGCAGCACGTTTGTGTTTCCGGCGGAGCCAGAAAGGTCGAATCGAGAAACAACGAATCTGCATAGCCACCGTATGTCGGGCATTCTACATAACGTGTTTCTGGGTCCCCATACCGTAGATTCTGTACTTGCCCATAAATCTGCACTCGTGAAGGTTTTAAGGTATGCTCGACCTAATGTAACGGCGGGCAAATCAACCAATTATGCTCAAGGCATGAAACAGAATCTTCAAAGAACTGATGAACGCGGAAATTCGGTTATCAATGTCCTTCTCTCAACGATACCCGTAAAAGAGTTCCAGGTCCTAAAACCCCATCTCAGCCATGTTCGTTTTTTGGCCGGCCAAAATCTTGAGGAACCGGGAAACGAAATTGAGGCAGCGTGCTTTATCAACTCCGGACTGCTTTCCCTTGTCGTGAGCACAAAATCCGGCAGGACCGTGGAGGTAGGGGTAGCTGGTTATGAAGGAATGACAGGGGTCAGTTTGATGGCTGGTATCAAACGGACGACCCACTGGGGAGTGGCTGAAGTCGCTGGAGACGGATTCAAAATCTCAGCGAATAATCTTGAAAGGGCGTTGAAATCTGCACCACAACTCCAAAAGATGGCAAACCGTTTTTCCGCTGTTCAGGCGATGCAGTTGGCACAGACAGCGGCCTGCAATCGATTACACGATGTGGGTCAGCGTCTAGCGCGCTGGTTGCTAATGACCGATGATCGAGTCCGACAGCAAACGTTATCCGTGACGCATGATTTTCTGTCGATGATGTTGGGAACGGATCGCACATCGGTCACCGCCGCTGCGGGGTTGCTGCAGGAGCGGGAGGTAATTAAATATTCCCGCGGAAAACTTCAGATTCTTGATCGACAGAACCTTGAGAATGTGGTTTGTGAATGCTACCCAGCCATCGCGCAATTCAATGGGGAGCTCGGACTGAGTTCCTGAGGGAACGCTGTGTGTCGAATTGTCCCCCGCGGACTTTGTGCGCGAAAGTGAGTTCTCAGCGCCTGATAATAGGGCGCAGGCGACCATTTTTGTGGACTTAAAATCGTGCAGCCGATCCGCCGCACTCGGACTGGTCTTCGGAGTGACCTGCTGTGTCTGGGGAGAGCGATGGTCGAGACTGTCTGCGGGAAAACCTTCACGGGAACAATTCGTAGTGTGTCACCGTTGGTTCAAATTCGAGCAAGTATTTCTCATCTTCTGCGTAATACTTGGCGACCTCAATGTCGGTGCCAGCAAAAGCCACGATTGCATCCCGAGATTCCCAAAAGCTGAGTGTCATGAAATGCGCAGTATCCCCATCGATCCGGCGTAAGACCCAAGCTCCTCTGTTGCCAATCGTTTTACGGTAGGCGGGAATGCCAGACTTGAAAAGATAGTCGAGATACGCATCGGCATTGCTCGCCGTCGTCCTGCCATGCCAAATTCGAGCTATCATCTGCTCTCCTCGGCTTGATCGTCGCCAAACCACTTGGAAAGAAGTCTTTGCTTCGTTCCATCATTTTCCATATCTGCGAGTGCTCTATTGACCTCTGCCCCTAGTCCAGCGTTCCCTTCCGTACCATAATCGCGTAAGCGCCTTCTGTTCCTTGTATTATGCCCGTGAACTGAAGACCCGCCACGGACTTAGAGAAGTACATTGCAATCGGGGAATCATCAATTATGGCATCAAGCTCGCCCGCAGCGAGTGAGGCATAGAGTTCCTCGTTGGACTCGGATACCAGCGCTGGCTCAGGAATGCCATGCTGCTTGGCATACTCTTCTGCGGTGGTTCCGCGCCTCACCCCGACTTGAGGTCCTTTGATCGCGGTGTCTCCGGCAATTCCGTCACGCTTGACTACAGCTAGTGCCAACCTAAGATGAGGGACACAAAAATCAACATCGCGGTTCCTCTCCGAGGTGACGGTTTGCTGCGCTGCAAACCAAATCGATGTCGCCCGCCTTGAGTTCATGGATCATTACACTCCATAACGCCCGCCGAAAACTCAGCCGAAATCCGACCCTCCGACCAATTTCCTCCAGCAAGTCAACCTCATAGCCGCGAAAATCGCCGGCGTCCGAATTGCCGAGTTGCTTGGAAGCGGGCGGGGCATAATCGATGCCAACTCGGAGATTGTTCGGTTAGCCATCATTGAAGTTTCACTCCCTATGTCCATCCTGCGCTACGATTCGAGCGTTGCCAATCGATCCGCCAGCGTACGCCTGCTAAAGGAACCCAAAATAGTTTCTTTCAACGCCTTCCCCTCGCGCAGTGATAGAGCACGCCTGCCCTTCGTAGAACCCCCGCGTGCGCCATGGGTCAACAAAACCGAACTTTTTGAAGTCGAGATGATGGCAGAACCCGTCGCAAAGGGTGCTCAGGAATGTACCGAACGACGTGACCTCTCTGCGAACCGCGGTCCTCATCCACACGCGAATCAGCATGGATTCTGGTGCGTAGTCGCCAAAAAAGCTCGAATGTCCCACGTCCACGGGTGCGTAGCGGTCTTGCGGCCAGTTACCCGATCGCCACGTTCGGGAGTTTATAGAAATTTGAGGCGGGCGCCAGAAACTCGCCGCAGGCGCTCCGGACATCTCGAATTTCGTCTGATTGCAGATTCAAGGCGCTTGGCGATCTTCGGCAATTCGCTGTTTTGAGGCAAGTCCAGCATCTTGATGCGGTCGCTTTTCCCGAAAACCTGCGAGGTTCCGCGTTCCCGGAGGAGCGTCAGTGAGTATAAAGCATATTCAATCGAAAACCGCGTTACTGAACAGTTCACTCGATAATCTGCACCGCGAGTTGCCGAATTATTATCGGTGGTAATGTTGCGATCGGATACATCGATCTGTTCAAGATACGGAATCAGCTTGCGCGTGGTGAACAGAGTTCCATCGGGGGGATCAATTTTGTCCCTCCGTTATTTTCTTTCGCATCCTCTGGAATCAGCGAGCCCCGAACTCTGAATCTCGTGAGAGAAATCTTGTCGGCGAACGACGGAATTAACTTTGCCGACCACGAACCCATCGATTCCGAGTCAATACACTAAATACTGTATCTCTCGCGGCACGGTCCAGGCGAAACGAATTATTTCGCCCGACTAGTCCCTATTACAATATAGTCATTTTTGCTGAGAACGATGCAAGGGTTGCTCACTAAGAATCCGCAGCGTTGAGGCGAACGGCTTCGTACAAAATCTCATTTACCCCTGAGATTTGCTTTTTGGAGACCCGGAGGGTGGCAATGGAAAACGAAAGCAGCTTCGGCGAGAAACAAAGCGCAGCGGGCCAAGGGGAGCCCTGGTGCGGTCTTTTGACCGGCGCTGCGCCGCGCGATCACATCGTCCAGCTTTATCAGGATCAGCAATTTCTCAATCGAGCCGTCTGTCGCTTTGCGGCTGCGGCGATTGCTAACGGCGAAGGAGTAATTCTAGTTCCGACGATCGCCCATTGGGACGCTTTTCGCCCTCGGCTGGAGAGTGAAGGCGTGGATGTGAAAGCCGCGGAAAAGCGGGGACAACTGACGATTGTTGACGCAGACGATCTGCTGCCCACCTTCATGCGTGACGGAATGCCGGATTCGCCCGTTTTCCTGGGCTTAGCTGCAAACGTTGTTTCACAAGCTCGCGGAGACGGTCGTTACCCGAAAGTGCGCTGGTGGGGTGAGATGGTTAACCTTCTTTGGGAGAGAGGGGATGTTGCCGCCAGCATGAACCTCGAAGATTTATTCGACAAACTCGCGCATGAGCAAGATATTGCGATCTTCTGCTCGTTCTTGATGGATAACTTCAACGGAGACGTCCATGCTCGTATGCTGCCGAGACTCAGCGAGAATCACTCGCATCTTATTCCCGTCGAAGATTACTCTCGGCTTGAGCGAGCCGTGTCCGAAGCACTTCGAGACGCCGTGGGGCCGGACGAGTCCCGGGTCCTAGAGGACCGACTTCTGTCGCGCTATCCCGGTTCGTTCCATATGCCGCGCTCTCAAGCGTTGCTTTTGGCGTTGCGTCAGACTCTCCCAGCTTGTAGCCGATGATGTGCTGCAACGGAGTCACACGCTGTATCGTAATACTGGCTAAAACTAGAGATACTCCATGGCCCAGGATGACGAGCTTCCTATAGCGCGATCTGTATCAGGCGGCGCTCCGCTTTCGGGCGGGATGACCGCCAACGAGATCAGTGTGCTTGATGCTGTCGATGTTCCGATAATTGTAATCAGCCGGGAGTGCACAGTTGCCCGCATCAACCGGGCCGCCATGACGGTGTTTGGCCTGAAAGCCTCGGATCTCGGTTGTTCTCTTGGCAATACTCTTGCGGGCGTGCAGGATCTCAGTAGAATCTGCAAGCGGGTGATCGCTGACGGAGCCCCCACCGGGTCGAAACCCGCGATGGCGATAGATGTTTTCTTCTCCGAATAGCTCCGTACGTAGGAAGCGATCGCCAGATTCTGGGCGCGGTGCTCACATTCACCAATGTCACCGCCTTTCGCGCAAGTATAGAGCAAGCCATCTACGAACGGGAATACACGAAGGCGATCCTCAACACAGTCGTCGATCCTGTCGTCGTTATCGACGCCAAATTGCAGGTACAGACGGCGAATCGGGCCTTCTATACCATATTTGGGGTTTCGCGGGATGAAACGCAGGGTATTTCGATCCGCAAGCTCGGGAACAACGAATGGGAAACCTCCGACGTGTGGGAATCCGTGGAAGAACTCTTTCCGGTCTTAGCAATTTCAAGCTGTCGGAGATCGACCGCGAATTCCCTGTCGGTAGAAAGACGCTTGTGGTTGAGGCACGCCGATTGGAGGGAGTCGGGAATTCTCTGATCGTTCTCACCTTCCATGACATCACCGAGCGAAAGCATGCAGAGCGGACAACCTCATTATTGGCCGCCATTGTCGATTCTTCAGATGATGCCATCATAAGTAAGAAGCTCGATGGAACAATAACCAGTTGGAATCAGAGCGCCGAGCAACTATTCGGATATAAGGCAGAGGAAGCCGTCGGTCAGCATATTACGCTCATCGTCCCGTGGGAACGACGCTCAGAAGAAGAAGACATTCTCCGGCGCTTGGCAAGAGGCGAGCGAGTCGATCATTTCGAAACAGAGCGCAAACGCAAAAACGGCGCTACCGTGGATGTTTCACTCACGATTTCTCCCATCCGCGACGCGTCAGGCACGGTCATCGGAGCATCAAATGTAGCCCGCGATATTACTGAACGCAGGCAGGCGGAGCGAGCACTGTCGGAGCAAGCTCGCCTACTGGACCTGAGCAATGATGCAATCTTAGTGCGCGACGCCGGCGACCACGTTACCTATTGGAACAAGGCAGCGACGGAGCTCTATGGGTTTACCCGTGACGAAGCGCTGGGCCGGGTAGCCCACGAACTCCTGCAGACCCAATTTCCTGCGGATCTAGGAATGATCAACAAACAACTGCACCGCGATGAGCGCTGGAACGGCGAATTAGTTCACATAAGAAAGGATGGCGCGAAAGTCATAGTCATCAGCCGGTGGGCGCTTGATCGGAAAGCCGATGGCAACGCGCTGCGCATTCTCGAAACCAACAGTGACATCACGCAGCAAAAGCGAACCGAGAAGGCGTTGCGAGAAAGCGAAGAGCGTTTCCGCGCGATTGTCGAAACCACGCCTGAGTGCGTCAAACTGGTCTCGGCAGATGGCACTTTGTTGCACATGAATAGGCCCGGCCTGGAGATGGTTGGCGCTCGTTCCGCAGACGAAGTGGTCGGCAAGAATGTTTATGACCTGATTGCGCCGGAGGATCGGGACCGGTTCAAAGCTTTCAACGAGAGCATCTGCCGGGGCGAGCAGGGTTCACTACAGTTCGACATCGTTGGGCTAGAGGGTAAACGGCGGCACATGGAAACCCACGCCGCACCCTTGCGAAATCCGGATGAAACTGTTGTGCATCTTGCTGTTACGGCCGACATTTCCGAACGGAAGCAGGCGGAGGAGTTGCTGCGTCGGAGCGAAGAGCGGTTCCGCGCACTCGTGAACGCCAGTTCTGACGTGGTTTATCGCATGAGTCCCGACTGGAGCGAACTGGGCCAGCTCGACGGAAGGGGGTTCATTGCGGATACGGGGGAACCCAGGAACGATTGGCTGAACGAATATATTCACCCTGACGATCAGCCACTTGTGTTGCGAGGCGATACGCGAGGCGGTGCGGACAAGGAATCCGTTCCAGCTTGAACATCGCGTCCGCACGAGCGGATGGAACGCTGGGCTGGACCTACTCGCGAGCGGTTCCGCTACTCAATGCAAACGGCGAGATCCTGGAGTGGTTCGGTGCAGCCAGCGACGTAACTGCTCGCAAAGAGGCAGAGGACAATTTCCGCAAACTGGCCCAAACACTAGATGCAGAAGTGCGGGCTCGCACGCGAGAACTGGAGGAGCAATCCAACCGAGTTCGAGAGCTCTCCTGGCGATTGTTACGAAGTCAGGATGAAGAACGCCGGCATATCGCGCGCGAATTGCACGACAGCGTTGGTCAGACATTGACTGTACTTGGCATAAACCTTGAACTTATTCATGCACGAGGCTGGGTCGCAAATCATCCGAGGTTGCACTCGAAGATTGAGGAAATTCAAGAAACAGTTCAACAGTTGCACCGCGAGATACGCACGACCTCTTACCTGTTGCATCCGCCCCTGTTGGACGAGAGCGGATTATATTCCGCGATCAGTTGGTATCTACAAGGGCTTCGGGAACGCAGCGGACTAGAAGTTCAGCTTGACATTTCTAAGGAGTTTGGCAGAGTGCCGCGTGACATGGAACTCGTGATCTTTCGACTGGTGCAGGAATGTTTGACGAACATTCACCGGCATTCCGAGAGTAAGACCGCTTCGATTCGGATTGCCCGTGAATCAAATCAAATTAGCTTAGAAATCGGGGACCAGGGCAAGGGCATGTCTCCCGCGCGTCTGGCCGAGATTCAATCGGGACGCTCAGGTGTTGGAATAGGCGGGATGCGGGAACGCCTCCGTCAATTCGAAGGGACCATGAAGATCGAGTCCGATAGCTCAGGAACCCGCATTTTCGCGACGATCCCGCTGCCCACAACTGCATCGCCAGAGGATCAGAGCGAGGTTGAGCCCTTGCCGACAGCCACGTCAGACGTTTGAATACGGTCTCCAATAGGTTAGGAGAAAACTCCCGAGACCTTTCCATAGTGACCTCGTAACCGTCCTAAGTGGACAATTGGGCGCGGGGGGCACTGTCGTGGCAGATTGCCGGTACCGTTTTTTGTGGTTCAGTGATTCCCATGTGCATGGAAAAGGGCTATGGCGGTGGCGCGAGGGATAAGCCACTATTCGGAGTACTTTCTTGGAGTCTTTACGGATCGCGAAGTAGGCTACTTCAATGCATTTCAGTGCAGGTTGGCGGCCTTCACAACGAGGAGCAGGACACAAGGCGATTCGTTCCAGTTTACGCGTGATTCGACCGGGATCGCGAGCTCCCCATGAGCCAACGGCAATTCCGGATCCACCTTCCAGCGGAATCTGCCCTGCGCAAGTAGCTGAGCTGACCTCACCATTCGGCCCGGCGGTCAGAAGTGTGTCAGAAGCATTGACTAGCATCTTCTGTACTCCTAATATTCCAGCCCAAGGGTCTTCTTTGTGATCGGCCAGGCCATCTCGCACTACCGCATCATCGAGAAATTGGGCGGCGGAGGAATGGGGGTTGTTTACAAAGCCGAAGATACCTCATTGCACCGTTTTGCCGCTCTGAAATTCCTGCCGGATGACCTCGCCAGCGACCCTCAAGCTCTGGCGCGTTTCGAACGTGAGGCGCAAGCTGCGTCTGCCCTGAACCATCCCAATATTTGCACGATCTATGAGATCGGCAAACAAGACTTGAAGGTATTCATCGCTATGGAGTTTCTCGATGGCGTGACCCTCAAATACCTCATCGCGGGCAGACCGTTGGAAATGGAGACAGTGTTTTCCTTGGGAATCGAGATTGCGGATGCGCTCGAGGCAGCCCACTCCGACGGCATTGTTCACCGGGACATCAAACCAGCAAACATCTTTGTAACCAAGCGCGGACATGCCAAAGTTCTAGACTTCGGCCTGGCAAAAGTCATGCCCGCCAGCATCAAAGTGACGCGAACGGAGGAAGCAGCCGGCGAGGAGACTGCCCTCAGCCTGGATCTCCTCACCAGCCCCGGCACCACCCTCGGCACTGTCGCCTACATGTCTCCGGAGCAGGCCCGAGCCCGGGAATTGGACGCACGGACGGATTTGTTCTCGTTTGGAGCGGTCCTATATGAGATGGCCACTGGTCTGTTGCCATTCCGCGGGGATAGCACGGCCATCATCTTCGATGAGATCCTGAACCGGGCTCCTGTAGCGCCTGTGCGCTTGAATCCTGAAGTCCCCGACGGACTGGAGCGCCTCATCAATCGTGCGCTGGAGAAAGACCGCAACCTCCGTTATCAAAGCGCTTCTGACATTAAGGCGGAGTTGCTCCGCCTCAAGCGCGACAAGGATACATCGCAGATCTCCGCGAGTGCGGCCCCAGACGACGGAGGTCGTGCAGCGCAACCAGTTCTTCCAAGACGGACATCCACCGCGAAACGGGTTGACCGGCAGAACCAGGACGCACCTCGGCCGGACGCGTCAAGTCGATTACGCGCTTTCCCGTCGAAAATGATCGCCGCCATTGGCCTGATATGTGCCTTAATCGTCGCTGGCGGAGTGTACTGGCACTCGCGCCTTTCCCCTAAACTAACCGACCAGGACACACTGGTATTGGCAGACTTCGACAACTCGACGGGTGATCCCATTTTCGATGACACTTTGAAGCAGGCAATTTCGGTGCAACTGGGTCAGTCTCCCTTCCTGAACATACTGTCCGACGCGAGAACTCGAGCCACACTCAGGCTGATGGCGAAACCGCTTGGAACTAAAGTGACATCGGATGTGGCGCGCGATCTCTGTCAACGCGCGGGCGCGAAAGCCTATGTCGCAGGAGCAATTGGCAGTCTTGGAAGCCAATATGTAATTGGCTTAAACGCCGTTAATTGCAAGACAGGTGACCCGCTAGTCCAGGAGCAGGCGACGGCAGACCGTAAGGAACACGTCCTCCGGGCGCTGGGCGAAATGGCAACCAGGCTTCGCGCGAAGCTCGGCGAATCCCTGAGCACGGTTCAACAGTTTGACGTCCCGCTGGATCAAGCCACTACCCCTTCTCTCGAGGCTTTGAAGGCCCTTTCCGTGGGCAGAACGACGCTGCAGGAGCAAGGCAGTGCCGCTGCGATTCCATTTTTCAACCATGCCATCGAACTCGATCCGAATTTCGCGGCAGCCTATGCGGCCTTGGGAATTTCATACTCCAATCTCAGAGAACCAGGTCGGGCCAGCGAAAACTTGAAAAAGGCCTATGACTTGCGCGACAAGGTGAGCGAGCGCGAACGATTTCGCCTCTCAGGCACCTACTACCTCTTGGTCACGGGAGAACTTGAGAAGGCGATTCAGACCTATACCTTGTGGGCCACAACCTACCCGCGGAGTAGTGAGCCGTTCGGCAATCTCGGTGTCGATTACACCTATTTGGGACAATACGAGAAAGGTGTCGAAGCTAGTCTTGAAGATCTCCGGCTGAACCCCGGCAGCGCCGCCGCCTATACCAACCTTGTAGGACTGTACGCAGCCTTGCAGCATCTCGATAAGGCGAAAGAAAAGTACGAGCAAGCCATCGACCACAAAGTTAATAATCCCTTCCTGCATGGCAACCGTTATGGCATTGCCTTTCTCGAAAACGACGCTTCCGGAATGCAGCAACAAATCGCCGCCGCCGGCGCCAAGCCCGGCGAGGATGTGCTTCTTTCGTTTGCTTCCGATACCGAGGCGTTCCACGGGCGTTTGGTGGCGTCACGAAACCTCTCCAAGCGCGCGATCAGCGTGGCGTTGCACGACGATTCCCCCGAAACGGCGGCAGCGTGGCAGATGAATGTCGCCTTGCGCGACGCCGAGTTTAACAATGTCGCGCTATCCCGGCAGGAGACCGCCACTGCGCTCACTACTGCTTCCACACGCGACGTGAGTATTCTCGCGGCTTTAGCGCTGGCGCGTATCGGGGATACCTCCAAAGCAAAGCGCATCGCGGACAACTTGGCCGCACGCTTCCCGCTCAACACCGTCATTAATCACTATTGGTTGCCCACTATCTATGCTTCCATTGAGATTGATCGCGGAAATCCGGCGAGAGCCGTCGAGCTCCTCCAAACAACACCGGACTACGAACTCGGCTCGCCCCTTCCTCAATTCGAGGTCGGCGGCTCGCTCTATCCCGTGTATGTCCGTGGCCAAGCCTACTTGTCGTTGCATCAGGGCAAGGAGGCCGCAGAAGAGTTTCAAAAGTATCTGGATCACTCTGGCGTTGTAGTGAATTGCCCTCTGGCGGCGCTGGCACGCCTTCAGCTCGCTCGCTCCGATACGCTGACGGGAGACACGAAAAGCGCGAGGGAAAAATACCAAGAATTCTTCCTCCTCTGGAAAGGCTCCGATCCTCAAATTCCCATCCTAAAGCAAGCCCAAAAAGAGTATGCGAAGCTGCACTAGGTCTTGTTTTTCGCCGGCCGGTTACGTCGGGAGAAACGTCGTGGCCGTCGGGTAGGAATGGAGTGGCGGAGACCAGTCTGGAAAAGAGTTCGTGGCGGACCCATGCGCAACGAATCACCAGCCACGTCAACATCTACCGCCATTAATTTCTGGAAGGCATCGAGATAATAGAGTGTTTTGCCGTCCTTACTAACTCGGGGTTCGCTTCTGGCACTACTTCCGGTGTGCCGCCGCCCGAAGGGATTCGCGAGACGCCGTTCGTGTTTAGCTCTGAATAGTACAGCTACTTCCCGTCCGGCGAGCATCCCCAAAGGTCGCCGAATTCTTTGGAGGTGAGCGACACGGCATCGGAACCGTCAGGATTCACCCGCCAGATTCCGTTGCTGCTTCCTTCGCCGTGAACCATCCAATTCAAAGCAATCCATCGGTCGTTGTCGCGCGACACCGGATCGCTGATCCAGACCGCGGGATCGCTCAGCGGTGAGTCTTTCTGCCTCATCCAGGCCGCCGCGCAAATGAGCAAATTTGTCGCGTTACCTGCGACAGCGAATTTGTGTTGCCGGATGCGTTGCCAAACAAGAGCCGTTTGAACAGATTTCACCCATCCCAGAGCAGCTCATCCATCTTGCAACTCATAGACACGGTTGAGCTGGAGTGGGAAACTCCATTTCCTAAACCGACGCTCAGATCGCTCAATCTTACCGGAGTTGCCCAGATGGTTCAGGTTTCTTACTTTCTTACTGGTCTGGCAGTGTCCTGAATGGTATCCCGGAACTGGCGATTGAGGTCACATTGGGTCGCGTTTTACACGCGAAGACGAATGTAAGTGATTGAGATTACTTGGCATCATAGCGATGGAGACAAATGCTAAACCGTCGAGCGCGGCAATCGTCAAACGTAGCGGCATCTGGACGCGTGACTTAGAGTGAACTCGGCCTGAATCCATATAGGTTAAGTAGGCGCCGAGGACGAGCGAAATAACTGAATACAGGTAGAAGAGATGTTGGTAACGCACGAATACCTGTCGTCGTGGTGAGGCGGGACTCTTTTCTGGTTGTGAAGATAAGCCGTAGTTTTATAGTTAGCAGATGCTGGTTTTAGCGGCGCTGCTTCTCGCATCCGGCCTTGCCTCTGCTGCCAATGCGCAAGAAGCGATGATGAGTTCCGAAGCGATGGCTCGGTTCGTGGCTGTTCACGGACGGCTCGCATGGGCTGGCGATTATGCGAACACTGGACTTGAGGTTTGGGCAGGTGCGCTGCAGATCGCCACGAACGTGCAGCCGGAATTTCGCCGCGAGGGAGGCGTCACATTCATCCCCGGGCCAACAATCCTTGCAAGAGTCTCCACGACTCCCTCCCATTTTTCTCGCGTGTATATTGGCCCTGATTTCGCCGTCGAGGAAGATGCGTGGATTCCATTGAAACAGCCGGCACTGATGCTGAGATATACCGTGCAGGGTGCGGTTCCGGTGCAAGTCGTCGTTCGCTTTCGCCCTTCGCTAAATCTTATGTGGCCGGCGGCGATTGGGGGACAAAACGTTCAGTGGGATGCCGAACATTCGAGCTATGTGTTTACCGAGCCCACAAAACAATTTGCCGCCGTTGTTCTTGCTCCGGGCGCTACCGCGCACGATGAACCGCTGGATATTCATAATCCTCTCCGTCCGTTAGGGTCAATGAGTGGAAGAGATCAGACCAGAAGGGCTCGGCGTCTGCCATAAGCATTAAAAAGGTTGGATATTGCAGGAGTGGAGATCTATTTCTCCGGGCCCAGGCCTTATCGTGACACAGGCCAGAGGACTCTGCTCAACCACAGATCCTTGCATTCAATCGTTTGCATGAAGCGAGTTCTTGTTCAAAGATCAGGCACCCGAAAGATTTCTTGGCTGCGCCGCATTTTCTACCAATTCCAACTTGCTGTGACCCCACACGTCCTCCTGAGGAGTTAGAAACATCCAGGCGGAGAGGCCGCCAGAGGATCGTCTTCATCGTGTTCGGAAATCTTCGAAGTTTTCCTTGCTAGGGCCGCCTTGTCCTTGGAAAACTCGATCAGTTACAGGTGTGGCTGTGATTGTGGCTGTACGTTGCCAAATATCGCCAACATTTCTGGTATTTGGAAGAGGTTCTCTGTGCGCGCAAGACTTGTTTAAGTAATTGGTTAATTGTGAGTTACTGGGAAATGGATGCTGAGCCCTGCGTGACTCTTAATCACTAGGTTGGAGGTTCGATTCCTCCCGCGCTCACCATCTTCTATATTTCACTATCCATTAGCCGGTCAGGGGGTCTTTTCGAAAGCTCTGTGATTGGCCGCGCCTACTAGGCGCGGGTTTCAGGCAGGGTATGGCGACCAGGTTACGCGAAGCGTCTTCGACGGGGCCGCTATTCTGCGGGATCGTAGTTCAGGTTCTGGCCCAGCCAGCGCTCGACTTCGGCTACGCTCATTCCTTTGCGCGCGCTGTAATCCACAACCTGATCGCGATCAATCTTGCCCAGGCTGAAATATCGTGATTGCGGATGGGCAAAGTAAAGGCCACTTACGCTCGATCCGGGCCACATTGCGTACGACTCCGTGATCTGAATTCCTGTGTTCGCTTCGACGTTGAGCAAGAGCCAGAGAGGGCCCTTCTCGGTGTGATCGGGGCACGCCGGGTAGCCTGCGGCCGGACGGATGCCGCGATATTTTTCCTGAATCAGATCCGCAATGCTTAAATTTTCTGAACAACCATAGCACCACTCATTGCGTACGCATTTGTGCAGACACTCGGCGAAAGCTTCAGCAAGGCGGTCGGCCAGAGCCTCCGCCATGATCGCATTGTAGTCATCCTGCTTGGCCCGGTAGGAATCGCACAGCTCCTTCAAGCCAATGCCGCTGGTCACCGCGAAAGCGCCGATGTGATCGGGCAGACCTGTTTCCCTGGGCGCGATGAAGTCGGCGAGAGAGCGGCACGGCTCACTACCCTCTTTATTGGATTGCTGGCGGAGGAAGTGGAATCGTTCGAGGACTTTTGCACGCTTGCAGTCGGTGTATAGCTCGACGTCATCGCCTACTGCGTTGGCGGGAAACAGGCCATACACGCCTCTCGCCGTGATGAGATTTTTTTCAATGATGAGATCGAGTAGGGCCTTGCCTTCCTGAAATATTTGGCGAGCTTGCGCGCCTTGTGTCTCATGATCCAGAATCCGCGGATAAACCCCCTTCAATCCCCAGGTATGGAAGAACGGCGTCCAGTCAATGAACTCGCGCAGCGTCGCCAGCGGAAAATTGTCGAGAACGCGTACACCGGTAAAAGTCGGTTCGGGGAGATCTTCGACACGCCACTCAATCGGAGATCGCCTTTTTCGGGCAGTCTCAAGTGAGACAACCGTTTGCCGGGGCGCAGCGTGGGCCTTGCGGAGCGCCTCATATTCAGCACGGTGTTGTACTACAAATGCTGACTTGCCCTTGTCGCTCAGAAGACTGGTAGTGACGGGCACGGCGCGGCTGGCGTCGACGATGTGAACCACTGGCTCACTATAATGTGGCGCAATTTTAACCGCCGTGTGTGCACGGCTGGTGGTTGCACCGCCGATCAGCAGCGGCAATTTGAAATTCTGACGCTCCATCTCGCGGGCCACATGTACCATCTCGTCGAGAGACGGCGTGATCAGTCCGCTGAGCCCGATCAAATCCGCATTTACCGCTTTGGCGCGTTCGAGAATTTTTTCGCATGGGACCATCACACCCATGTCGATGACTTCATAGTTATTGCAGGCGAGAACGACTCCCACGATATTCTTGCCGATATCGTGAACATCGCCCTTAACTGTGGCGAGCACGATTTTTCCCTGGGCCTTGACCAATTCGCCGGCCGCGGCTCGCGCTTCTTTTTCGGCTTCCATAAAGGGAGTGAGGTGCGCCACAGCTTTTTTCATCACTCGCGCGGACTTGACGACTTGCGGCAGGAACATCTTGCCGGCTCCGAAAAGATCGCCAACGATACTCATACCGGCCATCAATGGTCCTTCAATGACCGATAGCGGGCGGCCAAGTTTGACTCGAGCTTCTTCGGCATCGGCCTCGATATAAGTATCGATTCCTTTGACAAGCGCGTGGGCAAGGCGTTCCTCGACGGTGCCATTGCGCCACTCTTCGGCTTTCTTCTCGGTCGTTGCCTTGCCGGCGCCCTTCAGTGTTTCGCCATAGTCGACGAGACGCTCGGTAGCGTCGGGACGGCGATTCAGCAGCACATCTTCGACCAGCAGCTTCAACTCAGGTTCGATCTCTTCGTAAACTTCGAGCATGCCTGCATTCACGATGCCCATATCCATATCGGCGGCGATGGCGTGATAAAGAAATGCGGAGTGAATTGCTTCGCGAACAATGTTATTGCCGCGAAAACTAAAAGAGATGTTGGAGACGCCGCCGCTTACTTTCGCGTGCGGCAGGTTAGCCTTGATCCAACGCGTAGCCTTGATGTAATCGACCGCATAGTTGTTGTGCTCCTCCATGCCGGTGGCAACGGTGAGGATGTTGGGGTCGAAGATGATGTCTTCCGGCGGAAATCCTACTTCATCGACTAAAATTCGATAGGCACGTTCGCAGACACGGATCTTGTCTTCATAATTTGCTGCCTGGCCCTGTTCGTCGAAGGCCATTACGACTACGGCGGCGCCATATTTCAGAACAGTCGCAGCATTCTTACGAAAGCGCTCTTCGCCCTCTTTCAGCGAAATCGAATTGGCGATGCCTTTTCCCTGCAGGCACTTCAGGCCCGCCTCGATGACCTCCCATTTTGAGGAGTCGATCATGATAGGCACTTTCGCAACTTCCGGTTCACTGGCGATCAACTGAAGGAAGCGCGTCATGGCGGTGACACCGTCAATCATGCCCTCGTCCATGCAGACGTCGAGCACATTCGCGCCGTTCTCGACCTGCTGCCGGGCGACGCTTACGGCCTCTTCATACTTGCCTGCCTTGATCAGTTTGGCGAACTTCGGCGAACCGGCCACGTTGGTACGCTCGCCGATCATGATGTAGACGCCAGATTGTTGGGTAAAGGGCTGCGATCCCGAGAGCCGAAGAGGCTTGAACTTTTCGGGCCCAGCGCTGGCGCCGGCTGACTCAGTCACGCTCGACTCTCCACTTGGCTGGCATACGATGCGTCAGAGTGTGCCATTCCCCACTTTCGAGGAGGCCGACCCTCGAGCGCTTTGGCGATCGCGGCGATGTGCTCGGGAGTATTTCCGCAGCAGCCACCAGCAATGTTTATCAACCCGACCTGTGCGAATTCGGATAGATAATGGGCCATGTCTTGCGGCCCCAGATCGAAACCAGTCTCCGACAAGGGATTCGGCAAACCGGCATTGGGATAGCACAAGATCGCTACATCCGCTTTTTCCGAGAGTTCCTCGAGGAACGGATACATGAGATCGGGACCGAGAGAGCAGTTGAGGCCCACCGCCAAGGGTCTGACGTGGCGCACTGCGTTCCAGAACGCCTCTGTGGTTTGGGCCGAGATCATGGTCTCGCCGCCGCGACCAACTGCCGCCGAAATCATGACTGGCAATTCTTTGCCTTGCTCGTCAAAAACTTCGCGAATGGCAACGAGTGCGGCCTTGGCATTCAGCGAGTCGAAGATCGTCTCGACCAACAGTAGATCCACGCCGCCAGCGATAAGAGCCCGCACCTGCTGCGCATAAGCGGCTTTGACCTGATCGAAAGTGACAACCCGAAATCCGGGGTCGTCTGCATCGGGCGAGTTCGAGAGAGAAACAGTTAAGGGTCCAATCGCACCCGCCACGAAGCGCTGACGCGAGGTTGCGGTTCCGATACGATCGGCCCACTCCCGGCACTGCCGCGCCGATTGCTCATTGATGTCCCAGGCCAGGGCATTGAGAAATCTATCGTCGATGATCTTCTGGTAAAACTCGGGATCCTTGCGGCCGCCGCGCTCCCGAGGGTCTTCTACAAAAAATTCGCTCTGGGCGATGCTCGAAGCGCCGAAGGTGTTTGTCTCAATGATGTCCGCTCCCGCCTCCAGAAACCGGCGATGGATGTCGCCAATCATTTCCGGTTTTGTCAGCGAGAACAGGTCACCGTTATTTAGAAGACTCTTCGTAGCATCCTTGAATCGCTCGCCTCGGATATCCGCTTCCGTCATCCGATAGGCGCGAATCGTCGTGCCCATTCCTCCATCGAGGATGACGATACGATCTTCGATAATTTTTTCCAGAGGATGACGTTGAGTTTTCTTCATTTTCGTTTGATGACTTCAGGCAGCCTTCGATTCGTGCCTTAACCAGGCCATATTCACTAGAAATGATTCTCATTCATTATAGCGATTCGAAATATCCGGGCTCAGGTTAAGGGATCGGCAGAACCAGTGAGGTTCAAGGGAGGGCCACAAGGATTACCACGCCGGATGCTCGATGGAACCTTCCGTTTGGTGAGGTCCGTTCGCCTTGACAGGTTTAAGTGCTTTTCTCTAACCTTGCGGAATTATAGTAATCTCTTTGGGCGCGAGGAATGATGCGCGCCAGCTGCGTCGCCAATAAGCCCGTTCGGAAACTACATTCATGGACGAAAAAGATCGAGACCGCCAACTCGGCATGGACCGCCCCATCACGCGGCGCGACTTTCTCAACGGAGTAGCTGTCGGAGTTGGTGCGCTGGGTCTTTCCAAGTGGCACGGTTTTGCCGCCGGGCTGGGAGGCGTCGATTCCGAATCCGATCCGCCGGCCCTGACTGGCATGAGAGGTAGCGCGCCGGGCTCATTCGATGTTGCGCACGCGCTGCGCGACGGCACTTTTTGGGACACCGCTGGCACCCCCATCGACACACATGAGACATACGATCTTGTGGTTGTCGGAGGCGGAATCAGCGGGCTCGCCGCGGCTTATTTTTATCGCAAGCAGGCGGGCAACAATTCGCGCATTTTGATTCTCGACAATAACGACGATTTCGGCGGCCATGCGCGCCGCAACGAGTTCCACGTCGACGGACGCTTGTTGCTGAGTAACGGCGGGACACAGTCGATTGAGAGTCCTTCGGAATACAGTGAAGTTGCTAAGAGCGTTCTGCAGGATCTTGGTATTCAGACTAAAGTGTTCTACAGAGCCTACGACCAGAAACTATATTCGCATCTTGGCACTGCATGCTTCTTCGATAAAGAAACGTTCGCTGCGGACCGGTTAGTGCCTGGAATGGGCTCGGATCCGTGGCCCGACTTTCTCAAAAAAACTCCACTGCCTGAAAAGGTTCAGAAGGAAATTACCCGCCTTTACGACGAGAAGAAAGATTATCTCCCGGGACTTTCGAAGGAAGAGAAGTACGCGCGCCTGGCAAAGATCAGCTATGCGGATTTCTTGACTGATATTTGCAAGGCTGATCCCGCCGTTCTGCCATTTTTCCAGTCTTACACCAACGATCTGTTTGCGGTAGGAATCGATGCGGTTTCTGCGATTGCCTGCTATAAAAATCCCGATGATTACGGCGCATACCAATATGCCGGCTTCGAGGGGATGAATTTAGGCGGGGATGAGGAAAAAGAAGAACCCTACATTTTTCATTTTCCCGACGGGAATGCTTCGATCGCAAGACTGCTGGTGCGAAGTCTCATTCCAGAAGCTGTTCCCGGTCACACCATGGAGGACGTGGTTACGGCGCAAGTCGACTACGGCAAGCTGGATCGATCTCCCTCTCCAATTCAGATTCGCCTCAATTCAACCGCCGTACGCGCCCGCAATTTTGGACCGACCGGGAGCGCAAAGGAAGTGGAGGTTTCCTTTGTTCAGGAAGGAAAACTGAAAAGTGTAAAGGCCAAGTCCTGCGTGCTTGCCTGTTACAACAGCATGGTTCCCTATCTTTGCCCTGAACTGCCCGAGAATCAGAAGGAAGCTCTGCACTACTGCGTCAAAGAACCATTCATCTATACTCATGTTGCCATTCGCAACTGGACGGCATTCCACAAGCTTGGAACACGGCAGATCCTTTCGCCTGGAAGTTATCACAGCTTCACCATGCTGGATTTTCCCGTGAGCCTGGGCGCGTATCAGTTCCCCCACAACCCACAGGATCCAATGGTTCTCTTCATGTTGCGCACTCCCTGCCAGGCTGGCCTTTCGCGTCGCGATCAGTACCGCATGGGCAGGTCCGAACTTATCGGTACGCCATTTTCCGACTTCGAACGAAATATCCGCGAACAGCTAAACCGGATGCTCGCTTCTGCGGGATTCGATTCGGCGCGCGACATTGCCGCCATCACCGTGAACCGCTGGGCGCACGGTTACGCTTATGAATACGATCCGCTGTCGGATCCGGATTGGAAGCCGGAGGATCGCCCCTGCGTGATTGGCAGAAAACAATTCGGACGAATCTCGATTGCAAATTCCGACGCCGGCGCGAGCGCCTACACTAATGTTGCGATTGATCAAGCCTATCGCGCGGTTCAGGAACAATTGAAACAGACATAATCGGGGTGCCTTTCCAGTCGGAGCAATACTGTTGAAGAAGCCAACTCCCTGTAACGAACTGCGCACAGCGACGCCGTCCATCACGCGCCGCGACTTTCTCGGCTCAACCTTACTCGCGTCAGGAGCAGTGCTGCTGAATGGAATGACGCCGCGCGAGCTGCTTGCCCAAGCGGATGACTTTACCGGTTACGGCGGAGTCGGCGAATACAGGAATTCGAACGGCAATACCTGGCCTTTGCTCGAAGCGGGTCACACCATTCGCGATGGCACCTATGACCCGCTCCCGAAAGACATTATTGACACGGGCGAAACCTACGATTGCGTCATCATCGGCGGAGGCATCAGCGGATTAGCCGCAGCACTGTTTTTTCAGCGCCAGGCTGGCTCGAAGGCGAAAAGTCTCATTCTCGAAAATCATCCCATCTTCGGTGGTGAGGCGAAACAAAACGAATTTCTGGTGGATGGGAGGCGCCTGATCGCGCATCAAGGTTCAGCAATTTACCAGATTCAATATCCGCACAGCTTTCTCGCAGGCTTCTACGATTCCATTGGACTAAAGACTCCCAGGCTCACATATCAGAAATGGAGCGGGCACGATCCCGAGTTCCAGTTATCGAAAACGCCCTACGAGGCGACTGGGCTGCCGCGCGGACAATACGGATTCTGGTTCGGGACGAAATTCGGTCAAAAATCGGGAATGTGGCTGATCGATCCTTTAGGCAAGAAACTCGAAGGCGCACCAGTTTCCAAAGAAACTCGCGCTGAGTGGCTGCGTTGGCTTAATGGCGAAACCGCCGAGAAGACAAAGTTTGAGCATCCGAAGGTCGAAGGCGATGAGATTTCCCGCTATCTCGATTCCATCACTCTCGAGCAACATTACATGGATCGATTTGGGCTGAGTCGCGAGACCATTCGCACATTTCTTTCGCCTGTGGAGGGCGGCGGTTCAGGGCTGGGGCCTGACGCACTCTCTGCCTATTCCGATTACGCGTTCGAAATGCTGCATCCACTGCCGGAAGAAAACGGCGGCTCCGATCAGATGTTTCCTGGCGGCAATTCAACGATCGCGAGATTGATGCTGAAAACTCTCAATCCCACTGCGATTGATGGACCGCACAGCGTGGAAGGAGTATGCCGGAACAGTGTGAACTTTAATGCGCTCGATGCGCCGTCGAGTGCAGCACGAGTTCGCCTCTCCTCGACTGTCATTGATGTGCAACATGATGGCGATCCCGCCAAGGCGAATTTCGTCAGTGTTTCATATCTCAAGGCGGGCAAGATCTATCGGTTGAAGACCCGATCGGTTGTGATGGCCGGAGGGTGCTGGACCAGCAAGCACATTGTGAAAGATCTCCCCGAGACCCACCGGAAGGCTTACGCCCAGTTTTATCGCTCGCCCTGCATGATGGCGAATGTTGCAGTCAGAAATTGGCGATTCTTATACAAACTTGGAATGAGCGGTTGCCGCTGGTTCGAGGGCATCGGGAACTACATGGAAGTGTGCAAACAGGCGCTTACCGGGATCGAAGAACCGACCATCAGCCCAGATTCACCGATAGTCTTAAGTTTGAAAGTTTTATATTCGTACCCCGGACTCTCCACCGAGGATCAAGGACACCGCGGCCGCGCCGAAATGATTGGAACGTCGTTCCGCGATTATGAAGAGCAAATCAGGCAGCAGTTCACCGAGATGTTTGGCAGCGCCGGTTTCGATTCTCATCGAGACATCGCAGGCATCATTCTCAATCGCTGGGGTCATGCCTATCTGAGCCCGCAGCCAGGATTCTTCTTCGGTCTGAACGGCACCGGTCAAAAGGACCAGCCCGGTCCGCGTGAAATCCTGCGCCGCGCGCCTTTCGGCCGAATTGCCTTCGCTAACACCGATCTCGCCGGCGCGATGGATCATCGCTACTCGATCCTCGAAGCGAAGCGCGCAGTACAACAATTACTCGATCAGGTTTTGGCGGTATAAGCGATAAAGAAATAGAAGTGCAAGGCCCTGTATCGACCATGCAATAAGAGAGGAAAGTTAGAGTGAGACAAACAAAATCAATCGCGGTAGCTTCTGGGGTTGATGCCCAGTTGGCTGAGTTTCGACTGCAGGGTGGTTCGTTTTAACCCCAAGCGGGCGGCGGCGCCGACTGGCCCGCCAAGTTGTCCCTTACATTCCCGCAGAACGCGCACAATCCGTTCTTTGTCTTTCTCAAGCAACGTCGCAGTCTCTTCCTGGCCCTGGTCTGCGATCAATTCGCCGAGCGGCGCCTGCAGGACCGATCCCGGAGTCAGAATCACCGATCGCTCGATAAAGTTTTCCAGTTCGCGAATGTTTCCCGGCCAGCTCCATTGAACCAAAGCCTCCATGGTTTTATTGGGGATGCTGGTGATCGATTTCCCCATGCGCGCAGCGAGTTTCCGTACGAAGTGCTCGACCAGGAGCGGAATATCCTCCCTGCGGTCGCTTAGCGCCGGGATGCGAATCGGAAACACATTCAAGCGGTAATATAAATCGCTGCGGAACTCTTTCTGGTTTACGCTGGCCAGAAGGTCGCGATTGGTTGCTGCCAGCAGCCGGAAGTTTACCTTTAAGGTCTGTGTTGCTCCCAATCTTTCAAATTCATGATCCTGCAGAACCCGCAAGAGCTTCGGCTGCAGGTCGAGCGGAATTTCGCCAATTTCGTCGAGGAACAGTGTGCCTTCGTCGGCGAGTTCGAGGCGTCCTAATTTCCTGCCGACAGCCCCGGTGAATGCGCCTTTCTCATGGCCGAATAATTCACTTTCCAGCAAACCGGAGGGAATCGCCGCGCAATTCAGCTTGATAAAGCTGGCGTGCTTGCGGCTGCTCCTCTGGTGGAGGGCGCGCGCGATGAGTTCCTTGCCCGTGCCGGTATCTCCAAGCAGCAGCACTGTGGCGTCGCTGGGAGCAACTTTTGCGACTTTATGCATCACCTCAGTCAGAGCCTTGCTGCGCCCGATGATTTCCCCGAAGCCGAGTTCGTTGTCGATCGACTGTTCCAGGTAGAGCTTTTCTTCCGCCAGCTTTTCCTTGGCCAGCCTTAGCTCCTCCGTAATTTCCCGGATGTGGGTTATATCCATCCACGCGCAATTCAGGCCAGTTGCAGTTCCATTGGCATCGAGCAAGGGCTCCACTGTCATGTCGCAATGATAGGTTTTGCCTCGGGTGGTAAAGCTGAACTCCTGGCGCGTACGCTTACCCGTTTCCAGTACTGGGCGCTTGATCGCAGCCAGCTGAGCACCGATCTCGGGTCCAAAGACCTGTTCGTCGGTCTTGCCGAGGAAGTCCTCTTCCCGCCAACCTTCCTGTAGGTTATAGACCCAGGTGTAGCGAAGATCGCGATCCTGATTGAAAATCTTGATTGGTGAACCGGCAAGAGCAATGCGGAAGCGCTGCTCGCTCTGTCGCAGAGATTCCTCCGCTCTAAGGCGCGCCTCCGCGAGGTGCATCTTCTCTGTCACATCACGCTGGATGCCCCAGGTACGCAGTAGCATTCCGTTTTCCACGGTGCCGATCATGCTGTTTAGAAAGACTTTGGGCTGGCCGTTGATATCGATTTCGTGTGATTCCCGCTCCAGTACTCGGAATCCGGAGCGGATGAATTCGCGAGTCAGTTCGATGTTTCGCGGATCGTCAGGAGAGACTACTTCCGCAAGCCGCTTGCCGATAAAATCCTTCGATGACGTCAGCCCGTACATCCGCGCTAAGGCATCATTGCATTCGGCCAGGTAGGAGTCGTGCAAAATGTGCCGCACCAGTTCATCTTCGGGAAGGTCAACGCGAAGAGGCGCGTCCAACTCCTCGCGGAAGATACCTTCCGAACTTTTTGCGACAAACATTCGATAATCCTTCTCACTGCGCTGCAATGCCTCTTCCGCGTACTTGCGTTCGGTAATGTCCTGGACGATGGACATGTGCCATGCCGGCTCCTCACTTTCGGCCCACATCGCTACAACTTCCACCTTGGCCCATCGTATGGAGCCATCCGGGCGGATATAGCGCTTCTCCAGTTCGTAGTGCCGTAGTTTTCCCTGGATGAGTTCCGCCAATTTTTCCATGTTTCCGGGCAGGTCGCCCGGGTGGGTAAAGCTCTGGAAATTACATGTGAGCAGTTCTTGCTCGGTCCTCCCAAAAATTTCGCAGAGTTTTGGATTGACCCGGAGAAACCGGCCGGTGCGGCTTTCAATCCAGCAGATGCCTATAGGAGAGCGCTCATGCACGGCACGATAGCGTTCCTGACTCTCTTGAAGCCGACTTTGGGCCATTTTACGTTCGGTGAGGTCGCGGGCGATGACAATGACATACTCCCGGTCCAGCGGCACCCGTTTCATACTCACTTCCACTGGGAATGTGATCCCATCTTTGGTCCGGTGCAAGCTCTCGGTGACCAGCGATCCCGATTGCCGCAACCGTTCGCGTATGTTCGCGAGAGCGAGTTCTGTAACCGTAGGATCGATGTCCGGCACACGCATCGCAAGAAGCTCTTCGCGGGTGTAACCAAGCGCAGTGCACGACTTTTGATTCACGTCCAAGAAACGAAGCGTTTCCGAATCGATCACCTCGATTGCATCGTTGCATTCGTCCACTAAAGTGCGGAACAACTTCAGTTCCGCAATAATGCGTTCGCTTTCGCGCGCCTTCGTGAGTTGAGCCTCATTGATCTCGCGCAATTGTTTTTCTGCGTGCCGTTGTTCCGTGATATCGTGCGCCATGCCGCGCACGATGGGAGACGCGACGCCTTCCGTGCGCAATGTGTTGTGGTATTCCCAGATGCGGCGCTCGCCAGAGCGGGTCATTACCGCCAACAGTCCATGTACCTCACCGGTACGGACAATTTCTTGGAGATAGGAGTCGAACTCGCCGCGGAACTCGGGCGCCACCAACTCCCGCATGGGAATTTTCAGAATTTCTTCGACGCTATAACCGAGCAGTCGCGCGGGCGCGGGGTTCACCGACAAAAGCTGGCCCTGCAGGTTGTGGATGCACAACAGGTCTTGACTGTGCTCGACAAGATCCTGATACCAATCCTGGTCTTCTTGCAGGGCGCGGCGGATAGCTTCCGTCTTATCCCCTGCTGTTTCGGAACTGTGGCGCTGCTTTGCTTCAGGGCGCAAAGTCACGGCTACTCCCCGCGGGCTGGGTGATTACGCGGGAATTTTTGATCTCTGGCTGGTTGGCCAGAAGGCTAAAAGTCGCGCTTAAAAGTCAGTCATACTACCCAGCTTCCGATTGCGGGCGCAGTGTAGCAGAAGTCATGCTCATAATTCCAGATTAGTGTGACTAATATGTCAAGACAAGAGTACAGACGACTCCCCGTGCTCCTACCTAGAAGGCGTTTGAATCGGAGGCTCGGAATATTTCCACAGACCGAATTGTGACAGATGTCACAGCCAGGATGGCGAAGTACATGCGAAAGTCGGATCGCTTGGCCCCGCCGGTTGGCGGCTTCTGCCATTGAACTTGCGGGGAAACAACTTAATAGGTGGGGATCCTTCGACTTGCAAGCTGGCTTCCGCTCGCAACGCTGCTCGGAGTAACACAGATTCACGCTCGTTTCATTTTTCCGGTTTGCCGTCCCGGTCCAAGGGACAGAGTTTCGCGCGATGGAGGTGCCACGAGTCTATGTTTCCAGAATGCCCTCCCGGCTGGCTTACACTGCAGCACAGAGCCCAGCGGGCAAAAACAGCCAAGGAACTAACCCGCATTATCGATGAAATGAACCAATTGCTTTCCAAATATGAAGCGGCAGTACGCGGTGAGCCGCAGAGTCCGGATATGGGCGGAATCAATCTGGAACAACAACCGCGAAGAGTATGAATCGCGCTCAGTCAAACCATCGAGAATCGATAGAATCACGCCCTTCTCCGCCCCGGCGTATCGGCGTTTCTACCCTGGACCGTTCAGCCTCCGGGGGGAACTGGACTCATTCTGACTTAGGTCACACGAATTCTGGACCGAATTCTGGGCAGCTCTTCCTGGGCGATTTGAGAGAACGCGCGGACCGGGCGCGGGCTGCATGTTACATGGAAGGCTGCCGGCAGCGGGCTCTGATTCCGCTGTTGAGGCGCTTGATGGAGGAGGCGATGGAAATCTCCGCAACTCTGCGGGTCGAGCGCATGAGGCACCGCGTGCTGGCGGTAGAAGTTAAGAGAAGTCTCGCAATCGGCCGCGAGCTTCATGAAGCCGTGTCGAGACGTGGCCAGTTGCGTCCCAAGCCTCATGGAATATTGCTGCAATGATGCGGAGGTCAGAGGCAATCCGATTACGGAGAGTTGAGCCATCGGATTTCACGACGCGATCACACTGTCCGGTGACGTAGAACACCACTTTTGGCCAATTCCAACTTCAGCTGGCCGAGCCTTGATGCGGAGGCTTGCGCGAGATATCTCTGGCGTCCCAAAGAACTTCTTTTGTGACTTCCCAGGGATGAGAAAGTTGTACTTTAACCACACATCGATGCTTATCGAGAATGCGGACGATTTCGCCCTTCTCTCCCGTATGGTGGAAGACTACGTCGCCAATCTTAAACTGAGCGATTGGCATTTCACACCTTCTAGCCCGATTATCCCTTCGATTTAATTGTACGCTTTCGCTGCCGGAGTTGATTCTCAGTCTGATACCGGGCCGCTAGACCATAAGCCCACCCCGCCATACTCTGAGCTGCTGTAGGGTAGTTGCCAGCGGCAGCAGAGACTACAGAACGCCAGCCTTGCGTTGGCTGAGTTCTCGGAATGCTATCCTGTCGGATGCTGACAGAAACAGTAATCAGATAGTTATAGAACTCTAACTAAGTGCCTGTTGTATAGGTGGAACGATTGGTGCCTGCATGGTAAGGTACCTCGCGTCAGTCGACGAAATGCGAGCAGCAAGCCTCATTATGGCGCAGAGGCTTGGAGGCTGGGATACGATGGCCGCATTGAAAACGTCGAAGGCGGCGGGCAGCTAGTCCCGAAGACATCAACGCCTCGCAACCGCATGAAGCCACATGCTCCGGGGAAGTAAGAGCTAGAATCCATGTCGCGCGCAAGCACCTGGGCCAATGACGGATATGCCGAACGGATCGATCGGGTCATCGACTACCTTCGCGCCAATCTGCATCGCCCGGTGAAGCTCGGCGAGCTTGCCAGAGTTGCATGCTTCTCGGAGTTTCACTTCCATCGGATCTTCGGAGCAGTTTCCGGAGAAACTCTGAATAATTTTACGAACCGGCTTCGTCTGGAAAAGGCCGCACGGTTGCTTCGTTATTCCGGCCACACTGTCACCGATATCGCTCTCGATTGTGGTTTTTCATCATCGGCCACGTTTTCGCGCGCCTTCCGATCCGGTTACGATACTTCGCCAAGTCAATTCCGAAAACACGGCGAGATAAGAAAGAGCAAGATTTGCAAAGAACTCTTCGACGACGATGGATACGATCTCCCCATGAGCGCGGACGAAAAAAGAGCCGCGTTTCCGGTGACATTGATGGATGTTCCGGAAAGGCAGGTCGCCTACATTCGGGTTGCGAACGCGTTCGAAGAGGGCAAATAATCGCCGCCTTGAAGGCGCTGATCGCGTGGGCGAAAATGCAGAATATTTTTTCACAAGGAACTCTTTTTGGAATGACGGTCGACGATCCACACGTGACGCCGAAACATCTTTACCGTTATGAAGTTTGTTTTGCGTCGCGGCTTCCTTTCAAGTGCATGCCGGGCATGTCGAAAATGAAAATGCCTGCCATGCGCTACGGTGTAACCAGGGTCTCCGGCGATCTTCATAAGGTCGCCACAGCGTGGGACTACATTTACAGAAATTGGTTGATTCAAAGTGCATATGAGCCTGAGCATGCGCCGGCGCTTGAGGTTTTCTTAGATAAAGAAAACGCGACGGATTGGTCGCATTGTGAACTGGAACTGTGTCTTCCAGTTCGCAGCCGAAAATCCGGCACAATCAAATCAAGGGGCAACAAACGGGTCACTGCTCAACGGAGGAGTTTATGATCGACGGAATCGGCGGCGCTTTTCTTTTCTCAAACGATACGAAGAGATTGGCCGCCTGGTATCGCGATTGCCTTGGAATCGTTTTCGAGGGCGAAGACACGGAGTGCAGTTCGGTCTATACGTCATTCGAGTATCGGGATCTTAGCGATCCGAAGCTCAAGAGAACAATCGCGTGGGCGATCATGCCCTCCAAGGAAGACATCAAGGACAAACCGCGGACGGGCAAGATTAACTATACGGTGAAGAATATGGGTGAATTCCTCGACCGCCTCAAGAGTAAAGGCGTGACGATCGAAAAAACCGAGGCATACCCCGGCATGGGGACTTTTGCCTGGCTTAAAGACCCGGATGGCAACCCTATCGAGCTTTGGGAGCCGGGCGAGAGTGAATAATCGTCACCGATGTTTGGGTTAGAGGCGAGATAGATGATCTCCCGTCTTTGCTTTTCAATCACTTAGCTCTGCCTTGTTATACGGTTTCTCTTCTCTTCAGAGGGTATTCTGTCTTCGCTTGTTCCCGTTTTATTCCTGCAACGGCGCCCAAACCATGCGGCCGCTAAACAAGCCCAACTGAATTTGAGGCATCAAACTCCGCCCCCAACGCGAGAATTTGTGTAACGAACAGGCTCCAGGCGCCACTACCTGCTGAAGGCAGTTTTGCGGCACTACCCAAACGCAGTCTTGACATTTTGTGGGGCAGGAGTAGTGTTTATGGCCAAGCTGTGCGGTCCAATCTGTGCAACGCTGATTGGAGTTTTTGTGCTCCGTTGCCAGGAGCTTCCGGATTTTCGTTTCGAGCCTTGAATAAGAAGTTGTCAAGAGGGAATGCTCTGACTGCAGACCTCGCTTGACGCAGGAGTTTTCGTGTGAAGACTCCGTATGTGCCAAATACTGGGCTGCTGACGAAGCGGATGGACTGCAATCGCCACTATTTTTACGGTTCTAGAACGCGCTGTATGGAGGACACCATGAAGATTCGAAAGTATGTGCTAGGTCGTGTGACTCGTTTCACGTTAGTACTGGTTTTGGCAACGATGGTGTCCGTTATTAGTCTGTGGGCGGAAGAGGTCGGCTCCCCCGACCAGTGCTCGGCGCCCACCGTAGGAGTGGGGACGGGGACCGTGGGCTCAGCCAATGGCTCGGCCACATGCGGCATTCTGATAACCGTTACTGGGCCCGGGATGGCTGTGATCACCTCCCCGGGAAACGGAAACCCCTATGACGGCGACGAAGACACGCTGGTGGGAATCCAGAACAATTCGGGCGGGTACCTTACTTCCATCACTCTAACGTCGACGAGCACCGATATTTTCGGTTTCGATGGTGACGGCCCCTGCGACACGCAGTACCATAGCCCGGCATATTCGTGGTGCTCCAATCCCGGCTTCACCGGCTACGAGGGGCCGGACAATACCTTTACCAACATCAGCGGCAACCAGAGGACTGGAACCGTCAATTTCACGACCCCGATTCCAACTGGGGGCAGCACATGGTTTGCGCTGGAAGGTGCGCCTTCGACCATCTCGGGGATCGGGGTTTCGTCTGACATGCTGACTTTGACCTTGGCCGGACTGGGCGCGGGCACCGTGACAGACAATAGCTCTCCTACGATGCTGATCGACTGTACCGAGGCCGGTGAGGGCGTGGCGCAGACAGGTTCATGTTCGGCCAGTTACGCTCCCGGAGCCGTCGTGACTTTGACCGCGACTCCCAACCCCTCGGCGCCCAATGGTGGGCCATCCACGTTTGCGGGATGGGGCGGCGCCTGTGCGAGTTCGGGAACGAACTCCACCTGCACATTGACTTTGAACTCGGCGCAAAGTGTTACCGCCAGTTTTGCCGCGCCTCCGAGCACAAACCCGATAATACCCACGACATGTTCCGGCACGAACGTGAGCGGCACAGTCAACTACTGTCCGAACAATCCCAATGCAATCACGCCCGAAAATCCTTGCACGGACCCCAATGGGGTTCAGTTCAATGTCACCATTCCAGTAGTTTCGCCGCCGACGCAGGGCGAGGCTTGTTTAGCTATCAGTGTCACTGCGACGGAAGTGTCGGGTAGCGGACTCTGTGTTGCAGGAGGAACGGGACAGAGTGGAACCGGGCCGGGCAGCTCCTTCGATTGCCGCTTGGTGAATTTCTATAACTATGGGACCGATCTCACGACCGGGAGCACCGTTGTTCCGCTTTGCTATCCCTACTCCAACGGCAATTGCATTTTCTACACTCTCGCTCTGACTGGGGGCGGCCTTCCCAACCCGGAGTTGTATAGCGGAGGAGTGAACTGGGAAGTTGCCTTCAACAAAGTCTATGCGCCACCGGTGGGATATTGGTTTGGCAGTTCGCCAAGTTTACTCGACGATCCGGGTGAGGATGAGGTTCCGCCACTGCCTTGGGGAACCGATTGCAGCACACCCATGACCGATGATCCCGGTGGGCCCTCAGGTACGTATTACTGCCAGTTCGATAACAACATCACGACGTTCTACCAGCCTGGCGGGGGGAGCTATGACCCAATTGGCGGGACCACCAAACAACTCAATGATGTGGTGGTGGCATTCCTGCCGACAAGTACGGGAACTGGATCTACGCAGATGCCGCCTACGCAAACTGCTCCGACGATCGCCGGAAGCTGCCTCAATGGGTGCACGCTGGCCGGCTCTGCCATTACTTTTGCCGATGGCACCGGAGGCACGTTCCAAGTGCAGGTGACAGCAGGTTATCCCGCGCCCACTCTGAGCGCTGCTACCACCGGAACGACGACCGCCGCTACCGAGTCTGTAAACACGGTAACGCTCACCTCAGTCGGCAGCTATGGTCCCGAAGCGGTAGCCGGCAATACTGTGGTCGTAGGGAATTGCACTCCCTCTGGGTACAACGGGACTTTTGCAATAGCGAGCGCATCAGGTGGAAATATGCTCACCTACACCGATAGCGCAGCGGCGAACTTAGCTCCCGGAGTCGGCTGCCAAGCTCTGGTGCTGCCGAACGGGCTGACATTCAATGCGACGAACGGCCTTGTGGGTGGAACGCCGGCAAATGGTTCAGAGGGTAATTACGCTATCAGCATTACCGCAAGCAATATCGTGAGCTCCGCCACCTTGAGCTACACGCTCACGGTAAACTCTGCCGGGACGCTGACGATCACCGCCAGCAGCCCATCCATGACTTATGGCGGGACTGTACCCGCCATCACCCCGAGCTATGCTGGGTTTGTCAACGGGGACACGCCCGGGAACCTGTCCACCCAACCCACGTGCACTACCACAGCCACTAGCTCGAGCCCTGTAGGAAGTTCGCCTACAACCTCCTGCTCGGGGGCGGTGGATCCGAACTACAGTACGATCAAGTACGTGAATGGTACCGTGACGGTGATGCCAGCGCTTCTGACGATCATTGCGGGGAACGGCACCATGACATATGGGGGAATGCCTCCGGCCATCACTCCTACCTTCATGGGGCTTGTGAATGGCGACAATGCCACGACCCTGGGCGTAACCTGCACGAGCAACGCAACCAGCTCGAGCCCGGTTGGCAACGGCTACGTCAGCTCCTGCTCGGCATCGGCGGGCACGAACTACACCATCAGCTATGTGCCGGGCACGGTGACAGTAACGGGAGCACCGCTGACTATAACCGCGAGCAGCGGCACCATGACCGATGGCGGGATCGTTCCGACTATCACTCCGAGCTATGGCGGGTTTGTGAATGGACAGAATTCTTCCATCCTGACGACCCAGCCCACTTGCGCCACCACAGCGACCGGCGCGAGCGCTCCGGGTAACTACCCGAGCTCTTGTTCGGGTGCGGTTGCTCCGAATTACACAATCAGTTACGTCAACGGTACGGTGACTGTAAGCACTCTGCAACTTTCTGCAACGAGTTTGAACTTCGGCACGGTATACCTGAACGGGTTGGGCTTCCAATTCGTCACCCTGACCAACAGGGGGACTACTCCGTTCACATTGTCGGCGATCAGTATCACAACTCCTGGGAACGCAACCAGCGACTTTATCGGCGTGCCTATCGGGCTGTGTCCGCCAATGATTGAGTTCCTGCCGGCCTCAATACCCGCAGGGAAAAGCTGTACGATTGCCGTACCGATCTACCCCACGGTGAAGATATTCAGTCCAACGGCCTCGACTGCCACACTAAAAATTACTGACACCGCGGCAGGGAGCCCGCAACTCGTGGCGCTCACGGCGCAGGTCATCGACCCGGTGGCTTCGCTGTCGTCAACCAGCTTGAACTTCGGGAATCAGAAGACGGGAACTACCAGCACGGCGCAGAAGGTGACGCTGACCAATACAGGATTGACGTCGCTGCAACTTACGGGCCTCACGATCAAACCCACAGCCAACTTCGCCCTGGCAACAGGAACGACGTGCACAAGCAGCACGTTGCTCTCGCCCGGAGGGACATGCTTCATCTACGTGACCTTCGCGCCAACGTCGAAGACGCGATACTCAGGCAGTGTGACCATTACCGATGTCGCACAGTTCAGTATCCAAACTATCTCGCTGTCGGGGACGGGAAACTGAGCGGAGTGGATTGCCTCAATGCGTGGAGCTCACCGAGGAGTCATGAGTTACTCTGCGGTGAGCATTGATCGAGTTAGACGAGGAACCTTTGCGTGACTAGCTTGAGGAGTGGGCGTAGATGGCGCTGAGGTCGCTGCGCTTCACGATGGTATCGGTCTTCGCTTCGGTCTTAATCTCATCCACGATTTTGCGGGCTTGCGCGTAGTGTTCCGTGGCGTCTGCCGCTTTGCCGGAGAGTTCCAGATCACGCGCCAACAGATAATGGCTTTGGGCAAGCAAGCTCTTCAGGCCAAGCCGTTCACTCTTGCTGAGAGCGCTTTCCAATTCTTTTCTTGCGGGCTCATAGCTTTTCAAGTTCATGAGAGCTTCCGCCTGGTAAATCGAAGATTCCACCGACACATACTTCGATCCCATACCGTCCGCATCCTGTGAGAGCTTGCCAAGTGTCATTGCCGCGGATTGAAAGCGACCCTGCTTAACCTCCGCTTTTGCGACATTGAACTTCGCTAAGAGGATCAGATCCAGATCGCTGGTGTGCGATGCAGTCTTCATAGCCTGATCGTAAAGGGCACCGGCGTTTTGGTAGTCGCCACGATAGAAAGCGATATCGCCCCGGTAGCCCTGAACTTGCGCAATGATCGCTTGATTCTTGAGCTCCTGGGCCAAATTCATTGCTTCGTCAAGACTCTTCTGCGCCTCTTCGTTTTGGCCGACCTGAGCCAGCGCGTTGCCGTAGTACGCCAGAATTTGTGCCAGCCAGTAGCCGCGCTCCTGCAGTTCGCGGAATGTCTTGAGCGCATCCTCTTCCGCGCTCAGAGCGGCGCCGTTACGGCCCTGATAACCAAACAGAATGCCAAGGCTGGATGATTCCAAAGCCGCGCCACGTTTATCTCCCGTGCTGCGCCGCAAATCCAATGCGCGCAAATATTGCTGCAGCGCCTGGTCATACTGCCCCATCTTGCTCGAAGTATCCCCCAAATTGTGAAGAGCGTCGGCAATATCACCCGGGACCTGCAGTTTCTCCCGAATCTGCAGGGCCTGCTCGAAATAGGTGAGCGCGTTCTGATAGTCGGCCTTGAAAAAATACGCGTTGCCGATATTGTTTAAAACCAGCCCCTGGTTGTCCTGGTTTCCGACATCAACCTGGGCTTGCAAAGACTGCTTAAACAGCTTCAAGGCTTCGTCATACTGCCCGTGATTGACGTAAAACTGGCCCAAGTCGTTGAGTATGTCTCCGGTTCCAGCTTTGTCGCCGACCTCTTGCCACAAAGTGAGCGCCTGTTTGTAGTCCTTGAGGGCCTGGTCCGATTTGCCCAGAACATCTTCAGAGGAGGCCATTGCGTCCAAGCTCATCGCCATGCCCTTCTTCAGTCCCAACTTGCGCTTGATTTCGAGCGACTCCTGGAGGTTGCGAAGAGCGTCCTCATGCTTGTTTAAAGCGGCATAAGCGACTCCAATCGCCTGAAGAGTCTGGGCTCTTTGTTCATCGTTACCGAATTCGACGGCCAAGGCTTGAGCACGTGTCAGGTATTCCAGGCCCTTCTGCGGGTTGCCACTTTCAACTTCGACCCGTCCCAGCGCCAGTAAGGCATCGCCGCGTTTGGGATCGAGTGTAAGCACCTTGGCATATTCCCCTCGCGCCTTGTCGTACGCGCTCGACTTCTCGTAGAGGCTGCCGAGTTCAAACAGCACGTCAGAATTTTCGGGAGCGGATTTCGCAAGGTTCTCGTAGGCCTCGATTGCCTTTGGATAGTCCCTTTGGATTTGGTCGTGGCTGGCCTGGATCAGATATTTTTCCGCGGGGGGAAGCTGGTCGCTCAATTCAACTGCTTTTCTTGAAGCGTGCTCTGCATCGTCGTCCTGCCCCAGGCTGGCGTAGGTTTTCGCCAGTTCCGAGTAAGCCAGCGCAAATTGGGAGTCCTCTTTCGTGGCAGCCTCGAATTGCTTGCTCGCGTCGAGGAAATTGCCGCGACGCGCGAGTTGCAGCCCGTCGTCGTAATCGCGCATGGCCGCCAGGGAGTTGGTCGAGGGCTTGAAGGATTGCCCCTGAAGTTCTTTCACCGTGCTCCGGGAGAGAGACAGGTTTGACCGGATATCGCCTGCAAGAAGGTCGATTGCACTGAGAATGTTGTTCTCGGTCGCGGACTCCGCCAGGGTGGTGGTACGGCCATGTTTCATGTCCTGGATCGTTGCGTCGATGCGAATCTGATCTCCAAAGCGGGTGAATCGCCCCCAAACTACGTTGTCGGCATTGCTGAATTCGGCCAGCCGCTGCACCGTATTAGGATCGAGGGAAGTGTCGGGAGAGATCCGCAAATCGCGCAGGACCTGGCTGACGCGTTCAGGGGAAACAATACGAAGATGGGATGACTGCCCCACATCTGTACTCAAGGTTTCTGCCACGCTCGATCCCAGCCAGTTGAGATTCTGGTCTGCCGATGAGTTGCGAAAAGGCAGGATGGCCAATGAAAGCGCAGGACCCGATTCGCTTTTGGTTGCGGAAGGTGAGAACAGTGGCCCGCGAAACACGTAGCCGACAATTGCGAGAAGAAGAACGGCTGCAACGCCTGTAACCAGAGGCCAGTGAATCGTGCGCCCCCAGGGTTCGACTGCGGATTGAAAACCCAATGTCGCCGCCGCGCTTTTGCCCTGCCATGCATTAAGATCCCGCAGTAATTCGGTAGCACTCTGATAGCGGAGGTTGGGATCGCGTTCCAGGCACTTACTGACAATATTGCTGAGCGCGCGCGGGATCTTTCCATCATGATCGGAAACCGGAATCGCGCGTTCCGAGTTGCGCTTGATCAAACTCGCAACCGCACTTTCAGCATGGTATGGCGTTATCCCAGTCAACATCTCGTAGAGGATCAGCCCCAAAGTAAAAACATCGGAGCGTTGATCCAGATCTTTGGCCAGAGCCTGCTCAGGCGACATGTATTCCATGGTCCCGACCAGAGCCCCGGTCTGGGTCATACCATCCCCTCCAACCGTGCGCGCCAAGCCGAAATCCATCACCAGTACGCGGCCGCTCGCATCGCGCATGATGTTTTGCGGCTTCAGGTCGCGATGGATCACGCCAACGCTGTGGGCGGCCTCGAGGGCCTGACATGCCTGCTCGATGATTTCCACCGCTTCTTCCGGGGAGAACTTCTTCTTGTCCTTTATCAGCGCACGCAGATCGCTGCCTTCGACGAACTCCATGGTGATGAACTTCACGCCATCGGCGTCGCCGAGATCGTAAATTCGAATTACATTTCTGTGCGTGACCTGGCGGGCCAGCAACAGCTCTTGTTTAAATCGCGCCAGTATTGAGGCATTCGCGGCGAATTCCGGCCGGATCACCTTCAGCGCAACGGGCCGGCTCAATTCCCGGTCCATGGCCTTGTACACTGCTCCCATTCCGCCTTCACCCAGCAGTTGTAATATTTCGTAGCGCCCGGCCAACACATCGAAAGGCTGAAAAACGACCCCGGGTTGAAAACGAGGATTTACACGACCGACGGAGCCGGCCGGCGGAGTTGCATCCACCTGTGTTTCGAGGGCGTCCACGAGAGTAGCGTCCGAGTCAGGCAGTTCGGTGAACGGGATTAACGTAGCCTCAGTGTCGACCGGGGAATGGGAACTGGAACTTTCACCTTTCGCAGGGACACTCACCCCCGTGTGATTGGCCGAGTTCGGCCGATCCTGAGGATCGGGCCGTGGATTCCGGTTGTGCATGGTTCGCCCTGGATGGGACCAGACCAAAAAACCCCAAAAAACAAACGCGCCGCAAGTAAAACTGTGCAAAAGTATATACCCGCCCCAGCCCCAGTAAAGCAGAATTTGGGCCAGTCTAAGCTCCCGTTCATCTTTAACGAGTACAGATTTAACGTTTGGTTGTCGAACGTTTTACGTCGACACGGGCACGAAGTCGCCTCGCCGGTTCTTCTGCAACAAGTTCTTCTGTAACAGATGGTGACCGCCGCAGGCGAAACGTTTCATATGAAAGATGAAAGATGAACGACCGGGCCGTTGACTGAAAAATATCGACTTCGTAGCTGATGCCCTCCGCAAATACGAGTCCCCTGGCCCGTCTTGGGTTCGCGAAGCCCGTGGTCAGTTGACTCTTGTCTACACTGCGGGAACTGCTTTCTGCAATTTTCCAAGCCCGTCTCTTGCCAATCAACAACGCTGGTCCCCTGCAACGCGATTCGAGCGCCATACATCTCTCAAAGGCACGAGCTACTACTGCGCTCAGCCATCCCAAGATTTCCGCGCTGTCTGTGTGCCAAGTATGGGCCGGAATGCGGACTGTTTGCCGTGAAGATACCGCACCGATCCAAGATCAAAATGATCCTTTTTCTCAACAAGACTTTCTGCGCGTTTACCGATCTTCTTTAGTGTCGCTTCAAGTTGTTGCAGCTCTGCTGAGGAGGCATCCTGAAATGCACGTTTTAGGAGCGCCTTGTGTCGGCGAAAGAGAGGTAGGAACATTTCGGTCCCCTCCTTAGTCAAAGCTACGGTTCTCACCCGACGATCTTGGCAGCTCTCTGCGCGGCTGACAAACCCTTTCTTGTATAGGCGATCCACCGCGACGCTGACCGAGCCTGGATTGAGGTCGACCTTCGGGCCAATCGCATTCACCGGCATGGCTCCTTTGTGCAGCAGTACTTCGAGGACACGAAAGTCGGACTCTCCTAATCCCTCATCCATCATGGTAGGAAGAAGATAGTGGGTTATCGATTGCCAGGCCTTCAGCATGATCAGCCAGGCATGGAGGGCCTGCGGAGCCTTTTTGCGCTCTTCCATAAAAATGAATCTCTTTCAGTATACTCGATATCAGATATATCGATATCGATACGAATGATATCGATGCAATAAAAAGGGAAACTATCATGAGCAATACGACCACCGCAGCTCCGCAGACGTCAATCAGCACCTGGAACATCGACCCAGCTCACTCCGTCGCTGAGTTCAAGGTCAAGCACATGATGATTGCGAATGTAAAAGGCCAATTCTTGAAGATTTCGGGCATGTTGGTCCGGGATGAATCCAACCCCGCGAACGATCGCGTCGAGGCCACGATTGAGGCGGCTTCCATTCATACCCGCGATGAACAGCGGGATGCTCACCTCAAGAGCGCCGACTTTTTTCACGTGGAAAGGTTTCCAACTTTGCACTTCAAGTCAACGGCCGTCAAAGTCGTGGGCGAAGGAGAATTGTCTGTGGAAGGTGACCTGACTATCCATGGCGTTACCCGCATGGTCCACTTTGCGGTTGAAGGGCCAACTCCACCTGCGAAGGATCCCTGGGGCAACACTCGAATTGGGATCTCCGCGACTGCAAAGATCAATCGCAAGGACTTCGGTTTGACGAGCTCTCCACCCACCCAAAAAGCGGTCGATGACGGTCTGGCACCGCAGTTGCTGCTGGAAGCGGCGATCACCACCGAGGGCGGCTTCGGGCCGGAGTTGCAGGCAGCTCTGTAGGGCTGATATACTGGCACCTGTCAGGCGGCCTCGACCCTGGCAAAGCGACGCCGCTGTTCAAGAAGAACCCGTCGGACATCATGAACGCGGTGCAGGATGCCAAGGACCGGCTGTGCGACCTGATCGATGCGTTCGACAAGCCGTCGCGCGCCTATCTGTCGCGGCCACATCCCGGGCTGGCACCGCGGTTCTCGGACTACGAGCAACTGGCCCGGGTAGCCGAATGGTCGGCGGCGGGGGATAGCGATGAATGAAGTCGCGGCCGCCGAAACCGCCCGCGATCGCGCCAACCGTGAGCAGCTAGCCGCCTCCGATCCCGCTATTTCGGCGTTCGTCGCCGCTTCGGCGGGGTCGGGTAAGACCAAGCTGCTGACCGACCGGCTACTGCGCTTGATGCTAACCGGCGCGCCACCCGAACGGATCCAGTGCCTCACCTTCACCAAGGCCGCCGCCGCCGAGATGGCGCTGCGCCTGCAGCGCACGCTCGGCCGCTGGGTCACCATGCCGCCAGAGAAACTTGCCGAAGAACTGACCCGGCTGCGAGTGGAACCGACTGAAAAGGCCTGCCAAATGGCGCGGGCCTTGTTCGCCAGGGTCCTCGACCTTCCCGGCGGTATGCGGATCGGCACGATCCACGCCTTCAGCCAGTCGCTACTACGCCGCTTCCCGTTGGAGGCCGCGATCTCGCCGCATTTCCAGTTAATCGACGACCGTGACGCCGACGACGCGCTGACCGAGGCGCGCGAGGACATGCTCGCCGGTGCCGGCACACCGGCCATGCAGACTGCCTTACGCATCCTGGCGGGCCTTGCCTCCGCCGAGGCGTTCGGCGGCCACGTCAAGACCCTGCAGTCGGACCGGCGACGACTGCGGGCGGCGCTGGACCTTGGCGATGATCTGGAGCGCGCACAGCAACGGGTGCTCGGGGTGACCGCCACGAACGAAGAAGCGCTGATCGGGGACGCCGTTCAATGGCTGGGCGAGACCGCGCTGCGCGATGCCGCCCGCGAGGTCTTCGCGAACAGCCCCAGGACGGTCGGCGAGCGCGCCGCCGCGATTTTGGATTGGCTCAGTCAGGATATCGCCCGGCGACCGGTGAACTGGATCGATTGGTGCAACTTGTTTTTGAAGAAAGACGGCGAGCCGTATGCACTCTCTTCGCTGGTCGGAAAAACCTTCGCCACCACGCCCCGTGTGGTTGACCGCTATCTGGAAGAAGCCAATGGGATTCTGAAGGTCGAAAACGCCCGCCGGGCGATCCGGCTCGCTTCTGTGTCAGGCGCCCTGGCGGCGCTGGCCGGCCCGGTTGCCGGCGGCTATGCCCGGCGGAAGGAAGCGGCCGGGCTGCTCGACTATGACGACCTGATCGACCGCACCAGGACGTTGCTGTTCGATCCGGGAGCCGCGTGGGTGCTTTACAAGCTCGACGGCGGCCTCGACCATCTGCTGCTGGACGAGGTGCAGGACACCGCGCCGCAACAGTGGCGCATCGCCCATGCGCTGACCGAGGAGTTCTTCGTAGGTGCGGGCTCGCGCGATCGTACCCGCACGGTCTTCGCGGTGGGCGACCGCAAACAGTCGATCTATTCGTTCCAGGGCGCCGACACGGCGGAGTTCGACCGTTCTCACGAGGAACTGGCCCGTCGCGTCCAAACTTCGGGCCAAGTGTTCAAGGATGTTGGCCTGGACGTGTCATTCCGCTCCACGGCTCCGGTGCTCGCTCTGGTGGATGCCGTATTCGCTGATCCGCTGGCGCGTCAGGGCGTGATCGGGCCTGGGGAAACCCTGACACATTACGCCGATCGCGCCGGTCACGCGGGGGTCGTCGAGATATGGCCGCTGGCGCCGCGACCCGACCCGCCGCCGCACCGGCCCTGGACGGTGCCGGAGCAGAACCAGTTGCAGACCTCCGCCCGCCAGTTGCTCGCCGACACTCTCGCGGATTGGATTCGGGACCAGACCAACGGATTGGTATTGTTGGAGAGCAAAGGCCGGCCTTTGACCGCCGGCGACGTGCTGATACTTACACGCCGGCGCGATGAGTTCGGCCGGGCGTTGGTTCGGGCGTTGAAGAGCCGCGGCGTGCCGGTCGCGGGCCTTGACCGGATGGTTCTGACGGATCAACCGGCCGTGCGGGATCTGATGGCGCTGGCGGATGCCCTGCTGCTGCCTTCCGACGACCTGACCTTCGCCTGCCTGCTGACCAGCCCGCTCGGTGGCCTCACCGATGACGAACTTTCCGAAATTGCCATGGATCGGCCAGGCACGCTGTGGGACACGCTGCGCGCTCGCGCGGACGAACACCCCTCGTGGCGTCGCGCCGCGGACTTACTCGGGCAGTTGCTCGGCCGCGTAGATTACGTTTCTCCTTATGCGCTGTTTGCGGAGGCTTTGGGCCCGCTTGGCGGCTGCGCTCGGCTGTTCGCCCGCCTAGGGCCGGAAGCAGCGGAACCGGTGGACGAACTGCTGAATGCCGCGCTGACTTACGCCTCCCGTCACCCGCCTTCCCTGCAGGGATTTCTCCATTGGCTTCGCCGGTCGGGGGCGGAGGTGAAGCGTGAACCGGAGGCGGCCGGTGATCTCGTGCGGATTATGACCGTGCATGGCGCCAAGGGGTTGCAGGCGCCACTGGTGATCGTGCCCGACACCGCGGGGCTGCCGAAGGACGATGGGACGATCGTGTGGGCGGACGACCAGAAGACCGGCCGGGCGGTGCCACTGTGGGCGCCTCGCAAGGAATTTCGCTGCGACGCGCTTGACCGCCTGCGCGCCGCTGGCCGGCAGCGGCAGATGGAGGAACACAACCGGCTGCTCTACGTCGCTCTGACCCGAGCCGAGGACCGGCTGCTGGTGTGCGGCTGGCAGGGTGCGCACACGCCAAAGGATGAGTGTTGGCACAATCTGGTACGACGCGGGTTCGAGGCCGCCGGCGCAGAAGCGGAGGCTTTCGGGCCGTGGGGGGACAGGTTCTCCGGTTGCGCGCGCCGCAGGTGCTTCCCGCGGAGATCGTGGGTCAGGCGGCGCGGAGGGGCCACGGCGGGAAATCAACCCGTATGGATGGGGCTGGCGCCCGACTGGATCGCCGCGCCGCCGCCGCCCGAGCCACCGCGCCCGCTGCCGCTGGCGCCTAGCCGGCCGGAGGGCGTGGAGCTCGGGACGGTCCCGGCCTCGGACTCGCCGCTGGCGGAGCGGGAGGCCGGCGGAAACCGTTTTCGTCGGGGCCAGTTGATCCATTCCCTGCTGCAGCATTTGCCTTTGGTTCCGGCGGCGGTTCGGCGCGTGACCGCTATAGGGTTCCTCGATAAGCCCGGTCACGGGCTGCCGGCAGGCGAGGCTGAACAAGTCGCGGATGAGGTTCTGGCGGTCATGGCGCATCCCGATCTGGCGCCGCTGTTTGGGCCGGATAGCCGCGCGGAGGTTCCGCTGGCGGGGGTGATCGGGGACGCTGTGGTGGGCGGGCTGGTCGATCGGCTGGCGGTCCTGCCGGATCGCGTGCTGATCGCGGACTTCAAGACCAACCGCCGGCCGCCCGCCCGCGTTGAGGACACGCCCCTCATGTACCTCCGGCAGATGGCGTCATATCGGGCGGTGCTGCGAGCGATTTTCCCTGGCCGGCCAGTGCTTTGCGCTTTGATCTGGACACGCGAGGCAAGGGTGGCGATCCTGCCCGATAAGAGCCTCAATTCCCACGATCCCGGCCATGCAAGCAGCGCCGCTTGACCCGATTAGCTATCGGCCCCACTTTTGCCGCAACTGAAATAAAGGACCCAACACCATGAGTGCAAATACTTATGCGGTGACGGATAAAAGCTTCGCGTCGGACGTGGTGGAGAAGAGCAAGGCCGGTCCGGTGTTGGTCGACTTCTGGGCGGAGTGGGTGGCCCGTGCAAGATGATCGGCCCGGCGCTGGAGGAACTGGCGGGTGAATTCGCCGGCAAACTGACGGTGGCGAAAGTAGACATCGATAACAATCCGATGTCGCCAAATCAGTTCGCGGTCCGAGGCATCCCAACGCTGATCCTGTTCAAGGACGGTAAGCCGGCGGCAACTCAGGTCGGCGCGTTGCCGAAGAGCAAGTTGAAGGACTGGATCGCCGGGAATATCTGAACTACGGTGGCGGGGTCTTTCGGGTCCCAGTCGACCTGCCGGCGACCGTCACCTGTGCCGGGACGATCTCCGCCTGGATCGTGGCCATCAGCTGTGCGCATCAGCGAGACGCAGCCCGAGGTCGGCTACGCCGGCTTGCTCATTGCGTTCGAGGCGTGCGACCTCCACCTCCGTCGTCTCCCGGGGCTTCGAACTCGCGCCACCAACTTGACCCGCCAGACCAGCTTTGGCACCAGCTCACCCCCGTTCCGGAAAAGCCCCAGAAGAGCTACCGCAGCCGGAACAAACCCCACAAGATTGCATGTTCCCTTCCCGGGGGAGCCCATTCGCAACTCACAGCAAGGTCTATGAATAACCGACAACCGCGACATTGAGCCGCGGCGGCGTTGGCGCCGTGCTTTCCAAAAGCGGAAACAGAGCTCTCCGGACACACATCGACGCTCCCGGTCCCCGTCGCCATGGTTTTGATACAGAACAGGTCGCGGTTATAGGCCAGCACGAACTATTTGTACACGTCGGCCTGGGGAATCGGCGTCCTGCTTGAACGTGGTAACTGGTATAGTCGCTTGCCGCGGTCAGGCTATCAATTTCCACATTCCCTGTACCAGTGTTAGCCGTCTTGATCAGGAAGATGTCTTTGGTGTCAGTCATGTTGGGCATCAGGGCAAGCTGATAATTATCGACCGTGTCGCCCACTGGCAGGGTTATGATGCTCTTCAAAGGCGGGTCAATGGCCTGAACGTCGGTGATGTCATCTCTGGACAATGTCTCAGACACAAGTGCGACGTCCGGCGACATGATCGCACCGAGGACCGTGGAATGCCCAGGCCCAAAGCATGCCCGGTATCGTTCGTCATAATCTTGACAAGTAAATTCCTATTCCAGTTCGTGCCGAGAAAATCGATACTGTCCTTTACGGCGATTGCGACCCGGGCGTTATTTCCAGACCCTAGGGCAAACGTCACGGCGGCGGTTTCCGCAGAGTGCTTGCTAAAATGTCGTACCGGGGATCGCTGGTTTTAAGAAAGCGGATAACGATGTCGGACTTGCGACCGTTCTCCGCGTCTTTGCGATAGATCGATCGGTATCGGAGCCGATGTCCATGAAGAAAAACACTGGGCCACCACTGCATCAATGGTGTCGCGCGTCAACACCGTCCTGTAATTTTCAAAGCAGTAAGAAAAGCGACCGGTAACTGAGTTAAATCGCTGCTCGATAACCCCAACCATCCCCACCTCCCATGTTGTGTCAGATCCCAGTATTTTGGATAGATGCTGCTAAATCAGAGAAATCTGGATGCCCAAAAGCTCTCCTCGGGTCCGACTTGACGCTGGCCTAGAACTAGGGGGGAGATAAAAATCCGGGCATTGTCCGCCCGCAGTGGTTCTGTTGCAAAGTTTAGCGTTGGTCTGGGTGCCATCTGCGAAAGGACAAGATGACGCCTCAGGCGGCCACCTGTAACAGTCCGGCGATGAGCTGTGATCCTGCCGTAACCTGGACAGCTCTGTCGACGTTTGGTCATCCCACACGCGTCTACCCGATCAGGTCGGCGCCGCAAAACTGCAACAGAACCAGATTTCGTGCCTTGAACTCGGGTTGTGTGGAACGTCAATAAATTCAATCACGGATCATCTCCCAATAAGTCATCCAGTGTCACCGGGCACACCACGGGCACTGGGAGCGGCGGCTGCCCATCCATCGTTTCCGGCAGGGCGTGCAGCGCCTTGGTGTAGAGATCCGCTACGTCGGGATTCTTCTGTCGCATGGACAACGCCGAATGCGTCCGCGGCGTTGATGCGCGCCACTCGAGCCTCGGAGCGCCAATGCGCGACCTCGCGTGAAAGCGGCCAGGCTTCCGCCTTGAGGTCGTGCAGCAGCGCCTGAAGCAGCTGCGAGCGGCAGGCCCGCAGGGTATTCCGTCCCACGTCCGCCACCTCCTCGATGATATTGGACCAATCCAGATCCGTGTCGTTGATCCGCTCGCCGGCGGCGTGTCGACGCAGCAGCTCGGCCTGGCGCTCCGACCATTCGAGGATGTCCCTGTCGTATAAGTCGCTCATGCCGCCCTCTGCCCGCCCCGGCGCCTTGGCAGCGGCCGGTCCTCAAGGTCTCGAGCCGCAACCCGAACGCCGTGCTTGGCAAGCGCCTCGGCGATGATGCGTCGCTGCGTCGTGCCTTCGTTGAGGGCGTGAGCTGCC
>CAVTHZ010000012.1:0-265864 GCA_963734675.1 uncultured Acidobacteriaceae bacterium
GATTGCGGGAGACGACGCGGAGTCTGGCTTTGTGGCGGCGAAGACCAATTACGTCATCATGTATGGTGAAGGCTGCTTCAATTCAAAGCGCCAGGCTCGTCGGACCGTCGAACTATACAACAAGTACCGGAATCAAGTGCATTTCGTGGTGGTTGACCTGGACGCAAAGCGTTCGCCCGAGCAGCAGAAACTTGTCAAGCAATTCTACAAAGGATACATCCCGCACGTCGTCGTGTTGGATGCGAACGGGAATCCTCTCTACAACTCCTCTGGTGAGGTTGAATCCAAACAGATCGAAGCAGTGTTCGCGAAATCATTCTCCGAATCTGCAGTTGATTCTCGATAGCCGGACGAGCACTATCGGACAGCGCGTTCTCGGCTCCCGGCAGACCGCCGGTTATATCTGAGCCAAGCCGCCGTGGTCGAAGCGGCGAAGCTGGCGTCCAGACCGAGCATGGGAGAAGATATCGTGGTCGCTGACGAAGCGTAGCGTCTGAAAGCTCTTCGCCGGTACAGGATGTTGAACGCAAAGCCGGAGCAAGCTCTGTCAAGTCCTCAATAGCTTCTTTGCGCGCTCGGCGATATGCTGTTTCAAGCGGCGCGTGGAGGAGGTGCCCAATCCACGATGTCGGTATCTAGCGGCATGTCGCTCTCTGAAAACAGCACGATGCGAACGTGGGCGGACGAGGCTCTGCAGAACAGCGAGGAGCGCATCCGGTTAATCCTCGACTCCGCCACGGAGGCGATCTGTGGCTGCGATTCAAAAGGTACTTGTCTTTTCTCAAATCCTTCGGCGGCGCGGATACTCGGATACGACGATCCCGCGGAATTAATCGGGAAGAACATGCATGCGCTGGAGCACCATACCCGAAAAGACGGCACCCCATATCCACTTGAAGAGTGCCCCATTTATATTGGCTTTCAGAAAGGCGAGAGCGTCCACCGGGACGATGAGGTTTATTGGAGAAGGGACGGTACAAGCTTTCCCGTAGAGTATTGGTCTCATCCTGTCGTCCGCGAAGGTAGAACCCTGGGCGCGGTGATCACGTTCATTGACATCACGGAGCGGAAACAGGCGGAGGCGGCGCTCCGCAAAAGCGAAAGGGAGTTCCGCACCATTATCGAAACCATTCCGGCTTTCGTCGTGAGCGCTCTACCTGACGGCTCAGTGGATTTTTTAAGCCAAAGTTTACTGGATTACACGGGCCTCTCCAGGGAGCAGTGGCTGGGCTGGGGGTGGAAGGACATAGCCCATCCCGAAGATGCCGATAGGGCGGTAAATAAGTGGCGGATGGCTTTGGCGGGTGGAGAACCTCTCGAGGTAGAAGTACGCTATCGGCGGGCGGACGGGAAATATCGCTGGTACCTGGGCCGCCAAGTGCCGCTGCGCGACGATAAGGGAAACATCGTTAAGTGGTATGGAACGCTCCACGACATCCAGGACCGAAAAGAGGCGGAAGCGGCGCTGCGTAAAAGCGAAAGGGAACTCCGCACCACTATCGAGACCATTCCGGCTTTCGTCGTAAGCGCTCTCCCTGATGGCTCCGTAGATTTTCTTAGTCAAAGTTTACTGGATTACGCGGGCTTCCCCAGGGAGCAGTGGCTGGGCTGGGGGTGGAGGGATTTCCTCCATCCCGAAGATGCCGACAGGGCAGTGAACAAGTGGCAGGTGGCATTGGCGAGCGGTGAACCTCTCGAGTTGGAAGCACGCCATCGGCGGGCGGACGGAAAGTATCGCTGGTATCTGGTCCGCCAAGTACCGCTGCGAAACGATAAAGGAGACATCGTTAAGTGGTACGGGACGCTCCACGACATTGATGACCGAGTACAAGTGGAGATAGCGCTCCGCAAGAGCGAAGAGCGGAATCGAATCCTGCTTCAGATCAACAATGCCATCATCACGAATCTGACCCAGCAAGCTCTCCTGCACTCCATTTCCGAGGCTTTGCATCCTGTCTTTCCATTTGACCGATGCGCGATTACCCTTTATCAGCCGGAGAGAGACTCATTCCGTTTCCTCGCCGTGGACGGAGAGCTACACTCGGACTACTTCCAGACAGGACTGGAGTTTAGCCGTAACGCGACCTGCGGCAGTTGGGTGTTCGAACATCTACGACCTCTCGTGCGCCGCAATCTTGAAAAGGAGCAGCAGTATCCCAATGAGCGCCGCCTCGCCGTGGAGGGTATCCGGTCGATGTGCGTTGTGCCCCTGGCTCTTCAGGGAGAGTGTATCGGACTGCTCAGCCTTGTGAGCAAGCAAAGGGATCGGTATTCGGATGAGGATGCCGCCTTTTTTCAGGAAGTGGCTAACCAGATCACATTGGCGATTCAGAACATGCGGTCCTACGAGGAAATTGACAGCCTGAAGGCTAGGTTGGAGAAGGAAAACGTTTATCTCCAGGAGGAACTGCGCGCGGAGCACAACTTCGAGGAGATCGTGGGCAATAGCCCGGCGCTGCTCAAGGCGCTCCATGCCGTCGATCAGGTCGCGCCTACAGATTCAACCGTGCTCATTTACGGAGAAACGGGGACGGGGAAGGAACTCGTGGCGCGCGCGATCCACAGCCGCAGCGCGCGCAGTGGCCGTGCTCTGGTGAACGTGAACTGTAGCGCCATCTCGGCTGGTCTGGTGGAGAGCGAACTGTTTGGCCATATGAAGGGCGCCTTCACGGGCGCGCTGGAGCGGCGCATTGGCCGCTTCGAGCTTGCTCACGGCGGCACGATCTTCTTGGATGAAATCGGGGAGCTGTCCCCAGAAACGCAAGTGAAGCTGCTCCGCGTTCTGCAAGAACATGAGTTTGAGCCGGTAGGGAGCAGCCGCTCTTTGCGAGTGGATGTGCGCGTGATTGCCGCCACCAACCGCAACCTTAGTGAAGCAGTCCAGGCTGGCCGATTCCGCTCAGACCTCTTCTACCGCCTCAACGTCCTTCCCATTGAGCTTCCCCCTTTGCGAGAACGCCGATCCGACATTCCTCAGCTGGTGGCTTTTTGCATATCGCGCTTCTCCAAGCGGTTAGGGAAGAAGATCGACGGTGTTTCACGGGAATCGATGGAGAACTTGGTCAACTATCCCTGGCCCGGAAACATCCGGGAGCTGCAGAACGTCATCGAGCGCGCAATCGTCTTATCGATGGGTCCGACCCTCCGGCTGGACCGCGATCTTATGCCGGTTGCCGCCTCTGCAAAAGGAGTGGAGGCTCCTGGGACGGACGCTCCAGAGCATCGGCAGGCTGACCTCGAGTCTCCAAAACTACTCCTAACGCTGGACGAGGTAGAACGAAACCACATCCTCGCCGCGCTTCAACATGCCGGTGGAGTGGTGGATGGTCCAAAAGGGGCGGCGAAGATATTGAACCTCCATCCAAACACGCTTCGCCACCGGATGGATAAGCTCGGCATCAAGGGATCTCGTCACCGCCCATCGTAGTTCCCCTCACACCAACTGGCGTCGTGATTACCGTATACGGTGGCTCCGCCTCTCAGTTCCAGCGCCCTCGAGAAGGCAGCAGTCTGCGCCCCCAGGAGGCGGATGGCGAACCGATGGCGGCGAGCCTTCTCAACTTATTGATTCTAGATAAATATTGGTTCATGCGGCCTCGGCGGGTCCGGGGAGTCAGATCTTCAGACCCGCCTGATTTTGGGAAGGGCATGTCGATTGCTTTATCACGTCCAGAGGAGATCAGGTGAACCGCATGCTGAGGGTCACGGTTGTCGAATCGTCAAGAAGAGCAGTAACTCTTCGGGTAGAAGGCCGGATAACGGGTTCCTTCGTCGAGGAGCTTCGCAGAGCATGCGATGTGCATACTTTCGCCGATGATGTTCAGTTGTCCCTCGAACTGGCGGACGTTTCATTTGCGGATGCCGCAGGGATCGTACTCCTCAAGGAACTGCGGAGTCGTGGTGTCGGTCTTATGCGAGCTAACCCGTTTATGGCCGAACAACTCAAAGTCGAAGATGGGACGTCCTCTGACGAAATCTAGGGTTGCGCCACCCGTCCTCCGTTAATTGACGCCGAAAGACTTGCACGTCAGATTGGGCTGCAACCGGGCGTTCGAGCCGATTTCAGGAGAAGGCAGATGGGGAAAATTGGACTTAGCTCACAGGGGATGGTCCGATTCGGGGCATCGTCCTCCCAGGATGATCGACCGCCGGCAGGGTTCGAAGAATTAGCCATGCCCCTGTTCGATTCGCTTTACAACTTCGCCAGCTGGCTTGTGCACAACAAGAGCAATGCCGAGGATCTCGTACAAGAGACCTACCTGAAGGCTTTGCGCAGTTTCGCGTCGTTTCAGCCTGGCACTAATTTCCGGGCGTGGATGTTTCGAATCCTCAGGAACACTTTTCTAAGTTCACGCTCGACACTCGATCGACGCATGACGGTTGAGATCGACTCGGAGGACGACGTCCCGGTGTTGCCGGCGACGTCCGCCACTCCTGAATCCCTGTTGATCGAGCGTTTGCACAAGAATGCCGTTCAGAACGCAATCGAGCAACTGCCGGTCATCTTCAGGGAAGTCATTTTACTGTGCGATGTCGAAGATGCGTCTTACCAGGAGATCGCGGAGATATTGTCGATCCCGATAGGAACTGTTATGTCGCGCCTGGCCAGAGCGCGGAAGGCGGTTCGCGAGTCTGTGCTTAGCGTTCCGCAGGCACGCCCTATTGCAAAACTGGCCGCATCACGCAGTGACGCGTGAGAAGGCTGTCGGACGGGGCCAAGAGGGCGAATTGAGGTTCGCATGCTTAGTGCAGTGAAATTTGCCATTTTGGTATTAGTCCTGGCAGGAACGTGTCGGGCACAGGACGGCTTGACGATCGATAACAATCACAAGGAGAGAGTGTCTGCTCCAGAAGTGGAGAAGATTTACTCCTCAGCGTGTTCCGTCGTCCAACGGGAGTTCGAGTCTAGGCACCCGCTCCATCCGCAGGTCAGACTTGTTCTGGGCGCCGACAAGAACGAGGTACGGTTTGCAGGACGAGAAATCAGGCTTACTAAATGGAATCCTTACAACTTCGCACAGGGAGTCGTTTGGTTTGCCTTTGAGGATCTGATGCCATCGCAGCAGAGGCTGACCATAGCAAAACGGGCCGTGACCTGGGCCGATTCAACTGTGGAAATTGAACGACTTGCAAAATAGCTTGCTGGCTTGACATACAGCCTTATCAGAGGCGCGCCGTCATGGCAATCGGCAAGCCGCACAGAAAGAGGAAAGCTAATGGCAACTGCTACTTTGTCAGCGACCTTGAACCCTCCAATATCTGAACTGCGACTTCCCCCAACGGAATGGATTTTGATCATCGAGGACGATGGTGCTTTGCCGACGATTCTGCGGCGGCTTTTCTCTTCGGAAGGCTACGAAGTCGAAGTCGTGCCTGATGCTGTTTGCGGTTTGCAGAGACTCCGCCAAAGAGCGCCAGCAGCAGTCATCCTCGGTCTGCCGCGTCCAGGATCCTCAGGATGTGATTTTTGCAAGAAAATTGCGGATTTGATTCATGGTCTGCCCTTGGTAATTCTTAGCGGGAGTTCAGACGTTACGGACAAAGTTCTGCTTCTGGAAATGGGTGCTGATGATTACGTGACCGTACCCTTCAACCCGAGGGAGTTGGTTGCGCGCGTGCGCGCGCAAATCAGGCGCACTTCGCGCATCAGACAGAAGACATGTATGTCTTTGAAGACGTGATCGTCAATCTTCTCGAGGGCCGAGATTACTCGGGCCGGTGAGAAGATTCTAGTTACTCGCAAGGAATTTAAGACACTGGAGTTCTTAACGAAGAACGCTCAACGCGTGATCTCACGAAATGAACTGCTCGATAAAGTCTGGGGCTACGAGAACTACCCTTGCACACGGACGGTGGACAACCACATGCTGAAGCTGCGTCAGAAACTAGAGAGGGACCCTTCGCACCCGTCACATCTTCTAACCGTGCGCGGCTTGGGCTATAAGTTTGTACCTTAAGCCATCTGACATTACAGTGGTCGAATCTATGACGCGGCTTTAAACAATTTCGCGAGGCTATCGATGTTCGCAGTACTTGCGTCGCCGATCACGAAATAGCGAAGCCCGCCCTGACTCCATGTTTCCATATTGAACGACAACTTCCCTTGCTGGAGAGCGACTTCACTCAACCTGGCTGGCAAGGACCGTTCCTGAAATATGAACACAGAAATATGGTGCTTCCCCGCGTCGTAAATGAGATGCGCACCAGGAGTTTGCTCAAGATAGGTCATTCGCCCGCCCAGCAGAGAGAAGCCGCTATTCTGGAGTTCCGGCAAATTAAAGGCAAAAGGAATCTTTCCCTGGAACCATGGTTTTACTGTGTGCCGATCGGTGGAGATAACATCTACCGGCGCTGAGCTGGCCAGCGTCGCCACGTGCAAGTCTGCAATCTCGCTGAACACCTGGTCTCGGCCGGATCGGTTGCCCAGATAGGTTGAAGTTAGGGTTCCGGCCACGAGAACGACGGCTGCTGCCGCCGCTAACATCCATCCCAGACGGAAAGTGGGGCGCGGTTTGGGGGCCATATTCTGCTGCATCCGTTTCCGGAACTCAGCACTGGGGGTGAAACGTTTTCCAGCCACCTGAATCGCGCGCTTCAACTGCACGCGCGAGAGCGCATCCGCAGAGCACGAGGGGCAATTGCGCACATGAGAGTCGAAAGCGCGCATCTCCTGCTCCGGAACCTCTCCGTCCAGGTAGGTGTCGAGTCGTTCCTTCCAGGATTCACAGACCATGGTTCGTCCCCCTAGCAATTCGTGGTGCTGCTTCTGGTTGCGGGAGTGGCCGCAACTGATTCCGTAAAGTTTGCCGCGCACGCGATAAACGCGACATTACGGTGCCGATAGGAACAGCAAGCGTGTCGGAAATCTCTTGATACGACATCTCCTCTACCTCACACAAAAGAAGGATCTCTCGGAAATGCACCGGGAGTTCATCGATCGCCTTCTGCAGCAACTCGTGGCTCGATCGCGCCAACAGGAGCGTCTCTGGCGTGTCGCGCTCAATGGCAGGTTCCGGTCCCTCTTCCTCCTCAGTGAAAGCGAGAGGTACGGTCATTGTAACTTTCAGTCCCTTGCGGGAGGTCAAGAACGTGTTGCGCAGGATGCGATAGATCCATGCCCGGAAATTAGTACCCAACTGAAAGGATGAGAATCCTTTCAACGCCTTAACGTAGGTTTCTTGAACCAAGTCTTCGGCTTCCTCCCGATTCTGCGTGAGCCAATGAGCGAAGTTGTATAGCTGATCGAAGAGAGGTGTGGCCAGCTCTTCGAACGAGTCGAGTTGGAGATTCACTCCTGACTGGTCCACATAATGAAAACTTCGTAGTCTTCGATTTATTCCCTTCAAAACAACAAATCGTTGAGGAAAACTGAGGGCAGGCTAGGCGATTGGCATGACAAACGCGGCAATCATGCCGACCGTCTCTCAGGAACGCCCCGAATAATCCCCGTTACCCTTAAGAACTACCTTTCCACCCAAATATTCCATTGAAGTATCAATTCGTCGTGCCGCTCGACAATTATGCAATCCAAGCGGAATAAAGCGGCAAAAAGTCCGTTATCCATGGTGAACGCCATTTCACAGGGAGGTGAATTGCTTCGAGGGCAAGAGCCGCTGGAGCGGAGGACTCCGAAAGCTTAGGTAGGCACCGTGATGATAAATCCTTTCGATCTCAAGACGGCCCTTTTGGCGAAGCACGCACAACATGTGGTGCTGGTCCATTTTCCAATCGCCTATTCATTACAGCGGTGGGGTTCGACCTTATCGCGCAATGGACGAAACAACGCGGCTTGGCGATGCGGCGTATTACAACTTGCTCGTGGCGGCGATTTCAACTCTCCCGGTTCTCGTCACTGGGCTACTCGCGTGGCAGTTTCAACTCGAGGGGAAGAAGCTGAAGGGAATCCTTTTGCTGCATTTGGTTCTCGCGTGTGTCTCAAGCGTGATGATATGGCTGGTGTGGTGGGTACATTTCCGCGCTCGAAACGGACAGTATACTTGCCAAGCTATCGTTTGCGGTCGAACTTCTGGCAGTCGGCCTTGTCGCGTTGACGGGGCATTGGGTGGATTTCTGAGCGGCGTCAATCTCCCAGGCTAGATGCCCGAGAAGATCCAGCTTGCGGTTCGTAAGCTGGGGCAAACTGGCACTGAAAAGAGTTTTATTACTTAGACTTTACTCACCCGATACATCCTGCTGACAACCGCCAATCCTCGCGAAGGTACCTTCTCATCATGGTCCACGAGCAGATATCGGAGGCACCACGCAATCCTAATCCTACATGGTCTGCTGTTTGCCAAAATCGAAACTAGAACAAACAGGAGACAACAGTGAGGAGATTTACATTTCATACGATCGCTGGACTATTAGCAGTTGGTCTGGTGTTTGGAATCAACTTCGCACAAGCCCAGGCTGGCACCCTGGATACAACGTTTGGCACCGGCGGCACCGTAAGCACCACCTTCACCGGCGCCGGGTCGCCGGTCATGTTACCGATCGGCGCGGCCTTGCAGGCCAGCGGCGACATCGTGGTGCTCTCCGAGTTCGACTTCGTGGAAGGGTTTGGCACTCAGATTGGTTTGACGCGCTACACCCCGGCTGGCAAGCTGGATACAACGTTTGGCACCAAGAGGAGCACAATCACCAAGTTCTCTCCCTTCACTTTTCAACCGTTTGCACTTGCGTTGAGGCCGAATGGCAAAATCCTTGTCGCAGGGACGGTAGGCGGCACCGCCTCGGGCGTACTCGAATTCGGCCTGGCGCGGTTCACGGCCAACGGCGTGCTCGACACAACGTTTGGCACCGATGGCGTGGCGACGACCAATTTCGTCGCCGGTCTCGACGCTCCGACCGCATTTCTGCTGCAACCCAACGGACAAATTCTGATGGCCGGCTTTAAAGATGGCGGCAAGACGAGCCCGGGGTCGCTTTCGCTGGTGCGCTTCAACTCCAACGGCGCGCTGGACCCGAACTTTGGCACGGCCGGAGTTGCGCTGGTTACGCCCGCTCCTCTATTAGTGCCGCAGGCGCTGGCCCTTCTTTCCAATGGCGACTACCTGGCTGTGGGTGAGAACGGAGATGCGCAGGTCGGCACAGTTGTGGAACTCAGTTCTACAGGAGAGCTGTTACCTGCGGTGACTGCGGCAACTCTGGTGGCGAGCAGCCCGTTGGCAGGGCTCGAACCCTTCGCGACGATCCCGACCATTTTCGAGTCAAACGGCGATTATCTTGTGGCCCCGTCTGTCCACGCTGGCGGCGAGAACAGCCACCGCACTGACGTGCAAGTGTCGCTCTTTGGCGAAACGGGCACGCTGGATACTGCCTTTGCTGACACCCCATTTTCCCTCGGCACCACGGCAAATAACAGCCCGCAGGGCCTGGCTGTGCAATCGAGCGGACAGGTCGTGGTCGGCGGCCTTGAACTTGCCACTGGTGGGCCGAATTTCGGTGGCATTGCACGGCTCGACCCCAACGGCGACCTGGATACCACGTTTGGGAGCGGCGGCACGTTGACGGTTGACAATAATGTGACCGCCCTGCTGATCGACACCAACGGAGACATTCTTGCCATCGAGGGAACCGGCAACGATGGGATCATCGTGGCGGCGTATCTGGCGAATTAACTGTTAGACGCATTGTTTGGGTCGGCAGACCGCAGCCCGGATCGTGCTCGTTCGCGAACTTGCGACGAGCCCGTCTCAATACCCCAAGAAAGAGGACATTGACTGCAACCACGGTCAGCGTCCTCTTACCTCTCGCCTTGAGGGTGGCAAGGTAAGCGCTTTATCGAGGGCCCTAAGCAGTTTTTACTTCTCGCAGACAAATCGCAGACAACCCGCAGACAACTAACGACTTTTGCCTGGAATAAATACAGTGGTTGCGAGTTATCCACACTGACAGACATTCGGATCGTCTGCGGGCGAAACCAAAATCAAACTAAAAAAGGAAAAGCAATGAAGAAAATTACATTTCATATGATCACCGGACTACTAGCAATGGGACTGGTGTCTGGCGTCAACTTCGCACAGGCGCAGGCGGGCACTCTTGACCCGACGTTCGGCAACGGCGGCACCGTTACAACCAGCTTCGAGAATGGCTCGGCCGGAGTGGGCGCCCTTGAACAAGCAAACGGCGACATTGTGGCAGTCGCGCAGGTCGACTTCGTGGACGGCGTAGGCACTGGGATCGGCTTGGTGCGCTATACCTCCGCTGGCGAGCTGGACACAACCTTTGGGACGAACGGGATCACGCTCACCACATTCCCCAGCATTGCCTTTGATCCGTTTGGGTTTGCCGTGCAACCGAACGGTGACTTCCTGATTGGAGGGGTAGCCACGAACAAGTCAGGTCTGCATGGGTTCGGCCTGACGCGTTATACGCCCAACGGCATTCTGGACACTACGTTTGGAACCAACGGCCTCGTGGCCACCAAAGTCGGTACCCGGTCCGATGCCCCCAGTGCGCTGCTGCTACAACCCAACGGCCAAGTCGTTATGGGCGGCTTCGAGGTTCCCGCGACCCAGGGTGGGCCCGGAATGATGTCATTGGTGCGGTTCAACGCCAATGGCAGTCTCGACGCCATATTTGGTAAGAGCGGGATCTCGTTGGCGAGTGTCACGTTTGTGGGGCCCGAGACGCTAGCGCTGCTCTCGAACGGCGACTACCTGGCCGTGGGGGAGAATACAAGTTTTAATACCGGCCTGGTCGCGGAGTTCAGCTCCAAGGGAGTCCTGCTGCCCGATGTAACACCCGCAAAAGTTGTGGCGGCTCTCACATCGTCACAAAGCGCGGTTCCCAATGTTCTGTTCCAGTCCCCTACTATTTTCCAGCCAAACGGCGACTATGTTGTGGCCATGACGGGTTGCTCGTTTAATACGCACTGCGTAGGTAATTTTGGCACAAGACTCGGCGCAAGGCGTTTCCTCGAAACCGGGGAAACGGATACAACCTTCAACAGTAACCTTGAGTCATTCGACCTGAAACAAACTACCTCGGTGGCTGAGGCCGTCGCTCTGCAGGCGAATGGGCAAATCGTGATTGGTGGCCTCATCAACCAAGACGCACCGATTTTCGGCGGCTTGATACGGCTCGATAGCAGCGGCGAACTGGATACCACCTTTGGCACCGTTGACTCCTTTGGCGTCTGCTGCTCGGTGACCAGTGAGCAGACGTTCACCAGCTTGCTGATCCAGACAGATGGAAACATTGTCGCCATCGGAGAACTCGACGGGGAACTAGCGTTGGCTCGGTAACTGGCGAACTAACGGGCTGATGTCATGACGGTAAATGTGGAAACCACATCGCGGAAATTCCCGACACTCACGGGCGAGGTCGAGCTCTTGGAATACTTTGCCCAAAAGCGCGCCTGCGACGACCGGGATCGTGAAATCGCGTGTTCCGACGTCAGAGCGTTGGCGCGGGGAATCCGGAATGCGCTGCTGGCGGTGACGCCATTGTGGCTAGCGCTCGCCTGGTGGTTGGCAAGGTGATGAAAGGCGTCCTATCCGTTCGGCTGACCTGCCTGGTACCCGAATATGTTCTCGTAACTGCGACTGAAGAAGCACTTACTACTAGACAAGGAATTGACAATCAATTGACATCCATCCATATCTCGCCGTTGCTCGCCGCGTCTAACCTACGTGCCTTGTGAACAACATTACAACAACTGAGGTGCGGACATATTTGTGGAATAAGGCTTCACCAGCGCAGTGATCAGCAATCAAGTTCAATCTATAAGGAGGAATTACAAAATGAATCACGGAAAGTGTTGGACCGCCATCAGCAAAGGGTTCGCGGTGGCGGCGGTAACGGTGGGGCTTGCGGCCGGTTCCTGGTGCGCAGCTCAGGATCAGGAGACGGTGTTTCATACTTTCACTGGTGTCGAAAATAATTCTGGTGAAGGTCCTGCTGGGGGCCTGACCTTCAACGCGAGCGGAGATCTTTTTGGCACGTTCAGCACCGGCGGCACCGGAGAATTCGCCGACGGCGGTGTTTTCGAGTTGACGCCGAAAGCGGGTGGCGGTGTGACCTACCAAAAGATCCACCAGTTTTCGCAGGCAACGGGCGACGGTTCTAACCCAGGTAACGCCCTCATCTTCGACGCGGAGGGCAACCTTTATGGAGTGACCCCCAACGGCGGTAAGGGCTGCGGCATCGTCTATGAACTGTCGCCTCCCACGACCGCGGGTGAACCGTGGACGGAGACCTTCCTGCACAAGTTCGACAGCAATGGGAACGATGGATGCAATCCCAGTGGCCATTTAATCTTCGACAAAGCGGGAGATCTCTTCGGCGTCACCTTCAACGGTGGCGGCGGCGCGAGCGGCATCTTCGAGACCCTATGCTCAAATGGTTGCGGCACGGTTTATAAGCTGCACCTGGCAGATGGAGTGTGGACCCAGACGATTCTGCATCACTTCACAGGAGAGGGCACGCCAGACGGCGTGAGTCCAACGGGCGGGCTTGTGTTCGACAAGGCCGGTAACCTTTGGGGCGACACGGCGTTTGGCGGCGTTGGCAACTCCTCGACTTGCGGTGACTCGAACGGCCTCGGGTTGTGCGGCACCGTGTTCGAACTGACGCCGAACGCGAACGGCACGGTCTGGACCGAGAGCACGTTGTATAGCTTCGCGGACGCCAGCACCGGCTGGAATCCTTTTGGCGGCGTGATCGTTGACGCGGCGGGTAACTTGGTCGGCACTACCGAGAATGGAGGAATCGCCTTGCAGGGCGCCGTGTTCGAGATAACCCCCTTAGGTGGCGGGCAAGTCACGGAGAGCCTCATCCACCAATTTGACGGAGAAGCGGATGGAGCTTTTCCTGCTAACAGCCTGACCCTGGGTTCCGCAGGGAGCCTCTACGGCGTTGTCTCGCAAGGCGGCGGCATTGGGGGAGTGAACATCTGCAAGGAAGACTCGGATGAGAGCTGTGGCATTGTCTACAAGCTGACGCCCGGTTCTGACGGCACCTTCACGGAGACGATTCTCTATACCTTCAAGGGTGGGGCCGATGGAGCGGGGCCTTCAGACGACGTGCTTGCTTTCGGTGCTAACGGCGACATCTTTGGCACGGCATTTGGAGGCGGTGACTTCAACTTCAACAAAACCGATTGTGCCGATTCCAGCGACCTCCCCGGCGGATGCGGCGTTTTGTTCGAGCTGAAACCGTAACCGCAAGCGGTGCGTAACGGTTGCAGGGGGCGCGGAGCCTCGTGTCGTTCGAAGCTCCGCGGTTTTCCTGAAGATGTGCGGGGATTGGTATTCCCGAGTAGAAGCTTCAATCTCTTCCCAGTTATGGTCCCGTAAAACTGCACTGAGCCTATCTTATTCCCCTGAGTAGGATGCTGACCGCAAACTGCGGTCAGCGCCTTCTCGAGAATTGGCCTAAAGGAATACGTGCCCCTTTGACTCTTGCTGGTGAATCTAAGCGGCTCGGTGCCGGCCCTAACTCGCCCCTGACGGCAATACAAAGCCAGATCTGAATCCGGTCCATTCCTCGGATGCCATTCCCTCACCGGAGACAGTCTGCCGTTGTGTTGCCCCCCGGTGCGGTTTGCACCTAACAAGGGGGCAATTGCCGTCCAGATAACTATGGAGGTTTTCTGACGGCCCTTCGCTTTTAGCGGGAATAAAACAGACTCAGTTCAGTTATCAACTGTGAACGCACAAAAACACCGGAGGCCAGATGGCAGACAAGAACAAAGATCTTATCGATCAAAGTTGCAAGACCTCAACAACGACGGCGTCGATCGTCGGGGATTCTTGAAGTGCATGGCATGGGCAGGTACAGGCCTGGTATGGACCATGAGCGGCGGCATTCCCGTGTCTCGGGCCTTCGCCAAAGGCCACGGCAAAGATGCCGGCAAAGGCGGGGACTTCAGCTTTGTGCAGATCAGCGACAGCCACATCGGCTTCAGCAAGCCGGCCAACCCGGACGTCACCGCTACTCTGCAGACGGCAATCAACAAGATCAATGCCATGCCCCACAAGCCGGATTTCATCATTCACACCGGTGATCTGAGTCAGCTCTCGAAGCCGAGTGAGTTCGACACGCTGGACCAGGTACTGAAGGGTGCGTCTGCGAAGCAAATCTACTATGTGCCGGGTGAGCACGACATGCTGACCGACAACGGCGAGCAATTTCTGCAGCGCTACGGGAAGGGTACCAAAGGTACCGGGTGGTACAGCTTCGATCAAAAGGGAGTCCATTTCGTGGGGCTGGTGAATGTCGCCAATCTAAAAGCTGGCGGCATGGGGTCGCTTGGTCACGAACAACTGGAGTGGCTTGAGGACGATCTCAAGGGCCGCTCTGCCAGCACTCCGATTGTGCTCTTCGCGCACATTCCACTGTGGACCATCTATCCCGATTGGGGCTGGGGAACTGACGACAGCGAACAAGCCTTGTCTTACGTCAAGCGCTTCGGTTCCGTGACGGTGCTGAACGGCCACATCCACCAGATCATGCAGAAGGTGGAAGGCAAGGTGTCGTTCCACACCGCGATGTCGACCGCTTTCCCGCAGCCCGCGCCTGGAACAGCTCCCTCAGCCGGGCCGATGAAAGTGCCAGCCGACCAGTTGCAACGGGTGTTGGGAATCACGGACGTGAACTATCTGGTCAGCGGTCGCAGCCTTGCAGTTGTCGATTCGCCACTTGCGGACTCAGATCCTTCGTCTGCAGGGAGTGGAGGCGGCACTGGTGGCCGATGAGGTCAACACCTCTGTGGGTCACCAACGATCCGGGGTCTGCACCAAGACAGGTCGAAAACAAAAAATAGCTTACAAAGGAAATAAAACAATGAAACGGAACAGTTTTTGGGTTGCAAGCTTCACAGCTTCGGTAATCATCGCGACCGTGCTGCTGTTCGCGGGATCACCGACCGTAACGGCGAATGACCAGCCCTCCGCGGCAAACGCGGCGGTGAACATCGACAACTTCGTTTTTGGCCCGCAGACGATCACCGTACCCGTCGGAGCGACGGTTACGTGGACAAACAAAGATGACATTCCTCATACCTCGGTCAGCACAGAGGGTGTGTTCAAGTCCAAGGTGCTGGATACGGATGAGAAGTTCTCCTACACGTTTACCAAGGCAGGAACGTATCCCTACTACTGCACGATCCACCCGAAGATGACCGGCAAAGTCATTGTTCAGTGAGCTCAGACTTCTAACTGGTGCGCAAGGAGACGGCCTCCACGCCGGCAGCCACATTGGTTGCTCTGCAAAGGGGGGCGTTCTCCAAAGCGCCGTAAACGACTATGAACGCAAACTCGGCACAATTCGCAGCTAGCAACGACCTGGATCTTGTCCACACTAGCAAGAAAGGAGATGCTGCTGCTTTCGAGCAACTCGTAAAGCGATACGGCCGCAGACTTCTCCGAATCTCTCACACCGTCACCCGTAGCAGGGAAGATTCCGAGGACGCGGTCCAAGAAGCCCTGTTGAAAGCCTTCCAGAATCTGGCTGACTTCCGAGAAGATTCCCAATTCTCAACCTGGCTGATTCGCATCACTGTGAACCAGTCGCTCATGAAACTGCGAAAACAACGTACCCACAAAGAGGTTTCCTTGGACGAGGATTTCCAGGCGGACGGGGATGCGCTGCCATTGGACGTCCCCGATCGAGCCCCGAATCCGGAACAAGTATGCTGGGCATCTGAATTGCGAGACATCCTTGTCAGAACCGTAGAAGAACTGCGCCCGATCCTGCGGACGGTCTTTGTACTCCGTGACGTCGAGGGACTCTCAATCGAACAGACCGCGCAAGTGCTAAACCTGAGCCAATCGGCGGTGAAGGCGCGGTTGTGGCGAGTCCGATTACACCTTCGCGAGCGCCTAAACGGATACTTTGACGAGCGGTCGACCTTGCCGCCCGAAGAGCTAGGCTCCGACGAGCAGGGTGACGAAAAAGATTATTGGGCTGTTTGCCGAGTGCGGAACTTCGTGACTCGATCCCTCGCACATATTCGACCAGCGTCGCTCGGTAGCGGCATTCTTCTCCGAACGGACTTAACCCACCATAATCCGCTAAGAGTCTGACAATCAACGCCCATCACAATACCAGGCGCCACCATAGCGCTGACGTTGAACGCTGACGTTCAACGCTGGCGCTAGACAACATAAGTTACAAACCCTAAACATATAAGTGACAAGCAAATGACATCGGAGCTGAATCTCGTCAGCCATGAGGGCGTCTAACCCAGTGACACTTACATGCATTAAGATGACCGAAGCGTGTACGGCGGCAGATACGGAATAAAACCAACACGAATGCAGTTATCACTAATGAAAGAGTCAAACACAAATCAAATAAGGAGAAGTCATGAAGAAGTCTTATTTGGCAGCTGTACTTATGTTGACGTGCTTACTCGCGTTGGGGTAAGTGCGCGTGCTCAAAGTGCTGACGCGGTCGTCGTTAGTGTTCCGTTCGAGTTCGTGGCCGGAGGCGCAACGCTTCCCGCGGGCGAATACAGGATAGATCGCGTCAATCCTGGCGTAAATCGAGAGCTAGCCATCCGTGGCTATAACAATGGGACGCATTCCTGCTTCCTCTGGCGTTCGACAATGGTTCTGCCGATCAGCCAAGCTGAGCTTCGAGCATGTCGGCGGAAAGTACTTTCTGAGCAGAATCGAAACACTGGACGGCGTCTATACCATGCCGGCCTCTCGTGAGATGGTCATGCTTGGCAAGGCGACCTCTCCAAGCCCGAGCACTTCATCCGCATCAGGCGGTCAGTAGGTCGGTATCAAGATGTCGGGCTCTCGCGGTTGCGGCAGAGATTCGAGGCTTAGTCAATTTGATTCTCGAGTTCTGTCCAACCGGCATGTTCAACAAGAAGCCACTAATAAGAATTCAGAGTCACGCAAATTCAACACTCATATCTCTTAGAGGACACAATGAAAAAAGCAATCTCGTTAATCGGACTGCTGATGACGTTAGCAATTCCCTCGGGATTGCTTGCGCAGCAGGCCGGCTATTCGCAGACCAACCTGGTCTCCAACATTGCCGGCGGAGGCGCTACCACTGACACTCAACTGTTGAACCCTTGGGGAATCTCGGTACTTCCCGGGGAAGATTTCTGGATTGCCGACAATAACAGCGGCGTCTCCACGCTTTATGACCAAAATGGCAACAAAGATACTGGGCTGGTGGTGACCATACCGGGGGCATCACACAATCCAAACGGCAACTGCAGCGCAGGTTGCCCGACGGGAACAGTCGCCAACGCGAGCGGCTCCATACTTCGCCGGCGGATCGTTCATTTTTGACACCGAGGACGGCCTAATCGTTTACTGGAACGGTTCCAGCAACACTGCGATTGTCGGCAAGGACAATTCCGCCAGCGGCGCAGTTTACAAAGGCCTCGCACTTCTTGGTACTAACTTTTAGCAGCCAACTTCAACAGCGGCAAAGTAGACGTCTATGATTCAACTACAATCTCACATCGCTAGGCCGGTTCGTTCACTGATCCCAAACTTCCGGCTGGTCTTGCTCCGCACGGCATTCACGTCATTGGCAGCCAAGTCTATGTCGCCTATGCAATGCAGGATACTCCCAAGCACGATGCGTACCCGGGGCTGGCGCGGGGCAGGTAGACATCTTCGATAGCAACGGCAACTTCGTGAGCACCTTCGTGGCTGCGGCCGCCAACAATAATCTCAATGCGCCGTGGGGTGTGGTGGCAGCTCCAACAGGCTTTGGAACTTTTGCGGGCGATATCCTCGTAGGAAATTTCGGCGACGGCACCATTAGTGCATTTGACACGACGGGGAAATTCGTTGGCCAACTCACGGATTCTTCGGGCAAAGTGCTGGTAAATCCGGGATTGTGGGATATGGTGTTCGGCGGAGGGGGCGGCGCCAATAATGATCCGGGAATCGCTCGGCACTCTTTACATAACCGCCGGAGGCAGCGCGGGTCAACCCAATTTTCCGACGCGGTGGCAGCGCGACCGCTGTATTCGCTGCCTTGCGCCCGCGGCTACGGTCGGCGCCGGATTCTCCCTGAACCTTTCTGCCACAAGCACCACTGTAGCTGCGGGGGCGTCGGCCAACCTTACGGTCACGCTGCCGCAGTGGGAGGATTCAACGGGCAGATTACGCTTACCTGCTCTGCACCCGCTGGACTGAGTTGTGCTTTAAGCCCCTCGACGATCTCTCCTGGGTCGAGCGCTGCGTCCTCCACTTTGACGGTTTCGGCCGATTCGACACCACCCCCCACTGGCTATACCTCGTCCAGTCTGGGGTGTTCGTCCTCATACCCGGTCTGGGCCTATTCGGAACTCTGCTCACCCATCGCAAACAGAAACCGCTTACACGCAAAAGACTTCTCGGGATGAGCGTACTTGGTTTGCGCTGTTCGTCTCGCTATTCGCTCTCGGATGCGGTAGCAATAATTCAAATAAGCCAATACGCCTGTATCTCAACAACCACATAACGGTAACGGGAACTTCCGGCTCATGAGCATTCCAGCCTGTAACGGTCACCATTAACTGAACAAACAGTCTGGCAAGGGCGCACTCCATGCGCCCTGGCACTATGGGCCACAGAGGATTCGAAATCATGAAAACACTGGCACTCATATTTTTCTCGCTAACTCTTTCTGCCGCCGCACAGCTACCGCTCGGCACGGTCACTAACGTTCAACCCGTGGCATGTACGGCGGGCTTTGCCGGCGGGTCGACCTGCCACTCGGCCACGGTCTCTTGTCCTGGAGTCTCAGACATTGCAGTGACGTTTGGAACCAAGGGGAACCCGACAACTGGGACCATCGTTTTCATCAACGGAACCGGAGACACTATTCCCGGTGGCGGCCCAACCTTTTTTGAGACCTATTCCAAGGCGGGATTCTCGCTGGCGCAATTTATCTTTGCAACGGATTGGGAAAATGGAGGAAACATCGTTGCATCCGCGTGCCGGCCAGCGACGATGCTGAACTTTCTTCGCTCCGAGCCGAGAGTACCCTTCTGCGCTCAGGCTGCTTCCGGTGGTGCCGGCGCTACCGCCTATGCCCTATCGTGGTACGGCGTTCCAATTGATAACGCAGAACTGCTTTCGGGACCAGTGTTTTCAAATATCGCGTTGGGCTGCCAGACGCCGCACGCCACTCCAATCACCGTGAATCCAACCAACGGTTCACCTTTCGATGACAAACCTTTTTACAACATGGAATCGTCCCAAGTCTCCGCCTGGACGGGTACATCTTGCTTACCGAAGACTAGGTCTACCCCAAACAATCTGGCGAGTGAGGCCGCACAAAGTATCGTGCAGCCAGGAGCGGTTCTGAATTTTCCGTCGACGAACCTGTCGGGCTGGGTCTGCGACAACGGAGAAAATCCCTCGGCCGCTCAGGCTTACCTTTGGTTCTCACAAGTCGCAACGCGCTGGAGTTTGACAAGTATCTCCAACTGCCAGGGGTCGGAGGGCGTGGCGCAAGGCGTGACACCGCAGGGAGCGGCGGGCGACCAAGCAATCTCTGAAGACATGATTGGAAAGTGCGTGAAGCCTCAGTGAGTAGACGGTCAGGATCCATGTTCGCCCCCGGGACGCGGTGGCGGTAGCAAACAACTAATCCGTGTCCGCTACTCGACAGGCCACCGTTTTTAAATGCCTTCACCCACAATTGATCGGATCATCCAGCGGCAGATCGCACTTTGAAATCTGAGGTGAAGCAATTGCGCGGAGTTAGGAACGCAAAGACTGTTTTCTTTTAGGAAATATTCCGTGAATTTAGGGAATAACGGGCAAGCAGCGAAGTTCTACATGCAGATGGAAGAAATCGGACCCGCAGAAAGTGAGATAGAAGAGTCGCACGATGGTCTTCAACTCACTCGCGCTCGTGAAGATTTCTTTGGCATTTGTCAGTGCGAGTTTGCAAAGAGTTGACAATCAAATGACATGTCTCTCGTATCTCGTCGTTGCGTCGACGGGTCTAATGCAGAGTTTGAACAAATTTTAGTCGAGGAAGGATGAGCACAAGTATGAAGAAAAAACAGCTTCTCCCATCTACCGGCAGTTCAGTCGACCGTCGTTCTTTTCTAAAAAGCGGTCTCGTGGCAGGAGGCGCAGTAGTGGGCGCCGGTTTGTTAGCAAATGGAACTTTGGCCCGCGCACAATCCAGTACCCCAGCAAGTGGTCCCATCAATGCGGGCGATGCCGCCATCCTGCGGTTTCTTGCGGCGGCGGAACTGATCGAGTCAGACCTGTGGACGCAATATGCGGAACTGGGTGGTATCGGCAATAATCCACCCATTGAGGTAGACCCTAACCAACTGTTAAACCCCTATCAAGTAGCCTTGTCGAACCTTGATTCCGACGGCCCGCAATACATTTCCAGCAATACGCTGGATGAAGTGAGCCACGCTACCTTCCTCAATGCCTATCTGGAGTCCAGAGGAGCCGAACCAGTCAACTTCGACGAGTTCGTGACCTTGCCCGGAAGTACGGCTGAGGGATCGACTGGGGCATCGCGCCTCACCAACCTCATGAATCTTAACGTCGACACCAGCTGGTTCGTGCGCTACCGAAGCGCTACCAATCCTGATCTGGGCGCCACGTTTCCCCAGGCGCTCACTCTCGACGGAGTAACCGCGATTCCCAGAAGCGATGCCGATTACGAAGGCAAATCCAATCCCAACTTTCCAGGTAATGACCACATTCAGGCTATCGCCAACGTAGCGGCCTTCCACTTCGGATACATTGAGCAAGGCGGCTCGAGTCTGTACGCTACCATGAGTCAAAAAGTGACAGATCCAGAAGTACTTGAGATCACGCTTGGCATTGGTGGCGACGAGATCGCCCACTTTCTGGAATGGGTCGATTTTGCAGGCAACGGAGTGCAAGCTCCGGTGGCGCCATTTTCAGACCCCATCTCCGGCCTGAAATTTCCCAACTTCTTCAGTCCACTAAACCCGTTGATTCAGCCCAGCCTGATCTTCCCGGTCCCGGTCGAATTTAAGCCTAACCTTCCCCGCGTCTCGATCATTCGCCCGCTTACCGATAGATTCGGTGGCGCGGTCGCGACGATCAAGAGCTTCATTGCAGACGGGCTCTTCATCGGCCAGAGCCCAAAGTTTCTTAATCTACTGCAGACCATGGCCGTCGAAGCCGATTCGGCCAACCGCGGATAGTTTTCGTAGTCGCTTCCCCCGTTGCAATGGGCGCCGCTAACAGTCCACCGGTGCGGCGCCCAAGTTCGAGATAGGCGGTACTTACATTTTCGATTCAAAGAGGCTGTATGTTCGAAGGGCTGTTTCAGCCGATGCATCTGCTAATCATTTTCGGAATTGCCCTGCTTGTTTTCGGGCCCAAGAAATTGCCGGAACTTGGTAAAGGACTCGGGGAAGGTATCCGTGGGTTCAAGGCGTCCATGAAAGCTGACGAAGACAAAGCTGCCCCTATCGTTTCCGACCAGCAAGACGGAACCAAGGGATGAATGTGGGACTGGGAACCGAAATATTGCTCATCGCGGTGCTCGGATTGCTGGTATTGGGTCCCAAGCAGTTGCACACATTATTAAGACACGTGGCGCGGGCCAAAGTCCAATTCGAGCAGGCGAGCCGCGGCTTGAAATCTCAGCTCGCGGCGGAACTCGACGCAGCGCACCAGGAAAGAACCATTGAAGCTTCGCAGGAATCGGGTGGGATCAGTGACCATCCTCGGATCCTCGGTATCGGGACAGCGAACCCACGCCCGACTCAGGAGTAGAGTTCTTCGCGAGACGGAACGACATGAGCAAAGTGAGTGGTCCGATCTTATGCGCACCCGTTTGCGGCATGTGGGCCTCGGCGGTGAAATATTTTTGGACAAGCCCTGTAACTTTGTCGTTGAATGTTCGCTCTTATTCACCACGCGACCCGTCGACCTAAGGATAAAGATCTATATCAGGAATGCCAAAGGCCAACGACGCGCACTTCAATCAATAGGGAGTCTAGAATGCGAAAGGCAGTTCGCACTTTGTTGTTAGTGACGCTGGCTGTGAGCGTAGTGTCAACAACTCGAAGCAACGCCCAGGATCAATACTCAAACGCCGAACACGCCGTATTCGTCATGACGAATGCTGCAACCGGGAACGCAGTACTTGTTTTTCAACGGGCAGCAGATGGCTCGTTACGAGAAAGCCATAGCTTCGACACAGGCGGTCGAGGAACCGGTGGTGTGACAGACCCGCTAGAATCTCAAGGCTCGCTCACGTTGAGTCAGGATCACTCTTTTCTGTTCGCCGTAAATGGAGGCAGCGGGGAGATCTCTGTGTTTCTTGTGCATGGATCAGAGCTCTCGCTGGTCGACAAGGTAGTCTCTGGCGGCGCCGAACCGAACGCTGTGGCCCAGCACGGAAACCTCGTTTACGTGCTCAATACTGGCGGCAGCAGCAACGTGGTCGGATTTAAATTGAATGCGGGGGGACAACTCCGGCAAATTCCAGACTCGATCCGCTTTCTTACCACTAATAATTCAGAGGCTGCATCCCTGGCTTTCAGCCCGGACGGACAGTTTCTTCTGGTCACGGAACGAGCAACCAACAACATCGACGTTTTCCATGTGCAGGATGATGGCACGTTGGGGCCGATTGTCGCGAATCCCGGCTTAGATCCAGGGGCATTCGCGGTTAGCTTCGCTCCCAACGGAGCAGCGCTAGTTTCGGAAACGGGTCCGGCTGGAGGCAATGACGCCTCTGCGATCTCATCCTATTCAATAGTTGCGAACGGTACGCTGTCTCCGATTAGCACTGGAGTTCCGACCCTAGGCAACGCGAACTGTTGGAATGCTGTGACCCCAAATGGCAAGTTCGTCTACGTGTCGAACGCCGGTTCATCAACCATCTCGGGATTTTCAATTAGTGCCACAGGAACACTGACGCCGATTGGCCCGACAGTTGTAGGAACTAATCCTAGCGGAAGCACAAACCTCGACATTACGGTGAGTGCCGATGGTAAGTTCGTCTACACGCTCAATTCTGGAACTGGTACGATCGGCATCTTCGCCATCCAACCAGACGGAACGCTCAATAGCCTGGGAGATGCCGCCGGTCTGGCCGAATCAGCCGGGTTCAACGGTATCGCCGCTAACTAACCATTGTTTCGTAATGTGGGTTACAGCGGTAGCTGCAACCCACATGTTTTCACAGTGTGTGTCAAACATAAGAATTCATTCCGAGGGACATAAAATGGCTTTCAAGATAGTGGTAATGTATCCGCCGCCGAAAGATGTCGAGGCCTTTGAACACGTGTACAACAATGAACATGTGCCGATGGCAGTTGAAAAAATGCTCGGCAAAACGAAGATCGTGGCGACCAGAATGATAGGCTCTCCGCTGGGCCCGCCGGCCTTCCACCGCATCGCCGAAGTCTACTTTCCTTCGATGCAGGCTTTGGAGGCTTGTGCGGCCTCAGAGGGTGGGAAGCTAACGATCGCACATGCACTGTCCATCTCCTCCGGAGGCACCCCGACCATCCTAATCGCAGAGGAACAGACATTCGTCTTTCCAGAACTGGAGACCACTGTAAAAAGATAAGTGCACGCACGTGTTCACAGCTGGAGTTGGATTTCGCGGAATGCGAGAACACTTACGCTTCTTAGGTGGCAGTCTGAACATCCAGTCAAATGACCACGGCGCGCGTGACCGCCACCATCTCAGTTGTACATGCCACGGCTGCATAGGCAGCTGGAGAACTCAGCAGTGGTTCGCTCTAATCCGAGAAGGTCGGTGGGCAAACGAGTCGGGAGAAATGAACTAAGAGCGTTGTCCGCTCTTTCGTCGCGTTTCACTCAATGTGATCGTCTAATGCCAGCAATTGTGCTGAGATACAGCATTTGCTGTAACTCAAATTTTCTTGGTCTCGGCCAAAACTTCCTAGTAGTTTCGACCGGCCCAGCCGCTGCCCCGCACAAACATAAGTTTCAGGTCGATGGCCCGACACGTGCAGTCACGACAAGAGGCCAGAGCAGGAGCAGAGTATGCTGAGTGTTCATACGGAGAACGTCGGCGAAATTGCAGTGATTGAATGCGAGGGCCGAATTGTCCGCAGCGAAGATGCTTTCGAATTACGCAAAGCGGTCCATTTACAAAGCGATGCCCGAGTCATTGTGCTCGATCTCTCGGAAGTCGCCGTTATCGCAGGAGGAGGCCTGGGTATGCTCATGTTTCTGCAGCGATGGGCTCATGACCACGACATTCGACTTAAGTTGTTCAATCCTCGTCAATATGTGAGAGACAGGTTGCAGCAGCCCAGTTCGATGCAAGAGTTCGACATCGCTACGCTGGACGAAATGATGTCTCTTCTGGCTTGCGCCGATGTCCGGCACGCACAAGCTGCGTGACTCTGCTGCGTCATGTATCCGTTTTTCTTGGTGTTTACCCATTTCACTCCGTGACCGGATTGTGCACGGAGGTTGCTTGGATCAGGTCTCGAATCGAGGCGCGTGCCGGAACAGCATCTGTACGGGACGTAGGGTATTGCAAGAGCACCCTATGCCTGCCAAACTTGTGGTTAACGCTCCAGGGTGCCGCTTCGCCGCAAAACGGAGGCATTCGTGGACGCCAATCGAGCAGAAGCTCTCCGCAAGGAACTGGGCCAACTCCTCCGAAAACAGAGCGAGGTGTTGGAATCACGAACCTTCGGCGCAGCAACCGACACCGACATTCTGGAGTTTGAGATTAGACAAGAGACCATTCACGAAATGTGCGATCAACTTGCAAATTCGGACACAACAGCGTGAAGTGAAGGACTCTGGAAGTCCAAGCCGGGTTTCTCGCGTTTCCTGGCTCGTAATATTGCCATCTCACTCACTGACCTAGACTGTACCTTAGCGCTTGATCTGACAGACTAAAGGCTGGCGCTCTTAATCAATATCAGTACTTCCACATTTTGATCTCACAGCCACTGCTCTCGAAGTGGACCTCGTCCATCAATTGGCAGCTCCGATATACGCCCCTGCCGTGGTCGGCATACACGTTCTCTTCGCTGTTGGGGTTGGGCACAAGATTGGGACTGAACCCCGGACCGGGGTCGGCCACACTAATCAGGATTCGGCCCGTGGGATCAGACTGGAGCTGACAGCGAACCTGTTTTGACGGATCGTTCCCACACCCATGTACCACCGCGTTTGCCAAAGCTTCTTGAACTGCTAGGCCAACTTCACAGCGTTTCTGCTCGGGAACCTCAAGCCGCTCCAACCTTTCCGTGATGGCGTCGACGACCGCAGCGATCGCCTCAGGATGCGCGGGGATGCTCAAATCGAGCAACTTCGATAATGCTCCGGTTTCCTGATGACTAGGCTCAGCAGGCCGATCAGCCGATGCGACGAGCAAGGAATTACTGACCCTTCAAGCCCTGGATTCGACGATAGTCCTCCATTTCGCGGCTGGCCAGCGTGGACTTACCTTGTTTTCTATGGATTGTGGCGAGAAGCAGGTCGGCCTGTGCCGCAAGCGAAGTATTTCGCTCGATCTTAAGCACGCCGTTGAGCGCCTTCTCGGCTTCGCTCGAATCAGCGGCGGCCAGTGCACGTCCCATCGCATAAAGTGTTTCCGGCATATTGGGATGGAGCGAATCGGATCGCCGCAGTTCGTCAGCAGCCTCTTTCATTTTTCCTTCCTGCAGGAACGCGTCGCCCAGTCGAAACGCCGCCTCGGCACTGCCCGGCTGCAACGTCGTCTCGGCGTGAAATTGCTCCTCCGCCTGCGGCCAATTGCCGCGCCCAGCATAGATTTCCCCAAGCTCAAGGCGCAGGCCGGGTAAACGCGGGCTGATGGCGATTGCCCGCTCGTATTCCTTCACCGCCTCAGGAATCATCTTCATCTGGTAGTAACTCTGGCCGCGAGTCTGGTGCGCTCGCGCAGAGTTTGGAAACGCTGCAAGCAGTCTTTCCGTTGATTGCGAACCCGCAGCCGTTTCTGCGCGGCTCACATAAAAAAGAAGATCAGGATTGCCGGGATCGCTTTCCAATGCGGATCTCAGGTTAACCATCGCCTTGGCGGGCTCGTCGTTCTCTAGCTCTGCGATTCCCAAGGCTCCGGGATCATTAGCAATCTTGAGATGCGGAATCGCTTGAGCGGCATAGCCTTGCGCCAGCAACGCGTAACCCAGCAATTGGTGAATGGGAACGGAGTCGGGGCTCATTTCGGCGGCATGCTTCAAAGGTGCGATTGCTTCGGCAGCATCATGTTTCTTCATGTAAGCGTCACCCAGGCGGAGAAGAACTTCAGACGAAGATGGATCCAATTCGGCAGCCTGGCGAAAGTCGACCAAGGCATGGTCGAGGTCGTGACGGTTTTCCGCATCGATGCCAGACTGGAGCAAAACCTTTGCTTGAGCCGCCGGTTGAGGCGCGACAGCCTGTGGCTGAAGAAACAAATGCAGGAATAGGAGTGCCTGGATCATTTCCGCTCAGGCTCCTTTACGGTGAGAAATTGATCTGCTGGAATATCCCGCAGGGTCTGGCGAATTCCTGACGGCCAGCGGACTTCAATGTCAGCTTTCTTACTATCTCCCAAGCCAAAGTGCAATCGCTTGTCGCTCGAGGAAAGATAACTTCCCGCGGCGGTAGCGAATCTCACTTGACCGTTGACCTGGACGCGGGCTCCATATCCGTCACGGTTGCTGCTCGTCCCACGAAGGATAATCGTCAGCCAGTGCGATTTTCCGCCGCGATTCAAATAGAATTGCGGCCTATCCCCGAGTGAAGTGGTGACTGCGTCGATCCATCCGTCATTATTAAGATCGCCGAAAGCGGCGCCGCGGCCAGCTACCTCGCCAGTAGGCCCAACATTGCCTCTCTCGAAGTGACCTCGATGGTTCAAAGCCAGCAAAGGAACATCCCGATAACGCAGGGAGTTGTCGTATGAGTGCACATTGTCGAAAACGTGGCCCTGCGCGATGAAAGCATCCTTCCAACCGTCATTGTCAAAATCCTCTAGACCAACGCCCCAGCCAGACGAGGTTCCAGAGAGCACACCGAATCCCGTCTCCAGTTCCTGCGCGCTAAACGATTTGTTACCGTCATTGTGAAACACGACATATGGCTCGTGGGGCAATTGCGTAATAAGTAGATCAGGAAGGCCGTCGTTATCGTAGTCCTGGAAGGCAACGCCCATCCCTGACGGCATTTTGCCGGAATTGTTCAGGGCCGCGCCTGAATCAAGCGCCACTTCACTGAATGTGCCATTTCCATTATTGTGAAAAAGGAACTGCTCGATCGCGTCGTTGGTGACGAACACATCTGTGAAGCCATCTCCATCATAATCGGCGAAGGCAACTCCCAGTCCCCGCCCTCTCTTGGCAGCGATTCCTGAAGCGACACTTACATCCCCAAACGTACCGTCCCCGCGATTGTGGTAGAGGATGTTCGTGGTCGAGCCGAACTCGCCGGGAGGGCAATACGTAGGGTCTTCGATCCGGCCACAGGTCTTACTGGTTTCCGGGGTCCAATCGAGGTAGCGAGTTACAAACAGATCCAGCTTTCCATCGTTATCGTAGTCAAAGAATCCTGCGGACATCGACCATCCGCCTGCCGCGATCCCCGCTTTCGCTGTGGCATCCGTGAAAGTACCGTCGCCATTGTTGTGGTAGAGGATGTTTTTCCCAAAGTTGGTGACATAAATGTCAGGAAAACCGTCGTTGTCGTAGTCTCCGACTGCAACTCCCATTCCGTAGTTAGTGTCCCCCGCGTGCTGCAAGCCGGCCTGTACCGTGACGTCGGTGAACGTGCCATCTTTGTTTTGACGATATAGACGGTTCCAATACGAAGGGTTATCCCGCTCGAAGTGAGCCGGACTGCGTAGTGGGTTGGGCACGTGGCCTGCATTTACCAAAAAAATATCGAGCAGGCCGTCATTGTTGTAATCGAGCAGCCCCACACCGCCGGGCATGGTCTCGATCAGGTACTTCCGCGGCGTCGGCGAATTGCGCAGGATGAAATCGACACCGCGGGCCGGCGTGAGTTGGAATTGAGGAGCGCGAATTACGAGTTCGGCAAAGACAGGGAGAACCGCCAGTACGAGCAGAATACCGCGTTTGCGAAATACGCTTCGCACTCCCGGCTACGGCTCCGCCGCCGTCCTCACTTCCGTACTTGCTCGCGGCTGAGTTTCGGTGATGCCTGCGATATGCGCCAGCGCAGTGTCAATGACCGAGTTGTAGCGTGCCAGCTTATCTTGCAAATGGTCCGAGCCGGAGGCTGTGGTTGCGAATGCAGGGGAAGACTCAGTTGCGTGCATGGCGTGGATCAATTCTGGAACAGCGGCGAGTTTTTTTTGTAGTCCACCGATTTCAGCCAGCGCAGTCTCGGGAAAATAACCGATACGATCGCCGGTCTGCATAGCGCTCACCAGCCCATCGGGAGACCACGCGATAGGCCAGTTTGCGTTCAGCAAATCATATGTTTCGCGCAACCGTGCCAGCTTGCCCGCGAATCCATCGAGGAGCGAGCGATCGCGCGCCATGTCCAGCCCAATGCGCAGCGAGATTTTGAGCGGGCTATTCACGGGAACGCGGGGAGTAGTCACAATCGTCGTCAGTGTATCGCCCTCAAAGCGCCAGCCGATTGTGCCCTTTCGCTTTGCAAAAGACAACGGTTCACCGTTTACGCTTACTGTCGAGGGAGGCCAGCTTCCAGGAAGTCTCAGTTCATAAGCGCGCTCGGTTGGCATTCCCGGGTAGGTGCCTTCGACCGGCGCAACGCTGATGTTCAATAACGTCCCATCCTGATTTAATGATGCACGAATCGGAGTCCATGCGTTTTCTTCGTGCTCATATCCGGGTGTGTCGCCCGCGTCCTCATAAAGACGGTAGGTCGAGACCTGCCCATCATTCATGGGAAAAATGCTTAAGATAAGGGACTCTTTCGACGTTTCCGAAACGTGCGTTGCAGGTTGCATCGGAATGATGCTTCCCGCCTTCACGTACACCGGAATCTGACTGAGAGAGAAACTACGCTCCACCGTTGCAGGGCCTTGTAGACGTGCTCCGGTATCCCACTCGATCCAGTCTCCGGGAGGGAGCCACACGGCCGCGTGCGCGAGTTGGGAATCCTTGGCCACTGGTTGTGTTATCGGATCGGCGAGGATATTGTCGCCGAACATGTATTCGTTCTTTGCGTCGTACGCTTCGGGGGCTTCGGGCCAGTCATAGTAGAGCGGCCGCAGGAATCCAACACCCGTATCGTGAGTTTTTCTGGCCTCGGTGTAGATGTAGGGCTGCATCGCATTCCGACGCACGAAACATTGCCGCATCAAGTCAGAGTAAGGCTCGGGATATGCCCAAATGCGCCTCTCCGCTTCGGGATTCTTCGTGGTGTGAGTCCGCAGAATTGGGCTGAAAATTCCCCACTGAATCCAACGCAAATAAAGCTCGGGTTCAATGGCACCCGGCTGGTGGCCGCCAATGTCGTGGCTCCAATACGTGTATCCGACATTCGCTGCGGTTGCCGTGAAATAGGGTTGAAATGCGAGCGAGTCCCAGACGGAAATGGTGTCCCCCGAAAAGCCGATCTGGTAGCGATGGTTGCCCAGTCCACCCCAACGGTGGAACAGTAGCGCGCGTTTCTTCTCGCGCTCCTGGTCGGTGAAGAACACATAGTTCAACCAAAAAGTGGGATTCACGCCGGGAAGTTTTGTCGCGTCCTCTTGCTGCCAGTCGAGCCAGAAGAAATCGATCCCCTGATGCTCGAGGGGATGGATCACATACTTCAAGTAATTATCCGCGAACTTCTTGTTTGTGATATCGAAAGGCACATATTGTTTGGTCGCGGGGTCGATTCCCATCGAGCTCGCCATCGCAGGATAGCTGTCCTCCCAGGGTTGAATGCCGGACGCCGGATGAATATTGAGCGTAGTCTTCAGCCCTTGATCGTGAACACTCGACAGAAAAGCTGCCGGATCGGGGAACAGAAGCTTGTTCCAGGAATAGCCAGTCCAGCCAAGCCTGTGACCGGACGCATCCACTTTGTTGTTCCCAACGACTTGGTTGAATGTGGGATGCCAGTCGATATCGATCACCAGCACCTTCAGGGGAATTTCATGCGTTTGGAATTGTTGAAGCAGCTGTTCGAATTCCTGGTCGCTGTAAGACCAGTAGCGTGACCACCAGGCGCCGAACGCGAATCGTGGTGGTAGCGGAATCTTGCCAGCGACCCGGGTGAAGTCATGCATAGCGTTTTTGTAATCGTGGCCGTAGCCAAAGAAATACCAGTCCTGCCGCTCGCCGGCGGGACGCGGCATCACCCATGGCCAAGCGCTCTGCTCGCCCGCATGAAAACTGAAGTCAGCTGAATCGAAGAGTGGGCGTGCGCTATCGTCCACAAGCGTCCAGCCGTCACGCGATATCAGGCCGGGCTCCAGTTGCACTGCACCTCGGGCAGTATCGAGCGTACGGGCGGTGCCTAGAAGATTGCCGGTGTCTTCCATCCCCGGTTTCCACACGACCTCTTTGCCATTGAGGGTGAACGAAACCATTAGGTCCTCAGGCGTGAACTTGCCGTCGGTATCGGTATCTTTGGGATCGTAGACCAGCGTCAATGCGCTGGTCTTCAGCACCACGCGGTTTCCGGGGCCGATCTGCCGCGTGAATTGTGGAACGGGAAGCGCGCGATTTACGAAGGCGAAAGAAGCGTGATCTTCAAACTTCCCGTCTTTAGCCCACTCCAAACGGATGAGCTGAGGCGTAAGCACGGTGAATCGCGCCGAACCGGCTCGTACCACCGCGCGAACATCGGCCACCGGACTGTAACTCTCGGAATCAACCGCCGCACTCACAAGGGCAGTCTGCCCGAACGTGCCCAGGATAAAGATGAGCATGAATCTGAGCATGGAAACGCTGTAGGGCTTTGTCATTGGTATCGATACCCAGGGTCGCAGGGGCGATTTATCCATCTCGGTTCAGAGAGCCTGGCGGATTCAAATCCGCCAGGCATTGCTGAAGGATCGAGGTGTCTGGCAAGTTGGAGCTACCAGTAGAATTTCGCGCCGAATTGGACGCTCCGTGCGGGATAGGCTGCCGTGATGGTTCCGAAATTGCTGTCGCCCAGATTGGTGTCTGGCTCGAAGAAGTCCGGATGGTTGAACACATTGAACATTTCCAGGCGAAACTGCAGTTTTCTCGCCTCGCCGAGGCCAAACCATTTTTCGATGCCCATGTCATAGTTGAAGAATTTAGGCGCTCTCAGATTCGACAAGAATCGCGGAGCATCGCCAAATGTGTAGGCCGCAGGCTGGGCAAACGCCGCAGGATTGATCCAGTCATTGAGTGACTGATTCTGTGGAACCGGATTGACTCCCGGGACAAGATTGGGTCGTTGATTGAATCCGAATCCGCCAGTATTGTTTGTGGCCGGATTGATGGAAAGCGGTAATCCGGATCTGGCCGTTATAATCCCGCTCCATTGCCATCCACCGAGGACTGCATTCATGGGCCGGTTCCATCCGCTGCCGAGCAATCTGCCGGTACCGAATGGGAGTTCGTAGTTGTAATTGACCACCAGGCTTTGCGGGGTATCGGTCACGTCCACCGAGTGCTCTGCAGCGAGGTTGTATGAGTTCCGCACCGAGCTTCCGCTGCCGGGGAAAGCCCATCCGGCAGCGCCCTGCACATCGTCCATAAATTTGGAGTAGGTGTAGGAAACATTCAGATCCAGCCCCGAATGCCAGCGGTGCGTGTAAGTGGCCTGCAGTGCGTTATAGGTGGAACCACCTACCGCGGGGGGCGCCTCGGTCACGCTGCAGTACTCGGGGAAGCGGCGCAGCAACTGGCCCATCGGCACCGTGGGCTGATCGAGACCGCAGCCGCTGGAAGTTATGTGTCCGAAGAACGGATTGGCAACGGGGCTGAGCAACTGACTGCCGAGACTGAGGTCGGACGCGGGTATTTCGTCCCACTCCAGGTATTGTGACAAAACATGGACGCCGTGGTTTCCGACGTAACTGATGTCAACCAGGTCATTGCTCGCAAGCGAGTATTGAGCACCGGCCATCCACTGCTGCACGTAGGCAGACGGGCGGACATTATTCACGACTGGATTCAAGCCGAAACCAACGTCCGTCAATCCTCCTTGTGAATTTCCCGTTGGCGCAACTTCCCCGTTCGGGAACGCACTTTGGCAGGGCGCGGATGTCGCACCATTGCTGCAATTCACGGCAGAGCTTCCGCTAAGAGTGGTAAACGGATTGAGTCCACTGTTAAGGCTTGTTACCCACGGTGTCGACTGCGAGTAGCCGATGTTGGGACCTTGACCGTAGTAGTTTGGCACGAAAAAGATGCCATATCCGGCACGCACCACCAACTTGTCAAGCAGCCTGTACGCCGCACCAATTCTGGGGGCAAAGTTTTGGTGCTGTGTATCGTAGAGTCCACGGTTTCCCCCGCTGTTGAACACGAGCTCGCCCGGATAGTTTGTGCCTACCAAGGCACTGATCGGATTTACGGCGTTGAAGTCGAAGTATTCCTGCGCGTTCGTCCTTTCCGTCGGGGCGGTCTGGATTTCGTATCGCAGACCGAGATTGATCGTGAGTCTCGGATCGATCTTCCAGTCATCCTGCAGGTACCAGCCGAGCAGGTTCTTGTCGGTCGCGGGGAATTTGTTATAACCGGTCTGATCGGTACCGCTGCCTACACCCATCAAAAATGAAGCAAACCCATCGCCCGTTCCGACCGTTGCATTTTGAGGATCAGGTCCAGCGGTCGATGTGGTTTGGAACTGAAGAACGGTGTTCGCGTAGTGGCCGCCGTCGATGCGGGCCCAAACGTCCATGAACCCGAATGAGAGTTCGTGCTTGCCGTGGACCTTGGTGAAATCCACAGAGCCGGTCCACAAAGTTTGGGGAACCTGGTAGTTGTCGAGTCCGGCCTGTGCGCCTAAATCCGCATAGCTCTGGGGCTGGACTTCAGGGAAGCTTGGCGCAATTCCGTCGATGAACGACGGCAAGCCCAGAGCTGAAGCCTTATAACCGAAACTCTGCGTCACCGATTGCTCGACATGGCGGTTCACACCCAGATCCGCATTCATCGTCAAGGTTGGGCTAAAAATGTGGGTGTATCCGAGATCCACACTGTAACGGTTGTTGGGAGCGACGACGCCCGGCCCTCCTGGATCGGAAGCTCCGTAGTACGTGGGGTAGTTCACTTTCTGCTCGTACTTCTGCGACCAGCGTCCGAAGAGGCGGTCATTCATAGATATGTTGTAGTCGATCCGGCCCGAGTACTCATTCGAGTGCGCCGCGGCCGAGGATGCCGAAGTGAAGTTGTTGATGATGGCGTTGGTGGTCGGGGCCGGCCAGTAGTTGCCGGTTGCAATTTTGCTGGCGATCGAATCCATCAGGCCAGCGGGAATAATGTTGGTGACGCCCAAACCGGTCACGATATTTCCGGAAACAGGATCGCGGATGTACTCGGTAGTTGCTCCAGCTGGACAGGTGACTTTATCGCCCGTTACGCCGTCGGTGGCTCCGCAGGTGACCAGACGAGTGCTAAAAGGATTGTAAATCTCGCCGCTAAAGATTGGCCGCCCAAGGTAATCGGTTCCGGTCTCGGCCCCCAGCAGAGCGGCGAAGTTTCCTGTCCTTTCGTTATTGGTGGGCATTGTGGCCAGAAAAGTAGCGGGCGTCGCCTGCCGCAGACCTTCGTAGTAGGCGAAAAAGTACAGCTTGTTTTTGATGATGGGGCCGCCGATTGTGGCCCCGAATTGGTTTCGATGGAAGGCCGGCTGGTTCTCATTATTGAAGTAGTATCGAGCGTCATACGCGCTGTTCCGGTAAAATTCCCAAGCGTCGCCGTGGATCTGATTCGTCCCAGACTTGGTGACCACGTTAATCACATTGCCGCTGCTAAATCCATATTGCGCGGTGAAAGCATTCGTCTGAATTTTGAATTCCTGAACATCATCCAGCGAAGGGACGTAAAGCACGCCGCCCCAGTCTAGTCGCGTGTCCCAGGTGCCATCGAGCAGGTATTGCGCGGTTCCAAAAAAGGTGCCGCCAAAGTTGAGAAACGAAACATCCTGGTCAGCACTTCCCGAGATGCCTGGCGCTCCCACAACCTGCTCCTCAGCGGTATTGCTCACGGAGGAATTCAGCTCGGCAAGGCTTATGATATTGCGCAGGTTCAACGGTGTTTCCACCAACTCCCTGGCTGAAATGTCGGAGGAAATATTCGCGTTGTCGGTATTCAGGAGGGGAGCTTCAGCAGTGACCTCGATGGTTTCCGACGTCGTTCCTACCGCCAGCCGGACATCTTGACGTGCGGTCTGACCAGCTTCCAGCGAAATGCCAAGCTGCTTGTAATCCTTGAAACCGGAAACGTCGACCTCCAGGGTATAAACCGCCGCCGGCAGCAGGGTAAACGAGTACAGACCATCCTCTTGAGTTACAAAATGGCGGGTGATCCCATTTTGCGCGCTGGTGAGGGTCACCTTTGCACCTTTCAATGCCAGACCGGTGGGGTCAGTAATCGCGCCACTCAGGGTCGCGGCCACCTGTTGATTCTGGGCCTCAAGGTAGGTCCCACCGATGAACGCAGCGAGAATTGCAAATACCAAGCATGCCAGCCAACCCACTCTACGCAACATCGGTATCCTCCTGTGCTTCTTCCCCAGCCGATTGCAGCGACGCTTAAGCCGCGTCCTTGGTTCGATCCGGAATGGAAAGTCCGAATCAAAGTCGCGATAGTGGAGCACAGCATGAGCAAGTAGCAAGAGTTTACAGGTAAGAAAGAGGGGATAAGAACGATAATCGATCTAGAGGGTGGCTTTCTCCTTTGATTTCTGATGTTTCCGAGACCGTTAAGAATGGGGAGAAAAGATGGTTCGCGTAGTGTTTTACAGTTGAACTCACCCGGTGAGCCGCAGTACTATCCGGAAACAGAGTTCGCTCTCGATAGAATCCTGTTTGGTCCACACAGAGTGACACCTATCGGAAGGCCGGAATCGAATTGATACCTGAGCCCGTCATTGAGAGCTGGACTCCGTCCAGCGAAGCAGAAAAAGGAGCAGTTCAGCAACAGCTGGAGCGATTGCTGGCCTCTCCTCTTTTTCATTCCAGTAAGCGCTACGCAAAGTTTTTGAGGTTCGTGCTGGGGCGCACGTTGGAAGGCCATGGACATGACTTAAAGGAGCGAATCCTCGGAATCGAGGTCTTCGATCGCCCGCCCGATTACGACACCAATACGGATCCCATCGTTCGCGTCACCGCCGCCGAAATCCGCAAACGCATTGACCAGTACTATCACGATCCCAAGCACGGCCAGGAGATTCGGTTTTTCCTGCCTTCCGGTTCCTATGTCCCCCAGTTTTCCTGGCCCGGATACCCGAACGGCCCTGCAGTGGCCCCGTCGGCGCCCCAGAACGGCTCCTCCGTTACAGCTGCGGCTACGAGCGAATCTCAGAAAGCCAAGTCGGCCACGCATCAATGGATCTCGGTAAAAGTGCTCTTCATCGTCGTGGCCGTCTTGTTGGCGATTTCAGCGGCGGGCATCTGGTGGCAAGGATCCCGGCCGTCAATTTTGCGAGAGTTCTGGGCCCCCTTTGTGAACTCCCCCGACCCCACTCTGTTCTGTATCGCTGACCAGGTACAGTATGCAAACATTCAACTGCGCGATGCCGGCGACCCGCAAAAGGAGATCACTCTTCCCGATACTATGGTCACGGTGATCATTGATGATTTGAATCCTCTGGTGAACATCGCAGGGACATTGCGCTCGTATAGCAAGAACTATCGCGTTCTCGGAGAATCCACAACCAGCCTCACGGACCTTCGCCGCAGCCCTTCTGTTTTCATCGGCGCCTTCGATAATTCGTGGACCTTGCGGCTGACTTCAGCATTGCGCTTCCATTTCGTGAATGATCCCTCGATGTCAAAACTCTGGATCGAAGATCGCGAGCATCCCGAGAAGCGGGATTGGCTGCTCGACCGCTTGCAGCAGAAGACGGAAGACTATAAAGATTACGCCATCGTTGCCCGGTTCATCCCCTCCGATACCGACCAGTATGCGGTGGTTGTGGCGGGAATCGGTCGCGGCGGAACGGTGGCGGCGGGCGAATTTCTCGTCGACGAACATCGGATGCACGAAATATTGGCGCACGCTCCCCAGGATTGGCGAACGAAAAACATAGAGATCGTGCTAGAGACCCAGGTGATCCAAAGCCGTTCCGGCCCCCCTCGTGTCAGGGCGATCCACGTTTGGTGACGCAGAACATCTCGCGAACGGGTCCTGGTGATCGCGAGGAAGAGATCGACCGCATATCGGAAGCGGACATTCGCTGCCAAACCGTCGCGAAGTTTGATTTCCGGATTGTCCCGCAGACAGGCTTCGGGATCCAGACCGTCCAATCTTGCCGACCGATCAAGCTGTAGATCGCTGCGGCACGTGCGACATCCGATTCTTGAGTCAAGTTGGAGTTTCGACATCGGCAAGCTGTATGTTTCAGAAGGCACTCGTCGGTCATATTCTTACAGTGTCGACTAAGGGGGGAAAAGTCTTGGCCGACTCGCAATCAAAGCAAGGAGATCGGAATCAGTTCCAAGCCGCAGTAGACGCGGGGCAAACCGACGTTTGCCTGAAACCTCAACTCTCACTCGGCCCACAGTACAAACCACCGTTGTCCCAATGGCCAAAAAACAGAAGGGAAACAACCGCTGTGTTGACGCTCCAAAGCCCCCCGAGGAACTCTTAACCTAATCACCGGATCAATCTACGGTACGGCGACGCCCTTGCAGCACAACGGCACTCATGAACTCACCCGCGGTTCGCCGCGAAATCACTGTCCTGAACGGAACGGCGGATTGCTGAGCGGCTGAAACCGCTGATGCAGGGCGATGCGGAGAAGAATATCGAACCCAATCCTACCCTAGCGGCTCTTGAGCACCGAAATATTGTGCGGGAGGAACTTGAGGTGGTTCAGGCACAGTATTAGGGGGGGAACTGTACGGAGGCGATTGCGGGGGCAGCGTCGCCAGAATTTCAAATGAGGCTGGGTGGGGCCTTTCTCGAAACGCGCTCGTCCCAGCAATACCGGAGCGTTTTGAAGATTTAGTCGCGCCTCTTGCTGCCTTTTTGAGACTTGGGCAAAAACATCCCTACACGCCCTCAAGAGTGATTCGGCTATAAGCGCCGCCGCACAGATGAGCGTAAGAGCGTCTTGGGCGTCGCTGCCCTCTGGGAGTAGTAGACGGGTGGTCCTCCTCAGCGTGTTACTGTGCGTCCACCAACGCTTGGACCGCTTGATAGACGTTAAGTTCTCCATGGCCCATGCCGGTACTCTCAATCGGCACGGCACGAGCGATAGCTGCCGCCGCAGTCGCTTGATCCAGTGATGGCGAAACCTGGGCCAACAGAGCGGCCGTGCCCGAAACAAAGGGAGCGCTAAACGAAGTCCCCCAGTTCGCCGAGTAAGTTCCGTACGGATAGGTGCTGATGATCGCCTCACCCGGTGCCGCTACCCAGACATCCGAGCCGTAGTTGGAAAAACTGGATCGCGTGTCGAGGTCGGAAGTAGAGGCTACGCCCATCACTCCGGGAATGCCTGCGGGATAAACCACTACCTCGTTCCCGCTATTTCCAGCCGAAGCCACGCAGATGATGCGACGCTTGGTTGCGTAGCTGAGGGCCTTCACCATTTCTTTCGATGGCGAACTGAAGCTGAAGCTCATGCTGATGACTTTGGCGCCATTCTGTGCGGCATAGTAGGTGGCGCGGATGACATTCGAGAGATAACCGGTGCCATCGGCGGAGAATGCCACTAACGGCATGATTTTCGCGGTGGGCGCGACAAGGTGCACAATTCCAGCGGTCATCGTGCCATGTCCGAAGTCAGCATTTCCAAACCCATCCAAGAGCGCAACCGAGGACTGATTGAGCACCGCAATCGTGGTTCCGTTCAGGTACACGGGACCTGAACCATCAAGGAGCGCAACCGATGATTGATTCAACGACCCCGATTCGTCTCCGTTCGGACTATTGTTGATGAAGTTGTATCCGGGTACGAGAACCGGCACCAACGCCGGATGTTGCGTGTCGGCGCCGGTATCAATCATGGCGACAATGCCGGCACCACTGACATTAAACGTCCGCTGGGCCTGCTGGACGCTTACGATTTGCGACGCCGGTTGGTTCGCATAACCATCCCAGACCGTCGCCCCGTAGTAAGGCAGCGGAGTTTCATCCAGTAGAGATTCGGGAACCGGACCCGCCGTACCCTCGATTAGGCTAAGCGGTTGGTCGATCTCGGCGTCAATGACTCCCACCTGGCTCAGAAGATCTGCCAGCAACACGGTCGGAGTTAACGGTATGTTGGACGTGATCAGGAAAAGCTGACCTTGGGGGTCTCCCAGATTCGCCGTCAACCGGCAATTCAGTAAAAGACAAGTAAACTTGAGGCCGTCGGCTCCGAGATTGTCGCGTACGATGATTCTGGTCTGGGCGCCGGCTGGAACAATGCCGACCGCAAGTACGAGTAGCGAAAGCATCCATCGGAAGCACTTCATAAAGACTCTCCTACGTAGTGGCCCTGGCGACGATCTGTTGAGAATTTCAACACTGCCAGTCCACTCTCTCAAGATTACGATTTACCAATTCAGCTGGTTACCAACGTCATGGTGAGAGTAACTGTTTACATCACACGATGTTTCGATTTCCGCTGCGTCGTCTTTGTGCTCGCGTGGGGCACTGACACGACAATCGTTCGGCTATCGCCGATTCCAAAGACAAGTTGCATCTCGCTGCGAGGTTCAAGACCAAAATCGAACTCACCCGCTTCGTTCGTCTGCTTGCGCGATAAAGTGTCTCCCTTAGACAGCAGGCTCACAGGAACACCGCTAACTCCCTGGCCCGGACGCAGCGAATCCAACAGTTGGCCAATGAGAACAATGGACTCCGATCCTGGTGTCGGCTCCATACGCATGTCGATGCAAAGGCTGCCCGACTTGTAAAGAAGCTGCCGCGCCGTGGTTGACCCACTGCGCATCCCCGCAGCCAGTGGTTGGCTGTTGCTGTCGAATTGCAAGGTGGCTAAGTCCAGTTTTCCTGAGGGAAAGGAGACGACCTTGCGCAGCGCAAAGCCAGCTTTTACCGCACGAAGCGACGAATCTGGCGGCTCCCTGCGACTTGATGGTTGAGTGTGTTGCATTACGTTCCTCCATGTATTTAAACTGCGCAGGCATTCGGGGCACTTTTCGTCGAGATGCTGCTGCATCGTCGCCGGAGCTTTGAGCCCTCTCACAAAGTCAACCCATTCCTGTGCTGGAAAATGTTCCATATCCTCTTCACCTGAACCTGGGATTAACTGCTTCTGTGGAATAAGGGTTAAGAAAAGGCTAAGAAATAGATCGGGTACGCAATTTCGAATATCGTTGGTAACTAGGATGCCACGTTACCAACCAGGCTGAATGCGGCCCAGTAATAAGGATGGGGATAACGCTCCCGGACATTCTGTGCAGCTTTCTGCACTGCAACGGCCTTGCCCGCGCCACTGTTAAGGTGAGAGTAAAAAGAAGTCATAAATTCCAAAGTGCTGCGGTCGTGAATGTCCCACAGGCTCAGCAATGCCGCGCGAGCACCTGCGTAAACCAGCCCCCGGACTAGCCCGAGCAGTTCGTCTCCGCTCGCAACCATGTTCGCGCCAGTTGCGCATCCGCTCAGCGTGATCAACTCCGCGGGAAGTTTCAGTCGGTAAAGATCCATGAGAGTAAGCATCGAATCGCCGAGCCGAATTCCCGAAAATAGCGGGCTATCCTGCCGAAAGTGACCGTGCGTGGCGATGTGGATGAACCGGCTAAACGGCCCTTTCCGCCGTAGCACATCGATGGTCGCCCCTTGATCGATAAACACCTCAGCGCCGGGAATTATCCCTGCCAGCGCAGTTGCCTCGTTGGCGATCAGCGGAGCAGTTGTGTCCGCAATGCCCATGATCAAAGCAGACTCACCGCCGTTTACTGGCCTCTTGTGGCAGAGCGCGTGCACGGTTGCGCTGGGGGCGTACGAAATCGTAAATTCGTCGATCAGATATCTGCTGCCATCAAAAAGAGCCTGGAAAGGCAGGCGATGGAGTAACCCGTGCGGCACGATCACGAGATGCCGCCCCTCTAGCAACCCTTCGACCGGCGCGATAACTTTGTCATATAACTCCCGCAGGTGCTGCTGCGTCGTTTTCAAGAGAGAGTCGGCGAAGGCCGTTGCATACTCCGAACCCATGCGAAACTTAGCAAGTTGGAACTGCAATTTTTCAATCAAGGGCGCCACCGCTTGCACATCCGTGACCGGCACGATGCAAAAGTTTCTGTGTGTCAGAACGGCTGCCATCAACCGGTCTTTTATCTGAAAATATTCGACCAAGGTGGAATCGGCCGGCAGGCTGTGCCGGATTTCCGCCAAGGTTGCCGGTTTAGGTGAGGACAGTCCCGTGGACAATGCTTCCGATGCCGGCATTTCGCGTAGTAGACGAAGTACCTGATTTTCACGCTTGTGTATTGCATCCTGAAGGTCGGCCATCGCCTTGCGCGATGCCTCCGAACCCCGAAGCTGCTCCTCCGTCAATTTGCGGAAATACCAGTTGATTTCCGAGCGGAGGTTAATCACTTTGTCCTGGGTCGTACCGTCGCTTTCATGCGACATTTCCGAGAATGACATCACATCCTGCAGAATTCGCGATTTTGACTCTTCTACGTACTCGAAAGCTTCCTCCAATCTTGCATCCGTCCTGGAGTCGAGGCATATCTCGATCAGACTTTCATAAATCTCGACCTTGTCTTCCATGAACGAGATCTTCATTTCTTCGTTATGGAGAGAAGTGCGCGTCTTTTCGAGCAGGCGGCGAGCCATTTGATAGTCGTTGTACGCTTCATGGATGGATCCAGTCGCCAGATGGATTTGCCCCATGAGTTGCTGTGCCTGGCAGGACAGAAGCGGCAATTCCACGGGCTCCAGAGCGGCAAGCGCGGCGGAGCATTGCCGCTTCGCCAGTTGCTGTTTGCCTGCCAGAAATGAAGATCGAGCCAATAAAAGGTCACATTGGATTCTTTTGCTGGGGACGCGGGCGGCTTTGAAGAATTTATTGGCGCCGGAACACAGCTGTTGCCCCTCAGCATAACGCCCCTGGTTGATCAGGACGGTAGCGCGGTATAAATCCGTCAAGAATGGCCACGCCGAATTGGTTTCCTTGACAAATTGCTGCCTTGCCTTGGCCAGCATTTGCAGCGCCGGTTCATGTTGGTCTTGTTGCGCCAGCGCGAGTGCGAGGTTCACCAGCGATTTGCCCTGCTCATAAGCCATACCAAGCTTCCGAAAGCCTTCCGCCGCCTCTTTCGCCATCTCTTCCGCGGGACCAGAGAGATTCAACTCAACGTATATTTCAGAAAGATCGAGGTTGCACAGGCAAACGTGATAGTGGTCATTGGTTTTTCGGCAGGTTTCGCGCGTTGCCAGCAACATGCTGATGGCGCGGCTATGTTCCCCGCGCAGGTAATAAAGAGTTGCGATGTTGTAGTCAGCCTGTGCCACCACCACGTTCAGGCCATGTTTTTCGGCAGTCTCGCGCGCATCCCGGTGTGCCGCGAGCGCACCGTGAAAATCGTTGAGGCTAACCTGGCACATCGCGATGTTGTGCAGAGCTGCTGCGGTTCCCTCGGGATCCCTCGCCGCGTCGGCGGAAAAATAACGAAGGCCGCGCCGGTACCACTTCAACGCTTCCCTAAAGCGATCCTGGCGATGAAAGATATTGCCGATGTTGATGTCGAGCCGCGCCACGCGCCCGCGATCACCCAGGACCGAGAAGATTCGCCGCGCCTGGCGGGCGTTCGCAAAGGCACGACGGTAGTCCCCTGTCAGAATAAGCGGCTGTGTAGATGCACTAAGAGTTCTGGCAAGTTCCATGCGATTGCGCAGCGCCGCAAACATTTTTCGCGCCTGGTCGTGGTAGGTGATAGCCGCCTTGTTCCGGCCCGAGCTATACAGAGCATTTCCCATGGCTCGCCGACTGCGGGCAAGCGCCGATCGATCCCGCAACTTTCTCGCAATCATCAAGGCGAGCTCGGCAAGCGGGAGGTTTGTACCGTTATTTACATGCGATTGGTCTCTCACCAGGTCGGCTAGCCATGAGACAGCTTGCGCGCTAAGAAGTTCGGGGTGCCGAGCCAGAAATTTTGTTTGGGAGGATTTGTTCGTGAGCCGCCGTAATTGAGTAAGTAACCCACTTGGAGGGGGATATTGCCCGGGAATGTTGATCGTCGGCAAGTTGGCTAGTAACCCAATGCTTCGAGCTTTTCCCTTAACTTTTCCAGACAGTTTCGCCGTGTAAAGCCGATCGATCCTTGGGCGAGCTTCAGTTCTCTTGCCACTTGTTCATAGGGACGCGCGGGAGTTTCGAAAAACAGCATCTCAACCAGGTGACGGCACTGCGGAGATAGCTCCAATAAGGCTGCGCGTAAAAGTTGCTCCTGCTGCACCTGCGCCACTAGATTTTCCGGTTCATTTGCCGATGCTGCCGGTGGATCCAGATCGTCAATGCGCTGCACATTTTGGCGCTGCAGCGTCTGCTTCCGATGAAAACATTTATTTCGGGCGACCTGAATCAGCCAGGCAGGAAGCGCCTGAGGTTCGCGCACTCGAGGCAGTTCAGCCAGCAGGTCCATGCAGACGGCCTGAAAAATATCGGCCGCGTCTTCCTCCGGGAACCCATAGTGAATCGGAATGGAAAAAATGAGATTTTTGTATCTCTCGATCAACTCTGCCCATGCCGATTCAATTCCTTTGTGGCACTGTTCAATAAGATAAAAATCTGAAGGCCGCGGCGTGCTTTTGGCTTTTGCCCGCTTCGCCGCAGTCGTCACGGTTGTCCGCTGGCCCCCGGTCCGGTGAGGTAGAGTTCTGGGGCGTTCCAGAGCGTATGCGGATCGAGCGCGGCAGGCTTGAAGTTGGCCAATTCGTTTTTCGCCGCAACCAGCACGTTCGGACTCACCAGGCTGATTAGCGGCAAGTTCTCGGCGATAATTTCCTGCACCCGGTCGTAGAGCAGCTTTCTGGCCTGCGGTTTAAGAGTAGTAAGCTGCTTTTCCATCAATTGATCGATCTCGTTTTCCCAGGCAGTTGCAGGATGGCTTTCCCCAAGGTCCCAAATGTGGTCGTTTCCGGACGACAGCCAGACATTCATCTGCGAGTTGGGATCCACATCGCCGGCCCCAAGCCCAAGAATTGCCGCTTCGTAGTCATGCGTCTGAAAGATCCGATTCACGACGGATCGAAATTCCAACGGAACAACTTCGACGGCGATTCCCAATTCCTTCATGTCCTGCTGGATGATGGTCGCCATCTTCATTCGTTGGCTATTGGAAGCGCTGGTTAGAATTGTGAATTTGACTGGCGAGCGACTGGAGTCGATAAGCTCTCCCGTCTCGGACCACGAGAATCCCGCATCTCTTAACAGCTTTCGTGCCTGATCGATGGACCGCGCGGGGTGAGGAATCGCTGCATCGACCCAAAAAGCACTGGCAGGAGTAACCGGGCTCCACAGAGGGGTAGCCATCTCGCGATAAATCAGGCGCACCATGCTGTCCCGATCAATGGCCAGCGAAATGGCCTGACGAAATTTTACCTGCCTGAACCATGCCTGCTTCCGCGAAATATCGGAGTTGGCCGGCAGCGCGCTGTTTAAATTGAAAAAGAGGAAATTGTATTCAAGGCTTGGTCCGGCATCGTAAACGCGAAAACTATGCGTCGCTTGATCTTTTTTCAGGACAGAATAATCGTCGGCGCCCAGTCGATTGAGAATGTCGGTATCGCCGGACTGGAATCGAATCACTTCGGCATCGGCGTTGGGCACAAACAAAAATGTAATTTCATCCAGATACGGCAACCGCTGCTTTTCACGGTCTGTCTTCCAATAGTAGGGGTTGCGCTCCAAAGTAAGATGTTGTCCTGCGACATACTCTTTCAGGCGAAACGGACCCAAGCCAGCGATTTGGCCCGGTGATGCGCTTGTTTCCCAGGTCTGATCCAGCTTGCCATCCCTATACGCTTGCCCAAGAAGATGCTCGGGCAATATGGCAACGCTGTCGAAAAGCCGCTCTGCGGCAGCGTACGGTTGAGCCAGATGGAACGCTACGGTATTCGCATCCAGTCGCCGCACTGTGATCGGCTTTCCTCCTACGATGAGAAGGTCACGTTGCGGAGAGTTTACTTTCTCGTCTAAGTACACCCGGAAGCTAAACAGAACATCGCCGGAAGAAACGGCTTGACCGTCGGAAAACCGAAGCCCGCGGCGCAACTTAAGGGTATAGTCCAGGCCATCGCGCGAAACCTTCCATGATTTGGCCAAAGCAGGCTCTGTGTTTTGTGAGAGCCGGTTGATGTGGATTAAGTCGCCAGTCATTTCTGCAATGACTTCCCGCGAAGAGATATCGGCGGAAGTAACCGGATTCAACGTCTTCGGTTCGGAGCGAAGAGAAACAACCAGCCGGCCGCCGGGATGGCCCACTGGATTATCGGTAATCAGCAACTCCTCGTTTGTCGACGTCGATTGCGCCGATGCAAGGCAGGAAAAAAAGCACACAAGTGGGCTCAACCACAAGAGGGCGGTCAACCGCTTGGAAAAAGGATGGCACATATACAGCATCTTCCGTTACGCCACTGCCGCCCTCCGCCCAGGCTGCAGCTCGCTTGCCAGAAGCACGTACCCGCAAAAGACCGGGACGAGCACAAGACCCGGCAAAAACATCCACCAATACGAAACCAATACAGAATACTGTTGAAGCGTTGACAACATACTACCCCAACTCGGCGTAGGTTCACCTACCCCCAGACCCAAGAAAGATAACGTTACTTCCGCGAGCACATACTGGGGAATTAGTAAGGCGGCTTGCGTCAGCAAAATACTGTAGATATCGGGCAGTATGTGACGGCGCATCAAGTAAAGGTCTGATCCGCCAAAAAGCCGCGCAGCAAGCACATAATGGCGTTCGCGGCTGCCAAGGACGACCCCGCGTATCAGACGTGCCGGCCGTGCCCAACCTACCAGCCCGATCAAAGCTATCAGTAAAAGGAAGGCATCTTTTGCGCCCAGGCTGAGCGGCAGGAAGGCACGAACTGCAATTAAGAAGTATAGCCATGGCAGTGCGAGAAACAGTTCTGCGCCTCGCATGACGGCGGCGTCACACCATCCGCCGTAATATCCTGCGAGAACGCCGAGCAACATGCCAAGAGCGAGCGACAGGACCGTCGCTACGAGCCCGGTAAACAAGGATAGCTGTCCCCCATAAAGGAACCGGGAAAATACATCACGTCCATAGGCGTCGGTCCCCATCAGAAAAATTCCTGCGGGAGTATCAACACCGAAAAGGTGTAAGTCCGTTTTCAGGAATCCAAATAACTCATACGGCGCACCCCGCACCAGGAAGTAGACGGGAAAAGAACGATGGCAGTCTTCGAGGTACTCACCGAACGCATCGGGGCGATCCGCCATCATGCATACGAAAGGCCGAAAATGAACTTTCCCCTGCGCGTCGACAAAATGAATGTGGCTGGGCGGCGCAAATGGCAACTCGCGGTTTTGCCGTGCAGTGTCATAAGGTGCCAGGAAACCGGCGAATAGAACGATCAGATGCAGTCCCAGCAGGGCGATGGCCAGCAACATTGCCTTGCGGCTTATTTTCATGCCAGCCCCTGGGTGCGAATGCGCGGATCAATTGCAAAGAGAAGAAAATCGGCAACCAGCATGCCACCGATGAGAAACAATGCCGAGAACATCACCGAGCCGATAACCACGTAAACATCGCGCGCGAGGATTGCTTCAAGCAAAAGAGGGCCCAGCCCCGGCCAGTTCATCACAACTTCCACCAACAGTGATGCGCTCAGGAGCGATGCCAGAGAGAATCCGAACAAAGAGGTCAAGGGAGCGGCGGCCGAGGGAAGCGCGTGACGAAAGAGAATCCTCATGGAAGAAATCCCATGCGATTGCGCGCTTCGGATATAAGGTTCCTGCTGCGCTTCGATAATGGCGGCGCGAATGTGGAGGAACAAGACAGGCAGACTTCCAATCACGAGCACGGAAAGCGGCGCGATCAGATGTAAGGCAATGTCTTTGAAACTGCCCGCGTCAGCGGAGCTCAATTTCACCGACTCCATTCCCCCCGCCGGGAACCAGTGAGTGCGTAACGCGAGCCACAAGAACCCCAGGGCCAGCAACAGATCAGGAATCACCAGCAAGAACGAAGTTGTTGCGCTGATGGCGTGGTCAAACCAGCGATAGCGTGTACCCGCGCTCAGGATGCCAATAGGAAGAGCAATCACCCAGGAAAGCAACATGGCGGATGCCGAGAGGAGCACTGTGTTTCGGGCACGCGACCAGATGAGTGGGGCAACCGGGACGTTATACGCAAAGGAGATTCCCCAGTCACCTTTTGCTCCCGATTCCACCCAGGAAAAATATCGCCCCGCAAACGGTCGGCTAAGTCCATATTGTTTCTGCAGGCGGGCGAGCGTGTCGCTCGAGATTTGGGGATTGAGGCGCATATCGTCAAAAAAATTACCCGGAGCGAGTTGCAGAAAGGTAAATGAGAGCAGAGAAATTCCCAGCAACAGAAAGATGCTGTGCAGAATACGGCGCGCCAGGAATCTCATATGCTTCTAGGCTCCAGAGTGCGCTCCCAAGGCCGATTGCCGGGGCCCCTTGATCGATGGCGTACACAACTCGGCCGGGGCTTCTTCCACAATCCGGCCCTGGTCCATGATCACAATCGTGTCGGCGATCTGGTGGACTAAAGATAGGTCGTGCGAGATACAGATGTAACTTAGGGTGTGGGATTGTTGCAGTTCGAGCAATAAATTTGCGATCTGACCTTGAATAGAAAGATCTAAGCCCACAAAAACTTCATCCAAAATGAGCACCTTCGGCCGGAGTATTAATGCGCGTGCTATGGCTAATCGCTGCCGCTGCCCACCACTGAATTGATGCGGCCGACGATGCGCCCATGCAGGCGAAACTCCCACTTGTTTCATCATCGCCTGTGCCCGATCGCGGAGCTCGCTGCGCGTGCACCGGCTTGCGATGAGCAGTGGTTCTTCGACAATCTCAATGGCCGACATGCGCGGATTAAGCGCCATACTTGAGTCCTGAAAAATAAGTTGGATTTCTCTTCGCGCGGAAGCTCCCGATCGCCCCTCCCGCGATGTCACATTCACGCCTTCAAGCAGAACTGCTCCGGCATCGGCCCTCTCCAATCCAACTAGACACATTGCCAAAGTTGTTTTACCGGAGCCTGACTCCCCGACCACGGCTAGTGTTTTTCCCCGGTCGAGTGCGAGAGAGACGTTATCAAGAGCACGGCAACGAAACTGCTTTTGCCACCACCGTCCCTGAGTGAAGGTCTTGCTCAGGCCGCGAGCCTCCAGCACGAGTTCGCCCGCGGCACCCATGCCAGTTCAGCTCCCCGCCTCATGCCGTATGCATCGGACCGATCGCGAAGTAGAAATCGCATGAAGGACTGGGCGGCGAAGATCGCAAGCGTCCAGATGTTCGGTACAGCGACCGGAAAAGGCACATCCCGCCGGCACTTCGGAGGGATCGGGTGCCTGGCCCGGAATATACGGTAGTGAGCGTAATTTTGTCTTGGCGCATCGAGTGGCACTTCTCAGCACGCTGCACTGAAACAGGGCAGACGTATAGGGATGCATCGGCTGCTCGAAAATCTCGCGCCGGGGTGCATCCTCAACGATCTCGCCTGCATACATTACGAGAACTCTGTCAGCCGCCATCAACACATCGGGGTCATGACTGATAATCAGGAACGCAGTGTCGTACATCTCTCGCAGTTGCCGGAACAACGACAAAAGATCAGAGGTTGTTTCGGTATCGAGCCATGCCGAAGGCTCGTCTGCAATTACCAGGCTCGGTTTGCAGATGAGTGCTTGAGCAATGGCGACTCGCCTGCGTTCTCCGCCACTCAGTTGGTGTGGAAAGGCGCGATAAATGCGATCGAAGTCCTCCAGTCCCAAGGCGGCGAAAAGAGAATGGATTTCCTCGCGCATGTGCGCCACTCTGTCGGATTTGTGAGCGCGGAGAACCTCCATCACCTGATTCCCAACCCGCATGACCGGGTTTAAAACGTGCGAATCCTGATGGATGATCGAAATCGCGGCGCCGCGAATGGTGCGGAGCTGGCGCCCATCCAGTTCCAGTAGCTCCTGCCCGCGGAAGCAAATGGAACCCGCAGTAGTGCGGGCATTTTCCGGGAGAAGCCGGATTAACGACAACGCCGTTGTTGTCTTTCCAGATCCAGATTCGCCCAGTAATCCAACAATTTCCGCATGGTCAATGTTGAAGCTGACTTGCTTCAGGACATTCGCCTCGCGCTCATGATCCAGACGAAAATTCACAGTTAGATCGTGAACGCTCAGTAGATTGTGACTCGCGGTGGGGCTCTGGCTGACCCGATCTTGATTGGCGTCCAATACTTCCATTTGGCTGGCCGGACTTAGAGATCGAATCACGCCGGCAGGAACTCAGACGCAGCGTCCTGCGACTATTCTTAAGAGTTTCTTATCAAGAAAGGTCCTCTCTCTCAAGAGTACAACGGTAACTGGCTTGCGTTTTCTTCTGTGAGAGCGGGGCTGGCCATCGGTGAGAACCTCTCACTGTTCAAAGTTTGGAAACCAGCCATACTTTTTACAACTCCTTTCAATCTTCAGGACCGCTAAGCTGTTGGCAGCACATACCGTTGGCTTCGTACTGAATCGTGGCGGCAGGATTGCTTTATTCCCAGCATGGCAAACTTAATCCTTGCTCCAGGAGAAGACGACGATATGTCTCCCGTTCAGGACTCGAGGTCAAGCACAACAAATCCGGAACCTGAATTCGATTCCCAGGAAATAGGATTCGGGGTATTTTCCTGGTGGCCAGGCAGTGGGCCGGGCACGAAGCCGATGAGACATAGATCTCCGGATAAGAACCGGTCACAAGAGGAGCAGCAATGAGTACGTCGGAATTCAGCATCGTACCACTGCGACAGGCCAGTTTGTGCTTAGACTGTGACATGATCACCTCGGCGCACACCCATTGTTTCGTATGCGGCTCTGGAGCTCTGATGAGCCTGGCAAGGACGTTGAACGGGAATGTGAACGCAAAGCAGGGGCGGCCGGAGCTGTTTGTCATCAACAAGCATTCTCCACGGCCTAAACTGCCTGTTTCCGTCAACATCCGGCGCTATTCGCACGCCAACAGACGTAAATACGCGAGTCTTCGAAGCGTTCTTTCGTCAGTTCTTCTTCGCCCCATCGGCGATCAGGGCGCTGACTGACTTTGGTAACCTTCAACAAAGAATGGAACGGCGGAAGATAAGCTATGGCGCTGAGACTCCTTATCGTGGAAGACGACGTAGCTAGCCTTGAACTGATGGAAGAAGTCTTTCTCTCGCTAAATGCCGAAGTGCGAGCCGTTGGGGAAAGCACCAAGGCGGCTGACCTGGTGAATCGCGAGCGCTACGACGGGATATTCCTCGACCTCGAAATGCCCTACATGAACGGCTTCGACCTCGCGCGCTGGATTCGTAATTCCTCGCGCAACCGGTCCACGCCGATTATTACGGTAACGGGACGAGATGACCGGCAGACCATGCAACAGGTTTTTGCCAGCGGAGCGACGTTCTACCTCCAAAAACCTGTCGACCGGCAGAAGCTCACCAATTTATATCGTACGGTTCGCGGGTCGCTCTATGAGTGCCGTCGCCGATTTGTGCGGGTTTCATTGCAAGCGGATGTGGTGTGCACGGTGGATTCGCAGCAGTTCAAGGGCGTATCGTGGAATCTCAGTCAAGGTGGAATTCAGGTTGAAGTCGAGGGCCTCCAGATCGGGCAGAACGTTCGCCTGACATTCCGGCTACCCTCCTCTGGCACCGTGATCGATGCAACCGGAAGGGTAATCTGGAGGGGCGCGAACGGCACTCGCCAGGGAATTCACTTCCTCCATGTGAAAGGCGAACAAGAGATTCGTGATTTCATTTCCGAAGTGGAAGGAGTGGAAAACGCTCTCCGGTAGAGCAACCAAAGCCAGGATTAATCCAGGAAACCCACCAGAATGCAGGTCATCTGCGTTTCCGATCGCCCCAGGGGAAAGTCTCGCCTCATGCCTTATTCTTCACCGCACTGGTCAGACGCTCGATCTCTCGAGCCAGCGCGCTGGCATCAATCGGTTTGGAAACATATCCATCAAAACCCGCCTGCAGCACACGGTCCCGGTCGCCTCTCATGGCGTAAGCTGTCGCCGCGATAACTGGTAGATGTATCCACTCGGGGTGGGCGCGGATCTTTTCGATAGCTCCAAAACCGTCCAGCACCGGCATTCCGATATCGAGCACTACCAAATCGGGCCGGATCGGCCCGATCAGATCCAGCGCCTCCTGGCCGTTGCCAGCCTCAAACACTTCGTGCCCCCGTGCCTCCAGCAGTTCGCGCAATAACTCGCGATTGACCACGCTATCTTCCGCAATGAGGATTTTCATGATTGCCTCGCTGCCATCGCCAGTGACTGGCCATGGATGGCTTGCCCAAGTTCAAAGAGGAGTTGCTGGTGCCACGATCCGTCTTTTTGAATCAGTGCTTGGGTTTCTGAGTTGAGCATCGCCAATTCCTCAGGGCTCAGATTCTTTGCCGTCATCACAAAGATCGGCAAATCTCTTAGAGCAGGTTTCTTGCGGATGTGCCGAATTACCTCGAACCCATCCATGCCGGGCATCATCAGATCGAGCACAATTCCGCCAACCGGTTGCGACTCAAGTACGTCCAGCGCTCGAGAGCCGCTTTGCACGCTCCTCACCTTGTATTTGGCGGACTGCAAGGCTTCCTCCAGCAATTCGAGCGCTCGGAAGTCATCATCCACCAGCAAAATCGCGGGATCATCCTCTAACCCATTCGGAACATGTTTACGTAACGACCCTAGTAGCGCGCCCTTGTTGACCGGTTTGATGAGATAGTCGGCCGCCCCCAGAGCAAAGCCTACCTGCTTATTGTCGACGATCGATACCACGATAATCGGAATCCCTGCTGTTTCGGCCGCTGCTTTCAGGGTGGCGAGTGCCTGGAATCCGTCGCCTCCGGCCATCGACACATCGAGCGTGATTGCGTCGGGCCTGAGAGTTCTTGCCTTCAGGACGGCATCGGACCCGGAGACCGCCATGGCGATTCGATAATCCCGTTCCAGGTAACTCGCCATCAGTTCCCGGGCCGGCAATTCGTCATCGACAACAAGGACCAACGGTTGCCGATCCGGTGCGACCGGCATGGCGGAATGGTCCGGCTCGCTCTCGTGCTCCGACACGGCTGTTCCAGCGGGAAGCGTGAAGGTGAAGCAACTTCCCTTTCCAAGTTCGCTCTTGAGAGAGATCGTTCCGCCTTGTTGCTCGATCAACCGCTTCGTGATTGCAAGCCCGAGTCCCGTGCCTTGCTGTGCAGATGCACCTTCCACCTGACGAAATTCCTCGAACACCATGTGGTGGTCTTCGGGGCGTATGCCCACGCCCGTGTCGATGATCGAAACACGGACAAAGTTTTCCTCCTTGCCACACACAACCTCCACCCGGCCATCTTTAGGTGTGAACTTCACCGCATTACTCAGCAAGTTGTAAAGGATCTGTTTGAACCGAACGCGATCGGCATACAGCGCCAGCCCAGATTCCAGGTTTTGATGCACCTCGATGTTCTTCGCCATCGCCAGCGGACGAATTGTAGACAGCACCTCTGGTAGAGCGTCGGTAAGGTCGAAGTCTTCGCATCTCAGTTCGAGGAGGCCGGCTTCGATCTTGGAAAGATCCAAAATGTCATTGATCAGCTGCAACAGGTGTGCCGAGCCCTGCTTAATGTGGCTGACGAAGCGTTTCTGCTTTGGGTTGAGGGGACCCGGAGTCTCGTCAGACAACAAATCCGAAAAGCCCACGATGGCATTGAGAGGCGTACGCAGTTCGTGACTCATACTCGCCAGGAACTTGCTCTTCATATTGGTGGCGCGTTCCACTTCACGATTGCGAAGTTCCAGTTCGCGATTCGCCGCTTCTAGGCTGGCGGTGAAGTTGCTGCGTTCCTCCTCGACCAACTTTCGTTCGGTAATATCTTCTGCAATCACAAATTCGGCAGCTCGGCCGGCGAAAGTTAGCGAGTAAGTGGTGAGTTCGACATCGATCAGATTTCCGTCCCTTTTAAGATGCCGCCATATTCTCTTCTTGCTTCCGTTAGCACTTGGTGAGGATATATTTTCCGCAAAAGCCTCCACATCCGCGGCTGGGCAGATGTCGGCGATTGTCATGGATAGAAAATCCTCACGAGAATGCCCATACGCTGATACCGCAGCCTGATTCACGGCCAGAAAATGAAGCGTGTCGCTGTCGTAGATCCACGTCGGCTGGGGATTTAGCTCGAACAACCGGCGGTACCGTTCCTCGCTGGCCCGCACCTCGTTCTCGGCATTCTTGCGGGTGGTGATATCGCGAGCAATGGCGTAAACGAGTTGCTGTTCGGGTACGCACACCGCATTCCACAGCAGCCACCGGTACGCTCCATTCTTGCAACGATACCGGTTTTCAAACGCGATGGCGGACTGGCCATCTTGCAATTGAGCGAACTCCGCCGAGGTTTTTTCTTGATCTTCAGGATGGATGAATTCCATGCGCGATTTTGACATCAGTTCGGCCGGGCTAAAACCCAGGACTCTTTGCCAACTGGGATTCAAGCTGCGAAACATTCCATCGAAACCGATGGTGCACTGCAAATCGAGCGACAGACTCATGAAGCGATTGCCGGTTTCGAGCTGGGAATATAGCGATGCCATGAAAGTACTCAACAACAAGCCGAGCAGCAAAAAGATCAAGCCCAGAATCCAGACCCGGTCCTGAACCAGCCAAATGCCTCGCTGCTGGATGGCGACCGGCTGTTCGGCAATCACTCCCCACTTGAATTCGTCGACCGGCTCATAATGGGCGAACACGATCTTTCCATTCCGCGCAAATGTTCCGTTGCTCGATTGTCCCAGCCCAAGCCGCTTTACAGGTTCATACTCTGCGAGATTTACAACTGCGCCATAGGCGTCCATATTCTGGCGCCCCGCGATGTGGCCGTGCTGATCGACTAGCAGAATGGTCCAACCGCCTTCGAGTCGCGTCTCGACCAGCCGCTGGCTGATCGTATCCACCGTGTCAGCGCCCATGAGAATTCCAATGGGCACACCCTTTTCATTCAAAATCGGAACGACAATCGCGACTACGAGTTCGTATGGTGCAACAGCAGACTTGTAAACTTCTGAAACATAGGGCTTTTTTTCTCGCATGAATCCGCCATACCAGTCACGGTAGGCGAACCTTTGGTTTATCAATCCCGGCTGGGCGGGATAGATCTCCTCCATGCTGCCATCGAGCGCGTAGACGCTGACATACGAAAAATCGGGACGAAGTCTCCTGGCGTCCTCGAGCTGCCGCGAGACCATGCCGGAGTTGTGATTTCTCCAGGCTTGCAGAAGTGAACGGCGGGCAGCAATTGACTCCAGAAATGTAACGCTTTCGCGAAAATGCTCTTGCGCCAGGGTGGCTGAAACCCGCGCAATCTGAGTGCTTTCCGTTCGAGCTTGTACTTCAGCCTGGTGCCGCAACACCTGGCCGGTGAAGTAGGCGAACAACGCTGTCGGGACCACCATGAGAAGCAGGAACAAAAAATAAATACGCCACCTGGATTTCGAAACCCACTGCCCAACGCTGGCTGAAGCGCTCACCGGCTCTCCTTCCCACGCAGACTGATCGCAGTACTCCTGCGCACTTTCCAGACAAGAATTCTGGAATCGAAACTGGATTCTTCAACTAATTGTGCTGCTGCGACTGCTATTTATGGCAGCGGCTTGCCCAAAGATCTGCCACAAAGAAATGAATTGCAGGTCGGATGCCAAGTCACACATGCGCCCTGGCGGGATTGAAAGTGTTACGAAAGTGATCTGTCTAGTCCTTACTTCGGGAATTAAAGTCTTCTAAGCATTACAGCCTGCGCATCCGGAACCCTCCGTGTCCGCAGCCGCTTGAGACTTCCAGAAGCTCGAGTTCCTATGTCGAAGAAGCGAATTCTCGTGGGTGAGGACGACCGCTCCATCCGATTTGCGCTGAGCGAATTTCTTCAGGAAAGCAACTACCAGGTAACTGAGGCGAACACCTGCGAAGCGATCCGCCAAGGTTTTCGAACGGCAACACCGGACGCGGCGATCCTCGATTATTCGCTGCCGGATGGAACTGCACTCGACCTGCTGCCAACCCTGAAGCAATCCTATCCTTCAGTGCCAGTCATTGTTCTTACTGGCAACGGAACGATCGAACTGGCAGTACAAGCGATGAAAGAAGGCGCGGAGCAGTTTCTCACCAAACCGGTGCAGATGTCGGCGATTGCAGTTGTATTGGAACGTGCGCTAAAGAACCAGCGCAATTATCAGAGGCATCTTGCCGGCAAGGTTAAAGAAAAGCGGGAGAGCGTAGACCCATTTGTGGGGGTAAGCAAAGCGATTCGCCAGGTGGCGGAAGAAGCCGAGAGGGTTTCTGCCAGCCATTGTCCTATCCTGATCGCCGGAGAGACCGGTTCCGGCAAAGGTGTTTTGGCGCGGTGGATTCACGATCACAGCCTGCGCTCAGAGGAACCTTTCGTAGACATGAATTGCGCCGGCTTCGGCAAAGAACTCCTCGAAAGCGAACTTTTCGGCCACGAGGCAGGCGCATTCACCGGCGCTGTTGCGCGCAAGCTGGGCCTTCTGGAGGTCGCACAGAAGGGGACAGTCTTTCTTGATGAGATCGGTGATATGGATGTACAGATCCAGCCGAAACTACTGAAGATTCTCGAAGAGAAGCAATTCCGGCGCTTGGGCGATGTGCAGGAACGGCAATTGGACATTCGTCTTATCGCCGCCAGCCATGCCGATCTATTGCAACTGATCCGCGAAAAGAAATTTCGCAGCGATCTTTATTTCCGTGTAAGCACAGTCGTCATACGCATGCCGCCGCTGCGGGAACGTGCAGACGATATTCCTCTCCTGGCGCAACATTTCTTTCAGCGGATGGCGGTGGATTTGGGGCGCATTCATCTCACCCTTTCAGACCGGACGCTTGAGGCCCTTACTACGTATACATGGCCGGGGAACATCCGGGAACTGAAGAATGTGATGGAGAGAGCAGTCCTATTGGCTAATGAAGATTCGATTCAGCCCCGAGACTTACGCCTCGAACAGGTTTCGGTAATGCCCGAGGACGACGCCGACGAATCGAAGCTTACGTTCCGGGAGGTGCAACGGCTTCACATTGAAAAAGCGTTGACCACGGAACGATGGAATGTGGCTCGCGCCGCGACGCGACTGGGTATGACCCGGAGCTCCCTCTATAACAAAATCAAGACCTTCGGCATAGTTCATCCCAACGGCCGCAACTAACTGACGAAGATCGAGTGCTGCTGGAAGATCGAACTCTTACTCGCCTGCGCTCCTGCCGCCATACCGCCTGCAGTTCCGGCCGTAATGGGGGGACGACCAATGGTGCCAGAGGCCATCAGCTCTGATAATGAGAGTGCCGGGCACAGAAGGTTGCATTGCACAAATTCCACTCCCATTTCCGCGAGCAATGCAATGTCTTCAGTCGATTCCACGCCCTCGGCGACCACCGCCGTGTGTAAAGCACGAGCGAAAGCCACCACGGATTCCACGACTGCGCGACGCTTGGAATCGTTCTGAAGCCCGCGCACGAAGTAGGAATCGAGTTTAAAGTAGTCGGGATAACAATCCAGCATCATGCGGTAATTCGATTGCCCTAGTCCGACGTCATCGAGGGCGATGCGGACGCCTGCATTTCGCAACGAGGCCAGCGTCTCCAAAAGCTCGGGAATCTCGCAGTTGGGCGCATACTCCACGATCTCAACAGTGAAACGATCCAGGGCCAGTGAATGTTTATGAAGACGCCGCCGGAAAGACTCGAGAAAGCCGGGCTGTTGTCCGAGCGTTGCGGCGTGGACATTGACATTGATCCTAAGCTCACGTGGCAACTTGGCGGCTTCGGCACATATCGCTGCCAGGCAGCTGTGGTCGACGGCCTTTTCCTCTCGTTTTCGATGCACATAGTCGAACAGCGTCTGCGCTGATTCAAAGTGCGTGCCGCGCGGCCCGCGAATCAATGCTTCGACGCTGTGAACTTGATTTTCCCCATCGCCAATGCGAAAAATGGGTTGAAAGCGAACCGATAACTGTTCTGGATCGAGGATTGTCTCAAGCAGGGACTTCCGCATGTGGCCCTCCCGTGAGTACTGAAATCGTCTTAGCAAGATCCGATAGACGCATCGGCTTGCGATGGAATACGTCGACACCCTGATTCGTGGCCTCAGCCTTGAGTTCTGGCCAGCCATAGGCGGTCAGCACCACTACCCGAATGGGCAAGGAAGCCTCGCGTATGAACTTCACCAGATCCAGTCCTCCAAAGTTGAGCCGGCTAAGCCGGAGATCAGTAATGACCACCGAATACTCGAAGTGGGTAAGTAGCGTTTGCGCTTCTTCGATCTCTCTGGCACAGTCAACAGCGTAGCCTAGTTTGGAAAGATATTCCTGATAGGCACTTATCAACTGTTCATCGTCATCGACAATAAGTATTGTTTCCCGCATGCCTCTAAATAGGCACTTTAAACACCAAACCTGCCACTGCCGAACTTGTTGAGAACAGTAGATCGAAATTACTATCCACTATTGCCGGTTCCAAGTCTCGACATTGTTCTGAAAAGTGGACAGTGAACATAAAACGGCCACAGGGTAATGCAAACGTTACATGCTACAGGACTAACTGTATTACGCGGGTAATTTGACGACCGGTTTTTCCGCCGAGTACTGTTATGAGAATGGCAGAAATGCCGTAGTTTCAAAAGGTTATAAATATGACCTCCAGCTCTGGTGCCAAAATGGGCCGCTCTCGCGATCAAGTCAAGAAAAAGTCTTCTTCATCTCTCTTGCTATCCCAGAGAACGGAATTAATTGGCGAACTCTCTCAGGCCATGGCCAATCACTTCAATAACATCATGATGGCAGTTACAGGTTACGCCGAGCTGGAATTGAAGAAACCCACCGTACAGGATAAGCGTGCTCTCGAGCAGGTGCTCGCGAATGCTAATCAAGCTACACTGCTAATTCAAACGCTGTTGGATCTCGGTCGCGAGCGGGCTATATCCCCGCAGCCGATCGAGTTGAACGCGGTCATCAGTGACTTAAGCGGGTTATTGAAGGATTTGTTAGGTGACCGCGTGGACCTCTCGCTCGCCCTGAATGCCAAACCCTCAACGATCAACGCGGACCGCATCGATATTCAGCAGTGCTTATTCGCCTTGCTGATTGTGGCGCGTAATGAGATGCGTGGCTCCGGACAGTTAACCATCGAGACATCGCTGGTAGAAATTAACCGCGCATTCATTGCAAGCGATCGGTGCGAAGCCGGCGAGTACTTGCTGCTGTCTATAGAAAGTGAACCCATGAAAACCGGGGACGAACCGGGTTTTCACAAGAAGCTCGACACCGCTATCAGCCCAAACCTGTCGTTAGATGGGGTACGTGCCGTCGTTAGCGAATGCCATGGCCTGTCGCGACTCTCCAGCGAGCCAGGTGGAAATAGCGCTTTCAAACTTTATTTTCCAGCGACAGAAAGAGAAGCACTCGGCGCTCCCGAGCTGACGCTGCCACGTCAGCCCGCCGTGGCTCGAACCATTCTGGTTGTCGAGGACGACGATGCAGTTCGCGTACCGGCTGCGGAGTTCCTGAAGATGGAGGGCTTCAAGGTATTACAGGCGAGAAATGGGAGCGAAGCGCTAAACGTCGTGCAACAAAGCCGTTCTGCCCTCGATATCCTGATTGCCGATCTTTTCATGCCGAAAATGAACGGGCCAGAGGTTGCTGCAAAACTACTGGAACAATATCCAGATCTTAAGGTGATTTATATGTCCGGAGACCCCGGCAGATCAGGAGCGGCGGGTGGCAAGATGGCTCCCAATATGGCCTTGCGGAAGCCTTTTCGGTTGAATGTGCTAAGGGACAGAATTCACGATCTACTGGGGGAGTAGCGCGAATTACCCGTTGATTCGGCAAACAATCTTTAGCTCGCAACGAGCTCGGCCGGGCGGAATTTATGTCCACGATTCCCAATGCGCGCAAGAACGGTCGAGCCCATGAACGGCTTGAGGATGGTGAGGTCCGGTATCAGGCGTTGCTCAATTCGGCGCTCGATTGCATTATCTGGACAGACGCCCGCGGTAAAATCGTAGAATTCAACCCAGCTTCCGAAAGAACCTTTCGAATCTCGCGCGCGAAGGTTCTGGGCGAGGATTTATCGGAGACCATTCTTCCCGCTGCTTTGCGTCCTCATCTACGCGGCGAGCTTTTCGCTTCTGTAGCCTCCAGCGGTATCGAGCTGATCGGCAACCGGCTCGAGACCAAGGTGATGCGTGCCGACGGAGAAGAATTCCCCGCCGAACTCACCGTCACCAGCGCGGTCATCAAGAACCGCTCAACCTTCATTATCTATGTGCGGGATCTCACAGCACGCCGTCTCGCGGAGGAAGCTCTGGTTCGACTGGCTGCGATCGTCGAATCCTCGCAAGATGCGATTGTTGGCACCGATCTGGATTATCGAATTACGAGCTGGAATAAGGGCGCCGGAGCAATGTTCGGCTATGCCGCGGAAGAGGTTCTCGGAAAGAGTATCTCGATCCTTGCCCCCCCAGATCGGATTGGAGAAGTCACAAAGATCCGCGAGCAATCAAAGACCGGAATACAGCTCAAAAGCTTCGAGACTGTTCGAGTTACCAAGGATGGAAGGTGTCTCGACATGTCTGTCAGCATCTCTCCGGTGCTGGACTCCGATGGAAATGTGGTGGGCGCATCATCGATCGGGCGCGACATCACTGCTTTCAAGAAGACCCTGGAGGCTCTGGCCAAAGCCAGTCAAACCAGCATTTACGCCTCTCCTGTTCCGATCATTGCGGTAGATACGCAACGTCGCGTCACCTTGTGGAATCCAGCCGCCGCAGCTGTATTCGGATGGAGTGAAGAAGAAGTCCTCGGCAAACCGAGTCCCATAATGCTGGAAGGCGGGACGGAGCGCTCCGTAGCTCTGCACAAGCGGGCGCTCACGGGCGAACGCCTCACCGGCATCGAGTTACACGGCTACAAACGAGATAAAACTTCGATCATTGTTAGTCTTTCGGCAATTCCCCTGTGGGACGAAAATCACAACATAAAAGGAATTATCGGTTTTCTCACGGATATCACCGAGAGCAAGCGCGCGGAAGAAGCCCTTCGCAAGACCGAACAAAAGTACAGGGCGATTGTTGAAAATGCCATCGAGGGCATTTATCAGATAACGCCTCAAGGCAAATATATCTCGGCCAATCCCGCTCTGGCTCGTATGTTCGGTTTTACATCCTCGGACGAACTCGTAGAAGCTCGTACTGCGGTAAGAAGGCAGCAGTATGAGAATCCAGAAGTGCATGAAGAGTTTGTCAGCCTTCTGCGGAGGGAGGGCACTGTTCAGAATTTTGAATATCAAGCCCGCCGCAGGGACGGCGCACTCATTTGGGTGGCAGAAAATGCTCGCGCAGTGCGCGATGAACAAGGGCAGATTCTGTATTTCGAAGGCACAGTGGAAGACATCACTGAGAGGCGAGCCCTCGAACAGCAACTGCAACAGATGCAAAAGATCGAAGCAGTGAGCCGTCTTGCCGGTGGCGTGGCGCACGATTTCAACAACCTTCTGATGGCTATCAGCAGCTATGCCGAACTTCTCCAGTTGAAGCTCCCTGAGAATAGCGGGGCGAAGAAATATTTGGATGAAATCGGTAAGACCATCGATCGCGCAGCCTCATTGACCAAGGGATTGCTTACCTTCAGCCGCAAACAGGTGGTTTCTCCCAAGGTTCTCGACCTGAATGCACTGATTGAAGAGCAGATCAAGATGCTCAGGCGTTTGCTCCCCGAAACTATCGATCTGGCCTTCAGCGCCGCAAGCGCCAGACCGTTTATCAAGGCCGATTCGACGCAGGTGGAACAGATAATCATGAATCTGGCCATCAACGCCCGCGATGCCATGCCTGATGGCGGCCGGATTCTGATCGAAACTCGCGACCAGAGCAACCCATCCTCTGCTTCGGATCCCGGCCAGGTCATCATTGCCGTCACCGATAGCGGCTGTGGCATGGATTCGGCCACACGCTCTCAGATCTTCGAACCGTTCTTTACGACCAAAGAAGCAGGAAAGGGGACCGGACTCGGTCTGGCCATCGTGCTTGATATCGTGAAGCAGAGCAGCGGCAAAATCGAGGTCGAAAGCGAATTGGGACGAGGCACAACCTTCAACATTTATTTTCCCCGGGTCGAAGCCGAAAGTCAGCGCGACGCCGAAGAGAGCATCGAATCCCTCTCTCCCGCCACGGAAACAATTCTACTGGTCGAAGATGAGCCGATGGTTCGCGAGTCCATCGCGGAATACCTGGCGCAGAATGGATATCGTGTTCTAAAAGCGAACACTGGGCTTCATGCCATCTCGATCGCCGGCGAGTTCGAGGGATTCATCGATCTCATGTTGACCGATGTGATTATGCCGCAAATGAGTGGCAGGGAACTGGCCCAGCGCATGGCGGAAGATTATCCGGCAATGAAAGTGATTTTCATGTCTGGATACACGGATAACTTGCTTTCAAGCCGCCAAGTATTGGATCCCAAGCATGTGTTATTGCAGAAACCCGTCCGCCTGGCCCTGCTCGGGAAGAAGCTGCGGGAAATTCTCGATCGCGGCGGAAATGCAAATGCCGCCGGCGCTGGCAGTTAGTGGGGCGTTCCTTCAAGCCAATCGCCGCTGGAGCTTTGACAAGTTGCTCGCCTCTGAATTATGCCAGCGAAAATCCGGCAGTGGCAGCCATCTTCCGATTTTCAACTCTTGCCATCGGGCGTTGCGAAATCAGAAGTTGTTCGGTCGATTCCGCATCCATGGGCCGCGAAAAGAGGTAGCCCTGGCCCAACTCACAACCCATCTGCCGGAGAAGAGTAACCTGCTCCGGGCGTTCGATGCCCTCGGCAACGACTTTCATGCCGAGATTTTTTGCCAGCATTACGATAATGCGAACGATCTCCTGCGTCTCGGAATCGCGGTCCATCTCGGAGATGAAAGTTCGGTCAATCTTCATCACGTCCACGGAAAATTTTTGCAGCCGGCAGAGCGAAGAATATCCCGTACCGAAATCGTCGATGCTGAGACGTACGCCAAGCGCCTTCAGTTGGGATAGAACGACCGCCGAGCGTTCCACATCGGCCATCGCAATATTCTCGGTGATTTCCAGATGAATGCACGACGGATCAGTTCCGGTTTGCTCCAGGATCGCACCGATCTGGTTGGCAAGGTCGGGCTGGATGAACTGTTTGGCAGTAATATTTGCACTCATCACAAGTGGGCGCAAGGACTCGAATTGCTGATTCCAATATCGCAGCTGTTTGCAGGCATCCCGTAGAAGCCTCCGGTTCAAGGAGAGAATGACTCCACTTTCGTCGGCGACCTTGATGAATTCTCCTGGCATGACCATCCCCTGAGGCCTTTGCCATCGGCTCAAGGCCTCAAAGCCCACGATCTGGTTGGTTTCCAGCGAAACCAGCGGTTGATAGTGAACGCGAAATTCATCCAGTTGCAGTGCCTTGCGCAAGTCCGCCTCCAGCCGCAGTCGCTTGATGGCATCCGCATGCATCGCGCTGTCGAAAACTTCACAAGAGGCCTTGCCCGCCTGCTTCGCGCGATACATGGCAATCTCGGCGTCACGAAGCACATCGCCCGCCTGCCCACAAGTGTCCGCGCTGAAAGCAATACCCATACCCGCGCTTACCACGATCTCGTTGCCTTTCACTTCGAAGGGATGGGCCAAACACTCTTGAAACACCTCCGAGATACGAATAACATCGCTGGGATCGCGAACATCTTCCAGGAGCACCAGGAATTCGTCGCCGCCGGGGCGGGCCAGCGTGCTTTCACCAGTTGGGGCCCGCCCGCTTCCGGTGGCTCGCATGCTGCAAAGCGTATCGTGGTCCGATAGGCCCTTTTTCAGCCGGCGCGCAACCCGGAGTAAAATTTCATCTCCCGCGGCTTGCCCGAGACTGTCATTGAAAATCTTGAACTCATCGATATCGATGAAAAGCACCGCAAAACGAGAATCGTTGCGCCGCTGGGAAATGGCGATGGCCCGCTCCAAACGGTCGAGAAACAGAGCCCGGTTGGGAAGGCCCGTCAACTCGTCGTAGAAGGCGTGGCGCTCCAGCAGAGCCTCCGCCCGCTTCCGTTCGGTAATATCGCGGTTGACTATCACGAGGCCTTCTGCGGCGCCATCCATTCCGGAGATTGTGTTCGACGTTGACTCGAGAACCCGCCAGGAACCGTCCTTGTGGCGAATTCGATATTCCAGCCGTTCGCCGCGGCCGGTCAAATAAGCTTTTTCGCTCGCCTCGAGCACGCGAGCGCGATCGTCGGGGTGGACCTGTTCGATCGAGGAGCTGGAAGCGAGCTCCTCAGCGCTGTATCCGAGTATGGTTTTGTAAGCCGGACTGTTATAGAGCCGCCGGCCATCGCGCTTGATGACCGCGATCATATCGGCTGCATTTTCGGTGATCATCTCGAAAAGCTGCTCCCTTTCCGCTAATTCGCGTCGAATGCGCTGAAACCTCAAGTGCTGATACACCATGTAGACGTCAAACAGCAGAACCAGGGCGGCCAGTCCGCGAACCCACTCCTTAAGCGTTAAAGAATAGGACTCATCGCTTGGCAGGCGCAGTCCTGGAAAGGTGACCGAGACAATGCCGAAAGTTAGTACAAGAGTAACCGTAATGGCGAGCCCCCAGAGCCACCACTCGGAACCCTCCACCCGACGGATAGTCCGTGACGGTGAACCAGCGCCGCGTTGATCTGCCTCCAGCATAAGTTGAATCCTTTCTTCCCACTTCATAGCGCGCAAAGGTCATGAAACAGTTCAGAGGGGAGGGTACGGGCCGCCATGGCCAGCCCGCAACATTCAACAGTGCAATACAAAGGCCGAAAGCCGGGAACTCTAGTTTGGCCGAAGGTCGATGCGTGACTGTAACTTACGATCCAGATTGACTTGAGAGCTAAAGCACGAAAGAGTCCAGATCGTTCAGATTCTGAAAACCTGCCTGATGTCCAGACACTCTTCTTGAGCAAGTTCATTTCCCGAGATCTCCGGCGCGGCTCGAAGGGGGAAAGGTGGGCTGCGCGAGCCGGGATGAAGCGCAACCTCCGGCAGACTAGACGAACTCTGGAGCGCCGACAATGAGGCTGGTATTTGCCGATGGTTTCATACTCGCCATAATGACACGATCTCGCCCGCTCGTCTTCGCTTGATACAGGCACTGATCCGCCACCTTCAACAACTCCTCACTGGTTGAGGAATGTTCGGGAAATGCAGCCACGCCCACAGAAACGGAAATCGGTCCCAGCCGGGTGTTTCTATGCTGTAGCTTAAGTTCGCGTAACTCGTTGCGAAGTCCATCGGCGCGCGAGGCGGCATCATGGGCAAGCGATTCCGGCAGAATCACCGCAAATTCTTCGCCACCACAACGACAGGCTACGTCATCGCCACGAAAATAATTGCGCAGCACATCCGCCACCGACTGCAAGACAAAATCACCTGCATCGTGGCCAAAAGTGTCGTTGAACCGCTTGAAATGATCAATATCCAGGAACAACAGCGACAGCGGATGATTCTTACGCCGGGAGCGAATGATTTCACGTTCCAGCGACTCCTGCATGAAGCGCCGGTTGAATAAGCCAGTGAGCGGGTCCCGAATGGACTGGTCGCGCAAATTTTCGCGGAGCCGTAAACTGGCGAGCGAAAGGGCGATCTGGCTCGCCACTGTAACCCCCAGCCGTGCCTGCGCGTGCAGTGGCCCATCGAACTCTCCGTTGCAGGGAAACTCGATGCAGATAATGCCTAAAGTTTCTCCCTGTCCAACCATGGGCAAACAGAGATGTCTGGCCACCGGCAATCCTTCCAGGTGAGGGCAAACAATATCTCGCTTTCCGGCACCACTCATGTGGGGCTGACCGCGCCGCAACGCCCAACAGTCCTGAGGCGTAAAAAGAGGTTCCGCTGGTGGAGGATTTCCCCAGGAAACGGCCGCCTCTACAAGGTTGCGAGAGGCTTTAAAGGTATACAAGGTGCCTGACGTCGCCTCAGGAAAGAACCTTGGGATCGATTGCGCGACTACTGTGCCGGCTTCTTTGGTTGTGGCACAGCATTCCAACAGGCCAGCCATATCGTTCAGGGCTAACATCTGATCGGTCTGAATCTCCAGTTCCTTCACGAGGAGGTTAAGTGATTTCGCATGTTCTCGCTCCGCCTCGGAGGATCTGATCTGCTCCGAGATGTCCTTGCAGATGGTGTAGGCGCCTCGCGCCACGCCATCAATTACGAGAGGCACGGCGTGCAATTCGACATCAACAATCGAACCATCTTTACGGTGACGGCGAGTGATCTGATGTTGAGGACGAGATCCCAAGAGATGAGCAGACCATGACGTTGGCGCTTCGACAGTCCGATCAGGCACGAATACTGAGTCTAAGTCCCGGCCCATCAAGTCGCTACTTTGGTAGAGCGACAACTGAGTGAATGCTTCATTGACCAGATCAACGCGTCCATCAGGATTCAGCACGACGATGCCCAGCGGGCTGTTTTCAAAAAGAGAGTTCAGGTAGGTTGTCCGCTCGCGCAACTTAGCCCCTAGGCGTTCGCGTTCGCTAACTGTGGCCCCAACCACGAGCCCGGAAGCCGAAACCACCAGCATAAGCAGGCCGATTTTCGCTAAAACCGAGGAAGTCGGAAACAGGTGCATCGATACTACAATTCCGAAGTTCAGGACAAGTGTCCCCACTACGACGAGGCGAATTCCGGAGCGCATCGCAAGCCACAGGATTGGAATGAACGCAAGATAGAAGAGTTCAAGGTGAGCCCAATGAGGAGCGAACATGATCCAAAGAATCGCCGGTATGCTTACGGCCTGGCCGATTGCTTCGACGACATGCCACTCTCCGGCGTGGGCGTATGCTCGATGGGCGTAACGCGGGTTTCGCCGGCGTTCGGCAAGGCCAAGCCAGCGACGCACCGATGGGAAAACATGAATCAGCAGAAACGGAGCCAAACCGACAAGTCCGATGCCATCTCCAATAAACCAGGCAAGAGCCGCCGACCAGGCTTGGTGCATGGAAATCGAGTGGTCTCCGATCAGGCATAGCACCCCCGTCACGGTTGCACAAAGCGCGGCCGCCATCGTAACGAAGATGTAGCAAACCACATCCCGCCCTCGCCGTAGGGCGGGATCGACTCGTAGCGGTCCACGCAAGAGGTATGCGGCTCCGCCGTACCAAAAAGCGACAAATAGAACACCAACGGTTTGGCCGAAACACCAAAGTGGCTGGTGGTATATGAACCCTCCCGCCAATCCGTCTGCAAGACCGGCCAAAACGGCATACCATGGGCTGACGCTCAACAGAAGCGCCAAAGACAGACCGGTAGCCGGATACCACGCCGACCACCCCAAATGCGAGACGAAGATGACCCAAGGCTCGCTAAGTAGCAGGTAAACAACCAAGAACAGTGCGGAAAGCGCCACGTGGCGCGCCAGAGAACGGCTCCAGAACGACGCGGTTCTTTTAAGGCGCCCGGTTTCTCCAATCGTGTTCTCTCGCGGAAGCGGCAAACGAATCCCCCAACGGAGCAAGCTTGCAAGTTGGGGGCCAAGCGCTCTCGCAGAAACGTGCTGAATTTGAGCAGTCAAGGTGCGCAGAACTGTCCACGAACGGAACAAATTTCTGGAATTAGGAATGCAAATCAGGCGAACTTTCGCAAACGAAGTGTCAAGAAAACGCAGGATGGAAGCCGATGGACTACATATCTCTTGTGGTTTCAAGGGGGCCGCGCGCCGTATGTTCCTGGGCGCTTGAGTCGTTGTGTAACAAGCATTGGTTGACCGGTTGCATTCACTTACTCTTCAATCCGGCCGTACGCACCACAGGAGAGGACCAGAGAATGGAAACTGCGGCAAAGATGGCTCCAGAGGTTCCGGAAGAAGTGAAAACCATACCGACTCCGGCTTTGTTGCTTGCCATGCTCAAAGTTTCGAGCAAAATCAGTGACTTGATCATGTCCCCTGGAACTTTTCCGGCGGTAGAGCTCTCGGGCAAACTCGTCCCCGTCAAGATCTCCGGAATGGGACCCTTCAGTCCGGAAGACACGCGCCGTATTGCATTCGAACTGATTGGCGGAAACAAACAGGCAATTGACTCGCTACAGAGCTCAGGATCGTGCGACATCTCCTATCGATTGCCCGGCGATTGCCGTTTTCGCGTCAATATATTTCAGCAAAGGGGGAGCCACGCGATTGTTATGCGGGTAATACCAAAGGTTATTCCCAGCCTTGGCGAGTTGAATCTGCCTGCTCAACTTGGGAACATTGCGGACCTGCACAATGGCATTGTTCTGGTAACCGGACCTACAGGCTCCGGCAAATCCTCTACTCTGGCCGCCCTGCTTGATCGCATCAATGAAACGCAGGCCTATCACATCCTCACCATCGAAGATCCCATTGAATTCATGCATCGCCACAAGCGATCGATTATTCATCAGCGCGAGTTGCACAGTGACACACCGAATTTCGCCCTGGCGCTGCGGGCCGCATTGCGCCAGGCTCCCAAGGTAATCCTAGTGGGCGAGATGCGTGATAAGGAAACCATCGAAATTGCTCTGGAAGCAGCCGAAACCGGGCACCTCGTGCTTTCCACCTTGCACACCATCGATGCTTCGAAAACGGTGGAGCGCATTATCGGAGTTTTCCCTCTGGCAGAGCAACACATGATTCGCAACCGGCTGGCGAAAAGCTTCCGGTTCATCGTTTCACAGCGCCTCATTCCGCGCAGCGACGGCAGCGGACGCATCGCGATTGTCGAAATTCTGAAATCGACCATCCGCACTCGCGAGTATATCGAAAAAGGTGAGCAAGAAGGCAAAACGCTCCTAGAGGCCATGACAGATGGCGACCTCGATGGCATGCAACATTTTGATGGAGAAATCGAGAAGCTCGTTCGCACAGGTGTTGTAGACCTAGACACTGGATTGGCATACGCCACAAATCCGGGTAACCTCTGTCTCACGCTATCAGACTTAGCCGAAGCTCCGTCGACCACTAGCTCATAAGTTAGCGATTAGTTACTCTGCGACCCTTTTTAACGCTTCTCGATTTTAGCCATGAACACGATAACCGTCCCTCGTATCTTATGAGTTCAGGCGAGTTATACACTATCGCCTGTATTACGTTGGTGTAGATCGTGATGACCAGTAGATGGCAAGTTCGGCGGTAGTTTATATACCATTGTCTCATTGCCGAACACAATTATGGACTATCTACTAAGCCGGCCTTTCAGCGAACCTGCCGCCTCTACATAACTCTAGCGCTTTCTTCGTATTGCGGGTCTGTCAGATTCGGCATAAACCGTGCATTTAGTAAACGAAAGTAAACAGAGCCTTTTACTCATTAGAACGAAATACCCGAAAGTCAGGGTTGATCCGGTGGCTCAGCAATGGGGGAAATGACAATGCGCATTAAAGCTTTGGCAATTGAATTTCTGATTGGAATGTTAGTCAGCTCTATCTTCCTGGGATCACAAGCTGTGGCTCAATCCCAGACCGGCGCTGCGCAGGAAGTGCTGTCGGCAGCCCATTATGGCGCGCTGCCCCTCACATTCGAGGCAAATCAGGGGCAAACCGGCGCCCAGGTGAAATTCCTTTCGAAAGGTAAAGGGTACACTGCATTCCTCACGGCCGATGGCATGATTCTGTCTCTTCGTCCCGCCGCAAGCGACGCCCGGCAACCGGTTGCTTCGTCCTTGGCGGCGTCGCAGTCGTCAACCACTCTTCGATTTACTCTCGTCGGCGCTGCAGCAAATCCTGCGGTTACCGGAGAGGACTTGCAGCCCGGCAAAGTTAATTACTTTTTCGGCAAGGATCCCTCGCAGTGGCGCACTAATATTGCCACCTATGCCCGGATTCGCTATCACAACGTGTATCCCGGCATCGACTTGATCTATTACGGCAATCATCGGCAACTCGAATATGATCTTGCGATTTCGGCAGGGGCAGACCCGAATCTGATCCAATTTCAGATTCAGGGTGCCAGAAGCCTCGATCTCGACGAGAAGGGCAATCTTGTTCTGGATACCGGCAATGGCAAGCTTTATTTTCAGACACCTGTGATCTACCAAGAGGAGAACGGAACTCACGTGCCGGTGCAGGGGCAGTATGTCATCAAAGACTCGACTCATGTACGCTTCCGGTTGTCCGCGATTGACCCCGCGAAGTCAATCGTAATCGACCCTGTGTTGGTCTATGGATCGTTTCTTGGCGGCAGTGGAGACGATGAAGCCAGTAGCGTTGCAGTAGATTCGAGCGGGAACGTATATCTCACCGGCTACACCGACTCCTCCGATTTCCCGCTGGCGGTACTGGGGTCGCTGCCCGCTGGTACCCACGTCTTTGTGGCCAAGCTTGACCCAACTGGCTCAACCCTGCTGTACGCAGATTACATCGGAGGCAACACTTTCGATGTGGGGTTCGCTCTTGCCATCGACAACGCCGGCGAGGTCTACGTAACGGGCAGCACTGAATCCAGCGATTTTCCAACGGTGAATGCTTACCAGGGGACGTATCCAGGTGGCTTCAACGCCTTCCTTACTAAGATATCGGCGGATGGCTCCACGCTCCTGTATTCGACTTACTTTGGGGGAAACGGAACCGATTCTCCGGCCAGCATTGCTCTCGACAGCTCGGACGATATGCTGATCGCGGGCACTACAAGCTCTACTAATATCCCGACGGCGAACGCCTATCAGTCGACAGCATCTGCCAATCAGGGCGGCCAATTTGGAGACTATGGGTTTCTCACGAAGTTCTCGCCCGACGGTTCGACACTCCTGTATTCCACTTATTTTGCGGGCGATTCCAATGTTACCTATTCCTGTGGGAGCAGTTCCTGTTGGCCTCAGCCTTACAGCGGAATTATGGGCCTGGCGCTCGATAGCAGCGGGAACGCTTATGTTGGCGGCAGCACCAATACCTACAACTTTCCAACCACGAGCAACGTTTATCAAACGTCAAACAATGGCCCACAAAACAATATGGCTGGATTTGCGGCGAAGTTCAGCAGCTCAGGAACACTGACTTATTCAACTTACCTGGATGAGTTGAGCGGTGTTGTGACGGTGGTCAATGCTATTGCCGTGGATTCTTCCGGATCGGCTTACGTAACCGGGGGCGCGTTCAGCGACGGCACTTTCCCGGTGACCTCGACCACGATCTGCGATCCTGCAGTTTATTTTACGAGCTGCGGGTACGGCTTCGTGACTAAATTCGATCCTGACGCTGCCACACTGCTCTATTCAACCTTTTTGGGCCCGAATAATCTTGCGACTCCAGTAGCGATTTCGCTGGACGCCAGCAACAACGCTTACGTCGTGGGTTCCACCATCAGCACTTCGTTTTCGCTCATCAATGGAATCGAGGGATTCTCGACGGAAGGCTCTCAGTATCAGGCAGGATCTGACTATGACATCCTCCTTGCAGAAATCGACTCACAGGCCTCGTCTGAATTGATCGCAACTTATCTTGGCGGAAGCGGAAACAACACTGCGGCATCGATTGCGCTTGACGCCAACGCGAACATCTACGTCACGGGATCCACCGATTCAATTGACTTCCCGGTTTCACAGGGAAGTTTCCAGCAGATCATCGGTGGCAATACAGACGCATTCATTCTAAAGATCGCGCCCGAAGCCGCGGCCGCGGTGTCCCTTTCCCCGTTTAGTCTTGACTACTCGGTCCAATCACTCGGCACGATCAGTGCTTCGCAGACCGTTCTGCTGCGCAACATGGGCAGCGCTACCCTGAACATCACATCTATTACGGCCTCTGCCGGATTTGCGCAAACAAACGATTGCGGCAACAGTGTTCCGGCAGCCGGCACGTGCACCATGTCCGTGACCTTTTCCCCCACTGCGGTGGGAACTGACTCCGGCAGCGTTTCGATCATGGATGACGCTGCCGGGTCCCCCCATGTCATTGCCTTGAGCGGAATCGGCACCGGCGCCGCAGTCGCATTATCGCCAACCAGCTTGAGTTTTCCCTCCCTTCCTCTCGGGACCGCAAGCGCAGCGAAAACGGTAACGCTCACCAATAGTGGCGATCAGATTCTGACTCTTGGTAGCATCCAAGTTTCGGGTGACTATTCGGAAACGAATAACTGCGCAGCTTCCCTGGCGGCGAGTGCTAGTTGTCAGATTCAAATCACTTTCACTCCATCAGGTAATGGTGTCCGTGCGGGCACGCTGACCGTGATCGACAGCGCCTTCAATAGCCCACAGACCCTCGTTGTCACCGGAACTGGCCAAGCCGATATCACACTCAGTTCGTCCGCTCTAACCTTTGCTGGTCAAATTCTTGATTCAACCAGCGCGGGCCAGACAGTCACCCTGACAAATCAAACCGCCTCGGCTGTCGCCGTCTCGAAGGTATCGATCACGGGCGACTTCAATCAAACCAACAATTGCGCCACCGTGCCCGCCAGTGGTGGAAGCTGCTCCGTAACTGTCGCTTTTGTTCCCTCGGTCTCCGGCACGCGCACCGGCGCACTGACAATCATCACCAGCGTCGGCGCTTCTCAGCCGGTGGCCCTGAGTGGCACTGGAGTCGACTTCGGATTGGTGAGCTCAGCAGGCAGCGACACAATCACAGACGGACAAACGGCAACCTATAAGTTGACGGTAACGCCGATTGCAGGCAGCTTTACCGGTGAGATTCAATTGAGTTGCAGCGGGCAGCCGGCGGGAACCACCTGCGCGTTCTCCCCAAGTGCGGTGACGCCGGGGGCGAATCCGGCAACCGTTACAATGAGCATTACAACAGCGGCGACGACTTCGCGCTTGTTGCCTGCTGGTTCAGGGAGCAGTTATTTTGCCTTCGCTGCCTGGCTTCCGTTCCAGGGGCTCGGTCTGTTTGGCGTGGTCTTCATCGGCTCGAAACCCCGTTCGAAGAAGCTCGCAGCCTTCGTTGTGCTCGCCTTATTGATTGCTGCTCTCCTCTTTATGTCGGCGTGTGCCGGAGGAACCGGCATCGTCTCGACCGGCGGCCAGAACGGAACGCAGACTGGAACTTATACAATCTCCGCGACCGGAACCTCTGGCAGCCTGAAGCACTCCGTACCTCTAACCCTTAACGTACAGCAATAGTCCGTTCCCGCATCGCAGGGCTAGTTGCAGTTGACCATATTCTGCGCTACGCCCTGCGCCCCAATGACTGAGTTAGCGATCAGAGGCAGCGACCACAGCTTGCTGTGGTGCTTTCGGAAATAGTAAGCTGCGAAGATCGCTCCGGCGCTCTTTACTGAAGCTACAGCATAAGTCCGTGCGACGGTAGGATGCGTGCCGTAAAGGTATGCCGACTCCACCTCCGCGTTGCAAACACCCTGCTTGTGAGCCAGCCAGTTTTCTCGCGCAAACAATGTGGTGTAGGAATCTGCGAAAGTGGTCCCGGTAGAGATCACCGCCAGGCTAAGGAACTTCTTGTCAACAACGCGCGTCTCGAAGCGGGCCGTGGTGAAGCCGGCTGTAGGCACAGAAGGCACAGCCGATACGCTGCTGCTGAAGGACGAAGCTGGTTCTGGAGCATTGGGTAACTCTTTCCCGGCCGCGATGGGCCCCAGCGTGATTACCGCGAGGATTAAGTGGATGATTGGTTTCATGGCATTCCTCTTTTCGATTTTCCAAATGAAGGACGCGCGGAACCAATCCTTGTTCCAGCTCAACACGCCAGCTTTGGGGGTGTGCTTCATGAACCGAGAGTACATGTACGAGAGGACATGCCACAATCGCTAGAAGGTAATCGAAGTTAGTAATGGCGGTAACTGACTGAGGTGCTAGTAATTAAACAGTAAATGGTAATAACGGGCATCACTGATCGTTTGCCCTTGCCACTATGCAAAGCTGTTCGATTACCCCGGTAGCGACAGGCTTAGAGAAGAAGTAGCCTTGGGCCAGTTCCCAGCCAATCTTCTTGCAGTCCTAACCACTTACTTCGCATTCCTGCCTCTGCCGAATCGTGGTTTCCACCTTCGTGTAAGAGGCTTCTGGTGTCCCGTGGGTGTCTTAAGCGATCTGGGCAGTTCCCTGCATTCAACTTGACAACAGAAGAACGATCTCACCGCCGGAGTTGAGCGTGGCAAAGTCCTCGTTGCAGGTCTCCTCAATGGTCTGATCGGACGCCCTCAGGAGAAAAAGCAGGAAATTGGTTCACATTCGGGCTGGAGTATGAAGATGAATCATGCAGAGCAAACGATAACAGCAGGCTCCAGAAATATCTCTCTGGCGTTCGCGGAGGTGCAAGAGTTCATCTCAGCATTGGGCAGCATTTTGGAGACCTTCAATCAGAGTCGGTGAGAGTCCCTCTTGAGAAGTGGGCAAATGTTGAAGGTGAAGGCCTCCTCGTAGCCTCATAGTGTCTTTCAATGGCAACCGCTAGTGCCCACCGCACGCTGGCGCGGCGCACGAAAGGTTCGAAGCAGGGCTGAACCGCCCGCGTTTAGACGCCCAATCGAACGGTTGACCGGTTCACGGCAAGAGCTTAAGATGCCGAATCGAATGCGCTCCAAGTCCGCTGAGCGCGAGTGAACTGCATCGCAACAAATCTGCAAATTGAGGAGCGCCGTTCATGGCGACTCGAAGATCCGAATTCGCCATTCCTGTAGCGGAATTCGCTGCAGCCCTACTGGCGCGTCCGGAAGTCGCCCGACGATCGCAGATTATAGCTGAACAGGTCGCACGGCTGCTTCCCGGCGGCCCGGTTGTGGTGTACGTCATTGAAGATCAGGAGAATCCAACATGGCAGCCGAAAGCCATGGCCGGTGACATCACTAGTGCCCGTGGGGTGGAATCTGACTGCGGTACGCTTGGGACGGTATTCGAAACTCACCAATTCGTGCAGTTTGATGCAAGCCAACTGCCACGCGAGGACTACGCGCACCTCGATATCCGGCGCACAGTGAACTCTCTCGCATACATGCCTCTGCTGGTGGGAAAAGTTCTTCTCGGCGCGATCGAGTTGATCAGTTTTGAAGAAGCATTTGAGGAAGAGGTGCACGAGGCTCTGGACGAAACTGCTCAACTGGCCGCCCCAGCCCTCGCCGCCGCCTTGTCGTACGAAAGCGAGCGCAACACCAACCTTCATTCCATCAGCCGCATCGCCCAGATGTATGACCTCGAGAAAGTTTTCAACTCCACTCTCGAAATGGATGAGTTGCTCGGAACGATCGCAAGAAAGTTTCAGGAAGTGATGAATGTCCAGGGTGTCAACTTATGGATGGTGAACAACGATGCGCTGCAATTAATGAATTCCGAAGGATTCGATCCCACTGTCACAATCGGGCAGGTACAGAAACCTGGCGAGGGGGTTGCGGGCGACATATCTGATAACGGCGAGCCGGTGCTGATCGACGATCCCGCCAACGACCGACTTCAGAAGCGCAATGCCAATCATGAAGGCGGCGTAGTCTTTTCACTCGTCGCAGCCGCTCTCATGGAGCAGGAAAACCTGGTCGGCGTGGTGGAGGCTGTCAATCGTCTGGATGGTGAACCATTCGACGAAGATGACCAGTTCCTCCTTGTCAATATCTGCGAAACGGCAAGCAATGCTCTGCACAATGCCAGCCTTCTGCAGACGGAGCGTAAGGTCGAGATCCTGCAAACTCTGGTGCAGGTGAGCGGTGAGATCACCTCAACCCTCAATCTGGATCGCGTGCTGCAATCGGTGGTCAACCACACCCAGGCGATTGTTCCCTTTGAACGCGCTGCGATCGCCCTCGAACAACGAGGTGCACTCCAGCTTAAAGCGGTCTCGGGTATGACGCAGATCAATCACGCCGACCCAGCCGTCTCCAGCCTGAAGGAGATGCTGGAGTGGGCCTCGATCTCCCGAAGAAACCAACGTTACTCAGCATGGAGACAAATTGACAATCCTCGCCCGGAGACCCAGGCGAAGTTTGCCGAATATTTTTCGGCTACAGGTTTTCGCGGATTCTACGCACTTCCGCTTATCGACGATCAGGGACGCTTGGGCATTCTGTCATTCGAGAGCAGCGACCCTGACTTCCTGACGGTCGCTCATCTCGAAATCATCAAGGTTCTGGCGGGCCAGGCGACTGTTGCGTTGCGCAATGCTTCCCTCTACCGGGAAGTCCCGTTCATCAATCTTTTGGAGCCCCTGCTGCAACGAAAGAAGCGCTTTCTGGCCATGGAAAAAAGACGGCGGCGGCTGATGACGCCCTCGCCGTATCCGCAGGACTCTTCCTAATATTTTGTCCGTTACCCATGCGAGTCGCCGGAGATGCAACCATAGTGCCGATGCACTCGGCGCAAGTGCAGGCGGCCGTCGATGGTGTATCAAGGATGTCTGCGTGCGCGAGGGCCAATTTGTAAAGCAGGGGTCTGTGCTTGCGAATCTGGAAGACTGGGACTATCGCGCTGACCTCGCCGCTGCGGAAGGCAAATACGAAGAAGCCATGGCGACGATGAATCGGGCCCTGGCGCAAAATGATGGGCATTGGCGGGGAACGAACGAAGCGAAAGTCGATTACCTCAGGTCTGAAGTGGCTCGCGCACGCGAACGGTTGGATCGCGCCTCCATCAAAACTCCTATTGATGGAATGTAGTTACGACGCCGTTGGTAGATAAGCTTCTGGGCCGCCGTCTTAGTGCACGGAGACACTTTCGCTGAGATTATTCAGGTATCACCCGGTTACTGCGGACGTTGCGATTCCGAGGAAGACGTGACCTTGTTGCGGAGGGGTGAGGCGGCATCGATCAAGCTCGAAAGCTTTCCTCTCAGAACTTTCCGGGGCGGAGTAACACTCGTGAGTCCGCAGAGTCAGGTGGAAGCCAGATCGGCGTTTCTTCATGGCTCGGGTGAAGGTATTCAATGGCGACGGAGCGATCCGGCCGGGTATGCAAGGACAAGGAAAAGTGTCGGTGGGTTGGCATCCGGCCGGTTATGTCTTATTTCGCGGCACCGCGATGTGGGTCTGGGGCAAATTGTGGTCGTGGTTTGGCTGGTAGGTTCGGCTGGTAGGTTCGGCTGGTAGGTTCGGCTGATAAGCAAGAAATCGGATCTCGGGGAGTTGTTTATGAGGAGATTTTCGTCGCACTGGGCACTGCTGGCAACTCTGGGATTGACAATCTACCAGTGTGCCTGCAGTTCCAATTCTGTTTCCGCAGTTGCAGCAGCACCACTGCCCTCAAAGCCCGCAACTGAGAACAGCAGCCAGTCTGAGTCGGCGGCTGGGGACTTTATCGCTTCGGGACCAATGGTTGTGGAAAATCAAATCGAGTTGGCGGCTCAGCGCGATGGCGTTGTGGCACAGGTTTTGGTCGAGGCTGGCGCGACCGTGAAGAAAGGGCAGATTCTCGCCCGGCTTGACGACCGTCAGCTTACGGCCGACAAGGATGCCGCTGCTGCCAAGGCGCGAAGCTTGGATGCCGATCTTAAGAACTGGGAATCTGGCGCGAAGGTTGCAGAATCCGCGCGCGACCGCGCCGAAAAGTTGTGGGCCGGCGAAAATTATTGCCAAGTCTGAAGAGGAGAAAGCGAGGTATCAATACGACGCGACCGAGTTTGAGGTAGCGCGCCAGCGAGAAGACCTTAGCGTCGCACAGGAAACCCTTCGGTCTCTGGAGCTCGAATTGGAGAAAACCAGAATCACTGCGCCATTTGATGGGGTTGTCGCTCGCCGGTATCTTCGCGTGGGACAGCAGGTGGCAAAGAATGACCGCCTTTTTTGGATCTCGGCTATCTCGCCGTTGCGGGTGAAGTTTGCCCTTCCGGAAGCGTACCTGGGCCGCGTAATTAAAGGAACGGAGCTGATCGTCGTAACCCCTGCAAGGCCCGCTGATCTCCATGAGGCCAGAGTCATACTGGTAGGCCCGGTGGTCGATCCCTCAAGCGACACGATTGATATCACCGCTGAATTGCAGGGATCGACTAGCACATTACGTCCGGGCATGACTGCGAACATTCGCTTGAAAAACCCTCAATGAATCTGGCTGAAGTTCTCAACGTCGCACTTCCCGACCTGCCCGCGCGCAGGGCTAAGGGGTATCCGCGGCTTCATCCCAAGCTGGTAATTCGGGAGCATATCGAAGACGGAATTCCTACCATGGTTGGGGTGGTGTCAGGCGGTGTCTATGTCTACCGTTTCAGCCCGGAGCAATGGTCCTTGGTGCAGCTCTTTGATGGGCAGCGTTCCTATAAAGACGTCAGAGAGTTGTTCGAGAAGCAGACGGGCGTGGCGGTGGAGGAAGCGCAGGTTGTGGAACTGGCGGGTTCCTTGGATGAACTCGATTTCTGGTACAAAACGCCGCTTGAAAAAACTATTACCGCGACCGAGAAACTAGCCGAGCAGCGTCAACGACGGACCCGTAAGAAAACGCTAGATCTGGGTCAGATGGTAATTGCGAGCTGGGATCCCGACGTCCATATCGGCAAACTCTATGATGCCGTGAAATTTGTTTATAGCCGGTGGTTCGTCTGCAGTGTATTGGGAATATTCGCGGTCATGGCCGCCATTTTCATTAGCGGTTGGAGCGAAATCTGGCACGACACGGTGAACTACTACACCTTCACCGACAAAAGCGCGGCCGATCTGGCGGAATTCTGGTTCCTATTCTGCGGGTTGGGATTTTTTCATGAGTCCGCTCATGCCGTGACCTGCAAGCATTTTGGCGGACAGGTTCACAATATGGGCTTTATGCTCATCTATTTTTCTCCTGCATTTTTCGCCGACATTTCGGAAGTGTACGTATACGGCACGAAGTGGCCGCGTGTGGCAGCCATTGTCGCAGGGATTTGGGTCGAACTCATGTTCTGTGCCGTGGCGACCATCGTCTGGTGGGGTACGCCCGCGGGCAGCCCGGTGCATGACTTCACCTACAAGGTGATGTTAATCACGGGCGTGGCCGTGGTTCTCATGAACCTTAACCCGCTTATCAAACTTGACGGCTATTACTTGCTTGGTGAACTGCTCGGCATCCCCACTGTCAAAGAGAACTCAACGGAGTACCTGACGACTTGGATAAAGCGAAATGTGTTCCGAATGCCGGTAGAGGTTCCGTACTTTTCCGCCCGCCGGCGAGGGCTCTTCGCCATTTATGGTTTGCTCTCCGGGATGTACAGTTACCTTCTCTTGTTTGCGATTGTGCGGTTCTCATACAACGTATTCGGACGCATCAGCCCGCAATGGGCCTTCGTGCCCGCGGGCTCGCTGGCTCTTATGGTTTTTCGTGGGCGGCTACGCTCACTGGCAAGATTCATGAGGGACTTTTATTTGGATAAAGCAGAGGTGATTCGGCGACGGCTCGGTGGCCGGATAGGTTTAGGGGCAGCAGCTTTAGCTGTGTTGGCCATCTTCGCGCCCTTGTGGCCCGAAAGTGTTACCGGACGTTTTCTTTTAGAACCGCATCGGCTCGCCGTGATTCGTGCACCGGTAGCCGGACGAGTCACCCAGGTATTGGGTGGCGAGGGAATGATCGTTGCCGCTGGAGCACCGCTCCTCCGCTTGGAAAATCCCCGCCTTCAACTGGAGGCCAGCAAAGCGCAAGCGGACCTCAGCGCCGCCGACGCCGATCTTCGTCGGGCGCAATCCAGTTATACCGGGCTGGGCGCCGCCCGCGCTGAGCGAACGGCTGACGTGGAGCAGAGCCATTCTCTCGAGGCGCAAGTGGCAGCGCTTCTGATTTCCAGTCCGATTGCTGGAACACTGGTCACCCCAAAACTCGAGAATCTGACGGGATCGTTTGTCGCCGAAGGCACCACTATAGCCGAAGTGGATGATCTGGAGGTTCTCGTAGCACGCATCTTCGTGCCTGAATTTCAAATCCAGAAAGTGTTCCCCGAAGCTGCTTGTTCGCTCAAACTGGAATCCTTATTTTGGCCGATCCGGAGCAGAGTCGGCTCCATCGCGCCGGCTTCATCCGAAATCGCGCAGGGTCTGATTCCTCAAGAGAAGTACAAAGGAAGCGCTCCACCACGCTATTACGTGGTTACGGCGCTGGTGAAGAATCCGGGCGAACTGAGGCCGGGTATGTCCGGTGGCGCAAAAATTAGAGTGGGAAGGCGAAGTATTGGCGGATTCGTTTCGCAAACTGTGCGTGAGTTCGTGCAACGGAAGCTTTGGTGAGTGGCGCGTCACGCAAAATCAGAAGAGATCGCGCTTTCAGGGCGCGATCTCTTGAACACCAGCGCACTGCGCGGTCTAGATCTTCTTGGTGGCGAGGTTCTTTGTGGCCAGGTTCTTGGTGGCGAGGTTCTTGGTCGCCAGGTTCTTGGTGGCAAGATTCTTGGTCGCCAGATTCTTCGTCGCCAGATTCTTGGTGGCGAGGTTCTTGGTCGCCAGGTTCTTGGTTGCAAGATTCTTTGTGGCCAGATTCTGGCTCCCAAAGTTACCAGCCATGCTGGTCACTGAACCCGAATTGGTCGCCACAATGGCCTTCTTTGCCGCTGTCAGATTGCCGATCAACGATTTCTTTTGGATCGCCATTTTTGTTTCTCCTGTTTGATTTTGTTCGCGCTGCTCGGCTGGGTTGATAGCAACTGCGATGCCAAATCGCGGCAAGCGCTCTTTGGCCACTGAGGTCTATCTGTTTTCAAGCAGTTGAAGCGCGACTACGGCACGGGAGAAGAGACACCGGAAGGGGCCCAGCTCGCCACGTATTAAATATTAATCTATGTTGGATGATATTTTAATGCGTCCGCAATCGAGGTTTTAAATCTTCAGTCTCTCCCCAGACTATATTTTCGACAAAGGTAGTGCATTTTCTGTTTATCGATGCGGAGGAGCCGTGCCGCTCCGATTTTGCTGCCCTGGGAGCGCCGCAACGCGGCAGTCAAGTATGCAACCTCGATCTTTGCAATTTCCTCATCAAAAGTGACTCCGCCGTCCGGAATGAGCATGGACTCCTGGCTGGCAGCGCTGTTGTAAAGAAGCCGCTGCGGCAGATGTTGCACCTTGACCACTGGTCCGTCCACCATAAGCACCAATCGCTGCACCAGGTTTTCGAGTTCGCGAACATTGCCCGGCCAGGCATCCTCCTCCAGAATTTGAATCACTTCCGGTTCCAGCCGCTTCAAGGGGACCTTGTTGGAGGCACAGTAAGAGCGGAGAAAGTGGTCAAGAAGCAAGGGCACGTCCCCGGGGCGATCGCGTAAAGCCGGAAGAACAATCGGTACGACGTTAATACGATAGTAGAGGTCTTCGCGAAAACGCCCGGTTCTTACCAGTTCCTCCAAGTCTTCGTTGGTCGCCGCGATGAGGCGGAAGTCGATCTTCCTGGCGCTGTGCCCTCCAATCCGGGTCACCACCCGATCTTCCAGCACGCGCAGCAGCTTTGACTGGAGGGCGAGGCCCAGTGTCGCAATTTCATCCAGCAGTAGGGTGCCTGTGTGCACCATTTCGAGGTGACCGGGTCGGGCGGTACGTGCGTCTGTAAAAGCGCCCTTTTCGTGGCCAAATAGCTCGGCCTCGATCAGGTTCTCCGGCAAGGCCGCACAATTTAGACTAACAAACGGGTTCTGAGCGCGCGGCCCAAGCGCGACAATTGCACGAGCCACTAACTCCTTGCCGGTTCCGCTCTCTCCTCGAATCAGAACCGTGCTCTTGCTCTCGGCAACACGGCGGATAGCTTCGTGCACCCGCCTCATAGGTTCGCTGCCACCGATCAAGTCGCAGAAGGACTCCCGCTCCGCCTGCTCGTCCAGGTGTTGTCGGAGCTCGATCTTCAATGCTCGCTTCTCCAGCACTCGTTTAAGTACATCGCGCACCTCCTCGAAATTGATGGGCGCAACGAAGTACTCGTCGACGGTGGCTCCCACCGCCCGCAGGCGGAGGTTGCGGCTGTTTGATCGTGTCAATCCAACCAGCACTAAATCGGGACCGAGAGCGCGCAAGTCCACTAAGGCATTAATTCCGTCCTGGCTTCGCTCTCCCACCGTGTCCAGATCCAGTAGGACCGCGTCGGGTGGGCGCTTGTTGATCAATGCCGCCAGTTCATCCCAAGTTTGAAGGAGAAAGAGGTCATTCTCGCCCGCGAGGTAGGTTTCCGCCTCCGGCCGCACCCGGTCATCGGTGGTGACGATGACAACAGACCAGCGCTCTGGTTCGGTCCTGGCACCCATTGGGACTTCGACCCCCCGAGGTGCACCGATTATGTCAAAAATTCCACCAGCGGGGATGAAATATTTATCTTTCTACGGCGGAACCTTTCTCTGCGCCAACAAACGCAGCCCACATTGTCTGCCGCTGACTTGCAAAACCCCGCCGCTTCCCGTAACTTTGAACGCACTCCGAATCGTCACTTTTCAACATTGTTCGGCGCAGGGTCTTGTACGGAGGATCGTTTTGGATATCAATGTCCGTAAGCGTTCGCAGGTGCAGGTCATTCAGCTTCGGGGTGCCCTTCGCATGGGGCCTGCGGTCGACACTTTGCGCCAGACCTTCGAGGAGGCCCTGGGCAGCGGGGACACTCGCATCGTCATGAACTTGTCGGAGGTTCCCATGGTCGATTCCAGTGGAATTGGAGTGCTGGTGCGTTTTCTGGCTTTGATTAAACAAAAGGGCGGGAACATCAAGCTCTCGCAACCTTCCAAATTTGCCGTACAGACCTTGCGTCTGGTTGGCGTTCTCAATCTGTTCGAGATCTTTGATAACGACGACGCAGCTGTAGAGTCTTTTGTATAAGTTTCCTCTCGAAGTTGAGCTTGAGAACAGATTGAGCCCCTATGCCTGCTGAGCCTGGTGATCAGGAAACCGGAGCATTATCGAAGTTGCTCGACTTGAGCATCCCCGCGCATCCCGAGGCGATCGCTGCGGCCGTTGACGCCATCACGGAAAGGTTGGAGCGGCTTGAGGTTCCCGAGCAGAAACGCTGTGAGGTTGGCCTCGCTGTTCAAGAAGCTTTGGCAAATGCGGTGGTACATGGGTGTGGGAACGATCCGTCAAAACAGGTTCGCTGTCAGCTCCAGTCTGATCCCACGGGCCGAATCCTGATTAGTGTGGCCGACCCCGGTCCGGGATTCAGTCCCAATCTTGTGCCCAACCCAAACAGCGAAGAGAACGTGTATGCCGACCATGGCCGGGGCGTATATCTGATCTGCCAATTGATGGACGAGGTCCACTTCGAGAGCAGTGGCAGTGAGATCAAAATGTGGAAGTACTGATATTGATATTGATAAAGAGCGCCAATCTTTAGTCTGTCAGATTAAGCACTGGAAGGCGACAGACCCGGCTTGGACTTCTAGAGTCCTTCACTTCACGCTGTCGCGTCCGAATTTGCAAGTTGATCGCCGCTCAGACCAAGACCGCCAACGATTTTTCCCTTGGTGTCGTACAAAGGCAATCCTCCACCGAAAACGATCACACCGCCGATCGGCTTTCCTACCATCGGATCCTAGGACGTGCCGAATGTTGTGGCTGGACCGAATGCGGCCTGAGCATTCGGGGCGCACTGGTGGCAAGACTATAAAGACTCTGCCCAGGGCTGCGAGGCCGCGAAGCGTTTTGCCGACCAATTGCGGGGCGACCAAGCTATTCCCGCGCCTCGGAGTATCGCCGAGGAGGCGGAAGAGTCACCGATCCGCTGACGGTAATAGAGAATGTCCGCTCTGCGGATTCGCCGTCAAGGCCTTCAGCCGTGAACCGCACGGTGAAGTTTCCAGCGGCAGTATACGTATGAGTCAGGACTGCGCCGTCGGCGGTGACACCATCGCCGAAATCCCAGTGATAAGCAAGTGCGGGAACCCCCTCTTTAGACGCTACGCTGGAGAACGTAATTTCTTCATCAATTTTCATGTGAGTCGGAACTTGAAATGCACTCGAAGGCGGGGCCGCCGGGCTTGACGTGTCGACGATCTTGACCAGCTCGACGGAGTGGGCGGGTTGGTTATCCAGGCGGAGAGTTTCGCCGTCCATCGTCAACGGCTGATCTGGCGCGAATGAGTCGACTAGGTTGTAGGAATGCCCCGCCGTGAGCTTCAAGTCGGAAAGAGTGAAAGTGTGGGAACTCGGCCGCTCGGTCCAGTTGAAGACTGCCAGCATCGACTGATGGCGATCTTCGCGCAGCAAAAAGACGCTCGGCTGCTCATCTTTATCTGTGTAGGTCATGAGATCCAGAGGAATGGCGGCCTTCCCCAGCCTTACCATGGCCAACAAGTCAGGATTCTTGACCAACGCCAGGCGTTCAGGATCGCCCCCCAGAATTGGAAGGTCGTCGCCAATTTCGAACATGCCTCCAGAAACCGCCGCCAGTGTTATCGATACCTCAGCCTCATTCAATGTGGCCGGAGCTTCAATTGTCCGCTCTTCCAGAAGCTGCCGGGAAACCGTGAACGCATCCGGGTCGGTGATAAAGAAATTGCGGTGCATGTAATAGCGCGCGGCGATGCCCGGCCCGGCTTCCTTGCTGCGGAGAAACGTATGACCTGTATCCTGTGATACGCGGCCCTCATCCACCAGACCGACCGGATTCAGCATCGGACTTCCATCTTTATCGAGAAGCACGTCCTCGCCAACGGCGTTGCGGATAATCTCCAGTCCGATTCGCTCCGCTTCCAGCGCTGTTGTGTTCGGGCGATGGTAATAACCCTCGATTGCCGTATTGTCCATAAAGTCGAGCTTGATGTAGTGCGCACCCCACTCCCGGACCAGCGTGCGATAGGTTTGTCGAAGATATTCCTGAGCATCGGGATGAGTAACATCTAAGACGAACAGGCGTTCGCCCTTTACTTCTTCGGCATCTCCAATTGGGATCGGATCGCCGTGTGCGTTGTGCACCAGCCAGTCTTTGTGATGCTCGTAGATCCACGCCCGCTCACCCACTTCAAAGGGAGCAGTCCAAACGCCAACCTTCAATCCTAATCGGCAGATGCGGTGCGTGAGATCCAACATGCCGCGAGGGAATTGCGAGGCATTGGGCGTGGTGTATTCGCCGCGAGAGTATCCGTACCCAAGGTCGAAATGAAAATAATCGTAGCCCAATCCCTTCAAATGCTGGGCCAACCACTGAGCGTTGGTCAGCGCGGTGCCTTGAGTGATTTTTGTATAGTAGGCCGTCCAACTCCACCATCCCAGCAGATTGTCGGAGCTGACTCGACTGTGATGCAGTTCTCGAATCGCGCTGCCGTAGTTATCGAGTTGCGAATGGTAGTCCGGTCCGGCGGAAAACATCATCTGCTCTGAAGTCAGCGACTCGCCCGCGGGGAGAGGAACGCTCAATTCAATCAGGTTTTCTCGAGGCCCTTCACGCAGATCGGATTCGGGATCGGTCGCTTGTATCTCAGTAGTTCCGGTTGAATCGACCGTGTAGGAAATGATGTCAGGAGTACCGCGTGAGGAAGATTTTGTCTGCAAATGAATGATGGTCAGAAATCGGTTGGAGGTGAGAGCCCCGAGGAACAGGCTCTCCCTAGTCTCGCGGTTATAGATAAGTTGACTGCCTACGGCGCGGTGCATGCCCTGAGGAGCTTTTCCTAGATCGTAAATCTGCAATGGTGGCCAGTCTTCGCTGAAGCTGTCGGAGAGAACCCGGTCGGCGCCCTGAACGCCGCCGAGATCGATGATCTTGCTTCCGTCGGCCTCAATGGATCGGATACTCTGGATTGTTACCGGATGACCTGTGTGATTTTGTACTTCAGCCTCGATGACGCCGAAACTTCTTCCCTCATAGAGTGCCAGCGTGTAGGCAAGATCGGGGAGCTCCGGAAGTCCGGACGAAGTAACTGTAATTTTCCTGCCGCGCCCCAGAGCATCCTCAAAGTTCGCTTCGGCTATCTCGTGTTTCGGATAGTCCGTCGACCTGATCCATTTGTGATCGACCTCCGCCGCTACTTCTGCGTGAAAAATGCTGCGCCCACGATTTCCGGTTCTAACCTCGTAAGTGCCGTCGGCCGGCTGAACGACAACGGAAAGGCCGTCAATGGCAATTGCCACTTCAGAAGCGTTAGACGGGGCAGAGGAGCCGAATCCGCCCTCGACCAGGATTAGCACGCAAGCGATCAAGACACACACAATTTGCATAGGACGGATTTTGCATGCCAGTTCTGTCGAGGGTCGAGAACCCCAAAGAGTATGCCGGATCATAAAGTCCTTTCGTGATTGAACGGCCAGGTATCCTTCCACTTCGACCAGATGAAGAAAACCAGAATGCCAGACAGTAGCGTCACTAAACCGATCTTTATGTAGAGCCAGCCTGAGGTCAGGAAAACGTAGGCCCAACCGAAGAAAGCGATGACAATCGGGAGTGGATAAAACCACATCTTGTAGGGGCGCGCACTGTCCGGAAGCTTTCGCCGCAGCAGGGGAATGGCAAATAGCTGTCCCAGAAACTGCACCAGGATCCTGGTTGTGATCAACGCACTGACAAGCTGATCGAGCTTGAGGAATGCAAGCGCGATCGAAACCGCGCCCAGAACCAGGAGCGAAACCTGCGGATAGTTTTTGGTGGGATGCAGTTGCGCAAAGGGACGAAAGAAATAGCCGTCGATGGCCGCCGCATAAGGAATTCGCGAATAACCCAGAAGAAGCGCGAACACGGCGCCAAATGCCGACCAGAGTACAAAAATTGTTACTGCGATCGCGGCGCCTCTGCCGTACAAGCGCTCCATGAAATCAGAGGCGATAAAATTCGAATGAATGGCTTCCCGCCAAGGCACGACTCCGATCAAAGCAAGATGCAGCGCCAGGTATCCCACACAGCAGACCGCAAGCGAATACAGAATCGAGCGCGGCACCACGTAAGCGGGATTCTGCACTTCGTCGCCGATGTAGCAGACATCGTAATATCCCAGATAGTTGTACACCGCGATGAGCGTGGCGCTGCCGAGACCGAGCACGAAGCCACTGTTAAAGGCCATTGCTTTTGGAGGAAAGTCGAATGCCAGGTGCGCACTGAAGTGGAAAAATCCCGCGACGATGATTGTCATCATTGCCAGTGCTGTGCCCACCCACAGAGTGATGGTCACCTTGCGCAGGAATGTCATCTTTCGACATAAAAGGAATAAAGCAGCAAGGCCCGCGCCCACCGCCACGAATTGCTGGCCTCGGCCACTCAATTCCGGCCAAAGATAGGTCGAATAGTTTCCGAATCCAATCATTCCGGACGCGATTTCCAAAGGACCGCTCAGAACGAATTGCCAGATAAAAAGAAAAGCCATCAGGCGGCCCCAAGTTTGATGGCCGTAGGCCTCGCGAAGAAAATGGTAGCTGCCACCGGAGCCGGGCAGCGCTGCCCCGAGTTCGCTCCATATCAGACCGTCGGAAATTACGATGAGCGCCCCTGTCACCCAGCCCAGCATGGATTGCGGGCCGCCCATGGAAGCCATCATCAGCGGAATGGTGATGAATGGCCCGATACCAACCATGTTGGAAATATTCAGAGCCGTGGCGTGAAGTAAACCGAAAGCGCGCGTCAAGTGGGGCTGCGTTTCGGGTTTCGTTGCCATAGGCGATTCGAACGCACCTCGCTCGCGGATTCACTCCGAGACGTTTATCGTAAGACGTTCATAGTAAGCGGTTCGTAGTAAGACAAGGAAGATGCCTGTGGCGGCATCTTCCTTTCTCGCTTTTCTCCGACATTCATTACTGTTCGTAAGCTCCTACGTCGATCGTGTCATTCGTCACGAGGATACGCGGAGTAACACCCGTTACATCAAAGGCGCCGACGATTGAAATCGGACTGAGAACCGTTCCCTTGGCCAACGCTGGCGAGCCTGACTGTACGTTCAGGTTAGGCAGGCTGGTCGGCGGCGTCGCATTGATGTTGACAAACATAGGGTCGGCATATTGAGAATTCGCTTCCTGTTTCGAACCCGACTGGTAAGTACTGAAGGCGGTGTAGGTTTTTGAGCCCCAGATCCAGTTTTCGGAGGAACTGGGCGCATAGTACAGGTTGTAATTGAGAGTGACTGTCGAGGTCGTTACTGCATCCACCAGAGTTCCGGTCACAGAAGAAGCGTAGAAAATGTTGTTCTCGACTATGTTCGTTCCCGTGAGCTTGGTTCCGGTCGCAAATTCCCCGATTGCGCCGTTCGAGTTGTTCCCGTTGTCCCACGTGGTGTTATTGACAATGGTGGAGTTCGACGATCCCCCGGCAGTGCCCTGCCCGCCGATACTGATTCCGGCAGCGGTGTTATAGAAAAAGAGGTTATCGCGGACTACGTTGTTCGTGGTGTTCTGGGCAGCGCCTTCGCCCGTCACTTCAATGCCTAAATCAACAAGGTAGACAATATTCTGCTCGACTATGGTGGAAGCGCTGCCATCCAAATAGATACCGTCGGCACAATAGCACTTGGCCCCGTAGGGATTGCTGGCGGCGGCTACCGGCGGCGTGGTGCCGGTGCCGTTGGAGGGATTCTCGTAAACCGTGTTGCCGGAGATTTCCCCATTGCGCGATTGGTCGTTAGCAGCGCCATCGTAACCGTTGGTGCAGGTAACGCCCGAGGCAACGCACTCGCCCCCCAGAGCCGCAATGCCAATGTTGCTGTTGTTGTGCACCAGATTGTTGGCGATGATGAACCCATTGATGTTGCCGTCAAGTTCCATCGTTTCGCTGCAACCCGTCATCATGTTGCTCAAGGTATTGCCGATGATCGATATGTTGGTTAGAGCTGTGGCGCCGCTCGTTCCAGCGACGACGAGACCAAAAGCTTCCGGAGAACCGGATGGGCAGTTTCCTGTGTGGTTGGTCGCTTTCCCCTGATTCCAGATGTTGTTGATGTTGTTATTCACAATCTGGATGTTGGTGCCCGAGCCTTGAACAGCAATTCCCGCAGGCACAAGAGTATTGGTCTTCGTGGACGTCCCGGTTTTGAAATCCGTTACCTCGAAGCCATCGACGGTAACGTAGCTCACGTTGCTTGTGCTGCCGATATTTATCAACCCGTAGGCGTAACCGCCAGTTCCGACTGTAACGCCGCTACCGTTGATGATCGCCCCCCCGGGCGTGGTGCTCTTGAGGATGAAGTAGCCGCCTGAAGCGGACCCGCCGGTGTTAATCGCGATGTCTACCGTTTCGTTGTAGGTCCCGGGAGCCACGTTGATGGTAATGCCGGGACCACCTTTCGTGACCGCATACGCGACCGTCGCCCAGGGAGAACCGGACGATCCGTTGTTGGAGTTGCTTCCGCTGGTCGAGACGTAGTAATTCGTGTTCGTCGATATCGCGGTCGTAATGTTGAAAGACGAGGTTGAAGTCAGATGAGTGGGAGTGGTGGAGTCGATCAGTTGCACGGTAAGGGTGTAGGTACTCGCCGCCGATGGTACTCCGGTCAGCACTCCGGCCGAGGTCAAAGCCATGCCCGGCACATTTCCGCTGGTGATAGTCCAGGCATATGGAGCCGTTCCTCCGGTGGCGGCGAACGTGGTGCTGTAGAAAGTGTCCACTGTCGCGTTGGGCAGGGGGGATGCGGTTGTGATGGTCAATGCGCTGGCAGCGGCGATACTGGTCATCAGCAGTAAACTGCCGAATAGGGCCAGCAGAAGGCCGACTCTACTGGTGATCGTTTCCTTCCGGGAAAACAGATTTGCGTATTTCATCGAAGTTCCTCTTGTCGAACTGGATTGTGAATAGGCCCGACTGCTTTCTGACAAACCTGAAAAAAGAGAACTTCCCTTGCGAGCTGAACGCCCCCGCATCGCCCTGATTCTCGTGTGCCGATTTGCAACGCGCCGCAATGTTGCGCGAATGTACCTACAATGTGATTGTTTGTCAACTATTTTGTTTGTTACTGCTCGATTTTGGCCCAAAGAGAATCTTTAGGCGATACAATTCGTCCACAACTCAATACAATTGCCTCTGCGGAAAATCGATCTGTACCGGAATGGACAGTCCTACCGCGCCAGGAGAGCATAGGGCTCATGCTCGCAGAAGAGCGTAGATTTCGAATTCAAGAAATTCTTTCCACTCAACGCACCGTTACCGCTTCCGACCTATGCAGTGCTCTCGGGGTTACGGCTGCGACGGTGAGGCGTGACTTGGCGGCGCTGGAGCATGCCGGCGTGCTGGTCCGTTCGCATGGAGGAGCCGTTTCCCGCATGTCCAGCACGAACTTTCAACCTTCCTACGAGACCCTCTCGCATAGCCATAGCAGTGAAAAACAGGCGATTGCGCGCGAGGCGGAACGTTTGGTGCTTGATGGCGAGACAATCTTTCTTGAGGGAAGCACAACGGTGTACGAGCTTGCCCGTGGCCTGAATCAGCGGAATCGGCTGACCGTCGTGACAAACTCTCCTACCATCGTTTGCCAGTTGCAAAGAAGCCTGGGCGTTACTGTTCTCTGCACAGGGGGCGATCTTCAGAAGGACACGTTCTATTTTTCCGGCGAATGGGCGCTGCGGGCGCTCTCTGAAATTCGAGTGGACAAAGCGATTTTGGGAGTGAGCGCCATCGATCTTTCTTATGGAATTTCTACCGCAAACCACGCCGAGGCGCAGATCAAGAAGATGATCTCGAGCGCCGCCAAGACCAGGATCGCGTTGGCGGATCACAGTAAGTTTGGTACACAAAGTTTCGCTTTCGTCGGACCCGTGACAGACATCGACGTGCTCGTAACCGACTCCGGCACCGATGCGAAATACATTAAGGGACTGCGGGAGACAGGCGTCGAGGTGATTGTGGCGGAGCTGCAAGAGGCCCGCAAGGGGCGCAGGAAATGAACATTTACGAACAAATAGATTGACAATCGATCACGAGCCGGGTAACTTGAGTCCGGTTTAGATCAGAGTTGAGCGAGGACGTGAGGAAAACTGTGGGCGATTGCGGCAAGAAGATTCGGTTGAATCGTGTGCTTGGAGGCTCGGAACATCGAGCCCTCGTAGTGGCTTTCGATCATGCATTGGTACTGGGGCCGATTCCTGGGACGGAAGACCCTTTGGCAAAGATTCGCCAATTTGCCCAAGCCAAAGTCGATGCGTTGCTGCTGAATCTTGGTCTCATTCGCCAATTCGCGAGTTCCACAATAACCGGCCGGATCCCGGCTATGATTGCGCGGCTGGATTGGACCACAGTCTGGTCTGCGACAGGTGAGAACGGAGACGGTGGGTTGTACAGCACCCTTCTGGCGCGACCCGAGGAGGCGTTACGACACGGCGCGGACGCTGTTCTGACGTATCTCGTCGTCGGTACGGGGAACTCCGAGTTCGAGATGAAGGAGATCACTCGCAACGCCGAAATCGCCCGCGAATGTGAGCGAGTCGGAATCCCGTTGATTGTTGAATCTCTGGCCCGGGGAAAAAATGTGCAGAATCCGGGAGATCCCAAATGGCTGAATCTGCACACTCGCATGGCAGCCGAACTGGGTGCGGATTGCGTTAAGACGGATTACAGCGGGGATATAGCTTCCATGCGTTCGGTAGTGGAAAAGGATGTCCGATACCGATCCTGGTGCTCGGTGGAAACCGACATGCGTCGGACAAACACGCGCTCGATGTGGTCCGTGATGTTGCGGCCGCCGGAGCAGCCGGGGTTTTCTTTGGCCGCAATGTGTTCCAAGCCGACAACATGAGCAGATTTCTTGAACAAGCGCGCGCTGCTCTTGACGCGGTCCCAACGGAAGAATTGCAAGCGAATCACGAAATGATGGCATCGCGTGCGCAGGCGGCTTGGCGCAAACAGAACGTGATGGACGGCCGCTCCGGATTTCGCCTGCGGGCAGATTGGGGATACGTCTCAGTTCTCGAAGGTGGAGGGCATATCTGCGAGTTGAACCTAAACGCATGTGACGGCGTGAACCCCCTGTGGCGGCCGCCATGGGAGACAATCGATCCGACCCAGTACGCACGTGCGAAACATGCCCGGATGTACGGAGAGCCGCCAGACGGCCGGTTGCTCGCAGGGATTGCGGGACATAGCCTTAGCTTTGATCACTTCGGTCCGCCTTCACCGGAAGAAACGGCCGCTGGTCTGACAACGCATGGCGAAGCACCTGGCGCTGAAGTGGGATATCCAGAAGCAGGCCAAGTCGCCGAAGCCGTATTTGCAATACGGCCTGACGCTGCCCGAAGCCCGGATCCGTTTCAGCAGGAAACTAACTCTTGACCCCCGAAATCCAGTGATTTATTGCGAAGAAGAGGCGGTCAACCTTAGCCCTTACGACCGGCCGATTTCGTGGAATGAACATGTCACATTCGGGCCACCGTTTCTGGAAGCAGGAATTACGTGGTTCGATATGCCCGCAACGCGGGCGAAAGTTTGTCCGGCAAGCTACAGCCCTCGATTTTCTCTTCAGCCGGATGCCGAGTTTACCTGGCCCAATGCGCCCACAAAAGAACGCAGACGGATGAACTTGCGCACTATGCCGGCGCTAAACGGTACGGACACTACACCGCGCAATTGCTAAGTCCGGAACTTGAGATTGCGTTTCATCGCGGCATGTAACCCGCGCCTGAAGCTTCTCGTCGTCTATGCATTTCGACGTGCAGATTTTCCCTGGGTCGGCAATTGGGAAGAACGCTACAACCGAACCGCAGCGCCATGGCGAGGAAAAACGTTCTGTCGAGGAATGGAGTTTAGCACGACTCCGTTCGCTATTCCGCGACGCCAAACCATCGAGCAGGGCCCGCTGTTCGGCGAACCAACTTATCGCTGGCTTCCGGCCAAATCCAAGACTCAAGTTCGCTTTCTGATTTTGTTGGTCGAAGTACCAGAGGCATTTCGTGGTGTAGCCAGGGTTTCCGTTGGCAAGAGAAGGATCGATGTTGTCGAGTCTGGAGTGCATGGCCGGGCGCTTTCAGTCGCCGCAGACAAATTCCTATGAATGGCGCCAAGCAAGAATCGAAAATCCATCATGAGTTTGCTTGCCATCGATATCGGTTCGAGTAGATGCAAAGCCGTGGTGTTCGCTTCTACAGGTAAGATACTTGCACAGCACGCCTGCGCGTACGCACCTGAGTCCCCCGCTCCTTCGCAGGCGGAGATAAATGCCGAGCGTTTTTTGCAGGCGGTGTGCCAATGTTCGCAAGCGGTATCCAGGAACCTTTCTGATCCCGTCCGCGCGTTGTGCCTCAGTTCCCACGGCGAAACATTCGTGCCGGTCAATGGACACAACGAGGCAATCGCTCCAGCAATCCTCAACCAGGACACTCGAGCCACGGAAGAAACGGTGTGGCTCGAAAGAACAATCGGAAGAAAGCGAATTTTCGAAATCACCGGCCTAGTCGCTCATCCCATGTATCCGGTTCCAAAGATTCTCTGGTTGCGTAAGCACCGGCCGGACATCTTTGCTTCCTCGGTTCGTTTCCTTAGTGTGATTGGTTATGTTCTTTCGCGACTAGGACTAAATCCTTATATCGATTATTCCCTGGCCTCCCGCTATCTGGCATTTGATATTCGGCAGCACCGGTGGTCCGAAGAAATTCTCGCCGCCACGAGAGATCAATGCCGAATGTCTGCCTGTTCCGGTACCCGCTGGAACGATTGCGGGAAAATTGGATGCAGCAGCCGCCAGCCAAATCGGTCTTCTCGGCAGGAACGATTGTGGTGATGGGAGGGCACGATCAACCTTGCGGGGGCCTGGGAGTTGGCGCTATCGGTCCAGGTCGCATCGCCGACTCGATGGGAACGTACGAATGCCTGCTGGCGGCTTCCGATAAGCCCAGCTTAACGGATGCGGCGCTGGCTTGCTTCCCTCAATTCTTATTGCCATGTGGTTCCAGACAAGTTCGTTACGCTGGCGTATTTTCCATCGGGAATCATGATCAAGTGGTTCCACGATCTGTTATATGGAGAAGTTTGCGGTGAAAGCGTGCTTGCAGAAGGCGAGGATCTATCGGAGGCGGAGTCCCTCCATTACGCGAAACTGGAACGGGACGCACCAGCGGGGCGAACCGGTCTATGCATCACTCCCCATCTGATCGGTACCTGCAATCCTGACTTCAACCCTCATGCGCGCGGAATCATCTCCGGCTTGGGACCGAACACAACCCGCAGCCAGATTTACAAAGCCATTCTCGAGGGACTCGCCTGTGAAATGGCACAGATGACTGACATACTCGAAAGCGCCGTGGGGGAATTTCGGGACGTCTATGTCACTGGAGGAGGGTCCCGGTCGGCGCTGGGTCTCCAGTTGCGAGCTGCTTTGTCGGGTCGGCGGCTTCATGTGATGGAGTGTCCAGAGGCAGTGTGTCTTGGCGGAGCCATACTCGCCGGCGTGGCCTCGGGAGAATACGGAAGCCTGCAGGAAGCCGTCGAGGTCGTAGTTCGCGATGTTTCGGTGGTATTACCCGACGAAGCCATCGCGAAATCGTACATACAACAAGCCAGGCAATACCATGATTTGCGTGTTCGTGCAGTGCGAGGGCGGACAATTAAAGCTCCACAGGCCAATGGGGAGGAAGAGTGATACAACCCACAGTCGGATTCATAGTGTTCGGCGTCCACAAAGATGGTCTAAAGGACCCGATGGGCACGCCGTTCATTGATGAGGCATTGGTGCGGCGCGCCACGAGTGCGCTGGTCGCAGCGGGTTTGAAAGTTATCGAGCATGGCGTTGTCGTCGCCAGCAAAGAAGAAGCTCGGGCCGCGTTTAAGAAGATGAAATGCGACGACGCTGTCGATGCGGTCGTTTTATTTTCCGGGACCTGGGTGTGGGCGGCGCATATGGTCGGCGCGATTCGTGATTACTGCGCGAGCGGCAAGGGCTTGCTTATATGGACGCACCCTGGCTCTCAAGGCTGGCGGCCGGTTGGGGGATTGGTGCTGCATGGAGGTCTGCTCGAAATCGGCGTCAAACACAAGTTTGTATATGGAGGGATTGAGGAATCAGACACCGTAAACAAGATCGTCAGCTATGCGCGAGCTTCTCATCTCAAGAACTTCTTGAACATGTCTACCATCGGCACATTTGGCGGACGCGGGATGGGACAAACCTGCGGCGCTGCCGATCCTTCGCAATGGATGAGAATGTTTGGCATCGATATCGACTCTCGCGATACGACTGAGTTGAAGCAAACTGCCGAAGAGATCTCGGCAAGGGAACTGGATGAACTTCAGCCGAGGCTGAAGCAGTTGTTTGGCAAGATTCCAGAACGAACCTTAGTGAGCGAGCGTTCCATGCGTCTCTATCTCGCCCTGAGAAAACTTGTGGCGAATGAAAAGTTTGATTTCTACACGATTCAATCTTTTCCTGGTCTCGCCGGCGATTATTCCGCCAGTTGCTTTGCCCAGAGCATGATGCTGGAGGATGGAGTTGGCACTTCTACGTTGGGTGACTTCAATACTGCCTTGACCGTTCTCCTGCTCACCAAACTGAGCAGAGAGAGGGTATATTACGGCGATTTGCAGCACATTGATAAGAGAACAAAAGAAATCAAGATCATCGGAGATGGAGCTTGTCCGCCGTCCTTGGCCAGCAAGCTCGGTCCCGCAGGATTTTCGGAGCACGGTATTCCTACGGAAGGCGAAGCGGGCGGACTCTCTGTGAAGCTGATCTGCCGAGTGGGAGAAGGAGTTTTAGCCCGGCTCGGAAGGGTGGAGGGCGAGTTTCAGATGGTCATTACTCGAGCCAGCATTTTTGAGCCTCCACCTGATCAGGTCCAACGGCGGCTCAACGAATGTGGCATCCCATTCTGGCCTCACGGTTTCGTAACAGCGCATTGTGATATCGATGTCTTGTTGCAGCATTGGACCAACGAATATGCGTGTCTTGGCTATGGCGAAGAGCTATATCCGGCGTTAATCGATTTTTGTGAGATCACGGGAATCAAGGCAGTTTGCCCCTAAAACTCGTCGAGCCAACACGGGCGTAACCAAACAAAATGATTGACAAAGGGACGCATTATCGGTGATCGTTCCAGTCAACCGGAAACGAAAGTACAGTAAACAAAAAGAAACAGAACGCAAGCTTGGAAAGAAAGTAGCCGGAGGAGTGGACTATGAAAAGAACTTGTCGCAGCTTGTCGCCATTTGTCCTTGCTGTGCTGCTAGTCTCCATGGCTTTGCCGCCCGCCGTACTCGGGCAGAAAGACAGCGGTGGAATCACAGGAGTCGTGCGTGATTCCGCTGGAGCCGTCATCCCCGCTGCCAAGATCAGCGTTAAGGATGTCGATCGTGGCACCGAGACGGTGGTCACAACCAGCTCGCAAGGAGAGTATGTCGCGAGTCCTCTCAAGATCGGACGCTACAGCGTCACCGCGGAAAAGGATGGTTTCAAGAAGACCGTCGTAGGGCCGATCACAGTGAATATTCAGGAAATCCCCGAGGTGGACATTACGCTGACGGTCGGGAGCATCCATGAGGTCATGACGATCACCTCCCAGGGACCACAACTGCAAACGGAAACATCCGAGCTCGGAGATGTAGTAAACGGCCAGACGGCGACGACTCTTCCACTGAACGGCCGAAACTTTGCGCAGTTGGCACAATTGAGCGCGGGAGTGGCTCCCGCGGAACCCGGTTCGCGAATTAACGCCAGTTACGGATTCAGCGCGGGCGGAGCACGATCGGAACAGAACAACTTTCTGCTGGATGGAATTGATAACAACTCAAACCTGGCCGATCTGCTAAATGAGACCGCTTTTGTCATCCAGCCTTCGGTCGATGCGATCGCTGAATTCAAGGTGCAAACCAATGCCTACAGCGCGGAATTTGGACGGGGAAACGGGGCGATTCTTAATGCGTCGATCAAGTCGGGCACGAACGACTTCCACGGCGACGCGTACGAGTTCCTGCGGAACGAGAAACTCGATGCGCGCAACGCCTTTGATGAATTTGGCCGCCAGCCATATAAGCAGAATCAGTTCGGCGCGACGTTTGGCGGACCTATCATCAAGAACCGCACCTTCTTTTTTGGAGACTATGAGGGATTGCGCGTCCGGCAGGCAACGCCGTTTCTGGAGTTGATTCCCACACCAGCGGAAATTGCGGGAAATTTCTCCAGCATCCTCGACACTTCTATAGTGACCGGTACCGACTGCAATGGGAACCCCACCTATGCCGGCGAGATATTCAACACACGTCTGACCCAAGCTTCGGGTTCAAGTCCTACCGGCTTTTGCGGCATTCCCATCGGCGGCTACAGCGGCGGTTTTCCAACCAATATATTTCCGTCGGTCGATCCGTTGGCAGCCAGGTTGTCAACGTATTGGCCAGCTCCAAATACAACCGCCACTGCCAACAACGGAGGCAACAACTTTTTTTCGGATCCGCACCGGCAGGAGAGCCGCAACAACTTCGATGTCCGCATCGATCACAAGATCAACGATAAGGATAATGCCTTCGGTCGATTCAGTTACGAGAATCAACCCAGTTTCATTCCCTCGCCGTTCAACAATCTGCTGGATGGCGGAGGGTTCTTCGACGGCAACGAGGACAATTCTTACCGCAGCCTGGCCTTAAGCGAGGTTCACCTCTTTAAGTCGAATCTGATCAATGAATTCCGGGCCGGGTACAACCGAATCAATTCACACCGGTACCAGCTCAACGCCAACGAGAACATCAGTTCTCAAGTGGGCTTCCCCAACGTTCCTTTTAGTCCGAACAACGGTGGCTTGCCCAACATAACCTTCGGCGACGGCACCGCTGGAATCGGAAGCTCGACCTATCTGCCTTCGATTGAGAAACAGAACAGTTTTGTTTTCACCGACAATGTGACATGGATCCGGGGACACCACTCGGTGAAGTTTGGCACCGAAGTGCGGATAGAACAGTTCACAATCTTCCAGCCTGCCGAATCCCGAGGTTTCCTAACCTTCGGCAACGACTTCACCGACAACCCCGCAGCACCGGGCACGGGCGGCAGTTCCTTTGCGACCATGTTGCTGGGCGTTGCCGATGGCGGAGGAATTACCAGCCTGCACAACATTGACTATCGCCGGCAGACCTATGCGGGTTTCACACAGGACGACTGGAAGGCCAGCGATCGCCTGACTGTCAATCTGGGTTTGCGCTATGAGGTCTTCAGCACCGTCAAGGAGCACAACAACGAGGAGGGAACGTTTGTTTTCGGCCCCAATACCATGCTTGTTCCCAGCGGGCAGAATGAACAACTCACGCCGCTGCTCGCAGCCAGCATACCCATTACGCACGGCAACCGCGGACTGATTAGTCCCGACCTGAACAATTTTGCGCCGCGCATCGGCTTCGCTTTTCAAGCCATGAACAAACTCGTCCTTCGCGGCGGGTACGGGATTTTCTACGGCGGACAGGAGAATGGGCCTTACTCCAATCCCAGCCCTGGCTTCAACCCTCCGTTCTTCTCCTCCGAATCATTCTCGACCCCGTGCGGGAATCTGGCTTCCAATCCGGCCTTCCCAGCCGGAAACGTGCTCAATTGCTCGATTGCTTCCCTCAATATGAATGGGTCGAACACGTTGGCCAATGGATTCCCGCCGACCGCACTTTCGAACCCCAACACTCCGGAACTCTATTCCATCTCTCCCAATCTCCGAACTCCTTATACCCAGCAGTGGCATCTTGGCTGGCAATATCAAATGCCGGCCGATACGATGCTGGATGTCTCCTACGCGGGCTCGCGTGGCTTGAAACTCTTCGGTTTTTATAATGGCAATGAGGCGGCGCTTGCGACCCTCCCGCAATACGCGGCCCTTTGCATTGCAAATTTTGGGGGCTTGCTCGCTTGCCCCACGGCCGAGCGGAGACCAGCTCATGCGGTAGCTCCCGGCGCTCCTCCGGGCTCTACCTGCGACTTAAGTCCCACCGATGACTGCGATCCCGTGTTTGATACCTCTATTGCAACCTTCCGCTCAAACGACGTCTCGAACTACAACTCTCTGCAGGTTCGCTTTGAAAAGCGCCCCACTCACGGCTTGCAATTTCAGGCCTCTTATACCTGGAGCCATGCCCTGGATGATGCGTCCAGCGCCAGCTTGGGATCGCAGAATGCGGGGGACTTCCGCTTCCAAAACGATCCCCTTCTCGAATACGGAAATGCCGATTTTGATGTCCGTCAACGGTTCGTGCTGAGTTACGCCTACGATTTACCCTTCGGCAAGAATAAGGCGTTCGGAGGAAGCGCTTCCGGCGTTTGGAACCAGATCATCGGCAATTGGCAGGTTGCGGGTATTACGATCGCAAGCACTGGAAACTGGTATACACCCACCGACATTGCCACCAACCTCTCCACATCTGATGGCGGCGGAGAGGTCGCCAGCGCAGCGCGGCCCAATGTTGTTGGAAATCCCAACGGACACCCATGCGTACCGGGAACTCTGTTCAACACCTGTGCGTTCGCGACGAATACAGTCATTGGATCGTTCGGCGACGCAGGTCGAAACATCATTCAGGGGCCCGGCGTGCAGAACTGGGATATTTCTCTGTTTAAGATTTTCCCCATCAGCGAGCAAAAGCATCTCGAATTCCGGGCAGAGTTCTTCAATGCCTTCAATCATTACGATGCGGAGTTCGACAATCCCGGGAGCTTTAATACAAATATCGCTACCCAGCACGGAACGGATGAAACCGCGGCGGAAACGGGATGCTCGAACGGCAATACAAATTCTAATTGCGCGTTTGGCTTCGCCCAAGCCGCGCACGATCCCCGGTTCATTCAGTTCGCTTTGAAGTTTTATTTCTGAAACTCAACGCGCGGCGGAGTCAGGACTTGAGTCGGCAATTTGGCTTTGTTTAGCCTTGGCGACGGCGAGTTCCGCACTCTTGAGCCGAGAAATAGGCTACTAAGCTTCTGTTGCGATGGAAGCAGCTTTCTATGACTAGCTTCTCCCGAACTATTGCTCGCCTACTATTCGTTCTGTTGATCGCGCTTTGCTTAGATGCTCAAGGGCCAACTTCTGCGTCTGCTCCAAAACCTACCGATGACGAAGCAACTTTGCGCGCGTTTGCAGCGATCCATCCCATCGATGTCCACGTTCATATCTTCAAGACCGATCCCGCATTTCAGAAGATGCTTGAACGGCTGAATCTGAAGGTAATGGATATCCTTGTGATGGACGACACGAATCACAATCGTAAGCAGTTGCAGCCGCAGATCAATGATGCTCTGGGGTTGGTGCGGTCGAGCGGTGGTCACATTGCCCTGTGTACGACCTTCGATCCCTACAAATTTGACAATGCTTCGTTCGCCGCCGACGCCATCAAGCAACTCGATCGCGACTTCGCCAATGGAGCTCTGGCGGTCAAACTCTGGAAGAATGTCGGAATGGAAATCAAGGATAAGAACGGGCAATACATCCTGGCGGATGATCCGAAATTTGAACCGATCTATAAAGACATTGCTGCCCATGGCAAGACACTGATGACCCACCAGGCCGAACCGGATGTGGCCTGGGGACCACCGGATGCGGCCGACCCATCGTGGTCCTACTATCAGGAAAATCCGCAATGGTACGTTGCCCACCGGCCCGGCTTCCCCTCAAAACAGAAAATCCTTGACGCGCGTGATCACGTGCTCGCCAATAATCCCAAGCTGCGCATGGTAGGAGTTCATCTCGGCAGCATGGAGCGCAGTCTGGAAAACATCGCCAGTCATTTGGATAAGTATCCAAATTTTGCCATCGACACCGCGGCCAGAATGGAATACCTCATGCTGATGCCGCCGGAAAAAGTGAGAGCATTTCTCATCAAGTATCAAGACCGCGTCTTATACGGCACGGATCTCGATATAGATCCCGACGTTAACATTCCCGATACTTTGACGGAATGGCAGTCCGTTTATGCGCGTGACTGGAAATTCCTGGCGACCGGCGAAACTCTTACTGTGCAAGGCAAGCAGGTGCATGGATTGAACCTGCCCCGGCCGGTCCTCCAGAAAATATTTCGCGACAATGCCATCCGCTGGATTCCGGGCCTCTGATGTAACAACAGGAAAAACGTGTTCGGACACGCTGGTCTCTAAACGCTCAGTGGTCGTTTGGCTCTACGAAGCGCCGATTGTCGCTGAGATTAGAGTGCGCTTTTAGAAGGCCAGTTACTTTTACGGAGAAATCCTGTTGAGCCGGTACCCCGTCCACTCCGTCCACTGTGAGATGGACCCTGAACTCCCCAGCCCTGGTGTAGGCATGAGATGCCTTTGGGCCATCCGCGTTCGTGCCGTCGCCAAAGTCCCAGTGATACGCGACTGCGGGCACACTGCTGGCTGCGGTGAGCGCCGAAAGAGTGATAGTCTCCCCGGCATTTGCCCCTGTGGGTACCTGCGCCTTCACAGTTGGAGCGGCTGCCGCAACGCTTGTGTCGATCAGCTTGATCATCCTCACCGACTGCGCTGGCTGGTTCTCGAGCCGTATCGCGGCACCCTCGAGCGTAATCGTCTCGTTCTGGGTCAACACATCCGTCGCCGCAAACTTGTGGTTGGCGGCCAAGCCGAGGTCCGCAAGGGTTAACGTGTGCGAGCGCACGGAAGTCGTCCAATTGAAGACCGTGAGTATGGCCTGTCGCTGATCTTCGTGGAGGATGAAAACACTAGGCTGTCCGTCCTCCGGCTCGTAGGTCATCAGGTCGAGCGGCGTGGAAGCCCGGCCGATTTTGGGTATATTCAGCAGTTCTCGGTTTTCAACCAGCGCCAGCCGATCCTTCTCGGATCCCAGCACTAGCATGTCATCACCAATCTCATACATACCGCCCGATACTGCGGAGAGCGCTATCGAAGCCTCGGCCGCGCCCATCGAAATCGAAGACTTTTCGTTGGCGCGCTCCATGAGATGGGTTGCGGTAACGTTGAATGCGTCCGGATCATCGACGAAAAAATTACGCTGCATATAGAAGCGGGCAGCGATGCCGGAAGCGGCATTCCTGGTTCTCTCAAAACTGTGGCCCGTATCCGCAGAAATTCGGCCCGTATCTACAAGTCCCACCGGGTTGAGCATGGGACTGCCGTCTTTATCCAGGATCACATCGTCGCCCGTGGCGTCGCGGATGATCTGGAGGCCAATGCGTTGGGCTTCGAGCGCTGTGGTGTTGGGGCGGTAATGGTAGCCCTCGATCGCGCTCGTATCCATGAAATCGAGTTTGATAAACCGCACTCCCCATTCGCGGACGAGTGTCCGGTAGGTGTCCCGCATATACTGCTGGGCTCCGGGATGAGTCGTGTCGAGCGCGTAAAGCACATCCGTCTTCTGGTGCCAGACGTCGCCAATCGGGATCGGATCTCCTCTGGCGTTGTGCACCAGCCAGTCCTTGTGGTGCTCATAGACCCAAGCCCGGGTTGTCACCTCGAAGGGCGCCGTCCATACGCCGAAGGTCAGACCTTCTTCGGTAAGGTAGTGCCCGGCAAACCGCATACCATCTGGAAATTGTGTCGCATTCGCAGTCGCATATTCGCCGCGAGCATACTGATAGCCTTCGTCGATTTGGAAATACTTATACCCGAATGACTTCAGGTGATCGGATTGCCAGTCGCCATTGGCCAAGACTTCGCCTTCGTTGATGGCGCCGTAGTAGACGGTCCAACTCCACCAACCGATGGGAGTCTCACTGGAGACACGGGCATGGCGCAGACGACGAATCGCGTCACCGTAGGCGAGCAGTTGATCGTGATAATTTGGTCCGGCTTCAAACATCACTCGTTCTGAAACCATATCTTCCCCCGCTTTCAAGGGAAGGCTCAACTCGACTTGGTCGTCGGCGGGAGAGTTCTTAAGATCGAAATCCTTCTGGATTTCTGTGGTTCCGGTAGATTCGACGGTGTAAGACGCGATCTTGGCCTTCGCTCCCGTGCCCTCAGCTTTCAGGTGCAGCAAGGTCAGAAAGCGGTCTGAGCTCAGCGCGCCCAGAAATAAGCTCTGCTTGCTCTCCCGGTTGTAGATCAGTTGGCTGCCAGCACCGCGATGCATCCCACCTGGCGCCTGGCCGAGATCGTAGAGAACCAGATCCGGCCAGTCTTCGCTGAAACTATCGGAGAGAACCCGGTCGGCACTTTGATCGCCGCCCAGATTTACGATCGGCTCGCCCATGGCCTCGACACTCCGAATTGCTTGTACAGTTATGTCTTTTCCCGTGCTGTTTCGCACCTTCACTTGGACAGTCCCGTAAGGGCGCTGCTTGTAGAGCTGCAGTACGTAAACAAGATCAGGTTTGCCGTCGAGTCCAGTGCAAGTGACGGTCACTTGGCGGCCCGACCCGAGATCATCTTCGAAAGCAGAATCCGAAGCCTGGTGCCGCGGATAATCACTCGAGCGAAGCCATTGGTGGTTAACTTGTGCCCCCACACCTGACTTGAGCACGGGCTGGCCATCATGCGACGACAAAGACAGTTGGTACGATCCGTCCTGCGCGTTGACCGTCAGGGAGAGCGCCTCATTCGTGAGTTGCTGTGCCATGCACGGCAACCCAACCGTCAGCAGGCCAGCGGTAACTGCCAGTCCAACTCTGAAGACCTGCCTTCGAGTTCTTTTTGGCACGGTAGCAATCTCCTTATGTGCATGATCATCTGCACGATTCGTCATCGCATACTACTTCATTGACTCGACCTCCGTGAAGCGAATACTCGGACGGCTTCGGCTTGCCGCGCGCCGAGCATGACCGCTGTGCAGGCCGAGGTACATTGAGGATTAGCACCGTCGCTTTTATCTTGACGGCCACAAGCAGTTTCCCGCACCATGATGCGTCAATTTGAGCCGATTCATAATTGCCTTGAACAGTTACGAGGCGTTACACGCGAGGGGAAAAATGATTTCGCGGACCATAGCCGCAGTCTGCTTTCCTCTGTTTTTTCCTTCTTGCCCTTCCTCTGTTCGCGCAGACATCCGGCTCCATCACCGGCACTGTCGTCGATGATACTGGTGCAGCAGTCGTTGGGGCGCAGGTTTCGTCTCGCAATCCCGCCACCGGCCTCAGGCGTAAAACCGCATCCAACACGGATGGCAATTACTTGATTGCCGGTCTCGACGCAGGAACTTACGACATCACGATCGCAGCCCCGGGCTTTCGAACATTCCAAGCCAAGCGGGTCATTCTGCGCGTCGGCGAAAGGATTCGCGTTGATACCAAGCTGCAGGTCGGCCAGGTGAACAGCGAAATTGCGGTGGAAGGCAGTTCGGTCGGCAAGGTCGAGACTCAGTCTTCGGAACTGGCCGGGACCATCACCGGCGAACAGATTGCGCAGTTGGAGTTGAACGGCCGGGACTTTAGCACGCTTATCAAGCTGGTTCCAGGCGTTAGCGATCAGACCGGACAGGATGACGGGACAGTCGGGCCGGCCGGCAGCGTGTCTTATGCCGTTAATGGAGGACGCACGGAGTTCAATAATTGGCAAATCGACGGCGGCGAAGTTCTCGACTCCGGCAGCAATGCGAACATCAACGTCTATCCCAACATCGACGCGCTCGCGGAAGTTCGGGTGCTCACTTCTACCTATGGCGCACAGTATGGACGCAACGGCTCCGGCACCATCGAGGCCGTGACCAAGTCCGGCACAAACGATTTTCATGGCGACGCGTTCGAGTTCATCCGCAACGCCGCGTTCAATGCCCATAATTACTTCGACCTGCCCGGCCAGACGAAGACTTATTACAACAAGAACGATTTCGGATACATCTTCGGTGGCCCGATCAAGAAAGACAAACTGTTCTTTTTTTGGTCACAGGAATTTCGGCGGGAGAATGTGCCACAGGTTTATAACAATCCCGGTTTATTTCTTCCCAACGCCGCGGAGCGCGCCGGTAATTTCAGCGACGTATGTCCGGCCTCGGGCACCCCTTTTGTAAGAGCCGGCGAGGTTCCCGTTGCCACACCGCAAGGCCAGGAAGTGGTGAGCGTCAATTGCCCCGCGTACGCTTCGCCGGGGCAGGATTCAAATGGGGACAGTTATTATCTCGGTTTTCCGAACAACATCATTCCGGCAAGTGACCTGGATCCCGCGAATACCAACCCGTTAGTGGCCAATATCCCCATGCCGAATGACGGGCACGCTTTCATTGGAACCTTTTCGCAGCCTATCAGCTGGCACGAGGAACTGATCAAGGTCGACGACCAAATCAATTCCAAATGGCGGGCAAGTTTCCGCTTCATTCATGATTCGTGGACGCAGAGTTTCCCCACTTCGCCGGGGACCGGCGACACCACGAACGTGCCCGCGATTGGCGGAACCCTGCAAGGCCCCGGAATCAGCGCGGTGACGACTTTGACCACCACCCTTTCCCCTTCATTGCTGAACGAGTTTGTCTTCAGCTATGGGGCCAATCACCTGCATCTTTTTAATACAGGAACCGCATGGCAGAGGCCGGCCAGCATGACCATGACGGGCATTTTCGAGAACGGCTTTAACGGAACGATTCCATCGTTCGCGATCAGCGGTAACGGCAACTTCGGCTTCGAGGATTGACCCCGGCTACTTGCCGTGGAATAACTCGAATCCAACTTATAGCTTCCACGACAATCTCACTTGGATCAAAGGGAAGCACAATATCGCAATTGGCACGTATTTCGAAGCCGTCGAAAAGAACGAGCCCGCCGAAGAGGAGCCGAACGGCAACCTCTATCTATCAGCGAACCCAAATACCGCCTACAACGAAATCAACAATTCCGGCGGACCGTTCTCCAGTACTGGCAATGGTTTCGCGGACCTGCTGGTGGGCGACATCACCGACTTCGCACAAGCCAATCAAAATCGTGAAATATTACAACCGCTACAAAATTATGGAGCCGTATATACAGGACGATTGGCGCGCCACGCCGCGACTGACTTTGAATCTTGGCGCGCGAATCAGCCTTCTGGGCAGCTATTACGAGCCTATGGGCCGCGCTTACAACTTCGATCCCAATGCCTACGTTGCCTGCTGAACGCGCCCATCCGATCCCAATAACGCGGTGCCTCGACTTTGCTCCCGGACAAAGCGTCGACCAACATGACCGGCATGGTTCACTGCGGCTACAACGGCGTACACAGCAGTTGCATGTCGGGTCACTTATTCAACCCGGCCCCCAGAATTGGCTTTGCCTTCGATCCCAAGGGTGACGGGAAAACCGCGATTCACGCGGGTTATGGAATCTTCTTCGAACATGCGAATGGCAACGATGCCAATACTGAATCGCTGGAAGGCAATCCTCCCGGCATCATTGCGCCAGTTCAGTTGTTCATCGCCGGTTATACCAACCTCGGCGGCACTTCTCCAACCGGAGAGCCTCTGAATTTTCCCACTAGGCGGTGGTACAGCTCAGCTGACTTCCATCACCACAAAGACTCAGTGGCCTTATATCCAGCAATACCACTTCGACATTCAACGCGAGTTGGCCCGCGATACGCTGGTGATATTTGCATACGTGGGCAGTAAGGGTACTCACTTGTCACAACAGACTGGACCGGAATCAGCTTCACTCCACTCCGGCCAACGAAAACCCATATCTGCCGGGGCAATACATCTCCAGCGCTGACTGCGACAATTTAGGGAATGGAGTAAACAATCTTGGAAACGGCACTCCCGTCACAGGCCAGGCTGTGTTGAATCTGAACGTCGCGTGCGGCAACGTCAATGTCGATATGTTTCGGCCTTACCAGGGCTACGACTCGATTTACGGGATCATTGGCGGAGCCAACTCTGAGTACAATGCGTTGCAAATCTCCGGCAGGCGGAATGCCGGTGGGCTCCTGCTCACGGTCGCCTACACGTACAGTCACTCCATCGATAATTCTTCCGACCGCTACGACAGCGCGTTTGTTGATTCTTACAATCTGAACTCCTATCGCGCCAGTTCCAGTTTTGACCAGCGCCACATTTTTACCGCCAGCTACATTTACGATCTCCCAATTTTCCGGCACGCCAAAAGCTTAACCGGATCGTTGCTCGGAGGCTGGCAGGTATCGGGGATTACGACAGCTCAGTCAGGAGAACCGTTCAGCATTGTGAATGGTGGTTACTACGATAATGCCGGAGTTGGTAATAACGTCGGTTCAGGTTCGTATGCCGATCTCGTCGGAGATCCGCACGGCCCCAAGCCCACATTCTTTGCGGTGCCGGGCGTAGTGTACGGTCCCCTGCTCTACAATCCCGGAGCCTACACGCAACCCACGGGCCTTACCTTTGGCGATTCGGGGCGTAATTCGCTCGCTGGGCCCGGCCGCCTCAACTTCGACATGGGCGTGTTCAAGCGCTTTAGGATTCGAGAGTCGAAATCTGTCGAGTTTCGCGCCGAAGCCTTCAACGTGTTTAACCACCCGCAGTGGACGGGCGTGAACAATACCAGTTGCGGATATGTGACGGACTCCGGATCGGCGAGTTCTGGATCGAACGACTGCGTGAATGGCAACGCGGACGCTGGAGAGGCCCCGACCAACTTCCTGCATCCAGCCAACGTCCATATACCCCGCATCGGAGAGTTCGGTTTGAAGTTTATTTTCTAACCAAACTCTGCAGGGCCGCCTTCCGGAAGCGTCCGGCCTGGTAACTCTTATTGGCTTGCCGCCCGGGGTCCTGCCCTTCGATTACCGATCAGAAATTGAAGCGATAGCCGAGAATCATCTTGGCAATCAGGTGGTCGCTCGCACCTGTGAGTCCCACTCCGAGTCCGAAATTAATCTCCCATTGCGGAGCCACGTTCAAATCGATCGCGGGGAAAATCTGATGTTGTTGTTCTGACACCGCATTAAAACCTGATACGGGACCAACCGAACCGTAGTATTCGAGACCGCCAGCAATTTTTGGCGTGAAGTCGTAACTGAATTTTAAATTTGGGGAAAACACGACGCCCTGATTCACGGTCTCGCCATGGAATGACCGGTCGAGCGTTGGATTCAGTGACCAATACCAGCGAGCGATTTTTTGGTCAACGATGGGGCGAATTTCCCACGTCCACGTGTCCACTGAGTATTGGCGTCGCTGGTAGCCGATTTCATTTGACAGGCTCAACCCCACGGGCCAGTGCCATTGCTTAGGAACCGCAACGCGCGGCCGAATATGATCGCCCACCCATTGCCAACCCTGGCCCTCGGTTATCGAAGTGAAAACGTAAAAACCACACTCGAACCAGTCATTGAAGCCATGAGTGATCTCGAGCGTTTCATGCTGTGCGTGATTGGTAGGATACAGCCTATCCACGGTTGTCTTTGAACCATCGATCGTGAAATTGCTGTGAAGTTCGAACATGGTGTGGCTCGGATCGACCAGGTCAGATCCGTACACCTGGATTTCGTAGTTATCTTGAGCGTCGGTGAAGGGTGCTGACAAACTGAAAGCCAGAACCGCGATTGCGAGGAGCCAACATCGCATGAGAAAGGTTAGCAGTAGGATAATGAATACAGCGTGGCAAATAAATGACAAATTGTTCATGTTCTCTGCGTCGACGCGCCACGCTGCATCAATTCAAGTATGCGGAGGCGCTTATGGTTTTCATACGTTCTCGCTGGACTGTCGTTTGCGTAGTAGGTTTCGGAGTGCATGGTTCTTGGGATTCTATTGTCGAATCATAGTGATTGCGGCCCTCGCGCTGGCTCTGGCGGTATCCTGCACGGGACAGATCTCGCGGAGGGCGTCCGGTCCGCCACTCTCAGCGGCTCCGGCTGAGGAGCAGCTATCTGTCCAGCAACCTTCGGGAAGCATCAGGGGAACTATCATTGATCAAACTGGCGCTGTCGTGTCGGCAGCGCGGGTTCAGCTGACTGAAGGCGAATCGAGAAATCAAGACGTCCTCTCAGATAACCACGGGCAATTTTCCTTCGCCAATGTTGCTCCCGGAGATTTCCAGCTCACGATTACCGCGGCTGGCTTTGCGACGCAGACCTTTTCTGGAGTGGTGGAGTCGGGGCAAATCCAAACACTGCCGCCCATTATGCTGAACATTGCCGCGGCTCAAACAACTGTTCAGGTTGGACTTCCTCCGGTCGAAATCGCAGAAGAACAGATGAAGGTTCAGGAGAAACAGAGGGTCCTCGGTATCGTTCCCAACTTCTACGTGAGCTACCTGCCCAACGCCCCTTCGTTCAATTCCAAACAAAAAGTTAACCTTGCCTGGAAAACAGCTACGGATCCGTTCACTTTCGTTTTGGCCGGAGGCATCGCCGGAATTGAGCAGGCTGAGGATTCTTTTAATGGCTACGGACAAGGAGTCGGGGGTTATGCAAAGCGTTACGGAGCCAGCTACGGCGACACGGTTATTAGCACATTCATCGGAGACGCGATCCTGCCTTCTCTTCTGAAACAGGATCCGCGTTATTTCTACAAAGGAATTGGCAGCAAGCGATCGCGGATTCTCTACGCGATCGCCAACGCTGTGATCTGCAAGGGTGACACTGGACACTGGGAACCAAATTACTCCAAAGTCCTCGGGCATCTGGCGGCCGGAGGAATCGCAAATCTTTACTATCCGCCAAGCAATCGCCGGGGTGCGGCGCTGACGTTCGAGATCGGCGCAATCGGGATTGGTGGAAGCGCGGCCGTGAATCTGTTTCAAGAATTTCTGTCGCGGAAATTCACCCCGAGGGTTCACAGCCCAAGGTCATAATTGCCCGACTCCTGCTTACTTACTCTGAACGTGATCCGACATAGAAATCATCAATCAACGCCCTAATACGATTCGGTGAGAAATGAGCAAGTCGTGCGAGGAGAAAGGTGTTTACGACGCAGCGCCCGCTTTCTTTCGCGTCATGAAGTAGTAGATCGTCGGAGTAACGAACAACGACAGCACCATTGCAATCAGCAACCCACCGATAACCGCAACGGCTAACGGCTGCAGCATCTCAGAACCAGCGCCTATGCCCAGCGCCAGCGGGATCATCCCCGCGACCGCAGCGATGGCGGTCATTACAATCGGCCGCAGCCTTCTGCGGCCCGCTTGAAAGATCGATTCTTCTTTGGAGAAGCCCGCACTCAGGAACTTTTCATCAGCATCGAGCAGCAGGATTCCATTCTTGGCCACGATACCGATCACCATAATAAGTCCCATGAAGGAAGACAGGTTGAACGTGATCCCGGTAATCAGCAGGGCGACGAAAACCCCAGCCGTCGACAGGATTGCGGAAACCAGAATCGAAATCGGGGCCGAAAAACTCCGGAACTCGAATAACAGAACCAGAAACACGAAGACAATCGCAACGCATAAGACCATCGTCAAATCGCGAAAGGACTGCTGCTGCGTCAGGTACAAGCCGCCGTATTCGATTCGGATGGACGCTGGCAGATGCATGTCAGCAATGATTTTCTTTACGTCAGCGATGCCGTGCCCCATGTCGAGGCCGTCAAGCCGCGCGGTGACCGCGACGTAACGTTGCTGATTGTCTTGCAAAATCTCGGTCTGGCCAGGCGTTTCCGTCATCGTTGCCAGCGAACCCAGGTTGGCGACCTGACCGCCCGGACCCACCAGCATGGTGTTGTTCATGGCGTCAATCGAAGAGCGAATCGCCGCGGGATAGCGGATGCGCACCGGATACGGACGATCGTCAATTACAACCGGTTGCAGCGCCTGGACGCCGTCAAGCATTGCCTGCGTTTCATCGGCTAAGGCTTGCGGGGTGAAACCAACATGCGCGGCCTTCGCCATGTTCACTTGGTAGGAGACCGCGGGTCCACTTGTGGTCGACTCGATTCCGTTATCGATATCGACAACCGGGAGGCGTCCACCCGCCTGGATCTTCCCGATGGCATCCGCGACTCGGGGCGCCCACTCATCGAGCAGCTTGGCATCGGAGGAAAACATCATGATGTCGATCGGCTGCGGTGCGTTGGTCAGGTCTCCAATCATATCTTGCAGCTTTTGGGTGAACTCCACTTCAACCGCCGGCTCTGCCTGTGCGACCTTCCCCCGGAGTTCGTCCATGATCTCCCAGATATCGCGGTGACGGTCGGTTTTCAAATCTACGGAAATATCTCCCGTGTTCGCTTCGGTCACCGCAGCCAATCCCAATTGGAGACCGGTGCGCCGGGAAGTGCTTGCTACCTCCGGAACCGATTGCACGATCTGCACGATATGCGAGATCATCCGATTGGTTTCCGCGAGCGAGCTTCCCGGCGGCGTTACATAATCGACGATGAAGCTGCCCTCGTCCATCTTCGGCAACAGATCGGATCCGATGTGCTGGTAGCAGACGTAAGAAACCACAATCAGAGCAGCCGTAAGTACCGGAATCCAAACCGGACGATTGAGACTTCGCCGGAACCATGCTTCGTAGAAGCGAATCACGCGTCCGAAGAATCCTTTCATCAAATGCTCTTCTTCGGCTCGCAGCAATCGATTTATCTCGACCTGTTTAACGCCTTCGTCTGAGCCAGTGGGACTTTCCGCCAACGAGCCCACCACCGCCGCGTGCCGCTCATCTGCTGCGGGATGCTCTTCGCCCGCCGGCTTCTTCAACAGATATAGACACAGGGTCGGTGTCCAGGTAAGCGCCAGCGCGAGCGACGTTAGCAACGCGGCTCCGATCGTAACTGCCATCGCACGGAAGAAAACTCCAGTGACTCCCGTGATGGCCACTAACGGCAGAAAGACCACGATCGGCGTCAGCGTGGAACCGACGAGGGGCAGGGAAAGCTCGCGAAGCGTCATCGCTACTGCCTCATATCTCCCTTCACCCGCCTCACGGTGCAGCGTCACATTTTCCAGAACAACGATCGCGTCATCGATAATCAGGCCGACCGCGGCCGCCATTCCGCCCAGCGTCATCAGGTCAAAACTCTCACCCAGGATTTTCAAAACAATGAATGTCACCAGCAAACTGATTGGAATTACCATTCCGGCAATGAACGACGTGCCCCAGTCACGCAGAAAGAGCACCAGTACGGCCGATGCCAGCAGCAAGCCGATCAAAATTGCATCACGCACGCTCTTGATGGATTGCCCCACAATCCACGATTGATCGTAGAAAGTGCTGACGTGCACGCCCGCGGGCAAATACTTTTCAATCTCGCTCATCTCTGCTTGGACCGCGTCCGCCACCTGCAGGGTATTGCTTCCGCGTTGCCGATTGATGTTGATCAGCACAGCAGGCTTTCCATTCGCGGTGACGATCGTGAAAGTTGGCGCGAACGAAGACGTCACCTGGGAGACATCGCCGACAGAGACAGGGCTGCCGCCGGCCGAATTCTTCACAAAAATATTGGAAATATCCTGTGCGTTGTGCGCCTGACCCGAAATCAAACCGAGATACAGCTTGTGGTTCTGCTCAAAGAGTCCGGGAGACTCGATAATATTCGAGCGATCCACCGCCGCCAGAATATCCGACACATTCACCGAGGCAGCGCGCAACTTGGCCGGGTCAGGAACGATGTGAAACTCCGGTGCCTCGCCGCCCTGGATCACGACAGTGCCAACACCTGACAAGCTAGCGAGCCGCGGTTTGATTTCATACGTCGCAATCTCCCAGAGCTGTCGCTGCGACACCGTATTCGAGGTAAGCCCGTATCCCATGATCGGGAAAGTGGAAAATTCCAGTCTTTGGGTCGAAATCTTGGCCGTAGCCGGCAGAGTCCCGGCCAAACGTGCCAACGAGGCGTTGACGCGCTCGAGCGTGCGGAACATGTCGACTCGCCAACTGAAGTACAAATCAATGCCCGCAGACCCACGGCTGGTGACCGACTTCACATCCTGGATGCCTTCCACTCCGCTCAGGGCTTCTTCGATGGGACGGGTAATGGTGACCAGCATCTGATCGATCGGCATGACTCCGTTATCAACGGAAATCATGACCCGAGGAAAATCTGTAGTGGGAAATACCGCGATCGGAATGCTGAAGAGCAGGTACCCGCCGATCAGGGCGAGCGTGACGATCAGAAAAATGATGGACTTATGCTCACGCGCAAACCAGTACTTGTCGGCTTCGGACCTTCGTAGTTGCGCAACCCTGGAATTTCTATCGTTCGAGTTCGCCATAGGTCGAGTTGGGCCTCAGTCTTTATCCTGTGGCTCGGCAGCTGGGGTTGAGATCGTCACCTTTGCGCCGTCGGTCAAGCCGTAGGCGCCTTGAGTCACGACCTGATCGCCTGCCTTCAGGCCGCTCAGGACCTGCACTTCGCCCTCCTGGCGAATTCCTGTCTTGACGCTGGCCCGATGGGCGGCCTGATCCGGACCGATTGCCATCACGGAAGTCGCTCCGTCCGATGCGGTGAGAATCGCTTCAGCCGGCACGACGAGTGCATCTTTCACGGTGCTGGCAACGATCTTCAACCCGACGGTTGAGCCGGGCTTCAGTCGCCCGCCGGGATTCACAGCCTCAACCCAGACTTGAACCGTCGTGCTGTTGGGATCAAGCGCCGGGCTTACCACCGTGACTTTGCCCTCGATCTCCGTGCCGGCGTTCCCGGGAACCAGCGTTGCCGCGTCGCCGACGTGCAACTGCGCGGCCTGCGCCGCGGTCAAGTATGCGCGAGCTACCACTTTCGATAGATCCATTACAGTAAGAATCGGAGCTCCGGCGGGCGGTGTTTCCCCAGCAAAAAAGGGACGATCCGTAACCACGCCATCGATTGGGCTCACGATTTTGCTGTAGTCGACCTGCGCTTGTGCAGCCGCCAGCTTGCCCTTGGCTGAGGTCAACTGCCCCTCGGCCGACTTCAGGTTGTATTGCTTTTGGGCAAGTTCATATTGATTGCTGGTTTGCGAGAGCGCAATTTGCGCATCCTGAACATCTTTTTGCGATGCCGCCCCTTGCTTGTAAAGAGTCACGCGGCTGTCGTACACGGATTGGGCCGCTTCGAATTGCTCTTTCGCGATCTTCAAGTCGTGCTCCGCGGATTGCAAAGCGCTGTCGTAAGTCGCCGCCGCTTGTTGATACGCACCTTGACTTTCGGAGAGAGCACCCTTCAGATCCGAATCCTCGATCGTCGCCAGAACTTCTCCCGCATGAACTCGGCTGCCCCGCGTGACATAAAATTTCTTGATGGGAGCGGTCACCTTCGGCACGAGAGCGGCCTGATCGCGCGGATACAAAATTGCGTCGGTTGAAATTTCACTTTCAATGGTTTGGATCTTGACGGGGGCAGCCTGCACCGTAACCAGCGGCACCGGTTCCTTTTCCTGGCTGGACGAACAACTCATGGCAAGCAATATCAGGCTGAGAACAAAAGCCGCGAAGACAAAACGCCTGCACACCACACAGCTCGAAGCCGTGTGCGTCTGACGAAGACGAAATGCTTCTTTTTTCCCAATCGAGGAGAGCCATGTCTTTTCTTAGAAGCTCCCTGTCACCGCTTGCAAAGTGGCCACAGCGACCCGATAGCGAACCTGCGCGTCACTGAAGGCGTTACGCGCCTGGCTCAAAGTATTTTCAGCAACCACCACATCCAGTGCAGTTGACGTTCCGGCTTTGTAGCGAAGGTCGGTCAATCGCAGGCTCTCAGCGGCGAGATCTGCAGTCTTGCGCGTTTCGTCTACGGCAGCACGAGCGCCCGTCGCCTCGTTATATGAGCTGTATAACGCATTCAGCATTTCGCGCTGCGTCTGGCTCATTTCTGCTTTTGCCTGTTCGCGCTTGAATCCCGCCTGATGTAATTTGCTTCTCAGAGTGCCCCAATCCCACACCGGCACATTGACCCCGACGGTAATAAAATAGCCCAGATTCGGCAGAACTCCCGCGTGGGGTTCCTCAACATTCGCGCTATGCAGTGCGAAGGCGTTCGCTTCAATCCCGTAATCCGCATCCACGAAGAAGGATGGCAGGAACGCGCCTCTGGCGGCGACAAGACCCAGGTTGGCTTGATGCAGCGCCTCCATCGCCGCGCGCAGATCCGGATTCTTGGTCCCTGCCATGCGCTGCGCCTCCGGAAACGACGGCAACGCGGCGGCCGAATCCATATCATCGACAATGCTGAAATTCTCACTCAGCGTCGGAAATAACAAGACCGCCAGATCAAGCCGGGACGACTCCATCTGGAGCCTGGCGTCTTCGAATACCTGTTCCTGTTGGCGGTATTGAATCTCCGCCTGCAGAACATCGCTATGTGCCACCTGGCCTACAGCTTCTTGATCTTGAGTGATCTGGTAAAAGTGCCTGGCAGCCTCCGCCGCGGCTTGTGCCGTGGCATATTTTCGCTGCGCGACTGCCAGCCCGTAGTAAAGCTTGGTCACCGTGATGGTCAAACCACGCTTTGCAATTTCGGCTTTCGCACTGGCCATGGCCGCTGTAGCTCTTGCTTCGCGATATGTCGTGCCCAGATAGTTGCCGGGCGAGAGATCCTCGTGAACAACGCCCCACGACCGATAAACATGCACACCGTCATTGGTGACGAATCGTCCGACGGCCGTGCGCCCTCCATTGCCTTGCGTGAGCAACGCCTGCGAGGTGTAACTCACAGTCGGCAGGATCGCATTCCTCGCTTGCGTCCGATCCTCATGGGCGAGTTTCGCATCAGTCAGCGCACTCTGGAAATGGGCATCGGCCTTGCGAGCTTGCTCAATCGCATCTGCCAGCGTGATGACCACAGGCGGCTTTGAGGGATCGGGGTTCGGTAGCTCGGCAAGTTCTACCGTGCGAGTTTTTTCCTGCGCCGGCGCCGGACTCATCTGGAAGAAAACATAGAGCACTACAGCGACAGTAAAAGTAAGCGGATTCTGGCGTAGGATTCTCAAAGGCCAACTCCCTTCTCCAGAGAAGAACAGTACCTGGCGGCGTACGATCCTCATTCTGGCCCGACACTTCAGGCGAACTACTTCGAAAAGCATATTGCGCTCGGAAAGATAAACAGAGCATAAATACGCGAGCGCATATCGATCAGGATTAATGCGGGTCGGATTGCTTGTTTGGCTGCCCTCGGGATTATGATCTTGCCATGCGGGTGCTGCTGGTGGAGGACGAGGCTCGAATCGCCCATTTCGTGGCCAAGGGGCTGCGGGAACAGTCTTATGCTGTTGACGTCGTCAGTTCGGGCGAACAGGCGCTGTACCAAGCGGCCATTACTGCATACGACCTGGTCATTCTCGACGTAATGATTCCCCCTCCCGATGGATTTCAAGGTTTGCAGGGAACTCCGCGACTCCGGGCAGACAATGCCGATACTGATGCTCACCGCTCGCGATGCAGTCGACGATCGCATCAAGGGATTGGATCGCGGAGCCGACGATTACCTTACAAAGCCATTCGAGTTTGGGGAACTGCTGGCTCGCTTGCGAGCTCTGCTGCGGCGGTCCAAAACCTTGCAACCGACGCGGCTGGTAGTCGCCGACCTGGTCGTTGATACGGCGGCACAAACCGTCGAGCGCGGCGGCAAGGCCATTCCTATGACCGCCAAAGAATACGCATTGGTGGAATTCCTGGCGCGCGAGGCCGGCCGGGTCGTAGGCCGTGCGGAGATTTCTGAGCACGTCTGGGACGAAGAATTCGATCCCTTCTCGAATCTGATCGAAGTGTATATCAATCGGATTCGGCGAAAAATCGACGCCGGCTTTGCTAAACCATTGCTGCACACGCGGCGCGGTGTAGGCTACATTCTCACCTTAAATGGAGAGACCCCGGAGCCGAAACAAACCGCTGTGCGGAGCCGCGACGATGTTTAGCTCCGTGCGCATTCGTCTGACCCTGTGGTACACCCTGTCGATGACGATCGTGCTGGTCGCGCTGGCCGCGGGGATCTATTTCGTTCTTCGCCAGAATGTCATTCGACGGGCCGATGCCAACGCGATCGAACTGGCCGACTCGTTTCTCTCAACCGTCAATGCCGAAGTGAGCGATGCAACTAATCCCGCCGGTGTGAGCGACGGAATCGCGGCAGCCATCTCAGAGCACCGTTTTCGCGAGGTATCTTTCGTGGTCTACGATGCGAACAGTAGTCTGCTGGGCGCTTCTGAGGGCTATAGCGAGGCCGAAGAATTCTCGAATCCGAGTCGCGAAATGCTCGCCTCATCCTTGCGCCCGCTTGTCTCTTCTTCCGAAACATTCCGTTCGCTCCACCTAGGCCGGCATCAATACCGGAGCTATGTACGACATTTCTTAGTCAAGCAACAGCCGGCAACACTGATCGTTCTGCAGTCTCTTCGCCGGCAGAGAGAGTTCCTTGCGACTCTGGTGGATACTTTCTGGATTGTCATTCCCCTAGCCATTCTCCTCGCTGGTGCTGGCGGATATCTCCTTGCGCGACGAAGTCTTGCTCCCGTGGTGGCCATGAGCTCCCAGGCCAGCCGCATGGGCGCCGAGAACCTCTACCAGAGACTCAAAGTTGAAAATCCGCGCGACGAACTCGGGCACTTGGCAGGTTCATTCAATGAATTGCTCGATCGGCTCAGTCAGTCATTCGAGCGGCAACGCCGATTTGTTGCAGACGCTTCCCACGAACTGCGTACACCCGTTGCCATTTTGTGTGGCGAGGCGGAGGTCGCGCTAGCTCAGCAGCAGCGCACCCCGCGGGAATACCGGGAGTCGTTGGAAATTCTGCGGCAGGAAGCGAAGCGGCTCAAACATATCGTTGAGGATCTGTTCACGCTGGCGCGGGCCGATGCCGGCCAATATCCTCTGGCGCTCACTGACTTTTATCTGGATGAGCTGGTGGAGGAATGTTCAAGGAATGTGCGGACGCTTGCGGCTGCTCGGAAAATTGCGCTTTCCTGTGAAGCCCAAACAGAGCTACCCATCCGTGCGGACGAGTCTCTTCTCCGTCGAATGCTGTTGAATCTGCTGGATAACGCCATCAAGTACACTCCCGAAGGCGGATCAATCTCTTTGCGATGTAGCGAGGAAAACGGACAGTACCGTTTGACGGTCCAGGACTCCGGACCGGCATTGCCGCCGAGCTACAAGTGCCGGATTTTCGAACGGTTCTTCCGCGCGGACAAAGCGCGCTCTCGCAGCGACAACAACGGAAGCGGTGGGGCCGGTCTCGGTTTGGCGATCGGGCTGTGGATTGCCGAAGCGCACGGAGGGAGATTGGAACTCACTTCTTCCAGTCCACAAGGCAGCTTGTTCACGGCTGTGCTGCCCAAGAGCGCCCCCTGAGTATCCGTGGCTGCCCTCGCAGGAACTTTCTGCAAATTCCCTGGCTCAGACACGTCTTGGATACTGTCGTAGGCCAGTTTGTCTGAGGCCTCCCGTCAATATCGCGGTGGTTGCAAATCCCTCCAAATTGGCAGGTCGCCACCGCAATCATTTAGCTTTCTGTTTCGAATGACGGTTACGCCGCGGCCTGCAATACGCTCACCGGAAGCGATAAAGTTATGACAGCGCCACCTCCCGGACGTTCCGAGACCCGGGCACTACCGCCGTGTGCCTGGGCAACTGCATCTACAAACGCCAATCCGAGACCGTGACCGGGAGAGTGTTTGCCCTTTACGAATCGTTTGAAAACCTGGGTGCGAATATCGGTGGGGAATCCCGGACCGTTGTCTTCCACCACCAGTACTGCTGATCCTTGATGCGAATGCAGCCTGATCTTTACCTGGCATCCCCCAGGCAAATGAGTCAATTCGTTTTCAAACAAATTGCTTACGACACGATTCAGTAGGGTTACATCTGCGTCCACGACAACATGCTCTTCCAGATCGGTCGTAACCTCGTGATGGTGTTCAGCCATTGCCGGCTGGTAAATATCCACAAGCTGCTTTACGACATCCGACAAATCAACCGGGCCACGCTCCATGTGAAGAGCGCCGGCCTCTGCCTCCGCCAGGTCTAGGGTTGTGTTCAATAATTGCAAGAGCTTGTCGAGGTCTTCGACCGCCTCGCCAACCGCGTCACGCCACTCGTCATCTCCTTCGTTGCATAATGCGGATTCCAGCGTTCCACGAATTAAGGTTATCGGGCTTTTGAGGTCGTGTGCGATACCCCCTGTAACCGTGCGAAGCTGATTCACGGAAGACTGGAGTCGATCAAGCATGTGATTAAAAGTTTTCGCCAGACGAGAAATCTCATCTGAATTCACAGGTTCCGGAAGGCGTTCCTGTAGGTCTTCTGTCCCTATGCGAGCTACGGTTTCCGTAATTTGCTCAACGCGATGCAGAGTACGACGCGCGCTCCAATACGAGATTACGAAGCCAAACACGAACATGCCTCCCCAGAGCATGAGAAACCGACGCGCCAGCGTATGCAGCACATGCCTGGCCCCACGGTCGGACAGCCCGAGATAAACAATTCTTCCGTTTTGTACCTTTTCAACGACGCGAAACGCCTGTCGATATCCTTCCACTGTTATCGACTTCGGGGGACCCGTGGTTAGCTGTGAACGCTGAATCGCGGCGATGAAAGCATCCTTCGAGCTTGGTCCTACCCACAATGGACCATCATTATTGTTTGGGTCCGTTGCAAGAAAAAATACCGAATTCAGCCGTTCGCCACGAGCGTTGCGTTCATCCGGCACTTCCTGAGTTGCAAGCTCAGCCACTTCCCGCACGATCCGTCCGTAAAGATGATCGCTTGGAGTGTCTGCCGAAACTTGAGCCAGAACCTCAGCTTCGCCGCTCAGCCAAGTATCACTCCGCTCCCTTAGACCCCGTGCGACAAGAAAATAAACTATAGAGAATGCCCCGGCGGTTCCAAGCGCGAAGGCAAAGGTGGTCCAAATCGAAATTCGCCAAGCGGCGGTGTTGCGGAGATTTCTAGGCATGTTTTAGAACGTACCCAACGCCGCGAATCGTATGAATCAGGGGTCTCGGGGTATCGTGATCTACTTTGCTGCGCAGCCGATAAATGTGAACATCAACCACATTGGTAGCGGGGTCAATCCTCATCTTCCAGACATGGTCCAGAATCATGGTCCGCGTCACGACGCGGCCTTCGTTGCGGCAAAGATATTCCAACAAGGAAAATTCCTGTGGGGTCAATTGCAGCAGGTGATCGCCCCGTCGCGCCTCGCGACGTACCAAGTCGAGTTGCAAGTCGGCTGACTGCAGCCGCACAGATTCAGTCTGCGAAACGGCGGACCTGCGCAAGAGATTTCTCAACCTTGCCAGCAACTCGGGCAGGGCAAACGGTTTCGTAAGATAATCGTCGCCGCCCTGCTCCAGCCCACGAACACGTTCGTCTACGGAGCGTCTCGCAGACAGGATCAGAACCGGCGCTGAATTACCTTGGGCTCGGCAACGCGCAATCAAATCCAATCCATCCAGATCGGGAAGGCCGAGATCGATGATGAGGGCATCGTGAATGCCTTCCAACGCCATGGTCTCCGCAGATCTCGCTGTACTGGCCGCATCCACTTGATATCCGGCCTCCGTCAGCGCCCGCTTGAGGAATAGCTGGATGGAAATATCATCTTCTACGACCAGCAGTCGCATGGTAGGTCCCTGCCTGTCCAAAACTTTACACCTCCACCTAGGATGCAGGAAACGGTGCCCTGGAAACTTCCTCTAAGCCAACGGTCGCCGCATCACTGCTGACGCCATGTCATATCCACGCGCACGGGTATTTCGTTCTTGACGGGTATCGTTAGCAGCGAAGGCGGTTCGATCTTAAAATCCTTCAGCGTAGCCGGAATTGTCCCCGTGATATGGATCTCATTCCCTTGCTTTTCTAGCTTGAATGGGACCTGCTTGTACTGGGCTGTCTGGCCCGCAAACTGGATTTCAAGATCGGCGTTAATGGTCGACGCAGCGGCATCAGATTCAGGCAGGTGCGTGCGTACCGTGACCAGCGGAAACTCGGCACCACGCGTGACCTGAAGCATGTGGAGATCCCGGTTAGTGTCTCCAGAATCAAACGATTTGACTGGCACAGCGATCAGAAACTCACATTCCCCAGCATGGCAAACGCCCTTGCCCTTAGCAGCATGACTCACCCCCTCGCTCTGATGAAGTGGATGGGATACGTGGTACGTAAGCGTGCTCTGTTGAAGCACCCATTGGCTGTCGGCTGCAAACGTGGGGATCGCTGCGAACAAGAACGCAATCAGTATTTTTCTATTCATAAACTATTCGTTAAAACTTCACCGACACCGACAGAAGAGCAGCGCCGAATGCCCCGGCCGTAACGATGGCCACCGGGCCGTGCGCTTGCGCGATCCCGTGGACTTTTTCTCCGTTGTTCTTCTGACTGAATGCCATTGCCCCAAGAATGGGAGTCAGGATCATGCCCGGTCCGTGAATCCAAGCCATCGCCTCGTGAAATTTGATCGGACCGCGCTTTTTGGTTCCGGGAATTCTGGGTGCGCGAATGGCATAGTAAGCTGTGATGCCGTAGAGATCTCCCGTCAGACTGCCTAGCGCCACGTGCGCATCGCGAGCAGCTGTTCCTTCACTCTTGCCGCCGGCGCCAGGACCGAGGATCACCGTCGCAACGAGTGGTATCGTCGTGATCAAACCCATGCGTTGATGAATCTTCAGCATGTGCGTCCTTTTATCTAGCAATGCCTGCTCACGGGCGTTTCCTTGAGTCTGTTCTGGAGTAAGTCCCAGATCTGAAAGCGAGGGCGCGGTGGTGCTACTCGACGGCGCATTCGGTAGATTCTCCTGCTGTGTTGGCGCTGGTTTACCATTCGCCGGTTCGACTTGTTCCAGTCTGGCATCGACAACTTCCGGCACGGCGCCGCCGGCAGTTGCTGAAATCTCGAACTTCTTAAATCCCGCGGCTTCAAACGTCAGCCGGTAATTGCCTGTAGGCAGCTGGAGTTTGTACGTACCGTCAGGCTCTGTGTTCGCCGTTTGGTTCTGTCCGGTATCGATGCTCGTTGCGGTGACAGTCGCATTGGCAACTGCTTTACCGGACTCGTCCGTGACAGTACCTGTCACTGCGCCGGTCGCAGTCTGAGCCATCACAGACGGGGCAATTTGAACTAGCAAGAAAATAACGAGAATCCGAAGGTGAGCACCGAGTGGATTACACGTCCAATTCCCCATCATCATTCACCTCATGCTTTCTCAAAAGCAAACTTTTGTTTCGCTCACGGCTTCTTGCATACCGGGCTGAGACCAGCCTTGCAGTGCTCATGGAAAATATGCCGTCCAATCAAATAGCCCAGGGTGCTGCCCACCACAACATCGGAGGGAAAATGTTGCAGGCTGGTGAACCTTGTAACGGAAACAGCTGTCGCCGTTCCGTAAGCAAGCCATTCGACCCATGGCTTTGGGTATTCGTGCGCGATTGTGCTGGCAGCTGTCCAGGTAATGATCGTATGACCGGAGGGAAACGAATTATCCAGACCGCCAGTCTGGAAGAAATTTCCTCGTCCCGTCCCTTGCAAAGGGCGTTGACGCTCAGTGATCAACTGAAGCGCCGCATAGACGAGACTGCTGTTAGCCATCGCTTCGGCTCCCAACACACCTGTTTCGAGAGCATGAGAATTGCCGCGCGCTTCTCCATCCAGCTGTAAGATTCCCACAGCTCCTGCCGTCCCGAACAGGCCCACATCGGAAATATCTGCGCTGGCGCTGGTTCCGCTTCTCGATAGTGCTCCCGAAGCGTGTTTGTCGATCGCAATTAGTCCCAGAGTCACCGCCGGTAACCCAATCACCCACTTCAGTTGGGAACGATGAAACGGAGCCGCGTAGATACCGGCCTGATCGCGGAGTCCGCGCTTGGCCCATCTACTGAAAACCTTACCATCACTTGAGTCGAATGATCCCGTGTCAGGTGATTGTGATGGATCCGAAGCTGCGTCTGAGCGTTCAGCGGCGGAAAAGCTCGCATTCCTTACTACTGATGGAGCGTCTGGCAATTCCTGAGAGAACCCCGGGGCCCCTTGCAAAATTGCTCCTAACAACAAAACGAAAAGACAGCACTTGCTGTCATCGGGAAGCTGGATAGACATGTTCAAAGGTCCAGTGTCCGTCATGACACTGAAGACCACGATCACGATACGACTGGAACATTACCGGAGCCTTTCCGGAAGATGACAATTTCTTCATCCAGAGGGATTCCCAGCATTCGGAAGGCTTTGGTACTGGGCTTTCGTGGACGAAACCTTACCTCGTTGCAACCACTGTCTATAGGTGTTCTAGCGAAATCCGTGCCTTCCTTCAGTTAACCGTTCGCAAAAACGATCCCGAGATGCCGATTATCAGTGACCCATACAAAATGAATGGACCGGTGACAATATTGATTTGGCTCTTTTATTGGGATTAGGCCAGGAATTGCAGCGACCAAATTCAAGTTTTGGTATCTAAAGCAGTTATAGTTGCTTCCAAGAAGTTTGCGCTTTTCTCTCTGCCCGAGTTCGAAGCGAGATCGAGAATGCCGAAACCAATTCTGTTGAGCGTAGATGACGACTCCGATGTCTTGCGGGCGATCGAGCGGGATCTCCGTTCGCAGTACGGCGCCGAATATCGGGTCATAGGAAGCGATTCGCCCGAGGGCGCACTCGATCTGCTGAAGCAGTTAAAAGTTCGGAATGATAGCGTGGCACTGCTTCTTGCCGACCAGCGCATGCCGCGCATGGATGGCGTTGAGTTCTTGCAACAGGCGACGGGGATTTTTCCCGGCGCGAAGCGCGCTCTACTCACCGCGTATGCCGACACCAACGCCGCAATCAGCGCCATCAATCACGCCAGCATTAATTATTTCTTTTTGAAGCCATGGGACCCTCCGGCCGAGCACTTGTATCCGCAATTGGATGATTTGCTCGATGATTGGCAGGCCTCGTTCCGCCCTACATTTCAAGGGATCAGAGTGCTAGGCACCCGCTGGTCGCCGCGATCTTACGAATTGCGCGACTTTCTGGCGCGCAATCACGTCCCTTATCAGTGGATCGATGTCGAGTCTTCCGCTAACGATCCGGAAACCAAACGACTGCTCGAAGCGTTGGGGCCGGAGGCGGCGAATCTTCCGGTGGTACTGTTTCCCGACGGCACGAAACTTCTTGAAGGTGTGCCCGCGGACGTCGCGCAAAAGGTTGGCCTGCGGACGCGAGCACAAACCAGTTTCTATGACCTCGCCATTGTGGGAGGAGGTCCGGCTGGTTTGGCCGCCGCCGTCTATGGTGCGTCGGAAGGCTTGCATACGGTGATGATTGAGCGGGAAGCACCCGGCGGTCAGGCCGGCATGAGTTCGCGCATTGAGAACTATCTCGGATTTCCCACCGGCCTCAGTGGCGGCGACCTGGCTCGCCGTGCCGTGGTGCAAGCCCAGCGATTTGGAGTGGAAATTCTCTCCCCGCAGGAAGCCGTGAGCGCGAGAACGGAAGGACCTTACCGGATTATCAAAATGGCGGATGGAAGCGAAATCTCCTGTCATGCTTTGATGATTGCAACTGGCGTGCAGTGGAGGCGACTGGAAGCGCCAGGCGTTGACCGGCTGCAGGGGGCGGGGATTTATTACGGCGGCGGCGCAACCGAGGCGTTGTCTTGCAAAGGTGAGATCGTCTATGTCGTGGGCGGCGCGAACTCGGCGGGTCAGGCCGCGATGAACTTCGCTAAGTTCGCCGAGCGCGTGGTTATTCTCGTGCGTGGCGAATCGCTCGCCAGCACGATGTCGCAATACTTAATTGACCAGATTAAAGAGACGCCAAACATTCAGTTGTGGACGCATGCCAGCGTGGCCGAGGCGCATGGCGAAACAAGGCTGGAAGAGATCTCCGTCCTTTGCTCTGACACCGGCAAGATTGAACGCGTGCCGGCAAGCTCGATGTTTATTTTTATTGGGGCCTTGCCGAGGACCGATTGGCTGGCAGACATTGTGGAACGGGATGAGCGCGGCTTTCTGTTGACTGGCCCTGATTTGATACGGGAGGGCCAACGCCCCAAGGGATGGGCCCTCGATCGCGATCCGTTCTTGCTGGAAACGAATGTGCCCGGTATTTTTTCCGTGGGCGATGTGCGGCACGGTTCCATCAAGCGCGTAGCTTCCGGAGTCGGGGAAGGTTCGGTGGCCGTGCAATTCATCCATCAATATTTGAGCAAGGTCTAAATGATCGACAAATCTGAATTACGCCGCGTCACTGAATTTGCCGATTTGCCGGATGATCAGCTGGATTGGTTCATCAGCCAATCGCAAGAGCTGCGTCTTAAAGCAGGAGAAACCTACTCCCGCCAGGGCGACCCGGCCGACGCCATGTTTGTGATTCTTGAGGGGCGCACTCAGGGGCGGGGAGAAGTCAACGGCGAAATCATCGCATTTGATCTGGAACCGGGCGACGTAACCGGGGTCTTGCCATTTTCGAGGATGAAGCAGTTTACCGTGGGCCAGCGCGCCGAAGTGGACAGCCGAGCCCTGCGGTTTCCCTCCTCATTATTTCCGGAACTTATTCAGAAAATGCCGGAACTGACGAAGCGTCTCGTAGGCCTGATGTCCGACCGCATCCGCGAAGTTACTCGCCTTGAGCAACAGCGAGACCGGTTGGCCTCTCTCGGTAAGCTCTCAGCCGGCCTGGCGCACGAACTGAACAATCCTGCGTCAGCCGCCAAACGCGCTGCCAGCCAGCTGCGCGAGATGATCAAGAAAATCAAGACCGCGAGCGTTGAACTGGGGAAGCGCGATCTCAGTCCTGCGCAAAAAACTGAGATCGAAAAACTCGAGGCTTTGTTCACGCAAAAAGATGTCGTTCCACCGGATGCCCTCACCATCACAGACCTGGAAGATCAGATCGATTCTCTGCTGCGCAGTCACGGGCAGAACGATCTCTGGCAACTGGCCGCTGACCTGGCGCGGCGGAATATCAAGCCGGAAATTTTGGAATCATTGTTTGCCACGTTGGACTCAGACGCCGCGAGAGCGGCCTTGGTGAGAATTGCTGCCTCCGTCGAGGTAGCTGTCTTATTGCACGAAATCGAGAGCAGCACGTCGCGAATATCGGACCTGGTGGGTGCGATCAAGGAATACACCTATATGGACCAGTCCAGGGTGCAGAACGTCGACGTCGTAAAGAGCCTGGAAACCACGCTTACGATCTTGAATCACAAGCTGAAACAAGGCGTGGCGGTGCAGCGCGATTACCAGCGCGTTCCGCTGCTGGTAAATTCTTTTGGCAGCGAACTGAACCAGGTCTGGACCAACATTATCGACAACGCGATTGACGCCATGCGTGGAAAGGGCGAGCTTCGCGTCCGCACTTACCGCGACGACGATTGCGTGGTTGTGGAGATCGCAGATAACGGCCCGGGAATTTCGCCCGAGGTGCAACCTCACATCTTCGAGCCTTTTTTTACCACCAAAGGAGTCGGAGAAGGCACGGGGCTCGGCCTGGACACAGTCCAGCGGATTGTGAAGAAACATCGGGGCAATATTCAGGTGAATTCCAAACCCGGCGAGACGCGTTTTCAAGTCTGGCTGCCATTAGCGGATGCCACGCATTGATTCGCGCCGCAACGCACTGGCATCTGCTGGCATGGATGGCATGGCTTCCGCAGAGGCTTGGCTTCAAATCTCAATCGCTTAGGCGTTGATGATTCGGTGATCCAGAGAATCCTGCGTCATAGCACCGTGGCGACGACACAAAATCACTACATCAAAACCGCATCGCCCGATGCGATCGCAGCAATGAAACAGTTCTCAACCTTATTGTCCTCCACTTGTGCTCCAAGTGGCGACTTCAAGGTCACGGGCTCTGTTCAGTAGAAGTAGGTAAGTGCCCATCTACGAGTGAGCTGGCGGAGAGGGAGGGATTCGAACCCCCGGTACCCTTTCGGGCACGCCGGTTTTCAAGACCGGAGCCATCAACCACTCGGCCACCTCTCCAGCTAGTCTCAGTTTTACTACAAACGAGAACTACGGAGCGATGGATTTCCATCCTCTTTTGCGCGGTGGTACTATATGCTGCTTCAACGCCCACGCGCCCGGATTTGCCATGTCGAAAGCTTCCGTTGCCCCTCCTCATGTTGTATCTATTGAAGATTTCCGTCCCATTGCCCGGCAGAGAATACCCAAATCCGTGTTCGACTATCTGGATGGCGGCGCGGAAGGCGAAATCACGCTGCGTGAAAATTGCCGCGTGTTCAACGATGTTACGTTTCGTCCCCGGCACGCCGTGGTTGTTGAGAAATGCAGCCTTTGTAAACGCGTGCTGGGCTTCGACCTTCAGCTTCCGTTCATGCTTGCTCCCGTTGGGTATAGCCGGCTAATGCACCCGGGCGGCGAGGTTGCTGCGGCTCGGGCTGCGGGAAGAGCGGGCACGGCGTACATTCTTTCGACCATTTCCGGGCATAAGCTGGAGGATGTGAAGGCAGGCTCGAAGGGGCCGGTTTTTTATCAGCTTTATCTAATGGGAGGACGAGGGGCGGCAGAGGCGGCAATCGACCGGGCGCGTGCCGCTGGGTTTTCCGGATTAGTGCTGACAATCGACACGCCAGTCGCCGGCATCCGCGAGCGCGATTACCGCAATGGCATGAAGGAACTGATCAGCGGCGGGCTGCTCGACAAGCTGCCTTTCCTGCCCCAGATATTGTCGCGGCCGGGGTGGTTGATGAGTTATTTGCTCGATGGAGGACTGCCGGGCTTGCCCAATGTGATCGTACCGGGCAAGGGCGAGTTGCCGTTGGTGGATATCAACGCGGCGCTGGCGGAGTCGGCCGTAACCTGGGCGGATTTGACTTGGATTCGGAAACATTGGGGCGGGCCGATCATAGTAAAGGGTGTGTTGACAGCGGACGATGCGAGACGGTCGATTGATGAGGGAGCGGCCGCAATCTCGGTTTCGAATCATGGTGGCCGACAGCTGGATGGCGTGCCCGCATCGTTGCGCGCTCTGCCTGAAGTGGTAAAGGCGGTGAATGGACAGATCGAAGTGTGGATGGATGGCGGCATCCGCCGTGGAACCGATATCGTGAAGGCCCTCTGTTTGGGAGCAACCGCTGTTTTGTGCGGGCGAGCCTACGCTTACGGATTGGCGGCTGCGGGCGAAGACGGAGTGGACCGCGCGATCGAAATTTTGCGGGCAGACCTGGACCGCACGTTGCATTTACTGGGCTGCTCGTCCGTCGAAAATCTGGATTGCTCCTATCTCAACGTACCTAAGGACTGGGATGCAGCATGAAGACAGTGGTACGGCAAAATCTACGGTTCGCTACGGGTGCAGCCTGAAGGCCTGCGATTCGAACTCCATGACTTCTTCGAAGTGTGAGAGGAAATATGTGAGGCTGTGATCTCCAGGGTATGAACGATATTCATGTTTCACGCCTTCTTTTTCCAGCTCTTTATCTAGTGCGGCTGCGCCCTTCTCAAAGCCGTAGTTGTCGTTCTGGCCACAATTGAAGTAAATCTGTACCTTCCGCAAAGCTGCGCGATTTTCCTGCGCGAGAAAGAAGGGATCGTTTTCGTCCCAGTGGCGAACACCGATCGGATCGCCGAAAACCGCGGCCAACAGCTTCCCTAATTCCATACCGGAGCGCATTCCCGCGTCCAGTTCCCTGGGAGATTCCGTTATTAAAGCAGCGCTTTGTGCGCTCACTGAGGAAAACAATTCAGGATGGCCGAACGCAAAACGCAGCGCTCCATATCCGCCCATAGAGATTCCCGTAATGCCACGATTGGCGCGACCCTTGGCAATGCGGTATTTCGATTCGATAAGAGGAACAAATTCTTGCAGGAAGAAATCGCTGTAACGCACGCGTCCGTCGGCGGAATTGATGTAGAACGTTCTCCCGCCCTCTGGAGCGGCGATCAGAAATTCGCCGACTTTATGTTGCCGACGAAGATCGTCTAGCACAGTCCATCCGCCACTGTTGAAGAGTGTTTGCTCGTTGTCGCCGAGGCCATGCAGAAAGTAGAGAATCGGATAATGCTGGGGCGGCTCTTTGCGGGCACTGGGGTCATAGCTAGCGGGGATGTAAACGCAGTAGTGCACCGAATGCTTAAGGATGCGGCTGCTCATCGCGTTGCAGTCGATGCGACTTTGGGCGCCGGCAATGGAAACCCCAAATAGGACAACTAGCAGAACGGAAAGACCAGACCACCGCATTTTTTCAGTTTACTCGTAGCGCAGGGCTTGCACCGGATCAAGCCGAGCCGCGCGTCCGGCGGGGTACAGGCCGGATAAGAGGCTCACGATGAAGGCGAACAAAATTGCCGCGCCAACCAGCCAAAGAGGTACGTACCAGAAGTGCTCCGGTGGCAACGACTGGTGGTTGAGATAGATGTTCGTTCCGAAATTTATGACGTGCCCGATTGCCCAGCCCAGCACAACACCGACGATGCCGCCGAGAAGTCCCATCGCTCCGGCCTCTGCAAAGAACAACTTCTTCACATCTTCGTCACTGGCGCCAATGGCCTTCATGATACCGATTTCGCGGCGGCGCTCGAGAATCGCCATGACCAAGGTGTTGACAATTCCAATCGATGCGACAGCGAGAGCAAGGCTGCCGAAGATTCCGAGAAATAAATCGAGCACGGCGAAGAACTGCTGCAGACTGCGTGTGGCATCGAGGATCGAGAAGGTGTTAAAGCCCATTTTCTTGATCGAGTCCTCAACCGCGCGGATTTGGGAGGGATGTTTCACGTGCACGCTCACCGACGAATACACAGGCTGATCACTGGCGGCGCGCGAGATCTCGCGCAGGTCAGTAGGCTGCATCACGTGCAAGCTCTCGGCGAGTTTGAGCGGAAGAAAAACGCGAGCACGGGTTGGTCCGCGCATGCTCTCGGGGTCGAGGTCGGCTACGCCAACGATTTTCAGCTTCAGCTCCCGCGACACAACTGAATAGGCCGCGCCGGCAAAGTCGTCTTCGTCATCCTCATCGTCTTCTTCGTCATTGTCGGATCTCGCTGCGGAGGCCGCCGGGGCCGTCGCTGGTGGGGCCTGCCGCTGTGCGTACCGCATCGTCAGTTCTTTGCCCAAGAGAGGGGCAGCCAATTGCGCGACGTTCGTATCATCCACGCCCGGCTTCGGTGTCTTGCCCAGCAGTTCTTCAGCAAAAGTCTTCTGAATGACAACCTCCGCCGCGATATCGGAGGAAAAGAAATGCCCCTGCATAGATTCGAAAGCATCGTTCGACTTCGCCGACGAGGGCAGCGCCGCGACCATGGTCATATGCGGCTTGTTGTCATATCGCAGTTCAGTAATGAAACGAATATCGGGATAAGCTTCGACCACATTCGGCATGCGCTCGATTTGCTGACGAACTGACTCATCCAGAATACGGCTTTCGCCCGGGGTCGGGCCGTTGTGCTCTTCTTCGTGACCGAAATTTCTCAGATCGCGGCGGGAGGTGACTACGACCGTGTCGAATAATCCGGACTTCATCAACCGGCGCGAGGCGAGTTGTTGCAGGCCGATGCCCAGAGACAGCATGGCGACCAGAGAGGCTACGCCGACGGAGATACCGACAGTAGTGAGCGAATTCCGCAGAAGGGATTCGCGCAAATTGCGCATGGCGAGCTCAGCTAGATCAGGGAGCTTCAACGTCGCGCTCCCTCGGCGGCGGCGACCAAGGCCGGATTCACTTCCTCGCCAACGACCTTGCCATCGGCCAGAAAGATCAGCCGCTCTGCGTAACGTTCGGCCAGCGCACGTTCGTGCGTGACCACCACTACTGTCATTCCCAACAGCTGATTGAACTCGCGCACCATGTTCATGATCTCCGTGCCGGTGCGGCTATCGAGATTGCCGGTGGGCTCATCGGCGAGCAGAAGCTTCGGATGATTGATGAGGGCTCGGGCCAGCGCTGCGCGCTGCTGCTCTCCACCGGAAAGCTCACTGGGCCTATGTTTCATGCGTGCCTGCAGGCCCACCCTCGTGAGCGCTTCGTGCGTCAAGTGATCGCGCTTTGCGCGGTCGACTTCCGCAAAGCGCATCGGCAATTCCACATTTTCCGCAATAGTCATGCTGGCGATCAGATTGAAGGACTGGAAGACCATCCCTACGGTGTACAGGCGATAGTGGGCGAGCTCTACGCGCGAAAGCTGAGCGAGGTTGCGCCCGTGCACGACGACATTGCCGGAAGTCGGGTGGTCGAGCCCCGCAATCAAATTGAGGACAGATGATTTTCCAGAACCGGAACTACCTAAAAGTGCGACGAATTCGCCGGGGCGCACGCTCAGCGAAACGCCATCGACGGCGCGAATCACGCTCTCGCCCATGCGGTAGTGGCGGCAAAGAGATTCCGCGTGAATTGCAGCGGGGTTTGTCGACGACGCGAGGTTATTCTGTTGGGAATGGTTCAAATCCATTGCTAACGAACTTCTCCCTTCAGAACGCCCAATGCATCCACTGCCTTGCCGCCGCGCGAACTGGAATTGCCATTGCTGACGGCTTCGAGGACCGGCAAATCACCTTCGCCGGGAGCAAGAAACAAATTGTTTTCCACGCCATGTTGGCGGGTGTATAGATCGTAGTAGCGGCCATGCGCGGCATAGAGTTGTTCGTGCGTCCCGCGCTCGAGAATCTGCCCTTGCTCCATGACGAGAATCTGATCCGCCCGCCGGATGGTGGAGAGCCGGTGCGCAATTACGAAAGTTGTGCGCCCTTTCATCAGATACGCAAGCCCTTCCTGAATCATCTGCTCGGATTCGGAGTCAAGACTCGAAGTTGCCTCATCGAGAATAAGAATGCGCGGTTCGGCCAAAATCGCCCGCGCAATCGAAATCCGCTGCCGCTGGCCGCCGGAGAGCTTTACGCCGCGCTCGCCTACGACCGTGTCGTACCGGTCGGCGAATGCCTCTGCAAACTCATCTACTCTAGCGATACGACAGGCGCGCAGAATTTGTTCCTCGGTCGCATCGGGTCTTGAGAATGCGACATTTTCACGAATGGTTCCGTCGAACAGAAATGATTCCTGCAGCACAACACCGAGACGGGTGCGATAGGAATCGAGGCGGACGGTGCTCAGGTCCACTTGGTCGACGAGAATTTTTCCTTTTGTCGGCTTGTAGAAAGCTGAGATCAAGCCGATGGTGGTTGATTTGCCCGAGCCCGAAGAGCCAACGAGAGCCGTCACCGTGCCCGGTTCGGCACAAAAAGAAATGTCGCGAAGGACTTCGTGAATTCCATCGTAAGTGAAGCTAACGTTCTGAAATTCAATTTGCCCGACGATATCTTTGAGCGCAACCGAACGGGATGGATCCTGATCTTCGGGGCTTTGGCTCATGATTTCCTGCGTGCGTTCGAGCCCGGCTAAAGCTTCCGTGAGTTGCGTGCCTATAGCAACGATCTGCATGATGGGGGCGACGAGAAACCCGAGGAGCAGCGTGTACGAAACGAATCCGCCGACCGTGAGAGTGCCGGCAGAAATCTCATGGGCGCCCACATACATAGTCACCGCCCCCACCAGTCCGAGCAGAACACTGGCAGAAAGGCTCATAACCGAAGTCGCGGTGAGTGTACGCATCACATTGTCGAGCAAACGGAACACCCCTTTGGCGAAGATCGCTTCCTCTCGCTTTTCAGCGTGATACCCCTTGATGACGCGCACTCCGCCAAGCGATTCAGTAAGGCGTCCGGTCACCTCGGCATTGATTTTGGTTCGCTCTCGAAAAATCGGACGAATGATGGCGAACGCCTTATTCAGCGCCACTACAAAGCACAGGAGGGAGCCGACAGCAATCAAAGTAAGTTGCACACTGGTGCGCAGCAAGAGAACCAGTGCAATCCCGGACGTGACCAAGCCTCCCACAAAATCAACAAGACCCGTGCCCAGAAGATTGCGCACGCCTTCTACATCGCTCATAATGCGCGAGACGAGGCTGCCCGTTTTATTGGCATCGTAGAAAGAAACCGGCAGGCGAGAGATATGGACCTGCACCTGCTGCCGCAGTTCGGTAATAAGCCGCTGAGCAGCTTTGGAGAGGGATTGCGTCAGCGAAAAGGATGTGATGCCCTGAACCACCGTTGCGCCGAGCACGAGTAACACCAGCGGCTCCAGGCGATCCATGCGGTGCTTGTTGATAACTGTATCGATCAGGAACTTGCTTGAATAGGGCAGGACCAATCCCGCAACGCGGTTGATAATCATCAATCCGAGACCAAGAGCCAGCAGTTTGCGGCGTGGGCGCATCAGCGCCCAGACGGCCGGCAAGACCTCGCGGAGACGCTCGACCTTAGGTTTCTTTGGAGTTGCCTGGGGACCGGTACTCAATCTCTTGTTCGACTCCGCTGGAGCCTGATTCGCTTCAATATTACTGATTGTGACATGGCGCGGGCTGCCGTTGTATGCTCGGGGCGTGATACGTCCGTCATCGCCGGAGCGCTCCCCAACCCCGGGCCTGTTGCTCGGCCTAGTCGTCACACTCGCGGCGGTCGTGGCTTATTCAGCCTATATTACCTGGCAAGTCGCTGGATTGCGCAAACTGCAGACAGGACTGATTGATCGCAATCGCAAAGACTCGCTCCAATTGCTGCGCATCCAGAATGATCTGAATCTGCTCGCCGTCGCCATGCGCGATATGATCGACAACGATGAGCCGTATCCTTTGACCGCGTGGTCGGCGCAGTTCCAGCGGATAAGAACGGATCTGGATGATGCGATGCGCCTGGAATCGGGTTTGGCGCCGACAGGCCGAACACCCGAACAGAACGCTGCGTTGACGAGTTCGCTCACTCAGTTCTGGGATGCGGTAGATCGGGTGTTTAGCCTCGCGACATCAGGTGACGACGAAGTTGCACGGCAGCAGATTCAATTGTCGCTGCAGGCGCGGCAGGCGGCATTGAGTACGACCGTGGCCCGGTTCCTGGTGCAGAACAGCGACAATGAAGAAAGGGCGGCGCAGCAGATTATTCAGATTTACGATCGTGTACAACATCAGGTCTATGTTTTTCTCGCGGCCACGCTCGCTGCGGTGCTGCTCACGGGAGTTTCCATCATTCGCTGGAATCGCCATTTGTTTGCGCGCATGTCCGAGCTTTCCGAGCGGCGCAGCGACCTGGCGCAAAAGCTTATCGCTACTCAGGAATCGACACTCCGCTATATTTCACGCGAGCTGCACGACGAGTTTGGCCAGATTCTAACGGCCATGGGAGCGATGCTGCGGCGCGCTGATGCCCGCGCTCCAGAAGATTCGTCGTTGCGGAGAGATTTGCGGGAGGTACAAGAGATCGCGCAGGAAACACTGGACCGGGTGCGGAGCCTTTCGCAGTCTTTACATCCCGTCATGCTCGACGAAGCCGGACTCGAGACGACGCTCGATTGGTACGTTCCAACAGTGGAAAGGCAAAGCGGGATTGCCATATCCTATGAGAAGCAGGGTTCGGCCTTCGCTTTGAACAGCAGCGCGGCAGTGCAGATTTACCGCGTGGTGCAGGAGGCGCTTAATAATATTGCGCGGCACTCGGGCACAAAGCAGGCGTGGCTGCAGACTGCGTTTCCTATCCTCCGCTTTGGAAGTGGAGATTGAAGACCACGGCGTGGGATTCACTCCTGCAACGGTCAAGACGGGAATCGGGCTGGTCGCGATGCGTGAACGCGCAGAATTGATGGGCGGAAGGATCGAGTTTTCTGCTCCCGCGGCCGGCGGAACGCATGTTCATCTGACGGTCCCGCGCGAAAGAATTGAAGCGACCGAGACGGAGATTGCTGTCGATGACAAAGAAGATCAGGGTCTTGCTGGTTGATGACCACGGCCTGGTGCGGCGCGGCTTTCGCCGCATGCTGGAGGATGAGCCGGACATTGAAGTCGTCGGTGAAGCAGGCGACGGCGAAGAAGCCGTCCGCCTGGCGCAGGAATTGATGCCGCAAGTAGTGGTGATGGATTGCGCTCTGCCGAAATTGAATGGATTGGATGCGACACGGCAGATCCTGGAACGCTCGCCGGACACTTCAATATTGATGTTGAGCATGCACTCGGAGAACACATGGGTAAAACAGGCCATCGACGCCGGAGCCAGAGGGTACATTCTGAAGAATGCGATGAACCTGGAGCTTGGTCCGGCGGTGAGACGTGTTGCAGCCGGAGAGACAATTTTTGATCCGCAGGTGGAACAGCACTCTTCGCTCAAGGGCGAGCGCGATGGTGGACTCACGCCGCGCGAACTGGAAGTGCTGCAGATGATTGTAAACGGAAAATCAAACAAGGAAATCGCGTCAGAGCTGGATTTGAGCGCGAACACTGTAGCCGTGCATCGCGCGAATATCATGAATGCGCTGGGTATTCATAAAACCGCGGAGCTCGTCGTCTACGCGATTCGCGCGGGCCTGGTAAACGTTCCGTGAATCGCAGATCCTTTCTGCGCAATCTGGCAGGGCTCGCATCGATTTCGCAGTTGCCCCTGCTTCGCACTTTCGCGGCGGCACCGGCTGATATTCCGCCCGGCTTTCGATTTGTCGATGTAACCTCCAAAGCAGGAATTCATTTCCATCACAACACGGGTGCTTACGGTGGTAAGTTCTTGCCGGAGACAATGGGATCCGGCTGCGCGTTTCTTGACTACGATCGCGATGGCTGGCCGGATATCCTCCTGATCAACGGAATGGACTGGGCCGGTCATAAGCAGCGCCGCACAACCTTAAAGCTCTACCGCAACAACCGGAATGGCACGTTTACCGACGTAACTACGAACGCCGGACTAGATGTGGAAATGTATGGCATGGGCGTGGCGGTAGGCGATTATGACAACGACGGGTTCCCCGACATTTACATAACGAGCGTCGGACAAAATCGGCTGTTCCACAATACCGGCAAAGGAAGTTTTGTAGACGTGACACAGGCAAGCGGCTTGGCCAAGCGTGAGGCTTTTAGCACTTCGGCGCTGTGGCTCGATTACGACCGGGACGGACTGCTCGACCTTTTCGTGTGCAACTATGTGAAGTGGTCGCGCGAGCACGATGTCTTTTGCAGCCTGGATGGCAGAAACAAGTCGTATTGCACGCCAGAAGCCTACCGGGGAGAAACTTGCTGGCTGTTTCACAATCGCGGCAATGGAACCTTTGAAGATGTGACGGCCTCGAGCGGAATTTTCGACAGCAGTTCGAAATCGCTTGGAGTAGCGATGCTGGATGAGGATTCCGATGGCTGGCCCGATCTGCTGGTGGCCAATGACACGCAGCCGAACAAGCTCTACCGCAATCAGCATAACGGCACCTTCAAGGACGCCGCAGTGGAAGTGGGATTGGCCTTCAGCACCGATGGCAGAGCGCGCGCGGGTATGGGAGTGGACGTGGGGGATTTCACGAATTCCGGCCATCCCGGAGTCGCGATTACGAATTTCGATAATGAGATGACCGGGCTGTATGAGTTCACAGGGAAAACCTACGAGGACGTGGCGTCGCGAACCGGCGTGGGGTTGGCATCCAAGAACAGCCTGGGGTTTGGATGTGCGTTCTTTGACGCGAATCTGGATGGCTGGCTTGACCTGGCCGTTGCCAACGGGCACATTGACGAGACCGTACGGAACATTCGCGGCAACATCGGCTACGCACAGCCTCCTCAGTTATTTCTCAATAACGGCAGGGGAAGGTTTCAGGATGTCGCGGCTGAAATCGATGGCGGATTCGACAGCCCGAAAGTCGGACGTGGACTGGCATGCGCGGATTTCGACCGGGACGGCGACGTTGATCTTTTGCTGACTACAAACAATGGGCCAGCATATCTATATCGCAACGATCAGCTTTCGGGAAATCATAGCATCCGTTTTCGCCTTGTAGGAACGAAGTCGAACCGCGATGGGATCGGCGCCACAGTTCGCATCGATTGCGGTGGAATGAGCCAGTCGAGGATGGTCAAGGACGGATCCAGTTACCTCTCACAGTCCGAGCTTCCGTTAACGTTTGGACTGGGGAAAGAGGATCACGTAGAGCGCGTAGTAATCAGCTGGCCGAGTGGAAATACAGAAGAGTTCGGCAATCTGGCGGCAGGGCGAACTTACGAATGCACGGAGAGTAAGGGAGCCGTCCGGCTGGATGGATTCTGATTCCCCGCCGAATCGCTTAATTCGAGTGCTGTTCCAGCGTTCCTGTAGCGTTCACATCGATATCAACCGATTCGCTCACACGCAGAAACAGCGTGCTCGGATTCTTCATGCCCCAATTCGCGTAAGGAATGCTGAAGTGCAGGGCGGCTTTCCAACGGTCGGAAGTCATTTCGATTTCCGCGGGAACGCGGAGCTCGTGGTCCGCACCGTGGACGTTGAAAATTCCATGAACGCTGACGGAAGACTTTCCCAGCGATGAGATCGAACCTTCGATGTGGTCCGGACGGAACAAGATTTCCGGATAGCGCTCACTTTCCAGCACTTCACGATGCATCTTGCGGTCACGCATTCCGTTTCCGGTCTGGCCGCTCTTGGCATCGACGGTGATTTCTCCTGTCACTTTTTGGGTAATAGGGTCGAACTGCAGCTTGCCTTGTTTCAGTTGAAAGGTTCCACGAACGGTGTGCAGTACGTCGCTCAATGTGAAGCTTATAACCGTGTGCTCTGGGTCCAGGCTAAGTGTGAGGTTCTGCGCAACGGCTGCGCCAGCGATAAAGATGACCAGAATGCCGCAGACAAGCGATCGTGGCAACAGAAGGGCAGCTGTGTGCCTGTTATTCATTGGGCTAGGCAGTCAGCAGTCCCCATCCCAGGGTGAGTCCCTCAAACGCAAACTCGGCGGGAGATAGAGCGCCTACATGAAATGCCAAGAGGCGTTCAAAAATCTGCGGACGACGTTTGAATACGTGAAGCGTGCGGCGTTGCAGCCAGACTCGGCCATCAAGCGCAAGCATCATGCGGGCCATCAGAAGAGGCCGGAAAGCCATGCGGCGGTGCGCGGATTCATAATTCGCAAGCGTGCCGGCTTTCATGCATTCTGCAAGAATTAATGCCTGATTGAAGGCCAATCCCAAGCCTTCGCCCGTGATGGCGTCAACGGTGCCGGAAGCATCGCCCACCAGCGCGATATTGCGGCGGCAAACGCGCTTCAGTCGCCGACTTGCAGAAACTGCGCCACGCTCAATAGAAACTGGCTCTGCGCCGCAAAGGCGTGAATTCAATTCCGGAAAGTGCTGAAGGGATTTATCAAGACGAAGCTTGGGGTCGTGCGATGCTACGGCCACGCAAACTTCCTGGTCATTCACTCCTGTTACATAAGCCTGGCTGGTCTTCCCCCAATGAATCTCCATGCGGTCGGTCCATGGCTGCACGCGGTAATGGCGGCGGAATGAATAGCGGGGGCGGCGGGCCCTGGCACAGTTAAGATTAGCCCAGTGACGCACGCGCGAGTTCGCACCATCGGCGCCGACCACCCAAATCGCGCGAATGACATGATCGCCGACTCGAACCGAATTTTGTGAAATTCCTGTCACGGGCTGTTGCCACAAGAATTCGACTTTGAGTTCGACGGCACGGTCGATTAACAAACGGTGCAGGACCGTGCGCCGGACTGAAATGCCACGAAAACCGGCAGGAAACGCAGCCTGCGCCGACAATCTGCTGTTGTAAAAACGCGTACCACACACGGAAAAACCCTCCGTGAGAGGAACGCAGACTCCGAGTTTTTCTAGAGCCTCGACCGCATCGGGCATCAAAGCTTCCCCGCAGGCCTTATCGATTGGCGGCTTTGCGCCGTCTGCAACGATCACGCGAAACCCCTGCATACGGGCCGCGATTGCGGCTGCCAATCCTGCGGGGCCGCCGCCAATTACGAAAACATCCGTCGAAGTTGAGAATTCGTTAGACATCACCATTCAAGTAAAACAAGCTCAGAACAGAATCCGGGCCCCATCGCCGCAAGCAAACCAAGCGAGCCGGGCTCCGGGCGGCGATGCTTCATTACGTCCTCGAGCACCACCAATACTGAAGCCGATGAAAGATTCCCCACTTTGCGCAAACAATCCCAAGAAGCGTCCAATTGGCCGTTGTGCAAGCCCAGTGCGTCGGCCGAAGCCTCCAGCACTTTTGGACCTCCGGTATGCAGAACGAAACTCTTGAGGTCGCTTTTCTGAAGGCCGTGATCTGCGAGAAAGGCATCAACGTCGCGACCGAGATTTTGCCGAATGAGATTCGGGACCTCGGTCGATAACAAAATGCGGAACCCTTTTTCGGAAATATTCCAGCCCATCATGTCTTCGGTGTGGGGATAAAAAATGGAACGTGTTGCGCGAATCACAGGTCCAGGCGGATGGCCGTCAACTGAAGCGAAGTCTTCGCCTGTAACAATCACGGCTGCGGCACCATCGGCAAAGAGACCGGACGAGATCAGGTTGGCCACCGATAAATCTTCTCTTTGCAAAGTGAGGGAGCACAATTCCACGGATACTAGCGCTGCCGCCTGTTTGGGATACGCACGAACGTAATCGGCGGCGCGGGCAATACCCGCTGCCCCCGCCACGCATCCCAAACCGAAGATCGGCGTGCGGCGGATGTTGGCAGGAAGTTGCATACGATTGATCAGCAGAGCGTCGATCGACGGGCTGCACACCCCAGTGACACTCGTGAAGAACAATGCACCCAAGTCCTGTGGACTAACGCCGGCATTGTGCAGCGCCAGACACAGAGCTTTTTCGCCCAACTCCTGCGCAACCGCAATCCAGATGTCGTTGGCCTGTCCCCAAGTCCTGATTTCTAGGTACTGCTCGGCGGGGACGGCCAGATAGCGGCCTTCGACGGTTACGTTGCGATGAAGCCGCTGCAGCAGTTGCGGATTCTTCAGGTCCGTGCCCCAGTAGTCCTGGAGACGCTGGAGCAGCTCTTGCTGAGAGTAGTAATGCTTCGGAAAAGCGCTAGCCGCGCTGGCAATTTTCATGGGTTCGGGTCCTCATGCGGTCTCGCTACGGAACCCGCCCCAGAGCCGACCCAATCGGAAAGCTTGTTAATGGGTTGGATGGCGGAATTCCGAAACCGGTTGTCACATGATGCCGCCGCTGCTTTACGAATTGTCGCAAGATGGCACTTGCAAGTTTGTCATGGATTCGTAAAGAACGCGCAACATCGTCCCCGGATTGTACTCCGAGCCGTGCATTCGCATCTCCTTATAATTTTTGAACCGGATATCGCAGAACCAGTTATTGCAGAATTGTGATTGAGGTGGGAGTGTTTCCCACAGGATAGCCGGCAATCGTGTTCAAGCTGCCGGCGTCGACGCCAAAACCTTGAATTGCAGAGCCCGAAGCCTGATTGCCGACGTAAAGATAACTACTCGTAGGGTCGAGCAGAACAAAGCTCGGAGAGCTTTCGCAGGCGAAGGGGGAATCTGTTACTTCCGCAGGAAACCCGGTGGTAGAGGAAATCGAAAAGCTGGCAATGTTATTCGCCGCCTGGTTGGCCACGTAAAGATATTGGCCTTTGGGATCGACCGTCACGGCGACGGGCCGTTGGAAGTTGGCCGACAGCGGAGAGCCTGCGACTTGAGTCAAAGCGCCGGCAGAACCGATGCTATAGATAGAGACGGAGTTGGCAGAAGCGTTGGCAGTGTATAGATAAGAACCGTTGGGACTGATCGCCAAACCCGACGGATCAGTGTCGGCAGTGGTGGTCAAGCTGACGAACGTCGGCACCCCCGCGTTGAGGCTGAAAACTCCAATCGCACCGAACGGCTGAGTGCCCGACTGGATGGCAGCACTGATATAAAGAAATTTTCCCGACGGCGCTATTTGCATATTGATCGCCGCGAGGCTGGTTTGGAAGGGTGAGTTCTTGAGTGGGGTCAGTGAGCCACTGCCGGAATCAATGGAAAAAACCGAGAGCGTGTTAGACCCGACATTGGCAACGTAGAGATAGGCCCCGGCTGGGTCCATGGCCAGGAAGTCGGGAAGGCTGCCGACCGGTGCTCTTGGAGTAACTTCACTGACAGTGCCATCGCTGTTGATATCGAAGAGTGAGACATCGTTTTCGTCCTGACCTGCGTTAGCCACATACAGATACTTGCCGGAAGGATGAACGACCACAGCCTGGGCTCCGCTGCCCACCGTGTACGGACTTTCTGCAAGCTGGGTGAGCACGCCGGAATAGGGGTCCTCGCGAAAAACCGCTAATTGATTGGCGGCAGGAATGGCTACGTAGAGGTAATGGTTGCCGGATTTGCCGCAACTGAGAGAAAAGGCCAGACTCGCAACAAGAAAAACCAATACCACTAGCTTCCGAGGCATCCGCTACTCCCAAGAGAATTTGGACGATGTGAACGAAACAACAATAATACCGGGACCGCGAAAAATCCGCTTGAGAACAATGCCGTTTTCCATCATAACGGGTGTCGCAGAAAAAAAGCTCCTGGCCCGGCAGCCTGAGCCAATTTTCTCCCGCTCACCGCTGCGATGCGATCCCGTCGCAAACTGGTTGCATGGAACGATCCGCGCCATCCGCGCTAGCCCTCTTCAGGTTTCGGTGGCGACCGGTTCTAGTCGTGAGAGTGGGCTGGGCTGGCTGTCCCGGGCAAAGCTACATCCGCGCCGCCGCGCAGTAACAGACGCAGGCGATCGAGATAAACATAGATGACGGGAGTGGTGAATAGCGTTAGCGCCTGGCTCACGATTAGGCCGCCGACGATGGTGATGCCGAGCGGGCGATGCAGTTCCGAGCCGGTGCCCCTGCCGAGGGCAAGGGGTAAGCCTCCAAGAAGCGCGGCCATGGTTGTCATCATGATGGGACGGAAGCGAAGCAGGCAGGCGTCATAGATGGCATCAATGGGCTTCTTGCCTTGAGTGCGCTCCACGTCCAGCGCCACGTCGATCATCATGATGGCGTTCTTCTTCACCAGCCCAATCAGCAAGATAATGCCTATCGTACCGATCACGTTGAGTTCGTTGTGAGTAATGAGCAGGGCAAGCAGCGCGCCCACGCCTGCCGACGGCAAGGTCGAAAGAATTGTGATCGGATGAATATAGCTTTCGTACAACATGCCCAAAACGATGTAAACCGCAATGAGGGCTGTGATAATCAGGATGGGCTCGCTCGAAAGCGAATCCATGAATGCAGCGGCCGTGCCCTGAAAGCTGGCCGAGATGGACGATGGGAAATCAATCGACTGCCGCGCCCTCTCGATGGCCAGCGTCGCTTGCCCGAGAGAAACACCGGGCGCCAGGTTGAATGAAATCGTTACCGACGGAAACTGACCCTGATGGTTTACTGCCAAGGGAATGTTCGAAGGCGCGTAATGAGTGAACGCCGCCAGCGGAATCGGTGCACCGTTGGATGAGCGCAGATAGATATTCTGGAGCGCTTCTGGCGACTGCTGGAATTGCGGCGCAACTTCCATGACCACGTAGTATTGATTCAGAGGCTCGTACATGGTCGAGACCTCTCGCTGGCCAAAGGCGTCGTAGAGGGCGTTGTCGATATCTTGAGCGGCGACGCCGAGACGGCTGGCGGTATCGCGGTCGATCACCAGCTTCGCCTCGAGGCCATGGTCCTGCTGGTCGGTATTCACGTCGCGCAGTTCGTGTAAGGCACGCAGTTTCTCGAGCAACTGTGGTCCCCACCTGTTCAGCTCATCCAAGTCCTGCCCCTCCAGCGTGTATTGATACTGCGCATTGCTGCGGCGTCCGCCGATGGTCAGATCTTGATACGATTTCATATACAGCGTGGCTCCGGGAACCACCGCCAGCTTATCGCGCAGGCGGTTGAGCACATCGTCTGCTGAAACAGTTGGGCAGAACTGCCAGAAGTGCAGACCCGCGCAACTGCTGCGCTGGGCCAGCGGCTTTAGCATGATGAAAAAGCGTCCTTCATTTGAAACGGTATTGCCGCCCGCGAACCCCACCACGGAATTCACCGCGGGGTCTTTCATCACGATCGAAACGTAGCGCTCCATTTTGTCGCGCATGGCCTGGAACGAGATATCCTGCGCGGCCTGCACGGACCCACCAATGCGGCCAGTATCCTGCTCCGGGAAAAATCCCTTGGGAACCTTGATATAGAGGATTACGCTCAAAACCGCGACCGCGATCGTAATGCACAAGGTGACAAAGCTGAACCGGAGCGCCACTTTCAACGCGCCGCGATAAGTGTTCAACATCCAGTCGAAGACGGCCTCACTGGCGCGATAAAAAAGGTTATGGCCTTTCTCTGTCGCGGGGCGCAGGAACTTCGCACACATGGTTGGAGTTGTCGTGAGCGACACCAGCAGCGAGATTCCGATAGCAAGGCTGAGGGTGATCGCAAATTCGCGGAAGAGTCGCCCGACGATGCCGCCCATCAGCAACAATGGTATGAACACCGCGACCAGGGAGACACTCATCGAAACGACAGTGAAACCAATTTCCGCCGCACCTTTGAATGCAGCGCTTACCGCATCCATACCGCGCTCTACGTAACGCGTGATGTTTTCCAAGACGACGATCGCGTCATCGACAACGAAGCCGGTGGAAATAGCCAGAGCCATGAGCGAAAGGTTATCGAGGCTGTAGCCGAGAAGGTACATTCCGCCGAATGTGCCCACCAGTGACAACGGCACGGCAATACTGGGAATGATCGTGGCCCGGACCGTGCGGAGAAAAGCGAACACCACCAGAATGACCAGTATGACCGAGAGAAGCAGGGTGAACTCGATATCCTTCACAGACGCGCGAACCGTAACGGTGCGATCCAAAGCGATGGATATATGAATGGCCGGTGAGATTGAGGACTGCAGGTAGGGCAGCAGCGTGATCACGCGGTCCACGGTCTCTATGGTGTTGGCACCCGGCTGGCGGAAGATGATGATCAGGACGCTTGGTTTTCCGTTGGCCACGCCAATGCGGCGCACGTCGGCGACCGAGTCTTCCACGGTGGCCACGTCCGAGAGACGCACGGGCGCTCCATTGCGGTAAGCCACGATCAACGGGCGGTACTGCGCCGCGGTAAAGAGCTGATCGTTGTCGCTGAAGTTCCATACCTTTACGTCGTTCTCCACCGATCCCTTGGCCAGGTTTGAATTCGCCAGATGCAACGCATTGCGGACCGTGTCCAGGCCAACTCCCAGCTTGTTCAGAAGCATGGGATTCACTTCCGCGCGCACGGCCGGTTGCGCCGATCCCCCGACATAGACCTGGCCAACTCCCGGCACTTGAGACAGTTTTTGCGACAGGATCGAATCGGCAGCGTCGTACATCTGCGGCACGGTTTTCGTATCCGAAGTCAACGCCAGAATCATGATCGGTGACTCCGATGGGTTGGACTTCCAATACTCCGGATTGCTGGGGAGATTGGGCGGCAACTGGCCATGCGCGGCATTGATGGCCGCCTGCACGTCCCGGCTGGCGGCGTCAATGTTCCGGTCCAAGTCGAATTGCAGAACGATGCTGGTTGAACCAGTTTGGCTCGTCGAAGTCATCTCGTTGATAGCCGAGATTCGGCCGAACTGCCGCTCCAGCGGCGTCGCCACGGCCGAAGCCATGGTCTGCGGATCTGCGCCTGGCAACTGCGCGGAAACCTGAATGACAGGAAAATCGACTCTGGGCAGTGACGCGACAGGAAGGAAATTAAACGCGAGAATTCCTGACAGCAGCAAAGCCGCTGCTAGCAGCGATGTGCCGATCGGACGCCGAATAAAGGGAGTGGAGATACTCATCGCTAATCCCCGGCCGCTTCTCCGGGAGCCGCTTCACGCGGAATTTCGTTGCCGATGCGGTATTTCGCGAAGCGGTGTGCCAGACGATCAAACCACAAGTAGACAACGGGTGTCGTATAGAGCGTTAACAACTGGCTCAGAAGCAAACCGCCGACAATCGTGATCCCGAGCGGCCTGCGGAGCTCGGCTCCGGTGCCGGTCCCGAGAGCGAGCGGTAACCCGCCCAGCAGGGCGGCCATTGTGGTCATCATGATCGGCCGGAAACGCAGCAGGCAGGCCTGAAAGATAGCTTCTTCGGGCGGTTTGTGCTCCTCGCGCTCGGCTTCGAGCGCAAAGTCGATCATCATAATGGCGTTCTTCTTCACGATGCCGATCAGCAGGATGATTCCGATTAAGGCGACGACGGTGAGATCATTTCCGGTCAGTTCGAGGGCCAGGATGGCGCCCACGCCTGCCGATGGAAGTGTGGAAAGAATCGTTATCGGATGAATGTAGCTTTCGTACAACACTCCGAGGACGATGTAGACGGTGATGATGGCGGCAAGAATCAGGAATGGTTCAGTGGAAAGCGAATTTTGAAATGCCGCCGCCGTGCCTTGAAACGAGGCGTGAATGCTGGCAGGAAGCTGGATTTCCTTTTCGGCTTGTTGAATGGCCTTGGTGGCGTCGCCGAGCGAGCCGCCCGGAGCCAGATTGAACGACAAGGTTACGACGGGAAACTGTCCCTGGTGATTCACCGCGAGCGGAGTGGTTGTGGTATGCAACTTGACGAAGGCAGAGAGCGGGACAGGATTTCCACTGGTTGTTGCAGTTGCGGCATTAGCGGTCGGCGCACCCGTGGCCGGGGTCGCGCTGCTTGGGCGAACGTACATGTCGTCCATTGCGGCGGGCGTCTGCGCGAACGAAGGAAGTACTTCGAGTACGACATGATACTGGTTCAGCTGCGTAAAAATAATCGAGACTAACCGCTGACCAAAGGCGTCGTAGAGCGTGTTGTCGATGGCGGAAGGCAGAATGCCGAGCCGGGATGCGGTATCGCGGTCAATGTTGAGGCTCGTTCTGAGCCCGCCGTTTTGTTGGTCGGTGGCGACATCGCGCAACTCGGGGCGCTGGCGAAGTTTATCGACCAGCTTCGGCGTCCATTGGGCGAGTTCCCGTGCGTCTGCATCCTCGACCGAATACTGAAACTCCGTACGGCTCACGCGGTCTTCAACCGTCAAGTCCTGCACCGGTTGCATGTAAAGCGTGATGCCGTCCACTTTCGCCAAAGTTGCGGTTGTAGGCGGCGAATGATAGCGGAAGCGTCGGCGTTGCGCTCATCGCGCGGTTTCAGATTGATCTGGATTCGGCCACTGTTTGGCGTCATATTCGTGCCATCCACTCCGATGAACGAGGAAAGACTCTCGACATCTTTATCTTGCAGAATGACCTTTGCCGAGTTCCCGCTGGCGTTTCGCCATAGCGTCGAAGGAGATGTCTGTCGGGAGCCTGGGAAATACCCAGGATCACGCCCGTATCCTGCACCGGGAAAAATCCTTTGGGAACGACGACGTACATGACCAAAGTCAGAATGAGAGTTCCGAAGGTGACTAGCAATGTGGCCGTCTGATGCTTCAGCACCAATTTCACCGTCCGCCCGTAAAATGCAATCACACGGTTGTAATAATCCTCCGTGACCTCGTAGAAACGTCCCTTCTCGCCTTCCTTGCGATGCTTGAGCAGTTTGGCGCACATCATCGGCGTTAAGCTCAGCGAAACCGCGGCGGAAACCAGAATCGTGACCGACAAGCGTGACTGCGAACTCGCGGAACAGGCGGCCCACAATATCGCCCATGAACAGCAGAGGAATCAGCACCGCAATCAGCGAAACCGTCAGCGAAACAATGGTGAAACCGATTTGCCCTGACCCTTCAAGGCCGCATCCAGCGGCGAATCGCCTGCTTCCAAAAAACGGTCGATGTTCTCGATCATGACGATGGCGTCATCCACCACAAACCCGGTTGAGATGGTCAGCGCCATCAGCGTCAGATTGTTCAGGCTGTAGCCAAGCAGGTACATCACGCCAAACGTGCCAACGATCGAGAGCGGAACCGCGACGCTGGGAATGATGGTGGCGCGAAAGATTTCGCAGGAAGAAGAAAATGACGATGACGACCAGAACAATGGTGAGCATCAGTTCAAACTCCACGTCTTTCACCGACGCGCGGATGGTCTTGGTGCGATCGGTAAGAATCTGCATCTTGACGGCGGAGGGCAGAGAAGCCTGCAAGCGCGGCAGCAGCTTCTTGATGCGGTCGACGACGCTGATGATGTTCGCGCCCGGTTGGCGCTGGATGTTCACGATGACCGCGGGAGTCAGATTCATCCACGCGGCCTGATAGATCGTTCTCCGTCCCGTCGATCACGTTGGCGACGTCGCTCAGATGCGAACCGGCGCGCCGTTGCGGTAGGCGATAACAATGGGCTTGTATTGATCGCTGGAAAACAGCTGATCGTTGTCTCCGATGGTGTAAGACTGGCGCGGACCGTCGATTATGCCCTTCGCCTGATCGACATTGGCTGTCGGCCAAAGCGGTACGGACATCTTCCAGGCTCAGCCATAAGAAGCCAGCGCAGTTGGATTCACCTGTATTCGTACCGCCGGCTTCTGGCCACCGCTGATCGAGACCAGGCCAACGCCGGGCAGTTGCGAAATCTTCTGCGCCAGCGCAGTATCGGCGAGATCCTCAATTTTGGAAAGTGGCAGCGAATCCGAACGTCAATGCCAGCGTCAGAATCGGAGCATCGGCCGGATTCACCTTGTTGTAAATCGGAGGATTCGGCAGATCGGAAGGCAGAAACGTCTGCGCCGCATTGATGGCGGCTTGCACCTGCTGCTCTTCGACGTCGATATTTTGATCGAGCGCGAATTGCAGCGTGATGATCGGAGCTGCCAAACGAACTGGTCGAGGTCATCTGGCTCAGGCCGGGAACCTGGCCGAATTGCCGCTCCAGCGGCGAAGTAACCGACGAAGCCATGACATCGGGATCGGCTCCGGGATAGAACGTCACCACTTGAATCGTCGGGTAATCGACCTCAGGCAGCGCCGAGACTGGCAACTGCATGAACGCCACCCAGCCCACCAGCAACACGCCCACCATCAACAGCGTGGTCGCGACCGGCCGAAGAATGAATATGCGTGAAGGGCTCATGGAGTACCTGACAGCTCTGGGCACTGCCCCCGAGTTATTCCGTTCGCGAGTTGCGTGTTCGTGGAACCGGCGCATCCGCGGCTCAATCTTGCTGCCAGTTTGCAATTTGTCTTGCCCATCGGTCACCACGATGTCGCCCGGAGCGACTCCGGCTGGCGATCACCGTCGTGTTGCCTTGTGTCAAAGAGACAGTGACGGGGCGCGCTTCCACCGTCTTGTCGGGCTTCACGACATAAACGAAAGTTCCCTGCGGCCCGCGCAGAATGGCGGCCGTGGGACGCACGGTGCTATTCTTGCGCGTTTCCAGCAGGAGATTGATATTCACGAATTGGTTGGGCCAAAGCTGATTGTCTTTGTTATCGAAAACGCGCCTTTAGCTTAGCCGTTCCGGTGGTTTGGTCGATTTGGTTGTCGATAGTCAGCAGTTTGCCGGTAGCCAGTTTCGTGTGGTCGTCGCGGCTATAGGCATCAACTTCCAGAGTCGCGTTATTCATGTGCTGTGCCACGGCTGGGAAGATTGTCTTCCGGCAGAGTGAAGATCACAGCGATCGGTTGCAGCTGCGTGAGGATCAACATGGGATGTCGTGTCCGGTGCGTGCACGATGTTTCCCGGATCAACCTGCCGCAACCCGACGCGTCCGGTGAATCGGAGCGGTGATGTGGCAGTAAACGATGTTGCAGCTTTCGCGTTGTCAATCTGTGCCTGATCGGTGCGCACCGGCCCATCCAGTTGATCAACGAGCGATTTCTGTGTATCGACTTGTTGCTGCGCAATGCTGCCGGAGGGGATGAGCGTCGTGATAGCGATCCAGATTCAGTTTGGCGTCGCGCAATGAGCCTGGTCCTTGAACAACTGTGCCTGCATTTGCTCCAGCTGCACCTGATAGGGCCGAGGGTCAATCAGCAATCAGCAGATCGCCCTTCCTTGACGGTTTGTCCTTCCGTGAAGTTGACGCTGCATGATTTGCCCGTCGACTCGGCTCTTTATGTTGGCGGTGTAGAAGGCGGTGACCGATCCCAGCCCGACCAGATAAACAGGCACGTCCTGCCGTTGCACGGTGGCGATGGAAACCGAGACAGGACGCGGCCCGGCGGCTTGCGCCTTGGATTGTTTGGGATCTCCACTAGCGCCACTGCACGAAAAAGCGCAGATGCTCAGAGCAAGAGCGACGGCTAATGGAAGTCGAGAACGCGCACTCGGACTCTTTAGCCGCTCCAGATTCGAGTGATTCATTTTCACGGTTAGGATGGATACGACCTTTCGCAAGATCGGCAATGAACCGCCGAGTAGTTAGACGTATCTATTTTAGACTCGGTTAACGGCAACTCCATTCGGAAAGCGAGCCAACGTCAAAGACCAAGCTCCCGTTGGAGAGGTTCAGGTAGGAACCGAAACGCAGATACTCGAGCCGTCCCTCTTCAGGATCAATGGCGGCGTGAAGAGGGTCAAGCCCAGCGGCAAAGGTTTTACAATTCTTTACCCCGATTGACGTTGCGTTTACCGCTGATACGGCCATAAGCGCGTGAGGGAGCGGATGCGCGGCCTCATAGGTTGTAATCTCGGATTCGTGCTGCAGGGTAAGGCAGATGTCATCGAGACCATCCAACAGGCAGTGGCGGACAAATTCATCCATCGGGAATGTAGCGCGGAAGCCTTGATCGTCACTTACTTCGTATTGCTCTAAGTCAATGGTGAGCTCGTAGTTACTGGATCTCGGCGGCTCGCCGGAGGATTTCTGACAACTTCTCTTCTTTCAGGCGAACCGTGAGAAATCCATTTTTGACGCTATTGTTGGCGAAGATGTCGGCAAATGAAGAAGAGATCACAGCGCGGAAACCGAAATCCGCCAGCGCCCAGACGGCGTGTTCGCGCGAAGAGCCACAACCGAAATTTTTCCCCGCAACCAGGATACTTGCGCCCTCATATCGCGGTTGATTGAGGATGAAATCGGGATTCGGCTTCGGCCGTCCGCGCCAAATCTCCAGTCATAGAAAAGGAATTGCGCCAAAGCCGGTTCTCTCGATGCGCTTAAGAAATTGTTTGGGAATGATCTGATCGGTGTCGACATTGACGCGATCGAGAGGAACCGCCAGCCCGTGATGTACGCGAAACGGTTTCATCTGCCATCGTCATACCGATTTGGCTGATCACCGGCTGGCCCAACACTGCATACTGGAATTTCCAATTCCTAATATCCGTAAAATGGCCGGCGATGGCCGCCGCGGCCGCCATCATCGGACTGACCAGATGCGTTCTGCCACCGCGTCCCTGGCGGCCTTCGAAATTGCGATTGCTGGTCGAAGCGCAGCGTTCGCCCGGTTGAAAAATATCCGGATTCATGCCCAGGCACATCGAACATCCCGACTCCCGCCATTCAAAGCCAGCTTCAAGGAAAATCCGATGCAGACCTTCTTTTCTGCGGCGCGCTTTACGGTTTGCGAACCCGGCACCACCATGGCGCGAACTTTCGAACTCACGTGATGTCCTTTGGCCACGCGCGCCGCTGAGCGCAAATCTTCAATACGCGAGTTAGTGCAGGAACCAATGAAAACGCGATCAACTCCAATGTCTTCAATGCGCTTCCCGGGCTCAAGCCCCATATAGTGCAGCGCTAGCTCCACGGCGCGCCGGTCGGATTCATTCATTACGTTGATCTCGGGAACGCGTCCGCGTTACCGGAGCGACCATACCCGGATTCGTTCCCCAGGTCACAAACGGGCAAAGTTGCGCCGCATCGATCTCACGGTCTTGTCGAACGTGCGCTTCGTCGTCGGAAGGCAGCACGCGCCACTACTCCACCGCCTGCTCCCATTCGCGTCCGCTGCGGAGCAAACCTGCGTCCCTTCACATACGCAAAGGTCGTCTCATCGGGAGCGACCATTCCCGCGCGTGCTCCGGCCTCAATGCTCATATTGCAGAGCGTCATGCGGCCTTCCATCGAAAGGGCGCGCACCGCCTCGCCTGCATATTCGATTACATGTCCGGTGGCGCCGTCGGTGCCAATCTGCCCAATGATTCCGAGCGCGAGGTCTTTGGCGGATACGCCTTCCGCAGGCTGCCGCGAACATCGATCTTCATTGTCTTCGGCTTCTGTTGCTGAGGCATTGCGTGGCGAGAACATGCTCCACTTCCGAGGTGCCAATGCCGAAGGCGAGCGCACCAAATGCGCCATGGGTGCTGGTGTGGCTGTCGCCGCAAACAATGGTCATTCCCGGCAGCGTCAGGCCCAGTTCAGGGCCGATGACGTGGACGATTCCCTGCTCTGGCGAATCCATATCGAAGAGCGCACGCCAAACTCTTTGCAATTTTTTTGCAGGGCCTCGATTTGCGCGGCGGCAACCAGGTCGGTAATAGGAGTTCCGCGCGGCTCGGTGGGAACGTTGTGGTCGACGGTGGCAACGGTGCGGGCGGGCTGACGAACCTTGCGCCCGGAAGCCCGCAGGCCATCAAAAGCTTGTGGCGAAGTGACCTCATGCACGAGGTGAAGATCGATGTACAGGATAGGCGAACGGCCGTCCGGTTGGGCGACCAGATGTGCGCCCCAGATCTTCTCGAAAAGTGTGCGTTTTCCCGCCATAATTCAGCTGCCCGGCTGCCCGGAAAGTTAAGATTCAGTTTTTCACAGAAGGCAGCCAGGAGCAAGATTGCCCTGTTAATTCGGGCCAACCTGCTTTGGTCTCAGGTATCATAGAATTTAACCGCCCAATTTAACCAACATGATCAACGGCAAGCGCATCGCGGTCGTTATGCCCGCATACAACGCGGAGAGGACTCTCGAAGCTACGGTGGGCGAGATCCCGGATCTTGTAGATATCCGCATTCTGGTGGATGACCGCAGTTCCGACCGCACCGTCGAGCTCGCGCGCAGACCTCGGCCTGCTTGTTTTTCAGCATGATCGCAACTACGGCTACGGCCGCAACCAGCAGACCTGCTATCGCGAAGCTCTGGCGGCTGGTGCGGACGTGGTAATCATGCTGCACCCGGATTATCAATACACGCCGCTCCTGATCACAGCAATGGCGAGTATGGTCGCCTATGATGTTTACGATGTGGTGCTGGGATCGCGCATCATCGGCGGCGCGGCTTTGCGGGGAGGGATGCCAGTTTACAAGTACATTTCAAACCGGCTGTTGACGGCGATTGAAAATCTGCACTGCGGAGTGAAGCTCTCGGAGTATCACACCGGTTATCGTGCATTCAGCGCCAGGGTCCTCACGGCACTGCCTCTTCTCGAAAATTCCGATGATTTCGTCTTCGACAATCAAATGCTGGCGCAATGTGTCTACTTCGGCTTCCGCATTGGAGAAGTCTCCTGCCCGACCAAATACTTTGAGGAGGCTTCGTCGATCAATTTTCGACGGAGCGTGAAATATGGCGTGGGCGTGCTAGGCACGACGTTGCAGTTCGCGCTGCAGCGGGCTGGCCTCGTGCATCTTCCCCGCTTCAGCGAACACGGCCGCAAGTTGGAGAAGGGGTATTCTGCGTATTACGCCAATCAGAGCGAGATCGCGCATTCGCATCCTGCTGCGCTTTGATCCAGAGGGACCAACTAAACTTACAATTCGTCTGTTCCTATTGTCCGAACTGACCGAGCTACTGCGCCCATGCCAAGCCGTCCGCTCCAGGCCCCGCATCAATCACTTTCACGTTCCAATCATCCAACTGAATAGCCGCAACCCGGTGCGGCTTGGAGCAGGAGACATAGGCAAACTTACCATCCGGACGAACCAGCACTTCTTGTGGACCCTCGGGAACGGGAACGTTCTTAGATACCTTCATCGTTGCAAGATTGATCACGGCAACGGCGCCGGCATCTGGAATAGCAACCAGAAGCCATTTGCCATCAGGTGTCGCGGCTGCTCCGTAACCTGCGGCGGGCAAGGTGATCCAGCGGTCAACTTTGCCTGCAGCGGTGTCGATGACCGCCATGCGAGGCTTCTCTGTATCGGAAGTGAAAGCCCAGTGGCCATCAGGAGTCAGGGCGATGCGCTGAATATGTTTTGCTACTGCAATAACCGAGAGGGTTTTGTGAGCGGCGAGATCGAGCACAGAAACCGTGCCGGGACCAACATTCGCGGTGTAACCACGACGCCCGTCGGAGCTGATAGCCAGCATGTGAGATTCGGGCGCACCGGTCGGAATGGCGCCGACGATTTTCATGTTCTTGGGATCGATGACAGCAATGGATTTATCGATCTCAGTGGTGACGTAAAGCAAGCCATCCTTGGGGTTAAAGACGGCGCAATGAGGGCGGACGCCGTGGCCGAAATCAATTGTGCGGACTAACTTCCGTTGGGCAATATCGATGACATCGATCGTGCTTCCGTCGGTGCCAGGCAAGCCCACGCCGGAATTCCCGTAGATGGAACAAATGCCGTCTTTCCATCTGGCGACGCGGCGACTTCGTGGCCGGTAACACCAGTTTCATGGACGGTCGCAACCTGACGATAAGAGTTGGGATCGATCAAACCAAGCGTTTGATCGCCCTTGTTGGCAACGAGCAGCACGCCCGATAAAGCCGGCGGAGCAGAAGGGGGGAGTGACGTGGCGAATCCCACAGCCAGGACGAACGTGAAAAAGCGCGGCATGGTGTTTTCTTTAGGGTTTGAAGTACGAAATGCGGGATGATTATCGCACAGCGATGATTGCATCACCGGTTTGAAATTTTTTCTCAAAATAGGACTCAGTTGCACGGAAAGACGCTGGTTACTACCTACGGTATCTTGGCGTCTGCGCGCGAGCAGGATGAAGCTACGCGAAGCGGCTGAAGGATCCGCTGGCCATGAAATTTGAGCTAGTGCAAACTGTGGTGAACTGGAACAGAGGGAAGCGTAGCTATCACGACAAAACGAGACGCACTGGTCGCTCAAAAGCAAGAAGGGCAATCGGATTTTCACTGGTGGTTTTGTGCGGCTTCGCTTGTATGTCCGCGGAGAGTGGGGCACAGGCGAAGGTACCCTTCGAGGTTTCTAACCCAAAACATTTGAGTTGGTCGGTAGAGCAGGCAGGGCGAATTTACGATTCGGCCTGCCGGTTGGTGGCGCAGTACGTGCGGCCGGAGCAACCGCCGCAGCTAGAACCAAAATTTCTTCTGGTGTTAGGAGCAAATGCGGACCAAATGGTGCGTGCCGGGACTGTCCTGGAAATTCATCTGCGCAAGTGGGATCCGGCGCGTTTTGCCGAGGCGATGGTGCTGGTGTCCCTGCGCGACGCGGTAAAGAATGAGGATGTCATACATTTGTCGCGACAGGCGTTAAAAGCAGCCGGATCTACCGTATCGGTAAACGAATTGCGGCAAAAGAAATAGAGAGCGGCTCGGCTAATCGAACTGATCTCTCTGGTTGCGCCGAATTGGGAAGTCTGGAAATTATTCCACTTTGGGACGGCGCCATTACAGATTTTTGTGAAGAAGGCTGCCTCGTACTAAAGACATAACACGATCTGCCGACCTGTGCTCGGTTAGGGATGAAGGAGCGTGTTATGAGTATTTCCTTATCTAGTGCGCTATCGATTGCTAATGCCCCAACAGCGGCGAACCCCTCTCCGAATGCAACGCAAACGACAGAGAGTCCGCAACCGCAGTCTTCCAGTAGCACCGGATACACAGTGCAACTCTCAGAGGCGCAGCAGGTCTTTCAACTTTACAACCAGGGCCAGCAGGTGTCGCAAATAGCTTCAACGCTCAATCTCTCTGTGGCATCGGTGAACAACTATCTGGGAATTTCAAGCAGCAACACTTAGCGTGCGGGAATGAAAGCGCCCTGTCCTTGCCCACGGAGCAAAACCTCGAGTACAGAGCGCCAAGATTTCTCCTTAGGCTGCGACTTTTTCCTGATAGGCAGGCACAAACCTCTGCCTCACAAAAGCTTCGAATGGCGTCGGGGTGGTGTTGCGAGGACCGCGCGACTCGAGAGCCCGCATGTGTCCGGAATTGAGGGCGGCTGCCATTTCCAATATCAAACCCGCAAAGCTATCCGACATTCCACTCTGCACTAAAGCTGCGCGAATCTGATCATCGGGGGCGTGGATGTAGCCGAGTTTTGGCCTTCCGATGGCATTTCCAATAATTGTTGTGGCCTCGCTGTAGTCGAGGTCGCGCTGGCCTTGCAATTCCAGCGTTTGCTTTCCGCGGAAAGTTAGTTCCGTCAGCGCGTCGGCTGCGGCCGCTCCAATATCCTGAGTTGCGATCATTGGGACTTTGAGATCAGCGCGAAGCGGACCAACAGCGGAGTGCATAGCGCGGATCACTCCCACTTGCGGGAGCGTGTTTTCCATGAAATACCCAGCGCGCAGGGAAAGAACATTCGCCGCAAGCTGGTTGAGTTTCTCTTCGAAATCGTGAAGGCCAACGACCGGGCCGGTGCCGGAGGTTTTATCCGCGCCAATGCTACTGAGGGCAACAATATTCTTAACGCCCGACTTTTTCGCGGCCTTCGCGATCGAATCGCTGATACGCTCCTGGAACCCGCGAAAATCGTTGCTGGCAGGGTTGGGTGGAAGCATTACATAAGCTGCTTCGGCCCGGTCAAAAGCTTTAGCCAGTGCAGATTCGTCGGTGATATCGGCGATGAAAGCTTCAGCGCCTTGCGCCATCAGTGGTTGCAAATGTTCCGCGCTGCGCCCGACGGCCCGCACCGTCTTGCCGCGAGAGAGCAGGGTCTTGGCGGCGATGTGTCCGGTGTTTCCGCTTGCTCCGAGAATAACGTACATAAATATTTCCTCCACTTTGGAATTGGATGCTCAAGGAGGAATATCGCTTCAACACAGAAGGGCAATTTCCCAGCCGGAATTTTTCAAGTGAGGAATCCCACCCCGCCCCAGAACTGCGAGCAGGGTGGGACATTCTGGTCTTTACTGCGCCGGACTGGCGGCAGGCAGAGAAGTTGTTTTTACCTCTGCGTTTATCTCCGGTGCTACAGGATTGATCTTCACCGTCGCGAGGATTTTTTCGAGACGATGGAATACTTCATCGCGATTTACGGCTTTCAAGCCCGAGTCGGAGGTCTGCTCTGAATTGGCTTTTGTCCTCGAAACTTTGAGCGCAAATTCGTAGCAGGCGCCATTTTGGAAGACGTGGAAGTACTTTGACCATTGCTCGCGCGCACCCGAATCTACTCCGGTGCTCGTTTCAGTCGACCGCAGTTCCATATCGCCAATCAACAGCTTGGAAATTGGCGGAGTGACTAGTTGCGCGGAGGCTTGCACTGTGGAATCCGAAGGCTTCGAGGGATCCGGTTGCGGGACGGAGAACTCGTTGCACTGTTCCGAGGTGAGAAGTTTGTTCACGCTGACTTCGAAATATGCATTCGTCAAATCCGAATTCGGATAGAGTGACTCGGGCAGCGCGATTGCGGCGATGGAGACGCCGCCGGGTTGCGTGAAGTCCATCGGGAACGCATCGGCGGAGAGAAGTTCGGTAGCCGCGTCGCCGGTCTTGAGCGCATAGCCACGCGGATACTGGAACGACAAGCCGGTGACCTTATCGACATAGGCCGCGGTCGGCGGCGCTTTGCGGACTACACGGCGATGCGCAGGTTTCGGCGCGGCTTGCGAGGCATTCGCAAGGGGCGCCGGCGCAGTGGTGGTCGCGATCTGTGGCGTTGCTTGTTGGGTTGGTGGTTGACTGATTGAGGTTGGGGGTTGCGGTTTTTCGCTGGAGCATCCGACCGCAAGCGAACAAGCGATCAGAGTTACGGCGAAGACGAACGGGCTGCTGATGTCCAATACGTTTTTTGCGATGTTGATCTTTCCCCAAGCAACGGATGCCGGGGTCGAGCGAAACAAGTTGATGCGGGTCATGGTTGGTCACCTCCTGCTGCGGAGCAGCATTGCAAGAGAGTGCATCGAATGGACCAAATAGAAGGGCGCTGATTCAGCAAGACTTATGCAATGCAGAGGCGACTACCAATGTGCTGGGCTGGACACGGCGCGGATTTCGTGACACGCCGGCGTAAGCGCGTCGCCGCGTCCGCGTTCTATTGCGGACGATCTAGCGCAATTTTTTTCTGTCTTCCGCCTCGGCGAGCCAGCCACGGCGGAGGTTCTCTTCAGGCACGCTGGAAAGGTAAGGCTTGATGTCGAGAATCGGAGTGCCGTCCAGCATATCGACGCCGCGCACGTGGAGGTCGGCGGCATCGCGGCGAAGCAAATGGACGATGGTCATTCCGATGGGATTTGGGCGGCGCGGCGACCGGGTGGCAAAAACTCCGTGTGGACGATTGTCCGAGGGCGGCATGCCGAGCAGTTCGAAGCCTTCGGCGCGGTCGAACTCCCAGAGGACGATCAAATGCGAGAAGCCCTCGATATCGGTGAGGCCGGGAGCAAATTCGGGCAGAATTTTCAGGATGCCCTCGGCCTCGTGTTTTGCGCCCAGGCCTTTGGGGACTTCCGTGGTGCTTTTGAACGGGCTGGTTACGAAGCCAATCGGGCGTGAAGTGAACATGGCCGACCCTCAAGGGTTAATACCCCAATTATTTCGTCATGCTTATCGGTCTAATTCTAGACCGGCGAGATTCGCTACTGCGAAGGCGGCAACTCTTTCGCCTCCGGCAGGTATCTTAAATATACGAATTGCGAATAAACGATTTTGTGGAGGAGTCGATGGAAAACATTGTAGGAATTTTTCGCTCGATCACAACGGCCGAGCAGGCGGTGAACGAACTCGTGAGCCGGGACATGCCCTCGGACGCGTTTACCGTGCTGAGCAGCGATGCGCCGCAGAGTTTGGGTACGCGCACCGCGGCTGAGCGAACTCTCGATAATATTCGGACATCGGGAAAAGAGCCGGCCGACGCGGGTAAGGAAACGGGCACGACTCTTGGCGCCGCCATCGGAGGCAGTGCAGGATTTACTGCCGGAGCTACCGCGGCCACGCTCATGGTTCCGGGACTCGGCGCAATTTTCGCGATTGGTTTAGGAGCGGCGGCTTTGCTCGGACTTGGCGGAGCCGCTGCGGCTGCAAAAGTTGGCGACACGATCGACCGCAATGTGGACACGGGAGCTTCGAAGATCCAGGTGGAACTCTACCGGCAGCTGCTGCGAAGTGGGCGTTCGCTGGTGATCGCGCAGGTTAGAAGCGGAGCTGAGATGTCGATGGTGCGCGAGGTGCTCCAGCGCCTAGGTAGCGAAGATGTGGAAACGGCGCGACGCGAGATGGCACGGGCTGCATAGATGGGTGGAGCCGTTGTTTAGCGGCTCCGCAGGTGTTCGATCTCGCTTGGAAACCTCGTCGACAAGGCGGGGTTTCCATCGTACCTAAAGCTTTGCCGCCTCAATCTTTCTAACCTATTCGCAGCTCTAACTATCTTATTTTACAGCACTTGCCTTCCGTAGTTCGGCGCTTCAATCTTCGTGTTCGTTTGTTACTGCCAAAATTTACAAATTCCCTCTTGACAAGAATAGTGTTGTAGTTAAGTATAACACTAATCGAAACCGCTCAAATATGCGGACGATTCACCTGAACCCTCATTGAAAAGGAGAACGATATGAAACACCTTCGTGCCCTGCCTGTTGCATTGCTGGCGTTGTCGGCTGTGGTCTTCGCTCAGTCGGACGCGCAAACATCTTTCGCCAAATTGAAAGCTTTGGCGGGTTCGTGGGAGGGCCACGTGACAACAGTTCCGCGGGATCCGGAGATGGAAGGAAGGGCCGTGCAAGCCACGCTTCGGGTGACTTCCATGGGTAACGCCCTCATGCATGAGATGAGAGGGCCCGGAAGACCTGACGATCCGATCACAATGGTATATCTGGACGGGGACCGCCTGCTTCTGACGCATTATTGCGACGCAGGAAACCGTCCTCGCATGACGGGCAAGATGTCGCGGGACGGGAAGGCTGTGGAATTCACTTTTCTCGATTTGGCCGGTGGCACGCGGTATGGGCACATGGACCATGCCGTCTTTACCGTGATCGATGCGAACCATCACACCGAGGACTGGACTTATAGTGCGCCAGGAGACAAGCCGGTGCATGCGCACATCGAGCTGCACCGGAGCGAGTAACGGGCGAAGGTGCTGCAACAATCAAGCGCACGCAATACTTTTTCCCCCGAGGCTATTTGGAAAACAGGATGGAACTTGAATGGAGCGACAATCAGCCGATTTACCGTCAGCTTCGGGATCGTGTCGTGGCCATGATCCTCGACGGTGTGCTCAAAGAGGGCGATCCTCTGCCCTCGGTGCGAAACGTAGCCGCCGAATATCGGGTCAATCCACTCACGGTCCTGAAGGGCTACCAGCAGCTTGTGGACGACGAACTGGTGGAGAAACGGCGTGGGCTCGGCATGTTTGTCAAGCAAGGCGCGCGAAAAGTGCTCCTGCACGGCGAACGGCAGAAATTTCTTTCCGAAGAATGGCCAAGAGTTTACGAGACCATCCAGCGGCTGGGCCTGAAGGCGGAAGAACTGCTGGATACAGGCGCCGATGGCCGGGCTGGCTTCGAACAGAAAAAAGCCGACTCAAAAAAGGAGGAGCGCTGAGACTATGGCATGCATAGAAGCACGCGGCCTCCGCAAAACTTTCGCTAAGACGGTCGCACTCGACGGTATCGATTTACGCATCGAGGAAGGGCGCATCGTCGGAGTCGTCGGTCCGAATGGCGCCGGAAAAACAACGGCGCTCAACGCAATCCTCGGGCTGGTGCCGTACCAGGGAGAATTGCGCGTGCTCGGACGCGATCCATGGACCGAGCGCGACCGTTTGATGAGGGATGTCAGCTTTATCGCCGATGTCGCGGTTTTGCCGCGGTGGATCAAAATCGCGCAGGCACTCGATTATGTTGCCGGTGTGCATCCCAGATTCGATCGCACCAGGGCGGAAAGTTTCTTGGCGAAGACTAATATCCGGCATGACAACAAGGTTCGCGAATTGTCGAAGGGCATGGTCGTCCAGCTTCATCTGGCAATCGTGATGGCCATCGACGCTCGATTGCTGGTTCTGGATGAGCCAACCCTGGGCCTGGACCTTCTCTACCGTAAGCATTTTTACGACTCGTTGCTGAACGATTACTTCGACCGCAATCGCACGATTCTTGTGACGACCAACCAGGTGGAGGAAATACAGAATGTGCTCACCGACATTGTATTTCTTGATCGCGGAAGGATCGTGCTCGCTTGCAGCATGGAGGAACTGGAATCGCGGTTCGTAGAAGTGATGGTGAAACCTGAACAAGCCGCGGCTGCAAGGCAGTTCAAGCCAATTCACGAACGCCAGGGTTTGGGACGAAGTGTGTTTCTATTCGACCGCGCGGACCGGCAACAACTGGGCGCGCTAGGCGATCTGCGTACGCCCACGATTGCCGACCTGTTTATTGCGGTCATGGGCAACCACGCAGGCCAGCCACAAGGAGTTTTTAAATGAACGCCCCCTCGAATGCTATGCCTGAACCCTTTGATACGAAGAAAGTTTTCTCCGCTACAATGCCCGCAATCAGGCCACTTTATTGGTCAGTTCGCCGGGAGTTGTGGCAGTACCGATCGATCTACCTGGTGCCGCTGGCGGTTTCGGCGGTCATGCTATTCGGTTTCCTGATCGGGACGATTGGCCGAGCGCTGTCGACGCCGGACCTGGCACTGCGGCGCCAGATACTCGAAGAGCCTTACATCTTCGCGACCGCTGTCGTGATGGCGACCATGTTTATCGTGTCCGTTTATTATTGCCTGGACACGTTCCACGCCGAGCGTCGCGATCGCAGCATTCTTTTCTGGAAGTCGCTGCCTGTCTCGGATCGCACTACGGTGCTGGCAAAGGTGAGCATTCCATTTGTACTCCTGCCGGCAATCGCCATTGCGATCACCTATGCGACAAACTGGATCATGCTGCTGCTGAGCAGCGCGGTCATGCTGGCCAGCGGCTTGAGCGCCGGGCCAATGTGGCGGCAGTTGTTCATGCTTCAGTTCTCGTTGCTCTACCACCTGATAACGGTTCACCTGCTGTGGTACGCGCCAGTCTATACATGGTTGCTGCTGATTTCGGCCTGGGCGCGCCGTGCCGCTCTTCTCTGGGCCACCGTGCCGCTGCTCGCGATTGGCTTTTTCGAAAAGATCGTTTTCCGCACGGAGTATTTCTATGCGTGGCTGAAGTACCGCCTCTCCGGTCCCGAAGCTTACGACATGTCAGCCCCGGCATTCGCCATCCATCCGATGATGCACTTGAACCTGGCGAGATTTCTGAGCACTCCTGGTCTGTGGATCGGCTTTGTCTTGGCCGCGCTCTTCGTGGCTGCTAGTGTGCGCCTGCGCCGTTATCGAGAGCCGGTCTGATTTTTGTTGCCTGGAACTTTTTTTTGCTTGTGAGTCCACATAAAGGCTTGTAAGTCGATAAGGAAGGTAGACACATGCGGCTTCCAATATTGGTTCTTCACATTATCGGCGGGACGTTAGGAATGCTCTCCGGATTTGTCGCCGTATTTCTGCGCAAAGGTTCGCGCCAGCATGAAATCGCGGGCAAGGTGTTCGTGGCATCGATGCTGACCATGGCCGCAGCTGGCGTCTACCTCGCAGTGCGAAAATCGCAGCCCGGCAATATTCTCGGAGGAACTTTCACGTTGTATCTCGTCACGACGGCGTGGCTCACCGCGCGCCGTCACAGTGAAAAGCCCAATGCTTTCGATTGGTGCGCGCTGCTCGCCGTGTTTACGCTCGCATCTGTTGAAATGACTTTCGGGTTACAAGCAGCGACCAGTCCGACCGGGCTGAAGTATGACTATCCTCCCGGCCCCTACTTTTTCCTTGGTTCAGTTGCTGCACTGGCTACTGTGGGCGATATTCGCATGCTTGTGCGCGGCGGCATTTCCGGCACGCAGCGGCTGGCGCGGCATCTCTGGCGCATGTGCTTCGCTTTGTTCGTCGCATCGGGATCGATATTCCTGGCGAGAGCACATCTGTTTCCCGCGTTCATGCGCAAGACCGGAATGCTTTTCGTACTAAGTTTCCTGCCGCTGGGTTTATTGATTTTCTGGCTGATCTGGATTCGATTCGCGAAATCGTACAAGAAGATGAGAGTTGTTTTGCCAGGGGGCGAAGGTCGTGCGATGCGGCATTTAGGCGCGCGCATACCGTTCGCTGTTCGGCTTGGAGCCGCTCAGGGCGAAAAACAGAATGTATAGGTAGCACGCCGCGGCCGCAATCAGAGCATAGTGCAGCCCTTGCCCCCAACTAGTCTCACCCTGGGACATTGAAGGGTAATAGCGGCTGTTGATCAGCACCGCAACACGCCCTGTAAGGTACGGGATAATTGCGCCTCCAACGATCGCCATATTCAGAATCCCTGAACCATCACCAGTGAGCGGGCCGAGCTCGGCGATGCCCATTGTGAAGATGCAAGGGAACATGATCGAGTTGAACAGACCAATGGCGAGCACCGACCACATGGCCACATGCCCGTTGCTTAGGACAGAGGTCGTGACCAGCAGCGTGGCCATAATCGCGGCGAGCGCCAACAATGTGCCAGCCTTGATTTTTTGCAGCAAAGCCGAACCTATAAACCGCCCAACCATCGCGCCCGACCAGTAAAGGGATATGTATCCGGCCGCTATGCCAAGGGCAGACCGATACCTTGCAGCGGCGTCGGGAATCTGGGCCGTCGAGATGAAGCCTCCGATATTGTCAAGAGCGAGGTAGTTGGCAATTGAGCTGCCGATTGCCACTTCCGCGCCAACATAAACGAAGATTCCTACGGCTCCAAAAACCAGGTTGGGGTGCTTCCAAATAGAATCCGACACCTTTTCGCCGATCTCGTGTCCAGCTGAGCGCATGGCTGGCAATCGAAAGATCCCGATTCCTATTGCAAGCACAAGGAGAGCCGCGCTGAAAAAATAAACATAGAGTTTCACCACCGCGTCGGCCTCCTGGGATGCGCTGTGAGCAATTGCAGTGGCGGTAGTTCCCAAGATCAAGTGCGCACCAATCCACGGGAAAACCGCTGTTCCAAGAGAGTTGAACGCTTGCGTGAGGTTCAATCGGCTGGAGGCCGTTTCCGGTTTCCCCAACACGGCCACGTAGGGATTTGCCGCAACCTGAAGGATGGTGATGCCCGTCGCCAGGACAATGAGCGCGACGAGAAAAACCGGGAACGAGGGCAACGTAGCCGCCGGATAGAAACCAAGGCAGGCGGCGATCATCGTGGCCAGTCCTATTATGATCGCGCGTTTATAGCCGACCCAGTCAATAATCTTCGCTGCAGGAATGGAAAATACAAAGTACGCCGAAAAGAAAGCCGTCTGGATGAGCATGCTGGCATCAAGCTTGATCTTAAAGACGTGCTGTGCATAAGGAATCAGGACATCGTTCAGAGAAGTGAGCGATCCCCACATGAAGAACAGCGTGGTGACGACCGCCAGTGCGCCGCCGTATTTCGATTGATCTTGCGGACCTGTGGTTGGAGCGGGGCTGACGCTCGGGGCTCCGATGGGCATGATTGCAGGCACACTCCGCTTGCAGATTTACTATGACCGCACATCATAGCATTCGGGATGACGGCTTCGAGAACTTCTCGAACCGAGCTTCGAAGTTAGCCGCTGACTTGCAGCTTCACCAGCCAGTTCGCTGGCTCAGGCAAAATCGCGAAGGTGGGCAGCTTGCCTTTGACCATCGCGACTTCGTCGCAGCGGTGAAATCGGGGACAGACGTGGCAGTCTTTGTAGATCTTGTCAGGAAGGTCTTCGCGCTGCGCAATCTGAAATCCCTGGTGCGCAAAGAACTCCGGAGCGCGCGTGAATAGGCAAATGCAATCGACTTTGTGACGCTTCGCTTCAGCCATGAGGGCTTTCATCAGTAGCGTCCCGCCACCCATCCCCTTGATTCGCGGTTGCACAGTGATGGATCGAATTTCTGCCAAGTGGGTGCCATAAAGATGAAGTGCACCGCAGCCTATAATGCGGCCCTGTTGTTCGAGCACAACAAAATCGCGCACGTTCTCGCAGATTTCGGGCAAGGTGCGCGGCAGCAAAGTGCCATCGCCTGAATAATTCAAGATGAGAGCGTGAATGTGCTCGGCATCGGGCAGAATGGCCTTACGCGTGCGCATGTATTTTGACCTCCTCGCGCAAGGATTCGATTTTCTTTTTCGCGGACGCGATCCCTTGCCGGACGCGGGCCGGCGCCGTGCCGCCAACAACGTCGTGGATCGCTAACACGGATTCCAGCTTCAGGGAATCGTAGAAATCTTCATCGAACACCGGGTTCAACGTCCGCAATTCATCGAGCGGAAGATCCTGAAGCTCGCACTGCTTTTCATTGCAGAGCTTCACAGCCTTTCCGATTTGCTCATGGGCGAAACGAGAAGGAATTCCGCGCTTTACCAGATAGGTCGCGGCTGCCCAGGCATTCATAAATCCTGCTTGAGCGGCATCCTCCATGCGGTCGTGATCGAACCCGACTGCCTTCATAAATCCAGCGATCATAGGCAACAATGCCAACATGCTTTCCGCTGAATCGAATAGAGGCTGCTGTGTCTCCTGCAGGTCTTTGTTGTACGCGAGAGGCAGTCCCTTCAACGTGACTGTGAGTGCGGTTGCATTCCCCACCATGCGGCCGGTTTTTCCGCGTACCAATTCCAAGAGATCCGGATTTTTCTTCTGGGGCATGGCGCTGCTGCCGGTTGAGTACGCTTCGGGCAAATGAACGAAGCCAAATTCCTGCGAGGAAAAAATAATCATTTCCTCTGCCCAGCGGCTCACGTGAAGGCTGAGGAGCGAAAGGTCGTTGACAAATTCGATCGCGAAATCGCGGTCGCTTGTCGCATCAATGCTATTGGCGGTGGGCCCGTCGAATTCAAGTTCGTTCGCCATGAATGCTCGATTCACCGGCAGCGTAGCGCCGGCAACCGCGCCCGAGCCGAGCGGACAGTTGTTCAAACGCTTGCGGCAATCGGCTAACCGCCCTGCATCGCGGAAAAACATCTCGACGAAAGACAGAAGCCAGTGAGCAACCAAAACCGGCTCTGCGTGCTGCAAATGAGTGTAGGCGGGCATTGCGGCGTCGGCTGCCTGTTCGGCGCGATCGACAAAAACCGCGCACACATCCGCCAATTCAACATGTAGCCGATCGATTGCCGCACGTACATACAAACGCAGGTCGGTAGCGATCTGTTCATTCCGGCTGCGCCCACTATGCAGCTTGTAGCCAACATCACCGATTAGTGCCACCAGTTGCTTTTCGACAAAATGATGGACGTCCTCAGCATCGTCGTCTTCCACAAACAGGTGACCCATGTCTCCCATCTTTTGCGAGACATGGGAATTGTCAAACCCAATCTTCTGAAGACCTTCCAAAATGCTGATCAGTTCGTCCGGCGAGAGTATGCCTATATCTTTAAGCGAACGCGCATGAGCTGCGCTAGCCCTCAGCTCGTAATCGAGCAAACGCCGGTCGAAGTCGAACGAACGCTGCCAGCGTTCGAACCCCGGATCCAGCGACTGCCCGAAACGCCCCGACCACATCTTCATCGCTCAACCTCAATGCGCGTGCGGGCACGCGTCCGGGAAGGCAGGCCAAGAATCCGAATGAAACCTTCCGCGTCTTTCTGGTCATATTCCTCGCCCATAGTGAAGGAAGACAAATCGGTTCGATAGAGCGAATGCTCCGACTTGCGGCTCACCACGGAAATGTTGCCCTTATATAAAGAGAGCGCAACGCTGCCCGTCATTTCTTTTTGCGTGCTGTCGACAAAAGCATCGAGGGCCTCTCGCAGCGGCGTAAACCACAAGCCGAAATAGACGAGTTCTGCATATTTCAGTCCGATATGTTGTTTGAAGTGCGCAACTTCACGCTCCAGGCAGAGCGCTTCCAATTCGCGATGCGCCGCTACCAGCAAAGTACCGCCCGGCGTTTCATAACAGCCGCGGGACTTGATTCCGACAAACCGGTTCTCAACAAGGTCGACACGTCCGATCGCGTTGCGGGCCCCGATTTCGTTCAGCAGTTCGACCAGGGACACGGGATCCGTTTTGATGCCGCCGACCGAAACCGGCATGCCTTTTTCGAATCCGATCGTGACCTGCTCCTGCTTGTCCGGCGCATCTTTTGGCGAGCGGGTCATCTGCCAGGTGCTATCCAGCGGGGCATTCGCAGCGTCCTCGAGTTCGCCGCCTTCGTGGCTCAAGTGCCATAAATTGCGATCGCGGCTGTGAATTTTCTCGCGGCTGGCCGCGACTGGAATTCCGTGCTTCTCGGCGTAATCGAGGCAATCTTCCCGAGACTTCAGCGTCCATTCCCGCCAAGGCGCGATGACTTTCAACTCCGGCGCCAGCGCCTGATAGGCGAGTTCAAATCGAACCTGATCGTTTCCCTTTCCCGTGCAACCGTGAGCAACTGCATTTGCTCCCTCGCGCAGTGCGACTTCGACTTGATGTTTGGCGATCACGGGACGGGCCAATGAAGTTCCCAGCAGATATTTGTGTTCGTAGACGGCGCCGGCTCTGAGAGCAGGAAACACATATCCCGTAAGGAATTCTTCGCGAAGATCTTCGACGACTACTTTGCTGGCGCCAGTAGCGTAAGCTTTCTCCACAACGGCGTCGATGTCATCGCCCTGGCCAACGTCGGCTACCATCGCGATCACGTTGCAGGAGTAATTCTCCTTGAGCCAGGGAATAATGATCGAGGTGTCGAGCCCTCCGGAATAAGCGAGTACGATTTTTTCAGGCATGAGCGCTCCTTGCAGGCAGGCGATCTCCACCGCCCAACAATAGATAGAGAATGGCTTTCTGCGCGTGCAGGCGATTTTCCGCCTGCTCAAAGATCACCGACTGTTTTCCGTCCATGACTTCGTCGGTGACCTCGAGTCCGCGATGCGCCGGCAGGCAGTGCATGAACACCGCATGGGGCGCGGCTTCTGCCATCAGCTTAGCATTCACCTGATAGGGCGGAAAGATTTTCGTGCGCTCCGCCTCTTCGCGCTCCTGACCCATGCTTGTCCATGCGTCGGTGTAAACGGCATCAGCGCCTGCAACAGCCTCGTGCGGATCAACCAGCAATCCAATCTGCGCGCCGGTTTCTTCCGCAATCTCGCGCGCATCAGCAACAATTTGCGCATTGGGCTCGTAGCCCGGCGGAGTCGCGATGCGAATCGACGAGCCTAGACAAGCCGCAGTGAGAAGCAACGAGTGGGCCACGTTGTTACCGTCGCCTACGTAAGCCAACGATCGATTTTTCAAGTCTCCGAAGCGCTCGGTCAATGTCAGATAATCTGCCAACGCCTGGCAGGGGTGCTCGAGATCGCTAAGCGCGTTGATCACCGGCACCCGCGAGTGTTGCGCCATGCCTTGGATTGTAAGTTGCGCGAAAGTGCGTAGCACGATTACATCGACCCAGCGCTCCAGGTTGTGTGCCACATCGCTTAGCTTTTCGCGCGCATCGAGATGTTCCTGCGTCTGGTCAATAAACATTGCGGAGCCGCCCATCGCGGCCATTCCCGACTCAAATGTCAGGCGAGTGCGCAAGGAAGACTTCTCGAAAAACATCACCATTTGCTTGCCGTCGAGTGCACGGCGAAAATCCGTTGGGCGCGCCTTTATCACGCTCGCCAGATTCAAAACCGCATGGACGCCGCTTGGCCCCAGATCGCGCGTAGAGATCAAATCGGAGCAGCAAAATAACTGCTGGGGTATTTCTTGTCTCGCCGTTTTAGCAACGCGCGAAGAAGTTCTACTTACCATCGCCGAACTGCTCATGAACAGGTAACCTCCGTTCCACACGATAACTTCGTCAAATAAAATTGGGACAAAATCCCCGCTTCGCTGGCGGGTAGGATGCGCACGCGTCCCACCCCCTTTTTGAGCGCCTGCCCGCAGGCATGCAGCTTGGGCAACATGCCACCACTGATCACCGAACTTGCCGTTAAGTCGGCGATCTGCCGTGTGTTCAGCCAGGGCATCACGCTACCGGCGCCGTCTTTCACACCGGGCACGTCAGTAAGGAAGATAAGGGCGTCGGCGTGGCAAGCCGCAGCGCAGGATGCCGCCATTTCGTCGGCATTGACGTTGTAATATTCGCCGTCTGCCCCTAGCGCGATGGAAGCCAGCACTGGAATTCCGCCGTGCACCCAAAGAGCTTCGATCCAGCTCGGCTCGGCAAAGCAAATCTCGCCGACAAAACCCATGTCGCGGTCGCGAACCAATTTCTTACGGGCACGAAACGTCATGCCATCGCCGCCGGTGAATCCGATTGCGGCCATGCCCGCGGTCTGAATCGCCGCCACCAGCTTCTTATTCACCAACCCGCCCAGCACCATCAGAGCCGCATCACGGGTTTCCGCGTCGGTAACGCGCAGACCATCGATAAATTCGCTTTTCTTTCCAAGGCGCTCCAACATTCGAGTCAACGCGACGCCGCCGCCATGCACAACCGCAACGCGATGTCGGTCGCGAGCCAGTTCGGCGATCGACTCTGCACACTTTCGCAGGATCGCTTTATCGTCAATGGCTCTACCTCCGATCTTTACGATGATCGTCACCGCAAGCCCTCCTGCTCTTCCCATCCATACATCAGATTCATGTTTTGAACCGCCTGTCCTGCCGCACCTTTCATCAAGTTATCGAGACACGAAACCAGCACCAGGCGCCGTCCATCTTCCGCGAGACAAAACCCGAGATCGCAGTAATTCGAGTGCAGAGAAAACTGCAGCTCCGGCAATTTAGGAGTCGCAAACACTCGCACCCAATGCTTGCCCGCGTAGAATCTGCGGAAGCGCGTGTCAATCTCCGCCGCCGTTGCCGGCCGGTTAAGGTGCACGTAGATGGTCGACAAAATCCCTCGAGGAATGGGCAAGAGATGGGGCGTGAACGTCAGATCCGAATCTGACAATCCCAATTGCTCGACCATCTCTCCGAGATGCCGGTGGTTGAATACCGAATAAGCCGAAAGATTTTCGGCGACCGAAACAAAATGTGTGCGAGCGGTTGGAGCCTTGCCCGCTCCGGAAACTCCAGATTTCGAATCCGAGATAATTCCCCGCGCGCGATTGATTAGATCTGCCTTAAGCAGCGGCGCCAGGGCCAGAATCACCGAAGTTGCGTAGCAACCGGGATTTGCTACCAGTTGTGCCGAGGATATGCGATCTCCATTCAATTCCGGCAGGCCATAGACGGCACGTTGTGTTAATTGCGCTGCGGTAACGGCGTCGGCATCTTCAAACGAATAGATCGCGCGGTGCTGCTCCTGACGCAAGCGCCAAGCGCCGCTCAGGTCAATTACGCGCAAGCCTTGCGCAACAGCCTCAGGCGTAATGGCTCGCGAAACTTCGTGCGGAGTGGCGAGAAATAGCAGTTCCGCTCCGTGCCGTTTCAATTCCGGCCATGAAAGCGGCTGGAGAGGATAGCCGCCATTACCTGACAACTCGGGAAATATCTCGGCGAGGTCTTCGGCCGGATGTCCGGCCCTGTCGCTTCCATTGCGGCGCAGCAGCAGCGGTTTTTCCAATCGAGGATGGCGGACAAGGAGACGCGTCAACTCCAGACCGGAGTAACCGCTCGCTCCCAGCACGGCTGTCTTCAATTTCGCCATCAACCCAGCATCTCCTCGATTTTTGCGGCGACCTTCTTCGCCGCCTCCTTATCGGGACAGACGATCAAAATCGTGTCGTCTCCGGCCAGTGTGCCGACCATCTCTTCCCACTCCTGCTCGTCCAAGGCAGCGGCCACGGGTTGCGCGCTGCCTACGATCGTGTTCACCACAAGCAAGTTCTGGGCGGCCCGCACATCAAGCACGAACTCACGCACCAGTCGCTGCACCGGAGGCAACGGCCCGGCCGATCCTTCGCCCTGCGGCAACGCGTACCCGCTGGCCGTCTTAACCAAGTTCAGGTCGTGAATATCGCGCGACAGCGTGGCCTGCCCTACTTTGAAGCCGCGCTTGCGCAGAGCGCGCTGCACATCCTCCTGATTGGCGAGGGGGCCTGCCCGCAACGCGTCCAGAATTGCCCTTTGTCGTAGCGTTTTATTCACTGTGAATATTTATTCATACGCATGAATAACTATTCTCATTATCTTACAGGCGATGATTCATGTGTCAAGGAAAATTGGCCTTGCTCATGATTTTTGTCGTTACCTCAAGTAGTGAGGTCCGAAGAATGCCGCGCAGGAACAGGCGGCGAACCACCTTGGATTCTTGCTAGACTACTTCGGGAATTCGCGATGAGAAGACACACCGTCGTCGGGCTGGGAGAGCTTCTCTGGGATTTATTTCCTTCCGGGAAACAGTTAGGAGGAGCTCCGGCGAACTTTGCTTACATTTCTTCGCTGCTGGGCGAGCAGGGCATTCCGGCGAGCCGTGTCGGAAAAGATGAATTGGGCGCGGAGGCGTTGCGCAAGCTGAGCGCGCTCGGGCTTTCCACCGAATATATTCAGCAGGATGCGGAGCATCCAACCGGCACTGTGAAAGTGGAAGTGGATTCGGCCGGCCAGCCACACTTCGAAATCACTGAATTTGTTGCTTGGGATTTTCTTGCCTGGACGCATCGCTGGCAGGAGCTTGCGGATCGAGCGGATGCGGTTTGCTTTAGCACGTTGGCGCAGCGCTCCGAGCACAGCCGCAGCGCCATGCGCAGTTTTCTGATGGCCATGAGGCCGGAAGCGTTGCGGGTTTGCGACATCAACCTGCGGCAGAAATTTTTCAGCGCTCAAATCGTTTCGGAATCTATGAAGCTGGCAACGATCGTGAAACTGAATCATGAGGAGTTGCCGCGGGTGATGCGGCTTTTTGATCTCGAATATCGCAATGATAACGATGAGGAATCCGCGAGAAATTTGCTGCTTTCCTGGGATCTGCAGTTGATTTGTGTGACCCGGGGGAATCATGGCAGCCTGTTGATTTCATGCGACGAGCGCGCAGAGCACTCCGGATTCAAGGTGAGAGTTACCGACACGGTCGGAGCAGGCGACGCGTTTACGGCTGCTCTGGTTCACGGATATCTACAGGGACAATCGCTTGCTCAAATCAACGAAAATGCCAACCGGGTGGGAGCATGGGTCGCAAGCCAGCTTGGGGGAATGCCTTCACCGGCAAAAGGCCTGCAGCAGGCGATGGCCGAGATTGGCTGATAAGACGCATGAGGTTATTCGATAAATCAGTTATTTCCTAAACAATGTTCAACCATAATTGAATCGTTTTAGTTTATTCTGTCAGGTTTGCTGTCAACCGGTTGAGGGGGCTCAAGTGACTGCGACCAAATTACTTCGCCTGTTCGTATGGCTTTCAATTTTTCTTTTTGCCGGATTTCTCTCCGCGCAGCAGATTCCCGAAAGCATGTATCAGGAGTTGCACTGGCGCATGATCGGCCCGTTTCGTGGAGGGCGCACGCGCGCAGCAAGCGGAGTTCCGTCACAGCCGAATGTCTTCTATATGGGCCAGGTAAACGGAGGAGTGTGGAAATCGGACGACTACGGCCGCACGTGGAATCCGATTTTCGACCGCGAATCGACGCAATCGATCGGCGCCATTGCAGTCGCACCTTCGGATCCCAATATTATTTATGTGGCCAGCGGCGAAGGATTGCATCGTCCCGATCTTTCCATCGGGAATGGAATTTATAAGTCCGCCGATGCCGGAAAAACCTGGACGCACCTGGGCTTGCGCGACGGATTTCAAGTTCCGGCGCTTGCCATTGATCCGCGCGATCCGAACCGCGTTTACGCTGCCGTCCTCGGCCATCCCTATGGCCCGAATGAAGAGCGCGGACTTTATGGTTCGACCGACGGCGGACAGTCGTGGAAGAAACTGATTTATAAAGACGAGAACACGGGCGCATCGGATGTCGAAATCGATCCCAGCAATCCCGGCGTGATTTATGCATCTATGTGGGAGGCGCGTGAGGGACCATGGGAAGATGGCAATTTAGTGAATGGAACCGGCGGAGGGTTATTCAAGTCGACGGATGGCGGCAACAATTGGAAGCAGTTATCGAATGGTTTGCCGAAGGATCTATCGCAGATTAACGTTGCAGTTGCGCCTACTGATTCGGAGCGGCTTTACGCGACGGTGGGAAGTGCTTCTGGCGCGCTGGGAGTTTATCGATCCGACGACGCGGGGGAGACTTGGACGAAAATTACTGACGATCCGCGGCCTGCGGGCAGGATTGGCGGCGGGGATCTTTCGGTTCCCCGCGTAGATTCGAAAAATCCCGATGTGGTTTATTGCGCGAGCACGGTCACAATGAAGTCGACCGACGGTGGAAAAACCTGGTTTGGTTTTCGCGGAGCGCCGGGCGGGGACGATTATCAAAATCTGTGGATCAATCCCACCGATCCGAACATTATTCTCCTTGTCAGCGATCAGGGCGCGCTGGTGACGGTGAATGGCGGGGCGACTTGGAGTTCCTGGTATAACCAGCCGACGGCGCAGATCTATCACGTTTCGGTCACGACCGATTTCCCCTATAAAGTGTGCGGTGGACAGCAGGAGAGCGGGTCCGTCTGCATTTCCAGCCGTGGAAATGATGGTGCGATCACTTTTCGCGACTGGCATCCGGTCGGGGTGATCGAATATGGGTACGTCGCGCCCGACCCGCTGAACCCGGACATTATCTACGGAGGAGGGCGAAGCGAAGTCTCGAAGTATCACTGGTCGACCGGGGAGGTCCAGGATGTGACGCCGATTCCGGTGCGCGACGCGAAATACCGCACAGATCGCACCGAGCCGACGATGTTTTCCCCCGTTGATCCGCACATTCTTTACTATGCGAGCAATATTCTGTTCAAGACGACGGATGGAGGAAATTCCTGGCAGGCAATCAGCACAGATCTCACGCGCGAGAATCCCGGAGTTCCGCGGAGCGTCGGGAAATTAGCCCCCAAGGATGCTGAGAAAAAACGCGGCGTGATTTACGCGCTGGCGCCGTCATTCAAAACCGTCAATACGCTTTGGGCAGGAACCGACGACGGATTGATTTGGCGCACAATCGATGGCGGCAAGAAATGGAGCGATATTACCCCGAAGGAACTTACGCCCTGGAGCAAAGTAACGCAGATCAGCGCTTCGCGCTTTGACGAGGAAACTGCGTACGCTTCGGTGAGCCGCTTCCGGATTAACGACGAGCATCCCTATATTTACCGCACACACGATGGGGGAAAGAACTGGAAGCTGATCACCACTGGACTTGCGGAGATTGGTCCCGTCGATACGGTACGCGAAGATCCTGTCCGAAAAGGTTTGCTCTATGCGGGAACCGAAAATGCGGTCTGGGTGTCGTTCGATGACGGCGAGAACTGGCAATCGCTGCAATTGAATCTGCCACACACTTCGATGCGCGATCTGTGGGTGGAGAAAGACGATCTGATTGTTGGCACCCATGGACGCGGATTTTGGATTCTCGACGACATCACGCCGCTGCGAGAATTAACCCGCGTGCGCGAGGGCGATGTTTATCTCTTCACTCCCGCCACGGCTTACCGCATTCAGAGGGACACCAACACCGACACGCCGATTCCGCCGGACGAGCCATTTGCCGCCAATCCGCCGAACGGCGCTGTGATTGACTACTTTCTCCTTCAGGCTGCCTCGAGTTCTGTAACGCTCGAAATTTTGGATCCTCAGGGCCACGTCGCGCGCAAGTTCTCCAGCAGCGACAAGCCTCCTGCAACCGAAGAAGAATTGAAGAAGCAACTCATACCACTCTATTGGCTGCGACCATTCCGAACGCTTTCCACTGAGGCCGGAATGCACCGTTGGGTGTGGGGCTTGCACTACGCCGCGCCAGACGCGACGCATCACGACTATCCGATTGCCGCTATTCCTGGGGATACGCCGCGGTATCCGCTGGGACCGACAGCTCTGCCGGGTGCCTACACAGTGCGGCTTACTGTGGACGGAAAAGTGTTGAGCGCGCCATTGACTGTGAAGATGGGTCCGCGTGTAAAAGCTTCCCCTGAGGCGTTGCGGAGGAAATTCGAAATGGAGTCGCGTCTCGCAGGGCTGGTCGATCAAACTTTGAAGGCACTCGAGCAGGCAGGGTCGATACAAGCACCGTTGAAGAAACTCACTGAACAAACGAGTGGTCAGATTCTTGAATCGGTTCAGGCTTTCCAGAAGAAACTCAATGCGCTGCTGGGAACCCCAGTGGGTTTTGGAGCACCATCCACCGGTGAGGTCACTATGAGCCGCGTGAACAGTCAGGCTGCAACTCTGTACGGACAGGTCTGGCAGGCGGATGCGGAGCCAACTGTTGCGCAGTCGGATGCCAGCGCTGCGACGGCGCGCGAAGTTTCGGATGCTCTAAAGCGGTGGGAGTCCCTGAAAACCGTGGATCTGGCGGAAGTCAACCATGTACTCAAACAGGGAAATCTGCCCGAAATAAAAATCGACTCCGATGTGCATGTAGAGGAATCGGGCATGGATGAGGAGTAAGGAGACGCATGTGACGTTGTCAGGTCGGATAGATGCCATGCGAGATGTCAGTTATAGCGCCTCTACCGCCTGCCGCAGTGCGCGGGCAATTTGTTCAGGCTCGGCATGCTGTGGAAATTCGATTGGGCGCCCGATGTGCACGCGAATTTTTCCTGGCGGCGCAAATCTCTTGCGGGCTTGTTTGAGCTCAAAAAGCCCGTGGATCCGCATGGGCAAGACGGGAATATTCAAATTGTTTACAAGCAAGCCGATCCCGGCGCGAAACGGATTCATTTGGCCCGTGGTTGTGTGACGGCCTTCAGGGAAGATCAGAATGCTGTATCCACGATCGACGGCGCGGCCAGCGTAGGCAAAGCTCTGACGGAAACCAGCCTCGCGCGGTAACGGAAAAAGATTCAACAGGGAAACGCCGAGAGTCCACTGGATGCGATCGTAGATTTTGCCGATCCAATTTCGATCCGGCGGAGGCGTGCGCAATTTTTCGAGAGCTTCTCCGCCGGTCGCAGTGGCCAGACGAAAGCGGAACCGCGGCGGCAGCGCAGTCTGCACGAAGCCCACGTCCACCTCGTCGATGTGATTGCAGACGACGAGGAGAGGGCCTTTCAACCCACGCAAGTTCTCACGCCCTTCGATTCGCGGCCACCCCCACAATAACATTGCAGGCCGCAAAAGCAGGTAATGAACCAGATATCGAATCCAGCTTACGGGCCAGCGCAAGACCCATTGCGGATAGTGATAAGCGGCTTTTTGCGGCGCTTCGCCGCGCAATACTTTCTCAATGTCACCGATTGTGCGCGCCGCGCTGAAGCGTGTCTCGCTTAAATCTAGTTGATAGCGATCTTCGAGCTCGCCGATAAGTTCGACACGATCGAGGGAGCTTAGCCCCAGTTCAGAATCGAGATTCGTACCGGCAGTCACATCGGTGATTGTCTTGCCGGTGATGCGGCTGACGAGATCGAGTATGGGGCTTTGGGTCGATGGATTTGGATGGCCGAGAATCTCCTTCGCGGCAAAATCTGCAATCATGCGCCTGCGAGGTTTTTGTGTACTGGTACGGGGAAAGTCTTCCTCCGGCCATTTCAACCAAAGTCTTATGCGCTGAAAGTCAGCCAGCGAACCGTTCGCACGGTCCACAACTTTTTGCCCATCGGCGTTGCTGCGAAAAATCACTACTGCACACGGTTCAGCATTTCCGCCGCGTTCAATTCCCACAACCATGCAGTCCTTCACTTCAGGCTGCGCTCGTAGAGACGTCTCTAAATCCTCGGGATAAATGTTCAATCCCGCCGGGGCAACGATCACTTCCTTTTTTCGGCCCTTGAAATAAAGATTTCCCGCTTCGTCAAGCGCCCCAACATCTCCGGTGCGATACCATCCTTGGTCGTTGGTAAGTTTTTGCGTTCCGCCCCAATATCCCGCCGCCACGCCAGCGCCGCGAATCAGAATCTCTCCATCCTCGGCCAGCTTCACTTCGCGTCCGGGCAACACTTTGCCGATCGATCGCTTGCCTAGCTTGAAGGGGTGATTCACGCTGATCAGCGAAGTCGTCTCCGTTAGGCCGTAGCCTTGAATAGCGGCATAGCCAAGGCGTCCCCAGAATTCTTCGGTTTCGGAATCGAGCGCAGCGCCTCCGGAGATGAAAGCCCAGAATTTCCAGCCGAACTGGCGGTGGATGTCGCGAAAAATCCACCAACGATGCAGGAAATGTTTGCCTTCGGATGAGCGGAAGCGTTTTCGAAAGGCATCGAGCTTTCCAGTGTCCTCCATGTCCCGTTCGATTTTCTGCTTCAGGGATTGCAAGACTCGCGGCACGCTTACCAGCACGGACACGCGCTCATTATGAATGGTATTTGCGATTTCTGATGGTTTCAGTTCTTCCTGGAAAATTACAGTTCCGCCGAGCAGTGGCGGCAAGAACATTCCCAGGAACTGCCCGAAGACGTGGCTTAACGGAAGCAAATTCAAAAATCGTACTGGGTGTACCCAGCGTTCGTATTTCAGGTAGGGCCGCATCCCTTTTTCGAAGGGAGCGATGTTGGCAAGCACGTTGCCGTGCGTAATCACGACTCCCTTCGGTTCCGCGGTGGTACCGGAGGTAAAAACGATCTGCAGAATATCGTCGCGGACAATAGGAACTTCCAAAAGATCGATCGCCCCCGAATGTGAAGCCTTCGGGAAGTCTTCGAGAATCAGGCGTGGGATATCAGCCACCATAATTGATAGATGTTTCCGCGAGAGAAGCCAAAGCCGCGCTTCCACTTGCCGCGCGACGCGCAGGGCAAAGTCGGCGGAGGCAGCATCATCCATCGGAACCACGACCGCGCCCCGCAGCGTGCATCCAAAAAATGCTGCAACCCATTCTGCGGAATTTTCGCCCCAGAGCATGATTCGTTCACCCTTGCCAATGCCACGCCGCCGCAACTCCTTTGCGAGCCACGCGGCCATTTCCAGCACTTGGCTGTAGGTAAACCACTCCATGCGGTAGCCTCGGCGCTGCCCGTAGGCTCGCTCACCTCGATGCGACTCGAAATTTTCCAGAAAGAACTGAGAGAGGGATTCGGCCATAATATGGCGGCGAGAAAAACTTTCGTTTAGTGTAGCGCGGCGTACTCGGCTCTAGCTTGCTTCAGCACGGGGATGTCGGCGTCAGCGTCTTTCCATGACTGCAAAAAGGTTCGGTAAGCTTGATTGCTTTTTTTTCCGTCGCCAGCGCGGTTATAGCTGCGAGCGAGCCATAAGCGTGATAGCGCAGCGAGCGGCGAGTTCAGCATCAAACCGGTGTGGGCGACAAGTTTTTCAAACTCCATTGCCGCCTTCGCGCCGTCGCCCATCGCGAGATAAGTCTGGCCACGCAGATAAGCCGGATAGAGTATCGTTTCCGGTCCCGAAGTATTCGCGATCTCGATTTGCGTCGCCACACCAAGATCTTCCGCCGCTTTCGATGCTCGCCCCTGTTGCAAGTCTATTTCTGCCCGGATTACTGGAAGCCAATATTTCTGCTGATAAGTTGCGAGTGGCCATTCTTTGTCCACATCGCGGCACAGCGCCTGCGCCCGGTCTACGCTTCCCGTCTCCGCCCAAATCAAGGCGACCAGTGTGATTGAATCGACCCCATGTGCACGGTTTCGAATTTGAGAGATCGAGTCTCGCGCGCGGGTCAGGTCGCCGAATTCAGCTTCCAGAAGTATGGCGTGCACGAGTTCATTCTCCACCGCTTCTTCTTTGTTTCCCTCCTTCTCCATGAGATTGCTGGCGGCGCCAGAAAGTTCGAGCGCTTTTTTCAAATGGCCGTGATAGGCCTCGGTGTTGGATTGCTGCGAAAGCAGCGACACCTGCGCTCCGGCTATATCGGGCGAGAGTTTCGCCAAACGATCCATTCCGTTCGCGTCATTGCGCAGAAACGCCAGCCAATAACTGGCTTGCAAAACTACGTCGGTCTGTAAACCGCGCCTGTTCGCATCTGCCAGCACGGTTGCAGCCTCATCCGGTCGATTCAGGGCAAGAAGGACTGTGGCATAGTTTCCGTAAGTCGAAGCGCGTGTTGGATCAATCCTCAGCGCCTGGCGGAAGTCTTCCGCCGCCTGCTCGTACCGTCCTAACGAAACGTCGTTATTGCCTAGATGGTTATATGCACCGGCGGATGTCGGATAATTTTTGACCGCTAGTGTGTAGACTTCTTCCGATTTCTCCAAGTCTCCCGTTACGTACAAGTTGTACCGCGCATCAACGGATTCCCGCTCCGCTTCGGTTACACGATCGCGCAGTCGGTAGGATTTCGTGGCATTCTCGCGAGCCAGATCCGACTCACCCAGGTTGTGGTAAATCGTAGCCAGGCCTCCATAGGCCTGCGCGAAGTTCGGGTCGAGTTCAACTGCCTTCTGAAAAAATGGCAGCGATTCCTGGTCGCCTTTCTTATCCCACGTCGAGAGCGCCAGGCCGTAGGCGTTCAACGCGTCGAGCGACGCAGTTGTCGCCTGCTCGAGCGGAACATCGAATTTCTGCACGCTGGCAAGTGATTCTCCCAGTTCCCCGCGAATGCTCGCAGCCGCTTCGCCCAGTTTGTCCAACACCTTTTCCTTCGACGATGCCGTGACTTGCTCTTCAGCGATTGTGTTTCCGTTCTGGCAATTCACCGCTTTCAGTCCGACCACATATTCGCTGCCCAGGCCGGCGATAGTTCCTGTGAGGTAGGCTTTGCTCGCCGTCCGCTCGCATACTTCGCGGGCAACGTCGGGAGTGATTTTTGCGCCCGGAGGAAGTGTCATCTGCCGCATAGTTTTGGCAACTTTGCCTTCGGGGAGCACGTTCAAGAAAGGCGACTGCCGTAGCGAAACGCTGAGCGCGGTTTTCAGCGCGTCATCGAAAATGGGGTCGCCGGTGCTGTTGGCGAAATCCGCGAGAACAATCGTATCTCTAACTGTCAAACGCTTCTTTTGTTCGTTTGCCCGGTAGTAAAGAACCCCCGCCGCAAACAAGGCCATTACCAAGCACCCAAATGCAATCTTCCAGGCAATCCCTCTGGATGGAGCAACGCCCGTTGTGATTGTCGATGCGATGCCGCTCTCAGAATTGCGCTTCAGGCGTTGAAGGTCGGCGCGAATTTCCACCGCGCTCTGGTAGCGCAGATCGCGGTTCTTTTCCAGCGCCTTGCCGATAATCCGTTCCATCTCGCTCGGCACATCCGGGTTCAGGCGAACCGGCGCAACTGGGGTGCGGTTGAGGATAGCGTCGAAAATATTAGCCGCGCTTTCTCCGTGAAACGGCAACTGTCCCGTCGCCATCTCATAGAGCACCGCGCCAAAGGAAAACAAGTCGCTGCGAGCATCAACCTCTTTTGCCTGCGCCTGCTCCGGAGACATGTAGGCCAAAGTTCCGAGCGCTTCCGGCGTCGGTGAGCTGATGTGGGTCTACTTCGCTGGTCACCGTAGCCGCCGTAACGATTGCGTTCGAAGAGTCAGCGGAGAGGGTAACTTTCGCCAGCCCGAAATCAAGAACCTTGGCATGCCCGCGCTTGGTGAGGAAAATGTTCGCAGGCTTGATGTCGCGATGCACGATGCCTGCCGCGTGCGCGGCGTCGAGGGCATCGGCAATTTCGATTGCCAGCAAGAGGGTCAATTCGGAGTCCAGCGGTCGTCCGCCAATCCGATGCTTGAGGGTCAATCCCTCAAGAAACTCCATGGCGATAAATAGTTCGCCATGCTGTTCGTCAATTTCGTAGATCGTACAAATGTTCGGATGGTTGAGAGCGGAGGCGGCTTGCGCTTCCCGGCGAAACCGCGCCAGAGCCTGCGAGTCGGGCAACCGGGTGGGAAGAAATTTCAAGGCAACAAAGCGATGCAGCTCAGGTCTTCTGCTTTGTAGACCACACCCATCCCGCCGCCGCCAAGTCTTTCCAGGATGCGGTAGTGCGAGATGGTTTCGCCAGTCACTTTGGGCGAATGTTAATTTGCAGGAAAGGGCAAGTCAACCAAACGGGTGCCGGAAAACGGCTTTGGTCCAGAGTTGAGCGTAGTTTAAGAATGGGGTTCTATTCGCGGCCGACCCCCAAGGCATCCGCGACGCGATTAATGTAGTTGAACCACGATGCAATCAGAGTGATCTGCAGAATTCCCTGATCATCGAATCCGGCTGCCCGCAGGCCTTCGATATCATCTTTTCCACACCTTGGTCGCGTCCTTGGTGAGCTTAACCACGTAGTCCACCATCACCCGTTCTTGCGGCGTGATCGGCGCCGTGTTGTAATCCTTCTCCAACGCCTCGACCAATTCTTTATCCAGCGTGACCCTACGCAGAAACTCTGCGTGCGACTCGATTCAATACACGCACCGGTTGGTCACCGAGACCATGGTCGCGATCATTTCGTGTTGTCGCCGGCTCAGCGGCAAGGTCGGGCGACATCAGCGCGCCAAAGGTCGCGAAAGCATGATAAGAGCGCCAGAGGAATCAGCGTGTGTGAGCCCACGATAGAAGATGCTCCCGCCGGATCGGGATGCACCGGGTCTGCATATTCTTTAGGATAAAGCGAGCTTTCGGCTTCGATGGCCTGCAACAGCTTTTCGTCAGCCTCCGACTGCGAGATGGTTCGAATCCATGTCATGATCGGGTTTTTCTCTCCGGAAGAATGTCCTTGGAAAGTACACGCTTGCGGATTCGTTGCCTATAGCGCCTTTGTATTAGGCTTCTGCGGGCACAACACGCGTTTATCGCGGCAACGGATTAGTCATGTTCGTGAGCGTATACGCCATGACGGCCATCGCGGCGGCGTTTTCTCGCAGTTCCGCAGGTACAACCTTATCCAGCGTGTCGGCGGCGGTGTGGTGGTAATTGAAATAGGTCCTGCCGTCCTGCATCAGACCGAACGCGGGAACTCCGGCGTCCGACATGGCTTCGATATCTGCTCCGGGTGGATAAGGGCTTGCACGAAAAACGGTCGAACCGATGCTCTGGAGAACGGTCTGTACTGGGCGAAGCGCGTCGACGGCTGCGGGAGTAGCTTTCACGTCGAACCCAAGGGGATGCGCCGCGCCAGAGTCGCTCTCGATGCAGGCAACATGATGAGCGAAATCAGTAGCGTACTCGGATGTGTACGCTTTGCTGCCAGCACCCCCTGTTTCTTCATCCGATCCGCGCCATCACGCCAGGGTGCGTGTAGACGCCATGCAGGCGCTGCAGAATTTCGGCTGCTTCAGGGTCGCCACCACCCCTGCACCATCATCGATGGCGCCTGTGCCAAGGTCCCAGGAATCGAGGTGGCCGGAGACGACCACAATCTCGTTCGGATGCTGAGAGCCTTTCAGGTCCGCTATGACGTTGTAACTGGTTTCGTCTGGAAGTTTTTGCGACACCAGGGTTAGGTGCATGCGAACCTTGCCCTCGTTGGTGAGATAGGCGATGAGGTCGGCGTCTTCCGCCGTAACCGCTCCAGCGGGTATGCCGGCAGGGACACTAAATCCGGTGTGCGGCAGGCGGTAGTCGGCATTGCCGACGGAGCGGACCAGACAGGCAATGGCGCCGAGCGCAGCGGCGGCTTTCGGTCCGGCCGCGCGATAACGAACTGCCTCATCATAGGCGGAGAAACCAAAGCCGCCCGCTGCTTTTTGTTTGTCAAAGATTTCATTGAAAAAGACGATCTTGCCAGCTACTTTGTCGCGTCCCAGTGCGGACAGTTCGTCAAAATTGTTGACCGTAAGCACTTCGGCCGTAAGGCCATCGGCGGGACTGGATGCACTGCCGCCGAGCGCGGTTAGCACGATTTTCTGCGTGGTTCCAGGAACCATTTCCGGATATTCGACCAGGGCCGCACTCTCTTCTCCGCGAACCCAGTGCGCAACTGTAACGGGTTGAAGGCGCACATCAAGCCCAAGCTTGCGAAGTTCGTCGCCAACGTAGTGCGCGGCGGCATCCGCCTGAGGCGAGCCGGTCTGGCGCTGACCAATGTTCTCCGTGAGGTGTGCGAGTTCCCGATAAGCAAAATCGTCATTCAAGGCGACGGCTTTGATGGCGGAAAGCTGTTGCAGTAACAACGGAGGAAAATTCTGTTGTTCCGCAGCGGTAGTCTGGAGTGGCGAAGTCCAGGCGGGCGTGGGCTGGCTCTTTTGCTGCGGGTTTTGAGCGGCGGTGATCGATGGAATCAAAAAGAGAGGGAATAAACACCGGCATGACCAACGGTGGAAGATCATAGATGCAGGCCAGTGTATCCGATAATCGCCTGGCAAGGATGATCACGGCCTCGCGATTTCTACCGCGTTCACCCGATGGCCTCTACTGCGGCACATGCTAGCTTCATGACCATGGATAAGAAACAGATCAACAATCCCTGGATGACTCTGAACTTTCTGATCTGGGTGGGCGGCGTTTTCATGCTTTCGCTCTTCGCCCTGCTGGCGCACTTCGTCTGGCATATCTTCTAACCGTCCCGCCTGATACCAAAAAATGTGGCCCCATTGCTGGGGCCACGTTTCCAAAGAGGCAAAAAGGTAGGTCGGTCAGGAAAGGCGATAGCGGAAGCGACCGTCCCAAAAGGAACGGAGCTTCAGGAAACGTCCAGAAGAAAAGAGAGTGAGGGTCATTTGCATTCGGGTTGCGGCCTCTTAGTTACGGATGAGTGAAGCACTTGCCGAGCCAAAGAGTTAGAACCAGAACTTCCTGGGAGGAGTCCGCGTAACTCGATGAAAAAACTGACGCTAGATGAGGCGGAATTGAACGAAGGAACAGCGGGATTTCAATACGCACACTATGGGAGGTGCAGCGGCATGCACATTGACTGCACCAAAGGAGGAACAGGGGCGACCCGCCGAAACAGGCGGTCGCCCGCATCAGAAACTAGCTGACCGTGCGCAGTTTATCGGGCAAAAAATGGTACGGCGGCCAAGGTCCACTAATGGCGACCTGGCAATTCTTCAATTGCTTGGCTGCAGTGTTGTAGCGGTTCTGATATTTCTCCACTGACTTAGAGTCGATGAGATGGGCAATGTCGATCAACATGCCCTGCGGGGCAACCTTCTTGCAGCTTACTTCTTCTTCCAGCGGATTGAATAGCTTGTGAACCTGAACCGAGAGGGCACGGGCCTTGGTCTGGCGCTCCCGCTCGCGGGAGGCTTTGACGCGCAACTTGGAGAGATAATCGCCGCCAACGGTATCGGGCAGAACGATATCGATCATGGCTTCCTTCAGCGAACCGTCGCTGACGGTAAGTTTAATGTGCATTTCGGACTTGCCGCGGAGCTTCTCGACACTCTGGCCGAAGGCGCGCCGGTTCACTCGGACGGCTTGGCGAAGGGCGTCGTCGCTCTCGAAGATGGTTCCGAAACGGAACGGCAGGACGGTGGAGTTGCGGAAGCAGCCGCTGACCACGCGGGCGTGGTCGATGACTGCCTTCTGGTCAAGCTTGGAGACGTTCTGGTCGTACTCGCTCACGATCACAGCGAACTCGCCGCTGGGATAGCTGAGGACTGGGGCTCCATTCACGCCTTGGACATTTTCGATTACAAAGGGGCGTCGGGAACGGGTGCCATTTGGGAGGGTCTGGTGCTCGGTAAGGCAGTATGCGTACCACGACATAGCGAACTCTCCGAACCGGGACGGAGGCGAGCCAACCACCTCGTTAGTTTTTGTTTACAAGCTGAATCTGGAAGTTACGTAGCGGTACTTGGTCTGGAACCATGGGAAAAACTGATTGTCAAGTTCCGTAAATCATATTACTTCGGATCGAACCAAAAATGCAACTTTTTCGTGGCATCAAGCATCTGCCGAGTTCGGTATCCTTTAGGTAACCATGCTTCGTACTCCAACAACTACCGTGCTTTCATTAACATGGCGTTCCCGGGAGGATTTCTTCGTGTTTCCACGAACTGTGAATAAACACATCCATAGAATCACCGCACAGAAGTACGCAGTAGCGATTCAAGGCCTGGCATAGAATGGCGTTTGCAGCTCAACAATTTTTGGCTATACTGTTGGTACAGTAGTTCTCGCCACTTTCTCCCTGTAGCCATCGACCGCCTTTGCTCCGATGTGCCTCCGCAGGCGTCGCGTCATCCCGTCTTGGAAGTCCCAGGTGCCGGAGATCCGGTACGATTCTGGCCGTTTGTTGTCTGAAGGGCTCGTCCCGAAATTCAATTTTTAGCGGTGCGGTGATTTCTCCTTGTGGGAAATCCGGTTATCCCGCTTGAAAGGCAGAACTATGTTTTACTTCTCCCCAAAACCGACGTGCAAAGTTTGCGCGAATCGGGCCTTTTTGCAATTTGTGACTGTATTGGCCGTGCTCTGTTGGGTGGTTTCTTCCACCGGCTGCTCGGGAAATTCTATGTCTTCAAATTCAACCCCTCCTACAATCACTGGCACCAGCAGCGGGTCCGGTTCTGGGTCCGGATCGGGAGGTGGTGCAGGATCGGGTAGTGGTTCGGGATCCTCGAGCAGTTCCAATATGAGCATTTCAACCTCCCTTCCTGCCGGAACAGTCGGCACAACTTACAGTGGAACGATCGCCGTGACAGGCGGCTCGGCTCCCTACACATTCACTTTCGCAACGGGTTCGCTTCCCCAAGGCCTGTCGCTCAACAGCAGTTCAGGCACGATTTCCGGAACGCCTGCAACCAGCGGAACCTCGAACTTCGCTGTTCTTGTTTCTGACGCCGTGGGGACGTCGCAGCAACAATCCTTCAAGATAACGGTTTCCAATCCACCAGCGAACACAAAACAGACAAGCTCTGGACAGTCCTTCTCCAGCGTGCAAAAAAGCGGCGGCTGGGCTTCGTTCGGACAGCAATACCCAACTTATGTCGATTGCTCTCCCTCTCCATGCGAAGGAATCACTTTCTGGATGGGTCAGGGTATCGGTTCGCCTTCCATGAGCGGAGATGCAGCAGGATTTAGCGTGGGTGGCACCGTGCCGTTCTCCGATGCACTGTTCAACAATCATTTAATCGGATCTGGCTCGTCACAGGGAATGCCTGATTCGAATCAGACACTCGTGCCTTCTCTGCACAGCTTTACCTACGATGTCTATTTCTACGGCAGCGACCTCGGCGCCGCCCAGGCGCTGGAGTTCGATATCAATCAGTTCTTCAAGAATCTGGGATTTATCTTTGGGCACGAGTGCCGAATCGCTGCCGGCAACGAGTGGGATGTTTGGGACAACCAGAATAAGAAGTGGGTGGCGACGGGCGTTCCCTGTTATCCGAACCAAAATTCCTGGAACCACGTGACGTTGCAGGTGCAGCGTGATTCAAACAACAATCTGGTTTACCAGTCGATCACGCTGAACGGACAGACCAGCACTCTGAACTGGACGTTTCCGCCGGGCTCATCGCCGGGCTGGTACGGATTCACCATCAATTACCAGATGGATGGCGACGCTAAGCAGGATCCTTATACGATTTACCTGGACAACCTCACAGTTTCCTACCAATGAAGTGTGGAATGCGAGGCCGCACTGCGTGGGGCGAAACCTTTTCTCAATGGTTTTGCGTCTGCGCGGTGCGCCAGCCTTCCGCGTAAGAAGTGCGCGCGACTTGAGCGTAAGGAACCGGACTGACAATCGCGTGAATTTCCGTTTGCACGTGCCGTTCGACGGTCGGCTTTGCCGATCCCCCCTCTTCCTCGCCCCACACGAATATCACTTCCGTTCCCGGCTCGCTGTGCTCTTCATCAAGCATCGCCAGCGTGAGCATCTTGCCTTCGTTCGCGCTATAACCGCACCAGGTGGAGATTCCAATGAATTTTCCGTTGCGTAGAACTTTGTCGTAAGGCAGCGTCGCGTAAACCGCAGAGGGAAAATCGAAATACTTTGCCCTACCTTTAGGCTCAAACATCGTGCTGATGGCATGGGTCACATCGACGCTGTCGAGCGCGAGAGTCACTTTTTTCCGGTGAGGCTGTTTGGAGATTTTTTCCAGTGCCCCTCTTCCTATGAAATCGTGATCAAACTTCACGATCGGTCCATAACCGAGATCGTAGGGAGTCAGGTAATAATCTTCAATATTTTCGGAATAGAAACTTCCCCCCAGAGAGGCGATTGCCTCGTAACTGTTCGACGATAGCCACTGACGATAAGGTTTCAGTTTTTCTCCCGAGTAAATTGCAGGCATGGGAGACGGAATCCATCCGGATTCGAGAGTGTTGGAGGAATAGGCTCTGGCGCCAACCTGCCTTAGGCCGAACTCTTTACCAGCCTCAACCAAAGCGGCTTTCACCGCCTCGCCATCTTCCCAGGGACCAAATAGCTCGAGGCCTGCCTGCCCTGCCATTCCATGTCGCAAGGCGCGAACTATGCGCCCGCTGATCGAAATCGTGGTCATGTGAAAAAATTTCAGTTCCGGCGCCGACTTTCCGGTCGCCTTCTCGATCACTTTCATCGCGGTCGGGCCCTGCACCTGAAATCGATAGGCCTTGCGAACGATGGGCCCGGGGCGGGCAACGGATCGTTCATCTCTTTCGAATTTCACATCGTATCCGCCGGTTTCGCCGTGATATTGAACCCAGTTGTGAACCGAAGGCCGACCGACGATGTTAAAAAAATCTTTCTCCAGGTAGAACAGGATGACATCGCCAATGACAAAGCCATCGTAATTGCAGGGTACGAACTGCTTGGCCCTGTTAGGTTCGAAACCATTGAAACTGTTCACGCCAAGATCGGACAACAATCGCAGGGCATCGGGGCCCTGGATGTACATATCGGTCATATGATAGGACTGATTATAGAGAACGCATGTCTGCTGCCAGGCGCGCTGCTCGTCTCTCCAGTTCGAATACTCGGGAGGAACCACCGGGTAAACATAAGGACCTGTCTGCGCACTGCGCAGAAGTTTCACCGGATTTCCCACCGATTGCAGCAGCTCTTCGAGACTCTTGTAGCCCACCGTTTCTCCTGTAAGCCTAGAATTTGGCCTCGGCTTGGGTTGAAATTGTATACACTCTTGAGGATTTGTCCTGCAAAGGCATATTCATCGACGTACATTGTATACAAGATGAAGATATTCGGGCTCGGTGCTAGAAGGCCAGCTCGCGAGGGTCGAAACTGGGTGACATTTTGGTAACCCGATGCGTCCGGGGCTGCTATTTGCGTGAGGCGGTTTGGTCCCTTTACCTTCTATCAATTGTCATTTGTTGCATGTGATCCGGTAGAAAATTCGCCTGGGAGCCGGATTGAGACTGTTCCCAGTTACGACAAACCATGGCAGGCAAGAATTCCCGAGTGATCGTACGAATTCGCGAGATGATCCTGCAGGGGGAACTTTCTCCCGGTCAGCGTGTGCGGGAAGTCGAACTGGCCAGCAAACTCGGAGTCTCGCGCACGCCCGTGCGCGAGTCGCTTCCGATTCTCGCGCGCGAAGGCATGCTGACGCAACTCGACACCCGAGGCTTCGTGGTGCGCGCATTCACGCCGCAGGAAATCATGGATGCGATCGATGTGCGCGGAGTGTTGGAAGGGTTGGCGGCACGCATGCTCGCCGAGCAAGGACCGTCACGACGCCTGATTCAATCGTTGCGCGAGTGCCTGCGCGAAGGCGATCACATTTTTTCCAAAGGGCATCTCACTGTTGCAGATGAAGCGCGATATGGAGACATGAATCAGCAGTTTCATTCCATCCTGGTGCAAGGCTGCGGCAGCAAGGTGATTGCGGAGGCACTACAGCATAATGATCGCATACCATTTGCCTCGGCCCACGCTATTGCCTTTGACCGCGTGGACCTTCCGCGCATGTACGATCTGCTGCATTACACTCATCGCCAGCATCACTCGATCGTTCAGGCGCTTGAGAACAAAGAAGGGGCGCGGGTAGCGGCGCTCATGTTCGAGCACGCCTACGCGATTCGTGAAAGCATCAATATGTCCCGTGCGGTATCGAAAATTACTACGGAAGATCAGAACCGTTCGCCAGCCCAGTAACGCAATCGTCAAATTTCGTCTTAGTGATTGCGCGTGGATTGCGCTCTTCTGCGGACGCCAAAAGAACTCTGCCTCACAACTCTCTAACCAAGGTTTCTGGGAACTCCTCAGGGCACTCTTTCCTCACCAATGCATACATTATTGATTGATGTTTCCTCTAGGTTATTGAGTTTATTAAAGCGGTTCAGCGCCTGAGCATACGAACGTATACATTTTTATTGACACCGATCATTTTATGGTGGTAAACAGCTTGCTGCACTCGGGCGCGTCGAATCACCGTCGCTGCCCGACTTTAGGGTAGCTGATGTGCGTTCCATCGGAGGCGCGGATGAAACGGCATTCCTCTCTGCAGTTCCTGCTTGCTGCCATTTTCATCTGCAGCGCGCATGTGATGTTCGCACAGGGAAGTATCGCTAACGCCCAGCTGAGCGGCACCGTCACCGACCCCAGCGGGCGCGTCGTAGTCACTGCATCCATCCGGCTGCGCAACACTGCGACGGACACTACCTACACGACGACCTCGAACGAACGCGGCTTCTACGCGTTTGCGAACGTGCCCCCCGGCACGTACGAGCTGAAAGTGGCCTCGGCTGGCTTTGCTAATTTCACTCAAACCGGAATCGTGCTCACGGTCGGCCAAGTGGCAACAATCAACGTGGGGCTGCGAGTGGCTTCGCTTGGCGAAACCGTTGTGGTGACCACGGAAGCGCCCACCATTGAGCCTACAAAGACGGAAATCAGCCAGGTGATCGAAACGCAGCAAATTCAAGCGCTACCCACCAGCAGCCGTCTGTTCACTGACTTCGCTCTGCTGACGCCCGGGGTCTCGACCAGCCGCACCAGTCTGGGAACGACGGTCACGGAATTCGAAACGACGCAGATCTCCTTCGGCGGCATGAGATCGTTCAGCAACGAAATCACAGTCGACGGCGCCGATTTCGTGAATGAAGTCAGCGGTGTGCAGCGCGCCACGCCGCCGCAGGATTCCGTACAGGAATTTCGCGTGGTGAACAACAGTTTTGGAGCGGATTACGGCCGCACGGTAGGTGGCATCGTCAACGTCGTGACCAAATCAGGCACGAACAACTTTCATGGATCGCTCTATGAGTATTTTGAAAATACCGCGCTAAACGCGCGTTCCATCTTGCAGCCCTCCCCGTTGCCCGATATATGGCGGCAAAATCAATTCGGTGGAACGCTCGGCGGTCCCATCAAGAAAGATAAAGCGTTCTTCTTCATGAACTATGAAGCTCATAGAAACGCGTATTCGCCGACCTACGCCCCGGATTTATACAACAACATCGCCAACATTGATCTTGCAAAATCGTATTTAGGACTTGCACCCGAGGGTGGACAGTCGGGTTTCGCCGGCCTGCAGTCAACACTCCGCACGGGAGACAACGACTACGGCTTTGCCCGATTTGACGAACAATTGACGACGAATAACCGGCTCGCGGTCCGATATAACGTTGAAGACGCGCGTGACTTGGGTGAACTCATCGGTCTTACGGAAGACGGCGGCGGCATCGGCACGCCCAGCGGCGGTCGCAATCTCTTCGTTCGCGATCAATCCGTAGTCACAACGGTCAATTCGGTTCTCAAGCCGAGCCTCGTCAATTCAGCGCTGGTGCAATTTGCGCGGCGTCATTACAGCTTTCCGGGAGCCACCGGCCAGCCCGACCTCAGCGTGGTAAACGATCTCGAGTTTGGTCACAACTTCGGGAGTTACGATGCCATCTACGAAAGCCGGCTTGAGGGATCGGACTCGATGTCGTGGGTGAAAGGAAATCACGTCGCCACTTTCGGATTCGATGGAAATTATCTGTGGGATCAGAATAACTATCCAGGGTTTGAGCCCGAGCGCATTCTGTTTCCCAATCTTGATTGCCTGTACTCTTTTGCCGACAGCGTCAATGCGATCACAACCGGGGGAACCTACGGCTCGCTTCCGACGAGTAATTGCCCGCTGCCGGCCCAAGCCGACGGAGTCTCATTCCTCTATCAAGGCATTAGTCTTCCCCGCGCGAATTGTCCCGACGTGAATACGCCTTGCGGGACTGGCTTTTACAATGGCTACGTGCCGCCCCCGCCTACCGGTGCCGGATTCGGTGGGGGCTGGCCAAGCGCGACGCCTACAGACCTGGCCAGCAACTTTAATTTCCATCTTGATCACGGCTATTGGGGCTTGTTTGCGCAGGATAAGTGGCGCATCAAACCTAATCTCACAATCAACTACGGGTTGCGGTGGGATGTTGAAACAGGCCTCGGATACGCCATTGAGCCGTACCACAAAGCGTTTCAACCGCGCGTAGGCGTTGCCTGGGCGCCCGACAGCAAAACCGTGGTGCGCGCCGGCTACGGCTTGTTCTTCGATCGCAACAACATGACGTTCTTTTTTGTCACCGGTAATCAAAAAGATATTCCGGGATACTTCTGCGGCAATGGAGCGACGCCCGCGAGTTGCACAGCAGCGGGGCTTTCGGCTGTGAATGTGCCGATGCTGAATAGCCGCGCTTCCGGTGGAGGCTGGCAATTAGGCGGAGCACCGGGATATCCGGGGACGCCAGCGCTGCCGTGCCCGCCATTGCCGGCCGCGCTTTGCGCGGGACAGCCGGGCGGAGTGCTAAGTTTTGCGGCCTTACAAGCTTTCAATGTTTTTGCGGGCGCCCCATATCCCGCCGAAACGCTAACCGGGCCCTGCTCCCTGACACCTGCGGGTCCTGGTGGCGCTTGCGGTGTGGGCGCCGGAGGCATCGAGAAGAATGGCGGCTTGCCCTACGCCAGCCAGGCCAGTGTTGAAGTGGATCGCCAGTTTGGACGCGGCTTCACGCTGAGTCTCGCCTATCTTCTCGTATATGCAAATGGTCTGGTGCGCGGCAATAATATTAATGTGCCGTGTCCGCTGGGCACGAGTAAGTCCGGCAATCCTTATTACGCGCAAGGTTGGCTCAATCCCAGTGGCAGCCTGACGCCTTGTTCTGGAACTCCGAGCCTTGGGCCCTTCGGCCTAGGTCCGATTTTTGGAACGCTAACCAATCCATCCGGTCTGGAATTCGGCGTGCCGAGCGCAGCTGCACCTGCGCCCACGATCAGCGCGGGCCTGCTCGATTACAACAACAACGTCGCCTGGGCGCACTACAACGGCCTGACGGTAACGGCGCGCGAGCAAGCCGGAAAGTTTTTGAACCTCACAGCGAACTACACCTATTCGCACACTATCGACAACGGGAACTTCACAACGTTCATCAATCTTCCGCCGAATCAGTTCGACTACGACGCGGAGAAAGCGAATTCGAATCAGGATCTTCGCCATCGCTTTGTGGCGAATCTGACCGCCAATGCGCCCGATCATGGCTGGGACCGCAATTTCATTTTCAGCAGCATCATCACGCTTCAGTCGGGAAGTCCTTTCACGTTGTTTCCGGGCGAAAACGTTCTGGGAGACCTCGCTGGCTTAAGTACGGACCGCGTAGGCGGCCCGCCGGTTGCACCCAATTGCACTTCGGTGACGAACTGCGCCACGATGATCCCGCGCAACACCTACATTGGCGATCCCCTTTACACGTGGGATTTGCATCTGGGCCGGTCTTTCAACTTCCACGAAGGGATGCGGCTGGATCTGGGGATGGATGCATTCGACGTGTTGAACCGGCAGAACATCGAGGAGGTCCAGTCGGTTTACGGCTCGCCGGTTTTTTGCGGGGCGACTCCGCAGGTGCCGAAGCACTATAACGATGCGATCACGCGCGGCATTCAGGCGGGACAGATTTCTTGCGCCTCGCAGCAGGCCACCGCGCTGCAGGCTCCCGTCACTACGGCCAATCCTTCGCCGGTAGGCGTTGCCTGGATTCTCGCCGGCTCTCTGCCGGTGACGATTCCCAATACGCCGAATCCTGTGTTCGGCACCCCGCGAACCGCGCTCAACCCGCGGCAATTTCAGTTCTCTTTGAAATTTTCTTTCTGAGGGAATGCGAGCGAGCTTAGAACTTCGATTCGGTCGGGACAACCGATTCGAACACCACACGACGCGAAACAAGGTCCTCGATCGCATTGTCGTCGAGTGCGAAGAACGTCTTGAGAACTTCGCGAGTGTGCTGACCCAGCAACGGAGCGGGGGCGCCCGGTCTGCCGGGCGTTTCAGAAAGCTTCACCGGCGTCCCGGTGACGCGATGTTTGCCCGCGGTGGGATGATCAATCACGGGAAACATCTCTCGAATCTGGCTCTGCGGGTGCTCTGACACTTCGCGAAAGTTTCGCACCAGCGAACAGGGTATGCCGCCGGCTTGAAGTTTTGTGATCCATTCCTGCGCCGGCTTCTTCGAGAACACTTCGCAAAGCAAAGGCTCCAAGGCCTCACGATTCAGAATCCGCAAGGCGTTCGTCTTGTAATCAGGATGGTTTTCAAGGTCCGTCCGACCGAGCGTGCGGCAAAACGAAGACCAGAGTTTTTCGCTGCCGACCGCAATGCCAATGGAACGGTCGGCAGCCCGGTACGCGCGGTAGGGCACGATGGTGGGGAACTCCGTTCCCATGGGCTGCGGAACAATATTGGATCCGAGAAAACTCATGTAGTTGGAGCTCATCGTCGAGATCATGCTGTCGAGCATGGAAACATCCACAAATTGGCCACAGCCGGTGGTTTCTCTGGCGCGTAAAGCCAACAAAATTCCGATGACGGCAAATAATCCGGCGGTCACGTCCGTGACGCCGTAGCCGCAACGCACCGACTCACCCTGTTCCGTTCCCGTAATGCTTAGAAGGCCACTGGACGCTTGAACGACAAGGTCCATTGCAGCTTCATCGCGTGATGGACCTTGCTGGCCATAGCCGGAAATCGAACAGTAAATAAGGCGCGGATTGCGCCGATGAACCGCTTCATATCCAAGCCCCAGCTTTTCCATGGAACCGGGGCGAAAGTTCTCTAGGAGAACGTCAACTTTATCGATTAGGCGAAGACACAAGTCGATCCCTTCAGGCCGCTTCAGATCGATGGAAATTCCTTGTTTTCCGCGATTGAGACCGAGAAAAACGCTGGCGATTCCGCCCGCGAAGGGAGGGCCCCATCCGCGCCCCATATCGCCGCTCTGCGCTTCCAGTTTATAGATCTCTGCGCCGTAGTCCGAGAGAAGCAATGAGCAATACGGACCTGCCAGAGCGTGGGAGAAATCCAGAACTCGAATTCCGTGAAGGGGAGAAACACATCCAGAATCAGAATTTGTCAGGGCAGTAGGAGCGAGCATTTGCTTTTCCGAAACAGTCTAGCGCGTTCGCCGCAACAGCGTGGCCGGGTTTCGCCCGTGACTAGGCACATCGGTATCCCGCGCAGGCCAACATTGCTAAAATTGATTGGGCGATAAATGGGAATGAGCTGGAATTGAACGCTGCGTTTTTCGCAAGGACAACTCCACATCGTATTCCCATCTTCAAAAGGTTAACGCAATGAAGCTTCTGAGACCCGCAATCCTCGCGCTGGTGATCGCCGGGGCATTCTTCTATTTCACGACCTGGCGGTCGAACCCAACCGCTCTTCTCCATCCTGCTGACTGGCTCAGTCATCCCGCCAAGGTAGAAATTACTGAAGCAGCCGGCAATGAGTCATTGGATCCGGAAGAGCAAAATAACATTCTCGTTTACCGGAAAAATATTCCCTCCGTAGTAAACGTGACGTCCCGTGCCATGGCCTTCGACTTTTTCTATGGATTGGTGCCGCAAGAGGGCCAGGGATCAGGTTTCGTTATCGACAAGGATGGACACATTCTCACCAACTATCACGTCGTCGCTGACGCACGCCAGGTGGAAGTCACGCTGCACAATCGAAAGAAGTATAAAGCGACCGTGGTCGGTACGGATCCTGCACATGATCTTGCCGTGATTCAGATCAAGGCGGCAGACCTGGGTTCCTTCGGTGCTGGGTGATTCGCGCAATTTGCAGGTTGGGCAGAAAGTTTATGCCATCGGCAATCCCTTTGGGCTGGCTGGGACGATGACGCGAGGAATCGTCAGCTCGATCCGCCCGGTTCGTGAGCCGAATGGGGCGACAATTGACGAAGCGATCCAAACGGATGCCGCCATCAATCCGGGCAATTCCGGCGGTCCGCTGATGAATTGGCATGGTGAAGTTATCGGTATCAATACCATGATTCTTTCCAGCGTCGGCCAGAATTCAGGCGTAGGTTTCGCGATTCCGATCAATACAGCCAAAGCTGTGTTGAATGACTTGATGACGCTGGGGCGAGTGCGGCGTCCGGCACTGGGAGTGCGAACGATTCCCATTAGTCCCGAACTCGCCGACGAAATCGGCCTGCCAGTCGATTACGGCTTGCTGGTCGTGCAGGTCATCCCCGGCGGCTCCGCCGATCGCGCCGGACTTCGCGGCGGAACCGAACGCGCGTACTTGGGAAACACGCTCATTATGCTGGGCGGGGATTTGATTGTCGCCATCGACGGCGAGAAAATCGAGGACGAAGACACACTGGCGCAGATCATGAACGATCATCGTGCAGGGGATACAGTTAAGATCACGATCTACCGCGGCAAGGGGAAAATGGATGTCGACGTATCGCTCGGCGAGGCGAGGGAGCAGGTTTAGCGGCGCAGTTTTGTCCGACCTTGTTTATCGACCTTGTTCCGTAAACAGACCAACTTCCGCGCTGTGCATAAATCGCGTCAAAACGCGTAACGGACCGACTCGGTCACATTGTTCGCGTGAAAATAGCGCGACTCTGTAGGACCGATGAACGACCCTTCGTTATACTGGTAATAATTCCACCCGCTGTTCCACGCCATCTTGTGCCCCAGGTCCACACTTAGGTAGACCACCGGTTGATAGAACTGGTAATTGGCGGTGCCGAGCGGCTGTAGGATGTTGAATTGCGGAACGCTGCCATCCACATTGGTGACGCTGCCGCCGGCATCGATGGTGGTTCGCTTGTCGAAGCGGAAACGCACCATCGCCATGCCAAATTGCGTATGGTTCGTATACATCGCGTAATTTGTCAGGGGATTGGACAGCGAAGTTGCACCCGCCAGCGGCTGTGGGCAAGCCGTAGCACCTGTCACGAAAGGAAGCACCGCGCCCGTGGGGGGCGTATCGGCGAAGCACACAAATGCATTCTGGATCACGTCGTTATAGTTATAGGCCAGTTCTACGCCCAACTGACGCCGGGGCGCGATGGAAGCGGTCGCGCCATAATTCCGATTGTGTCCCACATAGTCAGTAATCGAGTAGGCGTTGGCATCTTCAATCACGTTGACTGAACCGCCAAACACCGCCCACTGTCGCGGGCTGTAGCTCGATTGAAAGCGATAGCGCGATTCCTTGCGCGGTGCCATGTTAAAAAGCACATTGTCGTAGTTGGTGTGCTCCACGTCCAAATTCAGACGTACGTTGTGGGCCGGCCGCACCCAGATTCCCGCCAGCGCCGTATTTTCATGAATGGTGATGCTGGTTTCGCCGATGGTGGTAAAGCTCGCGAAGTCATTGAAGACGCGGTCGCCATAGCGGTAACCGATCCGCGCCCCGACTATTTTGGAAAGGTCGAGGGCCAGATCGGTCTGATCTCGTTTTACGCTCTGGTTGAACGAGGAAAGCGTGAGTGTCGGCGTGGTCACGACGACCGGCGATGCGCTCAGCAACGTACAGGCCGGCAGGCCAGTTTTCGAGTTTGGCGTAACACAGTCATTGTCCGTTTCGCTCAGGTTGGCCTCTTGCGGGATGCGATACGCCCAGAAAGTGAACTTGTTGATCAGGCGGAGATGGCGCATCAGGTGAATAGTAGCTTCGCCGTCGGCGTTGTCGGAGAGGCGGCTGGCGCTTGAAGTGCCGGTTCCCAGGAAGGAGCGGGTGAGGGTGCGGGTAATCAACCCGCTGAAATCCTCAAACTCGGGCGTAGTCATCTCGGCGTCGCTGTAGGCGAACGATCCCACCAGATCGACGCGCTGAAAATAATTGCTGCGCAGGCTGACGCGCTCCGTCGGCGTGGAGGTGCGTATGCGTTGGTCGCGTGTGTAGCCAAAATAGGCGCTGCAATTGGTGTTGGTCAGCACGCCGCCGGAAATCAGCGTCGTGGTTCCTCTGGCTAGCCCGCAAGGTTCCTTATTAAGTGTATCGACAGACAGGCCCAACTCGACTGGAGTGCCGTTAGAAAGCAGCGCAGGTGTGGCCGAGGCCAATTGGGTATCCGTATCTCCCTTGTAATAGTCGAGCAGACTCGTCATAGCTAAGCACGGAGCGCGGCGCCAGCCTCCAATCCGCGCCCATGCGGTAAGAGTTCATGGTGGTGTTGGTGGGATTGAGCAGGAGGGCCTCGGTACCCTCGTGAATTCCGTCATACATGGGACCGTTCATATTGTTGTGCGCGAATCCCAGGCGAAAGCTAAGCCGTGATTGTGGAAGCAGGGTGAGGTCGATGTCCGTCATGCGCCGCGTGGTGTCCCATGCGGTGGGCGAATTCAGCACTGGAACGTAAGGAGAAGACGTCGGTGGATTGAGCGGATTCGAAAGCAGGTCATAGTCGGAGGCGTACTGGTCGCGCCGAAAGCTTCCATGCAGGTCGTACCACTTGTTCTTGTCGGCGCGCAGTTGCAAAACGTTATCGGGATCGCCTCCCCATCCGCAACTCGTCAGGTTAAGGCCGTCAAACAACAAGCCGTTGTGATTGAGCGACTCCATGGAGAAAGTTTCGTTCAGAAATCGCGGCCCTGTGCGTAAGTCCACCAGCGTGCCGTACATCTCGCCCACGCCATTCTCGTTCGAGGAGCGATAGCCGATCTCTGCCGAAGAGTGCACCAGATAGTCGCCGCTCATGATGCCTTCGGGCTCTTGCGCGCTCGGTTCGGGCGCGCAGGGCGACTGCGCCCATAGCAATGCTGGCGATGCCACAACGAGCAGGATCGCGAGGGCGAGAACTCGCACTCGCTGCAAGTTCGAACTAAGCCTTCCATTGACCGGTTGCATACCGAAAATTTGGCAGGAGTGCAGATTGAGTTTGGTTGGCAATGCCATCGGATTCCTCACTTGAAAAGCCTCACTTGAAGAACACACTGCTGAAATTGGAACCATGAATCTGGCCGTGACACATGGTGCAGGCCTGGTACTTGGCGGACTGGTTATGAACTGGTCCGGCGGGGCTCGCTCCCGGGTAGGTATGGCACTGCAGGCAGAGCATGTTGACCAGGCTCACCTTCAGCAGTCGCGGATTGGTCGAGCCGTGCGGGGTATGGCAGCTGCTGCAGCCGTCGGTCTTGACCGGGGTGTGCTCGTATACATATGGCCCCTGCTTCTCGGCGTGGCACTTGAAGCAGACAGCGTCGCCGCTGGCCAGATTCTTGGTCTCCCGCAACGCTCCCGTGCCGTGCGGATTGTGGCAGTCGGTACACTGCACCAGCCCCTCTTCAATGCGGTGGTGATAGGGCTTGGCGAAGTCCGCCTGCTCGCTGGCGTGGCAGCTGTAGCACAGCTTGGTCTGGCTTTGCACCAGCAGATGCTCCTTCTGCTGCGCGTGGTGCGGCGAGTGGCAATCGAGGCAGCCCACCTCGTTGCTCGAGTGCGGAGACTCGGCAAAATGCGATTGCGTATGGCTGTCACCATGGCAGGTCAGGCAGCGGGCGCTATCTTCTGCGCGCGAGTGTTCCTTGAAGATATAGATTTTGCTCTTGTCGCCGCCTCCGGCCACATGATCTGCCCCTGGCCCATGACAACTCTCGCAGCCTTGCTTCGCGTCCCCGCCGTCTTTGATCAGGGTTGTTTTCCAATGCGGGGTCTTCGCCCAGGCGTTGTAGATATCTTCATGACAGCCTTTGCACGTATCCGAGCCGACATACTTCGAAGCATCCTCTACCGCCGGAGCGGGCTTCGCCTGATCCTTGTTGTCCCTTTTGCCGCTGGCCGCCATCGCAGGCAAGGCCCCACAAAGAACTCCAGCCAGCAACAGCGCAACTGCACCGCACATCTTTCGTTCGGGCCTCGTCATCATTGCCTGCCCTCTCACTGCTCGCTTTTTTGGTAGCACGCCGCTTTTTTTCTGACGTGCTTCGTGGATTATCGGGCTTTATCTATGGATCACATGTGCTTTTCATCTCTGCAGACCCATCTATTGGGTCATGTCTTTTCAATGTGGGAAGTTCGCGCAAAAAGGGAACCGTACAGCCCTGTCTAAAATTCCCAACTCTTTCACGTTCGGACCCAGATTGCGCGCCACTGGCATGGTGCGCTATCCTGCTTCCCTGCCTATGACTGCCGTTCGCTAAAGCCTGCCAATCCCTGCGAGTATTGCGCTGTGGAGCGAGCCGGTGGTTCGCCGCGTTTCAGTGTGCAGCTTCCTCCAGAAAGGACATCCGACATGGAATTTGTGGATAAGGCATTCGCCCGCCGCCTGGAGGCGTGCGAAGAAATGCCGCAAGTGTTATACGCACGGATATTTCAGGAAATGCGGCCGCAGATTGGCGCGGATGAACAGGAAATCTGCGGCGGCCACATGAGTTTCGCCGGATTAGGCTCGCCGATTGGACGAGCAACAGGATTGGGACTGGACCGTCAGTTTACCGAGGAAGATCTCGAGCGCGTGGAGCGCTTCTACACCTCACACGGAGCGCCAGCGCAGCTGGACTTGTGTCCGCTGCATGAACCTGAGGTTTTTGAGATGTGCAGGAAGCGGGGTTACAGCGTCGCTGAGTTGAACAATGTTCTCTATCGGCGTTTGGATGCAACCGAGAATCATCCGGCACCTCCGCTGGGCTGCACTATTCGACGCGGACAAGTAGACGAGGCGCGCGCGTTGGGAGCCATTGTGGAACGGGCCTTCTTCCCAGAGGGCGCACCAGAAGCATTCCGGGATCTGTTGACTCCTCTTTACCGCATGGAAGGAGCGCTCACGTTTGCAGCCGAACTCAATCATCAAACGGTTGCGTGTGGAGCGGGGTTGATGATCCCCGAGCACGGTGTCTTCGCAATTTGCGGTGCGGGAACGGCGAAAGAATTTCGCCGGCGCGGTCTGCAAACCGCATTACTTCATGCACGCCTGGCCGCAGCAGCTAAAGCGGGTTGCGAGTACGCGGTGGTGGTAACCCAGGGCGGAACGATTTCCCAACGCAACTGCGAGAGGCTCGGCTTTCGAGTGGCATACAGCAAGGTAACCGTGATTAAAGAACTACAAAAAGAGTAGTCTTCACGGTCGTGGCCAAACTTGAATGGGCGTTATCCTTATGAATTTCGGGGCTCCATGCGATCTAAATTGAAAGGACGGCATAAATGAAGATCGATACCATTCGCGAATTTTGCCTTTCATTTCCGGAAGCGACGGAAAATTTGCAATGGGGGGATGATCTTTGCTTTAAGGTTGCGGGCAAGATTTTCGTCATGCTGGGCCTGGATAATCCGCGCCTGTGCTTGAAATGCACGCCGGAGACATTCGATGAACTGATAGAGCGCGAGGACATTCGCCCGGCTCCATATGTAGGCCGCTACAAATGGGTCATGCTGGATCGACTGGATGCGGTGAGCTGGAGTGAACTGCAGCAGTTAATCCGGCAGTCGCACGAAATGGTGGCGGCGAAGGCGCCGAAATCGAAGAAGAAAGTCGGTAATAAACGAAGTTCAACCGCAAAGAAGCGGCGCTAGGAGAAGTTTGATCCTCCTGTTTCGCATCCCCGCGTATGGGATTGGGAAGTCATTCTCGCGGTCCTAAGGTCCGCGCACTAATGTCCGCGCGGATTTGACTCGACTTCCTTCTCTCGGCTAGCCTCAAGAGTCTGCCCATTCTGGACGCTCCGATTCTTCATGCGATGCCGGCACAGATTAAGGTTGTCGCTGCTCACGGCGGCCGTTGCAAGCTGTTTCATCGCGCCAGCCTTTGCGGCAATCGAACCAGTTCATGCGCAGCACGCGATGGTGGTGAGCGCTCATGAATTGGCTTCGCGTGCCGGGGTGGAAATCATGCAGGCTGGCGGCAACGCAATCGATGCTGCCGTGGCAACAGGATTTACGCTGGCGGTGGTGCATCCGGCGGCGGGCAACATCGGCGGCGGGGGATTCATGCTGATCCGCATGGCGGACGGTGGGACCCATTTTATCGATTTCCGTGAAAAAGCTCCGGCAGCGGCCACGCGGGATATGTACCTCGATGCACAAGGCAATGTGATCGCAGGCGCCAGCGAGTACGGATATAAAGCGATTGGCGTGCCCGGGTCGGTTAGAGGGATGGTTTATGCGGAGCAGAAATTCGGCAAACTCACGCTAAAGCAGGTGATGGCTCCGGCGATTAAGCTGGCACGCGAGGGCTATGCGCTCACGTGGCGCGAAGCGAAAGACATGCGCGACGCGCATCTCAGCGACTACGCCGAGTCACGGCGAGTTTTTCAGCGCGACGGAAGTTACTATCGAGCCGGAGAGACTTTTTGTCAGCCTGATTTGGCGCGCACGCTCGAACGAATCGCAGCCGATCCCGATGATTTTTATCACGGCAGGCTGGCGCGCGAACTGGCAGCAGCGATGCAAAAGGGCGGTGGCCTGATCACTGCCGAGGATTTGGCGAATTACGAAGTGAAGGAGCGCGAACCGGTGCGGGGTACCTACCGTGGATATGAGGTTCTCAGCGCTCCTCCGCCATCTTCGGGGGGCACGGTTCTGATCGAATCGCTCAACATTTTGGAAGGTTACGATCTGGCCAAGCTCGGCGACCGGTCGGCCGTATCCATCCATTTCACGACAGAGGCCTTCCGCCGGGCATTCTTCGATCGCGCCGAGTTTCTGGGCGATCCCGATTTTTCCAAAATTCCAGTCGCGCAACTGATCGATAAAAAATATGGCGCGGCGTGGGCAAAGTCGATCGAGGAAGACAGGGCAACCCCTAGTCGCGACTTGAGACGGCCGGCGATTTTCAGCCAACTGGAACAATATGCGGCGGCGCATCCCCAGCCGCAATCGATTCCGGAGTCGCCGCATACCACGCACTATTCTGTAGTGGATGCCGACGGCAATGCGGTCGCCGTCACAACTACAATCAACGACTGGTTCGGATCGCGTGTAACGGCGGATCACTTGGGATTTTTGCTGAACGACGAAATGGATGATTTCTCGGCCAAGCCCGGAGTGCCTAACTCTGACGGGTTGATCCAAGGAGAAGCCAATGCCATCGGCCCCGGCAAGCGGCCTCTTTCGTCGATGACGCCCACGATTATAGTAAAGGATGGCAAGCCTTTTCTGGTGCTGGGATCGCCGGGCAGTTCGAAGATCATTACCACGGTGGCCAACGTGTTGATGGGTGTGATCGACTATGGGATGAACATCCAGGAGGCCGTCGACGCTCCCCGCTTTCATAATCAATGGTTGCCTGATGTGTTGGATGTGGAACAATGGTTCTCGCCCGATACGGTCGAGGCTCTGCGAAAGATGGGTTACGACGTTCGCTTCGGCCTTTACGGTGGCGAAAACTCCTCTCCGTACTGGAGCGATGCAGAGTGTATCGCCATCGACCAGAGAAGCGGGGAGCGCTTGGGAGCGAGCGATTACCGGGAGAATGGCAAGGCAGCCGGATACTAGAGATTGAGATCCTCAGTGTTCCGGTTCTCAATGTGAAAACAGCTTTTTGGTAAGGACTGGGTATGGTAAGAGCAGTTTCAACATATTTATATGTGAGGGAGCGGTTGCATCCCGGGATCCTGGATGGATTGGCCCGCAATGGCGTACAGGCGATCGAGATCTTTGCGGCACGGCAGCATCTCGATTACGCCAATCGCAAGGCTCACGTTCGCGAAATTTCCGAGTGGTTTCGCGGCAGCGGAGTTCCGCTGCACTCCGTGCATGCGCCGCTTTATTCCGACTACGAGTGGGGCCGCACCGGTTCGCCGCCGGTAAACGTTGCTTCCACTGATCGCGCCGCCCGGGTCGATGCTATGGATGAAATCAAGCGCGCGCTCGAAATCGCGGAGCAGATTCCGTTCCGATTTTTGATTCAGCACCTGGGCACTCCAAACGAAGGTTTCGACGAGAAAAAATTTGAGGCCGCAATGACCTCTGTCGAGCATCTTCGCGCGTTCGCCAAGCCGCTCGGGGTGCGAATTCTTCTGGAAAACATTCCCAACGATCTTTCCACGCCCGACAAATTGACGGAGATGATTCACGCGGCGCATTTTGACGATGTCGGCATCTGTTTCGACTTTGGCCACGCGCACATGATGGGTTCGGTGGGCGAAGCTTTCGAGATTGTGCGGCCACTGGTGTACTCAACCCACGTTCACGACAATGATAAAAACCGCGATGCGCATTTATGGCCGGGAAATGGCACGATCGATTGGAAGCAAGCGATGGAGTTGCTGCGATCCGCGCCGCAAAGGCCGCCAGTACTTATGGAGTTGGAACACGACGAAAAGATCAATCCATTAGAGAAGCTCGGACCAACGTTTGAGAAGCTTGAAACGGCGTAGAACATGCGTAATCGAGATATTTGGTAATTGGATAGTTTCGAAAGGCCAGGACTGAAGCAACGCCAATTACCCCGTTTCTCAATTACGAAATTACTCAATCTCATGTCTCCCATTACTACAATTGCAGAAATTGGCAAGCACGAGGGCCAGACCGTCACAATTCGCGGCTGGCTTTATAATCTGCGCGAAAGCGGAAAGCTGTTGTTCCCGCAATTTCGTGACGGCTCAGGCGTAATTCAAGGTGTCGTGCCGAAAAATGCAGTTACGCCCGAGGTCTTCGAGGCGATCAAGACACTTACGCAGGAATCGAGCGTGATGGTGGAAGGCAAAGTCCGCGCCGATAAGCGCGCGCCCGGCGGATACGAACTCGACGTTTCGGACGTGAAAATCGTACAACGCGTGCCCGAGTCGGATCCATATCCAATCACGCCCAAAGAACACGGAACAGAATTCTTGATGGAACACCGGCACTTGTGGGTGCGCTCGCAGCGGCAAGCGTCGATTCTACGGGTGCGCGCCGAGATCGTGAAAGCGGTGCGCGATTTCTTTGACGAACGCGGCTTCACGCTAACCGATCCGCCAATTCTTACTCCAGCAGCTTGCGAAGGAACCAGCACGCTGTTTCCTGTCGATTATTTTGAGGAGCAGGCTTATCTCACGCAATCCGGACAGCTTTACATCGAAGCCACGGCGATGGCGTTGGGCAAAGTGTATTCGTTCGGCCCGACGTTTCGAGCAGAGAAATCGAAAACACGCCGTCATCTGACCGAGTTCTGGATGGTCGAACCTGAAATCGCCTATGCGGAACTCGATGATCTGATGGACCTGGCCGAAGGCCTGATCAGTTTCATTGTCAAGCGCTGCCTCGAGCGCCGCCGCTCTGATTTGCAGGCGATTGGGCGTGATATTACCAAACTCGAAAATATCGTTCCGCCGTTCCCACGCATGAGTTACGACGATGCCGTGAAGAATCTGCAGGAGGGCCATGCGAAAGGCGCGCTGGAGGCCAACTTTGAATGGGGTGGCGATTTCGGTTCGCCGGACGAAACCTATCTCTCAGCCCAATTCGACAAACCGGTGATGGTGCACCGGTACCCGGCGAAGGTTAAGGCATTTTATATGGAGCCTGATCCGCAGCGGCCGGAGCTTGCGCTCTGCGTCGACGTGCTCGCACCTGAAGGCTACGGCGAAATCATCGGCGGCTCGCAGCGCATGGCGTCGCATGAATTGTTGTTGCAGCGCATCCACGAACATAATTTGCCCGAGGAAGCTTTCAAGTGGTATCTCGATCTGCGCAAGTACGGCAGCGTTCCGCACGGCGGCTTCGGTATGGGCATCGAGCGCGCTGTAGCTTGGATTTGTGGACTGGAGCACGTACGGGAAACGATCCCATTCCCGAGGATGTTGCACCGGCTATACCCCTGATTGAGTAATTGGGAAATTTGGTAATCGAGAAACTGAAACCCTTTAGCGTAGGTTTCTCAAAGTGCCAAATCGCTCAATTACCGGATTACTCAATTTCTATGGCTCTGAGTACGACCAATATCTCTCCCAAGAAAATTCGCGTAATTGGCGTGCCGCTCGATCTTGGGCAGTCGCGTCGCGGTGTCGATATGGGACCTTCCGCCGTGCGGGTTGCGGGTCTTGAAGCGCGATTGGAGGCGCTCGGGCATGAAGTGGAAGATGGCGGAAACGTCGCGGTCGCCATTCCCGAGCAAAAAAAAGAAGGCGATACCCGCGCGAAGTATCTGAAAGAAATCACCACAACCTGCACCAAGCACGCGGAACTGGTGATCAAGACGCTGGAGGCGGGTAAAATTCCGCTCTCGCTGGGCGGTGATCATTCCATGGCCGCAGGTACGGTTGCCGGTGTCGCAGAATTTTATCGCCGTCACAACCAGCGCGTGGGCCTGATCTGGATCGACGCTCATACCGACATCAACACCCCTGAAACTTCCCCGAGCGGCAACGTGCACGGCATGCCGCTGGCGGCGATCATGGGGTTCGGCCCCGCCGAACTGCAGAACATCTTTGATTTTTCCCCCAAGGTGCTGCCGGAAAACTGTGTGCTGGTCGGGGTGCGGGATATCGATGCAATTGAGAAGGAGAATGTGCGCCGCGCAGGCATCGGCGTTTTTACCATGCGCGACATCGATGAGCGAGGCATGAGAACCGTGATGGAAGAAGCCTTGCGCTTGGCCGGACGCGGCACCGCGGGCTACCACATTTCTCTCGACATGGACTGGATCGATCCGGAAGACGCGCCTGGAGTGGGCACGCCCGTGCGCGGCGGCGCAACGTATCGCGAAGCTCACCTGGCCATGGAGATCATCGCCGATCACGGCCGCATGTTGAGTATGGAAATCGTTGAGGTCAATCCGGTGATCGACGAGCACAATCGAACGGCAGATTTGGCGGTGGAGCTGGCATTGTCGGCCTTCGGAAAGAAGATACTTTAACTATTACCTGCCGAGCATGCGGGAACGCCGAGGAATTATTGCATTTCAGGTTTCTTACTCCCCTATCTCGGCGATGAAACGCTGTTGAATGATCATGAAAAAGATTCGCGTCGGTATTCTCTTTGGCGGGCGCAGTGGCGAGCATGAAGTCTCGCTACTTTCCGCCGCGTCCGTTTTGCAAGCAATCGATAAGGATAAGTACGAAGTCGTTCCCATCGGAATAACCAAAGATGGCAAGTGGCTCACCGCAGCGGACGCCGAAAACCTGTTGCAAGGCAAGCTGGTGATCGAACCTCGCCATCTTCGCGCGGGTGATCCGGAAATCACTCAACCGGCGGCCGTTCTAGCTCAGGGCGAAGCGGTGGTTGTCCCGCCAGAGCCGGTACATCGGGAAAACGGTTTGGTGCCTTTTCAAACCGATGCCGCGCTCCTGCGGCGCGCCAGTGACCGCGCCATTAATGTGGATGTTATTTTTCCGGTACTGCACGGCACATTCGGCGAGGATGGCACGATTCAGGGACTGCTCGAGCTCGCCGACATCGCCTACGTGGGTGCAGGCGTTCTCGGCTCGGCTGCGGGGATGGACAAAGACATTATGAAGTCTTTGTTTATCGCCGCAGGCATTCCGATCGTGAAGCACGTGACGATTCTGCGGAGCCAATGGGAAAATGAATCTAAAAAAGTTCAAAAGCTGGTTGAAAGCAAGCTGAGATATCCGGTTTTTGTGAAGCCGGCAAATTTGGGGTCGTCGGTGGGAATCAGCAAGGCGCACAACCGTAAAGAGCTGGGGCCCGCGATTGAAGAAGCGGCCCGATTCGATCGGAAAATCGTAATCGAGCAGGGCGTGGGAGGAAAGAAAACCAAGGCGCGAGAGATTGAATGCTCTGTTCTCGGTAACGACGATCCTGCCGCTTCCATCCCAGGCGAAATCGTCCCGGTGAAAGAATTTTACGATTACAACGCCAAATATCTGGATGAGGGTTCCGAACTTATTATTCCCGCAAAGCTCAGTAAAGTGGAAATCAGGAAAGTGCAGGAGCTGGCCGTGCGGGCGTTTAAGGCGGTCGATTGTTCCGGCCTGGCGCGGGTCGATTTCCTGATGGATGCTGCGAGTCGCAAGATTTACTTGAACGAAATCAATACCATGCCGGGCTTCACGGCCATCAGCATGTATCCCAAACTGTGGGCAGCTTCTGGGTTGGACTACCCAGACTTAATCGACCGGCTGATTCAGCTCGGCATCGAGCGGCACTCAGATAAGAAGCGCAACCAGTACAGCCGCTAAAACGTTCACGGGGGAAAAGCAAAGCGGCGAAGATCGCGCGCTTGCGCGATCTTCGCCGTCAATTTTGCAGAGCTGCGTGAAACGCGTTTACGCTCTGGCACCCACTGCCGCGACTTCCGGAGCGGGAATACTCTTGTCTTCGCCGTTCGGCTTTTGCTGTGCCGGCTGCCCTCCCTTGCGGATGTCGATGCCACCCTTGAAGAAGGCGCCATCTTCAATCGAAATCCGGGCCGCCACCACATCGCCGGTGAGCGAGCCGTCGCTGCGGATATCGACACGATCGCTGGCGGTCAGGTTGCCCCGCACTTTGCCGAGCACAACAATCTCGCGCGCATTGATGTTGGCCGCCACAACACCGTTGCGGCCAATGGTGACGCGGTTTCCTGCGAGGCTGATCGAGCCTTCCACTCGGCCGTCGATGTAAAGCGATTCTGATCCAGTAACCTCGCCCTTAATGACCAGCGACTTGCCGATCGTGGCCTGATCGGCCGTGGTGGTGGTAGCGGGCACGGGACGCGGAGCAACGGCGGGCTCATTCGCCATCGTAATTGCAGGCGCGCTCGGGGTAGACATAGTTGGACGCTCCGGCTCTGCTGGCCGCCCGGGCGTTTGAGGCTGATTCGTTGGCTTCCACATGGGTTACACAGTTCCTTTCCTTGTTGGGATTGGGGTCATGGGCCGCATGTCCGTGACCAAATGGCATTGTACTCCCTCGTCTCAAAATGAACGCTGTGGAAAAGCCTTTCTTTTCAATAACGTTTCCTAGTCTGGTACGTCCATCAGGCAGACAACTGCGGGGCTCCGGGGTAGAGACGAACCTTTCCTTTTGGCCCTGCTGCCGAGTAAGTTTTCCCGAGTGCGAGCATTTTGACGAACATTCCACAATCAACCAGAGTATGCTGTGGGACGAAGAATTATCGAAAGTTCCGGAAGGAGACTTATGCTGGAGCCAGCCACCGCCAACCCAACTCTTTCTATTGCTCCACCCAAAGCCGGCGAATACGCCCCCTATTACGGAAAATACATCGCGCTGGTAAAAGGCGAGGATATCCTCAGTGCGCTCGACCAGCAGCGGCGCGACACTATGAAACTGCTCAGCGGCAAGGATGAGGCGGATGGCGAATTTCGCTACGCGCCGGAAAAGTGGAGTGCCAAGGAAGTCCTCGGCCACATGTGTGACACCGAGCGCATCTTCACTTATCGCGCCCTTCGCATCTCGCGCGCCGATACAACTCCCATAGAAGGCTACGAACAGGATGACTACGTCCGTAACGGTCCGTTTGCCCGCATACCGTTGCCGGAGGTCATCGAGGATTACATCGCAGTACGGAGGGCGAGTCTTACGCTGTTTCGCAATCTTGACGAAACTGCATGGGCGAGGCGGGGAGTCGCCAACAAGAATGAAGTTACGGTGCGGGCGCTTGCTTATATGATTGCCGGGCACGAGCTGCATCATCGCGCGATTCTGGAAGAAAAGTATTTTGCGGACCGCTAATCCATGTCAGGTACCCGTGCTCTAACGGAATTGCTGCGCGGCAAAGGCGCGCATGTCGATCCGTTGGCCTGCGTTGAGGATATTTCCGCCGAGGTTGCAGCTCGTCGAGTCGACGGCTTCCCACACTCCATCGGCCAGCTCGTCTTCCACATGAATTACTGGATGGATTACGACCTGCGCCGCATTCGCGGCGAGCGCCCGAAATATCCTGAAAACAATTCAGAAAGTTTCCCATCCAACCGGACACCCGTGGACGAGCAGGAGTGGGATCGATTGCGAGGAGAGTTTTCTGCACTATTGAATGCCACCGCAGAGCTTGCAACCCCGGATCGCGGCGAACTCGACCGCGAGATCGAACCCACACATCCCAGCCACACGGAGCGCTCTTCTTCGCTGGAGGCGATCCTCTGGCAGTTGGTGGCGCACAACAGCTATCACATCGGGCAGATCGCGATGATCCGCCGCATCCTGAGCGCGTGGCCGCCGCGGGCGGGCGGAGATACGTGGTAAAGACAGAAGTGCAGGAGCAAGGCTTACTTTTCCACGCTTGGGATATCCTGAAAGCTGACAGCCGATAGCCGACAGCTTCATGCTCTCCGATTCAACGATCCTTCAACACATCGCCCGCCAGCCCAAGCGCTCCGCCGGATACAAGCAACTTGTGCGCGAGCTAGGGCTGCACGGCGACGCGCGCGCAGACCTGGAGAACCATTTACAGAAACTGGTGAAAGACGGACAACTGGTCGAACTCAACTCCGATCGCTTCGCTTTACCTCCACCGGCAGCCGATAAAAATCTCGTGGCCGGACGACTGACCATGCACCGCGATGGCTTCGGCTTCGTCATCCCAGACGAAAAAGTGCTCAGTCCCGCCATGAAGTCGCGGCTCTCCGGCGACATTTTTATTTCCCCACACGCGATCGGCAGTGCGATGCATGGGGATCAGGTGCTGGTTGAAATCACCTCCACACGCCCCGATGGTCGCGCCGAAGGCCGAATCGTTCGCTCCGTGGTACGCCAACAGCAAACAGTAGTTGGCGTCTTTCACTATGGAAGCCGCCAAAACTACGTAAAGCCGATCGATAGCAAAATCACCCAGGAGATCGTCATTCCGCGGGGAATGGAGATGCCCGGAAATAACTCCTCTGTGCCCCCCCTCTTGAATCAAAAACCGAAAGCGCAGCGAAGACAGGGATCACAGAAAAAATCTGTGGACCGCGTCCTCGGCCATGAAGCGCAGTCCCGCACCGAATGGAACGATCTGGAAGGGGTCGCGGTTGACGTGGAGATCACCGACTGGCCGACGCCGACGCAGAGCCCTCGCGGTCGCGTGATCGAGATTCTCGGCGGCGAAGAGGACTTCGGAGTCGACGTCGAAATCACGATCCGCAAATTCCATCTGCCGCATCGCTTCCCCGCTGCCACACTCCAAGAGGCGCAGCAGGTCCCCCCGACGATTCCGGCTACCGAACTTCAGCATCGCCGTGACTTCCGCAAACTGCCTATCGTCACCATCGACGGCGAAACTGCCCGCGATTTCGATGACGCCGTCACAGTGAGCCATCTGGCCAATGGCAATTTTGAGCTGCAAGTGCACATCGCCGACGTGGCGCAATACGTCACGGCGGACTCCGCGCTCGACCAGGAAGCTCGACTACGAGGTACCAGCGTTTATTTTCCCGATCGTGCCGTGCCAATGCTGCCCTTGGAATTATCTACGGATGTCTGCAGCTTGAGGCCAAACCTCGATCGTCTCGTGCTTTCTTGCTTGATGGAGATCGATCATCACGGCGAGGTCGTCAGCTATCAGCTGTGTGAGGGCGTCATCCGTTCCGCCGAACGCATGACCTACACCGATGTGAACGCCGTGCTCGAGGGCGATACTATATTGCGCAATCGCTACACGCCGCTGGTGCCGACCTTCGAACTCATGCGCGATCTCGCAATAATCCTCAACCGGAAGCGCCAGCGCCGCGGGTCGATCGACTTCGATTTGCCGGAGCCGGTGATCGAGTTCGACGAATTCGGATTGATGAAGAGCATCACGCGCTCCGAGCGCAACATTGCGCACCGGCTGATTGAAGAATTCATGTTGTCGGCGAACGAATGCGTGGCACACTATCTGGAATCGCACGGCATCGCGTCCTTATATCGAATCCACGAGAAGCCAGATGCCAAGCGGGTTTACGACTTCGAAGTCATCGCCGCAACTTTCGGCTATTCACTTGGAGTCGGGCCGCTCCCCATCCAGCGTGTGCAATTCAAAAGCGACCGCCGCGCCGCACGCGGCACGGGCAGGCAAGCGCGCACGCTGGAAATTCCGAAAGATGTCCACATCACCCCGCGCATGTATCAGAAGCTGACCGAAAAAATCGCGGGCAAGCCAGAGGAGCGAATTCTAAGCTATCTCATGCTGCGCTCGCTCAAGCAGGCGCGATATTCGGAAGAAAACGTCGGCCACTTTGCGCTGGCAGCACCGACATATACGCACTTCACGTCGCCGATCCGGCGGTATCCGGATTTGATTGTGCATCGGATCTTGAAGGGTGTCCTCGGGGATAGTGGCTCGGCCGCCGGGCTTGGCCCGGCTGGACAGCCGGGGACGGCTGTCCCGACATCGGAAACTTCGGCTTCGCCTTGGTCGAAGAGGCGGGTAGGACCGGCTCCTCAGGAGGCGCTGCACGGGCCAATCGCGACCAATGAACTGCACAACATTGCTGAAGAATCGAGCTACTCTGAGCGACGCGCCGGCGATGCCGAGCGCGAATTGATGGAATGGAAAAAAGTCCGTTTCATGCAGGATCGTATCGGCGAAGACTTCGACGGCCTGATCACCAGCGTCACCAAATATGGCTTCTTCGTCGAACTTACCGATTTGTTCGTCGAAGGCCTCGTTCCGATGAATTCGCTGACGGACGACTACTACACCTATCACGAGAACACGCGCCAGATTATCGGCCAGCGTTCACGCAAGATTTATAGCTTGGGACTCAAGATTCGCGTGATCCTCGACCGCATCGATCCAGTGGAAAAGAAAATCCAATTCGCGGTGCTGGAGGAGAAGCCGCAAACAAAGCGTAAGGGAAAGAAAAGTTAAGCCACTTATGCCGATCCGGCACGGTCGTCACATCTTGCTTGTCGGGTTTCTGTCGTTATGCCTGCTTTCCCTGCTCAGTGCTCAGGCAGAGCAATCCCCTTCGTGCCAGTTCGTCTCTTTCAAGCTAACTCTGAATGCCAATGACAACTACGAGCGTGAGTTGGGCGGAGGCTTGCTGTTTCGCCTAAGGAGCCGAAAGGAGCCGGGCTGGTTTGTCGATATCGTCCCAGCAGAAGCGAATACCAAGGACTACATCTACCCAGTGAATTTACCCCTGCGGTTTAACGGCAACCAGATGCTCGGGCCTGGATACGGCGAAACCATCAAGTCTTCTTTATCGCATGCGCACGAGATGAATTTCCTCCTCGATCGCTCCGACTACGATCGAATCTCCGCATTGGTCGGCAACGTTTTGAGGTCTTATCAAACCCCCGATCCTGATAGAGCATTGGCCGACTACACGAACGCTGTCGATAATGCGCGGAAGGGATGGGTCCGAATTACGATTTCTTCGTACAAAGCAGACCCCAAGACGGGCGCATTGGCCCGCATCAAGCTGCGTGTGCGGATTACCACTCCGCCGGACTTCCAGTTCGCTCCGGGATTGAACCTGTGGCCTGCGCCCTGCCACCGCTAGAGCAGAAACTTAAGCGATAAATCGTGCGTCCTGCGCGGAACTGCGGCGCGAGTGGTAAAATTCTTGAGTTAAACCCCAACCGCTGCAGTTCGTCGCAGCGGGTTCCATCCAGTCGGGACGTGGCTCAGCCTGGTAGAGCACTCGCTTGGGGTGCGAGGGGTCGGCAGTTCAAATCTGCCCGTCCCGACCATTCTCGTTCTTAGTCCGAAGAGCGTTGTCTAACGTCGCCGGTACTTCCAGGCATCCCCCGAACCAAGAAAATCACTTCTGACTTCTCCCATCCTCCGCGACAATCGAACAAATAGCTCTTTGTGTCATGCTCGTCGCCGCACCTGCTCGTCGCTCTTCTGGGCAGCGGAAAAGCCTGCGGGAAAGTTGCAGAAGAAAGTAGTCCACCTCGGGGGTGTCCTTTATGTCCGGGCAAGTCATTCTATATTTCGACGATCAGGCCGATGCGCTCCGCTTTGCCTTAGCCGCAGGTTCGGTGATGTCAGGGGAGGCCTCTCGCGCCACTGACGATCTGCTCCATGAGACTGCGCGGGCTAGCCGCATCCGGCTGGATGCGGCAAATGCGGGAAAAATTCGGAAGACAGGTTCGGAACATTTGGCGTAGGGCGGCCTCGGTCTTGATGTCAGGCCCTGGGTCCTGGTTATTGATATCAAGCTTTGGCTTGGAGCCGAGCCGGAAGGAACTAGATGACCTTAAGCCCTATGACCTATCGCCGGAGGTGAAATATCAGGCCTACCCGGTTTTCCGTGTCGAAAGCAGATTCAAAATCTCCCGCAATCCCTGGCGGATGCTCTGCAATTCGGAGGGAGATTGCGCGGGGAACGGAATTGCCGCCTGGCTTTTGTCACTCTTCGTTTCCGATCGCAATTGCTGGCGCGCGCCAACAATCGTGAATCCCTGCTCGTAGAGAAGTTGCTTGATGCGCAGAACGTTCTCCACGTCGCGTTTGCGATACATGCGCTGGCCGGTACTGCTCTTCACCGGCTTGAGTTGCGGAAACTCGCTCTCCCAGAAGCGAAGCACATAGGCGGGAAGCTTGCACAGCGTGGCGACTTCGCCGATGCGGAAATAAAGTTTGTCGGGAATGAAAACGTCATCCCCTTTGTTTTTGCCAGCGGTTTGTTTTTTGGGACTCATCTCTCTCATGCGAGAGTGGCGCTCCCGTATTGTGACACAGGATGGAAGGGAGATGAAGAATTTCGCGTATGTCTTAGGTCGGTACCCCGCTCAACCAGACAGAAACGCCTCTCAAGAGGTGCTTCTCCTGAGAGGCAACTGAATTCTTTGGCCCTTGCGAAGTATCGTTTCGCAAACGGTTGGTTAGTGCTTTTTCTTTTTTGCCTTCTTCTTGGTTGCCATTGTGAAGGTTCCTCCGTGAACGATTTTCCCTTTTTCAGTTCGGGACCCGAATGCAAACTGCTACCCATTTCTGGTATGAGTAGCGCCCTTGCTACAAGATATTGCGGCAGTGTTAACACTCTGTCAACATCTTTTTGCATTTTTACCTAAGAATTTTTGCTTCCGGTACACTGCGCTTCATGCGGCGTGATCCGATTGAACTCGAAATTTTCAAGAATCTCTATCAGTCGATTGCCGAAGAAATGGGCGCTGCCCTGCGCCGGACAGCGTTTTCGCCCAACATTAAAGAGCGCCGGGATTATTCGTGCGCAGTGTTTGACGGCGCAGGCGAAGTTATCGCCATGGGTGACCATATGCCGGTGCATCTGGGCTCCATGCCGATGTCGGTGCGCTCAGCGATCGAAACCTGCGAGATGGGGCCAGGGGATACCGTGATGCTGAACGATCCGTTCCGCGGCGGCACTCATTTGCCAGATATAACGCTGGTGGCGCCCGTGTATGTGAAGCAGCAAGTACGGCGCGTACTTGCGCCGAGCACCACGAGAACGAAATCTCGCCGGCGAAAAGCTAGAGGCAATCCGGATTTCTACGTAGCCTCCCGTGCCCATCATGCCGACGTAGGCGGAACCTACCCCGGTTCAATGGGACTATGCAGCGAAATCTATCAGGAAGGCTTTCGCATTCCACCGGTGAAAATCGTTCGCGGGAGAAAAATGGATCGGGATATACTCGCGCTCCTGCTCAACAATGTGCGCACTCCGGAAGAACGTGAAGGCGACCTGGGAGCGCAAATCGCGGCGTGCCACACCGGCGCGGAGCGTCTCCAAGAAGTTTGCGCTCATTACGGAGTCGAGCGTACGAAGACAGCAGCGAGCGAACTGATGGGCTATTCGGAAGAATTGATGCAGGCATTTCTGATGCAAGTGCCGCCGGGGGAATATTGCGCAGAGGATTTTCTGGATAATGACGGGATCGGCGACCAGCCAGTGAGGATTGCCGTAGCCATCACGTTTCCTCGGCCGCAGCTGGCGCGCGGGCGACGGCCTCCGCGCTACATGGTAACGGTCGACTTCACAGGTACCGATCGGCAAATGGAAGGCAGTGTGAATGCGGTCGAGGCAATTGCCTACTCCGCCTGCTTTTACGTGTTTCGTTGCCTCTTAACCGAAGATGTTCCTGCAACTGCGGGTCTCATGCGCCCAATCCAGGTTATTGCTCCCAAGGGCACTGTTGTGAATGCAGTGCCGCCCGCGGCCGTCGCCGGGGGCAATGTGGAGACTTCGCAGCGCATTGTCGATGTTCTGCTGCGCGCACTGGCGCAGGCCATCCCAGATCGGATCCCGGCGGCAGCCTCGGGGACGATGAACAATCTCACGATTGGAGGTATCGATCCGCGCACGAATGTTCCCTTTGCGTATTACGAGACGATCGCCGGGGGGATGGGCGGGCGGCCTGGAAAGGATGGCGTTTCTGGAGTGCACACACACATGACGAATTCTCTGAACACTCCCGCCGAGGCGCTGGAGCATGCCTATCCTTTGCGGATTCGGCAATATTCGCTTCGTCAGGGCAGCGGCGGAAGTGGCCGCTTTCGTGGCGGCGATGGCATCGTCCGTGAAATTGAAGTGGTGACCGATTGCGCTGTAACGTTGCTCTCCGAACGCAGAGAATACGCGCCCTGGGGATTACATGGCGGCGGCGAGGGGACGCGAGGAAGGACGACAGTGATTCGTAGCAACGGGACAAGCGAACAGATGCCGGGAAAATTCAGCACACGCTTGCGTGCGGGAGATCGCGTACGAATTGAGACTCCCGGCGGCGGAGGGTCTGGAGTAGCGCCGCGGTCCCTTCGACTTCAGTCAAAACAAAACCGGCGGCGCGCGGTCCGGTCGGAGGCCGGCGCTACACTAGATTCATGAGCGACCTCGCCACCCACTATCTGGAAGAAGCCCGCCGTCAGATGCGCGGTAACAAACGCATGGCCGAAGGGGCGATCGGCCAGCTCAGCGACGAAGAACTATTTGTCACGCTCGATCCGGAATCGAATTCCATCGCCATTCTCGTAAAACATCTCGCCGGAAATATGCGCTCCCGCTTCACCGACTTTCTCACCATCGACGGCGAAAAGCCCGACCGCTTCCGGGATCGCGAGTTCGAACTGACCGCCGAAACAACTCGGGCCGACGTGATGAAGTGGTGGGAGGAGGGCTGGTCCACCGTATTCGCCACGCTCGAATCTTTGAAACCCGAAGATGTGATGCGAACCGTGACTATCCGCGCCGAGCCGCACACGGTACTGCAGGCAATCAACCGCGCGCTGGCGCACTATGCCGGACATATTGGGCAGATCGTGTTTCTGGCGAAGCACCTCAAATCAAATGAATGGAAAACGCTAAGCATTCCGCGCGGTAAATCGGAGGAGTTCAAGAAAGCGCCTCCACGGCCGAATCGCAGTCTGCCGACAGATCGTTGAACTAATGATAGGGGTTATTCCGCCTCGCTCCGCTCAGGGCATGCTACTGCGTCCGCCGCTAGAGGCTTGGTGCTAGAATCATACGTTTGCGCTTTGCGACGATTTCATTCTAGGTAGGCTTCATGCCATCCACGATGTTGGCGGTAGTTAAGCCGGAAGCGGCGGCAGGTTCGGAAATTCGCGAGGTAAAGATCCCAGCCTTTGGGCCGCGCGACGTCCTGGTGCAAGTAAAAGTCGCGTCCATCTGCGGCACAGATCTCCACATTTACAACTGGGATCGTTGGGCCCAGAACCGCATTCACCCTCCGCTGATTCCGGGCCACGAATTCTGCGGTGAAGTTGCTGCTTTCGGAGATGAAGTCACCAGCGTGAAGCAAGGCGACTTCGTCTCCGCCGAAATGCACGTGGCCTGCGGCAAGTGCTTCCAATGCCGTACCGGCGAAGCGCATATCTGCCAGAACGTGAAAATCATCGGCGTCGATGCCGATGGCGCATTTGCCGAGTACGTCGTCATTCCGGAATCGAATATCTGGAAGCTGGATCCCGAGATTCCGAAGGAATACGCATCGATCCTTGATCCCCTGGGCAATGCCGTCCACACGGTACTGGCGGGCGACATCGCAGCCAAGAGTGTGGCCATCACCGGCTGCGGACCGATCGGGCTCTTCTCGATTGCGGTCGCAAGAGCGTGTGGGGCTACCAGCACATTCGCCATTGAAGTGAATGAACACCGCCGCAAACTCGCGCGCGAAATGAAAGCGGACCACGTAATCGATCCCTCCAAAGAAAACGCAACGGCCTCGATTATGGAGAAAACCGGAGGCCTGGGCGTCGACGTAGTGCTCGAAATGGCGGGCCACCCCGATGCCATTCGAACAGCCTTCGACATTGTGCGCCGCGGCGGCAGAATTTCCCTGCTCGGACTCACCTCCAAGCCCATCTCGCTGAATTTTTCCGAAGATATTATTTTCAAAGGCATCACGGTGCAAGGCATCAACGGCCGCCGCATGTACCAAACCTGGTACCAGATGACTGCCCTCCTCAAAGCTGGCAAGCTCGACCTGCATCCCGTCATCACCGATCGAATCCCAATGCGGGACTTCTCCAAAGCGATGGAACGCTTGAAAACCGGCGAAGCCAGTAAAATATTGGTATACCCAAACGGCGTGCGATAGAAGCGGATGGTTGATCGTGCTTGTGGGCGTCCTTCGGCAACTCACGACCGGCTCTTGCTCGCAAAAAAGGCCTTGAGCACACCGCCCAGGAAGTATTTATCTGTAGGAGGTTCCCGTGGCCCTGGATGCGTTTGTACGCTGCGATTGCATCAAGAATGGCAAGGCGAAGCCCCACCCGTTTCCCGATCGCCTTACGTTTCACGAATCCGGAGAGCCGATACTCTCAGGCGAACCCTCCGAAGAGGAGTGGGAAGCTCACGACCAATGGCTGTGCGAATCCTGCGAGCACGAAGGATGTCTGATTTCGGTTTTTCTGGGAAATATTACGCGAGTAAAAAATCTGCGCAGTTTTCTGCGCGCGCTGCAGGGAAAACCAGAACCTCGCTTCACAATTCTGCTCGAAGATGTTTTATATGATGGCACGCACACCGGCGACTGGATTCCGGCGAAAAGGGCCACAGCCCTATTGAGGGAAGTTGAGACCGTGCTCCACTCACGGGATATTCTGGCCGACTCGGAGAAAGAGTTTTTCGACAACATGAAGCAACTCTGCGACGCCAGCATTCAGACCGGCAATCCGATTATGTTCTAGCCGTCGCCACGCTCTCCGCAGGAAATGTTTATCATAGTTGGTGTCAGTCGCCGTTTCGCCATCTGCCATCCTGAGCGAACCGAAGGTCCAGTGCGTCGGCACGCAACGGCAACGACGAAGTGAAAGAAGGTCTTTACCGATATGACCACCGCAACCCGCACCAACCCGCTTTCTTACCTTAGCGATCAACTCAACGAACTTAAGGCCAAAGGCACGCACTTCAAACTGCGGGTGCTCGAAGACGAGCAAGCGCCAGTCTGCACATTCGACGGCAAAAAGGTCATCAATCTGGCCTCGAATAACTACCTCGGGCTGACCACACATCCCAAACTGCGCGAAGCCGCTCTCGAAGCCACGCGCACATTTGGTGTGGGTTCGGGCGCAGTGCGCACCATCGCCGGCACAATGCGCATCCACATGGAACTGGAAGAGAAGATCGCCCGCTTCAAAAATGTCGAGGCGTGCGTGGTTTTTCAGTCTGGATTCGCGGCCAACGCGGGTACAGTATCCGCGGTTTTGGGCAAGGACGATTTCATCATCTCTGATGCGCTCAATCATGCCTCGATCATCGACGGCGCGCGCCTGTCCAAAGCGAAGATCCTGGTCTTCCGCCACAAAGATATCGCCCACGCGGAAGAGCAACTCGCCAGCGTGAAGAGCGAGCCGGGGAAGAAACTGCTGATCACCGACGGAGTCTTCTCCATGGATGGAGACATCGGCCCGCTGCCCGCATTGTGCGATCTGGCCGAGAAATACAATGCGATCATGATGGTCGACGATGCACACGCATCGGGTGTGCTGGGCCGCAACGGACGCGGCACGATCGATCACTTCAAGGTACATGGCCGAGTCGATATTCAGGTTGGGACTCTCTCGAAGGCCATTGGCGCGCTCGGTGGCTACGTCTGTGGCACGCACGATCTCATTGACTTTCTTTATCATCGCGCGCGGCCATTTTTATTTTCGACCTCGCATCCGCCTTCCGTCGCGGCCACGTGCATCGCCGCTTTCGAGGTTCTTGAAAACGAACCCCAGCGCATGGAAAGCCTCTGGGAGAACACGCGTTTCTGGAAAAAAGAGTTGGGATTATTGGGATTTGATATTGGCGGCAAAACCACCCCAGCCAGCGAAACTCCCATCACTCCTATCATCATTGGCGACGGCAAGCTGACCATGGACTTCTCCCGGGAACTGTTCAAAGAAGGTGTGCTTGGCACTGGCATTGCTTTCCCAACCGTGCCAGAAGGTAAGGCGCGCATACGCACCATCATGACGGCGACGCACACGAGGGAGGAGTTGGAGCAAGCATTGGAAGTGCTGGAGCGCGTGGGGAAGAGAATGGGAATTCTGAAGAACTAGCGCAGCCTCGGCATTTTGTATGTCGAAGCTGCCAGCAGAAGAGGGTGGGAAACGGGCGTCTCCGAATCGCACAGCGCTAAAAACTTCACGGCTTAACCCTCGCGATGCAGGATTCTCCCGGCTACTAGCGTGGCCATCACCTTCCCCGTAAGCTGCCATCCATCAAACGGAGTATTGTGCGACAGCGACCGTGATTTCGACGTCTCAAACGTCCAACGCTTCTTGGGGTCGAAAATGGTCACGTCGGCGAAGTTGCCTTTCGCTAACGATCCGCGCCCTCTAAGGTCGAACACGCGCGCCGGACCGGCAGTGAACAATTCGACGATGCGAGTCAAAGGAATCTTGTGTTCCTTATGCAATTTCGTAATCGCCAGAGCCAGCGCGGTTTCGAGCCCCGTGATTCCGAAAGCTGCGCGCTCAAACTCGACCTGCTTTTCATGCGCAGCGTGAGGGGCGTGGTCAGTGGCAATCGCATCCACCGTTCCATCCGCCAGCGCCACCAGAATCGCCTCACGGTCCGCAGCTGAGCGCAGCGGCGGGTTCATTTTGAAATTCGTGTCATACTCGCCTACGTTTTCGTCGATCAGGGTGAAATGGTGCGGCGTTACTTCGCAAGTGATGCGAGCCTTCGCTCGCTTGCCGCGGCGCACAGCCTTCAGTGCGTCGGCGGTGGAGAGATGCGCAACATGCAGCCGCGAATCTCGAATCTGCTGCGCCAGCGTCACATCACGATCTACGATGGTTGCTTCCGCCGCCGCCGACATGCCGCGCAGTCCAAGACGAAAACTTGTCGGCCCTTCGTGCATTGAAGCGTTTTCGGTGAGGCGTGTATCCTCGGCGTGCTGCACGACGGGCAGGTTCAGTTCCGCGCCCAGTCGAAGCGCGGCACGCATGATGTCGTCTTCCAGAATCGGCTTGCCATCGTCGGTCACAGCTACGGCACCGGCCCGCTGCAAGGCGGCAAAATCAGTGAGCGCCACTCCGCGTGAATGAAGCGTCGCGGCGGCGATTGGAAAAACGTTTACGACTGCGCCCCGCTCCGGGCTCCGCAACCACTTAACCCACTCCTCGGTATCGACCACCGGGGCGGTATTCGGCATTGTGCAAACCGAAGTGAAACCTCCGGCAGCAGCGGCAGCCGTTCCTGAGTCGATGGTTTCTTTGTAACTTTGCCCTGGCTCGCGCAGATGGACATGCAAATCGATGAAACCGGGAGCGACAATCAAGCCACGCGCGTCGAATTTTTCGTCGGCATTTCCGCGAATCTTATTTGGCGGCGCAACTTCCGCGACCCGCCCATCGCGCAGCAATACGTCCATCGGCGCGTTGATCTTCGCAGCCGGATCGATGACGTGGCCGCCTTTGATCAGCAGGCTTGGAGCGCGGCTTGTAGTCTTAGCAGTTGGCATTTAGCAGTTGGCAATTCGTGCCGAGCAATTGGCGCACCAGTGTTTATCCGCCAGCCCGTCGCTCATTTCCCCTTCCCCAGCGCTCGCGCCAGAATCGCCATGCGCGTCGGAACTCCACTCTGAACTTCGTCAATGATCTTCGATTGTGGTCCATCGGCCACTTCCGCGGTCAGCTCAAGCCCGCGAATGATCGGTCCAGGATGCATAACGATCGCATCCCGTTTCGCCAGCTTCAACCGTGCCGCAGTCATCTGATAGCGCGAAATGTAATCCTGCAGTTGAATCTTCTGTCCTGCAAGCCGTTCCTTCTGCAGACGCAACAGCATGATCACATCCACGCCGCGCAACGCGTCGTCGATGTGACGAGTGATTCTAAGGCCTGGGGCAAGCGTGGCCGCAACCTCGGGCACGAATTCCGGCGGTCCGCAGAGAGTGATCCTGGCCCCAAAACGCGCCAGCAGATGACAGTTCGAGCGTGTCACGCGGCTGTGATAGATATCGCCGATGATCGCAATATTCAAGCCTCGGAATGATTTCTTGTGTTTGAGAATCGTGTAAGCATCGAGCAAGGCTTGAGAAGGATGCTCGTGCATGCCATCGCCTGCGTTGATCACCGGAATATCGAGGTGTCCGGCCATCAAATGCGGCGCCCCTGCCGCCGGATGACGAATGACGATGGCATCTGCTCCGACGGCCCGCAAAGTATAGCCGGTATCGAGAAGAGATTCCCCCTTCTCGATACTCGAACCGGAAGATTGCACAAGCGTGGTGATCGCGCCTAAAGATTTCGCGGCAATTTCAAAGGAGGAGCGCGTGCGTGTGGAGGCCTCATAAAACAGGAGCACGACCCGCTTGTTGCGCAAAAGCGGACGGGCCTTCTGCGGATTCATGCGGCGCGCCAGCTTCAGTAAGCTTAGGATTTCCTTATCTTCAAGGTGTTCGATGCCGAGCAGCGATCCGCGCGCCGGTTGGTTCATGTGGAAAATAGGCAAACGATGCATGATACGCGGCGAGTGCAGGTAGCGGCAAGAGCGTACTTAAAGCCGTTTTTTTCGCCCAAAAAAAGCGCCTGTCAGCGCCCCAGATAGGCTGCCAGCTGCAATCGAAAGCAGGAAGAGAAAGATCATCCCGAACACCATCATCAGGGCAATTCCTTCTGGAGTACGTAGTTTCTCGAAGGCAGCCTGCACCTGCGGATCGTTCGACCGGGAGGCGGCCTGCTGGAGGGCCTCCAGCATTTTTTTTCGGACTTCGCCGCCGGTATGAAACACTGCCACCGCCACGGTTTCGATCACAGTGGCAAAAGCGAAAAACAAAATGCCGCATGCGGCTCCGAGTTTCGCTCCCGAACGTGCATTGACCAGCCAGGCGGGATTCTTGCGGTGGTAGAGGCTGACCGCCAGAAATCCCGCGCCCAGGACAGCCAACAGAGGAACCATCAGACCAAAAGCCATGAGGAGAGCGGCGATCAGCGCAGCAATCGCGCAACCTCGAATCGCCACCGGCCACACGATGACGGGTGACAGGACAGCGCGATTGAGAGTCTCCGATGATTCAGAAGAGAAAACCGGGCTTCTTGGCGGTCCGCTGCCTGCAATCGCCGTAACAGGCTCGGGCAGAACCACCCGAATCTGTGGTGCGCCACACTGAACGCAAAACGGCCTGCCATCTTCAACAGTATGCCCGCACTTGTGACAAGGATGTTCCATCAGGGCGTGGTGGTAACCTTTGATAAGTATCGCACGCAATGCAGAGGCTCAAGAAAAGGGGAGTTTCAACCTTACCCTGCGGACCGGTCCTCAGATGTCGGTTTGCCTGCCACGAGTGTGGACATAAACCAGCGTGAATTTCGATCCGCGACCTTCATGGGGCTCGATTGACACCACATGCTGGTTTCTCTCCGTCCCGACTTTCAGCTCCGTAATGGGGCCGCTGTTATCGCCTTCACACTTCACTTCTTGCGGGCGATGATCCGAATCGTTGTCGTTATCATCGAAATCCGCATGCATATCGGCGTGATCGCTGGTATGGCACTCCACCACTTTGCCGAATTTCTTTAAGCGTTCCCGGTAGTAATCGATGACTTTCTGAGGCGCGTCGTCCGATTCATATTTTGCGATCACAAACTTAATGCCGAAGGCATCGGTGAGTAATCCGACATTTGCGTTGTCGCTGTCTTTATCGTGACGCAGCCGAGCTCCGGGATAAAGCGGTAACCCTGCTTTCTGCGCGTCCGCATCTGCACCAACGTGCAAGTCTCCGGCAGAGCTGTGAATGTCGAGGTGCTTGTCTTGATCGTTATCTGACTTTTGTGGTGCTGCGAAACTGACGATTGCCGCAGCCAACGCAAATGCGGCCGCGGTTGCCAGACGAATTCTGAATGAGTGAAACATAAAACCCCCCAGCCTTGCGCGCACAAAATAATCTAAATATCCGCGTCCTTGCCGTGAGTTCTGACGTAAACCAGCGAGAAGCTCGACCCGCTTCCGTCGGGTTCCACGGCCACGATGTGCTGATCATCTCTCCTTCCGGCTTTGAGTTCCACATGGTTGCCGGTGGGACCCTCGCAAGCCAGGTCGTTCGTGTCGCCCGCTTTGCGGGTGTTCATACGCATGTCAAGGTCAAAACTGGAAGTGTGACATTCGAGCACGTGCCCATACTTCTTCAATTGGTCGCGATAAAACGATAGAACCTTGGTCGGGCCGTCTGGCGATTGATATTCCAAAGCGATCACCTTAATGCCGTAACCAAAACCGGAGATGTTCACATTCGCGCTTTTATCGTCTCCGGAGTCTTTCTCCTTTGGTTGCGCTCCGGGATAAACAGCCAGGCCGACGTCGGCGACATCCGCTTGTTTACTGACATGAATATTCCCGGCAAGAGTGTTGATGTCGACTTGCTTGTCGTCGCCGTTGGGCTCTTTACGGACATTGACGCTGCAAGCTGAAGCCAGAAAGAGCGCCGCACCGGCTGCGATCAGGATTAATGTTGAAAAATCATTTTTGCGCATGTTGCATACCTCCGGCCTCTACTGGCCGATCGATGCCAGAGCCGCGCGGCGCAATATTGGGAATGCTGACGGGCAGGCGCCCGCGAATTGCAATCTCGCCGAACAAAGCTTTGACCGCAGCGATCTCCGAAACCGACGCGTTGGAAAAAGTGCTCATGTAATTCTCGATCTTCGGAAAACTCGCCGCGAGGTACGGGTTCCCCATGGCGATCACTACCGTTTTTGCGGCAGCGCGATCGAGCAACTGATTCAACAAAGCTGCAGTGCCGTCTGGCACAGCGACCGCGTTTCCAACCTTGCCTGCGGAGGGGACAACGTAGACAGCCGCGACGACTGTAGTTGCTTCATTCACTGCTTTCGTCACTTCGTCACTCATTCCTGCTGCGGTGCGTGGGTCAACGTAGATCATGTGCGCGTCCGGAATCCGGGCATGAAATTCGCGAACGAATGCCCGGCCCGATTCCGTCCGCACATCATCCGAGAAGACCACAGCCACTGTCTGGTTGCTCGTGACCTCTTGTGTTGTATACGGGAGCCCTGCGGTGGAAGTTCCCCTGGATTTAAGCGGCAAAACCCGGCCATTATCGCGTACCAGCGTAATCGCTTTATCTGCAACCTGTTGCCCGAAAGTCAGATGTTCGGGTTGACTAACCGCTTTCGCCACGGCATCGATATCCACCAAACGAGCCTTCTGCAGATCGAGCGATGCCTTGGCTTTCAGAATCTTGAGCACGGAGCGATTCAGCCGTTCTTCGGAAATCTCCCCCGAGCGAACGGCTTGCAACATCGAATTGAAGGAAGCCGGAAAATCTGCCGGAATGAGCAGCAGGTCGTTGCCGGCTTTGAAAGCCTCGACCGCCGCACGTCCGATATCATTCGAGAAAAGACGCGTCAGTCCTGCCATGTCGAGCGCGTCGGTCACGATGATTCCGTTGAAGCCAAGTTGCTTTTCCAGCAGGTCGCTCACGACCTTCGGAGAAATTGTCGCAACATGATTTGGATCGGGATCGAGTGCGGGAACAGTCACATGCGCTACCATCACCGAGTCCACTCCAGCCGAAATTGCTTCCCGGAAGGGCGGAAGCTCAATCGAATCCAGGTGGGCGCGATCCACGTTCACGCTGGCTACACCCAGATGGGAGTCAGTCGCGGTGTCGCCGTGTCCCGGAAAGTGCTTGGCGGTTGTGAGCATTCCGCCTTCGTGCGCGCCTTTGATGTATGCGGCAGCCAGATCGCCAACCTGTTTCGGATCTTCGCCGAACGAACGAGTGTTGATGATCGGATTGGCCGGATTGGAGTTCACATCCGCGTCGGGGAAAAAATTCCATTGCACACCAATGGCGCGGGCTTCCTCTGCCGTGATGCGGCCAAACGCCTCCGCATCTTCCAAGCTGCCATCGCCGCCAAAAGCCATGGCATGAGGAAAAACCGTAGTACCAAAGAGCCGCATGGAGACACCGCGTTCAAAGTCCGCCGCAAACAGCAATGGCAGTTTCGACTCCCTCTGTAATCGGTTCAATAATTCCGCAGCTTCGTAGGGTTCGCTGCGCAGGAGAAACGGACCATCCACGTGCACCGTCATGGCGAACGATCCCACGTGATACTTCTGCATGGCATCGACCAGTTGCAGGTATTCGGGGTTCTCCACATTCAGAAAACTGGCGCGGCACCAGATCATGAAGACCTGGCCAATTTTCTCTTCCAGCGACAGCTTCTTCAGCGTCTTTTCGGCCCATTTTTCGCCATTGCGCGAGAGATGGATCGGTCCGGGATGCTGATATTTTTCCCTGGCGAAGGCAGGGAAAGAGGCGGCCATGATAAGAAAAACAATGAGTGTACGACGCATGAAGAGACGATAGCAGAAAGGAACACTCTAGCTGCGAAAGTCTTCAGTGAACAAGTTCTGCACGAAGCTCATCGCTTCCCGCTGGGTATTAGGGTCGTCCCCAAAGCCGGCTAGCCACCGCACGTTTGGCTCTTTACGAAACCACGTCATTTGTCTTTTTGCGTAGTTGCGGTGTGCCTGTTGAGCCGCTTCCAAGGCTTGCTCGGTCGTGAGTTCGCCATCAAGAACTTGCATTGCCTGCTTATATCCGAGAGATGATAGCGGCGATACTCGCCCGTACTTCTGCGCCAGCCTTTTTGTTTCCTCGATCAGACCGGCTTCGAACATCTGCCGCGCGCGACGGTTGATGCGCTCGTAAAGCAGTTTGCGATCGGGATCGAGCCCCATCCGCAGGATGCGAAATCCCTCGAGCGGATCGCGTCCCTGTTGTTGCCACAACTCGGTCATCTTTGCTCGCGAGCTTAAGCAAACCTCGATTGCGCGGATAAGTTTCGGAGCGTCGTTGGCGTGGATTTTCTCCGCCGCAACAGAATCAAGCCGCTGCAGAATCCTGTGCAGGTAGGCGGATCCCCGAGCCGCAGCCCGTTCCCGCAATTGCTCCCGGAGCTGCTCCGATCGTTGAGGACCCGGAAACAGCCCTTCGAGCAGCGCCCGCAAGTAGAGGCCGGTTCCACCAACAATAACGGGCAAATGTCCGCGGGACTCGATCTCTCGAAGCACCTGCCGTGCCCGCCTTGAGTACTCGCCGGCCGTAATTTTTTCGTTCGCGGCAACGCAATCGAGCAAGTGGTGCGGCGCGCGAGCGCGTTCTGCGGCGCTGGGTTTGGCCGTGCCGATATCCAGCTCGCGGTACATTGCCACGGAATCGCAGTTCACGATTTCGCCATCGAAAGTTTCGGCAATTGAGAGAGACAGAGCCGTCTTGCCGCTGGCCGTTGGTCCAAGGACAACTACAAGCAGCGGTTCAGGAGGCGCGGGGGATTCGTTCAGCGCAAACTCCCTTGGATGGCGTGCCAGTAGCGAACTACGAGGAAGGCGAGAATAAGAAAAGCAATCACGAGCAGGCCGGAGGTTTCTGCCGCGTAGATGGCGTGGCGGCGGTGACGGGGGATGGGTTCGGTTTGACGCGTTTTCACGCAAAACATTGTACGCCGCTCGCGAGAGCGCCTCGGTAACGGCATCTGCGATGAGGATTAGGACCTCATCGAGATCGCAGTACCGCCCTTGACACCGCTTTTCCACGCCCGTTATTCTTGAATATTGCTCCTTGCGGTGACTGGCGCCGTCTTGGCGCGCTTCCGCGGGCTGTAGCTGTCATTGCCACGCGCATGATCGCGGAGGGTTCCTTATGTTCTTCGAAATTAAGGAGTTGGAACTTCATCCGATTGAATTTTCGGAGAAGTTTGCGCCCGGAACGCTTGACTTAGGGCCGGATTACAGCCAAGTCACACCAGTTGAAAGCAGTGGGCGGGCCGACCTCGTCGAGGAGCATCACGGAAAACATAAAGTCATACAAGACATAAGAATCAAGGGCCGGCTTGCGACCAGGCTGGAGACCAATTGTGCGCGCTGCCTGGAGCCGCTGACGCAAGATGTAAAGCGCGAGTTTGATCTGTTATACCGTCCGCAAGGGGCGGACGCAGGGCGTGATGAGATATCAGTGACCGATGCCGAGGCGGAAATCGGCTACTATGTAGGTAACGGAATTTTGCTCGACGATGTGGTTCGCGAGCAGATTTTACTGGCGGTTCCGTTGAAGGTGACCTGCCGCGAGGACTGCAAAGGTTTGTGCCCGCACTGCGGCAAGAACCTGAACCAGGAAACTTGTTCGTGCGCCATAGCGGAAGAAGAGCCGCGATGGGCGGCGTTGAAGGAAATTCGCAGCAAACTGGCGCATTGAGCAGGTCTGAGAAGTGCGAATCTGAAAAGATATGGTTCCAGGCGAAATGCCTTGGCGAGAGGAACTTTAGAAGATGCCGAATCCGAAACGACGACATTCCCAACAGCGCACCGCGACCCGCCGGGCGCACGATGCTTTGAAGGCGCACTCGCTTTCCGAGTGTCCCAACTGCCACGAGAAAAAGATGCCCCACCGCGCTTGCGCCAAGTGCGGCTACTACAAGGGCCGCGAGGTTGTGGAAGTCCAGGAAACCAGCTAGTGTTTCACCACCATGCCTAGCGTAATTGCGCTGGATGCGATGGGCTCAGATCGCTCACCCAGGCCCGAGGTCGAGGGTGCGATTCAAGCCGCGCGCAACTACGATGTTCGTGTGCTGCTGGTCGGGCGTGAGCCAGAATTGCGCGCCGAGCTCGAACGCCATTCTTCTGCTGCGAAACTGCCGATCGAGATTGCCCACGCGAGCGAAGTCATCACCATGGAAGACAAGGCGGCGCAGGCGGTGCGTGCCAAGCGCGATTCTTCCATGCGCGTGGGATTGCGACTGGTGCGCGAAGGGCAGGCCGACGGCTTTGTCACGGCAGGCAACACCGGCGCGGCAATGGCTTCCGCCAAGATGGTGCTAGGGGCTCTGCCTGGGGTCGACCGTCCCGCGTTGGCCGCGGTTTTACCCACCGCTCCGGGAACGGCTGCGATCCTGCTCGATGTCGGCGCCAATGTCGATTGCAAGCCACATAATCTGGAACAGTTCGCGGTGATGGGCGAGATTTATTTCCGCTCGATGTTTGGCGACCCCAAAATGGGACGTTCAGTCGGCGCCAACAGATCGCCGCGTGTCGGATTGCTTTCGATCGGCGAAGAGGAGACCAAAGGCAACGACCTGACGCGCGAGTCGTTCCAGTTGCTGCAGCGGCTGCCCATCAACTTCATTGGCAATGTAGAAGGCAGGGATCTGTTCAACGGCCACGTGGACGTAATCGTCTCGGATGGTTTTGTGGGCAACGTGGCGCTGAAGAGTTCCGAAGGTGCAGCAAGGCTGATCCGCACGGTGTTGAAGGAATCGCTTAAGGCGACGATTACGAGCCAGGTTGGATACATGCTTTCGCGCAGTGCGTTTGCCGATTTCAAAAAGCGTATCGATCACACGGAGTATGGCGGAGCCCCGCTGTTGGGATTGAAGGGCGTATGCATCATCACTCACGGTTCTTCGAACGCCAATGCGATCAAAAATGCGGTGCGTGTGGCAGCGGAATTTTCTAAGCGGCACATCAATACGTCGATTGAGCGCGGGCTGGCAACGCTGCACCCCGCTACGGTGGAGGCCGAAGCGGCGCCGGCAAATTAATTTTGTGAACTAAATTCTAATCATGAACGACTCCAACAATTCTTTGAACGCTGAACCACTGAAGATTGCATTCATCTTTCCTGGCCAGGGATCGCAAGCTGTCGGCATGGGGAAAGACCTTGCGGAAAAGTATCCCATCGCTCGACACACTTTCGAAGAGGCTGACGACGCGCTGGGATATAAATTGTCACAAGTGTGTTTCGAAGGGCCTGACGATCAGCTCCGTCTGACTGAGATCACTCAGCCTGCGATTCTCACGGTAGCAATCGCCGCCCTTCGCGTTCTCGAAACTCAAATTGCGAAACCATGTGCTGTGGCAGGTCACAGCCTGGGTGAATACTCCGCCCACGTGACATCCGGCACAATTACTTTTGCCGATGCGGTGCGCACGGTGCGGAATCGTGGCAAATATATGCAGGAGGCGGTTCCGGTTGGAGTAGGTGCTATGGCGGCGATCGTTGGAATGAAGCTCGAAAAGGTTGAGGAAATTTGCCAGGAGGTCGCGCAAGGAGAAGTCTGTTCGCCGGCCAACATAAATTCGGCCGAACAGATCGTCATCTCCGGTCACACAGCAGCGGTGGAGCGCGGTACGAAGCTTGCTTCCGAGCGCGGCGCGAAGCTGGCGAAACTGCTGCCCGTGAGCGCGCCCTTCCACTGTTCGCTGATGAAGCCCGCGCAGGATCGACTGGAGAACGAATTGAACGCGTTGAAGATGCAGAAACCGGTCTATCCGGTGATTAGCAATTTCGAAGCGATGCCAGTTACCGATGCGCTGCAAGCACGAAAAACTTTAGGAGCGCAGGTCACAGGGTCGGTCAGGTGGTTGCAAAGTATGCTGTGGTTGATCGATCGCGGCGCGCAGACGTTCGTTGAAATAGGTCCGGGCAAGGTTCTATGCGGACTGATGCGGCAGATTGATCGATCGAAGACCTGTTTGAATGTTGGCGACGAGGCTTCTTTGAACAAAGCGCGCGAGCAGTTCGAGAAGTCGGCGGCCGTGCAGGCCTGAGCGTATTTTGAGCCTCAGCGTTTAAAGGCCTGTGTTTTCCCGTACTCGAGCTGCACGACTGGGGAGTGGCCTTCTCCGAAAATATATGCAATCAAACCTCAGTGGAATTCCAGATCGCAGGGTGGCGTGCTGATCGTCTTATCTGATTTGTCCACATACAACTGAGCATGTTCGGCGCGGTTATTGACGACAATGTCGACCACAACGCCGGTGCCTCCTCCGGGGCAATTGCTGCTGCCATAAATCCTGAAACTCTTCACGATGCCCCACTGCCCGCCCGGGCCCCAATCCTGCTTGAACTCGTTGAAGGGATATCGCGAGTGATTCTGCGGACGTTGCTCCCATCCGGGATCGGCATAGTAGATTCCATAGGCGGCGTTGTAATTCTGTTGTTGAAGCGCCGTGAAAAATTTCTTTGCAACGTGCTCCTCCGGCCAAAAACGATTCCACCAGACCACCACAGCCAAAGCAAGAATGACAACAACGATCGTGACGATCCGTATGCGTTTCTTGCGCTCGCGCTCCGGATGGTATTCCCTTGCGTCCAGTAGGGTCATGCATCTTTAGGATAACGAACTTGAAGGAAAAGTGGGAAACCCGGAAATTGAGCAATTGGTCGATCGGGCGATTGAGTGATTGAAACAAACCGGCCGACATCCTTTCAATCACTCGCTGACTCAATTTCTAAAGGGTTCGCTTGAACAGCGGAATGGCAATGCCGAGGGTGATGGCCGCGAAGATAGTAAGGAACAGCATGTCTCCCCATACAGCCGATAGCGCCGTCTCCTTCAGCAGGAGACACTTGAAGCCATCTACGGCGTAGGTAAAGGGATCGGCTCTCGCGATGGCTTGCAGCCACTTCGGAAAAGCCTGAATGGGATAGATCGATCCGCTGGGAAAGAATAAAAGCGTGTTGAGAATGCCGAACATAGCGCGCGGCACCAGCGGATCTTCGATACGCACCATCAGCAAAAACATCATTGTGTTGAAAGCCAACGAGGTAAGAACGATCATTATGAGCAAGCCGAATATCGTAAACGGGTTGAAGATTGTGCTCACGCCAGAAATCAAGGCTCCGATTACGCAGATGATGATGCCGGTCATGACCGCTTTGATTGAGCCCGCCAGGTTCAACCCCAGCACGAGTTCGAGCTTGCTGATGGGTGTAACGAGATAACCTTCGTGCACGCCGCGGGCTTTGTCGTCGATGTACAACATGCCGCCGCCAATCATCACGGAGACGAACATGGCCAGCGTCAGTGAACCCGGCAACAAATATTTCATGTACTCGATGTAGGGATACAGTTCGACGATAGAAAGCGCCGTCTGCTGCAGGATTCGCGGTTCAACCGTGGGCTGGTTGAGGGCATTGGTGAGGTCGGTGAGTTCCGACTCCAGCGCGGAACTCATAAAGTTGTCGCTGTTATCGACGACTAATGCGATTTGCGGATGGTTATCTTCGTAAACTCGCCGCGAGAACTGCGGGGGAATGATGACTGCCCCCTCCAATTTGCCGTTGCGAACATCCTGGACTGCCTTCTTCTCGTCGTCGTAGTAAATCGGAACAAAGGTGCGAATGTTAGCGCGAACGGAATCGAAAGCTTCGCGTATTTTAAGCGCCTGCGTGCCTCCATCCTGGTCGACAATGCCGAGCCTGGCGTCGCGAATTTTGCCCCCGAAAGCGTTACCCAGAATGATGAGCTGAACCAAGGGAAAGATCATGGATGCGAGCATCAGCGCGGGCGAGCGGAAGAACTTCCGCATTTCGCGCTCGACAATGGCCATCATTCGATTCATAGCATTTACTCTAACTACCTACGGTCGCAGACCCGGGCTCTGTGGCATTACAAAGGCATAAGCTTTTTGTAACTCGTCCCGCAGTTGGCGGCCGGTGTAGTGCACGAAAACATCGTCCAATGTTGTGTTCTGCACGGAGAGCGCCTTCACAGCCACGCCGGCTTCGACCGCCATTTCAACCAATTCCGTTGTGGTATGTGAGCCATTCCCGGTTAACACGCGATACATACCTCCCCCTTCGTGCTGCACGGAGGTTACGTCGTCGAGTGCGCGCAGGCGCCGTTCCCAATCGGTGGGGGCATTTTCAAACTGCGCTTCGATTACATTCGAGCCGGGCACGCTGGCCTTGAGAGCCATGGGCGCATCGAGCGCGACGAGCTTGCCATGGTCGACGATGGCGATGCGGTCGCAGAGCCGGTCGGCCTCGTCCATGTAATGCGTGGTAATGAGAATGGTGAGCTGGCGCTGATTCTTGATGTTGCCCAGCATCTCCCAGACTGCCACGCGCGAGACCGGATCGAGTCCGGTGGTCGGCTCATCGAGGAAAAAGATTTTCGGGTGATGGACAAGACCACGCGCAATTTCCAACCGGCGGCGCATCCCGCCGGAGAGCGTTTTCGTCTGCGCATCGCGCCACTTCGTTAGATCGACGAGACTGAGCAGCTCGTCGATCGATCGTTTGCGTTCTTTCGCGGGAACGTCATAGAGCTTGGCATAGATGTTCAGATTTTCTTCGACGGTCAGATCGAGATCGCTGGTAAGAGCCTGAGGAATTACGCCGATTAAACGGCGCGCGGCATCGGGGTCTTTGGCTACGTCGTGGCCCGAGATCCAGGCTGTTCCTGAAGTAATCGGAATCAGCGTGGTCATCATACGGATCAGAGTCGACTTTCCAGCGCCATTGGGGCCAAGGAGGCCGAAGATTTCGCCTTCTTTCACATTGAATGAAATGTCGTCTACGGCGGTAAATTCGCCGTATCTTTTCACGATGTTGCGGACTTCAATGGCACAGGCCACGTCATTTTGTGCCGCCTCGCCGTTCACCTTTTTGCCTTCGGCCATCATTGCTGCCCCGCTGCAGCCGCAGTTTGCGAATTGTTCTCGCCTTTCTTCTGGGCCCGAGAAACGAGTACTTCGGCCGTCATGCCGGGAACGAATGCGCCTTTCGGATTGTCCAAGCGAACTTTGAGCACGATGGTTCGAATATCCCGCTTGCGCCGGCTGACGTCACGCTGAGTCGCGAAGTCGCCTTCTACACCTTTGAAAAAAACTTTGCCGCTGGTAATCGTTCCGCCGGGCAGGCGAATGCGCATCACGTCGCCGTAGCCGATGTGATCGGCGTATGTTTCCGGAATGGCGGCTCGCACCCACGTGTCGGTCAAATCGACAATAGTCACGATTGGCGCTCCGATGTTTACAACTTCTCCTTGCCTCGCCGCACGCACGGAAACCGTACCGCTCACAGGAGCGTAAACATTCGTATAGCCGAGACGCACTGCAGCTTCCTCTTTTTGCGCAATGGCATTTTTTAGATCGGCTTCAGTAGATTCCACGGTGCTCTTCGCGGCATTGGCCTGCTGAGTGCGGGCAATCGCTGAGGCGAGGTCCGCTTGCGCCGCCTTTACCAGTTCCTGTTGCGCTTGCACCGTAGCTTGCGCAGCTTGCAGGTTGGTTTCCGCCTGAACTCGATCTTGCTCCGATTGCACTCCCACTTTCGCGAGTTCGATCATCCTGCGGCTGTCGCTTTGCGTACGATCAAAATTTGCTTGCGCCTGCAAGAGTTGCGCCTTCGCGGAATCGAGCTTCGCGCGCGCATTCGCAACGTCGCCGGAGGTCGACCCCGAGGTCGACGCCTCCGTGTGCCTCATCTGCGCTACTTTGTTCTGGAGACTCGTAATATTTGCCGTCGCGGCCGCTTCCTGCGTTTCCAACTCGGAGGGATCGAGAACGGCAATCAGATCTCCGGCTTTCACCGGCGTTCCTTCATCTACCAGCAATTTCTGGATGCGGCCCTCCACCTGCGCACTGACAATGACCTGATTCGCATCGACCGTCCCGATGAGAACGAGATCTTTCGAGTGATCGGTGGAAAAGTAGTAGTAGAATGCTGCGATGACGAAGATAATGCCGAGAAGAATAAAGAACCGGTTGCGGGCACTCATCTGCGGGCTCCTGGCGCGTTAATGCGAGCTTTAAAAAGTGCGGCGGAAATGAAATCAAGAACTGCGGCGCGGCGCTGTGCGATACGCTCTGGCGACAACGGATCGAAGCGCACGATGCGGCGCATCACCGGCGCGCTGCTGAAATAAAAAACGATAATGGCAATCATGGAGGGCACGAAGTGCGCGGGATCGACCTTGCGAAACTCGCCCTGGGCGATGCCTTCTTGCAGCAATTTTTCGACGCGGCGGTAAATCGGTTGAAAGTAGGTTTTGACCAGCCGGTCAATATGAAAGGAGTCGCCCTCGCGGGCCCGCATCATCTCGCGCTGCATCAGCCTGGGATAAATCTGGCTTGACGCGATGAAATCGAAATAGGCGCCGGCGTAAGCCATGATCTTCTCGCGTGGCGGCAAGTCGCTATCGAGCGCCTCAAAAACTTTTGCTTTCATCCCAGAAAAGGCGTTATCGAGAACCGCGCCGTAAAGCGTCTCTTTGTCTTTGAAGTAGTAGTAGAGCAGCGCCTTGTTCACACGGGCATGGCGGGCAATGGAGTCGGTGCGCGCGCCAGCGATGCCGTTCTCAGCAAACTCGCGGGCGGCGGCCTGCAAAATGGCCGCCCGGCTTTCTTCCGGCTGACCGCGAGAGCCCATGCGGAGGTGGTTGCGCTGTGTCATTACTAATTAACTAGTTAGTTAGATGATATATGTTCGGCTGATTCAGTGGCAAGTGCATTCCGGCCATTCAAAACAACTACTCGGACAGGAAGCAGACATCATTCGACAAAATTTGACGATTGCGGCCACGATTCCATGAGAGAATTGCTTGCTGGCTTCTCCCCGCCAGCCTTCAGTTGCGTACTCGCACTAGTTGGGTCCTTGGCCGCGATTTTGGCGCTTCGGTAAGAAAACCGCCGTGCCGGAAGAGAGGACGTCATGAGTACACCCGCGCCGCTTCTCTGCAGAACCTCTGAGCCGGGCCTGCGTTTCGTCATTTCAACCCTGATCTTGACCTTTGCCGCTTTTGCAACTGGTTGTGGCTCTAGCAGCATGTCCAAATCATCCGCGCCAGTGCTGAGTGGCAATACCTTGGTCTCAGTAGTGCTCACCAGCACGGCGAACGATCAGATACCGCAGTTTGATGTCGGCTTTCAAAACATCAGCCTGACCACGCAGTCTGGGAGCACGGTCAGTTTACTTTCCAGCCCTAACCAGGCGGGAGCGGAGTTCATTCATCTCAACGGCATCGCCGAGCCACTGGCTGCCAACACGATTCCGCAGGGCATTTACACCTCGGCGAGCATTACTCTCTTCGGCGCGGAATTTGTCTGCATCGCCCTCGGCCCGGTGGATGGCGAAGAGAGCCTGAACACAGATTGGTACAGCATCCTGTCGACCGCCCCGGTCACCGTTGCTGTGCCGACGCCGATAACCGTGACCGGCAAGAGCATGGCGCTGTCGCTTAATCTCGAGGTCGCCCAATCGGCCACTCTCGGCGACTGCGTCAACGTCGACGGGTTTAGTGGCTTTTCGCTCAGCCCCTCCTTTAGTCTGAATCCACTCGATCTGTCTTCCATGCCCACAAGCGCGGCGAACGGCAAGGTCACTGGTACCGATGGGCAGATTTCCGCCATCGGAATGAACGGGACCAGCTTTACGCTTACGGTGTCAGACCTTAAGGGGCCTAGATCGGTTTCTGTCAACGCCGACGGCAACACGGTATATCAGGGCCTCAGCGGATTTTCTCCTCTTGCCATGGGCACGTTTGTAAATATGGACGGCGCGATTCAAACCGATGGCTCACTGCTCGCGACACGGATTGCGGTGGAAGACCCTTTCGCGAACGACATTGTTCGCGGGCCGGTGATTCAAGTAGCCAATTCCGTTTCGTCGCTATTCCTGCATGCGCGCGAGCAGCAGGGCAAGGATTTGCCGGGGTATGTCTCAGGCTTCGGCCCCTTCACCTTCGGCAGTGCGGCCTTCCAGATTTCTGGCCAGTTTACGAATCTAAAGAGCCTACCTTTTGTGCCGAGTTTCACTGCTTCCAACATCGTTCCCGGGCAGGAAGTGTATATCTCCGCTGCCTCCATCCCGAATAGCGGTGGCGTTTATCCGGTGGCCAGCACCTTGACTCTGATGCCGCAAACCATCAACGGCACGGTTCTCGGTTCGACGCAGGCCGGCAACTTTACCGACTACACCGTAACGCTGGCGTCCTACGACTTGTTTCCCATGCTCGCAGAGCAACCGGGACAAACCACGGTCGAGAGCAATCCCAGCGAGGTTGAAGTCTACGTCGACAGTCATACCGAACTGCTGAACTCGCAGGCGCTCGCCGTGGGCGGCACGCTCCGGTTTTATGGATTGGTGTTCAACGATAATGGAACGCTGCGAATGGATTGCGCCCAAGTGACCGATGGCGTGGCTTTCCTGCCGCCGCCCAGTTCGAGCTCAAGTCAAACGCAGAGAGAAGTTGTGCGGGGCATTGAGCCATCAAGGGGCGGATTGCTGCACGAGACCGTGAGCACGGTGATTCGTCAGCACCAGAACTAAACCGTCTTAACTAAGTCCGCCTGCGATGGACGGCACCAGCAGAACTTCGTCGCCATCCTTGAACGCATAGCCTGGGCCGCCCAGAAAGCGGATGTCTTCCTCGTTCACGTAAATATTGAGGAAGCGGCGAATCTGGCCGGATTCGTCGCGAAGGTGCGGCTTGAGCGCAGGAAACTTGTCGTCGAGCGCAGAAAAAAGTTCTCCAAGGTTTGCGGCGGTACACGCGATCGAGCCTACTCCATCGGTGTGACGACGGAGTGCGGTAGGAATTTGAACGGTGATGGACATGTGTATCTCCGCGGCTAAGCCGCAAGGGCTTTAAGGCTCGAATTCGGCACGACTGACGCCAGCGACATGAACAGTCGCTGTTGCCACAGTCGCGCCGTTTTCAAAGCTGACTCTATGCGCTGACGGCAACTGCCGCCGAACGCTCGACTTCGACCGTGCCCACAGTGTCGTGCAAATACTGTTCGAACTCCACCAGCTTCGGCGCAATTGGCCGTTCCGCCTCATAAACTCCGGCGAGAACGTCGGTGGTTTTCAAGCCGTTTCCGGTGATGCATAAGACTGTCGTTTCCTCCGGAAGAATGCGATCCTGGCGATACAACTTGCCGGCGCATCCGACAGTTACGCCGCCCGCGGTTTCGGTGAAAATGCCTTCGGTTCCGGCCAATAGACGAATCGAATCGATCACTTCCGGGTCGCTCACATCCTCGCTCCACCCGCCACTTTGCTTGATGGTCTTGATGGCATAGTGCCCGTCGGCGGGATTGCCGATGGCAAGTGAGCGAGCAATAGTCGCCGGCTTTTGCGGATCGATCTCGGTGCTGCCGGTTTTGACAGCAGTTGAAATCGGAGAGCATCCGGTGGCCTGTGCGCCGAAAAACTTTACCGGCTTCTCTTCCACCAATCCGATTTTGATCAGCTCGTCGAACGCCTTTTTGATCTTAATAATTAACGACCCGCCAGCCATCGGGCAAACCACGTTGTCCGGCAGCCGCCAGCCGAGTTGTTCGGCGATCTCGAAGCCGACGGTTTTCGAGCCCTCAGAGTAGTAAGGACGAAGATTCACATTGACGAAGCCCCAATGACGTTCGTCAGCGATCTGCGAGCAGAGCCGGTTGACCTGATCATAATTGCCTGCAATGCGGACCACATTCGCCCCGAAAACTTGTGTGCCGAGAATCTTTGCCGGCTCGAGATCGGAGGGGATAAAGATCCAGGCTTTCAATCCCAGGCGGGCCGCGTGGGCGGCGACGGCATTCGCCAGATTTCCCGTGGATGAGCACGCGACAGTGTCGAAACCAAATTCGTGCACCTGCGCCAGCGCCACGGAAACGACGCGGTCTTTAAAGCTCAGAGTCGGCAGGCAGACGGCGTCATTCTTGATATAGAGATTTTGTGCAGATCCATCGTTCATTCGGGTAAGTCGCTGCGCCAATCGCGGAGCCTTGAACAAGGGTGTGAAACCCACCGGCAGGCTCGGCTCGAATTCAGCAGGCAGCGGCAGGAGTTCGGCGTAACGCCACATGTTGGCAGGCCGGCGCCAAATCTCTTCGCGAATCGTTCTCGGCGGATCAAGCGTGCCTTGCCCGAGGACGTATCGGATCCAATCGTAGTCGTACGCGACTTCCAGGGGAGAGAAGCACTCTTCGCAGATCGAGCGTGGCTGGTTTCCCCACCGGCGTCCGCACTCCCGGCAGCGCAGTTCGTAGTGAGCTTGACTGGTCGGCATAAAGCTACTCGCTTTCTGTTGGCCCCTCCTTCGCGTTCTTCGAAGGGTGGGTCAGCAATTCTTCGCGAATAGCTGAGGACGAGCCGGAAAAAGTGGCCTAAAAAGCAAAGGCCTCTTTTTCCAGGAAAAGGAAAAGAGGCTATCGGCAATACAGCTCACTTGCCGAATCTCATGTTCCCCGTTTCCAGGAGAGAGTTGGCACCTGTCAGCCGGAATATATGATTCCGGTTCGGTTGCCGTGGCGTCATAGGGCTCGTCCCTCAGCCACTCTGCATGAAATTCCGTTCACTCCGAAGAGCGAACTTATCTTCATGATGCTACACACGCGTATGAGGTTCGTCAAGAGGAATCCGAAATACGAGGTAACGGTAGCGTTCGGCCTTTCCCCGTAAAATGGCTGGGAACAATTTCTGTCGCAATCGCATGCCGATTTCCGAATCAAAAAGCGAGATCCAGGAAGCCGCCTTCGCGCCCAGGGTCCGAAGCAACCTCAGCGCTGCCATCGTCGTCCTTTGCGGAGCTCTCGCGCGATTGTGGACTGCGTCCGGAACTTTTCTTAATCCCGACGAGGCCCTGCATTTCCGGCTGGCCAATCAACTGTCTCTGGCGGAAGCTTACCGGGCGAGCCTGACGGCGTCTCATCCGCCTCTTCTGACTTTCCTTCTTTACTTCTGGCGTCACATGGGCACTTCGGAGCTTTGGTTGCGAATGCCTTCTGTGCTCGCAGGCGCCGCATTTTGCTGGCTGTTCTACAAATGGCTCCGAAGCGCCGCCGGCGCTCTTGTCGGATTTATCGGATTGCTGATGGTCGCGTTCTTGCCGCCCATCGTGACTCTGGGAGCTGAAATCCGGCAGTATTCCCTTCTGCTCGCATTCGTGGCGGGTGCCGTATTTTTTCTGGATTCGGCCTTCGCGAAGGCTTCCACGCCCGACATGTGGGGGTGCTCATTCTGTCTTTACTTTGCGATGCTTTCGCACTATTCCGCATTTTTGTTCGCCGCAGCTCTGGGAATTTATGCATTGTTCAGAATCTTGCGGGAGTTTCCTCCAGCAAGACTAGTTGCAAACTGGGCGCTGGGGCAGGTTGGCGGAATCGCGCTCGGCGTATTCCTCTACAAAACTCACATTTCAAAGCTCGGCGTGGGCCAGTCGAGAACCGCGCTCGAGGGCTGGATGAGCGAATTCTTTCTTCGCCACTCATATTTCGATCCGGCGCATGACCACTATGTGACGTTCCTGATTGGCCACACCTTTGGCGTGTTCCAGTATTTTTTCGGCCAGCTCGCCGTGGGCCTTGTGATGGGGATCTTTTTCGCGGCGGGTGTGACATTGCTCTTGCGTACTGAAACGTCAGATGATCGGCATTCGGAACAAAGGCTGGGAGTTTTTCTGCTCCTGGGGTTCGCGGTGGCGTGCGGAGCGAGTCTTGCTCACGTTTACCCATACGGCGGCACGCGCCACATGGCGTTTCTGATCATTCCTGCGATCGCGGGCGTCAGCGTCGCAATCGCATGGTTGGCGGGGGACAAATGGCCGCGTGGAATTGGAATTACGCTCTTGATCCTGCTCGTGAGTATTGCGTTCGGCAAAGAGCGTCCGCCGCGGATGGACCGAGCTGATCAAAGCCGTGCCCAGATGGCCAGTGCCATAGATTTCATCCAGCGTAATGTAGGCCATGGGGATCTTATTTTTACCGACTACCAGTCCGATCTCATCCTCGGTCATTACCTCTGCCGGCAGCACCCCATCTCGTTCGAGGTGGCTCAGCCGGCCTTTGAACAATTTGCTTGCGCAGGTCACCGCGTCATTTCGCGCGATTTCAAGGGCTGGATCTTTCACGCGGATAATTTTCCGCGAGAATGGCAGCGCTTCCTCAAAGCCTACAAGCCGGCAACGGGAGAAACCATCTGGATCGTTCAGATGGGCTGGGAAGTCGACCTCCCCGAAGATTTACGCGCACGCTACACGCAGCTCCGCAACCTGGAGTTCGAATCCTTCGGCAACAACATCAAGATTTTCAAACTGACAGTGGGCCAGCCGATGCCTTTGTCTTTCACCACGGTCGAATGATTGGTGAAGCAGTCAACTCAAAATCGGCAACGCGCGAATTCTCTTTTTTGTCGCCGAATAAATGGCGCTGCACAAGGCCGGCGCTAACGGCGGCACCGGAGGCTCCCCGATCCCGGTCGGCGCTTCGCTGCTGGGTACAGCGTAAGCTTCCACAATTGGACTTTCACTCATCCGCACCGGCGCATAGTCATCGAAATTGCCCTGCACGACGCGTCCTTTCTCGATCGTAATCTTTGCCCGAAGCGCGTTGGTCAGTGCATACACCACGGCGCCCTGAATCTGCTGCTCCAGCACGGTAGGATTCACCACCTGACCGCAATCCACCGCCACCACTACTCGATGAACTCGGGGCGCGTCATTCTCCATCGTGATCTCCACCACTTCCGCTACATAAGAAGAAAAACATCCGAAGCAGGCGATTCCGCGATAGTGGCCCGGAGGCATTGGCTTGCTCCATCCTGCCTTGTCGGCCGCAAGTTGCAGAACGCCGCGCATCCGCGCCGTGCGCCAGGTCGTCGCGAAATACTGAATGTCCTGATCTTTGTTATTCGGGGCGAGCATGTGCAGCCGGTATTCGAGCGGGTCTTTTTTTGCCTCGGCAGCTAGCTCGTCAATGAAACTCTCACTGGCGAATGCAACCTGCAACGCGTAAACGGATCTCATCCAGCCCAGTGGCACTGGTGTTTCCGCCAGCACGTACTCGAGAGACACATTGGGAACGCCGTAAACAAACGCCGCCTCATCCGGCAAGTCGGGATCAATTCCGTTCGGTCCCGGCTGTCCTTTCTGTCCGCTGATCGATGGCGCGACGATGCGATGGCGGAATGCAACCGGCCATCCGGATCCATCCAGCACCGCGCTTACCTGGTGCAGGCTCGCGGGACGATATGTGGAGAATCGCATGTCGTCTTCGCGCGTCCAAATCACTTTGACCGGGCCGCCGATCGCTTTCGATACGAGCGCTGCTTCGACGGCATAATCGTGCTCGAGGCGGCGCCCGAAACCCCCACCCATCAGCGTAACATTTACTTTCACTCGATCCGGATCAAGCCCGACCGCCTGCGCAACCGAATCGCGGCAGTCCTGCGGAACCTGGGTCGGAGCCCACAATTCACAGCTCGTACCTAGAAAGTGCGCCGCACAATTTCCCGGCTCCATCGGTGCATGCGCCATGAATGGCAGTTGATACTCAGCCGAAATGCCTCTTCCAGCGGCCTTTTCCACATCTCCCACCGCATATAGGCTTGCACCCTTTTTCGATCCGGCCTGCTTCAGGGACTCCATCACGGTTGCGGTGTTCAGATCCTTATTCGGACCCTCGTCCCAATTCACGTTCAGTAAGCGCCGGCCTTCCATCGCACCCCAGACACTATCGGCTACCACCGCAATGGCAGCATCGCTGATCTTGCCCGCAAAACTCACTCCTGAAACTTTCCTCGAGTCCTTATCGTCGAAGCTCGCAACTTTTCCGCCGATCGTTGGACAACGCGACAACACGGCATACTTCATCTCCGGCAAACGAAAATCGATCCCGAACTCCGCTTCTCCTTTCACCTTCGCCGGCGTATCCACACGCGGAAGTCTCTGGCCTACAATCTTGTAATCTTTACTTTGTTTTAAAGTGACGTCAGTAGGGATGGGCAAGGTCGAAGCCTTCGCGACCAACTCGCCGTAGCTTAATCTCCGTTTGGAAGCAGCATGAACAATGCTGCCATTCTGCGCCATGCAGCCCGAACGCGGGACGGCCCAAGTCAGTGCCGCGGCAGAAATCAACATCTCCCGGGCCGCCGCTCCTGCTTTCCGCATCGGATCCCAAGTCGTCCGCACGCTGGCGCTCCCGCCTGTGGTCTGGTCGCCGTAAAGCGTGCTTGCCCCAGCTTGCTCGATCTCAATCTGCTTCCAGTCGGCCTCCAGTTCCTCGGCCAGGATCATCGGCAATGCCGTCCGCACTCCTTGCCCCATCTCCGAGCGCGCCACCACAATCGTGACTTTGTTATCGGGCGTAATGCGCAAATAAGCATTCGGAGAAAAAGCTTTCTGTCCTTTTTCACCGTGCGGCAAATAAAAGCCGATTACCAATCCCGTTCCCGCTGCCACTCCAGCTGCGAGGAATTCTCTTCGGCTCAACGGGCTCATTGCGCGCCTCCCGAATTCGTACGGGCGGCGCGATGAATCGCCTTGCGGATTCGCTCGTACGTTCCGCAGCGGCATAAATTGCCGTTCATCGCCTGTGTGATCTGCTCGTCTGTGGGGTTGGGTGTTTTCGCGAGCAGCGCCGCCGCGCTCATGATCTGTCCGGTTTGGCAATAGCCGCATTGCGGAACCTCTTCCGCAATCCAGGCCTCCTGCAGCACATGCCCGTCGCGCGCGCCAAGGCCCTCAATCGTGGTGATTGACTTCCCGCCAACTTGTGACACGGGCGTCGAACAAGAGCGGATTGCCTGGCCATCCAGATGTACCGTGCAAGCTCCACACAGCCCCGCACCACATCCAAATTTGGTGCCGGTGAGCGCCAGCGTGTCCCGCAACACCCAAAGTAGGGGCGTTTCTGGTGGAACGCTTACCGTCTTCTCCCTGCCATTAACCTGCAATGTGAAATCAGCCATGGTTTTTTGTGAACGGATTGCGAATGCGACCATCGTACAAAAAATACGGTAGAAAGTGGAACTGGTCGCTCTCAAGGTGAGCGCAATCGGTTATTATCCATTAAATCGGCTTGGGGATGGGGAATTGGAATCGCGCGATCAATCCGGAAGCGGCTTCTCGGGCCGGGAAGCCCGTCGCCATCCTCGTTTCCGGCTCGAGGTCGAGATCAAAATCAATTCCAAGACCTCGGGAGTTCTGACCGGGCGTACAGTCGACATCAGTGAATCCGGAATTTCGGCGATACTGAAAATCGAAGTTCCGGTCGGAGAGATGGTGGAATTGCAATTCGGCTTGCCGAGTGGACCGGTAACCATCTATGCGATGGTTCGCCATCGCAATGCCTTCTGTTACGGGTTTCAATTTGTCGAGACGCCGGCCTCGCGTGAGGTCATTCTGGCGGCTTGCGAAAGCCTCGCGGCACAACAACGCTGAAAGTACTATCGAGGAGCAGCAAACCGCATCTCGCCGACGCGAGCGGAACGGAATTTACTTCAGCTCAGCCAACTTCTGAGTGGCAAGCTGCCCAGCCTCGGAGCTGGGATTATCTTTCTTGATCTGCTCGTAAAGGCGCTTGGCGTCGAGAGGCTGGTTGGTGTTCTTGTACAGATCCGCCAACTGCAACTGCGCCGTCACTTTGCTCACCGCAGTTGTCGGCTTGTTGATCAACTCCTGATAGACAGCAACTGCATCTTTGGTGCGATTGCTATCGGCGTAGAGTGACGCCAAGGCAAGCTTGGAGACGGACGCCATCTCTTTATTGCCACTGGAGATCACAGCCTTGAAGTCGTTTTCGGCTGCGGCGTTCTCGCCTTCGGTGGCCGAGGTTACGCCGAGAAAATAACGTGCAACAGTCGCCGAGCGCGTATGCGGATATTTATCTTCGATAGCGAGGAACTGCTTCTTAGCCGCTTCTGCCCGCTCTTTATTGGAAGTGTAGCTGGGCACGTCGGGTTGGGCGGGCGTTCCTGCAGGACGAATCTGAGCTTGCAGAACTCTGATGGCCTGTGTCACTTCCAGACTCGCCCTCTCGTTCTGCCTGCTCATGTAATACCAGCCGCCCAAACCGATGGAAGCGACGACTACAACCGCGATGATGGCGGCGATGAGAGTATTGCGATGCTCAATGCTCCAATGCGCGGTCTTTTCCGCGGCCCCGTAGGTTACACGGCTGAATGCGTCCTGTTTAAGCTGGTGGCGTGTTTCTGCGCGCACAACTACCTTCCCATCTGGATCTTGGTGAGTCTATGTTTGGCGGGACACCGTTAGTTTATCAGCCGGAAAATCGCAGCGTCAAAGCGGACGGGGATTAGCCCCGCGCTTCTTCCAGTTGTCCCTGTTCGAGCTTTTCCTGACACTCAATACAGTGCCGCGTCCAAGGCACCGCATCGAGCCGCTTGGAATTAATTTCTTTGCCGCAACTGATGCACTCGCCGAAACTGCCTTCGCGGATCCGCGCCAATGCCCCATCGACCATGTGCAGGAGTTGCCGGTCGTTATTGCTCTGGCTGAACAAAAATTCCTTGGTGTACGAACTGGCTGCGCGATCGGCTATATCCTGCGCCGTATCCTCGTCAGCAGAGCGGCCGTCGGCTTGCGTGCGCGAAACGGTGCGTCGCAGTTCCTGCTGCCGTGTCTCCAACCGCTTCCTGAATGTTTCTAACTTCTTCTTATCCATAGCATCACTTCGAAAGTCCCTTGGCCCCGGTGGAAATTTTGGAGTAAAGACCAAACCACCATAATAAGCGCGTAAATTAAGATGCGTCAACAGGTGGGTAGGGTAACGCAGGCCTTTAAAAAAGCGTATTCCCAAGCGAACGGAATCGATTTGCTACACCGACGGACTGAACGTGAAGGATAGGGGATGCTTGCTGCCGCGTCCTTCTCAAAGAACGCGATTCGTGTACCAACTGGCGGCCTAAGGCAGGCTGAGTTCGATTACAGACTTTCAACAAGCGCCGTGTTTTCGCGGTTCACTTCGGCGCCACGCTTGCGAAAGTAGGAAAATCCCGGTGCAACGGCCCGCTGCAGCCGTATATGTACGCCGCTGAGGTGCGCCGCGAATTCAGGCAGGGTCATATTGGAAGTGACGTGAGTGCGGCACACGGCGAACGGATTCATCTCCTCGCCTTCCCAATGCTCCACGTTCAGAAATGCGCAGGAGTAGCCAGCCTGCTGCGCAAGCCGAAATTCTCGATCACCCATGGTGGAGGGATTGCCGAAAGGATAGGCTAAAGCCCAGACAGGTCTTCCGATCGCTCGCTCGATTTCGATCCTTCCCTCGTGGATTTCGCGGCGCGCCTCTCGTTCGTTTGATACCGCGAGGATCGGGTGTGTGCGAGTATGCGCACCAACACTCATTCCCGCATCCGACAGTCTGTTGAGTTCGCGCAGGTTCAAGAGTCGATGGCGCTTTTCGAACTCCGTCGACAGAGTTCCGTAGCGAACGCGAAACTCCTGCATCCAGGCGGCTCGCGTCTCGGCGTCGAACTTGGAGGCAAGCCGCACCGCGCCCCACCACCAATCCTGAAAACTCTTCGCGCCCTTCCCATTGACCTCTTCCGGAAGAAACTGTGATGCCTCGTTGGCAGCATTCTGCTGGCGCATCAGGTGATAAAGCTCCTCGAACCAAAGCATGCCCGGCTCTTCATGGCAAGAACTTGCGGTTACGAAAAAAAGGCAAGAAACTCTTTCTTCCTGCAAAACCGAAAGCATCTCGGTAAGCGGGTTATGGAGAGCATCATCGCAGGTAATCAGAACCGCCCGGGACGGAAGTGGCCGGCCCTGCTCCACAGACTCCCGAAACCTTTCAGGGTCAATAATCTCGTAGTGGGCTTTTAGAAATCTCAGTTGTTCGCGGAAAGCAGCCGCCGTAACCAGGTGGCCATCGAGAAATGCGTGCTCGGACGAATATCCGCGGGGGATCAGGCCATGATAATTTACAACGGCAAAACCGCTGGGAGGCATCCCGTGATTGAACCATCCAGTGCGGTGCAAGGCTGGGTAGACTGCACGCTTCAGTAATGGACTGGCGATCCGCATGTAGGAGTCAAACTGGAGTCATTCTACCAGCGCGGAGAGCTGGGGAGTCTTTACTAATGCGGCACGGCCAGATCTCTAATCTGTATTCTTCTTGAGCTTATCTGCAAGTTTCCTTATCTCTTTTTCCCGCGCGATATTCACGATGCCTCTGGCGTCGTCGAGCAGGCTTTCTTCCAATGAATTCATAAGCCGCAGCTTGAGCTTTGCCTGGCGGAAGATGCTTTGTGGAACTCGCAGTACCTCCGGCTGTGGACACGTTAGAGCGCCCCCACTGAACGCAACCGATTGATGCGGTCGTGAGTTTCCCGATAGAGAGTCCAATGTTTGTGCGCCAGCGAGAGCAGAAGCAAGGGCAACAAATAATGCCATGAGCGCCTTTGCCACATCTCTACCTCCCTTTTGCGTTTCCGCAATGCGGGGAGCGATAGAGCTTCTCGCTCCCGGCGAACGAGAAGATGAACTTTTCGACGACAGCGTTGGCCACTACAGCAAGTGATTGGGAGCTTTAATGTTCTTGTGGTAGCACTCTAGAGTTCTGGCGGAGAACATAATTTCTTCATCCCCCGCGGTTGCCATGTGTCGAATGCACGCTGAGGTCGTGCAGTTGAAGGAGCGAGCTTGGAACACAAAAATGCCCCACCCGAAAAATTCGCATTTCTGCGAATCGGATGGGGCCTCCTCCCCGGAGAAAACTCGAAGATACTTTATATTGAGGAATTATTTAGTGGCTATCCCAGCTGCGCTCGGTCTCCCAGCGATGCTCTTTTCCATTCCACCATTGATGGTACTGATCCCAGCAACGTTGCCTTTCGGCGTTCAAGTCCCGGCGGCGATCTTCTGCTTCCCGGCTGTGGTCGCCATGGTCGCGAACGGCCCGGTCCAATCGCGCTTCGGCGTGCTCCACGGCGTGTTGACACCTGGAGCGATCATCGGCGTGTGCAACTGGTATCGCAACGAACCACGAAAGTGCCGCCACCATTATTGCTGCTACCGCAGTTTTTCCCAATCGTTGAATCAAAGTCTCCTCCTTTGCGTCTCACATAGCATATCTTGACGTTTTCAATCTAAAATCGGTGCCCCACTGTTCGCAAGATTGTAAGTATGCGGACCGACCCTTACGATACAGTCGTTACCGTAGGAGAGCTTAATTCACGGAATCTTGAACGGGACTAATATGGTGACCCTCAGGCCGGGATCGCATCGTGGGGCTGTTCCCAGTGACGCGACCACCCGTATTTGTCGTAGGTCGTTTGGCATGACCGTCTTGCGAGGGATCTCCTCGCGGGAATTAAAGGGACGGGCATCGATGATCGGCTGGGCGTCATCCGCCGATCCCGGAGTGGAATGCGTCAACTCGGCATAACCGGCTATCCGACGCCGGGATGCTTAAGGAATCTTTACTCTTCTCTACTCTCTAAAGACTTACACTATGGCATACTCCGTCATCCAAGCACGTGCGAGAAAAGTTCGCCAACTAGAACTGCTTTGGCACGTGTGAAAACTGATGCGCCACAGACCGCGAGAATTGCGAGCCATACACCTAGGTATTCATGGTAGAACGGGCCGCCTAGGGCGACCGGCGTTCCTTTTGTTGTTACTCCTGACGGTATCTATTCTGCTATTTCAGGGGTGTTCGCGGAGAGCGGCCCCTCCGCCACCCGACGGCGCGGCGCTATTCACCAAGAAGTGCGCCAATTGTCACGAAACCCAAGCCGATAATGACGCTCGGGCTCCAGCGCCCGAAGCTCTGCGGCAGATGACGCGGTCGGCCATCTTCGCGGCGCTCGATTCGGGCCGGATGAAGTGGGAAGGCAAATTCCTGTCCAAGGCTCAAAAGAAGGCTATCGCTGATTATCTCGGCACGCCCGAAACTATAACAGCGGAACAGATGACCGGCTTTTGCGCCCGCGACCTCGATCCACCATTGAACCCACCGATTTGGGACGGTTGGGGAGGAAGTCCGCAGAACAGCCGATTTCAACCCGCAAAAGCGGCAGGATTGGACCGGGAGAATCTAAAGAACCTCAAGCTCAAATGGGCGTTCGGTTTCCCCGGAGCCGCAGCGACCTTTGGCCAGCCCACCGTGTACCAGGGACGGCTCTTTGTTGGAAGCGAGGATGGCAATGTATATGCCCTCGATTCAGCCACCGGCTGTCTCTGGTGGCGGTTCAAAGCGTCAGCAACGGTAAAGACGGCGATTTCGATCGGGAACAACGGCAGTAGCGCCTTCTTTGGCGATACCAATGGATACGTCTACGCACTGAAGGTTTCTGATGGCTCAGTTCTCTGGAAAACCCATCCCGACCCCCATCCCGCCGCACGAATTACTGGTTCCCCCCTGTTGGTGGGCGAGCGTCTGTATGTTCCATTCTCTTCCGGCGAAGAAGGAGCCGCCGCCGACCCGAATTATCCCTGTTGCACATTCCGAGGCAGCGTGGCCGCGCTGGAAACGGCGAGCGGCAAGCAGGTATGGAAGGCCTACACGCTTTCCGAAGAATCCAAACCCACCCGTAAGAGCGCGCAAGGAGTCCAATACTGGGGACCATCGGGCGCGGCTGTTTGGTCGGCTCCTACCGCCGATTTGAAGCGGCACGTGATCTATGTCGCGACCGGAAACAACTATTCCGGACCGCCGACCACTTCCTCCGATGCAGTGATTGCCTTCGACCTCCGGTCGGGCAAGAAATTGTGGTCGCGGCAGTTTACTCCTGCCGATCTTTGGAACGCGGGCTGCGTAGCCGAGAAAAAAGACAATTGCCCACCTCAACGCGGAGACGACTTCGACTTCGGCGCCCCGCCCATGCTCGTAACGCTCAAAGGCGGTCGCGACATCCTGCTTCTGGCGCAAAAATCCGGAATCATTTACGCCCTCGACCCTGATAGCCGGGGTCGGGTTCTCTGGAAAACTCGCATCGGCAAAGGTGGCCCATTAGGCGGCATCGAGTGGGGCGGAGCAGGCGACCAGCGCTACGGCTACTTCACCCTTTCCGACTACGATTTCGATAATCCCCTGGCCGGCGGCGGAGTGTTCGCTCTCGACCTTCGCAACGGCAAGCAACTTTGGTACGCTCCTCCGCCAAAGCCAGCATGCGTGGGCCAGTTCGGTTGCAGTGCGGCTCAAATGGCGCCTCCCACATTGATCTCGGGCGTTGTATTTGCCGGTTCGCTCGACGGTCACCTCCGCGCCTACGACACTCGCGACGGAACGGTTTTGTGGGATTTCGATACGGCACAGGACTTCCGCACGACGAACGGCGTCAAAGCCCACGGGGGATCACTCAATGGGGCGGGCCCGGCGGTGGTCAGCGGTATGGTTTACGTAAACACTGGATATACCAACGCCCTCGCAGGAAATGTGTTGCTGGCGTTTTCGACTGATTCTAAGTAAGCACGAACCGCGAAAATCAGATCCCTCGATTCGCTCAGGCTGGCAGCATGCGGAATCTGCGGATGGCAGATCTGATTCCATTAGTAACCCCATTCGTACACTCCCTTTCGGTAACCCTTGGTAACCATGCGCTTCCCTCACTCCAGCCGTACAATTGCCCTTGTCCATCCGGCCATCTCCGTTTGAGGAGATTGGCCATGAATGTTCTTCCGGTCTGCGGCCCGGAATAACCAAAAGCTTTTCAGTCAGACGTTCGTTAAGACCAGGTCTGGAGTTCGCTACTCATATGGCGTTCGGTTTCGGGTTCAATAAACAGAAGACTCTCAACGCTGCGGAGAAGTATGTCCAGCAGGGCAAGATTCAGAACGCCATTACCGAGTACGAGAAGGTCATCAAGAACGACCCGAAAGACCTGACCGTCACCAATACCGTTGGCGATCTGTACTCGCGCCTTGGCGAAGCCGATAAAGCCACCGAATGCTTCAAGACCGTAGGCGATGCTTATGCCACTCAAGGTTTCACGGTCAAAGCTATCGCCATGTACAAAAAAATCAGCAAGCTCAAGCCCTCGCTTGAAAGCGTGCTGAAACTGGCCGAACTCTACACCCAGCAAGGTCTTTTCAACGATGCCCGGGCGCAGTACCTGCAGGTGGCCGAAGAATTCCTGAAGGCCAACGAGCTCGACAACGCCGTTCGCATCTTCCAGAAGATTCTGGAAATGGATCCGGAAAATACCAACATGCGCGTTCGCCTGGCCGAGGTTTACATACGCCTCGGCAAGAAAAATGACGCATGGCAGATTTTCTCGGCGGCAGCAGAAACATTGCGCGCGAAGGGCTCGCTCAATGCTGCAGAAGAAGTTCTGCAGCGCATGTTGACACTCGATCCCGGTAATAGCTATGCGCTGCTCATGCAGGGCCGCAATCTGCTTGAAGCAGGAGATGCTGACGCTGCCATCGAGTGCCTGCAAAAAGTTTCCGATATAGATTCCAATCCCGATGGCCTGCGCGATCTTCTTAAAGCATATTTGAAAGCAGGGCGCCTTTCCGATGCCGGAACCCTCGCCAGCAAGCTGCTGACGGTTCATAACGATCTTGCCTCGATCTCGACCTTCGCCGACGCTCTGATGCAGGCCGGCCAGTTTGAAAACGCTCTACAGGTTTACGATCAGCACGCCGACCGCCTGCTCGCGGAAGATTCCGACAAAGTTCTAAAAAATCTGCACACCGTCATCGGCCACGTGAGAGAAAATCCTGCCTCTCTGGAAAAGCTTTTGGCCCTGTTCCAGAAAGCCGGCGAATCCACCCACCTGACCGAAGTGATCGAGCTGCTGGCGCACGCGTCTGTACAGGCCGGCGATCTGCCGCGCGCCCGCGATCTGTATCAAAAGCTCGCTACCATGGAGCCGGGCAATCCCCTGCACATGAAGAATTACCAGCAGGTGGTCGGCCTGCTTGGCGGAACATCGGGTAGCGAAAAACTCATTTCGGCGGAAGAAGCTGCTGTCATTGTCGACGAGCTGGAGGCAACGTCGCCTTCAGTCCCCCAACATTACTCGGATGCAGTGGCCCTGGCGGTCCGCTCCGCGCTCACCGACGCTGAGCTTTTCATCTCCTACAACATGCCTGGCAAAGCGCTGGGCCCGTTGCTTGCTGCATTGCCGCAGGCGCCAAGCGATCTTCGTCTGAACCAGCGCCTGGCCGCATTGCACACACGAGCGGCCCGTTTTGCCGAAGCCGGGGTCTGCTGCCGCACGCTGCAGAGCATCTATTCGGAGGCTGGATACCCGGAAGAAGCCACGCGCTACGGCGATCTTGCGAACCGCTATGAGCAGCGCTCGAGCGCGATCGAAATCGCCGGAATCGATTCCGGCGCTGCAGGCGAGTCGACTTCAGAGGAGCTTCCGGTCACGTCCTCGGCCGCAGAGCCATGGCCTGCCGCGGCTCCCGAAATCGCAGAGGAAGAACCTGAATTTTCAGTTGTTGCTGGAGCGCCGGAGGCCGACCAAGAGTTCAGCGTGGAACCCGCCGATCCCTCTACTACGGAATCCGCTGCGGTAGCCGAATCCTCTCCTCAAGAGATCGATCTCTCTTCCGAATGGGACGATAGCCTCACCGTGGAAGCGGATTCCCCGGCTGCTGAAATCCCGGTTGGCGCCCACGATCTACCTGCCGAGCCAGTACCCTCAAGCAATCAGAAAAAGTCCGCGGCAAAGAAACTTAGCCCGGAAAAAACCTCCGAATGCGCGGAGGAGATTCGTTTCTATCTTGAGCACGGAATGCCCGAGCAGGCTGCCGCCGCCTTCGAGAAGCTTGAGTCCGTGACGGATGATGAAGCTACGCTGAGCGCACTGCGCGCCGAGATCGAAGCCGCGTCGCTGCCAGCATCGGAAGCAGTCGAAGAAATTACTCCCGTTGAGGATGTTTCTGAAGTCGCCAGCGATGAGATCCCCGTTGCAGTCGAAGAGAGTATTCAGGCAGAAGTTCCCGAAGCACAGGTCGAGGCTGCGATTGCGCCACAATTTGAAGCTCCAGTAGCCGAGGCCCCAGCAGCCAAGCCGCCTGCCGAGCCCAAGATCGCAGCCAGCATCGGCCCGGCCGTTAAGCCCGGACCCGCTGACGCTCCCGGCGCTCTCAAGGAATTCGTCACTGAGCTAGACACTTCTCTTGGCGAGAATTTCCTGGCCGCTGCTCCGCATCAGATAGAACCGGTGTTCGAACCTGCGGCGGAAGCCCAGTCGTCCGAAGCCTTCGCCCCCCCCGAACTAGAGCCGATTGGAGAAGCTGCGCCGACGACCTTTGGCGTGAAAGAAAAAGAGACCGAGGTGATGGGCGAGTTTGTAGCTGACCTCGAAGCCTCCCTCGGCCCTGACTTCCTCAAAGATGCTCCTGTAGTCGAAGACGCGCTACCGGCTATCCCAGCCCCGCTGGTTCAGCCGCCGGCGCAGGCCACCGTCCCGAAGCCGGAACCTGCTGCCGCAAAAATCGAATCCGAATCGCATCCGAAAGTGGTGCCTGCAGTCGCGGCAGCCGCCGCCGGGGCGGGATCTCCCGCGGCATTCGCGCAAAGCACATCGCCTGAGCCGGTGCAATCCACAGCCGCTGCAAGTGTGGCGAAGCCGGCACAGATGCCCGCGCCACCGCATATCCACAGCGCTCCAGCCGCTGCCAAATCTTCGCCATTCACGCAGGATGCCGGTGTTGATCTCGCCGAAATGTTCGGCGAACTGAAGCAAGACCTCGAATCCGGCGCACCCGCCAGTAACGACGAAGATCCTGAAACCCATTACAATCTCGGCATTGCCTTCCGCGAGATGGGATTGCTTGATGAAGCGATCGGCGAGTTGCAGAAAACCTGCCAGGCTGTCGATCGCGGACATCCGTTCCCGCAGGTCATGCAAACCTATACCTGGCTTGCCCAATGCTTCCTCGATAAAGGCGTGCCCGAAGCCGCAATTCGCTGGTATCACAAAGCCCTTGAGGCTCCCGCGATCGATGGGGAAACCTCTACCGCTCTTCACTATGAGCTTGCCTCGGCATACGAAAGTGCGGGCAATAAGCAAGCCGCCCTCAAGCACTTCCTGGAGGTATACGGCCGCAATATCGATTACCGCGATGTAGCCGAGCGCATCAAGCCCCTGAGGTCGTAAAATAGGCGGATGGGTTTTATCCCTGACTGTTTCTCGTTGGTTGAGAACGCGCCATCCTGCGTGATTCCATCCTCCCAGCTCGGGAGCTTCGATTGAGCACCGATCCAAAGTTACCTTTAGAGAATGGATCTCCCGTGCCTGATGCGCCTCCGGTGCAAAACGGGATCAGCACTGCGCTTCTCGATTCGCCGCCGCAAACCCCGCCTCCTCAGCACAGCCCTACGCAACTGTGGCTGCACCGAACATCGGTTTTTCTCTTTGTTCTAATCAGCGCTGTAGCAGGAGTCCTGCTTCTAATCCTTCCCTGGACCCCTGAGTGGACGGACAACTATCTGCTATTGAAGTACCCACTCGTGCGCAGTTTCATTACGACGGGTTTTTTCCGCGGCCTGTGTAGCGGTCTCGGCCTGCTCGACATTTGGATCGGGTTCTGGGAAGCCCTTCACTACCAGGACCGTCACTAAACCGCGCACCGATCTGTCGTCCAAATCAGGCGAAAGGAACTCGCGCCAACCCTGAAACGCTCCTGATGATATACGCTCCGACAAGCGCCCAAACGCACGCCGCAACCAGTTGCCGGTAACGAGTCTGCATAAGGTCGGCGAGTACTCCGCTCACAAAGATGAACAGAAAAGGTGCCGCAGCCAGCAGAAAACTATCCGCCGTGGCACGCGGATGCGCAAGGCTTAGTGCCAACAGAAGGATGCTGACCAACAGCGGAGCCGTGTTGCCAAAGTAACGCGCCCGCCGCCATGCTGCGTAAGTTGCTATCGCAGCTGGCAGCAGAAAAACGAGCGCAGGACATGAGCGCATAATTTGCGCTCCGACATGGCGATAAACCGCCAGCACCCGGAAGTTGCGCCAGTTCACTCCCCAAAATGTGGCATGGCGGAGAGCAGTGAGGAATGTGAAAAGATGAAAAAAGTATGTGGCCATTAGAAGGCCTATGGCGACCACACAAGCAGAAAGCCAGATGCTCGTCGCCGCTGCGCGACGGATCGGCGCAAGATAGAGCATGAATGCCAGAGCGACTGGAACTACGACGACCATCGAGAACTGCGACCCGATCGCAATCGCGAGAGAAATTCCCAGCAGAAGAATGCGGCGCCAGTTCCAAAGAATGACTTCGCGTGGTGCATACAGCGTATGGGACACGGCAATGGCGGTAAAAATCGCGCCAAAAAACCCCCATGCAGCGAGGATGTCGGGATTCGTGTGCCAAACTGCGGCGGCCTGCAACATGGTCGGAGAAAAACAATAGAGCGTGAGAGCGAGAAATCCGCCGTGGTTTCCGCAGAGGCGCCGGGCGACATACCAGAGCGATGCACCGAGAAAAATGCCAACCGCCAGGAACGGTATACGTAAGAGCCAGCGCCACCAAGTGACCGTCGGCGACTCTGTCATGCTTTGCGGGATCAGCAGCAATGGCGCCGTGGTTATGAGCGGCAAAAGGGGCGAATGCTGGGTATCGTAGTTGGCAAAGTCAACCGCGATTTCGCTCGGGAGCGTGCCGGGAAGGTCGGGGTACGGAGCGCCCGCGATACCTCCACCGTGAAATTGACGCCAGCCCGCTTTGAGATTCACGAGTTCCGACGCGCCCAGACCATTGAAGCCGTGGGCTTCCGCTTCGTGCAATCCGGCATAGTCGAGCAAGACTGCTTGAGCAAGGAATAGTAAGAGTAAGCCTCCAGCCAGGAACTGTGCACGTCCGAAGCGTTCGCGCGTGAAAAACTTCGCCATAGGCTGAGCCGAGTGTTTTACCATGAGCGGGGGCTTTAAGGGAAACGGACTGGAAATTTGCACCACGACGCAAATATTTCGGAGATAGGTAGCGGCGAGCAGACAGCTTCCGACAACCCCGGCTCGGGGACCGGCACTCCCACACCCGACTTCACCGTGCAATCTTCCTATGTGCGAACGGTTTTTCTAGGACCGGACGGGCTGAGACCGGGTTGGGGTTTCGCCTTCTACGTAGCGGTGTTTTATCCCTTGCAGTTTGTGGCGCAGCGCTGGGCGGGATCTTTTGATCTCGGCGCGAGCGGCCTGTGGTCGATGATGTTGGCGGAGGCCGCAATTTTAGTGGCCGCGGTGCTCCCGGCGGCCGTGTTGATGTTAGTGGAGCGCCGATCATGGGGCGTGTACGGACTGCCTGAACGCTCGGCCTTTGGAAAGTTGTTCTGGGTGGGCATCGCCTGGGGATTTGCAAGCATCACGCTTTTGCTCACAGTGATGTACGGCTTGCGCATTTTTGATCTTGGACATCTGGTCCTGCATGGTGTGCGCATTTGGAGATTTGCAATCTTCTGGGCAGTTTTCTTTTTGCTGGTGGGATTCTTCGAAGAATTCCTTCTGCGCGGCTACACCCAGTTCACTCTGACACGCGCCGTCGGATTCTGGCCAGCGGCAGCGCTCCTTTCCTGCATGTTCGGATTGATTCATCTGCAGAATGCGGGCGAACAATGGCCCGGCTTGCTCGCAGCAGCTGCTATCGGATTTTTCTTCTGTCTCACTCTTCGCCGCACCGGCAATTTATGGTTCGCTGTCGGATTTCACATGGCTTGGGATTGGGGAGAGACATTTCTTTATTCCGTGCCCGATAGCGGGACGATTTTCCCCGGGCACTTGTTGAAATCATCGTTTCACGGGCCACGCTGGCTGACTGGAGGCATAGTCGGGCCCGAGGGAAGCATATTGTGCTTCCTGGTGATTGGGGTGACTTGGGCCGTCTTCGCGAAGGTTTATCCCGAGGCGAAGTACTTCGCTCGATCGCAGGAGCGAAATGCATAAACACATCGGACGAAGAACAGTGGAGTTCATCGCGATGACAGTGGAGAAGGCAGCTAAACCACGCCTCATTGTCGCGTTTCTGTGCCTTGTGGCATTCGCGTTTGCCCAAGACGACTCGCGCCCACGCGCTCGTGATCTTGGAATCGAGATTGGAGTGTCGCCCCCCGGGCCGTTGAATGCGATTACCGATGTCTCCGGCGTGAAGGTCGGCCAGACGACCATCATTCGCGGCGACAACATTCGCACTGGCCTAACGGCGATTCTTCCGCATGGAGGCAACCTCTACAAAGAGCGAGTGCCGGCCGCAGTGTTCTTGGGAAACGCCTATGGAAAACTGGCAGGGTCGACTCAAGTGAACGAGATGGGTGAAATCGAGACGCCTATCCTGCTCACCGCGACCGACTCGGTGCCTCGCGTTGCAGATGCCGTGGTCAGCTACATGTTCAATCTCAAAGGAAATGAGAATGTGATTTCCGTGAATCCCGTCGTGGGCGAGACGAACGACGGATACTTGAGCGACATTCGCTCGCGGCCGATCACGGCGGCGGATGTTTTTGCCGCAATCGATCATGCAGCGGTCGGTCCGGTCGAAGAAGGCGTGGTTGGTGCAGGCACGGGGACAGTGGCTTTTGGATGGAAGGGTGGAATTGGAACTTCGTCGCGTCGGCTCCCCGCCTCGCTGGATGGATACACGGTTGGCGTACTGGTGCAGACGAATTTTGGCGGGAACCTGATGATTGCAGGCGTGCCGGTTGGAAAAGAGTTGGGTGAAACTTACCCCAGGCTTTCTTCAAAGGAGATTTCTTCACAGCAGCGCGGCGAGGGGTCGCGAGCACTCGCCGATGGTTCCTGCATGATTATCGTGGCAACTGATGCACCCCTTGATCATCGCAACTTGTACCGGCTGGCGGCACGGGCCATGATGGGTTTGGCGCGGACGGGATCGAGCGAGAGCAATGGTAGCGGAGACTATGTTATTGCGTTTTCAAGTTCTCCCGATGTTCGGATTGACCCTACACAGCCGCTGTACCGGCCCAAAGAGTTCGTAAGCAATGACGGAATGTCTCCTTTGTTCGAAGCGGTAATCGAAGCCACGGAGGAAGCAATTGATAACTCCATGTTGCGCGCTCACGATGTGACCGGGAACGGGCATACGGTGCAGGCGTTGCCTTTGCAGAAAACATTGGAACTGCTGCGGAAGCATGGGGCTTTGGTGAAGTGATGATCGCATTGCCCGCCTGAGGCACGATCTCGCTTGCGAAGGCTTTATCGTTACTCTGTTCTTTTGAATTCTCTTCCCGGTTTGAGATTTTCCTTCTGTGCTTGCAGAATTTGGTTTCTCCTAATCTTCGCCGACTCTATACTCAGCATCATGACTGCGGAAACCGATCTGCTGACGCCGCTGCGCCGCTACTGGGGCTACGACGCTTCCGTCCCGCTGCAGGAGCGCATCGTGCGAAGCCTGCTCGCCGGGCGTGACACCTGCGTGGTCATGCCCACCGGCGGCGGCAAATCGCTCTGCTACCAATTGCCCGCGGTGGTCTCCGAACGGACCGTGGTCGTGATTTCGCCGCTGATCGCGCTGATGCAGGACCAGGCGGCGCAACTGGCGCAGATGGGCATTCCAGCCGCGGTGCTCAACAGCACGCTCAGCGATGCCGAGCAGACGGCACGTCATGCGCGCAGGCGCGCGAAGGCGCATACCGGCTGCTCTATCTTTCGCCCGAGCGCCTGGCGCGCGACGACACGATCGGCTGGCTGCGGCGCGTGCCGGTCGCCTTTTTCGCCATCGACGAGGCCCACTGCATCTCCGAGTGGGGCCACGAGTTCCGTCCCGAATACCGGCAGTTGAGCCGCCTGCGCGAGCAATTTCCCGGATCAGCCCATCGCCGCGTTTACCGCCAGCGCCACGCGCCACGTGCGGCACGACATTCTGGCGCAGCTCAGCCTGCGCGATCCGCACAAATACATCGCCAGCTTTCACCGCCCCAACCTGCGTTATCTGGTGCGCGAGTGCGACAGGCGTATGAGCAGACCGATCTGCTGCTGACGGCGCTGCGACAGCTACGCGGCGGCAACGTCATCGTCTATGCGCCGACGATTGCGCGCGTGGAAGAGACGGTCGATTCATCTGGAGGAGCAGGGCATCGCGGCCGTCGCCTATCACGGCAAGATGAGCAGCGACGAGCGCCGCGCGCAATCAGGAGCGCTGGATGTCCGACGAAGTGCGCGTGCTGGTGGGCACGATCGCGTTCGGGCTGGGCATCAACAAAGCCGGCGGTGCGCGCGGTGATTCATCTGTCGCTGCCGAAATCGATCGAGCAGTATTACCAGGAAGCCGGACGCGCGGGCCGCGACGGCCTGCCCGCCGATTGCGTGTTGCTGTGGCAGAAGCGGATGCCGGCGCTGCTGGGATTTTTCGCCAATCAGATTACGGATGCGGCGGAGCGGGAGCGGGCCTGGGAGCGCTATCAGCATCATCCGCAGCTTTCGTCGAATCGCGGATTATGCCGCCATCGGCAGATTTGCACGCACTTCGGCGAAACTCCCAAGTGGGAAACGTGCGAGGCCTGCGACGTCTGCGGCAGCGTCGCGGAGTGGATGCAAGCGCCACAAGCCAGCAAAGCCCCTGTGATTGGGAAGAAATCAACGTCGATTCCGACCACCGTGGATGAAGACTTAAAGGAGTATTTGCGGGAGTGGCGGCGGACGGTAGCAAGGGAGATGAAGCTGGCGGCCTTCGTTGTGTTACACGATTCAACTTTGGATGAAATCTGCCGCCGGCAGCCAAAATTCGATCAGCGAGCTTTTGGAAGTTCCAGGAATCGGCGAGAAAAAGGCCCAAACCTACGGGCCGCAAATACTAGCCGCGCTGGAGAGATTTCGCCAGGGTGAGCGGGCGGGTTGGGTACAGCGCGAATCGAAACCTGCAGAGGAAACGTTGCGCTTGTTGAATGAAGGAAAAAGTCTGGAAGAGATTGCGCAGATTCGCCGACGGCAGTTGTCTACGGTTGTGACTGCAGTGGCCGGTTTGTTGGCAGCCGGAGAGACTGAGTTTCAGGATGCATGGTTGAGCAAGGAGCGGCAATCTGTGATAGAGGCGGCTTGCGCTCAGGTGGGGACGCAGAGCCTGAAGGCATTGAAGGATAGTCTGCCGTCCGAGATCAGTTATGACGAGATCAAGTTGGTGGTTGGAAAAATGAGGAACGGGTTGGACAAGTTCGAGAAGAATGATGTTCCAGCGTAATTCAGATCACCTCAGCAGGAGTTCCTTCGCCGCCTCCTGGCCGGAACGGATGCAGTCTGGGACGCCGATTCCCCGGTAACCGTTTCCGGCTAGCGCCAAACCCGGCAGATGCTTCCTCAAGGCTTCAATTCGTTCCAACCGCTCGAGATGGCCCACGCCGTACTGCGCCATGGCGGACCTCCATCTATAGACGCGCGCGAATAGCGGCTCGGCCCGCAGTCCCACGATCTGCTGCAGCTCTTCGCGAACGATACTGACAATGGCGCCATCGGAAAGTTGCCAGACGCCCTCTGCGCTGGATCCGGCAAAGAAACAGCGAAGTAGAGCACGGTTTTCCGGAGCGCGATGAGGGAATTTGTTGTGAACGAAAGTGGCGGCCAGCAGGCGCTTGCCTTCGCTGCGCGGAACGAGGAACCCGAAGCCGGGAGGAAGAGATTCACGAACGTCACGGCCGTAGCCTAGCCCGATGGTGATAGAAGAGCTGTAACCGATACTGGCCAGCTCGCTCGAGAGTTCGGGATTTGCAATAGATAGAAGTTGCGCCGCGATACGTGCGGGAACCGCCAGGATTAGCGACTCGAAATGATCGGATTTTGAGCCGGTGGAAACGGCCCAGCCATTGGCTTCTCGTTGGACGGATAGAACCGGAGTATTTGTAAGTACGGACTTCCGATCAATTCGTGGTACCAGCAGCTTGCGACCAGTTGCTGCATTCCATTTTTCAATGATGTGAAAAGCGGCGGCGCTGCCTGGTTTGCGGGTCGTGGCATTTTCTTTCGCGCGGCCAACATCGCGCGGCCGAGGCTGCCGTAGGTCCGCTCCATTTCAGCGAAACGCGGAAGGACAGCCCGCACGCTAAGATTGGCGGCTTCGCCGCCGTAAACACCGGAGAGCAACGGGTCGGCAAGGCGGTCGACCATTTCGCCGCCATAATGACGTTCGATTAACGAAGCGACGCTTTCGTCTCCTTTAGCGGCGTGCGCAGGATGAAATAGTTCGCGCGCCATGCGCAGCTTCGTAGACCAGGAAAAAAGCGGCGAGAGGCCTGTGGGCAGGATTTTTGTTGGAACCAGGAACATCAGCCCATCAGGCATAGGAATCAGGCGCCCCCGAACGCAGAATGTAGGTTTTACGTTCGAAGCATCGTTCGATCCGATGAGTTGGTCGCCCAAACCAAGCATGCGGCAGAGATCGGAGGCCCAAGGTTTTTCGGTGATGAAAGAGTCCGGGCCGGCCTCCACTTGGCAGCCATCGATGCACTCGGTGCGCAAGAACGCCGCCAAGCCGGGGAGAGGATTCGTAGAGCAGGTATTCGGCCGCACCGGCTGGCGGCGCAGTTCTTCGAGGGTAAAGGCGGCCGAGAGTCCGGAAATGCCACCCCCGATGATCGCGGTGCGCGTCATGGAGTCAGCGGCTTCCGGCTGGCGGCTTCCGGGCTTCGGTCTCGGGACGCGAGATGCCGGATGCCGAGAATACTCCTGCACAAATCGCGCCAGATTCTTCACATTGTCCACCGGTGTTTCGGGCAGGATGCCGTGCCCTAAATTAAAGATATGTCCTGGTCGCCCAGCGGCACGTCGCAAAATATTCTTCCGCGCGCGATTTCAATTCCTTCCACTCGGCGAACAGCAACACCGGATCCAGGTTGCCTTGCACAGCAGAGCGATGACTCAGCGCGCCCACCCTTCGTCAAGTGGAATCCGCCAGTCGAGCCCAATCACGTCGGCCCCGGTTTCGTTCATCGACGGGCAGCAGCGTCGCACTATCGGTGCCGAAATAAATAACTGGGCGCGCCGGTTTTCTGCAGTCGCCTCACTAGATGACTGTGCATGCGGCAGAACATAGCGGCGATAGTCTTCCACACTCAGGCAGCCCACCCAGCTATCGAAGATTTGGATGACATCGGCGCCCGGAGCGAACCTGATCTGCAGCATATTCTGCGGTGACCTCGACCAGTTTGCTCATCAACTCATTCCCAAGCGTCGGGCGAGTTATACATCATTTTTTTGGTATGGATATAGTGGCGCGAACCGCCGCCTTCGATCATGTAACTGGCCAGCGTAAAAGGCGCGCCACAAAATCCTATGACTGGCAAGCTCTCCCAGAAATGCTTGGCCACCCGGCCGACCGCTTCTGAAACATAGCCTAGCTCCGCGGCGCGGTCCGTGCGCAGTCGGGCAATATCCTCTCGCGTCCGGACCGGCTTCTCAATCACTGGGCCTTCGCCTGCTGCAAAATGGAAGGGCAGGCCCATCACCTCCAGCGGAAGCAGGAGATCGGCGAAGATGATGGCCGCGTCAACTTTCAAGATCTCTACGGCCTCGATCGTGACTTGCGCCGCCAGTTCCGGCTTTTTGCAGATTTCGAGCAGCGAATGGCTCTTGCGCACCGCCCGGTATTCAGGCATGTAGCGCCCAGCCTGGCGCATGAACCACACTGGAGTGTGCTCTACAGGTTGTGATTTACAGGCGCGAACGAAGTTGGAGTCGGATGCGGACACAGACCGATTACTGTAGCATTTTTGGGTGAGACCTAACCACAACCCACACGAAGCTATAATAAGGAGAATTTTCACTTTCGCATTTGCATTCTTGCTTTTCTGTGCGGCCTGGCCGTGGGCATCCGGCGAAGCGCCAAAGACTTCAGTTTCCCCGACTTTTTATAAAGACGTTCTTCCGATTCTTCAGAATCACTGCCAAAGTTGTCATCGCCGCGGCGAGCCTGCCCCTTTCGAGTTAATGACCTACGAACAGGCGCGGAAGATGTCGGGAAAAATTGCGGCGGCGGTGGAGTTACGCGTGATGCCGCCGTGGTTCGCAGATCCGAGGTATGGGAAATTTGCGAATGATCCTTCCTTGACGGCACAAGAGAGTGAAACACTTTCCGCATGGGACACGGCGGGCGCTCCGGCGGGAGATCCGCGAGAGTCTCCTGCGCCACGCCAGTGGACCAGCGGATGGAATATTCCGCAGCCAGATGTCGTCATTGAAATGCCGAAACCCGTAACGATTCCAGCACGCGGCGAAATTGAGTACACCTATGAGATCGTGCCCACGCATTTTGCGAATGACATGTGGGTGCAGATGGTGGAAGTGCGGCCATCGTCGCCGGAGCATGTGCATCATGCGGTGGTTTACATTCGGCCGGCCGATTCGAGCTGGCTTCGCCATGCACCCGTAGGAAAAGCGTTTACGGCTTCGGACTTAGGCGACCCGCAGGAAAGGCGCCAGGCGCACGAGACGACCAGCGATCTGCTCATGGTTTATGCGCCAGGAAGCGGTCCGGACAGATTTGCCGACGGAATGGCAAAGTTCATCCCTGCCGGCTCGGATCTGGTTTTTCAAATGCATTACACGACAAATGGAGAGGCTGCACGTGACGAAACCAGCGCCGGGTTAGTATTCGCCAAGACTCCTCCAAGACAGCGGGTGATTACTTTGCAGTTGAATCAGCACGTGCTGATGATTCCTCCTGGAGCGGAAAATTTCCGTGTCGAGGTCGAGGGGACTTTGCCAAACGATTGCACGCTGTTGAGCTTTTTTCCTCATATGCATCTGCGCGGCAAACGATTTGAGTATGACATTGTGCACGACGACGGCAGCGTGGAGACTCTGCTGCGCGTGAATTATCACTTTCACTGGCAATTGAGTTATAAGCTGGCGGAGCCTCGATTCCTAAAGGCGGGAACAAGATTGCGAGCGGTGGCCTGGTATGACAATTCCAGCAAGAATCCGCACAATCCCGATCCCGAGAAGTGGGTAACCTGGGGAGATCAGACTTCAGAGGAGATGATGGTCGGATTTTTTGACGTGGCAGTACCGGCGGGGATGGATAAGCAGAAGTTTTTTGTAAGGAAGTAATCCGGGCTGTCTTGAAGAAAAAGCAGGTTCCTCGGCACTCGCGTCGGAATATTCGGGAAGGTGAGCTCAGGGTCTGGGTGACAAACATACGCTGCCGATATGATTTGCTAAACTTTCGAGGTTCCGAATTTAAACCCAACTTTAACGAGGCTCAATGATGCTGAGAGGCTGGCTTGCGGCCGTTCTTGTGGTGGCCCTTATTTCTTCAGCAATTGTCGCGAGGGCACAAAATACCGCGCCGGCGACTCCGATTGCGCCGAAAACGGCCGGAGAAGCATTCAAGAACGTTAAGGTGCTGAAGGATATTCCGGCTGATAGCCTGATTCCCGCGATGCAATTCATTGCCGCGTCTCTCGGCAAAGAGTGCGAATTTTGCCATGTGCAGGGCGCGTTCGAGAAGGATGATAAGCAGCCGAAACAGCGAGCGCGGGCAATGATCGAGATGATGCTTGCCATTAACCATGACAATTTTCATGGCCATCGCGAAGTAACGTGTTTCACCTGCCACCGCGGAAATGCCAAGCCGGTGGCCGTGCCGCCAGTGATGGTGGACACCGTGAATCCGGTCGCGACCGCAATGGAGATAAATGAAAGCGAAGGCACGGAGACATCGGGACCTCCCGCAGACCCGTTGTTTGAAAAATATTTGAAGGCGGTGGGCGGGGCGGCTGCCGTGGATAGAATCGACAGTCGCGTGATGAAAGGCACGATTACGTTCGGGGACCGGAATGTACCGATCGATATATATGCCAAGGCCCCGGACAAGCGAATGTCGATCACGCACACGCCGGACGGCGACAGTATCACCGCGTTCGACGGCCATCAGGGATGGCTGGGCACTCCGAAGCACTCTGTAAGGGAAATGCATGGCTCGGATATTGACGGCGCGTCGATGGATGCGGATTTGCATTTTGCTTCCCATTTGAAAAACATGTTCTCCAAGACCGAGATAGTTGGAACGGAGAAAATCGGCGACAGCACGGCCATTCATGTTGTCGGGCAGCGCGAGAGTCGGACACCACTGCAGCTTTATTTTGATGCGAAGTCGGGATTGCTCGTGCGGTTGGTACGGTTTGCGGAGACTCCACTGGGAGAGTTGCCCACGCAGATCGATTATGCGGATTATCGCGCAGGGGATGGGGTAAAGATTCCTTACCGATGGACCTTGGCGCGGCCAGGTGGAAGGTTCACAATTCAGGTGACTGAAGTGAAAGAGAATGTGGCGGTGCAGGATTCTAAGTTCGAGAAGCCGGCACAGGAGCAGAAGCCGCCGGCGAAGTAGCACTGAAACGCTGAAAGTAAAAAAATGCGCACTCTAATTCGAATAATAGCGGCGGCGCTGGCGATCGCATCTGCGATAGCCGTCGGAGCACAATCGCGAACCAACTCCACTGCCGTGGAGTTAAAGTTATTGGAGTCGGTGAATCGAGCACGGAAGGAACAGGGATTGCCGGCACTGCGGTGGAACAACGAACTCGCTGCGGCAGCGCGCAGGCACGCTGGCATAATGGCGCAGCATGGTTCGGCGGAACACGGATTTGCGGGCGAGCCCGGTTTGGCGGCACGGGCAACGCAAGCCGGAGCGAAGTTTAGCTGGCTTTCCGAAAACGTCTGTCAGGGAGCGGGGATAGACGCGATTGAACAGCAGTTCATGAATTCCCCCAAGCATCGCGCGAATATTCTGGATCCGGATATGGATTCGGTTGGAACTGGAGTGGTGGAGCGCGGCGGGCAGCTGTTTGCGGTGGAGGATTTTGCAAAAGCCAGGTAGTCGCGGCAGCTAAACTAGACTCCCGGTCCGCTCCCAACGACAAACGCTACAGCCATGCTTTCATAAACAATGTGAGGCGCCTTCCATGAAAAAATCCCTTTGGATTCCATTCTCGTTGCTAGTCGTGAGTACAGCTTTTCCGCTTGCAATTTCGGCACAGTCGCAACCCCCGCTGTCACATCCAATCGTCCTGCACGCAGCAAGAATGCTAGACATCAAGAACGGACGGATTGTTACGCCGGGTGAGGTTCTCGTCCAAGGAGAGAAGATCGCCGAAGTTGGAGCCTCCGTGAAGCATCCGCCCGGCGCGGAAGTCATCGATCTTGGCGATCGGACCTTGATGCCTGGCTTGCTTGATGCCCACGTGCATCTCTTCCTGCATCCTGGTGCGGAAGATTTGCAGACAGTCGAAGAATCGGTGCCGCAGAGGACCATTCAGGCGCTATTCACGGCACGAGACGATCTGATGGCCGGCTTCACCGCCGAGCGCGACATGGGAACCGAGGGCGCGGGCTCAGCGGATACGGCGGTCCGCAACGCAATCGATCAAGGGCTGTCGCCGGGGCCGCGTATGCGGATGAGCGGCAATGCGATCAATATTCTCGGCGGGCACGAGGATGCGATTCATTTCAATCCGGCGCAACATGTATTGCCCAATGCCGACTACGCCAACGACAAAGATGAGCTGATTGCGGTGATGCGTGAGCAATATAAGGAGGGGGCGGATTTCACCAAGATCTATGAGACCGGCCCGGATAGGGTGCGAGACGGGAAGTTCTCAACGATTTATCAGTACACCGAGGAGCAATTAGCCGCGGCGGTTGCCGAAGCCGCGCGCATGAACACGCGCGTCGCGGTCCATGCCACGGGCGAGCCCGGGACTTTATTCGCCGCACAGGCAGGTGTCGCTTCAATCGATCACGCGAATCAACTGAGCGACGAAACCATACGGCTGATGAAAGAGAAACAGATCTTCGCCGTGCCCACTTTTACGATCTTCGAGTATTTCGCCGATCATGCTGGCTCGCCCGCACAGGCAGTGCGGGAGCACGAGATGCTTGATTTGAAGGTCCAGGATTTTCGCAAACAGGTAACGCCGGTGTGCCGATGGCGGTGGGGTCGGACGTGGGTCCATTTCCACACGGCACTCAAGCGCGCGAATTCGTGCTGATGGTGAAGTACGGCATGTCCCCTCTGGCGGTGCTGCAGGCCGATTTGCTGAACGGCGCGAAGTTGCTGGGCTGGGATGGACAGATTGGGGCTTTAGAGCCGGGATATCTTTGCGGATATTGTCGCCGTACCAGGCGATCCTTTGCAGGATATCGCGGCCGTGCAAAATGTATCGTTCGTAATGAAGGGCGGGGTGGTTTATAAAAAGTAACGCAATCGGTGTAGATTTTGGCACGACGAACAGCTCCATGGCGCGTTGCGTCGGTGAATAGGGTGGAACTTGCCAGTTTCCCCTACATGGAGAGTCCACCGACTCGTATCGTTCGCTGTTCTATCTGAGCAATAACAGAGCAGGGAAGGACGACTTGAAGTCCTGGACGGGGCCGGAAGGCATCGAACATTACCTGGCCGGGAGAAGCGGCCGGCTCATCCAGTCGCTGAAGACATTCCTGACCAGTCGAACATTGCGTAGCTACGGATGTGTTCGGCGTCGCATCACGATCGAAGAACTGATCGGGCGGATTCTTCGCGACCTGCGGGAAAAGGCGCAGCATTTGGAGTCGCATAAAGTCGGCCGTTGCAGGACGTCCGGTACATTTTGCGGGTGCCGAAACGAAAGAAGATAACGTTTTGCGGAAAGCCGCCTGAATGGCATTCGACTGGCTGGGTTTGAAACGATGGAGTTCGAATCGAACCGGTGGCCGCGGCTTACTACTACGAATCGACGCTCGATCATGACGAACTGATCCTGATTGGAGATTTTGGAGGCGGTACCAGCGATTTCTCGCTGATTCGCGTGGGGCCAAGTTTTCGTGGAAAGGGCAGAAACGCCGATGGCATTATCGGCAACGCTGGTGTGGGTATTGCCGGCGACGCTTTCGATGCGAAGATCATCCGGCACGTGGTTCACCGGAGCTTGGAATGGGATCGCAGATGCGGTCGCTCGGAAAGATGCTGACCGTTCCAAACTGGGTTTATATACGGCTGGAGCGCTGGCATCATCTTTCGTTGCTGAGGTCGAAGGAAGTCCTGGACATGCTGAACGGCGTGCGTGCTCAATCGCTTGAGCCGGAAAAGATTGCCGCGCTGCTTCATTTCATAAAACAGGATCTGGGATTTTACCTGCATCGCGCCGTGCAGAAAGTGAAGTGCGATTTGTCGAACGATACGGCTGCGGAGTTCCGATTTGACGATGGATATGTCGATCTGAAGAGCACGGTGCGCCGGAATGCGTTCGAGAAGTGGATTGCCGAGGAACTCGCGCAGATTGCACAGTGCGTCGATTCCCTGCTCATGAACAGCGGTGCGGATCGCAAAGATGTGGACAGGGTATTTCTAACCGGAGGCTCTTCCTTTGTACCGGCGGTACGCCGGATCTTCGAAGATAGGTTTGGAAGCGATCGGATCCGCGGCGGGAATGAGTTTACGTCGGTGGCTCGCGGGCTCGCGTTGAAGTCGATCGAACTGCAAGCGGCCCTTACTGCTTAGGTGATTACCAGTCGCGATCGGATTCCGCCGCGGACTCCTCGCGGGTTTGATTGCGCTTGCGGTAGCAGACGAAGATCGTGCCGATGGTCATGAACGTAGGCGGCGCGATGAGAATTAGAATTCCGCTCTTCAAAGCCTGGATCATGCGCGCACCGGACGAAGCAGCCTGGGTGTAGCACAGGGCGCAGCCTTGTGCCGAGGCCAGGGGCGAGAGCAGGAGGATTGCTCCGATCGTGAATATCAGAATTGTGATCGACTTGCGATTCATTCTTATCTCATCCTCTTCCGACACTCTATCTCGCCCACGGAACACCGTCGATCAAACGATAACTGTCGGTCCATCCATATTGCATACCCAATATTACGGCGACCGTGAAGATCACCACAAACCACATCAGGCCGCGGTTTTCGCTCAGGTGCATAAAGAAGAGGAGCGCCAGTGCGCCTTCGACAACGGCCACGGTCAACATCACTTTGAACATCTGCGCCGCGCTCATGTTCTGGTAGGCGACGATGAATTGGATCGCGGCCAGGATCAGCAGGCAGACATAGATCGCGACGTCTCTCCCAGCGCTATTGGTCTTGTGCGTTTCGGCAGCCATTGTTGCTCCTTGCGGTTCGTTCTTTGTTTCTTCTTCGCAGTTTGAAAACTGCGGCACTCCAAACTTCTAGTGGGCCAGGTTGAGCAAATAGATAAATGGGACTACGAACATCCACACCAGATCGACGAAGTGCCAGTAGAGGCCCGTCACTTCTAGATCGTCTGCCTTGTAGCGGCCGGTCATGTAACGGATGCCTACGGCAATTAACGCGATTACGCCGCCGGTTACGTGTAACAAGTGCAAACCGGTTACGCTGAAGAAAACGCTGCCAAATAGCGGAGTCCCCCATGGGTTATGGAAGATGGTTATGCCTTCCCCGATCATTCCCAGCCACTCACGGATATGCAGAATGGCGAACAACGCTCCTAAAGCAGCCGTAATCATCAACCAGCGGAAGGCTCCCGACTTGTTGTCTTGCCGGGCACAGCGAACGCCGAACAGCATGGTCAAACTGCTGGTGAGCAGAATGAATGTCATGATCGCCACGTTGACGATGCTGTGAAAGGGGCGTGGCCAGTCGGGGGTCGCGTTGCGGATGAAGCCATAGGCTACGAGGCATCCGGCGAAGGTTGCAGTGTCGGCGATAATGAAAAGCCACATCGCCATTTTTTTGGCAGGAACGGAAAATGCGGGCTCGGCCATTACTGCAGTCGCATGTTCTCTCGAGACCTGCCCGTGAATGGAAAGATCGGCCTGACTCACGTTGCCTCCTACGCTTCGTTTAGAGCTTCATCCACAGCAGCAACAGCAAGTACAGCCACAGCGCCCCCATAAAGTGCCAGTAGAGCGAAGTGGCGTTCAAGGTGCTTCTCTTTAATGTCGCCGTCCCCAGTTTGCCGATCACTCGAACCAACCCGCCCAAGCCTCCGAGGACATGCAAGGCGTGCGCCACGGTGAGAACATAAAAGAAGGAGTAGCTCACGTTGCTGGCGAGGCCAAAACCCTGTGCTTTCAGTTGCAGCCACGCGTAAGTCTGGCCGGCGACGAAGAGCAGTCCTGCCAGCAAAGTAATGTAAAGCCAGCGGCTCGGCGCGCCTTCCTCCGTCTTCGATGTGGCCATGAAGGCGCTGATCTGCCTCTTAGCGGTCTCTAGCGTCACGCTGCTAAGCACAATAATGAGTGAATCAAGATAAAGAATCGGTGGCAGTGTGAAATGGTGCCAGTCGCCAGACGCGCCTTGGCGAACGATCAGGGCGCTGGTAAGAGCCGCGAAGGTCATAGTGATCGCCGCGATGCCTACCCAGATGCCGGTGCTCGCCGGTGGAGGCGAACCTTTCAGGCGCCGCAGGTCGCCGATGGCCGGGGGAATATTGCGCCAACTCCCGCCTCCGTCACCAGGGATGCGTTCCAAGTCGATCTTCGGCGGTTCGTGAACGGTTGTGGCCATACTGCAGAACTCCGGGGGAACTTAGTCCCCTCTTCTTTCCTCTCTTGCTGGGGCTGAGGCGCCCTTCTTTCACATTGTTCAGGAGCTAAGGCTCCATTCTTCACTCGATTCATCGGTACGACTAAACGTATATCCTTGCCCGCTACTGCTCTTCTTTTCCGCTGTGAACATTTTCCGGCGATGTTTGCATAATGAAATCGGCGCTGGCGCCTTCCACGCTGTATTGATACGGGTCGTGATAAACCACCGGCATGGTATCGCCGAAATTGTTGTGCGGCGGCGGACTAGCCGTGCTCCACTCAAGCGATGTGCCCTGCCACGGATTGTCACTGGCTTTCGGGCCCCAGAAGCGGCTGTAGACCAAGTTGTAGACGAAAATCGCTTGCGCCGCCCCTGTGAGCAATGCGGCCACTGTGATGAACTTGTGCACCGGGATCAGCGGGACAAGATAAGGATCGGTAAAGGCCTGGTAACGGCGGACGTTTCCCGCAATTCCCAGGTAGTGGAAGGGCATGAAGAACAAAGACCAACTGAACCAAGTACAGGTAATAAACAC
>CAVTHZ010000013.1:0-156334 GCA_963734675.1 uncultured Acidobacteriaceae bacterium
CATAATGAAATCGGCGCTGGCGCCCTCAACCCCGTACTGGTAAGGGTCGTGGTAAACCACCAGCTGTCTCCGCCGAAATTGTCCTGCGGCGGCGGGGAGGTCGTTGCTCCATTCGAGGGTAGTGGCCTCCCAAGGGTTGTCAGGAGCGAGCGGACCTTTGAACCGGCTATAAACCAGGTTGTACAGGAAAATCAACTGTACCGCGCCGGTGAACAGTGCGGCGACAGTGATGAACTGATGCACCGGAATCAGCGGCTGCATATAATCGGCCACAAACGCCTGGTAGCGGCGCACGTTCCCCGCCAATCCCAGGTAGTGGAAGGGCATGAAAATGGCATAGACGCCAACGAAGGTGCAGCCAGAAGTGAACCTTACCCAGCTTCTCGTTCATCATGCGGCCCCACATCTTCGGGAACCAGAAATAAGTTCCCGAGAAGATGCCGAACATGGCGGCGACGCGCCATGGCCAAGTGGAAGTGAGCCACCACGAAATAGGTCGCATGCAACATGATGTCGATCGAGGGCTGAGCCAGGAAGAAGCCGCTCACGCCGCCGCTGATAAACATCGAGATGAAGCCCAGCGCGAACAGCGAAGCGGAATTGATCCGCAACTTCGCTCCGTAAAGGCTGCCAATCCAGATCAACACAATGATAGTGGACGGGATGGTGATGATCAGCGTCGGGAACGAGAACGCCAGCGACGAGACCGGGTTCATGCCGCTCACGAACATGTGATGGCCGTAGACCATATAGCTGAGCACGGCCAATGCGCCCATGGAGTAAACCAGCACGCGATGGCTGAGCAGCGGCCTGCGCATGTTGGTGATCAGAACATGCGAGACAATGCCCATGCCGGGCACGATCGCGATATAGACCTCGGGATGTCCGAAGAACCAGAACAAGTGCTGCCACAGCAGAGTCGAGCCGCCGGAGTGCGGCTGCAATTGGTCGTTGATAACGAGATTGGAGGGAACGAAGAAACTGGTTCCTGCGACGTGATCCAGAATCAGCAGGATGCAGGCCGGCATCAGCACCGCGAAAGCGGTCAGGCCCATGCAGGACGTGATGAACCATGCCCAGGCGCTAAGCGGCAGGCGCCACAAGCTCATACCTTTGGCCGCATATCGAGCGTGGTGGTGATAAAGTTCAACGATCCCAGCAACTGGCCAACGCAGAAGATGCCAATCGAGAGCAGCCCACAGCACTACACCCGTGCCCTGACCGGGACCGGCAACCGCACCCACCGCGCTGAGCGGAGCGTACTGGGTCCAGCCGCCAGCGTGCGGCCCGTCACCGACAAAGAACGACGGAGACCAAGACCAGGAAGGCCGACGAATGTGACCCAGAACGACATCATGTTGAAGTGGGGGAAGGGCATGTCTTCGGCGCCGACCTGGATGGGCAGGAAGTAATTGCCGAAGGCGGCAAACGGCGCCGTCGTGAGCACGAAGAAGACCATGAACGTGGCGTGCATGGTCATCAATTGCAGGTAGAACTCCGGCGTCATCACGTCGCCCGGGCGCGCCGTTCTTGGAAAGCAGATGCAGCCCCGGGATGGCAGAATTGGTCCATCCCAGGTGGATGCGCATCAGCCAGGAAAGCACCATGCCGACCAGACGGCGAGCAGGGCCAGCCCGTAATACTGCTTGCCGATGACTTTGTGGTCCAGGCTGAAAACGTGCTTCCGAATAAAACTCGTCGGGGCGCGTGATGTGCGCCGCATGTGCTGGCCATATCGTGCATTGTGGTCACCTCACCTCGGAACGACAGTCTCCGTGCGCAATTAACGTCGACCGGGCATTCGCTCACTGCATCGCTGCTTGCTTGCTTCAGCCAATTGTCAAAGTCCTGCTGGGACAAGACTTCAAGGTACGCCTTCATGTTGTAGTGCCCAAGACCGCAGAGCTGGGTGCACACGATTTCGTATTTGCCGATCTTGGTCGCAGTGAAATGCAGAGAAAGATCCAGCCCGGGCACGAAATCCTGCTGCACCCGCAACTCCGGCACGAAAAACGAGTGTCCGACGTCTTTGGAGTGCATGAGCAGATGAATCTCGCGATTCACTGGGACGGCCATCTCCGCGGTCACAATGTCGTCTTTCGAGTCCTGATCGTGGTCCTGATCAAGCCCAAAGAAATTCTGGTTGGCTTCGTTGATCAGTTCGGGTGGAGCGGGCCAAACTTCCCGTCCGGGCCGGGATAACGGAAATAAAAGGCGAACTGTCCAGCTTGCACTTGAATCGGCATCGCGTCTGGCGCAGGAGGCGTGAAATAGACGCTGGCCCAGGCCTTAGCGCCAAAAACTCCCAAGCGCCAAAACCTCCGTTCCCACCAGCAGGAACGCCGGCCAGCACCAATGCCCTTGGCGCCGCCCGGGAAAGTTCTTGACCTTTGTCGTCCGGTTTCGGATTGGAGAACTTCCAGATAAAGAATGCGAGGATCAATTGCGAAGCAAGGAACGCGATTCCCGCCTCCGCCATCGTCTCGGAAATTTGCTCGTCGATGGGCGCGCCGTGCGTGGAAATATCCTGCGGCAGCCCTACAGAAATATCTCCCGGCCACTTGTGCGTTATGATCGGGATTGCCGAAAGGATCGCGATTATAACAATCGTTACCGCTAGTAGTTTTGCCATAACGGCCCCGTCTCCGCGGATTTTGCAGACTTAATGGTCGGAATCGCCGCAATAGCGGCTGCGGCGACTCCTTGAAATGCGCAATAATTCGAGCGAACCTACTTTGCTTTTAGCGTAAAGTCGGCCGTGGCCGTGCCGCCGGCGGTCACGGTCACTTTCGCCGTCTCGGTCTGATCCGGCTCGTGCCAAACTTGCAGGGTATAGCTTCCTGGCGGAACGTTTTCGATGGTGTACTTTCCGTTCGCGTCAGTAGTACCACTCGGGCCCTTGACTACCACGAACCACCCATGCATCCAGGGATGAATGTTGCATTGCACCGGAATCACTTCTGCATTCTTCCAGCTCTTTTCAATCGGTGGCGCTCCCGGTGGCTGTGACTGATTCCATCCAACATTGATCATAGGGTTCGGAAGAGGGTGAATGTTGTGCGCGGTCTGATCACTGGTGACTACTTTAAACATCTGAGTTGTATCCAGCGCTAGAACGTGCGGGACATACATGCAGTTCTTCTGATCGTAGATTGGAACGCTCTTCTCCACGTCGGCCGGACCGGTCCAGCCCTGAATGGAGATAACCGCATTCTCCACACCGCCTCCGGAGCTGACCTCCCAGGTTTGCAGGTGAGCGGGGCTACCAGCATTTGCCTTCACGCAATAGGGATCTTTCGACATATCGATCCCGCGCATATGTGGCGCTGGCCCATCGAGTTTTACCGTGCCAGTAATCTTTCCTTCTCCCGCGGCGCTGACCTTCTGATTCAGAATGAGTGTGCCGCAACATACCAGTACTATCGCCGATAGAACTACCACCAATTTCTTTCCCATGATTCTTTCTCCTTAAGCTGCGAAGCCGCAACTCAACTTGCGATGCCAGTCTAATCCTGCGCGTTGGCTCCTTTCGGCCTTATTGCGCGCTGACGGGCGGAAGCTGAAGCCCCTTCGCGATTTGCTTTGCTTTGCTGGGCTGGGCCATGAACGTCCGCAGATAGAAAACCAGGTCCCATGCCTCATCGGGTTTGATGTTGTCGGCGAAGGAAGGCATTGGTGTGCCATCCAGGCCAGTCATGAAAATCTTGTAAATGTCGCGGTCAGTGTCACCACACTTGGGCCGCGTGCCCTCAGTAAAGTTAAATGGCGCAATCGGACGGCCCTGATCATCGGTCAGCGTGGATGCGGAGGGTCCATTCGCCATACCTTGCACGCCGTGACACTTCCAGCACTGCACTCGGGCAAAGACGTCACGACCGGCCTTGATGCGCTCGGCGGTAACTTCCGGTTCAGGCGGAATCACGATCGGAGTACCTGGTTTTTCGCTCGCAAAACGCGGCGAGAAATGCTTCACGTACGCAACTAAGTCGACGCGCTCTTGCTTGGTAAAAGTACTCCACTGCGGCATGGCGGAACGATCCAGGCCGCGAGCTATGGTGTCGAACAGGTCCTCGTCGGTTGGCAGAGTGCCTGTAGGAGTAGAGCGGCACTTGAACACACCCAACTGAAAATCGCGGGGTTTTGGCCACATCGGCGGATCCAGCCATTGAGCAACTTCACCGTTGCCATCGCCCAGATCGCCATGGCAACCCACACAATAGCGCCGGTAGTTATATTTCGAGTCCGAATTCACGCGACCCGTGAGATTGCCGACGTGGCTTTCCATGTTGTCGCGACTCGCTATGTCGACATTCGTAAGCTGCGCCCAGGACGCCAGCGGCAACGCCATGACCGCAACCACGATCAACGCTAGCGCCCATTTCGGTAGCGACCACGTCCCCAGATGTGTCCGCATGTCTATCTCTCTCCTGCGAAATTGATTCGCTTAGAAATCAAAGTCAAATCCCATTAAATACTCGCTGGTGTTAACATTCGCGCTGTTAAGACCAAGTGACGGGCCGGTACCATCCTGATGCAACCAGTTGTACTCGTTATGCCAGGCGAAACCTGCCCGACTGGTCATGAAGGGGTTGTAGCGGAAGCCCAAGGTATAGGTTGTGATGTTGCCTAGATTGGAAGCCTCGTTGCCGAGCGCACCATCAGCTTGTTGCGACATTCGTATGGTTTCGTACCTTCCGAGGAAGATGAGCTGCGGGCTGTAAACGTAGTGAGGCTCAACCAGCACCCCGTTCCAGGTGGGATTCTTCGATCCAGCCGGCAACGTGCTGCCAGTTGTGTTGTTGTTCGGCGCGATTCCGTCGATGAAATCGCCGTAACCCTGACCGAACCAGGCGTTGTCCTCTCCGTGCTGGGTAACGACCGTCACATCGGCGTGTTCGCCAAAGTAAAACAAACCGTAGAAACCTTCGCGGCTGAAGTTCTTGTTGCCGATGCCCGAGCCGGGAAGTACAGTGCTGCCGCTCGGACCCGTCTGCGTGATCCATGTAGTCGGCGCTTCACCAACCATGGCGTATCCACCGATGCGGTCGACACCCATTTTGCCGGCGTCGAATGCCTGGCTAAACGTGAAGAATCCAGAATATGCATTGCCGTAGACTAAGCCCGGGGTACCGTCGCTCGAACTCAACAGTGCGCCCGAGTAGCGGGTGCGGTCGTTCCACGAGTGACCCATGACTTCTAGCCCAAGTTGGTTGTCACCGATCTGGCCGAAGATATTGCCGTCGCCCTGCGGGATAAAGTGATAGATCTGGTAGATTCCACCGTTCCCAGTGAGCGTAAGAATTCGCTTTTCGGACAGCAGATTGTCGAGCTCGAATTTGCCCAGCTTGATGTTCAGCCACCCGGTATGGAATACGTTGTCCAACCGCGCCATCACCGTTTCAAAGTGGAACGAAGCGGTATTATCGGACGAAGGCAGCACGTAAAAAGAAATGTTCTTGTAGAGAGTGCCCCCAGTGTGGAAGTCGAGGCCACTCAGGTCGAACCCACTGGATGTAAGACGCGCGACCGTCGCTCCCGTAGGAGTCGTGGTACCGCCCGAATAAGTATCCTCAAGAACCTTGCCCACGCTGACGCGATGCCAAATTGGCGTGATCCGGAAAGTCACCGGCCAGTAGCCAGGGTTCTGCCAGATCGGAGCATCGCGATCGTTCATGATCTGATAGCCGTTGTCTTTGAACTTTTGTCCAAAGTAATTCAGCATCGGCCACGACTCATGGCAGGCGGAACAGCGAAGGCCATACTTGCGTGCGAAGGCGGGGAGGGCGTTCGCCGGCTGACTGCTGGCCAGGATGATGAAAATCGCAAACAGGGAAGACGCGATAAGAGACGACGAAAACTGAACGAGGTTGCGACGCTGCAAATGCCTCAAAACGTACATGGCCGGACTCCTCGGCATTAAATCAGTTTTTGGTATGGTTGAACCGTATTCCCACAAAAGGCGACAAGGCAGCAGATGATGCCAAAAACGGAGACTTCCCGTCAACAGCTGTTTCTCGTTGACGAACTGGGTAGACCACTTTCAATATTCGGTCCTACCACCGTACCGGGGAGGAATCCTACTACGCTTGCATCGAGACTTGCAAGGGGTTTACTAAAATTTTTTTTACAAAGCTTTGACAACTTGGTGACAACTCTCTCCATCCTTTGCCATTTGAGCTTGATCCGGGTCCGCAGTTGACAGGTTCTGCTTTAGCATACGAGACTCTTTTGAGCGCAAACGGAAAGCTGGATTTCACTCCGTTCGTTGAACTCGAGGGTGGATTTTGCGCGGTAAAATTTCAGTGAGGAGCAAGTTCAACATCAATCGCCGCGTTTCGCCCGCACCTGCCTTGCGCGACCCCTTGCGCACGCCGGCCGTGGCCCGATGGACGGTTCTTTTTTTGTTCTTTCTTTCCGCACTGTCCCCTGTCGCTGCGCGCACCAAGGACAAGGTTTCGTACGGCGAAGGTCTAATCGTCAATATTCCCATGCCCATGGCGCAGGTCGAAACCGTGGTTGAAGATGTCGCCGGGAACGGCATAATCAGGGGAACCAAGGAATACAACAAGGATCAATACGTTGGCGGGGCGCAGTTTGCGCATGCCCCTCACGTGTTTCCGCCTTGGACCGAGGCTGGGGACGTTTTCTACAAAGTCCGGACCGAGGCTCTGAATCCGGTTAATTTTAAAGACTCAAGCGATGTGGGGACTTTGGAAGTACGTTACATCCTCCAGCCGCAGGGCACGAAGAACACGGTATTGCGCATTGATGCTCTGTTCCGAGAGGAATTCCGCCATGCGGTTCACCAATCGAACGGATCGGTAGAAACCGCGGAATACAAAGACATTCGCGAGCATCTCGACGCTATCGAGGTCATGAAAAAGCAGGATGCCGAGGCTCGACTGGAGCGGCAGGAAAAACTTGCGCCGAAGCAACCTCGAAGCCTGCCCGCAGATTCTTCGTCCAGCACTGCCGAACCCGTGGCGCCGAACCAACCCGCAGCAACAGACTCGAGTTCCAGCAGTTCCGCCCGCGTCGAAGTGCCTTATTCTGCCGAAGTAGCCAGTAACCCGGATTCATCGGGCGCAAGACAACCCCTAACTTTGGAGCAGCGAGTAAAGGAATTGCGCCGGCAGGTGGAGCGGGTCGTGAAGTCGCCCGGCGCGCCCCTGAAGTCGGCGCCGTTTCATACCGCGGGTACGCTGCAACTGCTGGGCGCCGGAACAGAAGTTCTGATCGTAATCGATACCCCCTACTGGTACGGTGTGGAAACGCATGAAGGGCAGCACGGATGGATGATGCGCGACGAATTGGAGCAGAAACCATGAAGGGGCGAGCGCCTCAGGTTCGTCAAATTTGCGTGATGCTCCTCAGCGCTGCAGGACTGTTATTGGGTCCCGTTGCCTCAGCTCAGGGCGGTGAATATACCCGCGCATTTCCGCAATCGAAAGCTGTCATCGAGAAAACTTTGAAGGAGATGCAAACAGCGGCAGCCGGCCGCCTGCCCACCCTGAATGGCTTCGCAGCACCTTCGGATCACCCTTTGGAAAGCTACCGGCGCGGATATTATCAGGCGCGGTTTCAGGTGACTGCCGCCCCCTCCGGCGGGAGTATTGTGCATGTGAGTGTGCAGGTCACGGCTTGGTACAGCGATCCAGTCTCTTCCAAGTCGGGATATCGGATGTTGCCGTCGAATGGGCGGCTGGAGGGCGATCTCCTCGATCAACTGAGCGACCAGTTGGCATCTGCGGCCCCAGCCAGCGCTCCCGCAGCCGAGAACCCTCCTGCAACAGCAGCGGCTCAACCCGCGCAAACGCCTCCCGAAGCAACGGTGACCCCACCCGCCACGACCCCGCCCGCCACAACAACCGCTAGCAATGAGCCGGAAATTGCTGCCCCGATGCCGAGACTCCCGGACAATGACGCGAGTTATGGGTCGTCCTCGCTGGAACGAGGTTTAGCTGAAAAAGAAGCGGCTGGTTCGAAGTCTACGAAGAAAATCGAAGGCAACGACACGGGTGGTCCGCTGCAAACTGAACTGGCAAGTCTGCAGGAGATCATCAAGAATCAGACCCGGCCGAAGAATCTGGTGGCCGTGAAAAAAACCGGCACGCCGGTGGTCTCCTCGCCCAGCCTGACTGCCAAAACGCTATTTCTAGCCAGCCTCCACGATGAGTTCGAGATGCTGGACTACAACCGAGACTGGGTGCATGTGCGCATCTCTGGCCTGTCGCGCGGGTGGATCTGGCGCAACAATCTGGAATTGCCCTCGAATGTTCCGAATACAGATGCTGCACCCAGCAAGTCGGCTTTGCCCACCGCGGCGGAGCTGTTCCACGTGAGCCGTGAGGAAGTGGCGCAATTCCCCGGCGACTGGGCGCCATTGCGGGGAAAGAATGTGAAGATCGTTTCTGTAGAAGATTCACAGGAGAACGCAAAGACCGACTCGCTTCTGCGCCTGGAGTTTGCCAAGTCCGTGATTCAGAAAAATTACGCGGAACTTGCCCAAAAGACCGGGCAACTGGCTGGAATTGTGGTGATTTTTGATTCTGTCGATGGCGGAATGATCGCCGCGGCTTTTCCCACGCTGCAGCAGTGGAAGGCCGGGAAGCTATCGGATGCTGCCCTTTGGCATCAGTGCTTTTTCGATCCGCCGGAGACGTTCGGGATCCCGAATTCGGTCGCTGCTGAGAAACCGAACGGAGGCAGCCGCTAGCTGGCCGGCGAAAGAAGGCCACGTCCCTGGAATGGGAGGGAGACAAGTTTTATTCGTATCGCCGAGTTCTTCAAGGCGCGCTGGCGCTTTAAGGCCTGAGGTACACTTTTGTCGTCGACAACTTTTTTCACGAGTCTTTGGCCGAATGGAAGTAGGTGCCAAGCTCACGGTAAACTATACACTTAGCGAACATGTTCACTTTTCGACTTGACTTTCGTGAGCCAGAGTAGTACGTATGCAATCCGGGCTTGGTGTTCTCTGTGGACCGGCCTCTCCTGTCGATTTGAAAAAATTAGAATTCGCCGAATCGTCATAGCAGTGGACCAAACGCGGTACGACAACCACACCATTTGATGAGCACGATGACCCAACCGATGACTGCTGTCCTTCGCAGGCAGGCAGGTTCGCTGCTACGCGACTACGCTGAGTTGATGAAAGCCCGCGTCACCACTCTCATCGTGATGACGGCATGGTGCGGCTATTATTTTGGCGCGGAAAAATCAGGGGTCTCCTCTTTCTCGTGGGGATTGTTCCACGCACTGTTCGGCATCGCCCTGGTTTCGAGCGGGACGGCGGCGCTGAATGAAGTAATGGAGCACAAAGTCGATGGGCAGATGCGCCGCACAGCGCAGCGTCCTTTGCCCGCAGGACGCATGAGCCTGCGACATGCAACGGCCGCCGGGCTGATTGCGGCGATAGGTGGTTCGATCTATCTGGCAATCTTCACCAACCCGCTCACCGGCCTTCTGACCCTTCTTACTTCCATTGTTTATCTGGCCGCCTACACACCGCTGAAGCGAATCTCTCCGATTTGCACATTTGTCGGCGCCTTTCCCGGAGCGATGCCGGGCGTTCTCGGCTGGACCGCAATCCGCGGACGACTGGAATGGGGCACTCTGATTTTGTTTGCCATCCTTTTCGTGTGGCAGTTCCCGCATTTCTTCTCGATCGCTTGGCTATATCGCGAGGATTATGCGGCGGGCGGCATTCGCATGTTGCCGGTAGTCGAAGAAGATGGACGTTCCACGGCGCGGCGAATTGTGGCCTATTCGCTGATTCTGATTCCGCTGAGCGTTCTTCCCACTTTGTTCGGGATGGCGGGAAGAGTTTATCTGGTCGGTGCGCTCGTCTTAAGCGCAGCTTTGTTCTACTTCGGAGCGCGCCTTGCGTTCCTGAAGATGCCTATCAACAGCGGCCGCTCGAAGATGATGGCTCGGCACGTGCTGCAGGCTACAGTGATTTACCTTCCTTTACTGTTTGTTCTGATGATGGGGAATTCGCTGAAACCGTAAACCAATCTGGCCGTCATTGTTCCGGCAGGTCGTAGAGTCTCAACTCCGGCATTGGAAAATCTTTGCGGTTGTCGGTAATTAATTCGCAGCCTTGCTCGATTGCAGTTGCGGCAACGATCGTATCTGCCAGCGCGACCGTCCGTCCTTTGCGCGACCACTGGTTCTTAAGACGGCCCGCTTTCTCCGCTGCGCTGACCGTGATGGGATGAGTTCGGAGCGCGCCGAGGAACTCCCTGGTTGCATTTTCTTCTTCCGGACGCATGCCAGCGTAGACTTCCGCAATGTTGAGCGCAGACGTTTCCAGGCTGTGCCCAGCGCGCACTAACTCCGCCAGCCAACTTCGGCGGTTGCGACGCGAGCGAAGCACGTCGATCAGGACGCTGGTATCCAGCAGCAGGCGCATTTGCCTTTACCTACGTCTACGCCGACGTGAGGGTTGCGGGTTCTCCGCCTCGATCCTGCCCTCGCTCTCCGAACGCAATTTGCGCACCCACGCGGCCGACTCCTCGTCGCGGTGATCCTTCTCTTTCCACGCGATCTCCTTACCTTCCAGAAAGCCCAGCAGCTTGCGCCGCCGCACTTCTCCTCTCGCTGTTTCCAGAAGAAATGCGGTACGGCCGCGGGGACCGACTATAGCGTCGATCTCGCGCAAAAGGTCGGAAGGAATCACAATGTGTGCTCGCTGTGTGCTATTCATATGTACATATATATTGTGACATAAATCCAGCGTTAAAGAAAGGCAACCGGATACCGTCTCCTCGCGTTGCCAGTGGCCGTCCCAGCCGGGTTTAAGGACCGTCGTGGCCCGCCCATCTGTAGTAAACTGAACCACCCCCAGGGACTTTTCCCCGCATTGGACCTTCCATGAGTGCACTCGCCAAGCCGCTTGCTAAAAAAGTTCTGCTGATCGGCTGGGATGCGGCCGATTGGAAAATTGCCAATCCATTGATCGATCAAGGCCTGATGCCCACGCTCGACGATTTCATCAACCATGGCGTGATGGGCAACCTGGCTACTCTGCGGCCGATTCTTTCGCCCATGCTTTGGAATTCGATTGCTACCGGCAAGCGGCCCGATAAGCACGGAATTCTTGGCTTCATGGAGCCCGATCCGCAGACCGGCGGCGTGCGGCCGGTGACCAGCACTTCGCGCAAGGTGAAGGCGATCTGGAACATCCTTACGCAGCGCGGATACAAAACTCACGTGCTGGGCTGGTTTGCCGGGCATCCCGCGGAGCCGATCAACGGCATTTCTGTCTCCGATCTTTTCCCTATGCGGTGGGGCCGCTCGGATAAGGAATGGCCGTTGCCGCCGGGAGCGGTTCATCCCGAGAGTATGCGCGATACGTTTGCCAAGTTGCGCATGCATCCCGCGGAGGTGACCGAGGCGGCGATTTTGCCGTGGATTCCGCGCGCGGCAGAGATCGATCAGGAGAAAGACAAGGGGCTGCAGTCGTTCGCCAAAATTCTGTCGGAGAATTGCTCCATTCACAATGCGGCGACGTGGATTCTGCAGAACGAACCCTGGGATTTTCTCGGCGGTGTACTACAACGGCATCGATCACTTTTGCCACGGTTTCATGCACTATCATCCGCCGCGCATGGAAGGCATCCCCGAAGACAAGTTTGAGATTTACAAAGATGTGGTGAACGGCGCGTACCGCTTTCACGACATGATGCTGGAAACTTTGCTCGATCTGGCCGGGCCCGATACGACAGTGATGCTGGTTTCCGATCACGGATTCCATTCCGATCACCTGCGGCCGCGGGGCATCCCGACCGAGCCGGCAGGACCGGCAGTGCAGCATCGGCCATTCGGCATGGTTTGCATGAAGGGCGAGCACATCAAGCAGGACGAGCGCATTTACGGCGCGACTTTGCTGGACGTGACACCGACGATGCTGACGCTATTTGGACTGCCGGTGGGCGAGGACATGGATGGGCGCGTGCTGGTGCAGGCATTCGACGAGCCGCCGCAGATCGACGCGCATTCCGAGTTGGGAAAATGAAGAGGGCGAATGCGGCATGCATCCTGCGGATTTGCGCATGGATCCGGCGGCGGCGCAGGCCGTGCTGCAACAGTTTGTGGCGCTGGGATACATTCAGCCGCCGAGCGAGGATCAGGAGAAGGCGGTGGAGACGGCGGTGCGCGAACAGCAATTACAACCTGGCGCGCGCATACATGGATGCGCGGCGATATTCCGATGCGTTAACCCATGCTGCAGGAGCTGGTTGAGAAGAATCCGGATGAAGCGCGCTTCATGCAGCATCTGGCGCAGTGTTATCCTGGCGATTGGGCCGGCGAGCCGATGCCAAGGAGTGGCTGCAGAAGTTAATGGTGCTGAAGCCGAAGCCCCGGCCAGTCCGAAGGCGCAGGAAGGCGGAGCAAAAGCTGAGGAGCAGACTGCAGCGGAGCACGGGATTGTAGCGGAGGAAGAAAAAGGCGTGGCCTCAACGCCAGACTCCGCGCCGGAAGCTGGTAGCCCGGAACCTGAAGCCGACTCCCCGAGACAAAGCCGCGTCCCTGGGCGGATCTGTTGATGGGCATCATTCAGTTTGAAGAAGGCGACATGGATGCGGCCCTCGCCTGTCTTTTAAAGGCCGAAAGCGCCGATCCGCGATTGCCGGATTTGCATTTGCGCATCGGCGAAACGTATTTGCGACAGAAGCGCACCGAAGATGCCGATCGCGCTTTTCAACGCGCGCTCGAGATTGACGGCGACAGTCCCGAGGCGCATCTGGGACTGGCGATTGTGCGCCTGCGGCAGCGGCGCAATGAGGACGCAGCGGAACAGGCCTTGCTCGCGGTGGGCTTGCAGCACTTCCTGCCGCTCGGACATTTTTATTTGGGCGTGGCGTTGGCGCGGCTCGGACATCGCGACCGCTCGGCGCTGGCGTTTGAAACCGCGCTCAGCATGTTGCCCGGACTGATGGCGGCTCATCGCTGGTTGGCCGCGCTGTATACGCATCCCAATGGAGATTTGGAGAAGGCTACGCGGCACCGGGAGATTTTTTTGCGCATGCGGAAGCAGAGGCAGACGCAGAAGATGGCGTAGCAGTCTTTGTGAAGCCTCAGAACTCTAGCGGCCTAATAAGAACGGCGCAGCTTGGGGCCGCGCCCTCTCAAAACCACTTCAGCATTCCGCAAGCAGGATGCGGTCTACTGCGCAGCAAACACGTAGGCGGCGCCCTCGGCGGCGTTCGAGTCGATGGCCGCCAACGGTGCGCCAGCCACAACCGTCCCTCCGCTCACTCCTACCGAACTGCCCAAGTTGTCTCCGATATTGCCGTCGTCCGCAGTCAGTTCTGCGTTCGCGGTAGCGAGATTTTTCCACCCGCCCGAGGGTTTCAAGAAAACGAAGGCCGCGCCCTGGCCGGGGTTGACTCCAACCGACTGACCTGGATCGCCCGCGACTACCGTTCCACCGCTCACGCTTAATGCATCAAGCTCGGGGAAAGCATTGGCGTCGGTGAGGGTTGCGGTTTCATTCATATTGGCCCAACCCGATGAGGGCTTCACAAAAACATAAACGCTGGTGCCGGTGGACGATGCGACCGTGTTTCCATTGATGGCCACTGCTAGTCCGCCACCAGAGTCGGGGCCGGTTCCCACCAACCTTGCCGTCGGGGTGATGCCGATTTTGTTCCAGCCCCTCGCCGGCTTGACATAGAGGAAAGCCGATCCGTAATCAGAGTACGCTTGCGGGGATCCGGCCACGATGACGTTGCCGCTGATGGCAACGTTCAACAGTCCCTGAAGGTCATTGGGATCGCCTCCAAGCAACTCGGCATTCGGTTTCGAGCTGTTCACCCAACCTGCTGTGGGTTCGTTCCAAACGACAACACTCCCGCCACTGAAACCATTGATGGATACAACTTCGTTGCCGGAAACGCCGATGCTTCTTCCGATGCTTGCCCCCGCCTGGCCCAGATTAAGCTCTGCAGTTTCCGTCATGTCCGTCCAGCCACCAGCGGGTTCGACATAAACATAAACCGAGCCTGTATTTATCGGGTCGTGATTCTTGTGTTCAGTCGCGGCTATAGCGATCGTATTTCCACTAATCGCCACGGAAAAACCGAACCTGTCGCCGGCGATGCCGTCGGAAGGGGTGAGTTCGGCGACCTGGGTGACTGTGCCAGAATTGCTTTCATAGACGAACGCGCTTTGAACGGCAGCGTTCTCTTTTCCGACAACCATCACATTGCCGCTGATCGCAACGCTATAGCCGAACTCATCGTTGGCTGCGCCATCGGGCGCGTTAAGTTTTGCGATTTGATCGAACGTCGCCGGTTCCTGCCCGCCCGCGAAGGCGCTCAGAGAAATTGCTAAACAGAGAGTCAGCAGAAGGCTGGTTAAGGTGCGCATGGCAGTGTTCTCCTCAGTTGGAATTTTGGACGAAGCGGAACGGGCGCACAGGGGTCCCGGTTAAGGTTGCATTTATGATGATTCGAAATTGTTCGTCCGTCAACCGGTGACCCGATGAGACAACTGGGGAAAGAACCTCGCTAGTCGAATTTATAGGTTTCTAGTTAGCGCCGAGGTAACCGGTTCGCCCGATTAAACTTTTTTGTTAAAGCCATTTATCTAAGGATTTGCCTCCTTGCGCTCTTCGTGGAACTGGAATATAAATATCTCGCAATAAATCCCCCTATTGCATCGGCATCGGCGTCACCGTCTGGCTTTAACCAATCGTTCTTTCTGCTGTGGTACTTCGAGTTCCCTGGCGAGTTACTTGATTTCTGATTAACCATTAGAACCGCGAAAGCGGTAGAGGAGATTCTTCATGAATCCACTGAGGTGCATTACCGAATTTGCCTCTCGATTTTTTCTGGGGTGTGCTGTTCTCGTCTCACCGCTTTTCGCGCAAACCTTCACCACGATCCACAACTTCGCCGGTACGGACGGACAGTCGCCAACCTGGCTCATCCAGGGACCCGATGGCAATTTGTATGGATCAAGTGTGCAGGGAGGCTCGGAGGGACAAGGAGTAGTTTTCAAAATGACGCCGACCGGCGCAATTGAGACGATTTATAACTTTTGCCAGCTAACCAATTGCACGGATGGCGCCGAGCCATTCGCCGCGCCAATTCTTGGGCCTGACGGCAATCTTTACGGAACGACGAATTTAGGCGGGGCGTCGAGCACCTGCGTCGGGTGTGGGTCTGGAACCGTCTACCAACTCACGTTTAGCGGGACCCTTACCACATTGCATAGCTTCGACTCAGGAGATGGAGCGCAGCCACAAGGCGGACTTACGCTGGGCGACGATGGAAACTACTATGGCACCACACTGAATGGTGGAACGCGCGGCTGGGGAACCCTTTACCGCATCAGCCCCAGCGGCTCGTTTACCACCCTCCATAACTTCGAGCGCAATGTGCACGATGGCGGTAATCCGTACACGGCGCCGATTCAAGCCAGCGACGGAAACTTTTACGGCGTCACTTATGACGGCGGCCCGACCGATGGCGGCGACGTCTATCGCTTTACGCTCAGTGGCGCGTTTCAAAATATTTATAACTTCTGCTCAGTGACGAACTGCGGGGATGGATATTATCCGCTGGGCGCATTGGCCGAGGGCCCGGACGGGCAGCTTTATGGAACGACATCGCACGGCGTGAGTACGGCTTGCCTCGGAGGCTGCGGCACAATTTTCGAAATCACACACACAGGGACGCTGACGACCCTGCATGCCTTCAGTTCGAGCGACGGCGCGACTCCGATTTCTCAGCTGGCATTCGCCAGCAACGGGGTATTTTACGGAACTACCACGTATGGAGGCGGCGGAACGAGTTGCGGAAGTTCCGTCGGCTGCGGAACCTTCTATTCACTGACCCCCGCCGGCACCTTCACCAGCCTCTACGCGTTTTGTTTAGAAAGCGGCTGCCCGGATGGCGCGGAGCCGGCGAATGGCCCGTTGCTGCAAGATACGAGCGGAGTGCTTTACGCAACTACTCCGTTGGGCGGTGGCAGCAATGATGGCACTGCATTCAGCTGGTCGGATCATTTGCCGCCGTTCATCGTCGCTAGTCCTTCTTTCGGGTCGGTTGGGAGCACAATCAGTATCCTGGGAAATCACTTGGGTTCGGTCACGAGCGTCACCTTTAATGGAACATCGGCTTCATTCACGATCGTTTCCCCAACCGAAATCACCGCCACAGTGCCTGCAGGAGCTACTTCCGGAAGAGTTCGGGTGGCCGCGCCAGCGGGCACGTTGACCACTAACACCACGTTCCGCGTACTACCTTAAGGATGTGCTATAGGTTTTTGGGCATCGACGTTCGAAGGCGAAAGGCGCGGCTCGCCGCGCCTTTTGCTTTCAGGATTGAGAGGATCTGATTTCAGTAGATGGCTTACTGGACCGAGCTGGCCACGTTGGAGAATACGTTGCTAGCGTTGGAGCCGATCAGGCGGACGGTGCCGACCACGATAACGAGGATCACCGCGAGCATGATGGAATACTCGGCGACATCCTGACCTTGTTCGTCCGTCCAATATTTGGTGATTAAATTCTTCATGCTCGCACCGTTCCCCCTTTTCGCTCTTTGCCTAAACCGCCGCTGATATCGCCGACGCCGCCCTCACCGTCCGCGGGCCGGTATGACCTGCGCTCAATCCCCACGGGTCGCTTTCCTGTCCTTGCATTCTCAGTCCTATCTGGTGCTCGTTCGCGGCCAACTGCTTCGTCCACATTACGATGAACTCGATGCGGCGCTTGCGAAAAAGTACGGTGACGATGTCCTGCGGTTTCAATTCGTGGCGAATCGCGCCCAGCCTCGCGCCCGTAGGCGTGAGATCAAGCGTATGCGCAAGCAATTCAAAGACGTTCCCTGATGCGTCTGTCCCGCGTACCCGCACAGGCAGCACGGCGCGGATGCGGTCTTGCTTGCGGTTGCTTTTCGCCTTCGCAGACATTGTCGTTAGAGATAGTTTGCGCATGGCGGCAGGAAAGGGGAATGGCTCGGATTGGGGACGCGGTAGTAATAAAGTGGGGGTACTGCACTTTATGGTACGAGAGTCACCGCACCCTGAACCGGCGTATTCGAGGTTGCCAGGTAATCGACGTTGCCGGTAACTCGCCTTCAACCTGAAGGCACCTGACTTGGTGAACGTTGTTTTCAGAGCCGCGTTTTCAGAGCCGCTGTTCCGTTAGCCAAAGTAACGTTACCGAGGACCTTCTCACCATCACTTGGGTGGAATCTGCGCGGAAGATGACTCGACAACCGCTGTGTGCATTGCATCCAGCAAGGGCTGCGTGGTTCCGTTATAGTCCTGAGAAAGCTCCCACATGAAAACCCCGCCCAGATGTTTTTGGCCTATCGCATACTGCACTTTTTTTTTGGTCGAGGTTGGATTGTCGTAGGTGATAAAACCGAACGTCGGGAAGTTGGGATCCAGCAGATAAGGGGCCTCGGCCAGACCGTCCCAGTTTTCAGTCCATCCCAGTTTCAGCAGTTGCTCGACCTGAGAGTAGGTGACGGTCGGGGCTCCTTGATTGCCACACAGATTATGATTCGAGCAAAAAAACCACAGGCCTTCGACGTCAAACGCGTAACCGCAAAATGCCGTCCCCAGGTTGATTTTCGCGGCCGGGACAGCGTAGATCGAAAGAAAATTTGTCGTCGAAGTGTCGAGGCTGCCCTCCTGGCCGGGATCAAGTGGGCTGAGATAAAGCGGCGAGTTGTGGCCCGAGTGATTGGTCCAAGCGCCGTGAAAATCGTAAGTCATCACGTTGTAGAAATCGAGCAGCGGCGTGAGCCCGGGAAAATCATAGACGCCGTAGCCGCCGGGACTGGAAGAAACCGCGGCGGAGATCAGGTATTGACCCGCGGGCAAGAGAGCCCGGACATCGCCTACAAGTTGCGTGAAGTTATCCGCTTGCTCCTCACTGTAGGGAACCTCATAGTCGAAGTCTACGCCGTCGTATCCGTGGGCAATCGCGAAATTGGCAATGTTCTGTGCAAACGCGGAGCGGAGCGCGGGATCGGCGTCGATCACCACAAAAAGATAGGCAGAGCCTGCAATGCAGACTTCGACTTTCACTCCGGCAGCGTGGGCCTGCGAGATGAGTTCGGGATCGTAGAAGGCCTGAGGGACCGCTAGGGAGCCATCGGCTTTATTCGACGGCCCGATGTTCGCATGCACGATGTGCGTGAGTTGCTGGTAAGGGATGTTGGCCGCGGTGTATGGCGGGACGTTCCATTGGTCCCAATAGCCGTAGTAGGCCAGTAGGCGCGGGGTCTGAGCGTGTAACGCCGAACTCATGATTAGAACCAATGCGGCAAAAGAAATTCTCCGAGTGGCGGTCATAGCGGCGCTCCTTTGGCCCAACAAGTTTAGGACCGGGAGTTTGCCGGGTCAAGATCGAAGGCGCGTATAGTCGGTAGGTTATGGACAGGCGCGCTTTTATTTCCGGTGCGGCAGCAACCGCGATGGGAAGTACGATGTTGAACCCATCTTTCGTCGCCGCCGCAAGATCGATCGCCAACGCAACCCACGCGCAGTCGGCCCGAAGCCTCGCGCTCGACCGGCATCGCTTCGGCGGAAACTACACGCCATCGAAGAATTGGTGGTTCTGCTGGAATGACTGGGACGCAGATTCGATCCAGCGGGACCTGGACGCAGTTGCGGCTCTGGGCCTGGACCACCTTCGCATTCTTCTGATATGGCCTTATTTCCAGCCCAATCCAAAATGGGTGAGTCCGCTTCATCTCGAGCGATTCGATCAACTGCTCTCGCTGATGGGCGCTCGCAATCTGGACGCAGTTGTAACCGTGTTCACCGGCCAGTTGAGCGGATGGTTCTTTCTGCCTCCATTCAACAAGACAGGTGGGGATTTCTATACCAATGCAGACATGTGGGCCGCCCAGGAGTTATTTATTCGCAAATTAGCCGGGGTAATGAACGGCAAGAACAACATTATCGGCTTCGACATTGGAAATGAAATCGACACCTGCTGGAGCACGGAACCGGCGGTGGGAGATCCATGGATGACGAAGATGTTTGCTTTGATGGAAAGCACCTGTCCTCAGGGCCTTCACGTGAATGGAGTCGACGAGTTGCCGTGGTTCGAGTCGAATACTTTTTCACCCGAGGCGCTCGCCGCGCGGCCATTTCCGGTAATGCACTGCTATCCATACTGGTCAGGATCGTTAAAGTATGGCGGGCCGATGGACCCGCCGAGTACGAAGCTGATGGCCGCCATGGCTACGCTGATTCGCTCCTATGCGGGCGACGCTCGCAAGCCGGTTTGGGCCGAGGAGTTCAATACCTGCATCGAATCGCTCGACGAAAAACAGCAGGCAGCATGGCTGGAAAAATCGGTGGGGCTTGCGATCGACGCCGGAGTGAGCTGGTTCACTTTTTGGGATACCCACGATGTGGACCGGAAATTTGAATTCAATTCGCTCGAATACAGTTTGGGATTGCTGGCGAACGACGGCAGGGTTAAAGAGCAGGGCAGGATGTTCAAGCGGCTTGCCGAAGCATATCGAGGGAAGGTGGTGGACTTCCCACCCGCGAGCTTGCCGCCTCCTCCAAGGCATCCCGACCAGGAAATTACGTGGCGCTGGATGCTTGACTGGATGGGTTGGAAAAGAACCAGATAGGCCTCGGCAGCGTCATAGGGGTGCCGCACGGTAGTGTATAAAAGATAAAGAATGTCTCAAGCTGCGTCAGCGATTACGCGGAGCCCCGCAGATGTGGTTCGGACCACGCCTGTCTCGCAGGCGGCGAATGGAGTTTGCTACGCCACATCCGGCGAGAATTCCATCGGCGCCATCGATCTGGAGCGCATGATCGCCGCCGTTCCGGCCAAGGGTGCCGCGGCTCTCAAACGCAAGGCATACTACTTTGTTCCGCTAACCGTGAGCCAGGGCGAAGATCTCCTGATTGCCGATCGTTATGACGTCGCTTTAAGCGATAACGCAGTTTGCCATCGCAACTTCAATCTGGGCGATTCGCAGTGCGTATTTATCTCGACGAGACTGATGGATGACAAGTTCTCTGTGGCCTTTGAGTTCTACATCAACGTAGGGCACGCGCTGGTAGAGGCCGCCGGAGTCTCCCAGGAATTCAGCGAACTGGCCTGGAAACAGGTCGAGGCAGGAACACGCGGAGAAACTTCGCTCGATGCATGGGAATCCCGCAAACTTGCGACGGCTTCCGGCCCGGATGCGGAGCGCTACAAAAACGAATATTTTGAAGCCACGTTCGCCGACACAATTTCGATTTATCTGCTCTCTTTATATCTGGATGTTGATTACTACGATTTGCGGGAGCGCGATTATCCCCTACTGGCGCCTTCTGCACTCGCCGAGCGCTTGCGGAAAGTGGCGGAGTTGTTTCCAGCTAATCCCGGGTTTGAGTTTTCCGTCTTATATAAGCGGCGGGGATAGAGCAAAGTTTCAAAGTGGCAACGTTACGAGGTCCGAAGACTTTGAAACCTTGAAACTCTGAAACTTTTCCTCCTACTTGTTTCCGATCACAAAATTCACAGTGCTGGAGCCGTTAGGACTGACCGTGACTGACTTCTCCCATTTTCTTGCTTCGCTGAAGATCGGACGCTGCACGGCACGTTCGGTCAGAACGTCATAAGCTTGTTCTCTGCCGGTAAGAGTCCAGCCTTCATGCCAGGCTTCAATCTGATAAGTGCCGGGCGGCACATCCGTAAATTCAAAACGTCCGCTTTCGTCAGTAACGGCGTAGTAGGGATGTTTTACCACCATCATTTCGGCATTCATCCAGACATGGCCACCGTTGCAGCGCAAGCTGACCAGGCCAGGAGTGTTCATGTTGCGTGAATTGATCTGATTGGGGAACGGGAATGGCAGGTTGTAGGTGGCCGCTCCATCCATGTGGATCGTGTGCAGGGTAGCGTCCGAACTCTTCATCTGAAGCTCGGCGTTAACCGGCACCAGTAAGATATGGGGAATGTAGTGGCAATGGTGCTGGTCCAGGTGACGGCGCTGCTCGGGCAGGTCCATCGCCTTCCCGGCGCTGATGTTTTTCAGATAAACGATCGTGTTGGCGACTCCATCCTCAGGTCCAATGATGAGGCGCTCCAGGCTAATTTCCTTCTTGCCATCGGGATCGCAGATTTGCGGATCCTTGGTGACCGGAAACTCAAGCTGGCGCGGTACTGGGCCCGACCATTTCACGGACCCCGAGATCGTTCCACCGTCGGTAACGGTGATGACTTTATAATCTTGCGCCGCCGCGAAGCCTACAAACGCGAGCAGTGAAAAGAAAATGAAAGCGACAAGAAACTTCGCCCTGTACATAGACAACACCTCTGACGCTCGCGGTTCATGCAGCGACGTAACCGGTCGTCCTGGACCGTGGGCAGAATTTTCGTTGCTGTTCCGCAGGCAACGTCTTGCAAACCAACTTCGGTAACGTGCCGCACAGGGCCCGCTTGCGCGGGGCAGCACCCAGTCCTTACCTTGCTTACCGGGAAAAGCTTACCGAGAAAACCCTGGGGTGGGTTTCGGGTGGTGCGACCACAAAATTGTGATCTGCATCACAAAATTAAGGTGCGCTAATGTAAAAGGCCTGTCGAGATTACCAAAGAGGTAGGACTGTTAGGGAAAATTGCCTGCACGCCTTTGATGAGGTGCTGTCGATCAAGCGATTTTTCGGTTCTGTAGCTTAAAATCTTGCTTTCATGACCATACAGGTTCGATCCTTCGCAAAAATTAATCTTGGACTTCGGATTGGCCAGCGGCGCGCCGACGGATTTCATGACCTCCTCACGGTTTACCAGACGATCGCCTTGCACGATCTGATCCGGGTGAGCCTGGCGCGCGGGCGGGGAATTGAGATTCGCTGTGATGACCCGCGAGTTCCGCGGGATGAATCGAACACATGCTACCGCATAATCGAGAAAACTATTCGGTCCCTGAATGCCAAGGGTCGAGTATTGATTGAAATTGAAAAGCGGCTAGCCGTCCAGGGCGGGATGGGCGGCGCCTCGTCCAATGCAGTTGCCGCGATGCTTGGGCTCGAGCGGGTTCTGAGGAAATATTTGGCTACGGAAGAGCGGCTGCGGATCGCCGCAGAGGTCGGCTCGGATTTACCGTTGTTTTTGATTGGCGGAACCGTGTTGGGAGTGGGACGCGGAGAGCAGGTTTATCCCTTGGAGGATTTGCCAGCGACCGCGTGCGTGATGGTAACTCCGCAGGTGGGGGTGTCGACGCCGAAGGCGTTCGCGGAGTGGGATAGAAGACTCGCGGAGAACGCGCAGGAACTAAAACCGGCCCTTAATAATGAAGCGTACCCCCTGAAGGGCCGCTCTCTCCCCGGAGAATTGACCGCCTCAAGTTCATCGGATAGAATAAAGCAGCTTGGCCGTGAGTTTTCTGCATGGCTGAGCGAAAGTTACTCCGGTGCTCCTCTTAGTTTGCGAAGCATGAGGGGCCGGGCAGGGAACCCGCTTCTCGCGCTCGTCCGGACCGGGATTCAGAACGACTTCGAACAAGTCGTCTTTCCTGAGTATCCCGAGCTGAGAGAGATCAAGAAGGCGCTGCTGCGCTCAGGCGCAAAGTATGCGTCGCTGTCGGGTTCCGGTTCCACGTTGTACGGTCTGTTCATGTCGCAGGACGTGGCGCGGACCGCCGCGGAGAAGCTGCAGAAACAGGGATGGACGGCTCGGGTTACGGCCACATTGTCTCGTCGAGCCTATTGGTCGCGGGTTTTCGTTTGACAGTTTTCAATTGCCGATTTTCTCTGGCGCGATACACTATTCTGGCCAGCCGCAATCGCAAATCGTCAATCGAAAATTGGCAATCGTTACTGGGCCGTCGACTAATGGTAGGTCAAGTGCCTTTGGAGCACTTTGTCTAGGTTCGAATCCTAGCGGCCCAGCCAAAACAGTTCTCAGTTGCCAGTTCTCAGTTCTCAGAGAGCTGGCCCGAGCCCCAAAACTGAGAACGGAGAGATGAGAACCTATGGCTACTTTAGTCACGCCCGCTGAAAAAGTAGTGGAGAAGACGGAGAAGCACACGCCACCGGCGCCCGACGAAAAGTTGGATCGCAAGGCGCGCCCGCGGGTGGATGAGAAGTTCAAGATTTTTAGCGGGACCGCCAACGAGCCACTGGCGGATGAGGTCTGCCATTTTCTTGGAATGCCTCGCGGGCTGGCGCAGGTGACGCGTTTTGCCGATGGCGAAGCGTATGTGCAGATCCAGGAAAATGTGCGCGGCGCTGACGTTTTTGTCATGCAGCCGACTTGCCGCTCGGTGCATGGGACGCGGGTTTCGGGCGTCGACGAAAATTTGATCGAGTTGCTCTTGCTGGTGGACGCGCTGAAGCGCGCATCGGCGCGGCGGATTACAGCAGTGATGCCTTACTTCGGTTATGCGAGGCAGGACCGGAAAGACAAGCCGCGCAGCCCGATTTCGTCGAAGCTGATGGCGGACCTGCTGACCACGGCTGGCATTCATCGGGCGCTGATCGTGGATTTGCATACCCCGCAGTTGCAGGGATTTTTTAACATTCCGGTGGATCATTTGTTCGCTTCGCCGGTGCTCGTGGATCATTTCAAGAAGTTGAATCTGCCGGATCTGACGGTGGTTTCGCCGGACGCAGGTGGCGTGGAGCGCGCGCGGTTCTTCGCCAAGAAAGTGGACGCGGCTTTGGCGATCGTTGACAAGCGGCGCGTGGAGATGAACGTTGCCGAAGTGATGCACGTCATCGGCGATGTGCATGGGCGAACATGCTTGATCATCGATGATTTGATTGATACGGCGGGAACGCTGGTGAAGACTGCTGCGGCACTGAAAGAGAACGGAGCTACCGAAGTTTTTGCGTGCGCTTCGCACGCGGTGTTGTCAGGCCCGGCGGTGGCGAATATTGCTGGATCGGTGATTCGGGAAGTGGTGGTGACGAACACGATTCCGCTGAGCGACGAGGCAAAACGGGAGCCCAAAATTCACGTGCTTTCGATTGCCGGTTTGATTGGCCGGGCGATTCAGGCCAATCACGAAGAGACTTCGGTCAGCAAGTTGTTTACGTAGGATCGGCGCTATTTGTGCGAGAGAAAGATTCCTCGACTACGCCGGAATGACAAAGTTCTTAGGTAGGAAATACTTATGGCGACTATTGAACAAAGTGTTTTGGAAGCGCAACCGCGCGAGTCTGGAACAAAAAACCATGCCCGTCGTGTGCGTCGCGAGGGCAAAATCCCGGCGGTTGTGTATGGCGCGGGCAAAGACTCCACGCCAGTAACCGTCGATCCTCGGCACGTGTTGCGCATTTTGCGTTCCGACACCGGGCACAACACCATTTTTGATCTCGCGATGAACGGCGAGCAGACCAAAGCGATGATTGTCGACTGGCAATATGAGCCGATCAAGGGCAGCCTTCTGCACATCGACCTGAAGCGCATCGCCATGGACAAAGCGTTGCGCGTCAGCGTTCCAATCGTGCTGCAGGGCGTAGCTGAAGGCGTGAAGACTGAGGGCGGAATCCTGGAGCACATTTTGCGCGAGGTAGAAATCGAGTGCCTCCCGGCCGATATTCCCAGCCACATCGATGTCGACATTTCGCACCTCACTTTCGGCAAAGTGTTGCGCGTGGCGGACCTGCCGCACAACCAGAAGATCAAGTTCCTGACGGACGAGAATCAGCCCATCGCGCACGTAACCGCAGTGAAAGAGGAAGTGGCGCCTACACCTGAAGCGGTGGCAGCGGAGGCGGCGGCTCCGGCCGAACCCGAAGTTATCAAGAAGGGTAAAGCGGAGACTGCTGAAGAAGGCGAAGCTGAGGCAGCCGACAAGGGCGAGAAGAAGGCTGACAAGAAGGAGAAGAAGTGACAGCGGTTGGAAGAATGCTGTCATCCTGAGCGAAGCGAAGGATCTCCTGCGTGAAACTGATCGTCGGTCTTGGCAATCCTGGCATCGAGTATCAGTTCACGCCGCATAACATTGGATTTCTGGCGGTGGATCGGATCGCCAGCGACCATGGAGCAGAGATTCGGAACCGTCAGTGCCGGGCGCTTACGGCACGTGTAGTAATTGGCGGCGAAACAGTTTTGCTGGCCAAACCCGAAACCTACATGAACCTGAGCGGAGTGTCGGTCCGGGAGTTGCTGGCAGAGCACGAAGGAAATCCGGAATCGGACCTGATCGTGATTCAGGACGAACTGGATTTTCCGCTGGGCACGCTGCGCATTCATACACGCAGGAGCTCGGCCGGGCACAACGGGATCGAGTCGATCATCGGGGCGCTGGGCACGCAGGATTTCTTGCGGATTCGCCTGGGTGTTGCGCCGGAACATAAGGTGGAAGACGGGAAAGATTATTTGCTATCGCCGTTCCGCAAGGCGCAGATGACGACGGTGGACGAAATGCTTGATGCCGCCGAAGAAGCAGTGAAAATGATTTTGGCCGAAGGTCCGGCGGCGGCAATGAACCAGTTTAACCGGAAAGACAGTGATCTGTGATCGGTGAGCTGGTGACCAGAACTGAACCCATTTTTCTGGGCAACTGACCACGGTGAAGTTTGGAGACGGAAATGAATCGTATTTATGAATTGATGTTTATCGTGCGGCCAGATATGGCCGACGAGGATTTGGAAAAGCTGATCTCGAATCTGGAGCACACGATTACGTCGGCTTCGGGCACCGTGAAGAGCGTCGAACGCATGGGCAAGCGGCGTCTGGCTTATATGGTGCGCAAGTTCCGCGAGGGCAACTACATTCTAATGGTCATCGAGGGTAGCGGCAGCGTCATGCACGAGGTGGAGCGGCGGCTGCGCGTGACCGAGCAGGTAATCAAGTTCCTGACCGTACGCATTGATCAGGAACAAAAACGGCTGGAAAAGATCCAGAAACTGCGCGCTGCCAAGCAGAAGAGAAGCGCCCAGCCTGCGCCCGCTGCCGAAGAAGCCGCCGCAGCGCCAGAGACGCCCGTGGCGGCCGATGTGCCTGCCACCGCGTAACAAAAGCCGGTCAGTGGCCAGTGGTCAGTGACCAGTTTCGATATTAAGGATTGACTTTACTGGCCGCTGACCATCGATCAATGGCCGATTGAGGAGTTTTATGGCTGACGAAAACAAAGTAGATTCAGGAACAACGCGGCCCGCGGGTGAAGGACGTCCCGGCGGAGATCGTCCGCGATTCGGAGGTGGTCCCGGGGGACGTTCCGGAGGCCCCGGTGGTCCGCGTGAAGCTGGCCGCAAATTTTTCCGCCGGAAAAAAGTCTGCAAGTTCTGCACGGAAAAGATCGCCGACATTAATTACAAGGACTACCGGCTGCTCGGCCAGTTTGTGGCTGAGAGCGGCAAGATTGTGCCACGCCGCCTGACGGGTGTCTGCTCGCCGCATCAACATCGGCTGGCGGTCGCGATCAAGCAAGCCCGCAACATTGCATTGCTGCCGTTCGCGGGCAGAGCGCAGTAGGAAAACGCTTTTGGCTCTTGGCCTTTGGCTCTTGGCTCAATCAAGCTGAGCTGAAGGGTTTAGCCAAAAGCCAAGAGCGAATAGCCAAAAGCGAGGGTTTGTCATGGAAGTCATTCTCAAAGAAGACGTCAACAAGCTGGGATCGCGCGGCGATGTAGTGAAAGTCGCCGAGGGATATGGGCGCAACTATCTTTTGCCGCGCAAGCTGGCCATCGTGGCCAATGAGAACAACAAGGCCGTGATCGCGCAGATGAAGGCGTCCGCAGTGCGCCGCTCGGCCAAGGAGAAGGCCCAAGCCGAGGAGCTGGCCAAGCAGTTTGAAGGGCTCTCAGTGACCTTCCAGCGGCGCTCGGGCGAGCACGATCAATTGTTCGGCTCCGTCACTTCGGGCGACATCGCCGAAGGCGTAGCGAAGAAAGGCTTGAACCTTGACCGCCGTCAGATTCAGTTGCATGACACGCTGAAAACCCTCGGCGAGTTCACCGTGCCGGTGAAGCTGCACAAGGACGTGACCGCGCACTTGAAAGTAGTGATCGAGAAAGAAGCGGTCGCGGAGTAAGTCACAAGCAATTCCTTGAGCAGCATTTCCAAGCAGAGTTTCCGACAAATTGACTTCGGAGGCGAGTGGCTGAAACATGCCATTCTCGCCTTCTAAGCCTGCCAGATATACCACGGGTCACACTGGAGATCAATGGAATCTGGCCAATTAATCGTAACCGGCACGTGCACACAAACTTGCGCTGTAGACCACATTTATTCGATAACTGAAGGCCTCATACAGCCTGTTTCTGTCTACCCAACCCATTGATCCCCAAGCAGAAACCCCCAACGCCAGCCTATAATTCCTGCTTACGAATCGCCTCAATCCCCGTCTATTCCTATGCAAGCCCGGGTACGGCATTGACACCGGGCGGGTAGAGGACATGACGAAAACATGCCGGCCGATGTTTTGGCGGTGACATTTGCGGTGGGTAGAAGGGCCGGTTCCGGCGCCGAGCGGCATCCAGCGCGAGGGACAGGCGGGAACAGAGTCGGCGAAGGCGCGCTTCGTGAAAACCAGGAATTCACGCTGGGCCGCATGGCTGGGCAAGAACGCCGCATAGACGATACGATCCTCATCCGCGAGGCGCAGCGCGGTAACCGCGCCGCCTTCGAGGAACTCGTGCGCAATTACGATCAGGCGGTGTTGCGGCTGGCCCTGCATCTCACCGGCACTGAGCAGGACGCGCAGGATGTGTATCAGGACGCCTTCCTCAAGGCGTACAAGAACATCGGAAGTTTCCGCTTCGAGTGCTCGTTCTATACCTGGATCTACCGCATTGTGACGAATCTTTGCCTCGACCACTTGCGCAAGAAAAATGTGCGCAAGGAAGACGCTCCGGTAGTGAAAGGCGGTAACGGCGAAGAGTATGACTTGCTCGATCAGGTGCCGGACGGAAGAGCGGGCGCGAATCCCGAGCGCGATCTGATGCGCCGTCAGTTGGGAGCGCGGATCTCCGGGGCGCTGGAAAAACTTACTCCGCGCGAGCGCATGGTGTTCGAGTTGAAGCACTATCACGGGCTGAAGTTAAGGACGGTCGGCGAGATTTTGCATACGACGGAAGAGACGGCAAAGAATACGCTATTTCGGGCCACGCAGAAGTTGAGAGGGCAGTTGGCGGATATGAGATGAGAATCGTTATTCGCCCGGTGGCTTTAAAAGAGGCTGAAGAATGAAGTGTGAATGGGTTCGAGAAAATATCACGCTGCACGTTTATGGCGAATTGGCGGATGACGCTCGGCATGAACTGGAGCAGCATGTGGCGCGCTGCGCCGATTGCGCCGCGGAACTGAAGGCCGAGCAGGAATTTCATGCTCTTCTGTCGCAGACGCAGGCCGAGGAGCCTTCGCCGAATCTGCTTGCGGCCTCGCGCATGAAGTTGCAGGAGTCGCTGGAAACGGCCGAGCAGGGCGGCTTTTGGTCACGGCTGGCGTTCGATCCCGCGAACTGGCTGCGGCAGGTACGCTTCTCCCCGGCACTCGCTTCCGCTATCTTGATTGCCGGTTTTGCCGGCGGAATTGGAACCGCGTATAAAGTTTTTGATCGTCAGCCTCAGGTAGCGGGCGTTATACCCACGGGCACAAGAGCTACCGCCGGGGAGCCGAATCCCACCGAATCTTCGATCACCGGCATTCAGTCGATCTCGCAGGAACCGGGAACCAACAAGATCGACATCAAGTACAACACCGTTTCCACGCAGGAAACGCAGGGATCTTTGACCGATCAGCGCATTCAGCAATTGCTTCTGTTCGCCGCACGCAACAACTACAATTCCGGCGTACGCATGGATTCGGTCGATTTGCTTACGCAAAAGCCCGATCTCTCGCAGGTGCGCGACGCATTGATTTACGCCTTGCAGTACGATACCAATCCCGGAGTGCGGTTGAAGGCATTGGATGGACTAGGACGTTTTGTGAAGGATGATGTCCGCGTACGCGATGCTGTCCTCGAGGCGCTGGTGAACGATTCGAATCCAGGCGTGCGTATCGAAGCCTTGCGCATGATCGAACCAGTGAAGGCCGATGGCAGCGTCCGCGGCGTGCTGATGGCTCTGGCGGCGAAAGATTCGAGCCAATACATCAAGTCACAGGCGCGAACCATGCTGGCGCAGTTACCGGAAATCGATTAACAGAACAGCGCTTCGGACGGCAAGTTGAGAATCGATATTAGGAACATCTTTTAAAACACCATCAGAAGTGAGGTAATTGGATTTTGAAACATTCGCCACAAATCGTCGGCCTGGGAATTCTGGCTCTCCTTATTCCCCTGGCCGTAGCACAGGACACAGGTTCATGGAGCCAGGCCACATCGGGTACTTTGAGTGCGGCTCGCAATGTCCATGTCAGGCTCGACATGGGCTCGGTCGTCCTGCACGGTGGGGGGCAATCGAACATCAGCTATTCGATGCAGGGGCATTCTGACTCCGATCACGATGGGCGGCAGGGAAACGGGCTGAGAGTTAACGCCTACGTAAAGGGCGACACAGCCTGGATCATCGGTGAATGGCAAGGCGGGCATCCGCGCAGATTTTCCGGTCAGTTTCAGGTCAACATACCCCACGACACTGCGTTCGTGAAAATTGAAACCGGCGGCGGGGCAGTGCAGGCGACGGGAGTTGGAGGCCAAGTCGAGATCCAGACCGGTGGAGGGAAAATCTACCTCAACGACATCGGCGCTTCCGCGATGGCGGAGACGGGTGGCGATTCTGTGGAGGTTGGATCGGTTGGCGGAGATCTGAAAGTGGAAACCGGCGGCGGCAATGTCTCCATCGGATCCGTCAAGGGGATGATCAAGGCCGAAACCGGCGGCGGCAACATCTCGGTTCAATCGGGCGAACAGGGCGCAACCCTTGAGGCAGGCGGCGGAAATGTGGAGATCCGCCACTGTGGCGGCAGGGTGAAGGCAACCACCGGCGGCGGCAGCATCGTACTTGGAGATATAGGTGGGCCCGCTGACATCAGCACTGGCGGCGGCAGCATTCATCTGAGTTCGGCAAAGGGGCGCGTCGGCGCAAACACCGGCGCAGGCAGCATTGAACTTTACGGCGTGCCGTCTGCCAGGGTGGAAACCGGGTCCGGTGGTATCACGGTGAAATTGATCAATGGCCCTGACCGTGGCGATTCTGTGCTGGAGACTTCCGCCGGCGACATTACCGTTTTCATCGATCCCCATGTGGCACTCTCCATCCGCGCCAGCGTGGACTTGGGCAATGGCCATCGCATCAGTTCCGATTTCCCGGACATTCACGTTAGCAGCGAAGGCAGCCAGTGGGAGCCGCGAACCTTGACTGCCGAAGGCAAGCTCAACGGGGGCGGGCCGATGCTGAAGGTTCGGACCACGACTGGCGACATCTGCTTCAGGCGCGGCAATTAGGACGACTCACGAGGTGAGCTATGCGCAAACACATTCTGACCGCGATTGCGATTCTTCCTTTACTACTTAACGTTTCTCACGCGGCGCAGCGCTGGAACATCGACCCAATTCAGCCTTACGGCATACCAAGCGAGGATTCCGGCACCACCGCTTACCTCGGCGTAGACATTGCAGATGTCAATGCCGACCGTGTCGCCGCGCTTAAGCTGAAGGAAGAAGAAGGCGTCGAAGTTACCATGGTCGATCAGGATGCTCCTGCCGGCAAGGCCGGAATCAAAGAGCATGACGTGATCCTCTCCATGAACGGAACTGCGATCGAGAGTAAATCTCAACTGCAGCGCATGATTCACGAAACCCCTCCAGGACGTGTGGTCACGCTCGATCTCAGCCGCGACGGTCAGCCAATCACCATCAAGGTGCAGCTTGCCAACCGCAGTACCGAATTTCCCCACGTGGGCAAAGCCAAGGAATTTCACATCGAGATTCCCCCCATCCCGAACATTCCAAGCATTCCGGATTTTGAAATGCCGAACATCGGAGTAGTTGTGGTGCATTCCTCGGTGCGCAGTGGGCTGATGGTGGAAAACCTTACATCGCAACTGGCAGAATTCTTTGGCGCCAAGAACGGAAATGGAGTTCTGGTGCGCTCGGTGGAAAAAGGCAGCCGCGCGGAAAAAGCAGGCTTGCGAGCCGGCGACGTGATCACGCGCATCGGTGATCAACCGGTGCATGACACGAGCGATTTCACCTCTGCGCTTCACTCCCGCACCAAAGGCGGCTCAGTTAGCATCGGCGTGATTCGCGATAGGAAAGAACAAACTCTCAACCTCATCCTACCTGAGCGTAGGGAATCCGGCGAGATGATCGAAGAGAGCATGGAAGCTCCGGAGCTCGACGCGGAAACACAAGTTGAGCTCAGCAAAGTGCGGGACGAGATAGCAAAACTGGAACCGCAGCTTGAACTAGCCCGGGAAGAGAGTCGAAAAGCGTCAGAAGAAGTACGCAAGTCACTCTGCGACCAGCAACAGCAGATCAGGGAACAAACGAAGAAACTCCGCGAGGAGTTTGAGCCACAGGTGAGGCAGGAACTCGAGAAGAGCCGCCAGCAACTCCAGGAGCAAATGGAGCGCTTGCGTCAGCAGATGCGCGGCTGGCTCGATATCTAAGTTCTACGATCCGGTTGTCTGTTTCTGGGCCAGCGTGGCAAGGCAAACCTTGTTACGTCCGGTTTGCTTGGCCACGTACAGGGCGGAATCCGCGGCCTTGACCAACGAATCCCGGGTAGAACCCTGCTGGGGGAATACGGCCGCTCCCGCGCTGATAGTCACTGTTCTCGGCACTCCGGGAAATTGCCATCCAGCCACCATTTTACGCAACTTTTCCGCAATGTTTAGCGCTTGTTCGGCGTTCACCTGCGTGAGCAGGATGCCAAATTCTTCTCCGCCATATCGGCAGACGACATCCACCTTCCGCAGCTGCTGGTGAAACACCGACGAAACTTGCCGCAGCACCTCATCACCCAGCACATGGCCGAATTCGTCATTTAATTTCTTGAATTCGTCGATATCGGCCATGATCACGGCCATGCCGGTTCCGAAACGTTTCGCGCGTTCGATTTCTTCCATAATGCGCAACTCGAAGAAGCGGCGGTTGAAAATACCGGTCAGGCCATCGAGATATGCCAGCTGCTTTACCCGTTCCACGTAATGAGCGTTCTGAATAGCCGTCGCGCAAATATCGGCGACCGATTCGAGCGACTGCTGATCGCCATCGTTGAAGGCATCGGGCTGGCTACTGTCGAGCGCCAGAATACCCAGAGTCTGTCCGAAGGAAATGAGAGGTATGCACAACCTCGATGCGGATTCCACGAAGAATCGGTTGGCTGGCGTGCTGCAGAGATCTCTTTCGATCGAAGTGCAGCTATCCGAAAGAATACTAATCCAGGGCTGGGCCGATGCCTGAAATCGCCCGCCTTCGGGTATGCACGGCGTCAGCGCCCCGTGGTGAGCGCGAAGTATGAGGTCATGATCTTCGCGCAGAAAGAGCGAGACATGCGACACTCGAAACGCGTCTTGAATCAGCACGCAAACTTTGCCCAAAAGGTCTTCCAAATCGAGCACTGCCGTCGTCTGCTGCGCGATCGCGTTGATCGCCTGCAGTTGCCGGGCTCGCTCGCGCTCCAGTGAGTAAAGCTGGGCATTCTGCAGCGCGATTGAGGCCTGTGTCGAAAACAGCGTTAGCAGATCGATCGTCTCAAAATCGAAATGGTCAATGCGGTCGCTTTGGCAATCGAGCACTCCCACCACTTCGTCGCGCACCATCAGCGGAATGGCAAGTTCGGAGCGGGTCGACTTGGCGGAACAGAAATAACGCGGGTCTTTACTGACATCGGGGGAATACACCGGCTGTTTTTTGTTAGCCGCCTCTCCGGTGATTCCCTGGCCCAGGGACATGCGAATCTTGTCCTGGCCTTCATCCCAACCGATTTGCGAGCGGACATAGAGCTGCCGCGATGGTTGATCGAGCAGCAAAATCGCCACATTGCGCAGGTGAAAATAGTCGTGCGCAATCGCCAGAATGCGCTGCAGCACCTCGTCCAGATCAAAGGTGGAGAGCACAGCCTGGCCGGCATCGTACAGGACTGCGATTTTATTCATACGTCAGCGCATATCGTAATGGGCGTAGGGAGGGTTACATAGGTACCCAAAGTAATCTCCCGTACCCGGATGGTGGCGTGCCTGCTGGCGCTACTTCCATCGACGGGCAGTGCGAATTAGGCCGTAGGCCACGAGGCAGAACCAAAAATCGACCATCAGGCCAATATCCATGTGGAATGGATGGTGGCGTGGCAGAGGCAACGACGGCGCAAGCACAAAGTACGCGACATTACCCAGCACGACTGCGGCAAGAGCCTGGATGAAGTTCACCAGCACCGAAGGTTTAGACACCAAATTGCTTCTGCCGGTTTTCTCCAAAGCAGCGTCGCTGTCCCGGCGGCCCAGGGTTTCTGAGAGATTGCGGCCTGCTAACATTCTTTAGAACTTCGCCATGCTGGAACTCAACACGCCGGTGAAATATGTTAAAGGGGTCGGTCCCAAACTGGCCGATGTTCTCGCCACAAAAGGCATTTCCACCGTCGGCGACCTGCTTCATTATCTGCCCTTTCGCTATGAAGACCGGCTGAATCCGCGGGGTATCGCTGAACTGCGCGCTGGCGAAATGGCCACGGTGATTGCCGAAGTGCGCAATTCCGGGTTGTTTCGCACGCGCCGCATGCCGATCTTTCAGCTCACAGTCGGCCAGGGACGAACTCGCCTCAAGTGTCTGTGGTTCAACGCCGCCTACCTGAAAGACAAGTTCAAACCCGGTGAATTGATAGCTCTGTACGGAAAAGTAGAGCAGGATCGCGGGGGCGAACTGCAGATCATCCAGCCGCAGTTCGAAATGTTAGGCGAGGCCTCCGGCAAGCCCGAGGAGGATAACGCTGCAGCTTCGCTTGAAGTGGGCTGCATCGTTCCTATTTACGAGTCGGCGGGACAGGGACGTGTGACCGCCCGCTGGTTTCGCCGCGCCATTCGGACCGCTCTTGAAGCCCTGACTCCTGACATTGCGGAGACGATTCCAGCGGCCGTGCGTGGGCGCCTGGCTCTGCTTTCCGAGCGTGAGGCATTATGGAAGGTGCACTGGCCCGAGGCCGGAGAGAGCTTTGAAGCGCTGCAATCGGCGCGCACTCCCGCTCACATCCGGCTTATTTTTGAAGAGTTGTTTTTCACCGAGCTTGGACTCGAAATGAAACGCCGCCAGCTCAAAGCAGAAACCGGAATTGCGTTTCAGCTGGACGATCGCGTGCGGCAGGCAATCAAGAAAATCCTGCCCTTTCATCCCACACCAGCGCAAAAACGTGTGCTCAAGGAAATTGCCGAAGACATGCAAAGGCCGCATCCCATGCGGCGTTTGCTGCAAGGCGATGTGGGTTCGGGAAAAACAATTGTCAGCTTTCAGGCGGCCATCATTGCGATCGAAAATGGCTATCAAGTCGCACTCATGGCGCCCACAGAAATTTTGGCGCAGCAGCATTATTTTTCAGCGCGGCGCATTCTGGAAAGTGCCGGATATCGCATCGTCCTGCTGACTGGCTCTCCGGAAACCGATCGCAAGCGGGCGATTCGCCGCCATATTGCCCAAGGTAATGCCCAGCTCGTAATCGGCACGCACGCCTTGCTCGAGGAGAAGGTCGAGTTCGCGAAACCCGGTCTCGTCATTGTTGACGAGCAACATCGCTTCGGAGTCTTGCAGCGTCTGAAGCTGATGAAGAAATCCGGAGAGCGCGAGGAGGCCAGTAAAGCTGCGCTCGGCCAGAAGGACGAGGGCGCCCATCCTCACATAAGCTGTGCCGAACCCGATGTCCTGGTCATGACCGCCACTCCAATTCCCCGCACGCTGGCGCTCACGCTGTATGGCGATCTTGACCTTAGCGTCCTTGATGAACTCCCTCCCGGACGAACACCGATTGTCACCAGAAGAATCGGCGATGAGCGTTCACCTGAGGTTTGGGATTTCGTACGCAAGCAAATCGCCAAGGGCAACCAGGCCTACATCGTCTATCCCGTTATCTCCGAAAGCGAAGAGAGCGAATTGAAGGCCGCGATCAAGATGTATCGCGAATTGAGCGGGAAGATCTTCGCCGATTTGAAAGTCGGCTTGCTGCATGGGCGGTTGGAGCCGGAGCTGAAAGATCAGGTTATGCGCATGTTCCAGAAAGGCGAGCTGCAAATCCTGGTTGCGACTACCGTGATCGAAGTGGGAGTAGACGTGCCCAACGCAACCGTAATGGTAATCGAGCACGCAGAGCGCTTCGGTCTGGCGCAGCTCCATCAATTGCGGGGCCGCATCGGCCGCGGCGCGGCCAAGTCGTACTGCATCCTGATGACCGGCGGCAAGGTAACGGAGGAAGGCGAGAAGCGCCTCGACGCCATGGTGCGGACGAATGACGGTTTCGAAATTGCAGAACTGGATCTCGAACTGCGTGGGCCGGGAGAATTTTTTGGCACTCGGCAGGCGGGCATGCCCACTTTCGCCGTAGCCAATCTGATTCGCGACCGGCAACTGCTCGAACTCGCCAAGCGCGAAGCCGCCGCCGTCATGGCTGGCCCCAACGACGAAATTACGGCCGCGGAAATCAGCCGCGCTCTTGCGGCATTGCGAATGCGCTGGCAACAGACCTATGGATTAGTCGAAGTGGGATAGCCTTCAGTTTTGACTCCCCGCTCCGTGCATGTTGCGGCATAACCTGCAATATGTGGGCGGCAAAGAGTTATCCACGCGGTGGTGCACCGGTTTCAGCGTGCGCAGGTAAGCGAACACTCCCCTTAAGTCCTCGTCCGTCATCTGACCGTAATCGATCCACGGCATCATGGCACTGAGTTGCCGCGCCTTCACCTTCCCCGTGCGCATCGCCTCCAGAAAAAGATTCTCATCGTAATACGCGATTCCTGAAGCATCCGGCGTAATGTTGGCGCTGGCGACTTCCGGCAGTGGAGTACCGGAAAATTCGAAGCCACCGGCGAAGGCCAGCGCAAGATTTGGCTGTCCCTTGGACTGCGGTGTGTGGCAGCCATCGCAGTCGGCGATTTGCACCAGATATTCTCCTCGCTTCTGCGGCGTGGAAAGATCGGGTTGCGGCACGGGAGCCGTGACGGGCTGCGGCGCGGTGCGTATCAGGTATTTCACCGGGAATGAAATTTCAGTTTTCGGCAATGAGTTTTGCACTGCGGGGAGTGAACGAACGTAAACCACGATGGAAGCAAGGTCCTCGTCAGAGAGCGAACGGAAATTCTGATAAGGCATGAGCGGGAATAAGGTGCGTCCATCGTGGCCGATGCCCTCGCGTATGGCACGCGCCAGCTGGTCGTCGGTCCAGCTTCCCGCGCCCGAGTCCAGGTCTGGAGTGATGTTGGGAGCAATCACTGTACCAGGGAATATGCCGGGAAATCTTTGCCCCGCGCCGAGCTTGCTTTCGACCACAGGCGCGCCGGGAGCAGTCCAGTCGTGCTCGGAGTGGCAGTCTATGCATCCCGTCACATCGTTAGCCAGGTACCGGCCACGAGCCAAACGCTCAGGCGTGGATTGAAATTTGCGGTTCGTGAGCCTGCGGGTCCTGGGCCCAAGAAATGGCCGCCAGCCGACGGTAAGCGTAATCGCGATAAACAGCAGTACACCGAGCGAAACGAATACCCACGCAACAACTTTTCCGAATTTTTTCATTTCCGCCCCCAGGAAACAGACCGGCGTGCATTCTACGGCTTTTGCCGACCACCCTCAAGACAGGGGATGGCAAACTGATAAAATCGAAAGAATGGCAGCATCCTTCCAATTGGTGCAGATCGAGCTCAGCCCACCCCTGCGCGTACCCAAGCCCGAATGGCTAAGAGCCAAGGCGCCCGTCGGTGACAATTTTCATAATCTGAAAAAACTCGCGCGCGGACTGGGTTTGCACACGGTCTGTGAATCGGCGCAGTGCCCGAATATCGGCGAGTGCTGGAACCACAAAACCGCGACCTTCATGCTGCTGGGAAATATCTGTACGCGGCGCTGCGGTTTTTGCGCGGTACCCAAGGGCCGACCCGAGCCCATCGATTGGGATGAGCCGCGCCGCGTGGCCGAGGCCGTGGCAACCCTTGGTCTCAAGCACGCCGTCATTACCAGCGTGAATCGCGATGATGACAATGTTGGCGGGGCCAAGATCTTTGCGGAGGTGATTCGCGAGATTCGCGAATTGGTTCCCGATTGCCGTGTGGAAGTCTTGATCCCTGATTTCCAGGGCCTTGACGAGCCCCTGAGGATCGTCCTCGATGCGCAGCCCGATGTTCTAAACCACAACACCGAAACTGTTCCGCGCCTCTATCGCGCCGTGCGTTCCGGTGCGCGGTACGAACGCACCCTGACCCTGCTGGAAAATGCCAAAAAGTTTTCTCCTGGAATGGTGACGAAGAGCGGCGTAATGGTTGGGCTGGGTGAGTCGACAGAAGAACTGGTCGAGGTCTTCCGGGATTTAGGTCACCGCGGCGTCGACATTCTTACTGTCGGCCAGTACCTTCGGCCCTCACGCGATCATCTTCCCATCGCGCGTTTCTACACTCCGCAAGAATTTCGCGATCTGCGAGAGAAAGCCATGCTCTTCGGTTTCCGTCATGTCGAGTCCGGCCCCATGGTGCGGTCGAGCTATCACGCGCATGAGCAGGCCGAATCCACGAAGCATTGAAAAACTAAGAAATCGAGCAATTTGGGAAAGCTCCAATCGCTCGATCAAAAAACGTGCAGCTTGATGGTCAGATATTTCTTGGGATTCTCCCGGAAGGCTTTCAGGAAGTCTTGTGTACTCACCATCACTTGATTTGCATTGTTGTAGAGCGTTTCGTCCTGCAGTAGTTTACCCATGGTACCGCGGCCCGCTTCGAGGTCGCTGGTCAGCATTGCCAATTTTGTCGCCGTGGTGTCGATCTTATTCGCCAATTCCTCATTTTTCAGTAACCGTCCCGCGGTTCCCTTGCCGGCTTGCAGGTCCTCGCTCACCTTCTTCAGGTTTGCAATAGTGTCATTGGCATTGTTATAGAGCGCGGGATCTTTCAGGAATTTGCCTGCGGTTCCCTTGCCTTCCTGCAGATCGTCGATCACGCCGTTCATTTTGTCGAGCGTGGCCACGAACTTATTGTAGGCATCGTTACTGTTGATTAACTGTCCCAGGCTGCCTTGGCCCTTAGCAATCTGGCTCACGACCCCTTGAAAATCAGCTACCGTCTGCGAGAAGCGGTTGTAGAGTGTGGGATCGTAGATTAGCTTGCCAATCGAGCCCTTGCCGCTTTCCACGAAAGCCAGAACGCGGTCGGCTCGTTTGAGGAGCGCGTCCATGTTTTGCAGCGTGCTTTGACTGGAGCGTACTACCTCATTGAAATCCGGATGAACCTGCGTGGGGAGCGTATCCCCTTCCACGGCAACTGGACCAATGGCTTGCGCGCTGTCGATATCGATATAGGTTTCGCCCAACACTCCGGCGGTATCGAGAGAGGTCACTGAATCGCGGCGCAAGTCGAAATTGTATTTCGTGCTCACTTTCATGGTGACTTCGACCGGAGTGAGCTGTTTGTCCTTATCCGGGACAACGCGAATCGCAACCACGTTGCCGATATCCACACCGTTCAGGCGCACGGGCGCGCCCGCACGCAAGCCTTCTGCATTATCAAAATAGGATTTCAATCGAATGCGATGAGAAAAGTAACCGCCAGTGCCAGACATGAGGAACAAGAGAACGGCAAGCGTAACGCTGGCGATGATTACCGTGAGGCCAACACGAAGTTGCGACCACTTCAGCTGCTTCTGACTCGGCAAATGATGTCCTCAGAACACCCGCGCTAAATTCGGCACTTGGGGCAGGTACTGCTGACACGCCCCTTGCAGCATCATAACAAACCGAAAGCTCGCTCAAGCGCCTTGTGCGCCAAGTGTCGGAAGCAACAACAAGGCCAACAGATAGGCCGCCAGCCCGCAGGCCAGGGTTACGGTCAACCCGAACTGGATTGCTACCACCATGGCCAGCACCGAGCCCAAAACGCTGGCGCCTGCATTCATAGCCCATGCCCACTCGACAGCATTGCCCTCCGATTGGGGCGGTGCATCGAGACCGGGAACTTCGACCAAGGGGCCCGCGGCCAACGCGCGCAACCCGGTTGGAAAAGGCATTCCCATCAGAAACCCAAGCGGAATCAAGAGCAGCGCACTGGTGAGCAGACGATAGCTAAAAGCCATTCCCACCCACGACGCCAGCCAGTGGGGAAGAAAGATCAAATTCAGCAGGAGCGCGATAGCGATCAACGTAAGTGGCATCCACGCGAGTTGCGTGCGCGGCAGCCAGCGGCGGGAAAACAGGCTTCCGGCGCCGCTCGATAGCAACAGCAGGAAGATGACGACCGTCAGCGCATACGTGGGATGCCCGAGAAAGAGCACAAAACGCTGGATGAAGGCGATTTCGACAAGAATGTATCCCAAGCCGACTGCAATGAAATAGAGCAGTGGCAACGCCGATTGCCGGCGTCCGCCATGCAGCACCAGCGGCAGAATCAGGAAGAAAGCGACCGCCAAAATTGAAATCGCAAGCACGATGAGCAGAACCAGGACTCCAAGATTAACTTTCCAATCAATCCCCGATCGCAGGTCTTCATCGCCGAGAATTTGACTGGGCTTGAGCGTAAAAAAGAAAAACGGAGCATTGTCCGTGACCGGCGCAACATTGTAGCGGTAGGTACTTGCGAAAGCATAAGGGTCGTTGCTGGCGATCAGATCGCTGAAAGGATTTCGCTGCGGTTCCGATGGCATATACAGAGCATGGATTTCGCCATATTGGGCGAGATGCGCTTTCACTGCCGCTTCTTCTTCCGATGAGAACGGCGTTTTCTTCGCGAGTACCACGACAGGAATCCCGTCCTCATCGAGCGCTCCCTGTGAGGCCACAATGAAGTTTCGCGCAGGATTCGGCACTCCCAATTGATGCAGCGCCTCGATGGCCACCGAAACGACGCGCAACGCTTCCCGCGGCTCGTGGAACTCCCAGCGCGTGATCGCGATCATGCCATCCGGACGCAAGTGCTCGAAATATTCGCGGAAGGCCTCGACGGTGTAAAGGTTGTTTTCGCTAAGCGCGAAAGCGCCGGCGGCCGTCGATGCCCACGTGTCCACCAGCGTCATCTGCACCACGTCAAAATGCTGCCGGCTGGAGCGCAGATAAGAACGGCCATCGGTCACGTGGATGTGAACGTCCGGGCGCTGGTAAAGATGCTTCGAATATGTCGCGTAGCGCCCGCGCATGATCGTGTCGGCGATGATCGGATTAATTTCGATGCCAGTCACGCTGGGGCTGCCGTTGGCTACCGCGCGCAGGACATCGACTCCGCCTCCCGGGCCAATGATGGCGAACTCGCCGCGTGGCCGCAGTACGTTTGCCAGAGCCGGAGGGGCTGACATAAGGGCGTGCTCCCAGCCGCTGTCATGCCAGTGCTCAATATCGCAATTCATGATGTAAGTGGATGCGTCGGCATCGATCACAATGGCTTTCATCTGCCCCTGACGGTCAACTTCCACTCGCGACAGCGCATTCCAGCGCGCGAACTCCAGCCAGGAGGGATCGCGAAGAATTCCCTTCGCATAGATGATGTCAATCAACCCATCGGAAAGATTACCGGCAACGAGCACCAGAAAAGCTGCCAGCAAACCGGCTGCGAGCCGGCGCCCATTATGCGAAGGCGCCCAGGTTGCCGCCGCAATCGTGAGCGCCACACTGGCCATAAGAATCGTGTTGGGTCCGCCGATCCAGTTCAGCAGCGGTACAACCGCCAGGCATGCTAACGCGCCGCCTCCGAGATCGGCTCCGTAAAGAAGTGGGATCCGGTGGGACTCGCGCGCGAAAACCACCGAAAACAGAATGCCCGTTAGGAAAAAGGGCACAGCTGCCACCAGATAGAGAACGGTCAAGCGAAGAAAGTTATATGCCGTAACTTCGAGCGACACCGGGACGTGCAATACCGTCTCCAGCACCAGCAGGATGATCAGGGCATTCGTCATGCAAAGCCACATTGCGAGCCGGCGGGTCTCGAGGCCGCCCAGCCGCCGCTTCAGCATGTAGGAAAAGACTCCGCCGGCTCCAAGTCCGAGAAGCGCGATTGAAATGGCGAGGAATGCGAAGTGATAGAAGAGGACAACAGAAAAAAGCCGCGTCAGCGCCAATTCCAACAATAGTGTGGCGAAGCTCGTGAGACCCAGGCCCGCCAGTAGAGTTGGCTGTGAAACCTTTTCCAGACGCGGCGCTGCGGGCGCCTGTAGTGTCGCAGACATAATAGGAATGAAAAAAGTCTAGCAGAGAGATATCCGCGCGGGACTTAGCTTTCCAGGATCACTTGCGCGATAGCTTGTTCTTTCGTGTGCGAAATGGACAAAGCGGCATTCTTCACGCCCAACCTGGCTGCAAATTCGGCCGCTCTTCCATGGAATGTAATCGTTGGGCGTCTACCGGGCAACCGGATTACTTCGCAGTCGCGCCAGCGCACGCCGTGATTCCAGCCCGTCCCGAGCGCCTTCATTGCAGCCTCCTTGGCGGCAAAACGGCCCGCATAGCGTTCCACGCGATTGGCTTTGGAATCGCAGTAACCCCTCTCAAGTTCCGTATAAATACGATTCAGGAAGCGATCGCCGAACCGTTCGATGGCGCGCTGAACGCGCGGAATCTCCGCGATATCAATTCCGGTGCCGACAATCATTGGTTGCTGTATTCCTTTCCATGCGGCCCTTTCGCTTGCCCCAACTATATATTCCCCCGATTGCGTTCCCTCTTCTCGGAGAGCATAATCGAACTGTTCTACAGTACCTCCGCGGATGTCTCTTTTGATGTTGTGAACCTTCCGAACTCCATCACGCTGGTGCGAATTTGCAGTATCCCCCTGCTGATCTGGATTCTCTCGGCAAATTATTTCAGCAGCGCCCACGGCACGAAGGAATTGCTCGCCTCGGCTGTTTTCATCGCTGCGGCGATGACGGACGGAATCGATGGATACCTGGCACGCAAGCGCGGGCAGATCACAACCATGGGTATTCTGCTCGACCCCATGGCTGACAAGCTTTTGATCGCGGCCGCCTTCGTTACGCTGGTACAGTTCAATCCCAGCCTCGTTCCAGCCTGGATCGCCGTTATCGTCATCGGTCGCGAATTCTTAGTGAGCGGCCTGCGCTCCATCGCCGCTTCCGGCGGATTCACCATTGAAGCCAGCGACTTAGGCAAGTTCAAGATGGTGGTACAGATTGTCTCGGTGGTCGCGGTGATTCTTGATCACCGCTGGGCCGAGTGGCCGGTTTACGACGGTTATTTCTTTCCGGTTCACTGGATCGCATATTTGGCGATCTGGTTTGTAGTTCTCGTCTCATTGATTTCTGCAATCGATTATTTCGTGGCCTTCTGGGCCAAGATTGACCGTCAAGTTTCGAAGCGCCGCCACCGAGCATTCATCCTGAGCCGGCGCCGCAAACCCGCGCCGCGAGCATCCGATGCCGATGTCGCACCTACCACATAGTCCGGCGGCTGCTGTTACTTCCTCGAAACTGGCCGAACAGGAGTTCTCTGCCGAGGAGCGTTCCTTGTTGCTCCGCCTTGCGCATGATTCCATCGAATCAATGCTGGAGAATCGCGAGATTTCTTTCGATCCACCCAGCGTGCATTTATCCGAACCGCGAGGTGTATTCACATCGCTTTATAAGAATGGTGAACTGCGCGGTTGTGTGGGATATGTTCTGCCGGCTTGCGCCCTGTATCGCGCCGTGGCAGAAACCGCCCGGGCAGCCGCTTTCGACGATAGGCGTTTCCCCCCGCTGGCGAAGGAAGAATTGCCGCACTTGCAAGTCGAGTTAAGCATCCTCACGGCTCCGCAACCAATACTTCCTGAGAAAATCGAGATCGGCCTGCATGGTCTCCTGCTCAGCCATCATGGCCACCGCGGCTTGCTGCTACCGCAGGTCGCTGTCGAGCACAATTGGGATCGCAATGCCTTTCTCGAGCAGACCTGTCGCAAAGCTGGCCTGCCGATCGACGCCTGGAAGAATGGCGCGACTTTGCAGGGCTTCACGGCCGAGATTTTCGGCGAGACGCACTGAAACTAGCTTCCCTCAAGCAAGATAAATCTTCCCCGAACGAATTTCGCGCTGGTTACCGCCGTGACTCCCGACCCGTACCTCAAGCCTCAAGTCTGTAGTTTCGCCGCCGATAAAGCGAGTTGAGGCTATGCCCTCGGAGGCCGAATGCGCTTTGTTTGTTCCGCCAAGTCCGTAAACTTCTGCTCATTTTCAATTTTCTTCTTAACAGTTCTCTTAACGATTTCCGTTCAAAGCAGATCATCCGAGGCCCAGGTTCCATCCACCGCCAATAATCCCTTGCTCACTCAGCCGCGGGACCGCATCACGAAGTATGTGGACGATGAGCGGCGTGTAACTCTGGCTGGAAACCGGCACCCTCTGGCCACTTCACAAAACGATGCAGGCGCAGTTGGCCCCGACTACCGCATGGACCGCATGGTCCTCACATTGCTGCCGGATGCGACGCAGGGGAGCGCTTTGGCTCAATTGCTCGACGAGCAGCAGAATCCCGAATCGCCCTACTATCATCGCTGGCTCACACCGCAGCAGTATGCCGAAAACTTCGGAGTCTCGGAAACGGATGTGGCTCAGGTTACCGAATGGTTGGAGATGCATGGCATGGACGTGGAGGAAATCTCCGGCGGGCGCCGCGCCATTGTTTTCAGCGGCACTGCGGCCCAGGTGGAATCCGCCTTTCACACTCAGATTCACACCTACAAAGTGGGCGGCGAAATCCATCATGCCAATAGCAGCGATCCGCAAATCCCCAAAGCATTTTCCGGAGTTGTAGGAGGAGTTGTCTCGCTGCACGACTTTCGCGCCCAGCCCATGCACAACGGCGCTCGCCTGCCCACGCCCGAATTCACCAGTGGCGGGAGTTACTACCTGGCGCCGGCAGATTTCGCCACGATCTACAATCTCAATCCCGCATATCAGCAGGGAATCGTAGGCAGTGGACAGTCAATCGCGATTGTCGCGCGCTCGAATATCAACCTGTCCGACGTGATCCAGTTCCGCTCATTTTTTGGACTACCGGCAAATAATCCGCAAATCATCATCAACGGTACCGACCCGGGTATCTGGAATTCGAGCGAAGAGACGGAAGCCGATCTCGATGTGGAGTGGGCCGGAGCCGCAGCCAAGGGCGCGGCCATCAAGTTCGTGGTATCAAAATCCACGAACTCCACCGACGGCACTTATCTTTCGGCGCAATACATCGTCAGTCACGACATAGCGCCGATTGTGACCATGAGCTTCGGCTTGTGCGAAGCGAGCCTCGGCAGTTCGGCAAACGCCTTTATCAGCAGCTTGTGGCAACAGGCTGCCGCAGAGGGCATCACGGTTTTTGTTTCGGCCGGGGACAGCGGCGCAGCCGGGTGCGATTCACCTTCCACGACCCGCGCCACTCACGGCCGCGCCGTCAATGGATTGTGCTCCACGCCTTACAGCATTTGCGTCGGCGGAACCGAGTTCAACGATACAGCCCATCCGTCTCTCTATTGGTCCTCAAAGAACGCTGGCAGTACTGAATCGTCGGCGCTGAGCTACATACCGGAAACGACTTGGAACGAAAGCGGCAGTGGAGGCCTCTGGGCGGGCGGCGGCGGTGCAAGTACCACCTATAGCAAGCCGGCTTGGCAAAGCGGTCCTGGCGTGCCTGCCGATGGCAGGCGCGACGTCCCAGATGTCTCTCTTGCCTCGGCGGGACACGATGGTTATCTCATATATCAGGACAGCCAGCTTTACGTGGTGGGCGGAACCTCAGCTGCGTCACCGTCATTCGCCGGAATCATGGCGCTGGTTCTACAGGGCGAGGCGGCCAGACAAGGAAATGCAAATCCGTTCTTTTATACTCTGGCCACCAAGCAAGCCGCAGGCGGCGCGGCAATATTTCACGATGTCACCGCCGGCAACAATAGCGTGCCCGGGCAAACCGGCTTCAACGCTGCTACTGGCTATGATCAGGCGACCGGTCTTGGCTCGGTCGATGCCTCGATCCTGGTCAGCCACTGGAATGACGCCACCAGCGCCCCGGGATTCCGTGTTACGCCTTCGACGAGTTCCGTGACCATTTCCCCCGGCTCGAGCATTAGCGTCGTGTTGGCCGTTGCTGTCAGTGGTGGTTTCAATGCTCCCGTGGCCTTTTCTCTTTCTGGATTGCCCAGCGGAATTTCTGCGACCTTCGCGCCCGTCAAAATTGCGGCCCCGGGATCGGGAAGCAGCACGCTGAAATTCAGCGCTGCCAGCGCCGTGAAGGCGGGAACATATAACCTGGCAGTTTCAGCAAGCAGCGGCAGCACGAAGCAGGAGATTCCGCTTTCCATCGTCTGCTCCCGCCCGGTAGCAAAAAGATGATTCCAAGTTTAGGCCGGGACTGGTGCTTGCATGGCCGCGATCACGGCTTCCAGATGGTCGAGTGTTTCCTCGGTCGTCAGCGAATACATCTCGCGCCCCAAACCTTCGCCCGATTCAAGCGCCCTCTTCAGGTAGTGGCCGGCAATTTCAACTGCCAGCGCATCGGTAATCACTTTCCCCGTGCGCTTTTTATATTCCACCCACGCCGGATGCGGCAATGCCACCCACACAGTTTTGCCATCGATCAGAAACTTAATATCGACAGCGTCGGCATGGCGAGTCGCAATGGCGACAATCAGCGCCTGATACAGGCAATGAACCTGCTTTTTTGTCCAGCGGTCGGTAGCGGTAAAGTTGGAAAACACGGCTGAAGAAAATGATAGCGGAGCCAGGGCAGGCCGGGCAAATTGAACCTCTCTAGCGTAGTCTCTAAACACGAACGAAGCCTTCGACGTACTCCTGGTGTGCCTTCGTGCTCTTTCTGCTGTGAATGGCTTTGAATTCATGAACACTACTCTCGCTACGGTTCCGTTCCAGCTCCCAAAATCTCCCTGCTCTCTGCCTGAGCCACCCCGGGGTACGCGGCGGTTGTCTTCCGGCGCCGCAGATCGCCGGGCAGTTGCGAATGAAGCAGCCATAGCCCAATCGCCGTCGCAGCCGCCCAGGTAACCGAGATCAATGCCAGCTGCAGAATGTCGGTTATGCGGCTCACTTGACCGTGAGAAAATACAGGCACGCCACGCGCTACTTCAAGGCTGACAAATCCGGCTACAACCGCCGTAAGCGCCGATTTTCCAAGTTCGTCCCAGCGCAAGCCCGTTAGAGATACCATCTTTCGATAATGCAGCAGAAACGCCAACGCCAGAAGGTTCGCGCCGATTCCAGTATCCGAAGCGAAGGCCAGACCGATCACGCCGAATTTGTGAAAGAGGAACGAATACAAGGGCAAGGAAGCGCCCGTAATCACACTTACTGCGACCATCGGCGTGAGGGTATCTCCCGCTGCGTAGAAAGCGCGCGCGTAGAGCGCTTGCGCCGACCACAATGCAAGCGATAGAGAGAACCAGAAGAAATAGATGGCTGTCGTTCGCGTGTCGGAAACCAGGAACCGGCCGCGCCGGTAAACGAGATCGATCAGGGGGAAGGCGGCGGCCATCATCCATCCACTGGCCAGGAAAGACGCAGCAGCTACGCGGTATACAGACTGATTTACCGTCGTGGCAAATTCTTTTAATCGCTTCTCGTTGAACAGACGCGCAAAGAAAGGCAACGAAGCCTGGCCCGTGGCCTGCCCCAACACGGCAATGGGGACTGCGAAAAGCCGCTTGGCATAATTGAGCCGCGCGATATCTCCAACACCGCTGGCAGCATAATGGCGCAGAATCCAATCGTCCGCCGTGACCAGAGAAACACCGAGCATCAATGGAACCGACAGCTTCACCCATTCTCGAAAGGCGGGATTTAATACGTCGAATGTAGGCTTGTACCCTGTGCCGATCTTGACGGCTCCGATCACGCTCGCTAAAAACGGTCCCACGACGCTTCCCGCCAAGGCTCCGTAAGCCAGCGAGGCAATCCCCAGCCGATGGCCTGCAATCACTCCACCGAAAATAATGAAGATGTTGTAGAGCAATGGCCCTAGCGCGGGAAACAGAAAAAGCCGGTGCGAAAGCAGAACTGCGGAAACGACTCCTCCAACGTAAAAGAAAATCTGTGCCGGCAAAAGAATTCGAGTGAGATGAACCGTCAGCTCGATTTGAGCGGGCGAGAAGCCGCGAAACATCCAGCGAACAAATTGCGGCGTCAGTACTTCCGTCACAACGGTTCCGACGATCATCACCGCCGTCATAACCGTGATAACTACGGAAAAAGTTTTCTTTGCGTCTTTATCGCGATTCTCGGCGAGAAATCGCGTATAGATGGAGATGAATGTTATCGACGCGGCGCCGCCGGCTACGATGTAATTGAGCCAGTCCGGCAGAGTGAACGCGGCTACATACGCGTCAGTCTGCGAGCCCGCGCCGAACGCGTAGGCGATATACGCTTCGCGGATGTAGCCAATCAAACGTGACGCCATCACCGTCCCCATCAGCAGTAAGGTTGCCGAAAAGGCGGTATGCTGGTGGGACGGGCGGAAAAACCGCAGCAGTTTGGTCATAATCCGGGAAGGGTATGCGATTTTCTTTCAAAGCCTATCAGAGGCCCGCGCCGCCTGCGGCGTTTATCGCGAATTTCGCGCAATCATAGTTCCTCAATTGATACTCCTATGAATGAAAACTTATTGCACAAGAAAACGATAAGGATGGTGGCAACGTTGGTCGTGCTCGGCAGTTTGTCAATCGCAGCTCTCGCCCAGGCTCGCTCGGAGAGCGTAGATGCCGCAGGCCATCAATGGTGGCAGAACGGTGTGTTCTACGAAATTTATCCCCGCAGTTTCGCCGACAGCAATAATGACGGCGTCGGGGACCTCAACGGGATTACATCCAAGCTCGATTACCTGAAAGATCTCGGCGTGGATGCGATCTGGATCACCCCATGCTTTCCGTCACCGCAAGTCGACTTCGGTTACGACGTTTCCGATTATTTGAACATCGACCCGATGTACGGAACGCTGGCGGATTTCGACAAGCTGGCCAGCGAGGCGCAAGAAGCGCAACATCCATATCATTCTCGATTTCGTGGTGAATCACACCTCCGATCAGCATCCGTGGTTCCTGGATTCGAAATCGTCGCGCACATCGACGCACCGCGACTGGTACATCTGGCGCGATGGCAAGGGTCCCGACCAGCCTCCCAACAACTGGGTCTCTGTCTTCGGAGGGTCCGCATGGAAGTTCGATCCAACTACAAATCAGTACTATTACCACTACTTTTTATCCGCAGCAGCCCGACCTAAACTGGCGCAACCCAGCCGTAAAAGACACCATGTTCGACGTGACCCGCTTGTGGTACAAGCGCGGCGTCTCCGGATTTCGCCTGGATGCGGTCGATACGCTGTTTGAAGACCCGAATCTCACCGATAACCCGATCATTAAGCCGGGCAAGAATGCATTCGGAGATCCCTTCGAGAAGAACAAATACAACTACAAGTTGCCCGAAGTGCACGATGTGCTGCGCGGATTGCGCAAAGTCGCCGATGAATACAACGCTGTGTTGATCGGCGAGACCTGGACCGCCGACATTGCCGAACTCAACCAGTACTACGGCAAGGGAAATAAGAACTGCAATTGCCGATGGATTTCCTTTTCACCACCGTAAATAAACTTTCCCCTTCCGAATTTCGCAAGCAAATTGCCGCCATAAACGTGGCCTCGGGCTGGCCCACATTCGTCATCAGCAATCACGACATTGTCCGCTCCTACGACCGTTACGGCGACGGCAAGCATAACGACGAAATTGCAAAACTGATGGCGGCGCTTTATCTAACCCTTCGCGGCACTCCGATCATGTACTACGGCGAAGAAATCGGGATGAAGACCACGCCTCCCACGCGCAAAGAAGACGTGCAGTGATCCCATCGGACGCAAAGGATGGCCCAAGGAAAAAGGGCGCGATGGCGAGCGCACCCCCATGCAATGGAACAGCGACGAAAACGCAGGCTTCACGACCGGCAAGCCCTGGCTGCCGGTTCCCGCAACTTACAAAACACACAATGTCGCCGTTGAATCGAAGGATCCAACCTCGGTGCTGGCATTTTACAAACAAGTTTTGCGGCTCCGGCACACGAACGCGGCGCTGCTGGATGGCGATTACCAGGCGATTGACGAGAGCGATACCAACGTCCTCGCGTATCTGCGAACCTATAAGGACCAATCGGTGGTGATTGCTTTGAACATGTCTGGCTCCCCGCAGAAATTGGCTTTGGCTGTTGGAACCTCCGCCAAGCCGCTAGTTGCCACGCCCGATTCGCTTGCGCGCGGCAACAAGATTTCCCTCGCCCCTTACGGGGTTTTCATAGGCCAGATCGAAAAATAGCGCAAATGAATTGAACTTTCGCATGCGGCGCTCGTATACTGACACCCCGCAATGAAGGTCGTAATCATAATTCCGGCGGCGGGACTTGGGACCCGCATGGCCCCGGTGACCGCAGCTAAGGGGAAGAAAAAAAGTCCGCCGTCGAAACAGTTTACGGAACTGGGCGACGCGCCCATTCTGATTCACACTCTGCGCAGGTTCGCTGCCGTCGATGCAGTCAGCGAGATCTGGATTGCTTTGCGCGAGAACGAGATCGCTGGGTTTCGTGAGCGGCTGCAAAAGGAAGGCAATGACCTTCTGAAAAAGAAAGTTGAATTCGTCATCGGAGGCGAGCATCGCCAGCAGTCGGTTCAGAGCGCCTTGAATGCGATAAAAGCGGACGAAGATGACATCATTCTGATACACGACGCCGTGCGCCCGTTCGTGACGTCCGAAGTCATCGTTGAAGTGATTGAAGCGGCTCAGAAGTACGGAGCCGCCATAGCCGGACTACCCGCAGTGGATACTGTGAAGCAGGTCGAGCGCACCTCCGAAGGAGCGCTCATCAAGGCGACGATTCCGCGCGCCGCCGTGGTAATGGCGCAAACCCCGCAGGGCTTTCGCTACGGCGTTATCAAGAAAGCCTTCGACGAGGCCACAAGCGACGGATTCCTCGGAACCGATGAATCATCTCTCGTGGAGCGCTCTGGCCATGAGGTCGCTGTGGTGATGGGATCGCCGCGCAATATCAAGATCACGACGCCCTCCGATATGGACCTGGCACAATTTTATTTAGGAAAATAAACTCTCGGATTGAGATTTGGAACCGACCCTGACTCGGATGCCAACGATAAACGACCAAGGACCAACGACCAGAATCGGCTACGGATTTGACTCGCACGAGTTTCTTCCGGGCATTCCGCTGAAAATCGGCGGCGTCACTCTCTCCCATCACAGAGGGCTCGGTGGCCACTCCGATGGCGATGTGCTCTTACATGCCATTACGGACGCACTACTGGGCGCCATTGCCGCGCCTGATATTGGAGTCCTGTTTCCCCCGTCCGATCCGCAATGGAAAGGCGCCGATTCGGTCGTCTTCGTGCGCGAGGCGTTAAAACGAGTTCGGGATGCGGGCTACCGGGTGACAAACCTTGATTCCAGCTTGATTCTCGCAACTCCGAAGATCGGCCCTCATGCCACGACAATCCGCACTTGCGTCGCCGATTTAATGGAGATTCCAGCCGGCTGTGTGGGTTTGAAGGCCAAGACTCCGGAGGGTCTGAATCTGGACAACGCAGCCGCCGCGCACGTGGTGGTGTTGCTCGAGAAGACAAGCAAATCGCGAAGCCCGGAAAGAAGGACTGGAAAGAAAAAGACAGTAAGCCCGAATTGAAGGATTGGGGCTTTGGCAATCGAACTATGAGGTTCTGCCCTTTCCTCACTCAACGTCTCTCAGCCGCTCACCTGGCTTTCTCCACTCCCTCGAACTCGCCCTTCAGCTCTTTATGGCGCAATTTCGCGGCCTCCACCAGAGCGCGGAAGATCGCTCTTGAAGCCTCATCCTCGTCCACTGAGCGCTCCGGATGCCACTGCACCGCAAGCACAAAGTGACTGGGCGCTGTCCCTTCCAAAGCCTCGATGACGCCATCCTCTACACAGCGTGCGGTGGCGTGCAGGCCATCGCCAATCCTTTCGGCTGATTGATGGTGTGAGGAATTGACGGGCAAAACGAGGATCTCCGACTTTTCCGGCTTTAACAATCCCCCGCGCTGGCTACCAGTAACAATTCCTGCCAGCTTCGAATCTTTTCCGATCTTCACCGAGTGCGCCACGTCAACTTTTTTCCCTGCTTCATGATTCACGCGGGTCCGCAATTCTTCCGGCAGGAAATCCGGAATGTGCTGAACCAGCGAGCCCGAGCGGTAAACATTCAGGCTCTGCAGCCCATAGCAGATGCCAAGGACGGGCTTGCGCATGTTGTATGCATCCTGAAGCAAAAGTTCGTCCACCGTGTCACGCCGGCGGTCGGGCGCGGCCGTGTGCAGAGAGCGTTCTGCGCCAAACTTTGCCGGATCAACGTCTGCGCTGCTGCCCGGCAACAGCACTGCGTCGCAGCGCTCCACAATCTTCATCACTTCGGCGGGAGTGCGGTCGAGCGGGACCCGCACCGGCTCTCCTCCCGCCATCGCTACCGCGCGCTCGTATTGCGGAATGGCCTTCTCGGCGTATTCCTGGTTTCCGGAATGAGGCATGGGAATGGCGATACGCGGCGGAAGCCCGGGCATATCAGCCGGCCCTCTCAATCGCTTCCAGCGTTTTGGTTTGCCGGTAGTAGCGGATTTCCATGCGAAGCACTAACAACAAAATGACTGTTCCCGCCACGAGAGCAGTAGGAAATGCCACGTCGCGATAAGCCAGAGTCATGTTGGGATGTACATGTCGAATCGAAGAAACAATCACCACTCCAACGATGCCGAGAAAAAGGCTTACCGCAAACGAAATCAGGGTACCGATGAAAGTCCATAGCGCAACTCGCACCGGAATCTGGTACCAGAGCGACCGGCTGTGGGGCCTACTCGCCATACTCTTAACCTACACCATTCCCAACGGAGTATCGACTTCCCATTGCGATTCGGCAAAGAACTCATTATCGTTAACCGTTTCCGCAAATAGCTCCTGGAGATTCACGATGACCCGGTTTTCGTTCGTGTTCCGCACCTTGCCGACTTTTTTTGTCGTTCCTTTTTTCATCACCCTCGCCGGCGCACAAGCCGCCAAGCCCGACCTGAGCAATCAACCCACGCTTTATGTAGTTGGCTACGCTCATCTCGATACCGAATGGCGATGGGAATATCCGCAAGTCATCGATGAGTATCTCCGCAAAACGATGGAAGAAAATTTCAAGCTCTTCGATAAATATCCGCATTACATTTTCAATTTCAGCGGCGCGAACCGGTACCGTCTGATGAAGGAGTACTATCCCGCCGATTTCGCACGATTGAAGAAATATGTGGATGAGGGCCGCTGGTTCCCCGCGGGATCATCGATGGAAGAGGGCGACGTCAATACGCCGAGCGCCGAAACTATCATTCGGCAGGTGTTGTACGGCAACAATTGGTTCCGCAAAGAACTGGGCAAGGCCAGCGCGGAGTACATGCTGCCCGATTGTTTTGGTTTTCCCGCGTCGCTGCCTACGATCCTCGCGCACGCGGGCGTAAAAGGCTTCTCGACGCAGAAGCTCGTTTGGGGATCATCCGCTCCCGGCGGTGGCCCTGATTCACTCGAGAAAACGCCTGAGGGCACGCCGTTCAACGTGGGAGTGTGGGTCGGCCCGGATGGTGAAACCGTGCTGGCTGGGCTGAATCCCGGCGATTATGCCGGCGGAATCAACAGCGATCTAAGCAAGCCGCTTCCTCCGTTGCCGCCCAATCAAGCGCTTGAGGAATTGAACAAGCAGTTTCAAGCTCTAAGGCAGGCGCTGGTTCATGCAGATCAAACGAATTCCACGATGAGCGCTAAACAAATCGAGGATTACATCTCCGTGCGCGACCAGCAGAAGGCCGAAGCTCAGGCCCAGGCAGACCGCGAGTTGAGTCATCATCAAAATGATTGGGCCGCTCGCGTCGAGTTGAATGGCAAAGTCAGTGGGGTATTCACCGATTATCACTACTACGGAACCGGAGATATCGGAGGCGCGCCGAATGAAGATTCGGTGAAGCGTCTCGAAGCCATCATCACCGGCGGCAAAATGAGTCTGCCGCCCGATGTCGATTCCCTTTTCTCCCGCTTCTCGCATGAGCAGGGCCCGGCGATACAACTCGGCGGCGGCCCCGTGCACGTAATTTCCTCGAATGCCGAGCAGATGTTTCTCGATATAACTGCGGCCGAGGCTGCGGGACTTCCGCGCTACACCGGTGAAATGGAATTGACGAATCACTCCGCCGGATCGCTCACCTCGCAGGCCTACCAAAAACGCTGGTTACGAAAAGAGGAACTGTTGGCCGACGCGGCTGAGAAAGCATCGATTGCGGCGGAATGGCTTGGCGCGCGCCAGTATCCGCTGCAACGGTTGAATGACGCCTGGACTCTCGTGATGGGCGGACAATTTCACGACCTCGCCGCCGGCACAGCAACTCCCAAAGCGTACGAATTTGCATGGAACGATGACGTGATCGCGATGAATCAGTTTGCCGGCGTGCTCACGAACGCCACCGAAGGCGTGGCTGCCGCGCTTAGCACGGAAGTAAGAGGCACGCCCATCGTTGTTTTCAATCCGCTCAATATTGCGCGCGAAGATCTCGTCGAAGCCACCGTGAACTTTCCCGGCGGCTTTCCAACATCGGTGCGCGTGACCGGACCGGATGGCAAAGAAGTTCCGGCACAGGTTTCAAATGGAAAAATCATTTTCACAGCAAAAACACCTTCGGTGGGCTATGCCGTCTATGATCTGGAAGCTGGTGAGAGCCGGAGTGGCAGCAACACGTTGCATGTTTCCGAGAACTCTCTCGAAAACGATTACTACCGCGTCACGCTGAACTCCGACGGCGATGTCGCCAGCATCTTCGACAAATTGATCGGAAAGGAACTGTTGGCTGCGCCGGCTCGACTGGCGATTTCCTACGACAACCCGCAACAATGGCCAGCCTGGAACATGGATTGGGATCAGGAACAGGCCGCGCCGCGCGAATACGTACATGGTCCGGCGAGGATTCGCATAGTTGAAAATGGTCCCGTTCGCGCCGCGGTGGAGGTAACGCGCGAGACGGCGGGATCGAAGTTCGTTCAGACCATTCGATTGTCAGCTGGCGATGCAGGAAAGCGCGTCGAGTTTGCAAACGTCATCGACTGGAATACGAAGGAATCGAACGTGAAAGCGACATTTCCTCTGACCGCCTCGAACGAAAATGCCACCTACAACTGGGATATTGGTACCATCGAGCGTCCGACGGCGCGGCCCAAGAAATTCGAGGTGCCATCGCATCAGTGGATCGATCTCACCGACGCGAGCGGCGAGTTCGGCGCGACCATCCTGACCGATTGCAAGAACGGGTCGGACAAGCCCAACGACCACACGATCCGCCTCACTCTCATCCGTACTCCGGGAACCCGGGGCGGATACGCCGACCAGGGTACGCAGGATCTTGGTCATCACGAATTCGTCCACGGAATTGCCGGACATGCCGGGGGATGGCGCGGCGCCCAAACCGATTGGCAGGCGCAGGAACTAAATGACCCTCTCATCGCCTTTCAAACTTCAAAGCACGCAGGTACGCTTGGCCGCGAGTTTTCTCTGGTGAAAATCAGCAATTCTCGCATTCGACTTCTGGCCTTGAAAAAGGCTGAACTGAGCGATGAATTAATCGTCCGCCTGGTTGAACTGGATGGCAAACCGCAGAAGGATGTTCGTGTAAGTTTCGCTGCCACCGTGGTTGCCGCTCGTGAAGTGAACGGGCAGGAGCAGCCAGCAGGTGCTGCGGTGGTGAACGACGGTCAACTTCTTACATCTTTCTCCGCCTATCAGCCGCGAACTTTCGCTCTGACACTTGCCCCTTCGCGCGACAAAATCTCGCCGGTCCGTTCCGTTCCCGTTGCCTTGAACTACGATCTGGCCACAGCTAGCAACGACGGCCAGAAGTCGTCCCCTGGCTTCGATGGAAAAGGCAATTCGCTTCCCGCCGAAATGCTGCCGCAGCAAATCATTTACAACGGAGTGCAGTTTCAGCTTGCTCCGGCAAAAACGGGCGCCGCAAATGCGGTCGTGGCTAAGGGTCAAACCATCAACCTGCCGTCGGGACAATACAACCGCGCCTACCTGCTCGCGGCATCGGCAGATGGCGATCAGAACGCAACCTTTGAAGTCGGGAATACGAGAGTTGATCTCAACATTGAGGACTGGGGCGGATTCATTGGCCAATGGGACGATCGCGAGTGGAGTTCAAAAGATACCTCGAATGACGATTACGGCAAGATGCTGGCCATCAAAGCGGGATTCATCAAACGTGCCGCCCTTGGCTGGTATTGCTCGCATTACCACAACGCCAACGGAGAAAATATTGCGTATCGCTATTCGTACTTGTTCGCCTATTCGATCGATCTACCCGCGGGAGCAAGGACAATCAAGCTGCCGGACAACCAGGCGATTCGAATTTTGGCGATTTCCGTCGCCGATGAGAATCCCGAAGTGCGGCCCGTTCAGCCGCTTTATGACGTGCTCCCGGCGGTAGCCAAGGCTCAATAGCTAAAGGCTCGTAGGATCGGGAATCGGCTCGATGCGCCCAAGCAGAAAAATATAACCCGCAATTCCGAGCAGAAGAATAATCGCTGCGGTGACGAAGGCCGACGCGAACGAATGCGTAGCCGCGACAATATAGCCGGTCACGATTGGCGCGGAAATGGCCGCAAGCTGTCCGCACAAATTCACAATGCCGGCGAGCGTGCCCACAGCTTCTTTTGGAGAGATAAGAGATGGCACAGTCCACGCAACAGGCGCAGCCGCAGCCAGGCCCCCGAGGGCAAGGCTGATCCAGATCAGAGCCATCGCGGCACTGCGAGCGCTCGCCGCACCGAAGATGGCCAGCCCAAAACCCGTTCCCACCACCAGCACAGTTTGCCGCACGCGATTCGCATCATATCCGCGCTGGACCAGCGAATCGACCAACCATCCACCGACCACGAGATCGGTGAACGTCGCAAACAGCCACGGCACGCTGGTGTAGAAAATCGAATGGAATAAATCCACACCCAGCGAAACCGAAAGATAGCTGGGCAGCCACGTGAGCAGCAGATAGAAAGCATAGTTATACGCGCCCCATCCCAGCGCCAGCCCGTACACTTTGCGCTGCTTCAGAAGATAGCCCAGCGACCCTTTGCCCCTCGCGCGTTGTTCATCTTCGATCTGAGCCCCACCTTGCAAGATGAATTCACGTTCGCGGCTCGTCAGAAATCGATCTTCGCTGGGATTGCGGTAGATGAAACAAAAGAAAATAAAATAAACAAAGCTGATGAAGCCGGTGGTCGCAAAAGACCACCGCCAGCCAAAATGCAGGAGCAACAATCCAACGAAAGGAATACCGATAGCGCTGGCAAACTTGGCCGCAGCGTCGGTAATCGCCATCGCGAGACTTCGTTCTTCCCTGGTAAACCAATATCCGAGTGCCTTTGCGTTCGCTGGAAACGTAGGCGACTCGCTCACGCCAAGTAGAAATCGTGCGCCGAAAAACCAACCGAGGCCCGGAGCAATAGAAGTGGCAAGCGAAGAGAGACTCCAAAGCAGCGTACTCACACGTCCCACGCGCCTCACTCCCCAGCGGTCCAGCAGCACTCCAGCGGGCATTTGCATTAGCGCATAGGTCCAGCTGAAAGCGCTGGAGAGATAACCGAATGCGACGAGAGACAAGCCAAATGACACATGCAGCGCATCGCGTGCGACCGATAAATTGATACGGTCAAAAAAGTTTACGAGAACCCCGACGCCGAGCAGGAAGGCGATGCGCCACCGTCGTTGCGGAACTGCCGAACTTTTTTCCAGCACTCGATCTTCGGCACTCACTGCACACCGATGCCGGCCAGAAGTCCGCCATCCACAAGATAGTCGCCGCCTGTGCAGAACGCGGCTTTGTCCGATGCAAGAAACGCGGCAAGCTCAGCCACTTCTTCCACGGTGCCGATCCGGCCCAGCGGATGCGCCGCGCCGAATCGCGCGAAAGCTTCTTCCGTCGGCAAGTCCGGCGCGAAATTCGCCGCAGATCGTGCCAGCATAGGCGTTCGGATCGACCCGGGACTGATGGAGTTCACCCGAATGTTCTCCGCCGCGTGGTCGAGCGCGAGAGCGCGCGTGAGGCTATGAATCGCGCCCTTCGATGTGGCGTAAGCGGCAACTCCGCGCTGGCAGGCGAACCCTTGAACAGACGCGAGATTGATAATCGATCCTCCGCCGCGCTTCTTCATTTCCGGAATACCGAGATGCGCGGTGAGATAAATACTGCCCACGTTCACCATCATGCAGCGGTTCCAGGTGGCGAAATCGGTTTGCAACACTGTGCCGAAAGGATGAATCGCGGCAGCGTTTACGATAATGTCAAGTCCGCCAAACTCGTTTACCGTTCTTGCCACCGCCGCTCTCACTTGTTCCAAGTCTGTCACATCGCAAGTTTCGACCTGTAAAGTTAAGCCGTCTTTTTTCGCGGCGCGAGACAAGTCCTCATTTGCAGCCGCTTCGATGCCGCAGGCCAGAACCTTCGCTCCTCCACGCGCGAATCGGGTCGCAATCCCGCGCCCGATCCCCGTGGTTCCAGTCACTAAAGCCGCTTTCCCTTCGAATTCGCCCATGCAAATCTCACCGTTGTTCGTTTCTTGTGTACTCCAGTCCCCGCATCACGCCGCGCAGTTCCGCTAACCCTTTCAACCGGCCAATGTACGAATATCCTGGGTTCGTTTTCTTTTCGATGTCGCTCGCGAGCAGATGGCCGTGATCCGGCCGCATCGGAATTTCATGATCAGATCGGCCAGAGCGTCGGCGGCTTTCTTCTTCCTGCATCAAGGCGCGAATGATCCCAACCATATCCGAGCTTCCATTCAAATGCTCGGCCTCATAGAACGAGCCGTCGGCTTCGCGCATCACCTGCCGGAGATGAACGAAATGAATGCGCGATCCGAATTCGAGGACCATCGCTAACAAATCGTTATCGGCTCGTGAGCCGAACGATCCCACACAAAAGGTAAGCCCATTTCCGGTTGTATCGCATCCGCTGAGAATGCTTCGCACATCTTCGGCCGTCGAAACAACGCGGGGCAGGCCGAAAAGCGGCCATGGAGGATCGTCGGGATGAATCGCCAGCCGAACCTTCAGTTCCTCAGCGACAGGAACAACTTCCTTCAGAAAATCGATCAGATTTTTTCTTAATTCGCCAGCCTTAACTCCCTCATATTCAGCAATCAGCCGACGGATCGTCTCCCGTTCATACGAAGCTTCGGCTCCCGGCAATCCGGCGATAATCGTGAGTTCCAAATCCTCCTTGCGTGCCGCTGGCATGGAGGTGAAGTGAGCCTGTGCAGCCCGGACGCGATCCTCCGGGTAATCGCTCTCTGCATTCTTCCGCCTGAGAATGAAAATGTCATACGCTGCAAAATCGACCGCGTCGAATCGCAGCGCAAGACCCGTCGTCGGCAGGCGCCATTGCAGGTCGGTCCTCGTCCAATCGACAACCGGCATAAAGTTGTAGCACACAATTCGCACGTCGGCCTTCGCAATCGCAGCGAGGCTGTCTTTCCACGCAGAAATATAATGGCGATAGGCCCCAGAGCGAAGCTTGATGGAATTATGAACAGGAATGCTCTCCACCACCGACCATTCCAAACCTGCAGCGAGAATCTGCTCTCGGCGTTTTAAGACTTCTTCCGCCGGCCAAGCCTCGCCGCGATAAAGATGATGCAGCGCCGAAACAATACCTGTCGCTCCCGCCTGTCGCACGTGATCGAGCGGGATGCGGTCGTCAGGGCCGAACCATCGCCAGGTCTCTTTCATTGCGAAACGCCTCTAACGGGAAATTCTCGCGGACGTCCCCCGCATCACCGATTCCACCTCGGCGAGCGTCGCCATGCTCGTATCTCCCGGCGTGGTCATCGCCAGAGCGCCATGCGCAACTCCGCATTGGACGGCCCATTCAAAGTCCTTGCCCGCCAGAAAACCGTAGATTAATCCCGAAGCGAAAGAATCGCCGCCACCCACTCGATCCAGGATTTCAATGGGCCTCTGCGGAACATGAACAATTCTCCCTTCATACAACGCAATCGCCCCCCAGTCGTTCTGCGTTGCCGTACGCGCAGTGCGCAGAGTGGTAGCGATTAACTTTAAGTTGGAAAACCGTTCGGCAACCCGGCGCAGAGTCGATTCATAAGTGGCCACGTTCAGATCTCTAAAATCATCGTTCCCACCTTCAATCGAAATTCCCAGCGCGGCAGAGAAATCTTCTTCATTGCCGAATAGCACGTCCACATTGGAAACCAACTCGCGATTCACTTCCTGGGCCTTCGCTTTGCCACCGATGCCTTTCCAAAGCGACTCTCGATAATTGAGATCGTAGGAAACGATGCTGCCGGCTTCGCGAGCCGCCTGCACCGCGGCCTTCGCCACTAGCGCTGACGATTCAGAAAGCGCCGCGAAAATTCCGCCGGTATGCAGCCATCGGGTACCGCTCTGGCAAAAAATACTATTCCAGTCGAAGTCGCCCGGCTTGCAGTTGCCGATCGCGGTATGCCCACGGTCCGAGCATCCCACGGCCGCGCGCACTCCGAAACCGCGCTCGGTGAAATTCAATCCGTTGCGCACCGTGCGGCCGATACCATCATAAGGAACCCAGCGGATCAGCGATGTATCGACTCCGCCCTGCAGAATCAGATCTTCGAGCAACTGCCCCACCGGATTCTTTGCGAACGCCGTGACGACCGCCGTCCTCAGGCCAAAACATCGCCTCAGGCCGCGCGCAACGTTGTACTCTCCGCCACCCTCCCACGCGCGAAAATATCTCGCCGTGTGAATGCGTTCTTCACCAGGATCAAGCCGCAACATCACCTCGCCAAGGCTCACGCAGTCCCACTTGCAGCTCTCGGCCGCCTTCAGAGTGATCGAATTCATGACACAGCATTCTAGCCGTTTCGTTCGCGCACGGTTCAAGTTCTAATTTTCATAATCGGCGTTGGCTATCTGCACCGTCGTATAATGACCCGTTTGCGAAGCCGGGCCTTGAAGATCAAGAGACTAAAGACCGCTGTCGTCGAGGGCAATTTCGATTGGACGTTTGTGCGCATTGAGACCGACGAAGGAATACGCGGGCTCGGCGAATGCTTCTTCGCTCCTGGACTTACATCAATCCTGCGCTCGCTCGAGCCGCTATTAATTGGCGAAGATCCGCGCGACCTCCGTCGGCTGTTTCGCAAGTTACAACTCGCAACTTCCGGCGCGGGGTCGATTGCCGGAATCATTTACAACGCCATCAGCGGCGTCGAAGCTGCTCTCTGGGATTTACTCGGTCAATCGCTCGGCGTCCCCATCTACCGGCTCCTTGGCGGCAAGTTTCGCGATCGCGTGCGCGTATATGCCGATTGCCACGGCGGAGAAGCTCTGGAAAGTCTCGATGAAGTCCTGCGCACGCGTCCCGCTTCGTGGCTGTCGAAAGATACCGGCCATACGGCCCGAGACTACTTCGGCGAGACAACAGATGAGCCGGCCTGTTCGCCAGACGACTACCGCCGTCAGGCTTTGAAGAAGAAAGCGGAAGGATTCACCGCGCTGAAGTTCGATCTCGACGTACATGGTACGGAAGGCAGCGATCCGTACAATCGGGCACTGAGCAATCGCGCCATTGATCGCATGGTCGCGCTGATCGGCGCGGTTCGCGACGCCGTTGGCATCGGGACCGATATCGCAGTCGATTGCCACTGGCGCTACAACGCAAGCGACATGATTACGGTGGCCCATGAACTCGAACCCTTTCGCCTGTTGTGGCTCGAGGATCCAGTCCCGCCCAACAACACTGCGGCACTGAAAGAATTGAGCGCGAAGGTGCGCATTCCAATTGCGACAGGAGAGAATTTATTTCTCTTCGAAGGCTTTCAGGAAATCATTCAGCAACACGCGCTAAGTATAGTTACCCCCGATTTGCAAAAAGTTGGAGGGTTGGCTGTCGCTCAATCCATTGCAACTTTTGCGGATGTTCACTCCATGCCCGTGGCACCTCACAACATCAGCAGCCCGATTGGAACGCTCGCCTCAGCGCACTTCTGCGCGGCGATTCCTAATTTCCTGGCGCTGGAGTTTCATGCGTCAGATGTGCCTTTCTGGAACGATCTTGTTGACGGGCCCTCAAAACCGGTTATCCAGGATGGTTTTATCAGCTTGCCCGATACACCTGGACTGGGAGTAACCCTGAACGAAGAGATCGCGCGACACTATGCTCGCAAAGGCGAACCGTTTTTTGAATAACATTATCGTATAGTCGGCATGCTCGGAGATTTATGACCACAAGAAAGAGCAACGTACTAAAAAAGATTACCGATGACGGCCTTGTCGCCGTGATTCGCGCCGAAAGTCGCGAGCAAGCTGCCCGGATTGCCGAAGCTTGCGCTGAGGGCGGCGTTGCCGCCCTCGAAATTACATTCACCGTTCCGGGAGCCGCAGGCGTAATCGAGCATCTGGCAAAGGAATTCTCCAAAAAGATCCTTTTAGGTGCGGGCACTGTACTCGATCCGGAAACTGCCCGCATCGCGATTCTCGCAGGAGCGCACTTCATTGTCAGTCCCGCGCTCAACCTCGATACCGCGAGGCTCTGCAATCGATATCAGATTCCCTACATGCCCGGAGCCGCGACGATTAAAGAGGTGATCGAAGGGATGGAATGCGGCGCAGACATCATTAAAGTTTTTCCCGGAGAAATTCTCGGGCCGGGATTTATCAGAGCAGTGAAGGGCCCGCTTCCGCAGGCCCAGCTCATGCCAACTGGCGGCGTCGGCGTGGAGAATGCCGCTGATTGGATTGACGCCGGAGCCGTTGCGATCGGAGCCGGAGGCAATCTGACAGCGGGCGCAAAAACCGGCGATTATGCATCCATTACCCGCGTAGCACGGCAACTCGTAGAAAAAATCAAAGAGGCGCGAGCCAAATAACCGAGCCAAACAACAATGTCCGCAGCGAAATTGTGGAATTCAGATGACGAGCTGTTTTCGACCGCACAACGTGAGTTGTTCACCTGCGTGGTCGGCGACGTGATGGATAAACTCGACCTCCAGCGCCAGTTTCTCCCGGCGCAGATTCAACCTTTATCTCGAGACATGGTCCTCATTGGCCGCGCCATGCCGACTCTCGCCGTCGATGTGTTCGCCGAGAAAATCGATAACAGCGCAAACAAGCTGATGAACAAATCATTCGGCCTGATGCTCGAAGCGCTGGACGATCTTCGGCCGAATGAAATTTATCTGAGCACCGGCTCGTCTCCTCGCAATGCTCTTTGGGGTGAGCTGATGAGCACTCGCGCCCGTAAACTGGGAAGCGTTGGCGCGGTGCTCAACGGTTATGTGCGCGATACGAAAGCAATCCTGAACATGGGCTTTCCAACGTTCGGTTTCGGCTCTTATGGCCAGGATTCCGCGCCCCGCTACAAAGTCATCGATTTTCGTATTCCGGTGGAGATTGGTCTGGTACGCATTCGTCCGGGAGATATTCTGTTCGGCGATATCGACGGAGTTCTGGTTGTGCCCGCCGAAGCCGAACTGGAAGTTTTCACCCGCGCGCTGGAAAAAGCTCGCGGCGAAAAACTGGTCAAGAAGGCGATTGAAGAAGGCAGCAGTGCAGTCGCTGCATTTGAGAAGTATGGAATCATGTGAAGAAAAATCGATGAATTCCAGCCTGACAAGCGTACCGTCTCGTTCCGCGCAGGTGCGAGGCTTTCTAAAGCAGAATAATCTGCAGGCATGGATCGCTTGGCGGCCCGACGAACTCCTGATGCTCTCGGGATATTTTCCGTACTGGGGCGCATCGCTGCTGGTGTACTTTGCGGACGCAGAACCGATTCTCTTCGTCCCGCAACTCGAGCCCAGGGATCACATTCCCGCGGGATTGCGCGTGCAGGAATATCCTTGGGGAGATTTGAAGTGCAGCGATCCTTACGCAGAGTTGACTTCTGCAATCCGCAGAGCCTTAGGAAAAGAAAATATCCGGCCTGAGCGCGTCGGAATGCTTTCCGCCTCAGCTAGAACCACGTTGCCAATTCAAGCGGCCGAACAGATTCCAATCCCAGAGAATTTTGCGGCGCGACTCTCTGTCGTCGCTTCCACTCCAAATCCCACCTCCCTGGCGGCATTCGCCAGCTTGTACCTGCGAAAAACTCCTTCCGAGGTCGACGCCATCCGGCGGGCCAATCGCGTAGCCAATGTCGGGCTGCAAGCCTTCCATGAAAGCTTGCATCCCGGAGTTCGCGAGGCAGATATCGCCGCCGCCGTCGAATCGGAAATCTATCGCCAAATCGGCAATGATGGGATTTTTCACTCGCGCGCTTGGGCTATGGTCCAATCCGGACCAAACAGCGCGGACGCTGGGCGTTTTAACCGATCGACGGGACGCCGCTTGGAAAACGGTGATCTCGTATTGATCGAACTTGCCACCTGTGTCGATGGATATTGGAGCGACCTGACGCGCACCGCGCCCGTCGGCTCGTTAAAAAGCGAAGTTGCCGAACTATTCGAGATCGTCCGCGATGCACAGCGGTTGGCTGTAGATGGCGTCAGGCCGGGCGCTTCAGCTGAGGAAGTCGACTCTCTGGCGCGCAACCAGGTTGCGGCTCACGGGTTGGATAAGTTTTTCACGCATCACACCGGCCATCATGTCGGCTTTCGCTATCACGATCCCGGATTTCTGATTGCGCCCGGCATTCGCGATAAGCTCGAATCCGGCATGGTGATTACGCTCGAACCTGGCGCTTACGTTCCGCAGCGCGGTGCGGGAGCTCGTGTCGAAGACGATGTGCTGGTCACGGAATCGGGGCACGTTGTGCTTTCCACTGCACAAGGAGTAAGCGCGCCGTGATCGGCATCGATCTTTCAGGGAAAGCTATTCTGATCACCGGCGCGATGGGCGCTATCGCCGAGTACATGGTCAAACGCCTGGCAGCCGCGGGCGCTACGCTCGTGCTCACGGATATCAAGGGAGAGAGCGAAGCTCGCACGACGCTCGACCAGTGGCAAATTGCCCGTTCATCTTATCGTTATCTCTCTGCCGACATCACCGACTCGCACCAGGTCGATCGCGTCATGAAGACGGCCTTCGAAAACTTTCCGAAGATGGATATGGTCATCGGTCACGCCGGCGGCTGCGCCCTTCATCCATTCTCCACCACCTCCGAGGCCGACTATGAGCGCATCTTCCGCTTCAATTATTTCGCCCAGACCTTCCTCGCGCGCGCAACGTTATCGTACTGGATGCAAAATAAGATTCCCGGGCACCTGATCTTCACCTCTTCTTACGTGGCTCGCATGCCGCACACATTAATTCCTGCGTATTCCTCGGCCAAGGCCGCGCTGGAAAATTTTGCGCGCAGCCTCGCGCTCGAATATGCAATGACTGGAATTCGAGTGAACGTAGTCTCACCCGGCAACGTCGCCGCCGGAAGTTCGCTGAAGGTTTTCGATGAAGATCCCGCATACCGCGAATTTGTGCTGCGCGTTTCGCTCGGCAGGCGCAACAGCCCGGAGTCCATCGCCGACGCATTTGTTTTTCTCTGCTCGCCTCTCGCCGCCGAAATTAACGGACAAATCCTGAGCCCCGATTACGGCGCTGGCATTGGGAATCGCCTGTGAAAATCGGTCTTGGACTTTACCGCCATATGCTCACACGCGAGTACTACGATTTCGCGCGGCAGGCCGGCTGCACGCATGTGGTCGTCCATCTCGTCGATTACTTCAATCAGGGCTCTTCGAATCCCCGTAACAATCAACCATCAGGATCGAAGTACGAACCGTGGGGGGTAGCCGGCGATCCGCAGCAATTGTGGACGGTGGAAGAGCTTAGAAACATCCGAGCTGAAATTGAAGATGCCGGGCTGATCCTCGCCGCAATCGAGAATCTCGACCCCGCCCACTGGCACGACATTTTGCTCGATGGCCCTCAGCGTCCGCAGCAAATCGAAAAAGTAAAAACTATCATCCGGCACTTGGGCGAAGCCGGCATTCCCGTGCTCGGCTACAACTTCAGCCTGGCGGGCGTCTGCGGGCGTGTCACCGCGCCCGCCGGACGAGGCAACGCGATCACGCTGGGAATGGACGGCCCAGCAGACGATGTACCCATTCCCAACGGTACGATCTGGAACATGGTCTACAATCGCGACGCCGCCCCTGGAACGCAGCCTTCAATTTCGCATGAAGAACTCTGGCGTCGATTACAGAGATTTCTCGAAGAAGTAGTTCCCGTCGCCGAGCAGTCTGGAGTACGGCTAGCCGCGCATCCCGACGATCCGCCCATGCCAACCATGCGCCGGCAGCCGCGCCTCGTCTACCAGCCCTACATGTATCAGCGCCTGATCGATCTCGCGCCCAGCCACAGCAACTCGCTCGAGTTGTGCGTGGGGACGCTCGCCGAAATGACGGAGGGCGATATTTACAACGCGATCGACCGATACAGCAAGCAAGGCCGCGTTGCCTATGTTCATCTCCGCAATGTCATTGGCAAAGTTCCGCACTATCGCGAAACCTTTATCGACGAGGGCGACGTTGACATGTTGCGCATCCTAACCATCCTGCATCGCAACCACTTCGATGGTGTAATCATTCCTGATCACACTCCGCAGATGACCTGCTCCGCGCCGTGGCACGCAGGAATGGCGCATACGGTCGGCTATATGCTGGCCGCGAAGGCCATGCTCGAATCATCGCAACCTCAAATCGAACGTCTAGCCGTATCGCGTGGAGATCAATAATCTGGCCTCCGCTGCTTCCAATCACTCCCGCGCACCCCTCATCATCGCCGCGACGGTGTCCACTCTCGGCGGCCTGCTCTTCGGCTACGACAACATCGTCATCAGCGGCGCGATCGGATTTCTCAGCCGGCTGTTTCACCTGGATGCCGCGGGCATCGGCTGGGCCGCAGGCTGTGCGCTCATCGGATGCATCGTCGGCTGCGCCGCCGCCGGTACGGTTGCCGACTATCTTGGCAAAAAAAAGGGGCTTGCTGTCTGCGCGGTTTGCTTCGCTCTCTCATCGGCCGGCATATTGTTCGCCGGAAATCTCCATCAGTTCGTCATCTGGCGTTTGATTGGCGGCCTTGGCATCGGCGCGGCGTCCGTGATAGCTCCCAATTACATTGCCGAGATCGCTCCCACCCCGGTTCGTGGCCGCTGCGTGACCCTTTATCAGCTCGGAATCGTGGTTGGAATTCTCGCTGCCGTCTTTGTCAACATGCTCATCCAGCGCATGGGCGACGAAAACTGGAATGTTTCCACCGGCTGGCGATGGATGTTTTTCGCGGGCATCGTCCCAGCGATTCTATTCGGCCTGATGATCCTCCCGTCAGTCGAAAGTCCGCGTTGGCTGCTGAAAATGGGACAACGCGAAAAAGCCTTTCAAGTGCTCGCCAAGATTAATGGAAGCGAGATCGCTATACAGGAGGTCGCCGAAATCGAGCGATCCCTCGCCACCGAAGAAGGTCACATCTCGGAGCTTTTCAAAACATTCCGCCGTCCGCTACTTCTCGGCATTATGCTGGCGGCCTTGCAGCAGATCAGCGGCATCACGCCGCTGTTTTCATTTCTTCCGGAGATTTTTCGCGCGGCCGGCACCGCTACCAGCGACGCTTTCTTCCAGTCGGTTCTGGTAAGCCTGATCAATCTACTGTTCACTCTTGTCGCGCTCTGGCTGGTCGATCGCGCCGGAAGAAAGACACTCATCATCGCCGGTACCACGCTGCAGTTCGTTTCTTTCGCGCTAGTTGGCTGGTTTTATCACATCCACGGCAGCGGCATCGCTATTTTGATCTTCGTAATGAGCTTCGTCGCCGGTCATGCATTCGGCAACGGAGTAGCGTGCTGGGTCATCATCTCGGAAATTTATCCCACAAAGGTTCGTGGCCGCGGCATGTCGATCGCCACTACGGCGCTATGGCTCGTCGGCTATCTCGGCAATCAACTATTTCCAATCATGCAGAAAGATCTCGGTTCGGATGGAACCTTCTGGTGTTTCAGTGGCGGAGCGCTGCTGACGATCATCCTGGTCGCATGGCTGATTCCCGAAACCAAAGGTCGATCGCTCGAGGAGATCACTAAATTCTGGACGCAGAAGGGTCCGATTGTCGCAACGCATTCTTAAATGCCGATGCCTATGCAGCTGCCAGATAGATATATCTCAGAATAAAAAGCACAGTAAGAATCCAGATCAACGCGTTAATCTCGCGAAATTTTCCCGCAGCGATCTTCACCACAGTGAATGAAATCAGCCCAAGGCTCAGGCCCGTAGCGATGCTGAACGTGAGCGGTGTTGCCAGCATCGTGATGAATGCCGGTACGGCCTCGCTGAAATCCTGCCAATCGATCTGCGCGATCGATTGTGTCATCAATACTCCGACCAGAATTAAAGCAGGCGCGGTAGCGTAGGCGGGGATCGCAATTGCCAGCGGGGAACAAAACGTTGCCAGCAGAAACAGCACAGCCGTGGCAATGTTCGCCAGGCCGGTTCGCGCGCCGGCAGCCACACCAGCGGCGCTTTCGATATAACTGGTCACAGTCGAGGTACCGGTCAAAGCGCCGGCAATCGTACCCACGGCGTCGGCGATCAGAACCCGGCCTACGCGAGGAATCTTTCCATCTTTGACAAACCCTCCCTGCTCGCACACGCCAACCAGAGTGCCGATATTGTCGAACAGATCCACAAACAGAAACGCGAATAGAATTTCGAGCAGGCCCAAATGCGCCGCGCCGCGAAAATCCAGCTGCAGCAAAGTTGAAGAAGGGTGCGGCATGGCAAAGAATCCGGTTGGCCATTTCGCGATTCCCCGCAACATCCCCAGACCGGCGGTTCCCAGAATTCCAATCAAAATCGCGCCGTGGAATTTTCGCGAGATCAGAACTAATGTGAGCGCCAGCCCGAAACAGGCAGTCTGGACTTCTTTGTTCGCGAAGCTGCCAAGGCCCACGAAGGTCGCCGGGTTAGCCACTACGAGCTTCGCATTCCGTAATCCCACAAACGCTATGAACATTCCAATTCCCGCAGCGGTCGAGTGCTTCAGGCAATCCGGTATGCCATTGACTATTTGCTCGCGCACGCGAGTCACAGTAAGCACCAGAAACAGCACGCCGGATAAAAACACAACCGCCAGCGCCGTCCGCCACGGGATGTGCATTGCCAGGCAGACGGAATACGTGAAATAGGCGTTCAGCGACATTCCCGGCGCAAGCGCGATTGGATAGTTCGCATAAAGCCCCATCACTAGGGTTGCAACCGCAGCTGAAATGCAAGTCGCAAATACCACGCCGTCCGCCGGCATCCCGGCCTGCGCCAGAATTTGCGGATTCACCACCACGATGTAGGCCATCGTTACGAACGTGGTCAGCCCGCCCAGCATCTCCTGTTTGATTGTGGTTTGATTTTCAGACAGCTTGAAGTAGCGCTCGATCAAACATCCTCCATGGCTCTGAGGTTTGCAGGACTAAGCTGAACGGAACGCGTCAGTACTCGATTTTGTTTGAACTACTCTTCCAAGCGCGAAACGCCTCGAGGCCTTCTTCGCGCATCATTTGGACCATCGGGATTTTTCGCTGCGAATGATTGCGCCTGAGTTCCTGATAGAGCAGCGAGTCGTCGAACCCGGCCTGCGATGCATCCGCGGCATCATTCGCAAAGTAAATGCGGTCGATTCGCGCCCAATAGATTGCTCCCAGGCACATAGGGCAGGGTTCGCAGGACGTATAGATTTCGCAACCCGTCAGATCGAACCTGCGCAGTTTGCTGCAAGCCTCACGAATCGCGATGACCTCCGCATGCGCGGTAGGATCGTTTGTGGAAGTAACCTGATTGGCGGCTTCTGCAATCGCCTGTCCGTCTTTGACGATAACCGCTCCGAAAGGTCCGCCGCGCGCGGAGAGAACATTGTCAATTGAAAGCCGAATGGCGCGCGCCATGAATCGATTGTCCATGTCTTCGCCCGATTTCGTTCGATCTTGCGATTCGCTATTCCGAATCCGCGAATCAGTCTACATGGAGTGTGCCAAAGCCGCTGAGCAGAAGAAGAGAAAAATTTCAATTCACTTGTGATCCTGTGTGTTCCGTGTTTGAGAATTACTCTTCCCCAATATCCTCATTCCAGATGGCTGGATTACTGCGAATATACTCGCGCAACATCGATGCACACTCTTCGGAGTCCATATCTATTACCGTCACTCCGAGAGAGCGCAACCAGTCGGTCCCTCCCTGAAAATTCCGGCTCTCTCCGATGATCACCGTCCCAAACCCGAATTGCCGAACCAGACCACTGCAATACCAACAGGGCGCAAGCGTCGTAACCATGGTGAGTTTGCGATAGCTGCGCTGGCGTCCGGCATTGCGAAAAGCGTCAGTCTCGGCATGCAGCGAGGGATCTCCATTCTGCACGCGCCGGTTGTGGCCCGAGCCGATGAGCTTGCCATCTGCATCAAAAATCGCGGCGCCAATCGGAATGCCGCCTTCAGCAAGCCCTTTGCGCGCCTCGCCGATCGCTACTTTCATCATGGCTGAGTAATCGAGGCCCGACATGTCCCGATTATAGAGTCGGGTGGTCTCATCTCAGGAGAACCCTCTCTGGAAAACTCCGGCGCGAAGCAGATATACTCCTTCCGCGATGAATGCCCGGACCAAATTCTCACGCCATCTTCCCGCGCTGCTTTGCGCCATATTATTTCTTGCTATTTCCGCAACCGCTCAAGACTCTCCATCTCCCTCGTCTCACGCCGCTGAAATCCTTGATTCCATGCCTCGCGCCAGGCGCATCAGCGAAGTCGCAATTGCGCCCGACGGCAGCAAGGTGGCCTACATCGTCGCCGGACAACTCTCGGTGATTGCTTCCGCAGGCGGCCCATCCAAGACCATTGCTCTCGAAAGCAAGCTCGAGTTGCGTGACGTTGCCTGGTCGGCAGACAGCGCGTCTCTCGTGTTCCTTGCCGACTTGTCTGGTGAAACTCCTGCCGCCGAACTCTGGACATCGTCCTCTGACGGAAGCAATCTTGCCAAACATGCGGATCTGAAAGGGTACGCGCAAATGCCGCGCTTCTCGCCTGACGCATCAAAGTTGAGCGTGCTGTTTATCGAAGGCATGCCGCGCGCCGCAGGCCCGCTTCAACCGATGACGCCGTTATCGGGCGAAGTCAGCGAGAAAATCTACGAGCAGCGCATTGCGATGGTGGATCTGAAAACAGATCATCTCACCCAACTCACGCCTGACGATATGTATGTGTACGAATACGAATGGACTCCGGACGGGAAGGACTGGATCGCCACAGCAGCGCGCGGCTCCGGCGACGCCAATTGGTATGTAGCCTGCCTCTACGCCGTGAGTGCCACCACCGGGAAGATGCGCCAGATCTATAAGCCGAAATTGCAGATTGCCGATCCGCGTATTTCTCAGGACGGAAAAAATATTGCGTTCATCGAAGGCCTGATGAGCGATGAAGGCTCGACCGGCGGCGATATCTACGTTGTTCCAATCGCCGGCGGAGCCGCGCGCGATGTCACACCCGGCATCAAGGCTTCGCCCTCCGCTATCGCATGGGAAGATTCCGATCATATCCTCTTCGCCGAAAATGTCGACGGCAATTCTGGCTTCGCCAGCGTGAGTGCAAACGGAGGTCCGGTTGAGATCCTCTGGACCGGCGAGGAATATGCTCGGCCCGAAAGCGATTTGTGGATGGGCAGATCCGCCGGCAGCAACTCGGTCGCGCTCGTGCGGCAATCCGCCAGTACACCGCCGGAAGTCTGGGCGGGACGAATCGGCAAATGGAAGCAGCTTACGCAGATCAACACTGGCGTAAAGCCCGCATGGGGCGAATCACGCAATGTCCACTGGATGAACGGCGATACACGCGTGCAGGGCTGGTTGATGTTCCCCAGGGATTATCGAGCAGGCAAAAAATATCCCCTCATTGTGAGCGTGCATGGCGGGCCTTCGGCAGCCTGCCATTCGCGTTGGGATGAACTCTTTTCCGGTTCGCTCTCCGCTGCTGGATATTTTGTTCTCTGCCCTAATCCGCGGGGGAGCTACGGACAAGGCGAAGCCTTCACCCAGGCAAACGTCAAAGATTTTGGCGGTGGCGACTACCGCGACATCATGGCGGGGGTGGACGCGATGACGAAGGAATATCGCATCGACACGAAGCGCCTTGGGATTCGCGGCCACAGTTATGGCGGGTACATGACGATGTGGGCAGAAACACAGACCCATCGCTTCGCCGCAGCCGTCGCCGGCGCAGGACTCTCCGATTGGCTCAGCTATTACGGCGTAAATGACATTGACGAATGGATGATCCCCTTTTTCGGTGCCTCCGTCTACGACGATCCCGCTGTCTACGCCCAGAGCGATCCCATGCATTTTGTCAAAAACGTAAAAACACCAACCTTAATCCTTGTAGGCGACCGCGACGGCGAAGTCCCGGTCGAACAGTCGATCGAATGGTGGCACGCCCTCGAATCTATGCATGTTCCCAACAAGTTCGTGGTCTATCCCGATGAAGGGCACGTCTTCGTAAAACCCTCCGACTGGCGGGATTATCAACTGCGCACCATGGAGTGGTTCGAGGAATGGTTCGCCAAAGCGAAATAGCTTTCCGTCACCTGCCAACCAAGGGCGATCCTTTAGAAATTCCTATCCTCTGCATCGAAATTCTGCGTTTTACTTGGCCGCGGCAAAGCCTTATCAAAGAATGGACGGAATGCCGCTTTGGGCAACGTGTCGGCTATCTCCGCTGCATGCGGATTGTTTCCACCATGACCCGTTCCGTGACAACCAATTTCCTCCCGGGAGACCACGATGTCCCGCGCAAGAGTTATCCACGGCATGCCGCCGGCGCAAGGTCTATACGATCCTGCGCAGGAGCACGATGCCTGCGGGATCGGGTTCGTGGCCAGCGTTCGCGGCGAAAAAAGCCACGATATCATTCGTAAGGGCATTGAGGTTCTGCTGAACCTCGCGCATCGCGGCGCCTGCGGCTGCGATGCCGAAACCGGCGACGGCGCTGGCGTCCTGATTCAGATCCCTCACAAATTCTACGCGCGCGAGTGCGCCACGCTCGGATTCAATCTACCGGAGCCCGGCAACTACGGAGTCGGAGTGACTTTCCTCCCGGTCGAAAAGCATCCGCGCCTGCAGTGCGAGGGCATCCTCGAACGTATCGTTCAAGAAGAAGGACTCACTTTACTCGGCTGGCGTGACATGCCCTGCTTCGCATCCGCAATCGGCCGCGTGGCGCGGGCTTCGCAGCCATACATCCAGCAGATTTTTGTAGGACGCCCGGCCAATCTCGACGAAGACGCGTTCGAGCGCAAACTGTACATCGTGCGCAAGCGTGCGGAGAACGAAGTACGCCACTCCGACATCGAAGATGCGGCCACGTTTTACATTCCGTCTCTTTCGTGTCGCACGGTTGTTTACAAGGGTCTGGTTCTGGCCACGCAGCTCACCAGCTTCTATCGCGAACTCTCCGATCCCGAGGTGATCAGCGCACTCTGCCTCGTGCACCAGCGCTTCTCGACCAATACTTTTCCAAGCTGGCAGCGCGCCCATCCCTATCGCTACGTCGCGCACAACGGGGAGATCAATACGCTGCGCGGCAACGTGAACTGGATGCAGGCGCGCCAGTCACTGCTAGCCTCGCCCCTATTCGCCGACGACATCAAGAAACTGTTTCCGATTATCGAAGCCGATGGCAGCGACTCCGCGAACTTCGACAACGTTCTCGAGCTATTGGTGCAGAGCGGGCGCAGCCTGCCTCACGCGATGGCGATGCTCATTCCAGAAGCCTGGGCCGGCAACCCGCACATGCATCCGGAGAAGCGCGCATTCTACGAATATCACGCCTGCCTCATGGAGCCGTGGGATGGCCCCGCCGCAATCGCATTCACCGACGGTCGCGTGATCGGCGCTACACTCGACCGCAACGGCCTCAGGCCGGGACGATACGTTGTCACACACGACGATCTAGTAGTGATGGCTTCGGAGGCGGGCGTTCTCGATATCGCGCCGGAAAGAGTCAAGATCAAAGGGCGTCTGCAGCCGGGAAAGATGTTTCTCGTCGATACCGTTGAAGGCCGTATCGTTTCCGATCGCGAAATCAAAGAGCGGCTCGTGGCACAGCAACCATATGCCGCCTGGCTCAAAATCAATCAGATCACGATGAATGATCTGCCTGAGCCGTCGCGCACGCATCCGCCCGATCCTGAAACGTTGCTCCGCCGCCAGCGCGCCTTCGGCTACTCGGATGAAGATTTGAAGATGATTCTCGGGCCGATGTGCTCCGCCGGAGAAGAGCCGGTCGGCTCCATGGGAACAGACACGCCGCTCGCGTGCCTTTCCGACAAACCGCAATCGCTCTTCAACTATTTCAAGCAGCTTTTCGCGCAAGTCACGAATCCGCCGATCGATCCCATTCGCGAAGAGATGGTGATGTCACTCACCAGTTACATCGGCAGCGAGCGCAACATTTTGGAAGAAACTCCAGAAAATTGCCAGATGCTAAAGCTCGAGCATCCCCTGTTGACGAATCGCGAGTTCGAAAAGCTGCGCCGAGTCTCGCATCGCGATTTATTGGCAACCACTCTGCCAGCGCTCTTTCGCGCAAGCGAAGGCGAAACCGGGTTGAAGCGCTCACTCGACGAACTCTGCCAGCGCGCCTCCTTGGCTGTGAAGGCAGGGTATAGCCTGTTGATCCTCTCCGATCGCGGCGTGGATAAAGACTATGCGCCGATCCCAAGCCTGCTTGCGCTCGCGGCCGTACATAATCTTCTGATTCGCGAAGGGACGCGTACACAGGTCGCTCTCATTATCGAATCCGGCGAGCCTCGCGAAGTCATGCACTTCGCCCTGCTCAGCGGCTACGGCGCCAGCGCGATCAACCCTTATCTCGCACTCGAAACCGTGGAACACCTTGCCTGGCGCGGCGAGTTGACCGAGGGCATCACCCCCGAGCACGCCGTCACGAACTTCATGAAGTCGGTGAAGAAAGGCCTGCTGAAAACGTTTTCGAAGATGGGTATTTCCACCTTGCAGAGTTATCAGGGAGCGCAGGTGTTTGAAGCCATCGGCCTGAACAAAGAATTGGTCGAAGCCTACTTCACCGGCACAACATCGCGCCTCGAAGGAGTCGGCCTCGACGTTCTCGCGCGCGAGGCGCAGATGAAGCACGAGCATTCTCTGCGTCCGTTCACCGAATTCGAGACTCGAGCTCGCCGTGGGAGGCGTCTACCATCAGCGCACGAATGGCGAGTATCACCTGCTCAATCCGCTGACCATCGGCAAACTACAGCAAGCGGTGCGGCAAGCGAGCTTCAAGACTTTTCAGGAGTACACCGACCTCATCGACAAGCAGAGCGCCAGTCTGTGTACGCTGCGCGGCTTGATGAAGTTGAGAAAGAGCGACAAGCCCGTGCCGCTCGAAGAAGTCGAGCCCGCGAAGGAAATTGTGAAGCGTTTTGCCACAGGCGCAATGTCGTTCGGGTCGATCAGCAAAGAAGCCCATGAAACATTGGCGATCGCCATGAACCGCATCGGCGGCAAATCGAACACCGGCGAGGGCGGAGAAGATGAGGAGCGCTTTACGCCGGACGCAAATGGCAACTTTCGTCGCAGTGCGGTAAAGCAGGTTGCCTCAGCGCGTTTCGGGGTGACCGCAAATTATCTGGTGAACGCCGACGAACTGCAGATCAAGATGGCGCAGGGCGCGAAGCCGGGCGAAGGCGGTCAGCTTCCCGGCCACAAAGTAGACGACGTCATCGCCCGCATTCGGCATTCGATCCCCGGCGTCGGCCTGATTTCTCCGCCGCCGCATCACGACATTTATTCGATCGAAGACCTCGCGCAGTTGATCTACGATTTGAAAAACGTAAACCCGCTGGCACGGATTTCAGTAAAGCTCGTCGCGGAATCGGGTGTGGGAACTGTAGCTGCCGGGGTAGCCAAGGCGCATGCCGATGTTGTACTCATCAGCGGCGACAGCGGGGGAACTGGAGCTTCGCCTCTCAGTTCGATCAAACATGCGGGCATTCCCTGGGAATTAGGTCTGGCTGAGACTCAACAGGTTTTGCTGCTGAACGACCTCCGCAGCCGCATCCGCGTCCAAACCGACGGGAAGTTGCAAACCGGCCGCGATGTCACCATCGCAGCCTTACTAGGCGCGGAAGAGTTTGGTTTTGCGACCACGCCCCTCATTGCCTTGGGCTGCGTCATGATGCGCAAATGTCACCTCAACACGTGCTCGGTCGGCATCGCCACGCAGGATCCCGTGCTGCGTAAACAGTTTCAAGGTCAGCCGGAGCACGTCATCAATTTCTTTTTCTTCATCGCCGAGCAGATGCGTCAATACATGGCCGAACTCGGCTTCCGCACCGTCGATGAAATGGTTGGCCGCGTCGACATGCTCGACTTCGCTCCCGCAATCGACCATTGGAAGGCACGAGGCCTGGATTTTTCCGCGATCCTTTACTCTCCTCCGCTTCCCTCGCGCGTAGCGCGGCGCTGCGTGCAAAAGCAAAATCACGGCCTCGAGCAGGCACTCGACCATCAACTGGTCGAGCATTCGCTCGACGCGCTGCTGAGCCTGAGTTCGGTCGAAGTTAACTTGCCGGTGCGCAACATTCACCGCTCCGTCGGCGCCATTCTGAGCGGTCAGATCGCCCGCCGCTATGGCTCTGCCGGTTTGCCGGACGACACCATCCGGATTCATCTCTCCGGATCTGCGGGACAAAGCCTGGGTGCATTTCTGGCGAAGGGCGTCACGCTCACGCTCGAAGGCGACGCCAACGACTACGTCGGCAAGGGACTTTCCGGCGGCAAGATTATTGTTTATCCGCCGCGGGAGTCGACTTTCGCCGCGGAAGAAAACATCATCATCGGCAACGTCGCTCTGTACGGCGCCACCAGCGGCGAAGCTTTCTTCAACGGTGTCGCGGGCGAACGCTTCGCGGTGCGCAACTCCGGAGCAACCGCCGTAGTCGAGGGCGTCGGCGATCATGGCTGTGAGTACATGACAAAAGGCATCGTCCTCGTCCTTGGCCGCTGTGGCAGGAATTTTGCCGCAGGTATGAGCGGCGGCATCGCCTACGTTTTCGATGAACACCGCATTTTCACCGAAGAGCGCTGCAATCTCGGCTCGGTCGATCTAGATCCCCTTATCGAAGGCCAGGATTTAAAAATCGTGAACGATCTGGTCTCACGCCACCATGAACTGACGGGCAGCCGGCGCGCGCAATGGATTCTCGATCATTGGCCGGAAGCTTTGCCGCGCTTCATCAAAGTCTTTCCGCACGAGTTCAAGCGCGTGCGCGGCGTGAGCCGCACCCACCATCCGTATATTCCAAACGAATCGCAAATAGGTATCACGCACCGCAACGCCCACGAGCAGATTCAACACGAGCAGGTACAGCATGGGTAAAACCACCGGCTTCCTTGAATACCCGCGAGAACATGCCTCGCGCCGTCCGGTGATACAGCGCGTGAATGATTGGTTCGAAATCTATGTCGACCTTCCCGAGGAAACTCTGCGCAATCAAGGCGCGCGCTGTATGGATTGTGGGGTTCCCTTCTGCCAGACGGGATGCCCGGTCAACAATCTGATTCCCGACTGGAACGATCTCGTCTATCGCGGCCGTTGGGAGGAAGCGGTTCGCCAGCTGCACGCCACCAACAACTTTCCCGAATTCACCGGACGCATCTGTCCCGCGCCCTGCGAAGCCTCCTGCGTGCTGGGCATCAATCAGCCCGCGGTCACGATCAAGCAGAACGAGAAAAATATCGTCGAGCGTGGATTCAGCGAAGGCTGGATTCACCCCGAGCCGCCGAAAATTCGTAGCGGAAAAAAAGTTGCCATTGTGGGCTCCGGACCAGCGGGTCTGGCTGCAGCCCAGCAACTCTGCCGCGCCGGCCACGCGGTCACCGTGTACGAAAAGGCTGACCGCATCGGCGGCCTGCTGCGCTACGGTATTCCCGAGTTCAAACTCGAAAAGCACATTGTCGACCGGCGACTCGATCAAATGCGCGCCGAGGGCGTGCACTTCGTCACCAATGCAGAAGTCGGCAAGAATATCGCCACAGAAAATTTGCGCCGCGATTTCGACGCCATCGTTCTCGCCGGAGGCGCTGAACATCCGCGCGATCTCCCTGTTCCCGGACGCGAGCTGAAAGGAGTTCACTTCGCGATGGAATTCCTGCCGCAGCAAAACAAGCGCTGTCATGGCGACACACTAGCCCCCGAAACAGAAATTCTCGCAACCGGCAAGCATGTAGTCATTATTGGCGGCGGTGACACCGGGGCTGACTGTTTAGGCACAGCTCATCGCCAGAAGCCGCTCTCCGTGCACCAGTTCGAAATCATGCCCAAGCCGCCCGATGAACGCTCGCCGCACACGCCATGGCCGCTTTGGCCGATGCAGCTGCGCACTGAGGCCGCTCACGAGGAAGGCGGCACTCGCGACTGGAGTATCGCAACCACAAAATTCGCAGGCGAGAATGGCCAGGTAAAGCAGCTGCACGCCATCCGTGTCGGCCCTCCGCCAAACTTTGAACCGATTCCCGGCAGCGAATTTAGAATAGAAGCCGATCTAGTTCTGCTCGCCATGGGCTTCCTTGGACCGGTGCGCAACGGAATGATCGAGCAGCTCGGAGTCGTGCTTGATCCACGTGGCAACGTTGCGACCGATGAAAACTACATGACCTCAGTCCCCGGCATCTTCGCCGCCGGCGACATGCGCCGTGGCCAATCGCTCGTCGTCTGGGCAATCTCCGAAGGCCGCAGAGCCGCCGAGGCGGTCGATGCATATCTGAAGAATTTAGCGAACCATCCGGGTCGAGCCACCTCGGCCGTTCAACAGGTCGCCTCATGACTTCGGGCCCTTCCGTCGCTACGGGCTTGCGGCAACCACAGTACGATCCCAGCTCGACGCAATCGATTGCCCTACAAGACATTCAAACTGCGATGAACCGCATTCGCAGCGCGATTCGCACCACCGACTGCCGCCACTCGGAGATTTTTTCCTCCCTTACCGGCAACTCGATTTTTCTCAAACTCGATAATCAACAGCGCACTGGAGCTTTCAAAGAGCGCGGTGCGCTGAACAAGCTGCTTACGCTTACAGCCGCCGAACGCGAGCAAGGAGTAATCGCCGCCTCCGCCGGTAACCACGCGCAGGGCGTCGCCTATCATGCGGGAAGGCAAGGCATCCATGCCGTCATCTACATGCCTCTGCCAACACCGCTAATTAAGGTTTCGGCCACGCGTGCCTATGGCGCCGAAGTCCTCCTGCATGGAGCAAATTATGACGAAGCGTATGAGAAGGCGCTGGAGCACAGCCGCAAAGATCATCTCACTCTGATCCACGCATTCGACGACGACGCAGTGATTGCTGGACAAGGCACGCTCGGCCTCGAGATTCTCGAGCAGCAGCCGGATATCGAGGCCGTCGTCGCGCCCATCGGAGGCGGCGGCTTGATCGGCGGCATCGCCTGCGCGGTCAAAGCGCTGAAGCCGTCGGTGCAGGTCTTTGGCGTGCAGCCGAGCAAGCTTCCATCCATGAAGGTTGCCATCGAGAACGGCGGCCCCGTCAGCCTGAAGCCGGCAGTCACGATCGCCGACGGCATCGCCGTGCGCCGCGCCGGCGAACGCACGTTCCCACTGGTTCAGAAATATGTGGACGACATTGTCACCGTTGAGGAGGAAGAAATCGCCAATGCAATCTTGCTGCTCCTCGAGCGCGAAAAAACTCTCGCCGAAGGCGCAGGGGCGGCCTCGATCGCCGCGCTGCTGAATCACAAACTTCCCCTCAAGGGGAAAAAAGTTGCAGTCCTCGTTTGCGGCGGAAACATCGATGTCACGCTGCTCGCCCGCATCATCGAGCGTGGCCTCGTAAAAGATGGGCGCCTTATCCGTCTGCGCGTTCACCTTCCCGATTATCCCGGAGCTCTGCATCGCGTCACCGGAATTCTCGCCGAGCTTCGCGCCAACATTGTCGAAACTGCCTACGACCGCGCTTATCACGGCGTCAACCTCGGCGACACGGCAATCGACATCACCATGGAAACCAGGGGGCCATCCCATATCGCCGAGCTAATCGCAGCGTTGTCGGCTGCTGGCTACGCTCACGAAAGAATCCTGTAGCTCACCCACCACTCATTAACGCCGCTGATCCTCGGCAGAAGAAATTTGAATTGGACTCAGTCGACCGATCCGGATATCTTCTGCGGATTAGGGAGAGGACTGCGATGAAACCCAACGATGCTCGTCTGGGTCAAATCACTTTCCCGGTCAGCCCTTCCCTCCAGGATTCGCGGTTCCTTAGGCCTGCGACGGAATGATCTCAACGCAGAACACGCCGCCACGGCCTGACCCACCTTCAAAAACGGGAGCGACAACACATGACAAAGCGAATCGGCGGGCACAGCTTGCGCCCGTTAGCGTCATTCTGCGCCGCGATCATTCTGGCGGTCGGATTGTTAGCAGGTTTATCCCGAACTTGCCTCGCGGATGACCAACCCAAGCCCGATCCCGCTGGCGTTTCGACCGGGGATCGAAACTCGGCTTTAGACGCTGCAGGCAACCCTTTCGTCGTCCCCGAACCCGCCGACAAAAACGCTCCCGACTATGCGGCGAACAAGAAAGCGTTCGATGACTACCAGGCGCAGGCCGCCAAAGAGCCGCTCGCCCTAAAGCTTGCCGATAGTGTCGGCCACGTTCGTGTGGCCACGAATTTCGCCTGGACTCTGAACACCGGCTATCTCGTCTTATTCATGCAGGCCGGCTTTGCCTTACTTACCTGCGGCTTAGTGCGCAAGAAAAATGCTGCGCACTTGATGATGCTGAACTTCGCTGCCTACGTTTTCGCCTTTCTCGCATACTACGCTTGCGGTTATGCCTTTCAGTTCGGAGCGGTCGCTATCAACGCCAATCCGGCCGTCCTGGGCGGAACTCCCGGCCTCAACCATTTTCTGGTCGGCAGCGGCCAATGGGGCTTCGTCGGCGGCAAAGGATTTTTCCTCACCGGCCCGGCCTACGACGCTTCCAGCAATTGTCTGACGCTATTCGAAGTCGTCTTCATGGAAACCGCCGGTTACATCATCGTCGGCGCAATTTGCGAGCGCATCACTTTCTGGGCCTTCCTGCTCTGCGAACTTTTCATCGGCGGCATTCTTTATCCCATCTCCGGCTGTTGGACATGGGGCGGCGGCTGGCTTTCGCAGGTTGGCTCTAGCTTGAACTGGGGACACGGCTACGTAGACTTCGCTGGATCGACCGTCGTCCACGCCGTCGGCGGTTTCGCCGCCATGGCTCTGGCTATCGTTCTCGGCCCGCGCCTGGGCAAGTACGGACCCGGAGGAAAAATCCGCGTCTTCCCCGCGCACAACCTGGTCTACGTAGTCACCGGCACGTTCATTCTGCTTTTCGGCTGGATGGGATTCAACCCCGGTTCCACGCTGGCCGCAACCGATTTGCGCATCTCTGTCGTAGCCGTAAATACAAACCTGTCCGCCGTTGCAGGTTCAGCAGTAGCCATGCTTCTCTGGTATTTCCTGTTTGGCAAGCCTGACGTGACCATGGCCTGCAACGGAATGCTGGCCGGCCTGGTCGCCATCACTGCGCCCTGCGCTTTCGTATCGCCAACCTCTGCGACCATTATTGGCGCACTGGCTGGCTGCCTCGTTTGCTTCGGAGTTCTCTTCAACGATCGCGTTCTAAGAATCGACGATCCTTGTGGCGCGATTTCCGTTCACGGTTATTGCGGCTGGCTGGGAGCTGTAAGCGTTGGCGTCTTCGCCGATGGCACCTACGGCGCAGGATGGAACGGCGTCGGTGCGGCCAGCTATCTCGGCCGCACCGGCCAGGGCGTCACCGGCCTAATTCACGGCGACTCGCGCCAGTTCCTCTGTCAGTTAATCGGAGCAACCATCTATGCCGCGTGGGCCTTCGGTGCAACGTTTATCGTCTTCTGGTGCGTCAACAAAGTAAGGAGCATGCGTGTAGCTCCTGAGGTCGAAGAAGAAGGCCTCGACATTCCAGAGTTCGGCATGGTCGGCTATCCGGAAGATGCCGTGGTTACGACCCCCTACTAAAGCTGATCTCGGGAAATTAACTCTCACCGAGGGCAGTTCTAGGAAGAAGCCCGAGTTCAGTCGATTCGATGAACCAGAAACCGCGCGGGCTCTGGCCCCTGGGGCTTTTCATGCTTTACTGCCCATCCGAAGTCTAGGTGCACATCCAAGAGCGAATCAGTGACAAAACCCTCCCGCCGTCAGGAGATAACAGTATGGTGACAAAGCGATCAGGGCTTTAAACCAATAGATGCACGAGGGAGGCAATCAAAAATTATGGCTCAGTCAGCCGTTCCCACCCCAGTTGATCAAAAGCGTTGGAAGGAAGTCTTCGAAGGCTCTCTAACCCGGCTCAATGGCGATTCAATCCCTGCATCTAAGCAGCCGATCTTCCGGCGGCTCCGGCAGAATACCGGCATCGACTCGTCGAAAGATGCGATCGCGACCGCAGCAGCCTCACTGGCCGCGCTCTGGCGGATTTCATCCAACCGGTTGCAGCGCAGCGAGTAAGGACTAGCGTCCGCGTCCCTTTAATCCATTGTTGTGCTCCGTGCCTCCCTGTGCTAGGCTTCCGCCCGAGCGATTCGGCAAAAGAGCGAATGTTTCGGCCACAGGTGCTCTATCGGCGCCTCCCACCGACAAGGCAGTTTGCTTTTCCAGACGCTCGCCTTTCGAGGTGCTGGCATGTCCGGAATTGCAAGTCCCCCGTCTGACTCCCCAGTAAAACCAACCCCTGAACCGACCCGGAGCGCTTCCCGGAGTCTTGATGGCGCTCGTCGTCGTGGTTATCCTCGTCCTCGCCTGGACCGGCGCTCCAATTTCGCAACCATGGGCGCAAGGTTACGACCCGCTCGGAGGCTGGTGGCTCTCGACCCTCTGCGCCGCCCTGCCAGTGGTCGTACTTCTCGGCACCCTCGCCATCTTCCGAATGAAAGCTCACTACTCTGCATTTCTCGGATTGATCACCGCCCTCGCAATTGCCGCCGCCGTATTTCATATGCCGGTTAAAATGGCCAGCATCGCCGCCATCTACGGAGCCTGTTACGGATTGTTTCCCGTCGGCTGGATCATCCTGAACGTGATCTTTCTTTACCGCATGACGCTCGAAACCGGACGCTTCAAAGTCCTGCAACAGAGCATGACTGGCATCACCCAGGACTGCCGTCTGCAATTGCTTCTCATAGCTTTTTCGTTCGGCGCATTCTTCGAAGGCGCATCCGGATTTGGCACGCCAGTCGCCGTCACGGCAGCCATTCTCATCGGCCTGGATTTCAAGCCCTTGCAGGCTTCTGGCCTGTCGCTTATCGCCAATACCGCGCCAGTCGCCTATGGCGCGCTGGCTACTCCCATCGTCGCGCTCGCCGCGGTGACTGGATACAGCGAGGTCGCTCTCGGGGCACAGGTCGGGCGCATTTTGCCGTTCTTTTCCGTGTTGGTTCCGTTCTGGTTGATCTGGGCCTACGCGGGTTACAAAGGCATTAAGGAAATCTGGCCGGCGGTCGCCGTGGCCGGGATCACTTTTGCTGTTCCGCAATATCTCATCTCGAACTACCACGGCCCGTGGCTCACAGACATCATCGCCGCCCTGTGCTCGATGGCCTGCCTCATTCTTTTCCTGAGAATCTGGCAGCCCAAACAGATTTGGGGACACGACGGCCCCGGACAAGGCCTGCAGCGCGCTGCCCGTGGGACCCACGGCTACAGCCGCAGTGAAGTCGCCCGAGCGTGGCTTCCCTGGCTGGTTCTGAGCGTTGTCGTATTTTGTTGGGGTACGACCACCGGCAAGAAAATCATGAACACGCCGGAAAAGGCTTTTCCCTCCGTGAGCTCATGGGCAATCGCTCCGAGCAGGATTACGAACCCGCAAATTCCGGTGGCAGGTCTCAATAAACTCGTGCAACGCGTTCCTCCGGTGGTCGCCAAGCCGACGGCGGAAGCTGCCGTCTTCGGCCTGAACTGGATTTCCGCCACTGGATCGGGAATCCTCTTCGCCGCAATCATCTCCGGCTTCATCATGGGTTTGTCCTTGCCGAAAATGGTCGTTATGTGGTGGCAGACGCTATGGCATGTGCGCTATTCGCTAATCACCATCGCCGCCATGCTCTCGCTTGGAATCATTACGCGCTATTCCGGTCTGGATGCCACTATGGGATTGGCCTTCGCCCGCACTGGGCACTTTTATCCGTTTTTCGGCACACTCCTCGGATGGCTGGGCGTAGCGCTGACCGGCTCCGATACCTCTTCGAATGTCCTCTTCGGCAGTCTGCAGAAAATCTCCGCGCAGCAAACGGGAGTTTCTCCGGTTCTGATGGCTTCGGCCAATAGTGCAGGCGGCGTCATGGGCAAGATGATCGATGCCCAGAGCATCGTAGTCGCCAGTACCGCGACCGAATGGTACGGGCATGAAGGCGATATTTTGCGCTATGTCTTCTGGCACAGCATTGCCCTTGCCTCCCTCGTCGGAGTTCTTGTTTTGCTCGAGGCCTACGTTCCACCATTTAGCCGTCTGGTAGCGAGGTAGTTGAGAATCGAAAACTATTCCTGATCGTTGGTACATCCCAGCCCGGGGCGAATTTTTTGCATGGCGAAGCGTCTTGCCGGAACTCTCTGCGATTCCGCAATACTGGCAAACCACTGCCGCTCATCCGTTTAGCGTGTCTAAAACCAATGAGGATTGCGCTGGCAGCTGACGTGCATCCAATAGATCGCCTGATTCGGGAAGCCTGGCAACCTTACCCAAAGTACGACAAAGCAACGATTAAGCAACCGATAGGCAGCAGCTGGCACCAAGCTTACGATGCGAAAAATCAGAGTCCGCTGGTGGGCTGAAATCTTCCTTCTCGTCTGCGCCCTCGCTTGTGCAATGGCGCTTCTCTTCGCCAGCCGCAGCGAGGCCGCCGGGCCAGCGCCAAGGTCGTCGGAGCAAACTGAAACCGTTCACGCCTCCACAGCTCCCATCGAAAAGTTCGACGGAATGGTTACCGACACCCGCTGCGGAGCAAAGCATTCCTCCAAAGTGGGCCTTTCCGCCGCGGATTGCACTCGAGCCTGCGTCCACGCCGGGGAACATTTCGCCCTGGTGGATGGCGAAAAGTCTTACATTCTTATCGGGGACTCCGCGGCCCTGAAGCGCCTCGCAGGATCGCGCGTCAAAGTTTCCGGGACTTTGAACGGAAATACAATCGCAGTTGTTTCCGTGGCCGAATAGGATCCTAGGGCTGAGTAGGCTTCGTCTCGGCGAGCACAGTGGCGGGAACCGGAGTGCCTCCCGATGGCGTCGGAATTGTTTGCACCACCGGTTGAACCGGGATACTCGTCCGCGATGCCCGCTCATCCCACTTTCCAAAGATCATCTTCCCCGCGGTCGTTTGCAGGACGGAAGTCACCGACACATCGATCGTCTTTCCGATCATCTTCCGCGCATTATCGACCACCACCATCGTCCCGTCATCCAGATAGGCGACGCCCTGGTTATACTCCTTGCCTTCTTTCAGGATGAACACCTTCATGATCTCGCCGGGCAGCACGATCGGTTTGAGGGAATTCGCCAGCTCATTAATATTCAAAACTTCCACGCCTTGAAGCTGCGCCACTTTGTTGAGGTTGAAATCGTTCGTAATGATTTTCCCCTCGTACACCTTCGCAAGCTCGATGAGCTTCAAGTCGACCTCGCGGACAGCGGGAAAATCATCTTCCACAATCTGAATCTGCAACGTGGCCATCTTCTGCAGCCGCTGCAAAACATCCAGCCCGCGCCGCCCGCGATTCCGCTTCAGCGAATCCGCCGAGTCGGCCACGAGCTGCAACTCGCGCAACACAAACTGCGGCGTGACAATGATGCCGTCCAGAAATCCGGTCTCGGCAATGTCGGCAATACGCCCGTCAATAATGACGCTGGTGTCGAGAATCTTGTAGGACCTCTTCGTCTGTTTCTCGCCGCCGAAAATCCCTCCCAGCGCCGCCAGGTTGAGCAAGTCCCCCTTACTCGCCCCGACGACGAGGCCAACATAGGCCATAAGCAGCATCACCAGGATTTGCAGAAAACTCTGTGTGTTGCCCGCAGGCACACTGCTGCGAATAACCAGAGCGAAAAGGTAGGCGCCACAGATGCCGAGGATGCTTCCGAACGCCGCTCCGATCAGCCGCTTTAAACTGACCGAGCGCAGCTTCCACTCGAACAGGACAATCGCGGCCCCGACCATCGCCCCGATCGCAGCATCCACGTTCGCAGGACGTCCGAAGGGATGAATGACGTAGCAGGTAACCGCCACTACCACTACAAAAATAAGGCGAATCAGAATTAGTTCCACAAGGAACCTCCCCCGGCGCTCCGCCTCTTACACGAATGGCGTCATACACCGGTGCCCATTCCACTCCGCCTCAAAGGGGAACTAGCCTTTCCGTTATGCGGGGCGCGCAAGAATGAAAGGGGGATGAATGTACGCCCCGTCCCGGCCAATCGAGGCGCGACCGGGAGGCTGCACTACTATCGCCCAAAGTATATACCCAATCGCAATCCTCGGCGATATCACCCGAACCTGCGGCGTTTGTCGAAATGAATCTGCCTTTCGCAGGCGGTACGAGGCCTAACCCGCCTAACCCGCCCTGCTAAACTTCCCCCATGAAAGCCCTCGTCCTAACCAGCCTCTCCGGACCCGACGCGCTTGCCGTACAAGATTTCCCTGAACCAACTCTCAAGTCAGCCCAGACCCTCGTCCGCGTCACCGCCGGAGGCATGAACTTCGCCGACCTGATGACTACCCAGGGAGGCTATCCCGGCACACCTCCGCCGCCGCTAGTCGCCGGCCGCGAGTTCGCGGGAGTTGAGGAAGCCAACGGACGCCGCGTAATGGGCTACATCCAGTGGGGAGCCTTCGCCGAAAAAGTGGCCGCCTACAAAAACCTCCTCTGGCCCACTCCCAGTCATTGGACAGACGAACAAGCCGCCGCCTTCCCAGTCAACTACTTCACCGCCTACCTGGGCTATTGGCAAGCAGGAATGACCGCGCAACCAATGTGGGGACAGCCGCCCTCGGCTGTCCAGCGGGGCGAAACAAAGCCACGCGTCCTGATTCACGCCGTGGCCGGCGGCGTGGGCACAGCCGCAGTCCAAATCGGCAAACTTCTCGGCATAGAAATGTACGGCACGTCATCTTCGGACGAAAAACTCGCCAAAGTAAAAAAGCTCGGCCTGCACCACGCGATCAATTACAAGCAACAGGATTACGAAGAAGCCATCAAGAGTCTGACCGCTGGCGAAGGCGTAGACGCCGTTTTCGAAATGCTGGGCGGCGAGCATACCGCCAAGAGCCTGCGCTGCCTGCGCGACTTCGGCCGCGTAATCCAATACGGCTCAGCCACCGGCAAACCGCCCCAACTCGACATCCGAGCCATGTACGCAAAATCCGCCAGCATCCAAGGACTATGGCTGACCTATCTTTCTCAAAAGCGCGAGATCATGGAACCAGCCTGGAAGCAACTTTCGGAATGGATCGACCAACGCAAGCTCGCGCCCGAGATCGGTAAGGTCATCCCACTAGAACAAGCCGCCGAAGGCTACAAGCTTTTAGAGGAAGGCAAGAACTACGGCAAGTTAGTGCTGAAAATCTAGAGAATAAAACCTATTGACCCTTAGCGCTCGAGTCATGGCGCGATCTTGGTTTGTCCCTATTTAAGCGCCTCAAAAGTGGAACCATTCCAACGGAACCGCTCGCTCTCCCAAGTTACGTGCTTGCAGCTGTCATCGTTGGGGTCCGCTGAGGACGCCGATTTTACCGTGAGGATTTCGCCCTTCGTTGAGGCTTCAAGAGGCGGACAGTGTCCGGCACAATAGTATCCCTCTTCATCCCCTTTCCTCGTCGGCATCTCCCACGCATTAATCCAATCTGATCCAACCTGCCGCAGCACGCTCAGTCCGTAGCAATTCGCAGTTCCCTCGTCCGTCACGAACAGGACTAGCTTCTGGTCGGCAACAGTCACGGGCTTGATCTCCTGAGCCATGCCCGTTTCGTCCGCCGCCCGCTGCCAAGCTTGAATGGTTTCAACTGCTACCGCAATGCGACAAGCCCAATAGCGTGCCTCGTTGTGGCGCCACTCATCGCCGAAATTCGGACCCCAATCACCCGGAACTTCCTTGATGCACTCTTCATCCGATTTCGGTTTCTGCTGCGCAAAAGTAACGGAAGCGAGGAAAGGCAGCAATATTCCGAGGAATAGACATCTCATGGTCGACAGTCTACACGGCAGGCGGTCACCGACATTACCACGGACCCATAAGTCTGAAGTAGTACAAAGAGTCCTCGAACCGCTGTTACCTTTCATTCCTGATACTCGAGCCGGTAGATAAACCACTCCGGCTCGACGGGCACAACATACAGGCCGGTACCGACAGCCCCATTTTCGTGTGGAAGTTTCGCGCTGTCTAGAGAGATAACGGCGGTCTGCTTCCATCCCCAGGGAGCACTCATCCTGCGAACGTTCGGGACGTAGCGCACGCCCATATAAGAATCCGAACAGATCGCGCAACCGAACCCGTAAAGCGCGAACTCAATGGAGCCGTCTTCCCGCATGGTCGCATCCTTGGCCCCAATTTTGCGGATGAGATGCTGGTATTCCGGCACCAGCCGTGAGTGCACCCCATCGATGCCGACTCTACCGTCGCCGTCGATAACGAAAGGATGGGCCGAATGATCCCTTTGCAGCAGCGCAACGAATTGGATGTAATCAGCCCGGTTCTTCTCAAATCGTTCGCGAACAGTTTGCTCAGGCGGAAGATGATATTCGTGCTTGAGCCATAGGCGGAAGCCAACCGGCGTTAGCAGGCAGATTCCAATGGAGAAAAGGCAGACATACAGCACGATTTTGAAAAGCCTCTTCAAAGCTCTCCTTCAAGTAGCTGCTTCGCAAAGGGCCTTCGTCGCCCGATGTTGCGTCAGCTCGCTGCTTCCCGATTGAAATTAGAGCACTTCAGTGACAGCCTGGCGGCTTACGACGGTAACTGCGAAGGCCAGCGTTTACGCTAATCAACGCCCCCGTTGACCAACCTAATCCTGTAAACTCTGGGTCGGATAAGACTGCTCGTTCTTAAAGCGCTATGGGGATTTATCGCCAGTTACTGTACCGACAGGCCGATAGGCACCGTACCTCGATGCCTTTGAGCAACGCAAACCTCTCGGGCCACGGTCGCTGCAAGGCTCGGGGTTATCATTGTCTCCTCCCGAAACAGCGTAGCCTCGGCGTATGCATGGTCGGCAGGTGAGCCTGCTCTCATGAGTTCACGAAGGTCTTCGTCAATACGGATATCTCCATTCGCCACGATCCGTGCCCATTCGCCTGGTTGGAGACTCGACATCGTATCGGGGTGACATCGTCGCCATATAGGACGGCGCTACCCCCCATATTTGTGCTCCACCGCTCATCCGGGGCAACAATCCACAACGCAATCTGGAGTTCGTAATAGCCGAACTCTTTGGCTGGATCTTTGGGTTGAAGGTCAGCAAGGTGTGGAGAAATTGGAATTCTAATCGGAACTGAACCGATATTCTGGAGCGTGACCTCGAACTTCGGCTCATCTCCGATCTGGTAATAGGTACGATCCAGTGAGATGATTGACGTCTCCAACGCGCCTGTTTTAGAGGTGTGATCAAAACAGCGTGTGGTGTGCTCAGTGCCGCTATGTCCTGTTGCCGCCTCCTCCAAGGCTGCTTTCGGCCGACGCAGGTCGACGCGTGCTTCAACCTTGGTTAAATCGACGGAAACAACCTCTTGAGCAAGACAACTCGACAAGAGGACTAAGATACCCGCAAGTGTGAACGTCAGACAACTTGCCGCGTCGGAAAGCCAGCGCATAACGGACCGAGCCCTCGACCGATTTGATGCTTTCCGGTGTACTGGAGTCAACCGTCGGTATTAGGTGTCCGCACTCATCGAGGCAGTCTGACCGCAAGCACGACATAGGAAGAACCACCTACTGCTTCCCCAAATACCGCAACCGTCCCGTAAAAGCCCGCCCCACCCCATCAATAAAAGTAGGCACCGGATGTGCAGCATCCAGCACCCCATTCGCCGCAACTACATTCGCATGATTGGTAATGTCATTAAACCCGCCGCGCAGCGCCCAATACCTCCCCAGAAAATGAAACCGTTTCTCCAACTGAATATTCGCCGTGTAATAAGCCGGCAGCCGAAACGTTCCGGGAGGATACCCTGGATAAATGCGCCCCTGATCGGTGGTCGCGTAAAACGGCAGCCCGGTCCGCGCCTCAGCCGAATAAACCAGATCGACTTTATGCAAAATCGGTAACCTGAAAAAGGGCACAATCCCCCACCCCACAAACCGGTTCGGCGTATCCCACGGATAAGGTCCCGGCAACTGCGGACTCAACAGCGGAATATCCAAACTGAAATCGAACACTTCATTCGTGTTCGACCGTGACCGCGTGTACGCCCCGAAAACCTCGTAATACTTGTGAAAGCGGTGCCGCGCGCTGATCTGAAAAGCGTCATAACGATCGTCGCGCCGGTTCTCCAGATAAAAATTCCCGTCCACCGCCCCGCTCAGCGTGTTGTACGCGAAGCCGCGCGAACCGCGCTTCTGCAGGAATTCCAGCTTGAGAAAAACCGCATAGGGCAGCTTCTTCTCCAGCCCAACGCTCCAGTTCAAATATCGCGGCACAGCCAGCGTGTTCCGATTCACAAAGAACGCTGTCGGCACCGGCGCGAGTGCCGGCGGATTCGTCGGCGTTCCATTCACATCCGTAGGCTTTCCGCTCGAATTGAAGAAGTAATCGGTCCTCTCTCCATTGAACGGCTGATCGATGATTCCGAGGCTGGTTGCGTCATAGACAGTCCCAACCCCGGCCGAAAGCTTCGTATTGCCTTCATCGTCAAGAACGTAGGTTCCCGCGAGTCGCGGCGAAAATGCCGGCCAGCGAATGATCTGGTCCCAGTCAAAACGCAAGCCGGGCTCAATCAGCAGTCGATGTGTCGCCAGCCAGCGGTCTTCCACATAGGCGCTCGCCTCGGAGTTGTAAGTCGTTGAGTAATTTCCTCCGGCAAAAATCGAATAGCGGGCGCAGGTCGAGGGAAATGTAGGAAGCCCATCGGCTCCGGTGGCGCAGGCCTGCGCTGCGTGGCCGGGCGCAGGCTGATTCGGCAGCAAAAACGAAATCGGCTCGCGATCAAACTGCGCCGCATAATTCAGATGGTCAACATCGGCGCCGACCTTGATGTCATGCCGCCCGTGAAATTGGTGGGGCGGCAGATTCAGGTTCGCAATCCACTGCAGCCTGCGCGCCAGCGTGTTTTGGTGCAGATAATAATTTCCGGCCGCTCCGTTCGTCGTTTCGATATACGGCCCCGTTCCCTGCGGCGTAAACGTCAAATCGTACTGCGCCACGGCAAAGCCGCTCTCCAGCAACTCGCCGCTCCGAAAATAATATTGATCTTTCAGCGAGCCGATATAAGCAGTCTCAGAATCGGTGGGCGTGGTAGGCTGCGGTTGCAGCACCGACAATCCGTCATACAGATTGTGGTAATAGTTCAGCAGGAAGCTCGCAGTCACGATGTTGCGCGTGGTGAAATTCGATTGCAACTTCGCCAGATTATCCACGCGCCATATCTGATCGTTATCCGCGTTCGATGGAAGTTGCGGAACGAGCGTGTTGTCGTACTCGCCATCCAGTGCATCGATGAACCAGGTCTTGCCTTTACGGATGGGTCCGGAAAACGTGACGATCGGAACCCACTGGCTCAGCGCCAAGCCCTTCGTCGTTTGCACTGACGGCGTAAAATCCGTGGCCGTCAGCCGGATGTGATCGTCTCCCATCTTCGTATTCAAAGCCAGAACTCCTCCCGATCCCTTGCCGTACTCAGCCGGCTCGCGGCTGGGAGTGATCTCAATCGATCGAAACGATTCGACGCTGGTCCGGACCAGAAGCTGTCCGCTTGCCGGCTGCGTAACATTGAAGCCATCCAGCAGAACGAATGTCTGATACGTCTCCGCCCCGTCCACATGTGCCTGGCCAAAACTGTCGGGAGTGATCCCCGGAATAAAGAAAAGCGCGTTTCGGTAATCATGGGACGCAGGATACGGAATATTGATCACCTCGACTCCGCTGAGTTCTTCCTTCGTCGAAACCTGCGCAGGATCGATTTCCGGAGTGGGGGCGGTGACGTTCACTGTCTCGTGAGCCTCGCGCTGATGTGTGAGAGTCACGTCAATATTGGGCGTTGCATCGGGCCGCACATTGGATTGAGTGACCGCATAGTAGCCCTCTTTCTCTACGCGCAGTTCGTAGCCTCCAACCGCCAACGAATCGAACTGGCATCTCCCGGCAAAATCTGTTTCACAGCGAGCCGGCGCCATTGGCGGCGTGGCCTGCAGCTGAACCCGTGCCAAACGAACTGCCACTCCGTTCTCGTCGGTCACGGTGATCGTAAATTTCAGCGCAGGAAGCGGGGGCTGAGAAGAATTTCGCTGTGGAGTCGGCCATACACTCTGCGCTAGCGAGGAGGCCACCAGGAGCAATGCAAACGGCACAGACAAGAAGACCCTCACGCCCGCGCCCAGCCGTCGCATGTATTGGAGTATGAAATCATTCGGACCGAAGGGCAAGCCGTCTCATGGCCAACAGGATACGCGATACTGCCCGTCGCCTAATGAATCGAGACGTTGTACACTGATGCGCGGCGCGTCCTGCTCTGATTTTCATTCGCCGCATCCGTCTGGTCGGATGCAATTCTCAATCAAACGAGGTTTCTCCGTGTCGAGACTTCTTCGGCGTTCGCTGTACGCAGTCGCGGCTCTCGCCTTCGCTCTGAGTGAGTTTGCCTCCGCTCAGGCGCCCGTTGCATCAAGCCCGGAAATCAATCAGCGCGTCGACGCATTGCTCCACAAAATGACGCTCGAGCAAAAGCTCGACTACATTGGCGGCACGGGCTTCGCCATTCGCGCCGTACCTGATCTCAACATTCCCGCGCTGCAAACCTCGGACGGGCCCATCGGCGTGCGCAGCCAGAAAAAATTTCCATCCACCGTCTACGCGGGGGGTATTGGCCTTGCCGCCTCCTGGGATCCGGCGCTCGCCGAGCGCATCGGCGCCGGCATCGGCAGCGATGCGCGCGCCCGTGGCATTCATTTCATGCTCGGACCCGGTGTCAACATTTATCGCTCGCCCATGAATGGCCGCAACTTCGAATATTTCGGCGAAGATCCCTTCCTCTCCGGAGCGATCGCCGCCGGCTACATCATAGGCATGCAGAAGCAGGGCGTCAGCGCGACGGTGAAGCATTTCTTAGGCAACAACTCTGAATATCTCCGCCACGACAGCGACTCCATCATCGACGAGCGCACGGCTCGTGAAATCTATCTCCCCGCTTTCGAAACCGCCGTCAAGACAGCCCACGTTGGCTCGATCATGGATTCCTACAACCTGGTCAACGGCGTGCACTCTACGCAGAACGGCTACTTCAATAACGATGTCGCGAAAAAAGAATGGGGCTTCGAAGGCATCATGATGTCCGATTGGGTTTCCACCTACGATGCGATCGGCGCAGCCAATGGCGGCCTCGATCTCGAAATGCCGACCGGCGATCACATGAATCGCGAAAAACTCTTGCCCGCAATTCGTGACGGCCGGGTAAAGGAATCAACCATCGATGAAAAAGTCCGGCGCATTCTTACCACGGCAGCGCGCTTTGGCTGGCTCGACCGCAATCAAACCGATCTGTCACTCTCGAAGTACAACGAAGAAAATCATCTTGCCGCCCTCGATGCCGCCCGCGAAGGAATTGTCCTGCTGAAAAACGAAGGCTCTCTCCTCCCGCTGGATAAACAGAAAATAAAGTCCATTCTCGTCGTCGGGCCGGATGCCTATCCCGCCCAACCCGTCGCCGGAGGCAGCGCACGAGCCGTTCCATTCTCCACCGTCAGCATTCTCGATGGCGTCGCCAATTTCGTTGGCACCGCCGCAACCGTCTACTACGAGCGTGGCCTTCCCAAGATGATCGACCTCTCGGCGAAGACCGAATTCTCCACTGCCGCGAAGAATGGCCAGCCCGGCCTGAAACTCGAAACTTTCTCGAACGGGGCTCTCACCGGCAAGCCAGCCTCTACCGAAACCGTCCGGCACATTGATTTCGCTGGAAAAGATTGGGACGACTTCGCCGATCAGGATGAAGCTCTCGCTCTCTTCGTCGCAGGTCCCAAGCCCTCCTCGCGCCGCTGGAGCGGTTACTATGTCGCCCCGCAGGACGCCAATTACGAAGTCGCCGCCGAATATTCCGGCGAGGGCAACGGCTACCGTCTCTTCATCGACGGCAAGCTCATCTTTGACAACTGGAAGCTAGCTATCGCATTGCAGGCTCACACCACTCTCCACCTCTCCGCCGGACCGCATAAGATCGTGGCCGAAGCATTTCAAAACTTCCCGGTCGGCGGCCATCTCCGCGTCGGCATCATCGATCAACAAAAAATCGTCTCTGCCGATGCCAAAGCCGAAGCCGCCAAGGCCGATGTCGTTCTCATCGCCGCCGGTTTCGATCCCAGCAGTGAAGGCGAAGGATCCGACCGCACCTTTAGCCTTCCCTTCGGCCAGGAAGAATTAATTCGCGAACTTGCGGCGGTAAATAAAAACATCATCGTCGCCGTCACCTCCGGCGGCAATGTCGATCCCTCCGACTGGCTCGACCGCATCCCCGCCTATCTCGAAATTTGGTATCCCGGCGAGCAAGGCGGCAAAGCTCTCGCCGAAATTCTTTTCGGCGCAATCGATCCTTCGGGGCATCTGCCCGTCACCTTCGAACGCCGCTGGGAAGACAATCCTGTTCACGACAGTTACTACCTCGAACCCGGCACCAATCGCGTGGTCTATAAAGAAGGCATTTTTGTCGGCTATCGCGGATACGAGCACAATCATGTCAAGCCCTTGTTCCCCTTTGGCTTCGGACTTTCCTACACCACCTTCCAATACAGCCATCTCCAGGTATTGCCGGCCTCAGGCACAACGCCGGGAAACTACACGATCGCCTTCGATGTCACCAACACCGGCTCCCGCACGGGAGCCGACGTGGCGCAAGTCTACGTTTCCGAGGCCGATCCTAAAGTCCCACGCCCGCCACAGGAACTCAAAGGCTTCAGGCGAGTGGAAATCGCAGCCGGAGAAACGAAACATGTTGAGATAGCGCTAAATCCGCGCGCTTTCGCCAACTACGACGTGAGCGGCAAGCGTTGGCACGCCGATGCCGGCAAATACTCCGTGAATGTCGGCCATTCGTCCGATGATCTACAACTGCACGAAGACTTTACGCTTCCCGCGGCCTACGACATCGAAACCAACCAATAGCCGAAAGTCGGAGGAACAAACCTGACAAAAAGCACGTAATCACGTCTAAGGGAGCAGCGGAGAAGAACGCCCTTAAGCGACGCGTGAGTAATCAAACTGGGCTCCAGCCCCAGAGGTCTTTACCACAATCGCAACACTCTCCGCGCTCATAAATCATGCCCGATGGAGCTACTCCATGAAGCTAACTAAATGCCTATTTGCCACGTTGACTCTGGGTGTCCTTTGCACCTTCCCATCACTCCACGCCCAAGCCGAGGAGTGGTCAAAAACCTACACCCTCACCGGCAAGCCTGATCTCCACGTCGAAACCTCTGACGCCAATATCCGCGTTTCCACCTGGGATCAGAACACCATCCAGGCCAAAGTTATCTCTACGCGCTACAAAATCGGCGAGGGCGGAATCCATGTCGAAGAGCACCAGAACGGAAACTCCGTGGAAATCGACGTCCGCTATCCCCATCGCGGTTTGGTGATCGATGTCGGCAGTCATCGCGTTGATGTCGAAATCCAGATGCCCCGCGAAGGCACGGTCGACCTTCACACCGGCGATGGCCAAATCGCGCTCGCGAACTTCAAGGGCGAAATGCAGACTGCACAGCGGCGACGGCTCCCAGGAAATCGATAGCGTGGATGGCAAACTTCACGCCACCACCGGCGACGGGCACATCCACGCCAATGGCCGCTTCGATGAACTGGACCTCAAAACGGGTGACGGCCGGGTGGAAGCCCGTGCCGCAGGCGGTTCCACCGTTTCCACAGGCTGGCGTCTCGAAAGCGGCGATGGCTCGGTCACCCTCGACCTTCCCGACGGCCTGGCAGCCGATGTCGACCTCCACACCGGAGACGGTCACATCGACCTCGACATGCCAATCACAACCGAAGGCAAGATTCGGCAGAATGAAGTTCACGGCAAGCTGAATGGCGGCGGAAATCCGCTCGTCATCCACACCGGCGACGGATCGATCCATTTACGGAGGGGCTGAGAGGATGAGCAAGAGGCGGGAAGACTAATCTGATGTGGGGACAGCCGCTCTCGGCTGTCCAGCGCCCTTACTGCTCCAGATCTTCCTTGGAAGGGTTATAGAAGAAGATAAACCTCAACGCCAGAAACTGCCCGCCAAACTCGCTGGGCAGCGGAGGAAACGGGTCCGAAGCCGTTATTCCGGCCCACGCCGCGCGATCCAGCGGAGTATCTCCGGAACTTGCGACCAGCTTCATCCCCGCAACTTTTCCGTCTTTCGTGATGGCAAACTCAATCGCCAGCTTGCCCTTTTTCCACTGCGCGGATTCCGGAATCGCGGTGTACCAGTTCTGGCGGACATCATGCAGCACGCGCTGCAGATAGGGGCCAAAATCCACCCCCATGGTGTCGCTCAGCACTTCGAGATTGCCGAGTTGGCGTCCATGCGCGCCGGTGCCTAATCCAAAGTCGCCGCCTTGGCCTTGGCCGGAGCCGCGCGCTGCCGCAGTAGCTTGCTCCGCCTGACTAATCTGCGATCCCGCTGAAGCAGGCGCGCCGTATTTCTTGAACTCATCCGCCACGTTCGGCCTCGCCTGCATCTGCAACTGCGCCACTTCCGGATTCGCCGCCTGCTGCGGCTTTTGTTGCGACGGGGGCTGATTCTGCGCAACCGCGGACGATTGCGGCGCGGCCTGCTGCGCCGGCGCTTGTGGCCGGTTTCCACCCGGCGCTCCGGGCGGCGGAGTCGCCAGAATCTTCCGCAACTCCTTCGTGTCCAACTCCGGATGCCGCGTCATCGCGATGCGATTCTTATCGGACGCAATATTCGTTCTGGGAGGGTGCTGCACCTTCTGCATATCCGACGGCAGCTCGAGGAACGTCACATCCTTCCCTGACATTGGCCGGACCGCCACTGCGATCGAATGCATCCAGGGAAAATACTTTTCCAGCGCGTCGAACTTGACAATGAAAATGATCAGCAGGATATGAACGATGATTGAAATCCAGGCTGCTTCGCGCCGCCGCGAGCGCGCCAGATCGTCCTGCAACTGGATGAGCAGGTGTGGCACCCGCGCGTCGTCATCCAGCACGCGATACGCGGTCTCCCAGCCCTTGCCGTCGTAAAGCCCCAGCTGTTCCGGTTCTGGCTTCTCGGGTGGTGGAGCGACCGGATCCTGGAATGGAATTTGCGTAATCGACATGAGCGAGGCTTGACTGTTAGACACAGATATCCGTCGCCATGTTGTATCTGGCGTCCGGCCGAGTGACCCCAGTGGTCACACGCAGCCAAGTTGTCTTTTATTTTCGCATCTTTCCCGCCGTTCTGCGAACTGACCAGTGTGATGCGACTAAGGTGTGTAAATATTTGTAAAAAAGGCAGGCGGGCCGCCTTTGCTTTTGTCTGCATCATCACGACGGAGGCTGGCCCGTGCTGCACGATTTTCGAAGCGCTGGCACCACCGGCGCTGGTATCTGTGCTCTGGCTGAACCCGATCCAAACCCCTTCGTGAGGTAATCGCGATATTCCGGCATTCGTAACGGTCGCTAAACTTCGCGGAGAACTGCGGAAAAGCCACCCAACCCGTAATGAGCAGAATGGCCATCCCTATGGCAATTCCAAGGGGCTTGCTTGGGCGTCCACACCGTCCGGCTCCGGGCATGCACTCATGCTAGGGCAGTCTGGCGGTGCGGGACAAGGTTACTGTCGAAATGAGACGATTACACCTTGAACCTAACCCTTTGCCTTCGCCAACCCCGCCAGCCCCACCCGCTTCCCATGCTCCCGAATCGCGGCGACAATGTCCAGCGCTAGCGCCAGCGCCCGCCGCCCCTCCTCGACCGGCACCACCGGCTTAGAGTGCTCGCCGACAGCATGGAGGAATGACTTCAACTCCGCATGAAGCGGCTCCTCGGAAGCTACCGGCGGTTTGCCAACCCTGATCTGCGGGTTCACGCTCGGAGCCGATGCCGCCGTTCCTTCCTCGCCAACCGCGAACACCAGCACTTCCTGCCGCCCATAGTCGACGGAGATGTATTGCTGCGGCTGGAAAAATCTCAGTTTGCGCACCCGCTCGGTCGAAACCCTGCTGGCCGTGAAATTAGCGACACACCCCGACTCAAACTCCAGCCGCACGTTCGCGATGTCCACTTTCCCAGAAAGAATGGGCAAACCCACTGCCCGAACTTCCTTCACCGGCGATTTGACGAACGACAACACAATGTCCAGATCATGAATCATCAGGTCAAGCACAACATCCACATCGAGCGAGCGCGGAGTAAACACGCTCATCCGATGCACTTCAAAAAACATGGGACGATTCAACAGCGGGACCGTAGCGCGCACTGCCGGATTGAAGCGCTCCAGATGCCCTACCTGTACTACCCGTTTATGCTTCGCCGCCAGCTCAACCAGCTCATTGGCTTCTTCAAGGGTCGCCGCCAGTGGTTTTTCGATCAGTACATCGATGCCTTCCGCCATCAAAGCACGGGCTACTTCCAGATGATTCACGGTCGGCGCAGCCACCGACGCCGCCTTCACCTCGCTGTGCGTAGTAAGCATCTGCGAGACGGAGCCAAACGCGCGGCAGCCAAATTCCCGCGCCACTGCATCCGCGCGGTCCAGTTGCGGATCGACCACGCCCACCAGCCGCACCAGCTCGCCCTGTTGCTCCAGCTCTTTGTAGACACGAGCATGGTTGCGGCCAAAAACGCCCACTCCTACCACCGCTACGGAAATCGGATTATCGAATTGCAGAAAAATTCTCGGCTGGCCGGTTGCCAGAACGCCTACGGCGAGACTCTGTATTGTAATTGCCCCCGGCAAAAAAGTGAGGTTCGAAGGTGAAACCAGCCCGATTACCCCTGAGCCTTTTTCAAAATGGCAATCTGCCCCGCGTGGTACAGCTCGTGCTGTACAACTCCGTGTAGCAGATGATAGAAGTTGTAATCTTTTCCGGGAACCTGATCGCTGAGGCGCGAGTCAGAGAGAGCAGCAACGGTCTTCACCAGGGTATTGTGCGTTTGTTTGGCACGGGAAATGGCTTTGCGCCAGGCGGCGTCTGTCTGCTCATGCAAGGGCGGAAAATTGGCTTCCCCTTCCGGCTGGCAAACTTCTCCCGCCAGCCGCCGTAAAGTTGCCTCATCCCACACCTCGATGTGCAACAAGAGCTCCCAAATGCTGTGAACGTTCTCAAGAGGCTCGGCAGAAGCAGTCCGCGCGTCAATATCCTGCAGCAACTCAAGCACCGACGGACCATGCCACGCATCGCCATCAAAAGCGCGGCGAAGTTGATCGGCAATCAGAGCAGGTTCGGAGTTCTTAGAAGCCATTTGATTTCCTTCAAGAAGAACTTTCTTCAATACTTCTACGCGTCGGCAACGACCGCAACCCCGGCGCCGTCCGCGGCCACAACCACTCTATCCCCATCCAGCAGCAAACATTTTCCCGCGTCCAGCGCAAGGCAAGTCGCGCCCGCAGCCTGCATCACTTCAATCGTTTTCACTCCTACCACCGGAACATCGAAGCGCATATCCTGATTCGGCTTGGCGATCTTCACCACGGTAAGCGAACGATCCAGCGTCGATGCCTCGCCATGCAGCGATCGCATAATCTCTCTGGCGCGCTGAATAGTCGCGTCGGTTCCTTCCATGGCTTCCACAGCTACACACGCCGATTCCGCAATCACTACGGTCTGTCCAATATCGTGCTGCCCGAGCTGGCGAGCGACGGCACGCCCGTACTCGATATTCCTGCGCTCTTGCTCTGAAGGAACCCGTTTCGTAAGCACTCCGGCTTTCGCCAGCAAAGGCTCCAGCAGCCAGGTGGAATTCTCCAGCGTGATGCCTTCATCGGCCAGAACTTTCGCCACCGCCCCGATCAGACTGTCGGTGTTCCGAGTAGTCAAGGCAAGCAAAACCTTGGCCAGCCGCCAATCCGGGCGAATCGAAGAAAAAATCTGCTTGTGCTTCACCTGTCCAGCCATCACAGCTCGGCTCACGCCCTCGCCTTTCAGCGTGTCAATCAGCTTAGAAAGCTCGCCCAGCGATAGCCAATGCACCGCCCCGCGCGATTCAATCTCCGGAAACGTCTCTTCTTTAATGCCGATAACAACAACTTCATATCCGGCAGCCCGTGCCGCATCGAGCACCAAAAAAGGGAATTTGCCGTTGCCTGCGATGAGGCCAAGCTTTTTATCGTGGAAAGGCATGAACGGTGCACGAATCGACCGACGAGTCAGTCTAGCATCGAGCCCGCGATTATCCGGCCGGTTCTGCGCCCAATGAGATTTACTAAGACGTTTTGCCTGCCGGATCCGCCCAACTTTGCACGAGTTGGGCGTGCTCGCGAACGGTTGAGCTAACCACATCGAACGTCTTGACGTAGGGACCTCCGTGGATGAGGTTGCTCAGAATCCGTGCCGCCTCCGGAAAGCCGGTTGTGGCCCAGGCCTCGGCATCCGCATCACGATCCCAGAAGCTGATGGCTGCGACTTCTTCGCCGCCGCGCATAGCCAGCACGACCAGGTCCGCAAAACCCTCCTGTTTGCGCAGCCAGGGAAGAATTTCCCTTTCGATAACATTGATAAATTCTGGAAGACAATTCGGTTTCACACTAGCAACCACTTTGCGAGCAAACATTTTCACCTCGTGGGTGTCGGACATCCGGCCTGCGAGCGGAATTCAGCGGCACCGACGCTTTGACTGTATAGTGATTTTCAAGCTCCGAACGTTGCACGCTCGATCACTGACGATGAAGCATGGGCTGGTAGTAAAGCCAAGGGTTGAAGAGCAATGGAAATAGAGCAGTTTTCGATACCAAACTGCACGTTGTCGTCGCAGCAAAGATCAGCCTGAGGACTGCCCGCCTCGTATGTCAATTCCTGCTATACCAATCCGCACGTGTCAACGGCATGCCGCTTTCCCCTTGCCGGGGTTTTACCAGGAGCATCTGGTACAGGTTGAGGGCGCCGGTACGAAACCAGTGTTCCGACCCCGCCATATAGAGTCGCCAAATTCGATATGTGGCCTCATCTGTGATCTCCCGTGCCTGGTCGGAACAGCCTTCGAGTCTCCGTACCCACTCGCGCAGCGTCAGCGCATAATGTTCGCGCAAGCTCTCCACATCTCTTATCTCGAAGCCATTTGCTTCAGCCACGCCCAGGCTTCTGCTGACCGGAATTAATTCTCCGTCGGGAAATACATAACGATCGATGAACGACGAACTGTTTCGTCGACATGATGCAGATGCAGCAATTCCGCTGTTCAGAAACGCTCCTCCCACGCGCAGCAGTGCCCAGACCTGGCGAAAATATTCCGGCAAAAGAGCTTCACCTACATGTTCGAACATTCCAATACTGACAATCTTGTCGAACTGTCGCGTTGACTCGATGTCCCGGTAATCGCAAACTTCGACAGAACATTGGCCATCCAAACCGGCATCGTGGATGCGTTTTCGCGCCACTTCGGCTTGCCGTAAGCTGAGCGTCACTCCATGGGCCTGCACACCGTATTGCTGTGCTGCATAGACGATCAGACCTCCCCACCCGCAACCGATATCCAGCAGGTGCTCCCCGGGCCGCAGCCGGAGCTTCTTTGCTACGTATTCCAGCTTCGAGTTTTGTGCCGCATTCAGGTCGGTATCGTCTCCCTTCGCAAAGTATGCGCAGGAATACATCATCCGCGGGTCCAACCACAATTCGAAGAACTCCGGAGGAAGGTCGTAATGGTAGCGAATCGCCTGTACATCTCTGTTTCTGGAATGAACCGGCCCGTGCACTTGTGCGGATTGCATTCCTGCAATCGATTCCTCGTGCGAGGGTATCTTGTCCAGCAGCGTCAACGGCAGTGATGAGAGATGCGGCGTTTTGACTCGATCCAGCAGATAATCCCCCAACTCAAATGCAGCTTCCATGTCGCCTTCAATGTCAAAGTCGCCGCTGATATAAGCTTCCCCAATACCGAGTTCGGTCGGATCCACGAATAGTCTCCGCGCCGCCTCAGAGTTGTTGACGACAAGTGTGAACTTGGGATCGCCCGCCGTGCTCCAGGTTGCGCCGTTCCACAACCGCACTTGAAACGGCTTCCCGGTATAGTCCGCCAACACTTCCTTTAGCGCTCGGAAGACAAATGGATGCCAAACTGTCTGGAGTACCTCTGATATCGCCATAACGGATTCCTTACTTCGTTGCCCTTGCATTCCGCCAAAGCGTGTAGGTGAGCCGAACTAACGCGGATTTTATGTCGCGGACTGAGGCGCTGTTACAACAACTTACGACGACGCTGAGCGCGCTGCCAGTTGTACAGTAAAGCGCCTACGTCTTTTCCGGCAAAACCTTAGGGTGGGAGTCACACGGTGCCTGACGGAGGGAGATGGGTTGATAGAGTTAGGTAAAGCCTTTTGCAGTCGTAATTTCTGGCTTCCAGCAACTAGCGCGATCCAACAGATCCCACTGGCTCGCGAACTCCTGCAATGGAGCACCGTTCAATAAGTCTGGTGCTCCTGGGCCCAGTTAATCCCGGTCTGAAGATCCTGCAGGGACCGATCGATGAGGGCGACTGCTCTTGCTTTGCGACCACCCCAACTATTCCCGGCTAGTGCGAAGTCTGATTTGGCGCTTTGCAAGCTGGCGATGCCGCTGTTCATCATCGTGGGCTCGTCCACATTCCCGGATTCCATTTCCTGAGGGGTGGACTCAGGACTTACGCCGAGCGCTTTGAAGGCCCGATCAATCGAAGCGATGCCCCTCACCCGATACCCGCCCCACTTGTCCCCAGCCTTCTCCAGGTAACCCTTGGCGATTCTCAGCTGAGCTATTCCTTCCTCGTACTCCGCAGGCGCGTTCTGTGCGGCGCTCCTGGTTGCAGCTTGATTTGGCTTTGACGTCTGCGCTTGAGAACCAGCTGCGGAAACGGCCAGCATGGCCGCGAGGAAAACAATTACAGTCCCAAATGCGTTCTTTCCCATAACTACTCCTCCCTGCATTATAGGAATAGTTTACGAAAAAACGTGCGCCAGCTGGGTTTTCTATCCTAGGCAGCCGATCCCCACGATCAGCACATTTGAGATTGACCACGCAACAATCTTCGAAGCCTTCATCGCAATCATCTCTCAGCAGTTTCCTTACTTAATAATCCCCCGCTCGCTCCCCTCAATAAACCGAATCAGCATCTCCACATCCTCGCCCTTATCCGCTTCCGCCTTCATCTTCTCCAGCGCCTGCGAGGTATTCATCTTCGAAGCCAGCAAAATCTTGTAAGCATGATGAATCCTGCCGATGCGCTCCTTTGAAAACCCGCGCCGCTCCAGACCAACTTTATTCAGCCCATACGCGTGCGTATCCCGCGAAGCCGAAGTCATGGAAAACGGCAGCACATTCTGCGTAATCGTAGTCCCGCCGCCGATGTAGGAATGCGCTCCGATGCGCACGAACTGATGCACCGGGCACAGCGCTCCCACCACCGCCCACTCTTCCACCGTAACGTGCCCGGCCAGCGTCGCCCCGTTGACTAACATGCAGTGGTCGCCAATCACGCTGTCGTGGCCGATGTGCGCGTAAGCCATGATCAGCGTGTGGCTGCCGACACGTGTCACGCCGCCGCCTTTGATCGTGCCGCGACTGATGGTGACGCACTCGCGAATCTCGTTGTGGTCGCCGATCTCGAGGCGCGTAGCCTCGCCCTTATAAGTCACATCCTGCGGGTCCATTCCAATGGCGCTGAAAGGAAAGAAGGAATTATCGCTGCCAATTTTCGCAGGCCCGCCAATTGCGACATGCGAAAGCAGCCTGCAGTTCTCCCCCAGTTCGACCCCTGCTCCGATCACGCAATAAGGTCCAACCTCGCAGGAACCGGGAACTTTGGCGCTGGAATCGATGATCGCCGTGGGATGGATGTTCATGATGGGAAGATCGAAGAACGGTTCTTGCGGCCGGCCAAGCGGAACCTCATTCTGCCCCGTCGCCGCCATCGCCGCGTCCGCGGGAACTATCGATCAGCTGACAAGACACAGTCGCCTCCGCCACGCGCTTGCCCGCAACGAAAGCTGTGCCTTGCATCTTTGCCGCAATCATGCGCGGCATCGCCCGCCAGCCTTTCACCTGCACTTCGATTCGCAGCTGATCGCCCGGACTCACCGGACGACGGAACCTTGCCCGATCGATGCCGGTAAACACCATGACTTTGTTGTTGCGATCTTCCACCTCCGTCAGCAGCAGTGCGCCGCCGGCCTGCGCAATAGCCTCTATCACCAGCACCCCCGGCATGATCGGCAATCCGGGAAAATGCCCGTTGAAGAAAGGCTCATTAATGGTGACATTCTTGATCGCAACAATGCTTTCCTTCCGTTTCAGCTCCAGCACGCGATCAATCAGCAGAAGAGGGTAACGGTGCGGCAGGATTTTCAGAATATCGTGGATATCGAGCGCCGACTTGGGCGCCGCCGCTTCCGTCGCTGTGGGAGTGCTCTCCATCGTTCGCCCCAAACAAATTGAAGATTATACTGTACCGCGTCGACCCTGCCGCGCTAAAGCAGCAATAACGACTTGCTCAGTTCCCTTATCGTCCTGAGCGAAGGATCCATGTGTTCTGCCGGTGAGTGACGAAATACGCAGGCCCACACATCACGAAGGATGTCAGGGGGGGCAACCAAATGAAAGGAATTCGTGAGAGCTAAGAAAACTGCAACGCCGGCCTTGCAGCACGACTGGAAAGAAAACCTGCGCCACTTCGAACGCAATCTGGATCGGATGGTTGCGACGATTCGCGAGCTTGTCGAGATCGAATCCCCCAGCGACAACAAACCCGCGGTCGACCGCATCGCCCAATTCCTGACCGCAAAATTCGAGGCCCTCGGTGGGCAAACACAGTTCCACCGCAGCGCCGATTTCGGCGACAGCCTGCAAATCGACTTTCCCTCGCCGGCGAGCGATCGAAAACCCGTTCTTCTTCTCGGCCACTACGACACCGTCTACCCGTTGGGAACCCTCGCCAAGGTGCCCTGCAAGGTCGAAAACGGCCGCCTGCTCGGTCCCGGCGTCCTCGACATGAAATCTGGCATCGCGCTTATCCTGCACGCCATCGAAGCGCTCCAAACTTGGCACGGCGCATTGCCGCGCCCGGTCACGGTTTTCCTGGTGTCCGACGAAGAAGTTGGCAGCCGTTCTTCGCGCAAAATTACTGAAGGCTTGGCGAAGAAATCTGCTGGCGTTTTAGTCCTCGAGCCCGCTGCCGGACTTCGCGGGGCGGTCAAAACCGCGCGCAAAGGCGTAGGAGAGTACACACTGCGGGTGCAGGGCATCGCAGCCCACGCAGGGCTTGATCCGGGCAAAGGTCACAGCGCAATTCTCGAACTCGCGCGCCAACTACAAGTCATCGCCAAACTGAACAATCTCCGCAGCGGGATATCGGTGAACCCCGGCCTGATTACCGGTGGCACGCGTTCTAATGTTGTTGCCGCAGAGGCGCAAGCTGTCATCGATGTGCGCATAAAAATGGCAGGGCAGGCTCGCAGCATCGACCGCAAACTGCACTCGCTCAAACCCTTCGACAAGCATTGCAAATTACAGCTCAGCGGTGGAATCAATCGTCTCCCGATGGAGCGCACGTCTGGCGTTGCAGCGCTTTACAAGAAAGCTCAGGCCATTGCGAAAGATGTGAATTGGAAACTGGAGGAAGCCGCAGTCGGCGGCGGCTCCGACGGAAACTTCACCGCAGGCATGGGCATTCCTACCCTCGATGGCCTTGGCGGAGTCGGCGAAGGTGCGCACGCCATTCATGAATACATCGTGATCTCCGAACTTCCGCGTAGAGCCTTGCTTCTGGCGGGTCTGATCGAGAACGTCTGAATTATTTCTTCGGCGCTTAATCCTTCGGAACCAGCACCAGAAAATAATCCATCTTGTCGCCTTTCACAAAGTCGTATTGCGCCAGCAATCGATACCCAGCCTCACTTGATTCGCGCAGCACCACATCTTTGCCCACTCCGTGATCTTCTCCGTTCCCGTTGCGATCGATAATCCCAACTCGCGCACCCGGCCTTAGAGCCGCGCGCAGGTTCGACAATAGCGCCACAGGTTCGGCCACCTCGTGATAGGCCTTAAGCAGCAGCACCGAATCCACGCTGGATGCAGGCAACAGCGGGTTGTCCGCCTTGCCGAGAATCGTCTTGATGTTGTGCAGTTGCTCTTTCTTTGCGCGCTCATCCACGTAGCGAATGGCCTGCGGATTGATATCGACCGCATACACCACGCCACCCTCACCCACGCGCCGCGCCGCCCGCACCGTGAACCATCCTGATCCCGCGCCGATGTCGGCCACGCTTTTGCCGGGAGCAATGCCGAGAATATCCATCACGCGATTGATCTGCAGCCGTTGATCGCGGCCAGGAGAATCGAAAATCGAAAGATCGCCGGTATACGGCTCGCTGGTTTTACGATGTTCACCCGACGTCGATTGCGCCGGTGGCTGTGCCGGAACTTGGGCGGCTACGAATGGAAAATTCAGGCAAGAAACAGCCAACAAGAAGAAGAAAACGAAAATCCGCCTGAGAATCAATGCCAACCTCCAACACACCTTGCTACCAGAATAGACTCATCGAGTCCCGCCCAGTGAGCGATCCACCCAGTAAGATGCGTACTTCACCGGTTTTTCTTGCCCTTGCAGTCCCACCAAATGCCACTCTCGCTTTTGACTCCGCCTCTGCCATAGCCTAGACTTTCTATAGAAGTTGCCGTTCGCCACTGCGGCGATCTGCAATGGAGGCGTTATGGGTGAGCTATCACCTTTACATTGGCTCTTAGTCATCGGAATCGCGCTGCTGCTGTTCGGTACCACTAAGTTTGCTGCCGTAGGCAAAGGCCTGGGCGAAGGCATCCGCAACTTCAAATCCGCAATGAAAGATCCCGAAGAAAAGAAAGAAGACAAGAAGGACGCTACAAAAGAGGAAGAAAAGAAGCCCGTCTAGCCCTCAATGCCAGCCCGCTTCAGCATCGAGTACACCAGCGCCACCGGCAATCCCACCACGTTGCTGTAATCGCCTTCAATTCGCGGAATCCATCGCGACGCTATGCCCTGAATCGCATATGCGCCCGCCTTATCCATCGGTTCGCCGGTCGCAACGTAGTCACGAATCTCGTCTTCGGAGATATCGCACATCGTGACCCGCGTCAATTCTGAGCCGCTCTTGACACCCGACCCTTCGCCATCTGGCGTCACCAGGCACACTCCGGTAATCACTTCGTGGGTCCGCCCGGAAAGCATTCGCAACATCCGCATAGCGTCGGCGTGATCGCAAGGTTTGCCAAGTATCAGACCGTCGATCGTAACAATCGTGTCCGCGCCTAAAACGGAATCCTGTGGCCGTGTCTGAAAGACCGCCAGCGCTTTTTCTCGCGCGAGGCGCTCGGCGCAATCGAGGGCGGTTTCACCGGCAATTGGGCTTTCGTCGATATCCGCAGGCTGAACGGTAAACTTGATACCTGCATTGCGCAGCAATTCCTGGCGGCGCGGCGAAGCCGAGGCGAGAACAAGCATGCAATTTGATTCTAACGAAGTGATCGTAGCGGGAGAGGGGCAAGCGAAATCTCGCCGCGAAATCAGCTGGCAATCAATTCAATCCGATTTCCGAACAGATCATGAACATGACAGCGCCTCACTCCCGGAATGTCGGCGGCCGCGTGAATCTCAATGTTTGCGGCTTGCAACCGTTGCAGGAGCGCCTCATAGTCACCACACCGCAACGCTGGATGCGCCTTTTCCGCGGGCCGAAAATCATTCTCTACGCCAAGATGAATCTGCACCCCGCCGCTCTCGAACCAGCATCCGCCGCGCTTTGCCAATTCCGGTGGCTTTGGAATCTCTGTCATGCCCAGCAAATGGCCATAAAACCTCCGCGCTTCCTCTTCTTTCCCTGGAGGCATGGCAAGCTGTACGTGATCGATTGCGATGAAAGGATGTATGGCCACAAACTCACCCAACCCTCGGCGTGTCGTGGCTACAAGAGACGAGCATGAGATTTGACTCTCTGATCCACTGGCAGCTGACCACTGAATTCACCGGCTACCTACCACTCCTCGCACAGATTCAATCAGCTTCGCCGAATCGTACCCGACTCCATCCTTGAAAACAGTCTCGACATTCTCGATGTCCGCAATATTCTTCGACGGATCGCCCTTGATCACCACCAGATCGGCCTGCTTGCCGGACGCAATCGTTCCGATCTTTGCATCGTCGCCAAGATATTGAGCTCCGTTGAACGTTGCAATGTGAATCGCTTCCACTGGAGTGAACCCGGCCTCCACCAGCAGTTCGACCTCGCGCTGATCGCCGAAGCCCGCGATCACACCGCCGATCCCGGTGGGATCGAGCCCCGCTAACAGCAAACCTCCGGCTTGCGCAAAAGCACGCTCGAACTCCATTTCCTTTTTGAAGGCCGCGACCCACGGCGATGTATCGCTCCCGTACATCTTTTTATTCCGTGCTTCGTCGGCCACTCGAACTTTGTTCGCGGGAAATGCAGCCCGGGCCTCGACCGAAAGCGAGTCCAGCACGCGCGGCTGAATCTCGGGCCGACCCGGCACGAGCATTTCAAACACCGGCAGCGTGGAAGTTACCGCTACATGATGCTTCACCAGATCGACGATCATGTCGTGCACGGGGCCGTTCTGGATATCGAGCGTGTTCATGCGGACGACATTATCCGGCTTCTCATCGCAAACGCCGGGCTTGTGTCCGGGAAGGAACTCGGTATCGACGAACAAACCGTGCTCCAAATCGTCGATCCCAATGTCTGCCGCCTGCGTGAAGCCGATGGAGCAAAGGTGCCCGGTAACCTTCGCGCCGCGTTTGTGCGCGGCCGTCACTGCCGCCCCAAGCTCGTCCGGCGTGATGAACATGTAGGCCTTGAAACTGTCGACGCCCTCGTCCAGCCAGTAATTCACCGTGCGCGTGGCGTCCTCCGGACCGGTGAGCTGGTGCATCTGCAGCGCCCATGATCCCTTGCCTTCGAGGTAAGGCCCAGTCACGTGAATCTTCGGCCCCGGGGTCTGTCCTGCGTCGATTTCTTTCTTCAATTCGAGATCGGTATAAGGCTCGAGCGCTCCCGTAGTCCGAATTGTGGTTACGCCGCCGGCCAGATATAGCCGCGGAAAGCTGTAAGCCATCTCTCCGAAGATGCCGTTGCCCATGGGATAGAACATGTGATCGTGCATGCCCACGAGGCCGGGAATCACGCTGTACCCTCGAAGATCGAGCACCTGCGCATCTTTCGGAACGCTGGCCGACGCCGCGTCAGAGACAGATTCGATCTTTCCCTGACTGAGAATGACGGTCTGATCTTCACGCGCATCAGCGCCGGTGCCATCGATCACGCGTACGTGAGTAAGCGCAACGACCGGAGCGTCGACCTTAACGAACTCCTTCACCCGTGGAGACAGAGTTTGCGATAGCGCAAAACCGGAGACGAGCAGAACAGCCGCTGTCAGAAATTGCTTCGGCATGGGAGTCACCTTGGAAAGAATTGAAGCGCAGAAATTGTACCGGAAAGCCAATGCTGCTCCCTTGGCAGTTAATGCCCCGTTTAGCAGTAGCATAAACATGGACTGCCTCGGGCAAGTTCTCCTGTCGGACTACAGAGGGGCTGCGATTGTGGAGATTTTGAGAGTGATCACGATTTATTGCCAACTGAGGGTGTTGCTGCGAATCAACCGCTTATGTGATAAAAATCAGATGTTTCCGAAAGCGTCGATATGTCAACTTCGGCGGCGATCGCGACCGTCATTATCGGCGTACTGGCCGCCACGGGAGTGATGGGCTGGCTGATGTGGCGGCTCTTCCGCTCTGCCGAGCGAATGGAGCGAGACCCGAAATATTTGCGTCGTCGGCTGGTTCGCGGGGCAATGATCTACATATTTGGAGTGCTCTTTGGAATGATCGAAATCGCTCGCGGAGAATTACCAATACAGGCGCTTATAGGACTGCCAATTAGCCTGTTCATGATATGGGTGAGCCTGCGAGCGGCCAGCAAAGCCAAGATTTCGCCCAAATGATTAGTCGGTGACGCAATCAGGCGTTATCACAACCGTGTGCCGTCAATTCGCCCGAACACAGTATCGCGCAAGCGGCAGTAAAGCCTTGTGTCTTCAGGTCACCGGAGTCATGGGCATCTGTCGCATTTTCTTCTGCATACGACCCCGGCACGGGAAAGAAATATTGCCTGTTAGAATCGAACTTAGCCTCATTCCATGGACGCCTCCCACATCCGCAATTTCGCCATCATCGCGCACATCGACCACGGCAAATCCACCCTGGCCGACCGGTTGCTGGAGCTTACCGGCTCCCTGACCGCGCGCGAGATGCAGGAGCAGGTCCTCGACTCCATGGACCTGGAGCGCGAACGCGGCATCACTATCAAAGCCCACGCGGTCCGAATGGCTTACACGGCGCAGGATGGCGAAACCTACCAGCTCAACCTGATCGACACGCCCGGGCACGTGGATTTTTCCTACGAAGTTTCGCGCGCGCTGGCCTCCTGCGAAGGCGCGCTGCTGGTGGTCGATGCCTCGCAGGGAGTCGAAGCGCAAACCCTGGCCAACGCTTATCTCGCCATCAACAACGGTCTCGAAATCATTCCTGTCATCAACAAGATCGATCTGCAAAGCGCCGACATTCCGCGCACCAAAGAAATGATCGAAAGCGCCGTCGGCCTCGACACCACCGACGCCGTTCTGATCAGCGCAAAAACCGGCCAGGGCGTGCCCGACGTTCTGGAAGCCATCGTGAAGCGTGTCCCGCCGCCGAAAGGAAACCCCGAGAACCGGCTCCAGGCGCTGATCTTCGACTCCTGGTTTGACGCCTACCGCGGCGTCATTGTGCTCACGCGTGTTTTCCAAGGCACCCTGCGCAAGGGCCAGAAGATTCGCCTCTGGTGGAACAATCGCGTGCTCGATGTTGAAGGTCTCGGTGTTCTGACTCCGAAGCCTGTCGAGGTAAACGAATTAAAAGCCGGTGAAGCGGGCTTCCTGATCGCCAACATCAAAAACGTAGCTGACACAAAAATCGGCGACACCATCACCGATGAGGCTAATCCCGCATTCGAAGCCCTCCCCGGCTTCGAAGAAATCAAGCCCATGGTCTTCGCCGGCCTCTACACCGTCGATTCGCACGAGCACACCCGCCTGCGCGAAGCCCTCGAAAAACTGCGCCTCAACGATTCGTCCTTCTTTTTCGAACCGGAAAGCTCCGTCGCCCTCGGCTTCGGCTTCCGCTGCGGCTTTCTCGGCCTGCTGCACATGGAGATCATTCAGGAGCGCCTCGAGCGCGAATTCGCTCTCGAACTGATCACCACGGCGCCTGGCGTGCGCTACAAAATCACAAAAACCGATGGCGAGTTAATCGAAGTCGATAATCCTTCGCGCTGGCCCGACCCAAGCGAAATCGCCAAAGTAGACGAGCCGGTAATTCTAGCGACCATCCTCACCGGCGAAGAATACGTTGGAGGAATTCTGAAGCTGGTGGAAGAAAAACGAGGCAAGCAGAAAACCTTCGAGTACGTCAGCTCCTCGCGCGTAATGCTTCACTACGAGTTACCGTTAAACGAAATCGTCCTGGATTTCTACGACCGCCTAAAGTCGGTCTCACGCGGGTACGCCTCGCTCGACTATCACCTGGCCGGCTATTGGGAGTCACCCATGGTCAAGCTGGATATTCTGGTAGCCGGCGATCCCGTCGACGCGCTCTCGGTCATCGTTCACCGCGACTTCGCCTACGAGCGCGGCAAAGCCCTGGTCAGCAAAATGCGCCAGCTCATCCCCCGGCAAATGTTCGAGGTCCCGATCCAGGCCTCGATCGGCGCAAAAATCATAGCCCGCGAAACCGTCTCTGCCATGCGCAAAAACGTCCTGGCCAAATGCTACGGCGGCGACATCACCCGCAAACGCAAGCTGCTCGAAAAGCAAAAGGAAGGCAAGAAGCGGATGAAGCGGATCGGCCGCGTCGATATTCCGCAGGAAGCGTTCCTGGCGGTGCTGAAGGTCGGGGAAGACAGCGACTAAAAAGAATGGTGAGCAGCACCCGCCGTCATTCCGACCGAAGCCCGGAGCGCTAGCGACGGCGAGTGGAGGAACCTGCTTCTCAGCACTGAAGAGTCCCGGCAAAAGCAAAACTCCGAGCGTGGCTTCCACTCGGGGCTAGCATCTCTGCCTGTCAAAACGATTATCGGAATGTTCCAATCGGAAGTCTAGATTACTTGATGAGCCTGCTTATCATAGCCCGTCCCCAGATTCCCCACCGAGCCGTCCGCGTCCGGGGAAGCAGCGCTACGGGTTCTTGGAGGGGAGCACCGCCTCTTCTACCTCCGACGGGGCGTCAGCCGCTCCACCGACCTACCCGTTTCAAACCCGAAATGTGCAAATCTCTAAATTGGGAAAAAGCCTGTGATATCAGCCCAAAATTATGTTAATGGGAAGTGAATTGTCTAACTGATTACTATTCAGAACGTTAGAAGCCGAAAAAACATTGGCCACTGACCGCCATCACTGCCACCCTCCCAAAGATAATGTCCGCCGGTCAGCAATTCCACAAGCTTTCCACAGATACGAGGAAAACCACAACCCGCGTCTCTTAAGGTATTTACCGGACTAAGGCTACAGCGATTCCTGTAACAATTCCTGGTGAATCAGCAATTATTCTTCCGGCGCGATTCCGCCTTCCACCAACGTCTCAAACCGGGTGCAATTCTTCAGGAAAGCCAAATTTAACCGCCCGATCGGCCCATTGCGCTGCTTGGCAATAATGATCTCCGCTCGCCCCTGCAAGTCCGGATCGTCCTGCTTGTAGATTTCTTCGCGGAAGATGAACATAACCAGGTCGGCGTCCTGCTCGATCGACCCCGACTCGCGCAAATCCGCCAGCTGCGGACGATGATCCCCGCTGCGGCTCTCCGGCGCGCGGCTCAACTGCGAAAGCGCCACCACCGGCACGCTCAGTTCCTTGGCAATCGCCTTCAACCCGCGCGAGATCGCCGACACTTCCTGCGTCCGATTCTCGTACCGCTTGCTGCCACCCGACATCAGCTGCAAGTAGTCGACAATCAGCAAATCCAGCTTGCCCTGAGACTGCTTCAACCGCCGCGCCTTGGCCCGCATCTCGCTCAAAGAAATTCCCGGCGTGTCGTCGATAAAAATCGGAGCGTGCGCCAACTGCTCCATGGCCCGCACAACTTTTCGCGTGTCATCCTGCCACAGCGATCCCGTCCGCAACTTGTGCGCATCCACCCTCGCCTGCGAGCAAAGCAAGCGCTGCAACAAAGCCTCGCGCGACATTTCCAGCGAAAAAACTCCCACCACCTGCTGATCTTCCACCGCCGCGTTCTCAGCGATGTTCATCGCAAACGCCGTCTTGCCCATCGAAGGCCGTGCCGCAATGATCACCAGATCGGACCGCTGTAGCCCGCTCGTCATCTCATCGAGATCGGTATAGTGCGTAGCTAATCCAGTAATCCGCTGCCCGCGCTGCAACAAAGCGTCGACCGACCCGAACGACTCGCGCACGATCTCCTGCACGCCCATGAAGCCGCGCCCAATGCGCTTCTCCGAAAGCTGGAAGATCGCCGCCTCGGTGTCACCGAGAACCTCTTCGGCTGGATCGGATTGGTCGGACGCCCGAACGATGGTGGTGTTGGAGATATGAATGAGACCGCGCAGCAACGACTTATCGCGCACAATCTTTACATAGTGCTCGATGCTCTGAGGATCGAATACTACGCCCGTCTGGAGCTCCGCTACGTATCCAACGTCACCGACCGCCTTCAGCTCCTTGTTGCGGTCCAGCTCCTCGATAACGGACAGCGGGTTTATGGGCTTGGAGGACTCGGCGAGGTCGACCATTCTTGAGTAGATCCGGCGATGCGAATCCAACAAGAAGTCCTCTGCACGGAGATGCTCGGCGGCTTGATCGTAAGCGAGCTTATCCTGCAGAAAGGCGCCGAGCAGCGAGCGCTCGACTCTTTCGCTCCCTGGAACAGCAGATATGCGCTCAACGGTGGACATGTCTTTATCTGTTCCTCCCTCGCCTTACGAGCTCCTCATCGAGCCGTCTCCTCAGCTCCGCCCTTCGTTCCGAACTCAGCTCGGGGGTGGAAGACGAGCGTTCTGGCCCGGCCGCGCTCATAGGCTTCGCCAGGTCGTCGATGCGCGGAACTGGCCTATTGGCACCCGCCGCTGCCTTCCGCAACAGGTCTTTTAGGTCCGAAAACTCCACCAACTCGCCGCGCGCCCTCGCGGCCTCCGTTCGTAGCTTCTCCTGCAACCGCCGCTCATTCTCCTGGCTTTCCTGTATAGTTTTGTGCCAAGACCGAACGAGTGCGGCGATATCAGAAATAGTCGGGAAAAAAGGGGATTCTTGGCGCCAAATCCGAAAAGCCCAGCGAACCGCGTCGGGAGGCTCGGCGGAAAAAACTCGGTCGAACTCCGCGATCAGCTCGCTGTCCTGTTCGCTCTTAGCGTTCAGTGCCGTCAAGTGCATTTCGACGGCGAGCGCTTGCTGCGAAGCCGTCAAGGATATTCCGTTTGCTACGCTGAGATCGTTCAGCCGCCGCACCAGCTTTCCCGGTTCCTCCATTTCCATTCCTCCACTTCGTATCCTCAAAATAGAATTTATCGATCGGTCGACCGGCCTGCCTGTCGCTAAGCGCTGCAGCTGTGATGTGCTCCGACGCCTCCTGGTCTGACAGTCCGGCATAGACCGCCTCGGCTTTTATAGCGAGCTCAATCGTCTCGAGGTTACGGCCTGTCGCCGGGAGCCCTAGAACATGAATGACCCGCTTGGAATATTTGTATGGCTGTTCAGTAAGCAAGACTTCTCCTTTCTGATTGTTCATTGTTGGTTTTTGTACTGCAGAAACAACATCAGAAGGAGAAGTAGAAGGAGAAGAGCACGGCCCTCTCTGTGGGAAACTCGCGCAGGTCTCTGGAAACAAATCTCCACTTGCAACGGACTTCGACTTGCTCGACTTACTTCTCCGGTGTTTCTGTTGTTCGATCAGACGCTCGACAACGGGCGGAAAGTAGAGTACTCTGCGTTCATCAATCTGACCCAGTTCGAAGGCGGCTATAACTACTCGGCTCTCTTTTTCAAAAAAGCTTTTAGTCCTCGCCCCTGCGACCCTCCACAGGCATGACGAACAGCTCTTACAGTCCCGCTGTGCGCACAGCGGCAGGTAGCCCAACAATTCCGATTTCAGCGATGCCTTAATGAGGCTCACAAACCAACCAACCTGGTGATCAGCCCAGCCGCTTGGTACCCAGAGGTCGAGCGGTGCCTTCAGGAAGTCCGGGCGTAGATCCTCAAACGTTGGCAGTCCGTATTTCTCCATATAATGATCGCTGGTTGCCTTTCCCCGCTCCGAATCTTGACCGGGCCGACCAATCATACGTTCGATCACGCCGCGAGCAACAATCAACTTTCACTAACCCCGTACAAAATGCTGTGTAAAACGGAAAAAATCTGTGAGTCGCGGCGGGAAACAGCACCCAACGCTACCGTGGCCCAGCGATGACCCTGCAAGGTCGACCGTCCGCCAAAAATCCACCGGAGCGAACCAAAAACTGAAACTTTGCGCTCGCTGAAAGAGAGCTAATGTTGCAATCAGTAGTAGCAACTCGTAATGGGTTTCTCTCGAAACTCAAGTTGCAATCCCGAAGTTAAACCTATCCGCGTCGTGAAAGCGAAGCCTTGGGAAAACACCATCGGATTGCAGGACTTTTCTTCGAGAGTTGTGTGATGAAGCGCGGCCGGAGACCGTAATGCGTAGGAGAACAAAAGGAGAATCCGGAAGTCAAGTCCAAAAAACACATGCGGCCCGGGGCCAGCCACCCCGAGCCGCATCGTTTCGTAGACCTTTTAAGCTACCTTTCCACCGCTTAGGGCGGCAGGACGACTATGCCAGTCCGACAGCACTCTCGTCAGCTCGCGCCCACGAGTGCGCCACTTTTACCGGCACCATTGCGGTAGCGGTTCCATGAATCACCACCGCAACTTCTGCGCTCACCAGCAGCCCTTCCCGCTCACGCAGAAAGTGGAGGAGGCCGCAATGCCCGGGCAACCAGACGCTCGCGCGTTTCCGATTTCCCCCGGCAATTCACCCTCGAGAATTACCGGTCTGCCGCTGGCTTCACCGCAATCATCGTTCGGCTTCGCTCAGAAGGTCCAACGTTTTCGGTGAACCCACTCTGCCGCACCTTGTTGCGTCCCGCAACACAAAAAGATTTCCACCTTGTGCAGAAACTGTGGACGCTAGTACTTCCCTGTGGAACCCTGAGGAAAAGCGGCTATCAGCCCGAAGTTTTCTGCGCGCGCTGCCTCGATATTCTGATCCCATTCAAGGGTCTTCCTGTCGGAAGAAGTCTGCGGTTATCATCGAGTCACCATGCTACGCCATCGCACCAGCTCGCAATGGATTTCGCAATACGCTACCAGCCATCAGCATCCCATCAATCGAGCCTGCCACACCCTGGGCATCCCAATAATTCTGCTTTCGCTCATCGTCTTCCTTTCAAGCATTTTCATTCATAAACTCTGGCTATACGCGCTCGCACTCTTCGTCACCGGATGGGTCTTTCAATTCATCGGCCACGCCTTCGAAGGCAAGCCGCCTGAATTCTTCAGTGACTGGCGTTTTCTATTTGTCGGCGTGCGCTGGTGGTGGGCCAAGATTCACGGCAAGGCGTGATGGCCAACGGTTTCTCCGTGGCCTGAAGCGCGCACCATTACCAACCACGATTAGTCAGCCATCATCCAAGGTAGCCGCCATGTTCCCTCAACTCGCAAGCTTCACCGATCTCGCCCTGCTGCTCATGCGCCTCATGGTCGGCCTGGTCTTTGTCACCAGCGGCTCCAGCCACGTGAAAAACGCTGCCGAGCGAGCCAAGGACATCGGGATGAGCAAAAGCTTCACCATCTTCCTGGGAGTCGCCGAAGTTGCCGGAGGCCTTGGCGTCGCTGCCGGGGTGCTCACCCAACTCGCCGCCATCGGCCTCATCCTCATCATGTTCGGAGCGATCGCAAAAAAAGCCTTCGCCTGGCATACCGGCTTCTGGGGTCAAAGAGGCTCCGGCTGGCACTACGATCTCCTGTTCGTCTTGATGAATCTGGTAATCGCCTGCACTGACGGCGGCAAATACGTCCTCATGCATTAGCCGCTGGCCATCCTTCAAAAACATTCCTACCCTAAATCCATATCTCCATGGCAAGCGTACGTCGGTTGGGATGCAACTCAAGCTGCGACGAAGAAATCCGAACCCTGTGATTCTCACTGTCCCAGATATTCATGATCGTCACCTTGAAGTAAAACCGGGACGCCCATAGTTGCACTCGACCGCATCTTTAACCTATGCTGGTGCGAACTTGGGGTTCGAAACGGTCATTACTTACATGCGCCGTCTGATCGCCACATCGCTGCTGCTCTTCGCGCTGTTCGGGACTGTGGTTCCGCTCGCGCAGGCGCTTACCGCAGACTCCGCCGCATGCCTGCTGCATGCGCAAAGGTCCGCATCATTGTCATGAGGCCGGCAGCGAAAATCCCTCTCAGCCGATTGTCCGCGACACGTGTCGTTGCAGTAGCGATTGCTGCCGCGCCGTGACCAGCACGCAGTGGGCGCAAGCGCAGCCCACCCGAACCTTTTCCTCGTTACCTGCTTTGAGCCTGCAATCCCCCGGCTGCCGGACTGCCGGTCCAGCAACTGCTTTCAGCGGAGTTCATTCTTCCCGCGGTCCTCCCGTCTCCTGGAACTCGTCGATCTAAGCAAGTCCCGAATCCAACCAGAGGCGTCTGTGGCGGGCAGTCGATAAGTTTCGCCCTAGCCGGGGAAACCGTGTTCGCTGGCGCTGCAATCGCGGCACTTCATGGAGACATTCCTATGCGGCAAGCTATCAAAGCGCTTCCGGTCATCGTTTTTCTCAGCGCCATCGCCTTCGCCACCATCTTCGGCTCGATTCGCGGAATCGTCCACGATCCACAGCATCGCCCGATTCAGTCCGCTCACGTCGTCTTGAAATCGCAAACTTCCGATTGGACGCAATCCCAGGACTCCAACAGCAACGGAGAATTTGAATTCACTTCCGTGCCCATCGGCAACTACACCGTTACGGTCACGCAGCAGGGATTTCAACAAGCCCGGCAGCAGATAACAGTTCATTCCGATACCAGTCCGGTTCTCCATTTCCCACTCGCGATCGCAGGTACCAGAGAAAGTGTTTCCGTCTCAGAGACTCCGGATGAAGTGACGACGCAAAGCGTCACTCCGACAACGATGATCGATCGCGAAGACATTCAGGAAACGCCCGGCGCGGACCGCACCAACGGCATGGAGATGATTACCGACTATGTCCCCGGCAGCCTACGTCACCCATGACATGCTGCACATGCGCGGCGGCCATCAAGTCGAGTGGCTGATCGATGGCGTGCCTATTCCCAACACAAATATCGCCACCAATCTCGGCCCGCAGATCGATCCCAAAGATATCGACTACATGGAAGTGCAACGCGGCAGCTACGATGCCGATTACGGCGACCGCACTTACGGCATCTTCAATGTCGAGCCCCGCACCGGCTTCGAGCGCGATCGCGAGTGCGATCTCGTGATCAGCGCGGGGAATCTCTATCAAACCAACGATCAGATCAGCTGCGGCGGACACACGGAGCGCTTCGCCTACTACGCCAGCCTGAACGGCAACCGCAGTAACTACGGCCTGCAAACTCCAATTCCGCAGGTGGTTCACGACGCCGATAACGGCTACGGCGGTTTCACGTCCTTCATCTTCAATCCCGATCCCAAGAATCAACTCCGCATCGTCGGCTCCCTGCGGCAGGATTACTATCAGATTCCCATCGATCCCAATCCCAACTCGATCACAAACGCCAACTACCCCAGCTTCGGCCTGCGTGATGCCGAGCGCGAGCCCGATGGTTATGTCACTTTTTCATGGGTGCACACATTCAATCCCCACGAACTGCTGACGGTCTCTCCCTTTTATCACTACAACGGCGCCGACTATAAAGGTGGGCCGAACGATTTTCCGGTCATCTCAACCGTGAACCAGAACGCCAGTTATGCGGGCGCGCAGGTAGCCTTCAACGCCACCTTCTGGAAGAACGATGTGCAGGCAGGCACCTACGGATTCGGCCAGCACCAGAACAACTATTTCTTGAACCAATACACCGATGGCACTCCCAACGTTCCGCCTTCATCCATTGGCGTTAACGGCGGAGTCGCCGCATTTTTCATCAACGACAAATTCAAGGTCACGCCGTGGCTGACGTTCATCGCCGGCCTGCGCGAAACCGAATTCAGTTCCACCGTCTCCGAGCATGCAACCGATCCACGTCTCGGCGCAGCCATCCGAATTCCGCGCCTGAACTGGGTTTTCCACGGCTTCTACGGCTACTTCTATCAGGCGCCGCCGCTCTCCACCGCAACCAGCCAACTTCAAACTCTGGCCAGCGGCCAGGGTTTCGCGTTCTCCCCTTTGCGCGGCGAGCGCGATATCGAATGGCAATTTGGCGTCACCATCCCAATCCAGGGCTGGACCCTCAGCGCCGACAACTTCGAAACTCGCGCCGAAAATTGGCTCGACCACAACAACATCGGCGAGTCCAATATCTTCTGGCCCATCACATGGAACTACGCTCAGATCCAGGGCTGGGAACTCACGCTGCGTTCCCCACAGGTCTGGCATCACGGACAATTCCACCTCGCTTATGCCAATCAAATCGCGCAAGCAACTTCTCCAATCACCGGCGGCCTCATCTGCCCCAGCCCGGTCACGCCCGCTTGCGGACTCGACATTCCTCCAGGTTTGTCGCCTGTAGATCACGATCAACGAAACACCTTGAACATCGGCTTCAACACAACTCTGCCGTGGCACACCTATGCCTCAACGAACGTGTACTATGGCTCGGGATTCACTAACGGCCTTCCTGGTGTGCAGTACCCCGGCGACTATCTCCCCGGCCACACCACGGTCGATTTAGCTCTAGGCAAAACCTTCGCCGAGAGATACACCATCTCCGTCGACGCCCTGAACGTAGCCAACCGCCGCGTGCAGCTCGACAACAGCCTCACTTTCGGAGGCTTCCACTGGAACGACCCGCGACAGATCTACGGAGAGTTCCGCTACAGATTCAACTATTGAGAATGTTTCTGCGAAAACTATGGAGCGAGGTGGACCCGCCAAAATCCCGCCATAAAGCCGGGCAAGATCCCGCCGTGCCCACTCTGTGCTTTCTGTGTTGGAATAAACAAGTAACAAGAAAGCGGAATTAACCCATGTCCAGAAAACTACAAATCAGTCTCATCCTCGGCGCTCTGTTAGCCTTCCCAGCCTGCAACCGCGAAAAATCGCAGCAAGCCACAAGCACCCAAAGTTCCAAGCGCTACGCCTTCAAAGGCAAGATTATGACTGTCGATAAAAACATCGGCACGGCCAATATTGAAAACGAAGATATCCCCGGCTTCATGGCACCCATGGTCATGCCCTACTCGTTCAAGCCGCCCAGCCAAATCAATGATCTCCAACCCGGCGACTCGATCACAGCCGATGTAGTTCTCGATAAAGGCGAATACTGGCTCGAGAACGTCAAAGTCACCGGGCACTCGCAGCCTCCCGCCGGCCAACCCACCTCCAGCATCCACATTCCGCAGCCCGGCGACGATGTTCCGGACTTCCACCTCGTCAACCAGAGCGGGAGAAATATCTCGTTGCGCCAGTATCGCGGCCAGACTCTGCTGCTCACTCTCATCTACACGCGCTGCCCGTTCCCTGACTACTGCCCGCGCGTCAGCCATGAGTTCGCATCCATCAACCGCCAGCTCATCGCCGATCCCGCGCGCTACGGCAAGACTCACCTGCTAAGCATTAGCTTCGATCCCGCGCATGACACGCCCAAAATTCTGCGCGCCTATGGCTTTGATTGCACCGGCAGCAAAGATCCCGCACTCTTCCGCCACTGGGAGTTCACCGCCATTCCGCAATCCGAACTGCCAAAATTCGCCGACTACTTCGCTCTCACCTACAAGGAAGAAGGCGGACTGATCACCCACTCGCTAAGCACTGCCGTAATCGCTCCCGACGGAAAAATTTTCAGGTGGTATCACGGCGCCGACTGGCAAGCCTCCGATTTGCTGCAAGATGTGGAGAAGGCCAAAAAGGCGGGTTAGGTTTCCTGGCGCTGAACGGCGCCTACTCCGGCATTGACTACAAGCCTCATTCCACCTAACATTGCTGCGCTTGCGGTTTGTGCGGACCGCGAACCTCCAACGCTCTACCCATGATCGGCCAGACCGTCTCACATTACCGTGTCATAGAACTGCTTGGCGGCGGCGGCATGGGTGTTGTCTATAAGGCCGAAGATACCAGTCTGGGCCGCTTCGTGGCCCTCAAGTTTCTGCCGGACGATTCCTCTCAGGATTCTCAGGCGCTCGAACGTTTTCGTCGCGAGGCGCGCGCAGCCTCGTCGTTGAATCATCCCAACATTTGTACGATCCACGAAATCGGCCAGCACGACGGACAGCTTTTCATCGTGATGGAGTGTCTCTCCGGCCAGACCCTGAAGCACATCATCCAGGGCAGGCCGATGGAACTCGATCGCCTGCTCACCATTGCGATCGAAGTCGCGGAGGCTTTGGAGGCTGCCCACACCAAGGGCATCGTGCATCGGGACATCAAGCCCGCGAATATTTTTATTACCGACCGCGGAACCGCGAAAATTCTCGACTTTGGCCTAGCCAAAATTTCCCGCGCCGCCCGCCCCACCAGCGGGGACTCGCAAACTCTCGCCGAGGTTACCAATCTCGATCTCACCAGCCCCGGCACTGCGGTCGGGACCGTGGCTTATATGTCGCCGGAGCAGTTGCGCGGGAAAGAACTCGATGGCCGCACCGATCTCTTCTCCTTCGGCGTGGTGCTCTACGAAATGGCGACGGGAACCGTCCCGTTTCGCGGCGAAACTTCCGCAGTGATCACCGAGGCAATTCTTAATCGCCATCCGACAGCGGTACAGCGCCTCAACCCCGAGCTCCCGCCGAAACTCGAAGAGATCATCAACAAGTTGCTCGAAAAAGATCGCGACATGCGCTGCCAGACTGCCGCTGAGCTACGCGCCGACCTGAAGCGGCTTAAGCGCTCGCTCGATTCCTCGCGCACATCCGTTATCACCGAGCCGGTGCAGCCTTCGTCGTCTTCCGTGCAAGTGGCGGCGGCTACGACGCCCCCGATATCCCGCAGAAAACCTGCCTTAGCCCTTGTGTTCGCCCTTGGGCTTTTGATTGCGGCCGCGGCGGGCCTTTTTGCCGGGAAGGTGTTCTTCGCTTCCGGTCCGGTCGAGCCCCCGCTGTACCGCCAGCTCACCTTCCGCCGCGGCAGCATTCGCGCCGCTCGCTTCGCGCCTGACGGGCAAACCATTCTCTACAGTGCAGCCTGGCAGGGCAATCCTTCCGACGTATTCACCGCGCGCCCCGAGGCTCCCGAGTCCCGCTCGCTAGGCCTCAGCCACACTCAGCTCATGTCGATCTCTTCGACGGCCGAGATGGCCGTCTTGCTCAACAGCAAAGCCGTGGGGCCCTGGGTCACGATGGGAACCCTGGCACGAGCGCCCCTGGCCGGCGGAGCGCCACGCGAGGTGCTGGATAACGTCCAGTGGGCGGATTGGTCTCCTGACGGCACCAACTTTGCCGTGGTACGCGACTACGGTGGCATGAACCGCCTGGAATATCCCATCGGGAAATCGCTTTATGAAACCGGCGGATGGATCGGTCACCCGCGCGTTTCCCCCAAAGGCGACTACATTGCTTTCGCTGACCACCCCATTCAGGGAGACGACAGCGGCACGCTGGCCATCGTCGATATGAACGGCAAGAAGACGGTCCTCTCCGCGCAGTGGTTCACCATTCAGGGCCTGGCCTGGTCTCGCGATGGCAAAGAAATCTGGTTCACGGCCAGCGACTCCGGAACCGACCGGACGCTTTTGGCTGCGACGCTTGACGGAAAATTGCGGACCATCGCTCGCCTGCCAGGAGCGCTTATGCTCTATGACATTGCCAAAGATGGCCGCGTGCTGCTGGTGCGCGCCAGTTGGCGGCGTGAAGTGGTTGGCTTCAGTGCCGATGGCAAGCAGCGCGAGCTTTCCTGGCTTGACTACACCTATCCTTCCGATCTCTCGGCAGATGGCAAGACGCTGCTTTTTGATGAGGAAGGCGGGGGTGGGGCTCTGGACTATTCCAAATCGAGCGGTTTCACCTACGCGGTTTATTTGCGCGGCACCGATGGCTCACCTGCCGTCCTTTTGGGCAAGGGAGGTGCCGTCTCCCTGTCGCCCGATGGCAAATGGGCAATTATGGCAACCCAATCCCAGCCAGCGCAATTCAAGCTGCTGCCCACTGGCGCAGGACAGGCGCGCGACCTGACCCACGACAATATCAATCACAACTGGGCGCGCTGGTTCCCGGATGGGAAGCGAATTTTGCTTTCTGGCGACGAGCCCGGCAAAGGCGAGCGCCTTTATGTTTATGAGCTGGCTTCCGGCAAGAGCCACGCAATCTCTCCCGAAGGTGTGAACGGAACTTCGTTTCAGATTGCTCCCGACTCGCAGACTGTCGCTGCGATCGGGCCTGACCAGCGCGCCTATCTCTACCCGGTGAATGGCGGCGATCCGCAGTTGATTCCGGGTGTGAATCCGAGTGAGCAGCCCATCACCTGGAGCGCCGACGCCGGCTCACTCTACGTTTATCAGCCCGGCGACCTGCCTGCTCACGTCTATCGCGTCGACGTGCATACCGGACGCCGCACGCTATGGAAGGACCTCATGCCCATCGATCCGGCCGGCGTCGAAAATATCGGCCCCATTCTGATCACCCCTGACGCGAAGTCCTGCGTCTTCGGTTACCACCGCAATCTGGCAGATTTGTATCTGGTGGAAGGCCTGAAGTAGGAAGTCCCTCGCCGGCCTACGGCACAATAATCCGGCTGCCGGCATCATTCGCCGCAATTACGGACGATTCCTTCTCCGGAAACTGCGCCCGCAGAAAATCGATGAAGGCGCGCGACTTCGGACGTCCTGATGTACGGCCGTGCGCCAGCCGCATCAGAAACACCAACCCCCGCAGTACGTCAACATCTTTCAAATTCGAATAACCGGCGTGCTTCTGCTCCGCCTCGCGATACTGCTTCACCATCTCTTCTACTTGCGCGGCAACCGCATGTTGCGCGCGGCTGGTCAGAGGCTGCTCGTAATGCAATCCCGAGTTCACCAGCCGCTCGTAACTCGTACACATGGCCGTAAGCGCAGAGATGAAGTCCTGATCGTTCAGGCCGCGGTCGGCCTGCGCCGCTTTCACCAGGGCGTAACTCAATCCCATCAGAAGATGTTCACGCTCATAGGTAAACTGCTCGGAAACTTCCACCTGCAGAAACAACGCCGCCGCATCGAATTGCTCCGCCGGACGCGGTTTTTCATGTTCGCGCGCCTGCAGCAAATACGGGCAATCGCTGGGGCAATCGAGCGTGACTTCCCGCTGCTCGCCGCAACACTGCGCGCAAATGCGACCGTGCACCGCGGGACAGAAGCGTTTTTCTTTACGAATTTCGCAGATCGCGCAACTCATAATTGCCGAAGGGAGATCATGGCGTGGACATGTGTGGCGCGGACACTCTTGTCCGCGTAGCCCAGCCAGGAATCACGGCACCGTGCGCCGCCCCGGCTTGGACGGAGTCTATAATCCGCCGGGTACAATACAACGCAGCGATCACGTCCCTCGCCGTCGCTCTCGGTCTTCAGGTCAGTTTCATCGCGCAGCGCAAGGTGCACCATACGCCTCTCCCGCGATGACATGGGAGCGAAGTGATAAGGCGTGCCCGTCTCCCGCACTTTTGTCGCGGCCACGTTCGCCGCCATTCGCAACTCCTGCAGCCGCAGTGTACGCTGGTTCTTGCAATCGAAAATGACCTTTTCGTGTTCGCCCGAAGGCACACGCAGAATCTCAAATGCCAGCAACTCCAGGGCCCGCAAAAGTTCGCCGCCGCGATCCAGCAACAACGAAGAGTCGGGTCCAGAGAAATCAACATAGATCTCCGGCTGCTCCCACTCGCTCAGCGCCGGAGGATCCACGATGATGCGGTATTTCAGGTGAAGGCCGCCGTGCGTGACAACAGCCTGCAGAAATTCGTTGATCTTGTTTGCCGCGGCAACTTTATCCATAAACAAATTCTCGTCACTCGCTGATCGTTATTTCTCTTTCTTTCTTGCCCGCTTTGCCATCATCTCGCGCATTTCCTTACCCAACTTCGTACGGTTCATCACAGCCTGCTGCGCAATCGAAATCAGGTTGGTCTCGGCGTAATACAGATTCAATCCGGCTTGCAGGTTGAAAAATATGAAGCCCATAAACAGCGGCATCATCCAGTTCATCATCTTCTGCTGCGATGGGTCCATGCCTGCCTGCGGCGTCATGCGCTGCATGGCAAACATGCTGATCACCATCAGGATGGGCAGCAGAAAATACGGGTCGCGCGCGGAAAGATCGGTGATCCAGAGCCAATGCGCATGGCGCAGATCGATTGCCACGGCCAGCATGCGGTAATAGGCATAAAGGAACGGAAGCTGGATCAGCATCGGCAAGCAGCCGCCGGCCGGGTTCACACCCTCCTTTTTATAAAGCCCGCTGATCTCTTCATTCATCGCCGCCTTGCGCGGATCGCGCAGGCTGTACTTCTTGTACTTTTCCTGAATGGATTTGATCTGCGGCGCGACCCGCTGCATCTTGAGCATCGACTTCATCTGCGTGATGCGCAAGGGAAGCAGTGCCGCCGCGATGATGAAGGTTTGAATGACAATCGCCCATCCCCAGTTGGGCCACATGTGCCTGTAAGTCCACTTGAGCCATAGGAACAGCGGCCGTGCCAGCAAGCCCCACCAGCCGAAGTCGACGATCCCGCGGAGATCGGCGTGGTCGCTGTGAATGGTGGGGACGGAGACGCTCTCGAGCACCGCCAGCTCCTTCGGGCCGACATACATGCGCTCATCAGTTACGCCGCGTAAATCGCCCACTGCGGCGCCCAATGGTTCCACTTTCGTGTTTTCGTTCGAGCCCTGCTGCTTCGGCACCTCCAAGGCATTGCGCAACGTCACCATGGCGGCCGTCGCCGGGTTGCTCGGGATAAAGAGGGCAGCGAAATATTGATCGCTCGCGCCCCCCCACTCGAAAGGGCCTTTCACCGTGTTGCCGCTGCTAATGCTCTTGTACGAGAGGCGGGACACATAGCTTGGAAAGAACAGCGCTGTGTGCTCGGTGGAAGCGTCGTTGTAATACTCGATGCGGCCAGCGGCGTAGGAGGATGGCGCGATCTGGTCTCCGAATCCCGACGGCCATGCCGGTGCTGCAAAAATTTGCTCTCCCTTGTACGCCACCGAAACTTCCACGCCAACAACGTAACTGTGATCGAAATGAAATGTTTTGCGCGCGGTCACATCTTGATCGGCATACTCAAACGTAATATCGGATGGCGCGGCCAGCGCGCCCGTGCTCGAGGCCACATAAAGCGCCGAATTCAATTTTCCGTTCAGCGCCGCATCGTAAGTCCACAACGAAAGTGGATAGCCATACTTTTGTGCCGCCGCGTCATTCACCAGATCAAGCGGCCCATTCTGAGCATCGTTATCGAACTTTTTCAGAATCCACGACTTTACCTGCGCCCCGCGATTCGTAAACGTGATCTTGTAGAGGCCGTTCTCAATCACCGTTTCCGTTTCCGTCGCCGCCTGTTTGTTCTCCGCGACGGCTGGGGCTTTCTTGCCGGCCTTTGCAGCCGCTGCAGGAACGGGAGCAGTAGTTGCAGTTGCTGGCGCGGCTTGCGGCGGAGCAGTCTGCTTCTGAGCCGGAGCCGCAGGAGGTTGCGGCAAATATTTCTTCAGCATCGGCTCGAATACCATCAGCGCAACGAACGTCAGTAGAAAGACAAGAAGCAGCCGCTTCTCGGACCCGGGTTCCTGTTGTGGATTTTGATAGTCTGGCAAAGTCGATTACCGTTCAAATTCTGCGCATCCGCTGCACGCGCGCACCGCATCCTGCCCCGCCGGCTGCACCACCGGGTCGTAGCCGGAGCCCGCAAATGGATGGCAACGTAACACACGCCTCGCCGCCATCCACCCGCCGCGCAGCGCGCCATAGCGCTCTACCGCTTCCAGCGCATATTCCGAGCAGGTTGGCACATAGCGGCAGGCAGGCGGAAGCATGGGCGAGATCCCCCACTTATAGGCTCGCAGTAATTGCAGCGTGACGAATTTAGCGCACTGCCTCAAGATCGGATCTCTTTCTCCGGCCCGCCGTTTTTTCCGGAACTGACTGCTTGCTTCCCCGATAGTTTTTGTTCAATTACCGCAAAGGCACGCCGTACTTCATTCAACACATCGCCAAAACCGGCAGCCAGTAACGCCTTCTTGGGATTGATCACCACATCCGCAGCAATATCAGCAGCCGGCAGCGACAAACGCACCGCCTCGCGCAGCCTCCGCTTCATGCGATTCCGCTGCACCGCGCCGCCCAGCACGCGTCCAACCGTAAACCCCACTCGCAGCCCGTTTGGGGCGGCCAGTCCTCCCGGCTTCTGCCGTGTTTTGAGATTTTCGCCCTCGCGCCGGGCCAAATAAAAAACCGTGATGGTCGCGGAAAAATGCCGCTTTCCTTCTTTGTACACTCGCTCAAAATCCACGTGGCGTAAAAGCCGAGCAGCCCGCGGAAATCGTAACGGCTTATTGGTCAGCATGGCATGAGGCCGATCCTTTTTCGTAGCGGCCGCCGTGGCGCTCGCCAGCGTGCCAATCGCCATTACGCCTTCGTATTCCGACGGGAAACTGGGTCTTTCGACTCCAAAAGTGAACGGCACCGGAAGACTACTCGCGAAAGCCGGGCTTGACCGACACCCGCTTGCGCCCCTTGGCGCGGCGGCGCGAAAGCACTTTCTGGCCGCCCTGGGTCTTCATGCGCACGCGGAATCCGTGCTTCTTGCTTCGCTTGCGCCGGTTAGGTTGGAACGTACGTTTCGGCATGAAAAATAGCTGCTCCTGATCGCTTCGACAGTCTTAGGACAAACGATGAGTATAAATGACCCGATGGCATCAGGGCAAAGGCGCACCCGGCTATTCCAACCTCAGCAAAATGAATCCTTTCCGTTTTGCGTAAAAAAATTGGCCCTCATGTTGTGCCCTCCGCAAACAGCCTTACACTCCTTCACCATCGCTTGCTAAACGCAAGCTGCTCATCCCTTCCAAAGTGGTTGAGCTTCCGCAAATTCAAATTGCAGGAGAAAGATCCCATGAAACTCCCAGGCCCCATCGCTACCAGCCTCGCGTTGTTTTCTCTTCTGATCGTTTCCGTTTCCGCTTCCGCACAAACTTGGACCACGCTTACCAACACTCCTCCCGCTCCGCTCGGCACCGCGCTTCTGCTCACTGACGGAACCGTCATGGTTCAAGGCATGGCCACCACCGGTTACGCCACGGGAAATTGGTATCGACTTACTCCCAGCTCAACCGGCAGCTACATCGCCGGGACCTGGTCGACGCTTGCGACTATGCCTTCCGGCTACTCGCCACTTTATTACGCTTCTGCAGTTCTGTCCGACGGTCGCGTCGTCACAGTTGGAGGTGAATACAACAACAACGCTGAACAGGAAACCAACCTCGGCGCAATTTACAATCCCGCGACCAATTCCTGGACCTCGATCTCGCCGCCTTCGGGATGGACTCACATCGGCGATGCGGCCAGCGTCGTGCTCGCGAATGGCACATTCATGATCGGAAACTGCGGTGTGGCAGGAACCGAATGCACCAACCAGACCTATCAAGCTCAACTTAACGCTTCGACTCTCACCTGGACCATCATCGGCTCGGGCAACGGCAAAGCCGATCAGAATTCCGAAGAGGGCTGGGAACTTTTGCCCAATGGGGACGTCCTGGTCGTCGATGTCTGGGACACCCGCAACTCTGAACTGTTCAACCCCAGCACCAAAAAATGGTCCAGCGCGGGCAGCACCGGTGTTCTGCTCGTCAATACTTCCTGTGAAGAGATTGGCCCCGCCGTGCTTCGCCCCGAGGGGTCAGTCTTCGCCGCGGGAGGAACCAGCAGCACTGCCGTCTATACCTTGTCCAGCGGAACCTGGTCCACGGGACCAACCATTCCCAGTTCGTACGGCGTGGAAGATGGCCCAGCCGCCATCTTGCCGGATGGCAACGTTCTCATCGACGTAGGGCCTCAATCTCCCTGTTATTCAGATGGCAGCCACTTCTACGAGTTCAATGGAACGACTCTGACGTCGGTCCCAGCCACCAGCCGCGCTGCCAGCGATCCCACCTATGTTGGCCGCATGCTCGTCCTCCCAACAGGCCAGGTTCTTTTCACCGATGGCTCGACAACCGCCCAGATTTACACGGCAAGCGGAACCTACCAGAGCGCGTGGCAACCGAAGATCACATCGGTGGCCAGCACTCTCATCGCCGGAAGCGCGAACAACGCGATCTCGGGAACCCAGTTCAACGGGCTCTCGCAAGGTGCGATGTACGGCGACGATGCGCAGATGGCGACCAACTATCCTCTGGTGCGAATCACCAACAATTCCTCCGGCGCGATCACCTATTGCAAGACGCACAATCACAGCACCATGGGGGTGGCGACCGGAAGTACCGCCGTTTCCACTGAATTCGATGTTCCATCGGGCATCCCCACCGGAGCCAGCCAGTTGGTCGTTGTGGCCAACGGAATTCCATCCAATCCAGTTGCGGTGACCATCGACCCGGCCGCTCTTTCATGTACGCCAACTCTTACCTGCCAGGTAAGCGGTCAGGGCCAGGGCGAGGTGGTCGACGGAAGCGTCTCACTGCAATGCAATCAGGCGACGATACTTTCTGCCTCAGCTATGATTTGCGGCAACTCTTGCGTTACTGACACCGTTTCGCCGCCGGAGCCAGTCTCGAGCGTTGGAGCGGGTGACGCTACACCCGGCACCGGAGGCTCATGCACGTTGAGCTGGACGTGGGGCGGAAACGAATACAACCAGACGCTCAATGCAAATTAAATTCGTAGGATGACCTCACGCATCAGACCGGCGTGAGGTCACAAGCCTCGACTGCTGGTTTATCGAATCATCGTTGATAAAATTGCGCGAGCGCAGGCCAAACAGGCGCATGTAGCACACGAGCTCATGCGCCTTCATCCTTGATTTCGTTCTGCGGCTCGCGATGCCAGCAGATCACTTGTATGCATCGTTCGCGTTGCAGTTACATCCTCGACACTTGACACGCGCGGGATTTGGGGTTCTGAATAGGCAGTCGCAGAAATTTTTTCGATCAAGATTTTCGTGCGGCCAAAAAAATTTGTGCTACCATTCGGCACTGTTCAAGTTTAAAAATCTCTTTCACCATGACAACCGCGCAGACTGCAACAGGCGCATTCCGCAGTACACAGAGAGTTCCATCAGCTAGTCGGTAAACAGCTTTTTTAACAGGCGCCCTCAGCCAGCCGCCGGGACGCCGCGGCGGGTATTTCATAAATTATGTCAGTCACTGGAACAACGCTCTCCCCCAATCCGTGGATGCGCATTCTCGATGCGCTCGAAAAAAAGATCAACCGGCACTCTTACGACACCTGGCTGAAACCCACTCGCTACAGCCACTCCAGCGGTGGGATTCTCTTCGTTCGCGTTCCCACCGTCGAATTTCGTCACGCGGGCGATAAATATGCCGATCTTATCCAGGAAGCCATCGATAATCTTGGCCTCGAGTTCAGCGACGTAAAGTTCGTCACTCCCGAGGATGACCCGGCTGCAACTCCCGTACGCCACAACGGCGGCCTATCCGCGCCGCTGCCGGCGGCTGCTCCTTCGCAGGCACGCTTCGACTGGGATGGCGCGGCGCAACTGAATCCTCGCTACACCTTCGACGCGTTTGTGATCGGCTCCGGAAATCAGTTCGCGCATGCCGCCTGCCAGGCCGTCGCCGAGCGGCCGTCCAAAGCCTACAACCCGCTCTTCCTTTACGGCGGCGTCGGCATGGGCAAGACCCACTTGATGCAGGCCATCGGCCACGAAGTGAAGCGCCGCCAGCCGCAGGCGGCCATCTGCTACGTCTCCAGCGAGAAGTTCACCAATGACATGATCAACTCGCTGCGTTACGACAAAATGATCGGCTTCCGTGACAAGTTCCGCGGCGTCGACGTGCTGCTCATTGATGACATCCAGTTCCTTGCCGGCAAAGAGCGCACGCAGGAAGAATTCTTCCACACCTTCAACGCCCTGCACGACACGATGAAACAGATTGTGATCGCGAGCGACCGGCCGCCGAAAGAGCTCGCCGAGATCGAAGACCGTCTCCGCAGCCGCTTCGAGTGGGGCCTCATCGCCGATATTCAACCGCCGGATCTTGAAACCAAAGTCGCCATCCTGCAGAAGAAGGCTGAGCAGGAAAAAGTGACTCTACCCAGCGATGTCGCGATGTACGTCGCGCAAAACATCCGCTCCAACGTGCGCGAACTCGAAGGCGCGCTCATCCGCCTGGTAGCGCACTCTTCGCTCATCGGCGCCGAGATCACTCTTCCCTATGCGCAGCAGGTCTTGAAAAACTTCATCGACTCGCAGGCGAGGAAGATCACCATCGAATCCATTCAGAAAATGGTGGCCGAGCAGTTCGGCCTGCGCCTGGTGGAAATTAAAGCCAAAGACAATTCCCGCGCCATCGTCTACCCGCGCCAGATCGCCATGTATCTGGCCAAGCAGATGACGGAAGCTTCGCTGCCGGAAATCGGCCGCCAGTTCGGCGGAAAACATCACACCACAGTCTTGCATTCGGTGGAGAAGATTGAAGAGCTCCGCAAGAACGACAAAGATTTGAACAGGCTGCTCAATAAACTGACCGAGCAGTTGGGCGGGTAAACGTGATTATTTCCGCGTTTTCCACGGAATCGAGACTTCTTCCTCTTCCTGCTCGGTGGGCAGGATGTGGAAGCTGTGCAACCGGCAGCTAAAACTTGTGAGTGGTGATTTTTATAGTGTGCCCGGCGCAGCCCCAGGGATGGATTTCTCACACGAAGGGTTGGCAGCCAACCCCGTGACATTAGGGCGCTTCCCAAAGTTTTCCACTTGTCCGAAGGGCCTACTAGTACTGCTGGTTTTATAGGTTTTGTATTTGATATAAGGGAAGTACCAAAAGTAGCACCAGGCAGGGGAGATAAAGTCTATGCCGGTGGAAGCGGCTGTAGCCACAGGAACCATGGAGATCACCGTCAGCAAGGCCGAATTGCTGCGAGAGTTGACCGCCACGCAAGGCGTGGTCGAGCGCAAAACAACCATTCCGATTCTCTCGAACTACTTATTCGAAGCTGCCGAAGGAAAACTATTTCTCACCGCAACCGACCTCGATCTCAGTCTGCGCACATCCTGTAACGTCAAGGTAAAAAAAGAAGGCTCCTGCACCATCCCTGCGCGCAAGTTGCACGACTACGTAAAGCTCCTCCCCGATGCAGACATTTCCATCAAACTGCTTGATAACCATTGGGTGAGCATTCGCTGCGGCCGGTCGAATACAAAGATGGTCGGCATGGCCAAATCGAATTTTCCCAGCCTCCCTGCGTTTCCAACCGCAGGCGTGGTAAAGATTCCCGGCCAAGTGCTGCGCGGCTTGATCGCCCGCACCAGTTTTGCTATCTCCAACGAAGAATCCCGCTACACGCTGAACGGCGCGTTGATGCTGCTCAAGCCCGAATCGATCACTATGGTCGCCACCGACGGTCATCGCCTTGCGCACTGCGAGCGCGCCGGGGAAAAATTCGAAGGCGTCTCCGGCGAGATGAAGACCCTGGTTCCAAAAAAGGCGATGGACGAACTGAAGTCTCTCCTTGACTCCGACAATGCCGAAACCGTCGAGTTCGCCAAGGACGATTCCACCCTCTTCTTCCGCATCGGTTCACGCCTGCTGACCTCGCGCCAACTCACCGGCCAATTTCCCAACTTTGAAGCTGTCCTGCCCAAAGACAACAGCAAGGTCATTGTCTTGGACAGTAACAACCTGAACTCCGCCATTCTGCGCGTAGCCCAATTCGCCGATGAGCGCTCCCGCGCCGTCCGCTTGCGCCTGGAAAAGGGCGAAGTAAAGATTTCGGCATCGTCCACCGAGTCCGGCGAGTCCGAAGATTCCATCGAAGCCCCCTACGATGGCGAGACTCTAACCATCGGCTTCAACGCCGCCTACCTGATCGACTTCCTCAAAGCCGCCGGCACGAGCGAAGTCAGGCTCGAGCTGAAAGATTCGCAATCTGCCGGACAGTTGCGGCCCGCCGAAGGGGACGATTACAAGTACCGTTACATTGTGATGCCAATGCGGATTTGATGCCCACCAGAACTTGACCTTCCACCTAGTCTGCCGTACATTGTCCCCGCTGACACTTGTGAGGAGTCCTTATGCTCGATGGCTTCAAGAAATTCATCCTGCGCGGGAACGTTGTAGATATGGCTGTGGGCGTGGTAATCGGCGCAGCATTCGGTGCCGTCGTCACCGAACTGACCAAATCTTTCCTGACTCCGCTGATCGCGGTGCTGGTGGGCAAGCCCGACTATTCCAGTCTGAAGTTCGCAGTTCGTGGCACGGAGTTTCCCGTCGGCAACTTCGTCAATGCGGTCATTTCGTTCGTTCTCATCGCGGCTGCCGTATATTTCTTCGTAGTCCTTCCGGTCAACCTGCTCGTCGCCCGCATGCACCGCGGCGAAAAGCCGCCCGATCCCACCACAAAGAAATGTCCGGAATGCCTGAGCGAAATTCCGATTGAGGCGAAACGCTGCGCGCACTGCACCCAGCCGGTCATGGGACGCGCGGCTTAGAAGCTATTTCCCCGCGAGTTCCCGCTTCACTGCGTCGCTGACGACCTTGCCATCCACCCGCATGCCCGCCCCCGAAAACCGCGCCATGGCATTCTTCATCACCGCGCCCATATCCTTCATCGTGGGTGCGCCCATCTCGGCGATTACGGTCTTCACTCCGGCAACAATCTCGGCCTCGCCCGCAGCCTTCGGCAAATAAGATTCGATCAGCACGATTTCCGCGGCTTCTTTATCCGCCATCTCCTGCCGCCCACCCTTGGTGAACTGCTCGATTGAATCCTTGCGCTGCTTGATCAGCGTGCTAAGCACGGCCTGCGATTCTTTTTCATCGAGCGGCGCCATCTTCTCGACTTCGCGATTCTTGAGCGCCGCCTTGACCATGCGCAAAGTAGAAAGCCGTTGTTCCTCGCGTGCCTTCATGGCCGCGGTGATGTCCTGCTGGATCTGTTCGATAAGCGTCATCTCGCGATTATATCCGCTGGCCAGTTGCAGGCAGGCTCAGCGAATGATGACACTGATGACTGTGTCTTCCGCATGACCTGCGTAGCCTCATGGCGGGTTGAGCGCCCGCGCCGGATTCGCGCATCGTGTAGTCTAATAATTCATCCCATCGAGAAGGACCTTTTCCATGTTGCATAAGAATCGTCTTTTTACTCCAGGCCCAACGCCGCTGCTGCCCGCCGCGCAAACCGCCATGGCATCTTTTACGGCACATCACCGCACTCCTGACTTCCGCAGTCTCTTCCAGCGCGTGCTCGCCGACCTGAAAGAATTCATCGGCACGAAAAATGATGTTCTCGTCCTGGCGAGTTCAGGCACCGGTGCGATGGAGGCCTCGGTATCGAATCTCACTTCGCCGGGCGACAAAGTCGTCATCCTCACCGCTGGAAAATTCGGCGAGCGCTGGACAGGGCTGACTAAGACATTCGGCTGCAACGTAGACGTGCTGAGCAGGCCTTACGGCGAAACGTTCTCGCTCGAGGAAATCCGCGCGCAGCTCACTTCCGATGTCCGCGCCGTCTTCGTGCAGGCGACGGAAAGCTCCACCGGTGTGCGCCACGACATTCGCGGGATCGCAAAGATCGTCCATGAGCAGCCGGACACGCTTCTCGTCGTAGATGCCATCACAGGCCTTGGCACCACCCATCTCGATGTCGACGGGTGGGGCGTAGATTTCATCATCGGTGGCTCACAAAAAGCTCTGATGATGCCTCCCGGCCTCGCCTACTGCGCGGTGAGCGAACGCGCCTGGAAGCGGATGGAAACCACGACATCCCCGCGTTTTTATTTCGATCTCCGCAAGGAGCGCAAGTCAGCCGCCAAGGGCGAGTCTGCATATACCCCCGCTACCTCGCTGTTCGCCGCCATGGGCGCGGCCTTGGAGTTCATCCGCAATATGGGCAAGGGCGATTTGGCCAAAGGCCGCGAAGAGCTTGTGCAGAATGCCGAACTCTGCGCGGAGATGACGCGCGCCGGAGCGCAAGCCCTGGGACTGAAACTCTACGCCAGTTCGCCGAGCGCGGCCTTGACCGCAATCACTTCGCCCAGCGGCGTCGACTCTGGAAAAATTGTGAAAGAGTTCCGCGATTCATTCGATGCGGTCGTCGGCAACGGACAGGGCGAGATGAAGGGGCAGCTCTTCCGCATCGCTCACATCGGCTATTACGACTATCTCGATACGATCGGCATTCTGGGCGCGCTCGAGCACGTTCTTACCCGTGTAACCGGAAAACCGGTCGAGTACGGCATAGCTTTACGCGCCGCCCAGGAAGTGTATGCGCGCAAACTGGCCGAGGCCCAGCAACTCGTCGGAGCTTGAGGACCGCTTCCAATAAAATTGCACGGTCCTCGAATTCGGTTCACCAGTGAAGTTAATTCACCGTAAAGTTCACAGCTGCAGAAGTCTCCGCTGTTGTGCCGCCGCTGCCGTAAGCGCCCGTCCCGGCAGTGGCCGGATTGGTTACAGTTACAGGTACGGTGCCGGAATTCGCGATCTGTGCGGCGCTAACGGTGGCCATCAGTTGGTTCCCGCTGACCGCGGTCGTGGTCAAAGCGGTACCGTTCCAGTTCACGGTAGCAGTGCTCAAGAAGTTGCTGCCGTTCACCGTCATCGTGAACCCGGCGCCTCCTGCGGTCGTGCTATTCGGCGCGAGTTGGCTGATGGCGGGCATAGTTCCAGCTGTAGCCGGAGTCGTAGCTTTCGAGCTGTACCCGCAGCCCATCGTGAACGCGATAAGAGCAACAAGCAACACGGTGCAAATCTTATTCATACTATCCTCCAAGGGCGTACTACCCTATGAAGGCAGTCTAGAAACTGCGGACTGCAAAGGTGTCAGCGAACTGTCAAATGTCTGTAACTGTCGTGTCATTCCGATTCTGATCTTTTGATCGACTTTTGAGAAAGAGAATCCTGTGCCCGTGAAAATCGTCATAGCGGAAAAGATTTCGTCGTCGGCTATCGACCAGCTTCGTGAACCGGACTGGACTGTACTCACAGCAGATCAACTGAACGGCAAGCTCGAGGCGGAGCTTGAATCCGCCGACGCGCTGATTGTGCGCTCAGCTGTGCAGGCCGATGCAGCCCTGCTCTCCCACGCCAGGAAGCTGCGCGTGATCGGCCGTGCCGGCGTCGGCGTCGACAACATCGATCTCGACGCAGCCACGCGCCAGGGCATCGCCGTAATGAACACACCCGGCGCAAACGCCGTAGCCGTAGCCGAGCAGACGCTGGGGATGATGCTCGCCATGGCGCGCCATCTCTGCCGCGCGGATGCTCTGATGCACGCCGGCAAGTGGGAAAAGAAATCGCTGCAAGGCACGGAACTGCGCGGAAAGATGCTGGGAATCGTCGGCCTGGGCCGCATTGGCATGGAGGTCGCCCGGCGCGCCCGCGCCTTCGCCATGCAGATTGTCGCGCACGACCCGTTTGTCTCAGTCGCAGTAGCAAAAGAGCAAGGCATCCGCCTCACCGGCCTCGACGAACTTTATGCCGCCGCCGATTACATCACGCTGCACGTCGGCCTCACCCCGCAAACCACTGGCATGATCAACCAAACCGCCATTAAGAAAATGAAGAAAGGCGTCCGCCTGTTGAACTGTGCTCGTGGCGAGCTGGTGAACGAAGCCGATCTTGCTGCCGCGCTCCAACAGGGCCTCGTCGCCGGCGCCGCGCTCGACGTTTTCAATGAAGAGCCGCCGAAGAACTCTCCGCTGCTCTCCTGTGAAAACGTGATCCTCACGCCTCATATAGGTGGTTCCACTCACGAAGCTCAAGAGGCCGTCGGAGTACAGATTGCCCAGCAGGTTCGGGAGTATCTGAAACATGGCGTAATTCAAAATGCCGTAAACGTGCCATCGGTTTCCGCCGAAGAATACGCCGAGATGCAGCCCTACATCGTTCTCGCCGAACGCATGGGGGCGTTCCTGGCGCAAATCTCTTCCGGATCAATCGAAGAAATTTCGCTGCGCTACAGCGGACACATCGCGGGATGGAAAACAGAATTGATCCGCAACGCGGCCATCAAAGGGATTCTGAATCAGGCGCTCGAGGAAAAAGCCAATCTGGTCAACGCCGCATCCCTGGCCGACGACCGAGGCCTGCGGGTGCACGAAGCGCACAAAGCGAAGGCCTCGACCGGCGGCGCAGGAAGTGTCCTCTCGCTTTTTCTGAAGAGTTCTGCCGAAGAACACATGGTCAAAGGCGCAGTTCTGCATAGCACCGCCCCCCGCCTGCTGCACATTGACGATATCGATATCGAAGCGCCGCTCGGCCGCGATCTGATTTATCTGCGCAATCGCGACGTCCCCGGCGTGATCGGCCGCGTGGGAACTATCCTCGGTGAGAACGAAATCAACATCGCAGATTTCTCTTTGGGACGCCGGGCCGCGGAAGCATCCTCCGAGCCTCGCGAAGCGATTGCAGTAGTTCACGTCGACGGCCGCGTGCCAGATGATGTGGTGAGAAAGCTGGAGCAGATTCCTGCGGTGCACACGGCGAAGGCGGTAAGACTATTCTAGATACTCGATGCAGCTAGGGATCTTGATTTCTTCGTCCCCATCAGTAATACTAGTGATAATCCGTGATAAACGGAGGAGGACGTCCTGCACGTCGCCCGGCTCTCGTATAAGAGCCGGTTTATTTTTTGGCAGCCAACTTTAAGGCAACCACTTCGTTCCCCATCCGGGCACCTTGGCGTCGTAAATGCTTCTAAGGTATTTCCTCCGGTAGAGAATTTCGACAACTTTACTCCCGAAGTCAGCTGTCATTTGTTGATTGGCCTGTCGGCAGATCAGTTCGCGACATGAAGGACTTGCAATCAGATCCGCCAATTGTAGTCCCGCTATATTATCTGCCTTAGATTTCAGCTTGATCTCAGCGGAAGTCAGGCGCGCCTTAAAGAAGCGGTCTGGAACGTGGCTCGTCCCGCGCTCGTAAATCCTGCGATATGCTTTAGAGAGTTGCTTGTTCTCTTTCTTTCCTCGCGACTCCGCAAGGACATCACCTTTCGAGCTGATTCGATCAAGCCATCTTACGTATCTCTCTAACATCACGGTCAGGCAATAGTGGTATGGCTGGAATTGCCATACCGCGTACTTGGCCCGATGCTCTCTCTTGTCAATAACAACGGTAAAGACACGGTATTTCGACTCCTCCATCAGGTGCAAGAGTAGCGCATCGAAATGCACGCGTTTTGACTCTTCGCGAAGATAGTGAATGGTTCAGGTTTACGATCAATGATGTTCCTGCGGTGTAAGCTAAAGTCCGAACGACCAAACACCTCTTCCTTTATCGCGTTCAGCGACTGAGAGAAGACCGTTTCTGCGTAGCCACGATCCATGATCACCCCCGTCAGCCCGAGATATCTCTCATTCGGGTCCGATGAGGATTTCATGTTGTGGTGTCCAACTTCGTCTATGTGGAGGCGAAACAGGTTCGATCCTGTCTTTGTTGTGGGCCTTAAGAAGATCGGACCCACCGGATAGCTCTACTCCCGCTTCAACTTCCTGCTCTCCGCCAGCAGCGCCATCGAGTGCATCAGATTCTGCAACGTCACAATCCCCACCAGCCGCTGATCCTCGACCACAGGAATAATGCTCGAATTGCGTGCCGTCAGTTTGCGGAAAGCGGTTCCCAGCGACTCTTCTCGCAGAGAGACTTCAAAAAGTTTGTTCATCACGGCCTGCACATAGCCGTTGCCCTCCGCGCGCAACGCATCCAAAATCCGCTGCCGCGAAATCACGCCCACCATATCGCTGCCGCGAACCACCGGGAAATCGTCCTGCAACGAATGCACAGCCTTTTCCAGCGCGTCCTGCAAGGTATCCGCCGGAGATAAGGTCGCGAAATCCGTCAGCATCACTTCTTCCAGCCGCACATTATCCAGCACCGACTGGAAGATAACAGCGCGCTCTTCGAGTTGCGCCGCGCAAAAGATAATGACGCCCACCATTGTCAGCCACGTGTCGCTGAACAAGCCTGCCACCATCAACAGCATCGCCAGCGCGTGGCTGATTGAAACCGCCCGCCGCGTTGCAACCGACGCATCCGAACTCAGCGCAAAATATGCCCGCAGTACTCTTCCCCCATCCAGCGGATACGCAGGCAGCAGATTGATCCCTGCCAATATAAATATTCGTCCACACCAGGCTGCGCGGCAGGTTTCCCGACTGAAAAAACGGCCATTTCCATAAATTCGCGCCATACCCCGTTGCGTAAATCACTGCCACGGAAAGCGCCGCCAGCCCGATGTTCACCAGTGGTCCGATCAATGCAATCAGGACATCCCGCCGCCAGGCCTCGATGCTCGAGGGCCCCGGCTGCGTGCGCGACTCCTCATAAACCGTCACGCCGCTAAGAGGGAGCAGAATCACTGCCTTCGAAACCAGCCCCGCGCGCCACGCCACCAGCATGTGCCCGGCCTCGTGCGCGGCCACACAAAGCAAAACCAGCCCCACCAGCGCCAAATCCCGCCCGCCATTGGCCGAGCCGTGAACGTTGTATTCCGTCCAGAACACAAATAAAGGAAGCAACAAAAAAGTCAGGTGCAAGCGGACTTCCACCCCGAACAGCCGCCCTATGTGGATGGAAAAACTTCTCATGAATTCTGTCTACTATCGCTATTTTACACGCTTGGATATAGTGTCTGCGGCACTCGGAAGTCCACTGCCATGCGCGTCATTTCTGGGAAATATGGCGGGCGCAGTCTGCGCTCGCTCAGCGGGCACGATATCCGCCCCACGTCCGATCGCCTGCGCGAGACTTTGTTCAACGTCTTGACGGCGGGCAATCCCGCGGCGCTCGAAGGTACGGTGTGGATGGATTTGTTTGCCGGAACAGGTGCCGTCGGCATTGAAGCCCTCAGCCGCGGCGCCAGGCAGGTCTATTTCGTCGAAAATTCCGATCGCGCCGCCAGGCTCATCGAGCGCAATCTGCAAAGTCTCGACATCAAAGAAGGTTTCAAAATCCTCCGCGACGATCTCGCCTCAATTCTCTGGCGCTCCAAACGGCAGCACATAGTCGCCGACGTCGTTTTTCTCGATCCCCCTTACCACAAGCGCGAGGCCTATAAAGAAACGCTCGAAGCCATCGCCGATTCCAATCTGGTCTGGGCCATGTCGCTCGTCATCGCGCAGCACGAGAAACAGTTCGAACTCAGCGACGAGTTCGGCTCGCTCGGCAGATTTCGCAAGCTGGTCCAGGGAAATAATGTTCTGAGTTTTTACAGGATCGGCGGCAGCCCTGACATAAACGAACGCCGCAGCCGCAAAACGAGTGGCTAAACTCCGGAAGGTACTTATTTTGGCCGGCGCAACCGTGGAAGAGAGGCGCTTGAGCGCCGCGTCAAAACTCGAAATAGAGAAACGGGCTTCAGCCCCCTGCGGCCTACATCAGGAACTCGTTACTCCGGCTCACAATCGGGTGCTGCATTTCCTGCAAATCATTCTTCACCATGTTCAATCCGTAAACGCACCCTTCAAAATCACGCGACAAATGCGCAAACATCGGCGCGACCTTCGCATACTCAAAATGCTCGAACTTCGAAACGATGTAATAACTCTCTTTCCCGGCCTTCACCCACTCCACAAGACCTTCTAGCCGCTGCCGCCGCAATCGAAGATGGTTGATGCTCTCAGGAAACATCCCCGTAAAGAAAAGCGCATAGTCGCCAATGTGTTTGCGCACCTGCCGCTCGCGATCGAACGAGGGCGCAGGCCCGTACACCGGATCCGACTCCAGCAGCATCTCGCCAATGTCGCTCAACGGCCGGTCGGCCTCGTCATGAACCTTGAATAGTTGGTCCGCCTCGCAAAACTCGGTCAACAGGTGGGAAACATAGGCAATCAATTCGGGATCGCGAATGCCGATTTCCTCGGCGTAGTGGCGGCCAACCAATTCCTCAAACAACTGACGAAGCGGATGAGATTCTGGAATCACTCTTCGTAACCTCCCGAAAGCCGCTTCCCATGCGGCTTCCCCAGATGCTACACAACTAGTTACCTCAGATACCTGGCGAAATCAAGTGACTTTTGTTTCTGCCACGCATCATTTTCGTCAATGCATTAGAAGTTGCAACTGCCTGCAGGTTTGCACGCCAATTTTGCTGGCACATCAAGCTCACGGCTGCTAATCGCATCCACGCCGCTGCATTAAAATCGGAGAGAAGAAGGGAACTCGCTCAATGACAAGGACGAATATTTCCAGCGGAACTAAGTGGGAACCGGTAGTTGGTTACTCTCGTGCCATAAGAGTCGGGTCTTACATACACGTTTCAGGCACAACCGCTACAGGGCCGGACGGCCAAATCGTAGGCGTCGGCGATGCCTATTCTCAGGCTGCACAAACATTGAAGAACATCGAAACCGCTCTGCAAAAAGCCGGGGCCAGCATGAAAGATGTGGTCCGCACGCGCATGTACGTGACGAACATTGGAGACTGGGAAAAAATCGGCCGGGCGCACGGAGAAGTTTTCCGTGACATTCGTCCGGCAACCTCCATGGTCGAGGTTCGCGCACTCATCTCGCCAGAAATGCTGGTCGAGATCGAAGCCGACGCCTATGTTCAGGAATGAGTTTGCTCACGCACGTGTTTCCAGATCGATGCGGTCGCGCTCGATGAAAACCTCTCCGCTTCGCGAAACGCGGCATCAATAACGCGAGTAATCGCCGCGGCCTCATTGGCGTCAGCAACTCGAATTTGAGCGCAACTATGCTGGCTCACAATTCACCGCACATTCACCGCGCAAGGTATAGAATCCTTAGCCGTCCAGCGTCAAACCGGATTGAATTCGGCAAATTCAATAGACCCCGCAATCTTTCGTGCGCAGGTCGAGGAGAACCACGTGAAGAACGGTTTTGCGATTTTGCTTTTCGCCGCAGGAGTACTCGCTTCAGCGCAGCAACCGAACGTTCCGGCCACGCAATCAATAGTCGCGATTCGCGCCGGCTCGCTGATCGATGGCAAATCCGACAAGCCGCGCTACGACCAGGTCATCGTCATCCGCACCAACCGCATCGAAAGTGTTTCCGATGCCTCCAGCGCAAAGATTCCCCAAGGCGCAACTATGATCGACCTGTCGCAGGCGACAGTTCTCCCCGGCCTAATCGACTGCCACACTCACATTTTTCTGCAAGGAGAAGATCCTGCCGAGGGCGGCTACGACGCCAATCTCCTGAACGAGCCGCTTTCCCTCCGCGCGGTCCGCGCCGGAGTAGCCGCCCGCCGGGCGCTCGAGCAGGGTTTCACCACGCTGCGCGACGTCGAAACCGAAGGGGCCGGATACGGCGACGTGGGCATCAAAGAAGCCATCGAGAAGGGCTACATTCCCGGCCCGCGCCTGTTCATTTCCACCCGCGCCATTTCGACGACTGGCGGCTATATGCTCGAAGGCTACGCACCGGAACTCGACATGCCGAAAGGCGCTCAAATCGTCGACGGCCCGGTCGAAGCCCGCAAAGCCGCTCGCGAACAACTCGATCACGGCGCCGACTGGATCAAGGTCTACATGACCCATCGCTCGTGGGTGGGAAAAAATGGCGAGCTAGTTTCCCAGCCCACGCTCACCGTCGAAGAACTCCGCGCCGTCGTCGACGAAACCCATGGCTGGGGCAAGAAGGTCGCCTGTCACGCCTACGGCGGCATCGGCCTGCATCGCGCCCTCGACGGCGGCTGCGATTCCATCGAGCACGGCCTTGATCTCGACGATGCTGCTATCGCGCAAATGCTGAAACAAGGCACCTGGTACGTGCCGACCATCAGCGCCTACTACCACGACTGGGCGCCAGCCGGCACACCAGAGGGCCAGCGCGATCGCCTGCGCGTTGCCCTGCACGAGCCCTCGTTCAAGAAGGCCATGAAAGCCGGCGTGAAAATTGCCTTCGGCACCGATATGGGTGGGATTCCCTGGACTGAACCCATTGCCCAGGAATTTCCCCGCATGGTCGATCTGGGCATGTCGCCGATGGGCGCCATCAAAAGCGCAACCGTCCGTGCCTCCGAATTGCTCGATATGGAAGGAAAGCTCGGCGTAATCGCGCCGGGAGCCTACGCCGACGTGATCGCGGTCGGCAGCGATCCTCTGCACGACGTGAAAGCCCTCCAAAATGTGCAATTTGTCATGAAAGACGGGAAGGTATTCAAAAGTGAGTCAAGCCGCTGAACACGAGATCTGGAAGGGCGCGTTCCAGAAAAGTGTCAGGCATTCCCCTATCAGTATCGATCACAAAGTTCTAAAAAATCGATCGTCTATTTCCTTGACAACGGCTCAGCCAAGAGCATAATTCCACAATCCGGATTCCGGGATGACCGGGCGGCGAACCCGCCGTCTATATTGCGGGCGTCAAGAGGGGGATGTATGAGCGTGCTGGAACTTTGTGACCGTGAAGTTGCCGCGGTTCCTCTGGAAGCGACGGTAGCCGACGCTATCAACAAAATGCTCGACCACCACGTTGGCGCAGTGGCCGTGGTCGATTCCGAATTCCGCGTCGCCGGTATTTTCACTGAGCGCGACGTGCTCCGCAAGATGTCGCTAACCCGAATGGATCCAGAGAGCACTTCGGTCCGCCAGTTAATGACGACTCCGGTGGAAATGGCGACGCGGGGCACCGGAGCGGGCGAAGCCCTGACCACTATGCTGGAGCGCCATTTCCGCCATCTTCCTGTCGCCGACGACAACGGCAAACTCCTCGGCATTCTTTCCATACGCAACCTGCTCGAGTGGCGCGTCGACGATCTAAGCCGCGAACTCGAGTCGCTCGAACAATACGTCTCCAACGACGGCCCCGGCGGCTAGATTTCGATCCCCGTAAACTTTGTCGTTCCGGTTCCCACTCCGCACAGCGTTCCGAAGGAACGCATGCGGGTGGAGGAATCCGCTCTATGCCTGCGCCACACAAACGCCGTGTCCAACCAATCGCAAACCCACTCGCAATTCGTCCCGCGATCTGAGAGAATGCCGCGCGTGATAAAAATACAAAACTCCCTAACAACTATTGTTATTCTCGGCGCTCTTTCGTTATCCCTCTTAGCCCAGCAACCCTCCCGCAGCGCCGTCATCCACGCCGGCTACATGCTCGACGTCAAAACCGGCAAGGTGCTCTCCGATCAAGTCATTGTCATCGCAGATGGCAAAATCGTGAGCATCGGAGACGTCTCGAAAGCTCCCGCCGACGCGCAACACATCGACCTGCCCAACGCGACGATCCTACCCGGCCTGATCGATGCCCACACCCACTTAACTTTCGATCCCAAGTTTGGCTACGAGCGTCTGGGCATCAGTATCCCCCGCGAAACACTGACCGGCGCCAAGAATGCCCGCATCACACTGCAGGCAGGATTCACCACCGTCCGCAACGTGGGTGCGGATGGTTACAGCGACGTGGCCCTGCGCGACGCGATCAACGCCGGCGACGTGCCCGGCCCACGGATGCTGGTCAGCGGCCCGCCACTCACAATCACCGGGGGACACGCCGACAACAACCTCCTGCCCTTCGAATATCACGCGACCGAGGAAGGCGTTGCCGATGGCGTGGACGCCGTGCGTCACAAGGTTCGGCAGAACATCAAGTATGGCGCCGACCTGATCAAGTTCATGGCCTCGGGCGGCGTGCTCTCCAAGGGAGACGATCCGCAGGCGTCGCAGTACACTCTGGAAGAAATGAAGGCCATCGTCACTGAGGCCCACCGCCTGGGCCGTAAAGTTGCCGCTCATGCCCACGGAGCACAGGCCATTCTCTGGGCGTCGGAGGCCGGCGTGGATTCGATCGAGCACGGCTCCTATATAGACGATGCCGGCATCGCCGAAATGAAAAAGAACGGCACCTATCTCGTGCCCACTCTCTATCTCGGCGACTGGATGATCGAAAACGCAGCTGCTACGCACCTGCCGGATTTTCTGTTGGTGAAAGCAAAAGCGGTCATTCCCGCAGCCCGCCAGAACATCGCCCACGCCTTCGCCAGCGGCGTAAAAGTAGCCTTCGGCACCGACGCCGCCGTCTATCCTCACGGCTTGAATGCTCACGAGTTCGCCGTGATGGTGAAACTCGGCCTGACGCCGCTGCAAGCCATTCAGGCCTCCACCATCAACGCCGCCGATCTGCTGGGCTGGTCGGGGAGAGTCGGAACGTTGGAGCCGGGAGCCTGGGCTGACATTGTTGCTGTGGATGGCGATCCGCTGAAAGATGTGACCACGCTCCAGCGCGTGAAGTTCGTGATGAAAGGCGGCGAGGTAGTAAAGAACGAGTACGCGAAGTGAATCTCTCTTTGAAAATTAACGGCTAAGAGGACGGAAAGGCCACGTGGCGATGGACGCCTTCGTCCGTCCCGCCAAGCGAAGCGAGGCGGAGAACCGCCACGCAGACCAAGCCTTCCCGGCTATTGCGCCGATCTTTTCGCTCTCTCCGTAATCCAATCCGTCCAATAAGCTTCAGCACCACTAGACAGCAGAGAATCCTTCCCCTCGACCGCATCCGCAAAATTCTCAATCATCGGCAGATGCACATTCGAATGCACCGGAAGATGCTCGCGTCCTCCGGGATAAACCAACTCCGGCCCGTTCAGCGGACTCAACTCCATCTCCCCCTCAGTCCCGCGAATCCGGCACTCATCGCGCCGAATCTTAGAATGCCACCGCACATCCACAATCCCGCGCACGCCGCCGGCATAATCAATCATCACCGTTGCATTATCTTCGACCGCGTACCGATGAACGGCATTCGACAAGAAACCACTCGCACGCTCGGGCTGCCCAAATAAAAAATTCAGCACATCAATCCGATGCGAAGCGATGTCATACAGCGGCCCGCCTCCCGCCTTGGCAGGATCAAGCAGCCAGTCTGCGATGAGCCCCGTCATCCCCGCGCCACTCGTGGCAAGTAAGCTCAGCCAACACAGGTGTGCCAATCACTCCCGCCGCCAGCAACTCCTTCGCCCGCCGAACCTTCGGATAAGCCCGCCGGTAATACGCCACGCCAAAAACTCGCCCAGACTCCTTCGCGGTCTCAACCATCGCCCGCGCCTCAGCTTCATTCATGGCCATCGGCTTCTCGCACAAAACATGCTTGCCCGCGCGCAACGACCGAATTGTCTGCGGCCCATGCAGAAAAACCGGAGTCGCCACATAAACCGCATCCACCGCCGAATCGGCGAGAGCTTCGTGGAGCGTGCTCCACGCTCGAACACCACACTGTGCAGCTTTCCCCGGATCGCGCGTAACCACGCCGTATAACTTACTGCGCGGTTCAGCCTGAATCGCAGGAATCACCCGGCGAGTCGCAATATCGCCAACCCCAATCAATACCCAATTCATAATCTCGCAGACAACAAGAAGGCCGGCCAAAGCCGGCCCTCACGCTTGAATCTGATTGCGGAAACTACTTCTTGGGCGCGATCGCGTCCTTCGCAGCCTTCGCCACGCGGAACTTTACCACGGTCTTCGCCTTGATCTGAATCGGCTCGCCCGTCTGCGGGTTGCGGCCAATGCGTGCTTTGCGGTGCGCCTTCACCAGGCGGCCCAGTCCGGGCACTACGAACACGCCATTCTTCTTGGTTTCTTTCACGGCAACATCGGCAAGATTCTCCAAAAATGCTGCTGCGGTCTTGTTGGGAATTTCTACTTTCTCGGCCAGTTGACGGACAAGCTGGGTCTTGGTCAAACCTGAAGCCATATTTCCTCCTTGGAATGATTGTTGGATTAAGTACCAGCGGGGTTGATATTACTACCAGCCCCTGTGGAAAACACCCTTATTTTACGCGGGTTCCGCGAATATATCACTATCAAACATGCATTTTTCCAAGCTTTTTTCACCGCAGGGATACCAAAACGGCCCAGATATGCGTATCTCAGCAGTTAATCCAGATGCGCCAACCCGTATCTGCGCGATCAATCTTCAGATGCATTCCATGCGTACATTTCTTCGGATACCGCATCTCGAAACGGTTCTGCCGTGGCTCTTATATGATGAGTTCATGCTTTCGCATCGCTGCATCGTGGCCGGACTGTTCGCGTTTTTTCTGGCGCCGTTCTCTCATGCGCAACAAAACGCGACCGTGCGGCACAGCGCTGCGCCCGCGGAACATCACGCCAAAGCCGCGCCTACAGCGGCTTCTGTGCTCGATGCAGGATCCGTGAGTAAAGGTGTTTATCGCAATCCGGCTTTCGGCTTCACTTGCAAAATTCCGGAAGGCTGGGTGCTCCGCACCGATGAAATGAACGCGCAGTCGGACGCCTCAAAGGATCTGTCAAAGGAGGATTCGCCAAAATCAGCGAACAACTCGCGGAACGCATCGCGAGTGCTGCTCGCCGCTTTTTCCCGGCCTCCAGAGGCCCACGGCGAGGACGTCAATTCCTCCATCCTCATCGCCGCAGAGAACGCGTCTGCATATCCCGGAATAAAAGAGGCGGCACAATACTTTGGCCCGCTCGGCGAAGTTGCTACGGCGCAGGGCCTGGAAATGATTCAGGAGCCTTACGAATTCGAAATCGGATCAAAAACCTTGCCTCGCGGCGACTTTCAGAAAGACGTCGGCACGCGCGTCATGATGCAATCGACCCTGGCCATGCTAGCCCGCGGCTATGCTCTCTCATTCACGTTTATCGGCGGAACAGAAGACGAAGTCGAAGAACTGCTCACAGGACTGGCATTCTCAGCTCCAGCGCCGAAGCGTTGAACAACTTGCAGCAGCAAAACTTGGATCGACAAAGAACATGAGGCAGCGCCTTTCGCCCGAGGGCTCTTCTTCGGAATCGACCCTTGTCTAGCGCCCCGCGGCTGCTCCTGCCGTTATCATTCCAGCGATGTGCATGCCTTCGATCCGTGCCACCACGTTTTCGATGCTCGAGCCGGTGTCAGTACAGGCGTCGACATACGGATGCCGGCTACCGTCGGCGTGCATCACGAGAACTGCGGTTTCGGAATTTGCCTTCTTCACCATATAGGGCAGGTGGTGACGGTCATTGCGCGACAGGCTTGGGCCCAGCACTACCAGCTGAAATGGTCCTTTTTTCAGCGCTTCGACTAAGGCTTTGCGCCCAATCGCTTTTTCTACGCTGTGGCCTGCCTTTTCAAATGCTTCTGCCGGAGCTGCTTGCGCCTGCTCTTCCCCTTCGCCATATAAAATTCTTAATTTTGCCGACTTCGCCATTGATCTCCGTCCTTGCTCGGTACGCAATTCTCCATACCGGCAAGGCCACGGTAGCAACGGCTATGGGCAGTTAGAACATCACAAAAGACCAGCGACGAACGTGGAGTAGACGCGTTTCGTCCGCCCCCCGAGGTCAAATTCGTCTGCAAATATCCTTCCTCTTAAACCGTTTCAGCGCTACACTTTTCCTCCGGAGGGACTTGCTAATGTTTCGCGCTCACTTTGTCGTCCCCGCCGTCCTGATTGCACTTTCGTGCCTCGTCTGTTCGTGCTTTGCGCAGCAGGAGCCGACTGCCAGTACCAGTTGCTATCTGGACGATGGCCGCCAGGTCTATGTTCGCTACAACCCCACCACTACAAAGAACGAGAAACTCTCCAACGGAAAGCCATTCATGCCGGGTGGCACCGCCATGACTTTGTTCACCGAAGCGCCACTCAGTTTTTATGGCTCGACGATTCCCTTAGGCGCATATTCCGTTTATCCGATCCCGGAAAAAGGCAAGTGGACGCTCGCGATTAACAAGAACGTGACGCCCGGCGCAGCCTACGATGAAAAGCAGGACATAGCCCACGCTACAATCGAAACCGACCAGTTACCGGATCAGGAGGCGCTGGAGGTAGCCTTCGCCCATGTCGGCTCGAAGTGCACGCTGCGAATCGTCTTCGGCAAGAGTGCAGCTTTTGCGGAGTTTATCGTTAAGTAACAACTCTGGGAAAAAGCCGATCCGACACGCCACAAACCGCCGGCTAAGAAATCGCCGGCTAGCAACGCCCGGCGCACCTTTGTCGCTTATTCAGGTTCTTCGAATTTCTGAGACAATTTCGTAATGCGATGCCTGCTCATTCTGCTCGCCGCCACCGCCGCCCTCGGCCAGATCTCCCGCGAAACCCAGTCTTCGAACACCACTGAAGACCTCCGCGGCGTTAGCGCCGTCTCAACGCAAGTCGCCTGGGCCTCCGGAACGCACGGCACTTACATGAGTACCACCAATGCCGGCCATACCTGGGTCGTATCGCAGGTTCCCAACGAAGCCAGTCTTGATTTCCGCGGCGTGGTTGCGTTCTCGGCGAATGAGGCGTTCCTCATGTCTTCGGGTCCCGGTGAGCTATCGCGCGTCTATCACACCTCCGATGCCGGGCGCCACTGGGAGTTGCAATTCACCAATCCCAACCCCAAAGGCTTTTTCGATTCGATTGCCTTCTGGGATTCCACTCACGGCATCGTTCTCGGCGATCCGATCCCAGATGAATCCGGCCAGCTTAAATTTCAACTGCTCATCACCGACGACGGCAAGTCCTGGAATCCGATTCCTCCATCCCGTCTTCCGGCCGCCCTCGAAGGCGAAGGCGCATTCGCGGCCAGCAACAGTTGTCTCGCCATTCTTCCTTCACCGGACACGAATATCTGGTTTGCCACCGGAGGCCGGGTCGCGCGCGTCTTTCATTCGCCGGATCGCGGCCACACTTGGGAAGTGTTCGATACCCCGATCAACCACGGGCACGATTCCGCCGGAATCTTTTCCATCGCTTTTCGCGATCCGCTCCATGGCGTAATCGCTGGCGGTGATTACAAGCATCCCGATGAAGATGGTCCAAACCTGGCGTTTACAAACGACGGCGGAAAGAAGTGGACGATCTCTCAAATCTTTCCCCAGTCTTATTATTCGGCCATTGCCTACGACCGGAAGTTCAGGAGCCCGAAAGCGGCCGAGCGCGATGAAGATCGCGCCCACACGCGGCTGTTCGTCGTGAATCCCAAGTTCGTCTTTGATCTTCGCCCGCCCCGGAACCCTACCCGCATCAGCCCGCCCGGCAAATCGAGCGTTCGATTCAATGCGGTCAGCCCCTATCCCACAGGCGGGGCGCTGTTTGTGGGTCCGCACGGCTCGGTTGCGACCATACCCTAAAAGACTCGTCGCCCGGTATTGCTGCCGGCGGGTCTATTTGGGCTGTTTTTGCTATAGCCCTAAAACCCCCATTTGCATCCAACAACAGCCATGTTCCTAAGTGCTGGCCGTGCGGCTTGCATTAGCCCGGATTTGGCGTACACTCCTAGGAACGCTTTCGTATGTTCTGTCCCCACCCCAACCTAGCCGACGATATCAACCGGGCCATCGTCCAGTCGGAAGTCGAAGGCGGCGTTTTTCTGCAGGATCTGCCCCCATCGACAGTGCTGGAAATCCAGACATTACACCATTGCTATACCGCCGTGATCCTCAGCGGGAGTGAAGCTTTGATCTCGGGACACCCGGAATTTTGCCCTCAGCCGGTGCAGGTTGCAATTGCGGGTTCCACCTGGGGCGGCTCCATGCTGAAGCTGCAATATGTGGGCCGGGGCATGCATCTCGAGTTTCGCCATCCCGAGTATCCCACGCCGATCATCACCTCTCCGATTCAGGAAATCCGCGATTCCAGCCTGGTGTAGTTGATCCGCCTGAACCGACCGGCTTGCCCGAACGACTTGTCCAGTTTGACTCGCCCGATTGACTTGCGGGCCTCCGCACTCTACCATTCCGCCGATGAAGATGTTCTAATCAGAATCAGAGAAGAGACAAGCTTGACTATAAACACACGCGAAGTAAGCCACGTCAGCATCGTCGATATTCATGGCCGCATCACGCTTGGCGATGAAACCGGGAAGCTTCGTGACACCGTGCGCCAGCTCATTGCCGCCGACAAAAAGAAAATTGTGCTCAATCTGGAGAAAGTCGATTACATCGATTCTTCCGGCGTGGGCGAACTGGTAAGCAGCTTTACCGCGGTAAAGAATGCGGGCGGCGAACTCAAACTCTTATCGCTGAGCAAAAAGGTTCATGACGTCCTCTACGTCACCAAGCTCTACACCGTTTTCGATATCAAGGATGACGAGTTCAGCGCAGTAAAGTCGTTTGACTATTTTTTTGCGAAGTAGGATTTCGATTCGATTCCGATTGCGGCGCTGTCCGCATCTTCTTCAAGGGCCAGTGATTTTCAAAGGCCAAAGATCTTTGCCTGAGGCATAAATCTGCGATAGTTCCGCGCTTTGGCAGCAAGGAGTTAGATATCGGACAGTACGAGCGCACTGCTGAGCGCCCTCGTCCACAGAATCTGCGGTGGCTCGTCCGTCAGTCTAGCCTTTGGATCGCGCTGCTCCTATACGCCCTCCTTAGCATCTCTTTCATCGTGCTTTGCCAGGGGCCGCGCGGCGTCCCCTTGAATTTGCCGGCCAGCCAACTCAAGCAAACTCCCCTTGCCCACGTTATCGATAGCTGGGTGGCGCTCATCTTTCTCGTGCTGGAGTGCGGCCTGGTGTTGCTTTTCACTCGCCGACGACCGTGGCCCGATCTTGCCCAACGTGCACCCAGCGCTCCATGGCCTTCCGCGAAATGGCTGCCTTATGGGTCTACGGTGCAGTGGTCTTGCTGGCTGGCCGATGGCTTGGCTTCCATATTTTCGGCGAGGGAATCGCCATGCACCTTAACGGTTCGCTTGTCGGCGCAACCCGCATTCAGTCTCCGGACGAGGTTTATCTTTGGGCGGCCTACAACTTTATTTTTCTTGCTCTACTGCCCTACATCGTCTTCCGCGTGCGCGGATATTCAAGAGAACAGCTCAACCTGAAGTCGGCCAACTGGAAGAACGATACGCTGGTCATCCTGGTCGTTTTGTCCATCGGTTGCTTGATCGATCTTAGAGGGCCGAATATCCTTCAACTCACTCCTCATCAACGCATAGTGGGTGGTCTGCTTTCGTTCGTCATTCATCTGTTCCTCACAGACGTGCCGGTCATGATCTTTATTTACGGCATACTTTTGCCGCGCTATGCCCGTCTCTTCTCACCGGCAACTGCTTTCCTGCTGGGCGCGGCCAGTTATCCTGCTATCCACATCTTCGAGACCTTTACCCGCTATGACTCGCCTTTCGACTCACTTATATCTGCGATATTTGTGTTTCTGTTTTTCTTTCCTCCCGGTGTCATGAAGTCGTTTCTCACCATGCGAACCGGGAACACATGGGTGCATATGTGGGGCTTCCATGCCATCTCCCCTCACGTCACAATCGACACTCGCCTGATCGTGCAGGACTTCAAAATCATGTAGGGGACGGCCGGCTCAAAGCGTCCCGCCATACTCTCTCACTTCTCCATCCACTGACACCGCCACATACTTGTGCGACTCAACATCGCGAAACTGGACCACCTGATGTTTCTCCCGTGCAAGCTTTCCCCACTGGCTGGGTTTTTCAGGATTCTGTTCAATCGCTTCCAACGTCCTCCCGTTCAGCTGAAATGCCACCATTCGAAGTCTTCCTCTACCAACGCGCTGCACGCGAAGTTTCTGCCCGCCATGCACGACCAGGTCGCTATTCATCAGTTGGGCTGCCACCGAAGCCAGAGCTTTGCCGGTCTCGTCCATTCTTTTTCCCACTCCTTCACAAAATCCTAGTCTCTCGGACTTCAACCCGGCAAAATTACATGGTTCATATTCCACAATGTACTACCTGGATTCCCCGGAGATAGGAGAGAATTACAAAAAACAACATTTCCCGAAGAACCGAAACCAGAACTGAGCCGCATCAAAGCTCCTAACTGCCACGGGAGAAAACTGGCCGGGAAAATGCCCTCGGACATTTTGCAATGCGGCGAGGCATTGGAGCACCTTGGTCATTTGGATGCCAGCAGGTCAACAAGTTAGAGTGAACTCATCCATGTCCCCCCGATTCCAAATTCTGAGGCCATGCCTCGTCTTGACGGCAGCCTTTTGCATTCTTGTGTTTATTTTGGTCGGCGGAGCGTTGGGTCAACAGCCAACAACCGAGAGTGGAGCGTTAGTTTCCCCCGATCCCTCGCCCAGCCAGCCAGCCAGTGTTAACGGAATCGTGGTGGATCAAAGTGGCGCCGTGGTCATCGGCGCGCAGATCAGCATCCTGCGCGGGAATCGACCGCTAGGCCCGGATGCACTCTCGGACACCGACGGCGAATTCTTCTTCCCTCGTGTGGAACCTGGTTCATTCGAACTTTCAATTAAGGCTAACGGATTTGCGCCGCAATCGGTCTCTGGAAGCGTGAATCCCGGTGAGGTGCAGACTCTTCCCCAGGTTGTCATGGAGGTTGCCTCCGCCGTGACCGAGGTACGCGTAGGGCTGAACCGCGAGGAAGTCGCTACGGAACAGGTTAAAATCGAAGAGCAGCAGCGGATCCTGGGCATAGTTCCGAATTTCTATGTCAGCTATATTTCCGATGCTGCCCCGCTAACCGCCAAACAGAAATTCAAGCTGGCCGCCAGAACGGTCGTCGATCCGGTGACTTTTATCATCGTCGGGGCCTCCGCTGGAGTGGAACAGGCGCAGAACCACTTCATTGAATACGGACAGGGTGTTGAAGGCTACGCCAAGCGCTACGGAGCAAATTATGCTGACAACTTCGCTTCAACATTTATTGGTGGCGCAATTTTCCCAACGCTCCTGAAGCAGGATCCGCGCTACTTTTACAAGGGGACAGGAAGCACCAGCTCACGCGCTGTTTATGCGATCGGCATGTCGGTAATTAGCAAAGGCGATAACGGGCGCTGGCAGCCCGGATACTCCATGATTCTGGGAAGCCTTGCTGCGGGCGGGATCTCGAACCTCTACTATCCTTCGAACGACCGCAACGGCTTTCAGTTGACCTTGGAAAATGCCGCCGTCGGGATAGCGTCCAATGCGTTGACAAATTTGCTGCAGGAATTTGTCATCCGCAAGCTTACGCCCAAGGTTCCAAACCGCGATTAGCGGATCCCTTTACTGTCAACCATCACAGCGCCGGTCTATCAATAATTCGTGGCAGAGTTAAGTTCGTTCAAAAGAACGTCTGAGCGAAATTGGCTCACACAAGCTCAGGGCTGAAGACTTTTCGTGATCCCGGAGAAGACGGTCGATTTCTTCGAGGGTCTGACGAAATTTTGCCGGATCTCTTTCAACTTGAAGTCTCTGGCAAAGATCGCGGTAGCCTGTGGGTTCCTGCAGTGGCATGTGACGCATATTGCCGGAAAATAATTGGCATTTCTCTACAGTGAATACCGCATTAATTATTTAGCAAATAGCCCCCGTTACTTTCTTAGCATCTGTACCACCCGCTCGTAGTCGTCCACGCTGGCGTACTCGATCACAATCCGTCCCTTGCCATTCCGGTCCGTGATTCGCACCCGCATTCCCAAAGTTCGCTCCATATCCATCTGAGCAGCCCGTACATTGGGGTCCATCCACCGCGCGCCGCGCCTCTCGTTTGTTTCCGATCCGGGTATGGGTATTTCGCCATTCAGGCGGGCGACACGATCTTTTAGTTCGTCCCACTTCAGCCTGCCAAGCAGTAGATCTTCCGCAATCGTAAGAACGTGCTTTGGATTTTCCAGCGAAAGCAGCTCCCTGGCCTCGCTAAAGCCGATCCGGCCCTGGGAGACGTATTGCTTCACTTCGTCAGGAAGACGGAGCAGACGCATGTAATTTGCGACCGACTCGCGCGAAACTCCCACGCGCTGCGCAATCTGCACCTGCGTCAGTTGAAATTCCTGGCTCAGCACTCTATATGCTTCCGCCTGCTCGATCGGGTTCAGGTCCTCGCGCTGCACGTTTTCGAGGACGGTCATCTCCGCAGCTTGTTGCGGCGAGAGTCGTCGCACGATCGCGGGAATGGTCGCCTTCCCTGCAATTTTCGAGGCCCGCAATCTCCTGTCGCCCAAAACCAGCAGGTAGCGGCCCGCCTGTTCTGCCGGACGCAGGACGATGGGCTGTACCACGCCGTTCTCTTTAATCGAATCTGCTAACTCTCGTAGAGCCTCATCCTGAAATACGGAGCGCGTCTGGTACGGATTCTTGTCGATCATGTCCACCGAAACATTGCTAATGGCGTGATCGGAAACTGCAGCCTGAATGGAAATGACCTCGCCCGCTAATTGCGCGGCGGACGCGTCTTGCGCCGCTTGCGCAGCCGCAGACTCAACCTGGGTTTCAGGGGATACGTGAGGTTGCAGATTTCCTGTCGCGCTCGGCGCCGTGACGTTGGGCGTGGCTAAAGTCGGCGCAACCATGCGCGGTCCGGGCAACAGCGACGCAAGCCCGCGGCCAAGGGCCTTTCTTTTTTCTACCTTCTCATCTTTTTTGTCTTCCCTTTTCTCAACCACCGCCGAGTTCGTCATCGAATTGATTTCCCCTGTAAATCTCTGTGTCCTCTGTATTTCATACCTCTTGCTGTCCCCTCAGAATACATTGATAATGGTCGATATAATATATCGATATACATCTATATATATTTTAGGCTGTCTTTTCTTCCGCGGCCGCTCGCATTGCGAGATGCCTTCCCAACAATTCCTTGGCCAACCTGATGTAACTTTCCGCACCCTTCGAGCGTGGATCGTAGACCAATGCGGGCTTGCCGTGGCTAGGAGCTTCCGCAAGGCGAATGTTTCTCGGCACCGTGGCGGCACACATTTCTCGCCAAAAAAATTCTTCAGCTCCGTCATCACTTGCTGGGCGAGATTCGTTCGTTCGTCGAGCATGGTGAGAACCACGCCTTCGACATCAAGGCTAGGATTCAATGCTGCGCGAATGCGTTCCAGTGTATCGAGCAATTCGCTGACACCTTCCAGGGCAAAGTACTCGGCCTGCATCGGAATCAGGACCGAATCGGCCGCGACCAAAGCATTGAGCGTCAGCAGATCAAGTGCCGGTGGACAATCGATGACAATGTAATGGAAGCGGTCCCGCAGAGGTGCGATCGCGTCTTTAAGACGGAACTCCCGCCGCTCAGCGTCGACCAATTCAAGGTTTGCGCCGATGAGATTCTTATGCGAAGGAATAATCCAAAGTTGTTCGAGACTGGTCGCGGAGAGCGCTTCTTCGCCCGACGCTGCGCCCATCAGCAGATGATACGTAGAAATTCGCTCTGGATCTTTCTGGAGTCCAAGTCCGCTCGAAGCGTTTGACTGTGGATCACAGTCGATCAGCAATGTGTTTACTTCGGCTGCCGCAAAGGAAGCAGCCAGATTGATGGCGGTCGTAGTTTTCCCCACGCCGCCTTTTTGATTGGCAACAGCAATTACTCGTCCCATAGTTTGTCGAGGAAGCCGGAGCTAAGAGGCAGCATAGAATTATTCTTAGTTCGACTCAAGCGAGAAGTGCTGTGCGGATCGAAGGATGGTTGTGCAAAATTGATCCCCAATGTTCCAACTGGAACACGAGGAGGAGTTTCCTGCGGACGCAGCTCAAGTTGTAAGGGTCATGCGGATAATTGCGAGTGTTCCCGTTGGAACATTTATTCGGCTCCATTCTGCTCCGAGCGTTCCAACAGAACATCGATCGATTACAAAGGTCGATTCTAAATTCGCTTGCAGCGCTCGAATAGCCTTGAGGGCCGTCGTATATTTCCTTGCTTTCTTCCAAGGTCGTTCC
>CAVTHZ010000014.1:0-39459 GCA_963734675.1 uncultured Acidobacteriaceae bacterium
GCGGGTTCGGTAGGGATCGATCACGACGAGCTTCGCCCCCTTGCGGCGGGCCTCGACTATGAAGGGCCACAGATGAACATTGTTGCCGTGAATGTTCGCGCCCCACGCGATGATGTAGCGGGAATGAACGAATTGCTCGGGCTCTGTACCGAGCTTCACACCGAAGACGGACTCCAGTCCCGCCTCACCCGCAGAAGAGCAGATCGTACGCTCCAATTCAGACGCGCCAAGCCGAGCGAAAAATCTGCGATCCATCGAAGCGCCATTCAGAGCACCCAGCGTTCCGCCGTAGGAATAAGGGAGAATCGCCTCACTGCCGAACGAGGCAATAATCTTGTGAAAGCGAGTGGAGATCTCATCCAGTGCTTCGTCCCAGCCGATTCGTTGCCATGCCTGTGTCGCGGCGCCCTCGCCCGAGTGCCCTTTCGGGGCAATGCGCCGCATGGGATACAGCACCCGATCCGGCGAGTACACGCGATCTAAATATTTCGCCACCTTTGCACAGAGGAACCCCCGCGTCATCGGATGGTGCGGATCGCCCTGAATCTTCGTAGCGCGGCCCTCGTCGATGGTGATTAAAACCCCGCAGGCATCAGGGCAGTCATGCGGGCAGGCAGCGTGGACTACTCGCTTCACAATCCTACGATTATAAGTGAGCCGAGAACATAGAGTCGCTACAGAGCAGGTCGAAACTACAAAACCGAAAAAAAGCGGGCGGCTATGTAGCCGCCCGCAGGCTCCATTTCAACTCGGAATTAGTGTGTTGCAGGCGGGTCGGCCACGACTCCGGCCGCCATGATCGGACCGGCGGTAAGTTCGTCGTAGAACAACAACCCTCCAGCGACCAGCGATTCGCCGTTCGTCAGCGCGCTGAGCCCTGTAGTGTCGATGAACACGGTAGCATTCCCCGTCCACACCGTTAGCGGAGAGCCTCCGAGTGAGTAACCAATCAGCGCATTGTTCTGCAACTCAAAGTTGCCAATGTTTCCGCTCACAATATTCGCCGTTCCGGTCATCGTGCCGTAGACGCCCTGCAAGCGCAGGGACACCATCTGTGGCGTAAACACGCTATTCGAGTTGCTGCCTCCGATGAAAATGCGCTGTCCGACGATCACGTGCGATGGACTGAACAGAGCATTCGTGAACAGATTGTTGAAGAAGCAGATGTCATACTGATTCGCGCTGACTGCGCTCACATCGATTGTCTGAATCGTATCGATATCGCTCACCAAATCGGCGCTGGTTTCGCCCACCCACATCGTGATTTGCTGCACGGGGCCGGTTGTCGGATTGATCGCCAGCACGCGCCCGGAAAGGAACGCTTGTGCCGTAGTGATGACTTCGACGTTGCTTGCCATCAGGCTGCCATCGGCCTGGAAATAACCTTGCACTCCGACGATGGCCGGGGCGGCCAGATTGTTGATGCTCCATCCACTGTTGAACTGCGTGCTATTGTTGACCTCAATCGTTAGCTGATGGCCATAGGGTCCCTGAATGACAAACGAGTTGCCGGAGGCATTCACAGAAACCAGGCCGCCCATCAGGTCGGTTATTTCTCCGTTAGGATCGCTGGCCTGCACCGCACTGGCGTAGATCGTGGGATTGACGACACCGGTTACGTTGCCATTTCCATCCACCGCAACCGACTGGCGGATGTCAAACTCCGTCCGGATGCCCGCAAGGCCATTGGCGGTGACGACCATCGGCGCCGGGAAGTTCACAGTCACCGTGGTTTGCGTCGGTCCTCCGCTCGAACCGAAGGCGCCGTTAATCGTGCTGAGCGACGGCGGGGTCGTGCTCATATCCACATACGAAATTACGGGCGACGATAAGTCGAAGGTGGCGCTGCTATAGGTATCGGCGGGCACGCTGTTAAAGGCCAGTGGTGAACGCAAACCCAGCAAGCGGGCAAAGTCAACACTGGTAGCGGAGGACAGTACCTGTGGCGAACCATTCTGCCCGGTCAAGGTAATGGAATTGATGGTCACATCAAAACCGACCACCGACGCCAGAGGGGCATCTTCACCGGTCACGAAAACGGAGGCCGATTGCGGCGTCTGGTTATTGTTGGACGAAGACGAATTCGAGGACGAACTGCAGCCGGCTCCCAGCATTGCCAGCGCGAGTAAAATCGTGATTCCCAGATAGCGTTTCATAGCAAGCTCCAATGCGAAAGTGTCGTTGTGAAGGCCTATGGGGGACCGCGACTTGCTTCACAAAGATGGAAACACAGGCACTGCGGACATGTCGCGTCACCTGAGTTCTAGTTACGGAAACTCCGCCCGAAAGAGAGCAGCGCCTAAGCGCCTCGAAATGAAGGGATTACAAAATATTACGTGAGTGAACTACTCGGACATGCACCTTAGTTTGGGTGGGACGAGCTATGATTCGCTTCGATTTTTTACTGGTAAACCACTGACGGGTCATCCCGAGAGCCGCCTCTGTGGCGCGGCAGTCTCAGCTGCAAAACGGCTGGATTCTACTTGATTTCGAGCACTTCCTTTTCTTTCGCCTTGCTCATCTCTTCCATTTTTTTGATTTCGTCATCGGTGAGTTTTTGAATTTCGTCGAGCGACCGTTTCTCCTCGTCCTCGGTAATTTTCTTATCTTTGAGGGCCTTCTTGATAGCGTCGTTGCCGTCACGGCGGATGTTGCGTACCGCCGTGCGGTGATCTTCAAGCGTCTTGTGGAGGTGCTTCACCATTTCCTGGCGGCGTTCCTGCGTGAGCGGCGGAACCGGAACGCGAATGAGCTTGCCGTCGTTCATGGGATTCAAACCCAATTCGGCGGAGCGAATGGCTTTCTCGATGGCCCCAACCTGGGAGGGATCAAAGGGCTGGACTGTAATCATCTGCGGCTCGGGCGCGTGTACTTGCGCAATTTGATTCAGCGGCATCTGCGAGCCGTAGTATTCCACGCTTATTCCATCCAGCATATGCACCGAGGCGCGACCAGTCCGGGTAGCGGCCATCGCCTTGCGAAAATCTTCCACCGCTTTATCCATTCGCGTTTTGAGTTGAACGTAAGTGTCTTTAAGACCGGGAATGGCTGCCATGGTTGGGGACATTTCATCAGCTCCGTAGAAGATTGCGAATATCCGTTGATAGCCAAATTATGGGCATTATGCTGCAGCGATAATATCTGAAACCTGGCTGTGATCGGATGGAACCCGTTAAGAATCCATAAAATTGGCCAGTCCGTTATGCTGCTCTACCCTACTCTTGATCCGATTTTCTCACCGCACACGACGCGCCGGATATTGCCGTGCCGGTTTAAATCAAACACGATGATGGGCAGATTGTTGTCTTTACACAGGCTGATTGCGGTCGAATCCATCACGTTCAGTCCCAGCTTCAGAACATCCATGTAGCTGATGTCGGTGAATTTCTTGGCGTCTTTCACTTTCATCGGATCGGCGTCGTAGATGCCATCGACTTTGGTGGCTTTCAGGATCGCATCCGCTTTGATTTCCATGGCGCGCAGAGACGCAGCCGTGTCGGTTGAAAAGTACGGATTGCCTGTGCCTCCGGCAAAGATAACGATCCGGCCTTTCTCCAGATGACGAATCGCGCGGCGGCGAATAAAAGGCTCGGCCACCTGTTCCATCTTAATGGCCGACTGCACGCGTGTGTAGACGTTTTGCTTTTCCAGCGCGTCTTGCAGAGCGAGCGCGTTGATAACCGTAGCCAGCATGCCCATGTGATCGGCGGAAACGCGATCCATATCTTTGGCCTGTTCGGCAATGCCGCGGAAGAAGTTGCCGCCGCCGACAACGATGGCGATCTGGACGCCAAGTTTGTGGACATCGCCAAGTTCCGCGGCGATCTCATGGATGCGCGGCGTGTCCACGCCGAAGCCCTGGTTTGCGGCCAGAGCTTCACCGGAGAGCTTGAGCAGAACGCGTTTAAAGGCAGGAGTTTGCATGAAAGGTTTCCGGTGTCCGGTTTCCGCCTTCAGTCCCGACGCCGAGGCTTCGATGCATTCGGCGCCATGAACCGAAAACCAGAAACCGGAAACTGATTACTTTGCCGGCGGAGCGGCTTCGTCGCCGCTGCCTTCGGCCTTCTGACTGGTGAAGGCGACAGTTGCCGTCGCGTCGCCGACTTTGAAACGAGCGAAGCGCCGTACGCTGATATTCTCGCCCAGCTTGCCGATTTTGGCCGCGATCAGCTGCGCAATCGAAATGGTCTGGTCCTTGATGAAGGGCTGCTCGAGCAGGCATACCTCTTCATAGAACTTTTCCATCTTGCCGGCGACCATCTTCTCGGCAATGTGCGCGGGCTTGCCGCTCTTCACTGCTTGATCCAGGAAGATATCTTTCTCGCGGGCGAAATCCGCCGGGGTCACGTCTTCCTTGCGGACGTACTTCGGATCGCTGGCCGCGATGTGCATGGCGACATCGTGCACCAGTTCCTTGAAGTCGTCGGTGCGGGCTACGAAATCACTCTCGCAGTTGACTTCCACGAGCACGCCGATCTTGCCTCCGGCGTGAATGTAGCTGGCGACGGAACCTTCGCTGGTGGCGCGTCCCGCTTTTGCGCTCGGCGACCGAAATGCCGCTTTTGCGCAGTAAGATGATCGCCTGCTCCACGTCGCCCTTGGCTTCCGTGAGTGCCTGTTTGCAATCCATCATGGGAGCTCCGGTCTTGTCGCGAAGCTCTTTTACTTGTGCGGCAGAAATGTTTGCCATAGTAGTGCTCATATAATTCGATTTCCGTTTTCTTTTTTGTTTCGACTGCATGACCTTCGTCTCAGGCTGCTCGAAACTGGGAACCTGAAACTGCTTTGACAAACTAAAACCCGCGCCGGGAATTTCTAAGCCTGACCCGCGCGGGTCTGATTTCTGATGCCCGGTTTTTTACTGGCAACTGGCCACGGACAACCGCTCCTAAACCGTCTGGCTCTCGACCTTGTGGAGATCGGCATCTTCGTTCGCAACCGGCTTCTTGTGGCTCCCGCGGCCGCTCATCACCTCTTCCATGCTGATGTCTTCAACATCCGATCCGCCGTCGCTGCCTTGTGCCGTCGCTTCCATATCGGCGCCGTCATATTGCTCCGGAGCCGCTTCCTGCGCCTGCGCTTGTTCAGTGGCGGCACTCATATCGGCGATTTGCTTGTCGCTCATCAACTGCGCGCCTTCCGCGATCGATTCCGAAATCTTCGACGTAAACAAGCGAATCGCCCGCAATGCATCGTCGTTGCCGGGAATCACATAATCGACCTCGGTTGGATCGCAATTCGTATCCACCACTGCAACCACAGGAATGCCCAGCTTGCGCGCCTCGCGCACCGCGATCTGCTCTTTGTTTGAATCGATCACAAAAACTGCATCCGGCAGCCGAGTCATATTCTTGATACCCGCCAGGTTGGCTTGCAGATGCTTGCGCTCGCGTTCGAGCTTAATGACTTCCTTCTTCGGCAGCAGCTCGTAGCGGCCATCCGTGGCCATCTCATCGAGCTCCTTCAGCCGCTTGACCGACTTCTGCACCGTCACCCAATTGGTGAGCAGGCCGCCCAGCCAGCGCTGGTTAATGTAAAATCCGCCGCACTTGGTCGCCTCTTCGGCGATCGCATCCTGCGCCTGACGCTTGGTTCCCACGAACAGCACAATCTTGCCGTCGGCCGCCAGATCCTGCACAAACTTCGACGCCTCCTTGAACATCTTCAGCGTCTTCTGCAAATCGATGATGTAAATTCCATTGCGCTCTCCGAAAATGAATTCCTTCATCTTGGGATTCCAGCGCTTCGTCTGATGCCCGAAGTGAACACCCGCTTCGAGCAACTCCTTCATGGTGATAGTAGCCAATCAACCTCCTCGTTTAGTCTGCATCGGAAAATCAATTTCCAGTACCGAGTACCCAACCGAACCTGCCGGTTTCTGGATACTGGCAACTGGCAAATGCTTTCCGATTGCCATTCCCGTCCCGCGTTCCAGGCGGGAAGAATTGAACACCAAAATCAGCTTCCAGCTAATAGCTTTTTAGCTTCTAGCCAAAAACCAAAACGCTCGTCATTCCGGCCCCAAGCGAAGCGAGGGGCGGAGGAATCTCTAGCGCTTCGAGAACTGGAAGCGCTTGCGGGCGCCCTTCTGCCCGTACTTCTTGCGCTCTTTGCCGCGCGAGTCGCGAGTGACCAACCCCTCCGACTTCAGCTTGCCGCGCAGTTCCGCATTGAATTGCATTAAGGCGCGCGCGATTCCCAGCTTCACCGCATCCGCTTGACCGCGTACCCCGCCGCCCAGCACGCTTGCGATAACGTTAAAAGAAGCGGCGCTGTCGGTCGATGCCAGCGGAGCTTTCGCCGCCGAGCGCTGCGCCGGCGTCACAAAATACTCCTCAAACGCGCGTCCGTTAACTTTGAAATCGCCGCTGCCCGGACGCAGATACACGCGGGCAATCGCATGCTTCCGCCGCCCGGTCCCGTAGTATTGAACCAATTCTGCCATTTAGCTTCTAGCTCCTAGCTGCTGGCTCCTAGCTCACCTAGAAGCTGCACCTTGTTCGATCTCTTCGAAATTACGCCACTACCACCTTCCGTGGCTTGTACTCCCGCACTTCCATCTTGAAATCCTGCGGCTTCTGAGCGGCGTGCGGATGCTTTTCGCCGCGATACACATTCAGCTTCGAAAGCATGTGCGCTGCCAGCTTGTTCTTCGGCAACATGCGCCGCACCGCATCTTCAATAATCGCTTCCGGCTTGCGCACGATTCTCTTGTTGTAATCTTCCGTGCGCAGTCCACCCGGATATCCCGTGTAGCGGTGATACTTTTTCTGCTCCGCCTTCACGCCCGTGGTCCTAACCTTCTCGGCATTCACCACAATGACGTGATCGCCGGTGTCGAGAAATGGCGTATATTGTGGGTTCTCTTTGCCCATAAGGATGCGCGCCACCTGCGAAGCCAAACGTCCGAGCGTCTGACCATCCGCATCCACGACATACCACTTGCGCACAATTTCCCCCGGTTTGGGGAAATAGGTTGACATCGGAACTCTCCAAAATGAAAAAATTGCGAAACCGCGATTGAAATTACTAAAGAAGACCGCTCGGTGATTCTCCGGCGAGGACGCCAGACCATCAGGCGGGCAACCGCGAGACTTCCAAAGTCTTTAAGATACCGTAGCCTGCAAAGAAATGTCAACGGAGAGTTACCAAAGTCGACTGTACTTCGGTACAACACCATTCCGGGGTTATGAATACAGCCATTCAGTTCCGCTTACATTTCATGAACAAGCGGGGCAAAAGAGTGAGGGATTTGGCCTGGCTTTGCCGCTCTTAACTGTAGTGAGCATTACTTGCGGTGAGCGTTTCAAGACTCACAGTTCTCAGGAATCGCTACCGCAGCAGGAGGCGTCATCATGCTTCGTCTTTTGGGCGAGACTTGGATAGTTGGCTGGATGGTTGCCACGGCCTTGGCAGTGCGATGGCATCACGTCCTCACGACGGGAAGCCAGAGGGACTTCGAGAGAGTCTCTGCCGAAGAAGCCGTCGAAAACGTGCAGAGGACTTTCGCGCTTAATCATGAACGCTGCCTTTCTGCAGACAGTGGCGTTCACATCATCGAGCAGACCTGAAGACTATTCGTACGCCAGCGCGTCGATCGGATCCTTCTGCGCGGCTTTATACGCGGGATAAATCGCGCCCAGGGTTGCACCAACGATGGCGACAAGAGTTGCCCGCAACATCCACACACCGCTCTGATCAATGTGCACCAGCGGCCAGCGGTGCTCAATTCCCAGCCGCGCGGCCATGCTGAAGGCAATTCCGACTGCGATGCCCACTAACGCCAACAGTACCGTCTCCCGCAGGATGACATTGATTACATAGAGCTTTGAAGCGCCCAGCGACTTCAAGATGCCGATCTCCCGCGTGCGCTCCATCACCGCGGTATACATCGCTTGAAAAATAACCAGGAAGCCGATGATCAAGCTCACCCCGATTACAACGCCGATGAACGGGCGAAAGCCGGGCAGGTGGTCGGGAGTCATCATGCTGAGATAGTCCGGTGTCGACAGAACTGAATAGTTTTCCATTCCGGGCTGGGCTTTTACTTCGGCCACAACTGCATCGGCATTGGCCGGATTATCGAGCTTGACATAGAAAACCGAGGCTTTGTCTTTGGCTCCGATCAAATCCTGCAGGGTTGCGATGGGGACGAACTTTCGCGCGCCGCGTCCATTCTCGATGATTCCGCAAATGTGAAATGGAGCGTTGAGAATGGTCATGGTGTCGCCGACTTTAACATGCTTCTGGCGGGCGATGTAGTCATCGACCAAAACGTCATCCGGCTTTTGAAACGGTCCTCCGCTGATGTATTGAAAGGGTCCGCCGAGAGCCTGAAAACTTTTAATGTCGATTCCATCGATCACCTCGATGCCACCGCTGGTAGCGATCTGCCAGATGACCGGGCTCACGACTTTCACATGCTGCATCCGCGCTAATACGTCAGCAACTTTTATCGAAACTGGGGCGCCGCTCACGCCGGTGAGAAAGGACGACCCCGGAGGTTGCACGATCACATCCGCGCCAATTCCCGCGGTCCGATTCTTGGAATCGTTCATCAGGCCGTAGCAGAGTCCGACGATGAGGAGAATTAACGTGACCTCCAACGCAATAGCCACGATGCTGATCAGCGATCGGATCGGGCGATGGGCCAGGTTGGCGACGACCATTTTATTCATCATGATTTAGCAATTATCAGTAGCATTTGCCGCAAGTGCTGCCTCACTGTTCACTCCCGCTCCCCATCGGTATCACTGCACTCGATTGCGGCTGTGGCCGGTCGAGATGTACCACCTCCGCTCCCGGCGGCTGTTGCAGCGCAAATTGATCGTCGCGCAAAGGCTTGTTTATGTCGAGCTTCAAAATGTTCAGCGTGATGTCGTATTCTTCCTGCGGCCGGTAGATTTCGATCCGCGAAGGGAAGTCGACGCCGTTGTACTCCTTATAGTTTGCGTACTTGGCGTCAGTTATCAGATTGCCCTGATCGTCGTAAATGAATTGGCGATGGGGCTGCAGGTCCACGCGGCTGAAAACGATTTTGCGCGTGAGAAATCCCTCGTTCTCATTTATTTTGCGGATGACGATTAACTCGTAGTCCTCCTGCGAATACGCGATGTCCTTTGGCGTCATGGAGTATCTCGTACGCCGTTCTCGAGAACCGCGATCTCAGTTGGGTATGGATGGAGTGGATGAGAAGAGATTCGAAAATATCTTTGGGGCGGATGTTTTCCATGGGCTGATCGGGATTGTCGACTCTGCACCGAATTGCTGCCAACCACGAAGCGGTTTTTCGGCGGAATCCACAGCTTGAAATCCTGACCGTCGCTAACCATGTCGAAGGCGGTGGTGCGCACAATGGGCAGCAGTCCGATCATGTGCAGCATGGAAGGCTTCCGCGCCAGCACGTATCCGCGGATTTCCTTGTAGTCGGTTACCTGGCCCTTTTTTGCGCCGCCAACAGAGGTATCGATATCAACCGTGGCCTGCAGAGACTGAATTTTCTGCGCTTGTTGGTTAATACTGTTAATCAGCTCGGCTTGGGAAGCCTCCTTAAGCGGAGCCTTGGAATAGGTTTCCTCGACTCGCCGTGTATGAAACAGGCAGCCAGCAAGGGGCAGGATTGCAAAGCTCAGAATGAGTGCACGAATCGATCGGTTACTTCTCATGCAGATAATTGGAGATCTCCCAGACATTTGAGTATAGCGCGGCAGTAATGGGTGCAGGACTTTACGCGATAACGAGATTCACCTTCTGAGAACCTGCTTACCAAAGGGCCGCATCTTCCAGACAGCAAAATTGATCCCGCAATCATCTACACTGTTTTTATTGTGCGCAAAGTATTCTGGCTCGTCCTACTCGCGGCTCTTGGCGCTGCAGGCTGGTTTGGCTGGGCGTTGTTGATGCCTGTGGAGCCGCAGGGACAGGCCTTTGTCATGCTTCGTCCGGGGTACTCTACGCGGCGCATCGCCGCAGAATTGAAGGCAAACGGAGTAATCCGAAACGAAGATGCTTTCATTCTATGGCATTACCTGCGGCATCGCCGCTCACTCAAGGCAGGAGAATATCTGTTCGACAAGCCGCGCAACATCGTGGAAGTTCACAAGCGGCTGGTCCGGGGCGAGGTTTATTACCGGACAGTCGTCATTCCTGAAGGGTTCACCATGTTCGACATTGCTCGAGCCATCGAAGCGGCTGGACTAGGCCCTGCAGATGACTTTCTCAAACTTGCGCAGAGCAGTACGAGCATGATTTCCGATATCGCTCCCGGCGCACCCTCTCTCGAGGGCTATCTTTTCCCGGACACCTACCAGTTCAGCCGCATGATGACGATGCGCGAAATGGCGGCTGCGATGGTGTGCCAGTTTATGGCAGTTGCTCACCAGATAGGACTTGCTCAGCCGCCTGCTACTCCTGCAGGATCGAGCGCGGACGCTTATCCAGGCGCGGGGCACAATTGCGTGAATACCCGTTTGACGATGGCCGAACCGAACGGTCTTTTGGTTACGGCTTCAACTCGCGATCTCCCTGCATTGCAGCGAACAGTGATCATGGCTTCCATCGTCGAGAAAGAAACTTCCGCGGCCGAGGAACGGCCGCTGGTGGCCAGTGTCTATTACAATCGCCTGGCAAAAAATATCGCGCTCGACGCCGATCCAAGCGTCATTTATGCGGAACTGCTCTCCGGAACCTACACCGGAGCCTTGCACCACGCCGACATGCAGTTTCCATCCCCCTACAACACCTACAAACACACCGGCCTTCCGCCCGGACCAATCGCTAACCCAGGCAGGGGCGCGCTCGAGGCGGCGATGCACCCCGCCCAATCCGACTACTATTATTTTGTGTCCGACGCCACCGGGCACCATCGCTTTGCGCACACGATGGAAGAGCACGATAAGAATGTAGCCGCCTATCGTCGGGCCATGCTGGGTCACTAGCTCGTTTCCGAACGGCCGCGACTTTCCATCCACCCTTGCAGAATCAGGACCGCTGCCATTCGGTCTACCGCTTTGGCTCGCTTTTCGATGGACAGGTCTGTCTCCCGCAACAAACGGTTTGCTTGGGCGGATGTGAGACGTTCGTCCCAAAGGTGCACCGGGAGGCGGAAGCGCTTTCGCAGTTCCTCGGCAAAAATCTGCATTTTGCCGGATTGCGTGCCCGCCTCACCGCTCATCCGCAACGGCAGGCCGATCACAATCTCCTTCACTCCATAGTGTCTGATGACGTCGTCCAAGGCAGCGAGATCTGAGCGTTTGTTACGTCGTTGGAGCGTTTCCAGGCCTTGGGCAGTAATGCCCAAGGGGTCGGAGATCGCGAGGCCGATTCGGCGTGAGCCCACGTCCAGCCCCAGGACCCGTCCCTGCGTACTTCCGGAATTGGCTTCGTGGATGGTCACAACCCGGGATTATAAGTCTAATTCCTCTGCAGCCTCCCTGTAGTCAGCCTAACTATAATCTTTTCTTAGATTTAGTTCGGCTTGGAGCAGCTTGCTTTTGCTCCCATTTTGGGATAGTATATTTGTAGTAAACGTTCTTCCCCGTTAACCTCCTGCCTCTGCCCGGGTGATTTTATGAATGGCGATCTGAATTTCCACATCGGCGATAAAGTCGTCTATCCCAACCACGGCGTAGGCGTAATTGAACAAATCAGCAGCCGTTCGGTCGGCTCGACAGTGGAGAAGTTCTACCTTCTCAACATCAAGTCCAGCAGTTTGAAGGTCATGGTGCCCTGCAGTAATGTGGGTAGCGTGGGCATCCGCCGGGTGGTTCGGAATGGTGAAGTACAAAAGATATTGGATTTCCTTTCTATAGCTGAGAATGCTACTAACTCCGACTGGAAGGACCGGTTCAAAGATAATTCCGACCGCATGCGAAGCGGGTCCCTGCTGGAGGTAGCAGGGGTTCTGAAACGGCTGATCAGTCTACATCAAGCCAAGCCCTTGTCGTTCCGGGAGAAGAAAATGCTGGAGCGAGCGCGCTATCTTCTGGTCAGCGAGTTAGCCATGTCGCGAAACTGCGAAGAAAATAAGGTCGAGGAACTGCTTACCCTGGCTCTGGCCAAGTGCAATTTGCGTTTTCCTGAGGCATCCGAGTTCCAGGCATAATTGCCTGATCGATAGCTCTCCTCTCCTTTCGGCCCTCCCCCCAAAATTCCTTCACATATAAAACAGGCTCAGGCGCGGGAGAGAGTATTTTTCCAGCAGCCGCTTGTGGACGTACTGCTTTTGGAGTTGCTCTATTTGTGGAGCGGCCATTTTGCTGCGATAAGCAGAAAGCTCGCGGTCGGCTTCGGCCCGCGCGGAAACAATTTCGCCGTCTGACATTGCGGCGAGCAGTGCGGCGAAGAGTTTTTCTTCGACCACCGTCAGATGTCGCTCCAAGTCTTCGAGGCGGCCAGGTGTTTTCCGGTTTTCTATCTCGTCTGCCAGTTCACGCAGCGTAGCTGCCGATGCATGGGCAATCGTGGTGACGGAAACTGCCGAGTTCTGCGGCAGCCTGGCTTGTTCCAGGCGTTGGGCATTCTGCCGCAGGAACGCAGCGACTGTCTCAGCCTCGAAGCCTGGGGCTGCCGGCGATTTTGAAGACGCCCCGGGAGATGTGCCAACCGCAGCTTCCTTCATCTCTTCAGCCGCAGCCAACACCTCTTGCGAACAGTAGGCAAGACTGTTGACCTTCCGGGTTTTCGAGGGCCGCTGTTCATACTTCTCAAACGAAGCATCGATTCCGCGCAGCACGGCCTCCAGCGGAATGCCGGCGTCTTTCCAGGTTTCGATGAGCGCCCAGTCAAGCGTGGTGAGTAGCAGTCCGCCGCCGCGGCGGTGCAGGAAATGCTCCTCAATCTCAGTGAAATAGTTGAAGTAGTTTTCCACGTCCGGCTCAATGCCCCGAGCGCGTTTTGGAAAGGGTGCGATCGTTCCTGATTTTCGACGAGGCCTGGATTTTCTGCTGCGGATGAGCGCTTATGTTTCTTTCCCAGATAATCCGCAGACCATCCAGAGTAAGGAAGTCGTCTACCTGCTTGATGTATTTCGATCCGGTACCGATCAGGGCGCCGAGGCCGCCGGTGGCGAGTACTTTTGTCTTCGGGGCCAAGCTCGTCCAGCAGGCGTTCGAGGATGCCATCGACCAGGCCGAGATAGCCGTAGTAGAGACCCGACTGCAGGCTTCCAACTGTGTTTGTGCCGATGACGCGGGGAGGCTTGCGAATTTCCACGCGTGGCAGCCGAGCGGTGCGTGGAGAAGAGAGCGTCGGCGGAAATCCCAATGCCCGGGCAGATCACGCCGCCGATGATATTCGCCTTTGGCGAAACGCAATCGAAGGTGGTGGCCGTGCCGAAATCCACGACCACGCAAGGGCCGCCAAATTTTTCAAATGCCGCCACTGCATTGACGATGCGATCCGCACCCACCTCTGCCGGATTGTCATATTGCACCGGCATGCCAGTCTTTACTCCGGGCTCAACAAAGAGAGGCTTGACTTGAAATAGCGCTCGCAAACCTGCCGCAACACCGAGTCGAGCGGTGGCACGACGGATGAGATCACGATGCCGTGGATGCCGTCAAGCTTCCAGGTCTGTCCATCGAAAACAGGTTGCGGAAAATGACGCCGTATTCGTCCACGGTGCGGGTGTGCTGCGAGCGACCCGCCAGTGAGCAAACAAGGCGGTCGTAGTGGATATCCTCCGGCGGAGAATTGTCCTCCGGCGCAACAGTGTCACGCGGGCAAACACGCCCAGCACCGTATTAGTGTTGCCGACATCGAGTACGAGAAGCATGGATAATTCTGCAATTGGTAATTTGTGACTTGCAATTGGAAAACGCGACCGCTTAAACCGGACAAGTTCCAATTACAAAGCGTCAAGTTACTCGATCTAACTGTTCCGCTCAGCACAGTCCGTAATCCCTGAGCAGTTCTCACCTGCAGGAAACCGCGATTATCCAAGCCCTTCCTGGTGCCCTCAAGCGTGGCCATTTTCCTCAACGCGAACCGGCTCTCCGCGCACCGAAGAAGAGTACTCTTCAAACCGGCGCAGAATCGAATCCTGCGCCCGGCCGGGCTGGTCGACAGTTCGCGATATTCGCGATCGAGCGATTTTAACAAAGCCGCGCACAGCTCCACCCGCGACCATTCCGTGCCGGTTTCGAGCCGCAATGAAGTCGCAATCTCGCGCAACTCGGCCGGGAAATTCGCATCTGATTCACGTTGATTCCGATCCCCGATTACCAGGTAGCGCACGCGCGTGACCTCGGCATTCATCTCGGTCAGAATTCCGCAGAATTTCTTTCCGTCCAGCAGAACGTCGTTGGGCCATTTGAGATCCGGATGCAGATGCGGAGCAAGCTCCAAAATTGCGGCTCGCACCGCCAGCCCCGCCGCCAGCGAGAAGATCAGCACCTCCGACGGGGGCAACTCCGGCCGCAGCAACACGGAACAATAGATTCCCGATGAGCGTGCCGAATGCCAGGTATTGGCGCCACGTCCGCGCCCGGCAAGTCTGCTCCTCCGCCAGAATCACGGTACCTTCGGGCGCACCGGCTGCGCCATGCCTGCATGGCTTCGGTGTTGGTCGATCCAATTTTGTAGAAGTGATGAAGATCGTTCGCGAAGACAGTACCCTTTACCAGAGGCGAGAGAATATCGGGCAATAGCAGGTCGGGAACGGCGCTCAGCCGGTATCCAGTCGCGGCATGTCCGGCGACATCTACTCCCAGACCTCGCAGCTGTTGAATCAGCCGCCAGACCTCCGACCGGGTGGTGCCAATCTCCTCGGCAATCTTGGTGCCGCTGGCCACAACCGTGGCGTGGTCCATCAGCAGGCGAACGATCCGGCCGAGGCGGCCATCGGTGGCCTGGTTGCGGTCGACTGGCAGCACGGGCGAGTTCCTGCCCTTCATCTGTTTAAGCGGACGCGCCACGCGATCTCTTCTTTTCCTATTTTCCTATCGATGCACGAATTATGGGGGATTCATGGAAAAACAACAATCCAGGGATTAGACTTCCCGCACAGGCTACTGCCTCATGATATTCGGCACTCACATTCTTCTCTATAGCGATGATGCGGAAAGGGACCGGCAATTTTTCCGGGACGTTCTGCAGTTCAAATCCGTTGACGCGGGCGGAGGCTGGCTGATCTTTGCTCTGCCTCCAGCGGAGGCTGGAATTCATCCCACCGACAAAGAGGAAAGCAGGAAACACGCTCATGGAGTGCGCTCATTGACGGGAGCCGAGGTTTACCTGATGTGCGACGACCTTGAGGCCGAGTTGAAACGGCTCGCGGCCCAGAAAGTTGAGTGCTCGCCGATCGAAAATGCAGAGTGGGGAAGCAAAACCACGATTCGCCTTCCCAGCGGCGGTGAACTCGGTCTGTACCAGCCGGCACATCGTACCGCTGTCCGCGTTAAGCCGGCGCGGAGGTCGGCCGCGAACGCGCGGTCCCGGCGAAATCGGCCCTGATTTTTCCGAGCGCCCGCTTTAATTTCACAGGGCCTTTTTACCCTATGACGAAGATTACGCCCTTCGGGTTAGAGCGCATGTGGGGTTGTTTTTTTATCTGATGGGGATAAACTCCCTCGCGTCACTTCAGGCTCCCAGAGCGGGGTTTGGGGCGTCGTAAGCATCTCAAACTTGGAGAATCAGTATGCGCGTCACTTCGTTTTTGCTGGTAACTGTTTCACTTTTTCTGGCTGCTTTTACTGCCAGCGCTGCGGCACAAAATATCCCCAGCGACGTTTACAAGGTTGACTACTTCAGCAACGCCAACACGGCTGGCGCTCCCGACGGCACTCTGCGCATGACCAACCCAGGCACCACTGCGGCCACAAACCTCTGCGCCTACATTGCGGTCTTCGATCCGTATGAGGAGATGAGCGAGTGCTGCGGCTGCCTCGTCACCCCCGACGGTCTGGCCACTTTGTCGGTAAACACCGACCTGACCAGCAATCCGGTCACGGGAGTGGTTCTGCAGACTGGCGTGATCAAGATCGTTTCGACCTTGCCGGCACCCGGCAACACTTGCCCCCTGCCGACGAATACCGGAGGAGGCGGCGGTACCGATGCCTCGCTGCCAACGCTAGCTCCGGCCATCCGCTCCTGGAGCACGCACATTCAGAGCAACGGCACGGGCTATGTCGAGACCGAAGGTGCTTCGCAATATTCGAATCTCAGCAAACAGGAACTCTTCAACCTTGGCCAGCAGTGCGCATCCATCGTGCTGGTGGGAAGCGGGAAGGGTATCTGCTCGTGCGGCACTGGCGGAAACACATAGCCCAGGCTGCGTTGACGCGCCGCTTGTTTACTCACAGCTAGGCTGGCACTACCCGTAGACTCATATCCACGGCCTGCGGCGAGTGCGTGAGCAGACCGACGGAGATGAAATCGACGCCGGTTTCGGCGTAAGCACGAACGTTCTCCAGGCGAATGCCGCCGGAGCATTCCAGAGGGATGCTCCGGCCATTTTTTTGCGCGTCCGGCAGCCCGCAGCGTTCTACGGCTCGACCAACTTGTTCGGGAGACATGTTGTCGAGCAGAATAGCTTCGGCGCCATGGGTCAGCGCCTCCTCGAATTCCTCGATTGTCCGAACTTCAACCTCGATCGGCTGAGTGCCGCGGCGGTTGCGCAGGGCACGTTCGAGTGCCGGGATCGATTCCTCCCGCCAGCGCAATATGGTTGTTCTTGATCAGGACGCCGTCGGAAAGATCGAGACGATGGTTCTGTCCGCCTCCGCAGCGTACGCGCATACTTGTCGAGGACGCGAAGCCCGGGAACGGTTTTTCGGGTATCGAGAATGCGGGCCTTGGTGCCGGAGACGGCTTCCACGAATTTTCGGGTCAGGGTTGCGATGCCGCTCATGCGCTGCAGGAAATTCAGGATCACGCGCTCGCAGGAGAGAATCACGCGGGCATTATGCCGGATCACTGCGACTGATTGGCCCTTGCGTAAGCCGCACTCCATCGAAAATTTCAGGATGGGTGGTGACTTCGTAGTGGGAAGTTACCGCCCCATCGAGCGCCGCGTAAACATCTAGGATGCGCGGCGACTCACGCCAATGCCGGCAAGAATGCAGTCCTGCTTGGCGAGAATCGTTGCCGAGGCGCGCTGGTTGGGGTCGATGCAGGCATAACTCGTCGCATCACGCGTGGCATGGTCTTCGAGCAGCGCGTTCTCGATAATCGCCGTGATGCGTCGTGAGTTCCAGTCCATGATCGTGTAACTTTTGTGGGGACAGCGCCCTCGGTGTCCAAGGCCGTAGGCCCTAGTTCCTTAATTGCACCCCAATTCCTTCAACTTGCTCTTGTGTTTTCTCCTGTAGGACCGCTCAGTTCCTGTTGCTGCTTGCGCAGGCCTTCCACCACATTTCGCCGGAGCTTTCGCCAGAAACTGCTCGTTCCCTAACTGGCGCTGGCTGCTGGCAATTCCCTTCTCGATCTTGTCCAATTCTTTTTTCAGTCGCTCGCATTCGGCCGCCACGTCGATCTTGCGCTCATAAATGACGTGCACATCGAAGCGGGCCGTGCTCCGGGCCCCGGCCCGTTTCGCGGCTAAGCCTTCGACAAATGTTATCTTCTCTCCACTGCCAGACGCTCGACTGCGCCCCGGTTCTGTTCGATCATCGTGCGGATCGTTGCTTCGTGGGCGAAAATCTCCACCGGGACTTCGCTTTCGGCTCGACTTTCAGTTCCGCGCGGAGATTGCGCACGTTGACGATCAGATCCTGCAGGATCGCCATCTCGGTTTCGGCGGCTAAATCGAATTGCTCCTCATCGGCTTGCGGATACGCCGTCAGCGCAATTGATTTTTGCGCTGGCCGCCCTTCGTATAGCGCTTGCCAGATTTCTTCGGTGATGAATGGCATAACCGGATGGAGCAGGCGTAACGATGCGTCGAACAAGTGCACCAGATTCGCGCACGCCGTTTTGGCTGCGGTTTCATCTGCTCCTTCGGCGAGACGCGGTTTGATCAGTTCGAGATACCAGTCGCAGAATTCACCCCAGAAAAAGTCGTAGATGCTATTGGCAGCTTCATGGAAACGAAAAGCTTCCAGAGCTTCGTTGACGTCTCTCGTGACCCGATTGAAGCGGGAAAGAATCCAACGGTCTTCCAGCGTGTTCGCCTGAAATGCGGCAAGGCCTTTGCTCGCGTGGGCGGACACTCTTGTCCGCCGTCATCGCGGGCAGACTACCTGTGCCACTCTCTTTCCACTCAAATCCAATTCGATCCACATTCATGAACATGAACCGCGCGGCGTTCCAAATCTTATTGGCAAACGCGCGGTAGCCTTCGGTCCGGCTTTCGTTAAAAGCAATGTCGGTGCCCGGCGCGGCCATCGCCGCCAGCGTGAACCGCGTGGCATCAGTGCCGAAGCGCTGGATGATATCCAGCGGATCGACCACATTGCCTTTGGTCTTCGACATTTTCTGGCGTTCGGCATCGCGCACCAGAGCGTGAATGTAAACATGGCGAAACGGAACGCTGTCGTTCTTTTTGTCGGCTTCGCCGCTGGCTTTTTTGATCTCCGGATCCTGCCGATGCCCCCGCATGAAGTGGCAGCCGAACATCACCATTCTCGCCAGCCAGAAGAAGAGGATGTCGAAGCCGGTGATCATCAGCATGTTCGGGATAGAAGACGTCGAGGTCGCGCGTCTTCTCCGGCCAGCCTAGAGTTGTAAACGGCAGTAGACCTGAAGAGAACCAGGTATCGAGCACGTCGGAAACCTGCCCGAGTTTTTCACTCCCGCACTTGCCGCATCTTGTTGGAGCCTCGCGTGCAACGATGACTTGCCCCACACCCGCAAGTCCACGCCGGTATCCTGTGCCCCCACCCAATTGTCGGGAGATGCACCAGTCGTAGATGTTGCGCATCCAGTTCAGGTAAATCTGTTTATAGTTTTCCGGAACGATGGTGATCTCGCCGCTCTCGACCGCTTCGATCGCTTTGTCGGCGAGCGGCTTGATCTTCAGGAACCACTGTTCGGACAAGCGCGGCTCGACTACCGTTGCGCAGCGGTCGCATTTGCCGAGCGCCAGCGTGTAGTCTTTTTCACCGACGAGAAATCCCTGCTCTTTCAAATCCGCCAGCACCAGCTTGCGGGCTTCGTAGCGGTCGAGACTCGCATATGGGCCCGCGTTGTGGTTCATGCGAGCGTGCTCGTCCATCACGTCGATCTGCGGCAGGTTGTGGCGCTTGCCGGCTTGAAAGTCATTCGGATCGTGCGCGGGCGTAACTTTCACTGCGCCGGTGCCGAACTCGGGTTGTGCCAGCTCGTCGGTGATGATGGGGATTTCGCGATTCATCAGCGGCAGCAAAACTTTTTTGCCGTGGAGATGCTGGTAGCGCTCGTCCTTCTCGTTAACGGCGATCGCCGTGTCGCCGAGCATGGTCTCCGGGCGCGTCGTCGCTACCGTGATGAATTCATTTGTGCCGATTACCGGATACCGAATCTCCCACAACTTTCCCGCGACTTCTTCGTGCTTCACTTCGAGATCGGAGATCGCGGTCTCGCAGCGCGGGCACCAGTTGACGATGTATTTGCCGCGATAGATCAGGCCTTCTTCATAGAGGCGGACGAAGACTTCGCGCACGGCGCGCGAAAGATTTTCGTCCATAGTGAAATATTCGCGGTCCCAATCGACGGACGCGCCGAGGCGCTTCATCTGGTCGAGGATGGTGCCGCCGTAGTGGCGCTTCCACTCCCACACGCGCTCGATGAATTTTTCGCGGCCCAGGTCGCGGCGCTTTTTGCCTTCTTTGGCGAGCTGGCGCTCGACCATCAACTGCGTAGCGATGCCGGCGTGGTCGGTGCCCGGCAGCCACAGCGTGAGAAAGCCACGCATGCGGTGCCAGCGCACCATGATGTCCATTTGCGTCTGCTCGAACATGTGGCCCATGTGCAGCGAGCCGGTGACGTTGGGCGGGGGCAGCAGTAGCGTGAACACTGGCCGGGTTTCACCGGGCGGCGGCGTGGGCACGGAGAAGAGTTTTTCTTCGATCCAGTAGTCGGCCCAGCGCTTTTCGATGGCGCCGGGTTCGTAGGATTTGGGCAAGTCGTGAGGCATGGATATGGGTAGAAGTCGACGCTGACCGCTGAACTTTGAGTTTACAGGCGCAGGAAAAGAGGGGTCAAACCGCGCGCGGGTATATGTGTATGTGATGTCGAAATACCAATTCAGAAGATTACGGGAGGCTTCTGGCAGCCGTCGACCACCGGGTGGACCACCCAATTGTTCCCGGGGTCTGCCATGCTACCACCTTTTACGGCGCCGCCAGCTTGTGACTGCAACTGACACAAAAAATTGACCGCAGCCGTCACATCAGCATCAGTCACAAAGGGCATGCCGCTCAGCACTGCGGGCCATGCGACGTTGGGGTCGCTTAGGTCCAGCCCCGGGTCCAGGAGCACCTGGCAATTGTGCACGGCGTGAATTTCGTTCCAGCCGGAGTGGCCGCCATCGTATATCCAATCGCCAGACACCAAAACGATTTGCCCCGTGGCGACGGTGCCGGGGGTACCTTGCTGGTTCGTACCTTCCGCGACCGGCGGATTAGCGAAATCGTTAAAAAGCCCGGATGCGCCAAGCATCGCGGCAATTATTTCCAGCAGCCAAATCAATGGTGCCGCCCAGGGACCGGCAAAAAGGGTGAGTGCGAGAACTGCAAGCAGAATCACCAACATTGCTTCGGCAAAAGCGAGCAGCACGGCAATTCCGTTTCCCTCGAACTCGCAATGCAATCCCTTCCGATGATTTAGATCGTCCGACGAGCCGGAGGTGACATAAGGCAGGTTAGCATTGGTGATGTAAGCCTGCTCCGCGATCAAGTTTCCCTGCGGTTGGCTTGTGTAGGCCGGAATGTCCTGGTTGTAGTTCAGCGGGCCGGGGGCCAGCAGAATGTTGATCGTGGCGTCATTGTCACCAACCTTGGAGAAGATGCTGGAGAAACCAGGCCGCAAGACGTTGGTCACGACCCCAATGGCGCACACTTCCTTCGGGTTGAGGCAGATGAGCCGGTGATACAGGTACCACGTACAGAAAGCTATCGCCCCCAGCACGAGGGTGATGAGAACCGGTAGGAGCACGAGCGACGTTGCAAGGGCGAGCCAGACGCCAAGCAGGGGAATCAACGCGATTAGCGCAGCAAAGTAGGCTGTTTTAAGAGGAACATAACCGCTAATCGATGTACATTGCGTAAATTTTTGGTATGGAATCATCTGTTGCCTTCCTCGGATCAAGTCTTGGAGACATACACGGTGACGCCCCCCGCGTAACTCTTGCCGTACATGGCGTGGAAGTTGAAGGGAAGCGTGCCGGTAAATCCCACTGGCGGCGTCACGCTCACCCCAATTTGCGTTTCTTCGCCGGGTGCAAGCGCGACCTGGGGCGGGGTGATCTCAACTGTCCAGGCGGCCGGCACGGGGAAGTTTGAGCGGTTGTGGGCTGCCTGAATTTTCTTCAGCCGGTCGGCGAACGTCCCTTGGTTCTTGGCGATCGCTTCCGGGCACGGCGGAGCGGGAGGAATGGTGTATGTGTCTACCTCGAAGTTGTATGCGTTGGCTGCCTTTGTTTGGTTTCTTAGAGCGAACGTAAAATTCGCCGGAGATTGCGCTGGTACTACCTGCACGTTGTTTTGCCCCAGATTGTTGTTGGGGTTCGAATCGTCCGTGCACGAGAATTGCACTTGGATGCAATAATGTCCGGGCGTTGCCGGAGTCGTCCACAACATCTTTGCGAGCGCGGGGCAACCCGGGCCTCCCTTGACGCCCAGATTCACCAACGTGCTCCCGATGGGATGGAGCACGGTCGAAACGCCGAAGGAGAGGTAGCCGAAGTTCACCTGCATTCCTGCCACTGGTGCGAAAAACGAGTTGTTCCAAATCGTCGCGTCAATTTCGTACTCAGTGTTGGGAAGCAGGTGTGTCTTGGATACGACGACTCCGTTTTGGAGAAGCGTAATGTCCGGATTATCCCAGGTCACAGCGATATTCAAGCTCATCAAATAGTACTGGTCATAGATGCAGGGATCGGGACGGTGATAGGCGGGATTTGTGAAGCTGCAGCATTGGTCGGCGGTGGTCTCCTGCTGCCACTGGGAGAGCTTGAGGAAAGTGCATAAGGCCTTCAGCATTTTGCAGAGCTGTTTCAAAAGCTTGATGATCGCGACGATCCAGCCGTAGGCCAACGCCTTCAGTACTTGGGAAAGGACATGCAGGAAGTAGTTCACCCAATTCACGATAACCCCCGATAGATCTCAGAACGACGGAACAATGAACGGGTTTATTTGCGCCGCGCCACGTGATTTAATTTTCCAGACAGGATTACTGACGCAACCAGAAGCCGGCCTTCAGCGTCTTTCTTCGCCGATAGATGACGAAAGCGACAGCTACCAGGAATGCGATCACTACGAATTCAGTCGAACCGTTTCCACCATCTGGGGCGACGCCGAAGAACACCTCGATGAAATTCATGGGAGCCTCCTGTCGGGAACGCATAAGGCAGGGGTAAACGCAGGGTAGTCATTCCCGAGTTGTGCCCATTGTAATGCTGGATGCTCTAAAGTCAAGCCGCGCGTTTCACAAAATGGAACCCGTCCCCTGCTATTGGCCGCGCGGGTCGATCACACCGATTCGCCGGTCGGGCGCAAATAGGAAATGCGGGGAAATCTTGTCAAGGGGGTGACACGATACGTTTTTGGGTTAAGTGGTTGAACGCGTTCGGAATATAAAGTTGGGAATTGTGTCCGTTTTACCCCCTGCGATTTGCTACTCCGGAAGTATAGGGAAAATTTGGTGAAGAAGGCGCGGCCATGGGTCGCGCCTTTTGCTTTTTCCGATAGTGGGGCAGCTTGATAAGGAAGCGAGCCAAACGCGCTGTTATTGCGTCGCAAAGAACGCGACGCTTCGCGCGGCTCGCCCAGGTCCTTCGCAACGCAAACAACGCGTTTCTCAGGATGACAGGCAGACTGCGCCGCTGTCCAAAAGGGGGCGAGGTGGAATGGGGAAACGGCGGGGGCTGTACGGGTTCAAGAGTTTTTCGGAGCGGGGCGCCTGGGTGGAGATGCTGTTTATGGCGGCGGCTTCGTTCCGCGGATATCGTGTGCTGAAGCCCTGGGGCGAGGCGTTGCCTTACGACGTGGGGGTTGAGGTGGAAGGCAGGCTGATGCGGGTGCAGGTGAAATCTACCAGCAACAAGGCGGGCGCGGGTTATTTGTGCGAGTTTACGCATTCGTGTGGAGGGCGAATTCAGCGCTACCGGGCGGAGGATCTGGACATTTGCGTGGGGTATGTCATCCCGAGAAAGGCGTGGTACATCATTCCGGCCCACCGTGTGGCTGGCGGGGGCAGGTGCGCCATCACGCTATGCCAGTTTGCTGGGGTGCGCCACCCCCCCAGATACGAGTGCTACAGGGAGGCGTGGGAATTACTGAGGAAAGACAGGTGCGAGTTGACTGGAATGTGAGTTGCGCTGTCGTTTTCGAACCGCGCCCTTCGGCTTCGCTCAGGGCAAGTTCCGGGTGGAGCAGCCTCCTTCGTAGCTGCCCGCCCGATCCTTCCTACTTCGTCAGCACCGCGGAGAATTCAATTCCAAAACAGAAGCCTGTCCGGTTGCGAACAATGCCGGCGACGCGGACGATCGCACCGCCCGGTGTCTCAAACTCGATTTCCATCTCCTCGCCTGGCTGCCGATTCACCCCGCCGTAGATCTCCATGCCGGAGCGGCTTAATTCACAAATCAATCCGGGCACAACTATGTTTGGTGTCTTTGGATTTACCGCGATGAGGACAGGAAGGTGCACATGATAGCGTTGCCATCGGCGAGTGTTGATCGAGTTCATCTCGAGTTATGCGGTTAGTCCCGTCCACTTGAGCGAGCCGGAAAATTGCCTTCAAGACGAACGCGCGGTAGGCGCCAAGGAGCGCGGGCTTGGGGAGGCCTGCTCATAAACCTGGCCAAGTATTTAACTGAGAGGTTACTAACAGAAGATTACATAAGTGCCCTGTCCCTTGGCCTCTCGGCCGTTGAACCGGCGGGCTGGTCTTGCCGACACCGTTTCATTGAGGGCTGTCTCAGGTTTGCTTCCGTTCGAGAGCTGGCAGAAGAGGTCGGACGCGTACACGAAATTCACAGTCAAACCTGCGACCTGCAATTTGGCGCCCGCCCGCAATTCATCGAACATTTCACGTCTAGCTGTATCGATGCGAGTCTCGGCAGTTCTGAGAGATTGACTGGCGGTTCAAATCGTCGTCACTACCGTTCACGCGGCTGAATCTACCGAATGCTGGCCTCGAGGCTGCGCAGGCCGGGCTTCCATGATGTAATAGATGTACAAATTGATGCCATCGACCTTAACGAGATTGCGCCGGCGCGCCAAGGCTTTGCACCGCAACTTGCGCGGAGCGGCTATGGCTGCGCGGGCTTTCGCTTCTACCGATCATCCTTTGCTGGCGCACATTATTCCGGTGCGGCGCTGCAATCTGGCTTGCACCTACTGCAACGAGTTTGACGATTTTTCCAAGCCCGTGCCTACCGACGAAATGTTCCGGCGGATCGATAAGCTGGGCGCGCTGGGGACGGCTGTGGTCACGATTTCTGGCGGCGAGCCGCTGCTGCATCCCGAGCTTGACGATGTGATTGGGCGGATTCGCTCGAATGGCATGATTGCGGGACTGATCACGAACGGATATTTGCTGGTGACCGAGCGCATCCAGCGGCTAAACCGGGCAGGGCTTGAGTGGTTGCAGATTTCCATCGACAACGTGAATCCGGACGAGGTTTCGAAGAAGAGTTTGAAGGTTCTGGATAAGAAGCTGCAACTGCTGGCGGAACACGCGGATTTTCATGTGAATATCAATTCCGTGGTGGGCAGCGGCATTCATCATCCGCAGGATGCGCTGACGATCGGCAAGCGAGCCATCGAACTTGGATTTACTTCTACCATTGGCATTATTCACGACGGCAGCGGGCAACTGCAGCCGCTGGGCGGAGAAGAGCGGCGGATTTATGAGGAAGTGAAGTCCTGGGAGAAGCGCAGCTTTACGCGCATCAATGCTTTTCAGGACAACATTGCGCGGGGCTTGGCCAACGATTGGCGCTGTCGCGCCGGGGCGCGGTATCTGTACATTTGCGAGGACGGGTTAGTGCATTACTGCTCGCAGCAGCGCGGGTATCCGGGCGTGCCCCTGGCGGGTTATACGCGGGACGATTTGCGCCGCGAATATCTCACCGAGAAAAGTTGTGCGCCGCATTGCACGGTTTCGTGCGTGCATCAGGTTTCGATTTTTGATAGTTGGCGGGGACGGCAGCACCCTGCGGAGACGGGACCGGTTTCGAGTTCCACGGAGTTGGTGCAGATTAAGTGACGGCCCGTCGAATGTAGAGCGTCCCGAGATCCCTCGCCCCGCTGGTGAAAACGCGGGGCTTTGGGATGACGCCTTCCATAGTGCAGCGGGACAATTCCGTCACTTCTTTGGCTTCGCGCTGGGCGGCAGGATTCCGTTCAGGCGAAGATACTGGGCGGCGGCGGCGTAGTGGTCGGCCCAGCCGCTGGCAAGGATAAGTGCTGCCATGGCACGCGGAGACTGGCGGCCGCCGAACAGTTCGATGCTGTCGCCCAGCTTGGAATCGTCCATCTTGCCCAGAGCTTCATTGCAGAAATCATAGGAGGCGGTCGCGTCGGCGAGAAGTTTGTCTTTGGGATCGGTTTCCTTCGCTTCCTCGACTTTGGGCGCAGGAACGTCAGCCACTTTGGCGCAGAAGGAATTGTTGAAGCCGATGATGTGAACGACTAAATGCGCGAAGGTCATCTGATCCGGGGTGGGCTTGTAACTGAACTTATCGGCGGGCATAGCGGCGATGGAACCGACCGTATTGGTTCGCGAGCGCTGCAGCAATAAGCGCAGCGAAGTGGCTACGGGATCTTTGGTGGGCCCGGCTTGTGCTGGCGCGGATGCGGAGCCTTGCGCGAAACTAAACGGAACCGCCAGGATAAGCACACACAGAGAGAGGGCGTATTTCATGGTAATCCTCCAATGAGCCGTTAGACGCAGAAGTTATGGAATCGGTTCGACATTTTCCACGGTCGTTTTGGCTACGAGAATGCCGCTCCAAGGGCCGCACCGCCTAGCGTGAACACGATCCACCATCCAAATACTATGCCGTAGGCAGTTCCCTTCTTCACTTTGCTGACGCAGGTGAAACCGATTGCAGTCAGAACCAGCGTCCAGATCATAAAGACATCAAGATTGGTCGCCAAGCTGTAGAGAAATGGATTGTCGGCGGGGTTCATGAAATAACCGGGGTTGGTCGCGACCGGATTCTGGAACGAGAACGAATCCGGACTCATTCCAGCTGCGACCGAGAGCAAGGCCAGCAGAGTTTTCAGCAATAGCGGCAACGCGGCGTAAACCACGATGGCGAGCGAGACCTTGTAGGAAACATCCGCTCCGGCGGCGACCTTGAAAGTAGCAAATAGCGCCAACGAGATGATCAGCCAGATCAAGATCGTGATCACCGGAAACACGTATGAGATAACGCCGGTGACTTTTGCTCCGTTTTCCAGTCGAGCTTCGCGCTGGTCGGGCGGGAGTTGTTCCAGGCGCGCCTGCGTCTTGGGTTGCGACTGCATCTGGTTTTCCATGATCTTGCGGAAACCGATCTTCTGTCCGGCGGTGTAGACGAACACAGTAGAAGTTACGACCATGAGCAGAAAAGGCGCCCACCATACGGCGCTTCGCTTCAAGTCGGTAAAGGTTTTTGAAGGCGCGACAAAAGTATCGACGATCCTTGCGGTTTGCGAGAGCGGAACTGATTCCGCTGCGGGCGCGGGTGCTACAGGGGGAAGCGGAGCGGTTGCCATGATGACCTCCTGTGACAGTGAGCAGCAGGGGACGCGAAGGCATTCTAGCTGGGAGGCAGCACGGAAACAAGCGAGTTGCGAGCCTGACGCGGTTAAGATGATCGGATGCAGAACGTGACGCCTTTGGCCATTGGCGCGCTCGCGGTAGAACTGGTTCCTGCGGTTATGTTCGGATTTGTCGCCGAGAGAGCCGCGCGTGCCGTGTCGCGATGGCCTGTGGCTCTGCGCATCATGTTTCCCGCGCTGTTTGTCGCGCCTTATCTCATGGTGTCACTTTCGGCGCACATCTTTCGCTGGGAGTGGTGCGTGCTCTATGCGGGATTGCCCGTGGCGATCGCATGGTTACTGCTGCATGCTTCGGCAGCCGATCCCGAACAACGGGGCGATTGGCGAGATTATTTCATCCTGCTGGTTGTGGGGCTGGCGGTTGATCTGCGTTGGTTTGAAGCGGCGTGGCCGAGTGGGTTGCGCGCTTTGAACGAGTTGTTTTTGGTGGATGCCGGATTGTATGGCTTTCTGGCGATCCGCCAGTTAACCGGGACTGGGTTCAATTTTTGCCTGCGCTGGAGCGACTGGAAGACCGGCCTGCGGGAGTTAGCTTTATTCACCCCACCGGTGCTGGTGATTGGCATCGCTCTCGGCTTCATTCACCCGCATCGAAACTTGCCCGGACTGGGCAGCGCTCTGGTGCGCTGGATAGCAATTTTCTTCTTTACCGCTGTGCCTGAGGAGTTGTTTTTTCGCGCCTGGGTGCAAAACCTGCTGGAGCGCCGTACGGGACGGCAGGCGGCTCTTGTGATCGCGTCGATCGTCTTCGGGCTTTCGCACTTCAACAAGAGACTTGGCGTGCATGCGCATTTCAATTGGCAGTATGTTTTGTTGGCCACGATCGCAGGAATTTTCTATGGCCGCGCATGGAGAGAAAATCGGCGCGTGCCGGCCTCGACAATTACACACGCCAGCGTCGATTGGATTTGGGGACTCTGGTTTTGATCTCTTAAATGTGAAATGGAATTTCTGAGGGTGATACGATTCACAGCGGTACGATTGGCGAAGTCAACTTCTGAGTAACCTTCATATCCATGCAGACTGCAAATCCCGACGAATCCTTATGGCCCAGCCTGCCGCTCAATGCCTGGGAGGACACGTACTCCACACTTCACATGTGGACGCAAATCGCAGGCAAAGTGCGGCTCGCGTTAAGCCCAAGAATAAATCATTGGTGGGAAGTGCCTTTCTACGTGAATTCGCGAGGGCTCACCACCTCGGCAATCCCTTACGGCGACCGAAACTTTGAGATTCAATTCGACTTCATCGACCACGAGCTAAAAATTCAAACGAGTTGGGACGCGGTACAGGCAATCCCGCTCAAGGCGCAGCCGGTTGCCGATTTCTATGGCGCTTTCATGGCCGCACTGCGCGAGCTTGGTATCGATGTGAAGATCTGGAGTACTCCGGTGGAGGTGCCGAATCCAGTGCCATTTGAGAAAGACACACAGCACGCTTCTTATGATCCGGAATATGCAAACCGCTTTTGGAGAATCCTGGTCTCCACGCTGAACATTTTCGAGGAGTTTCGAGCGCGATTTATCGGGAAGTGCAGCCCGGTGCATTTCTTTTGGGGCAGTTTCGATCTGGCGGTCACGCGATTCTCTGGCAGACGGGCGCCCGATCGCCCAGGCGCAGATGAGATCACACGCGAAGCCTATTCACATGAGGTGATCAGCGCGGGCTTCTGGCCGGGCGGAGGACCAGTAAAGGGCGCGGCATTTTATGTGTACGCGGCGCCTGAACCCAGCGGCTTTGGCCAGCAGACTGTCCAACCTGCGAAGGCATTCTATGATCCGCAGCTGAAAGAGTTTTTGTTGATGTACGATGACGTGCGCATGGCGGACTCGCCGCGGGATACGTTGCTGTCATTTTTGCAGAGCACCTACGAAGCGGGAGCAACTCTGGGAAAGTGGAACCGCAAGGAACTGGAACGCATCTGAAAAGTTAGGCAAGCGGAGAAAAAGAATGTCAGCGACCTGCAAACATCTTGACCAAGCCAAAATCACGACCACCAAGACGCACGTCTGCGAAGAGTGCGTGAAACTTGGGGATACGTGGGTCCATCTGCGGTTGTGCATGTCCTGCGGGAACGTGGGATGCTGTGATTCGTCGAAGAATAAACACGCCACCAAGCACTTCCACCACGTGCATCACCCGATCATACGGTCGATTGAGCCGGGGGAGAAATGGATCTGGTGCTACGTGGATGAAATGATTGTTGGCGACGTCGCTGCATAGAGACCTGGCCGCAGTTCAGCGTGAGAAAACCACGCCGTGAGGCGCGCCCGTGCCCTTCCAACCCTGCGGCCAGTCGCGGTTCGCGAAATTGAAGCCGGCCTTGCCATCGCTATCGTGGAAGCCCTCGTCGATCGCTCAGAGGATAGCAGCCGGACCGGCATTCGGGAGAATTTGAGTAAAGAAAAACAGTGTCGGCTCTTTGAGGTGGGGGGTATACGCAGAGGAAAAAGGCGGGAAAAAATTGAAAGGGCCGTGACATTGGTTATGCTCTAGCCACCAGCTCCTGCGAGGGAGCCAACAGCGTGGACGCATGTACCGTCACAGCCCCTTGATGTAATCACTGCTTTCGCAGTCCCAAACCCCAACCATTCCTCGCAGAACTGTCGGTTTTTTTGCGGTTTGGCTGTCTTGCAAGTTGCCTTGCCCGACTGATCACCCAGTTTACTTCGGGTCTGCAAGTTTTTAATTCGCTGACCCTTTCAACCGTCGACGCAAGCAACCTTAACAGAGCGTTCATAAAAGTCAACGCAAACTATTAGTGCAGTGTGGAAATTACCGGCTGTGCATATCGGAAAATGCAACTGCTTGCGTCCGCACAATTTATTCGTGGCGGTTTTTAATCGGGACGATTTTTTCACAAGAAATTTCACAGGCGCAGGAATCATAACAATGATCGTCCAAGGTCAAGTTTTGCCTTGACGTGGGAACATTCTGGGCGCATCTTTGCTCTAGCTGTAAAGCTGCTAACCGCAGCGCTACGAACAGCAGCGAAATTTCGATGTCAGAACTGGTGGCCTACGTGGATGGCGGTTCTCTGGGAAATCCGGGGCCATCGGGCATTGGCGTGATCATTGATGGGTGCGAAAGCGGAACGATTCGCATCGCGAAGTGGATTGGCCATCAGGACAACAATGTTGCCGAGTATGTCGCCCTGATGGAAGCCCTGCAGTATGCGGTGTCGCGCAAAGCCCGCTCTCTGCACGTTTATTCCGATTCCGAGGTGGTGGTACGCCAGATGTGCGGCGAGTACACCTGCCGCAGTACCCGCCTCTATTCCTTGCATTGGACCTGCCGCAAGCTGGCTCGCGCCCTGAATTTTTCCATCTCCCACGTACCGCGCGAGAACAATGCCGAAGCAAATCGGCTGGCACATACAGCTGTTCGGCGGCGGATTATTTAAGCGCAACCATCAACTAGCCCGCACTTCGCAGGCACCTTGGTGGTGACTTTCGTGTTCCCGGCCGTTCTTGACAGCGTGCATTCCGCAAGAGAGACTCCAATTATCCGCACGTCTTGATTGAGCTTGGGTACATTGAGCTTGGGTGCGGCAGCCGTCTGTTCCACTCGCAACACAGCTATGGCGACCGTTGAAAACTACTCTCTTTTGGATCGGGATGTTCCATCTCCGGAGCAAAAGGGAGAGGTTTCGAAAACGCGGGCTCGGCGAGCGGAAACTGCCAGCGTTTCCGCGGCAATTGGGAGGGAAAACGCCCGGCTGCAGATGGCGGGTTCGCCCACCCCACGTTTTCCCGGAGAAGACGCCGGCCGATCGCTGGCGGAAATGGCGCGTGCCGATCTTGATGCGGCGCTCCAGCTTCTGGCTGAACGTGCGCAATACATTACCGCCGCCAGTGGTGTCGCGATCGCCTTACGTCGCGGCGAAAACCCAGAGATGCTATGCCGGGCGCGGAGCGGTTCGAATGCTCCGGAGCTGGGCGCATTGTTATCAATGGAGTACGGGCTTTCAGGCGAGAGCGTACGCACTCGGCAACCGCTGCGCTGCGACGATACCGAGAGGGATCCTCGAGTCAACCGTGATCTTTGCCATGAGCTGCAGATTGCCTCGGTCGTAATCGTGCCGATTCTCAACGGGCAGGAAGTCGTTGGAATCTTCGAGCTTCTTTCCAGCAAGACGAAGGCGTTCAGTGAGCGAGACCTTTCTGCGTTGACGCGGCTTGCAGAGATGGTAGCGACCGTGGTGAATCACTCCGGCCTCGACCTGGAGACGCTTGCGCCTGTGCCTATGACACAGCAATCGGAAGCGAGTGGCTCCGGCGTGGTGCAGCAAAAGCCACAGATGAGCAAAGCCGCTGCCGAAACGCCCTCTGAAATGCCGCTGCTGCCGGAGGCCTCGCCCCCTCAATCAGAACCGGGCGTCCTGGCGAAAAAACCTCTGTTCTGGTCAGCTGCGCTGCAGGCGCAAGCCGGCTCCGCCGCGGTTCCTCACACCGCAGAGAACGCGGCGGTTCCAGCCGTCTTACGAAATCTGAAGAAGTGCCAGGCGTGCGGATTTCCCGTCTCGCAAGGCCGAACATTTTGTGTGGAGTGTGAAGAGAAACAATGGCGAGGGCGGAATCCAGTTCAGCCAGCATCGGCTCGACCACCGCAAGCGCCGACGATTCCAACGGCGGCGACTGCTCAAACCGGTCAGGTCGTTCAGATTCCAGATTCTGCTTCCTCGGCAGCGGTCGAAGAAACGCAACCTGCCGTGGCGAAGCTTGCATTGGCCGCCGCGGCATCTGCCGCGGGGAGTGTGGTCTTACCGCTCAATCGAGCGGAGTCCTCGATTACAGACGAAGGGAATGTGATGGCAGACATCACGCCGTCATCCGACATGTCATCGGGCGAAGAGAAAGGGGCGCCGGTAGTTGAATCCCCAAACCTATTTCTCAGTTCGGCCGCGCCCACGGAATCCTGGCTGGCTACAAACAAATACATCCTCATCGCTCTATTAAGCGTCGTTCTCACCATTGGCGCTATCGCAGTATTTCACTGAGCGCCTTCCCCGAATTTCTCTGTGCCTACTTTCCGCGAACAATTACAATTCTCTTCCTCACCTTCATCATGTCGCAGGAGGGATGGATGTCTTTATCGATCCGACGGAGGGTCGTCGTTGGCTGCCTTGTGTTCTTCGTTCTATGCGGATTTGCGCTCTCTCAAAGCTCCGAGCAACGGACATCCTTATATCTCGACCGAATCCGCAAGCAGCCCGGCCTGATGCTCGCTTTTCTGCGCGAGATGCCGAAAGGCGGCGACCTGCACAACCATCTCGATGGCGCAGTTTACGCCGAGGACTTGATTGACTTCGCGGCCGATGGGAATCTTTGCGTAGACCGGACTTCTTCGCGACTAATTGCACCGCCTTGCGATGATTCGTGCGCAAGTTACACCGCCAAACCTCTGGCGCGCTGCGCTTATGGGGATCAGGTTCTCTACAACCAGATGGTCGACGCCTGGTCGATGCGCAACTGGACACCGGGCGAGGAATCGGGCCATGACCATTTCTTTGCCGCGTTCGACAAGTTCGGATTGGCTTCGCACACGCATGTGGCGGAAGGGATTGCCGCGGCCACGAACCGAGCCGGCATGGATCATTTGGAGTATGTCGAATTCATGCACACAGCAGATGAGGGCGGAGCAGAGCGGACTGCGAAAAAGATCGAATGGAATTCGGATTACGGCAAGATGCGCGAAACTTTACTTTCGGCCGGATTGAAAGATGTCGCCAGCGATACCAGCAAGCGTCTTGCAGCCGACGATGCGAAGGCTCGTGAAATTCTGAAGTGCGGAACGACCGACGCGCTTCCGGGCTGCGGCGTTACGGTCCGATATCTTTATCAAGTTCTTCGGGGCTTATCGCCTGACGTTGTCTTCGCCCAAATCGTGCTCGGCTTTGAACTGGCTTCCTCCGATCCGCACTTTGTCGGACTCAATCTTGTCATGCCCGAGGATTGGTATGTTCCGATCAATGACTTTCACCAGCATATGGCGATGCTCGATTATTTACACAGCGTGTATCCAAAGGTGCACATCGCGCTGCATGCCGGGGAATTGGCGATGGGACTTGTACCGCCCGAAGATTTGACCTTTCACATTCGCGAGTCAGTCGAGCGCGGACACGCTGAACGAATCGGCCATGGGGTTTCGGTGATGAATGAAAAAGATCCGATCGGTTTGCTGCACGAAATGGCCGAGCGCAACATTTTGGTAGAAATTGCGCTCACATCCAATGACCTAATTCTGGGCGTGAGCGGCGACGATCATCCGCTTCCGATTTACATCAAATACGGTGTTCCTGTGGCTTTGGCGACCGACGACGAGGGGGTGGCGCGTTCTGACATGACGCATGAATATCTGCGGGCGGCGGAAACCTATCACTTCCCTTATCCGGAATTGAAGCGCATGGCTAGGCAGAGCCTGGAGCATAGCTTTTTGCCCGGCGAAAGTTTGTGGGCGGACACGAAGCTTGTGTTTCGCGCCGTGCCAGCGTGCAAAACGGATGCGATTGGGGTGGAAAATCCCTCTGCGACATGCAAGGAGTTTCTTGCTGCCAACGAACGCGCGCGTATGCAGTGGAAGCTCGAAGAAGAGTTTGCGAGCTTTGAAAAGAAGTATTAAGAAAGCCGAACTGCTCCGACTGCGCGGCTTGAATTCGGCTATTGCTGTTCGCGCCTGCGAAGGTAATCAATAAACATTTGTTCCACCGGCTTGTCGTAGGTTTTCAGGACATGGCGAACCGTGTGGCCGCTGACAAAGTGGCAAACCTCTTCCGCCAGATTCTTGGCGTGATCGCCGGCGCGCTCCAAAGATTGGGTCATAAAGATGACCTGAAGACTCGCCTGGTGCGCGATGTTTTCAGGATTTTCGATGTGACGCAGGAAGACCAGGTTCCGAAGGCGGTCGATCTCGGAGTCGGCGCGTAGGACATTGACAGCCTTGCCCACATCGCGAGTCGAGAACGCTTCGGCGACATCGGCAAGCATTTTTTCGAGTATCGTTGCCATGTGCGTCAGGTCGCGGACATCGTCAGAATCGATCCGGCCGGCCGTAGCCTGAGCGCTGTTGGCGAAGCTGAGCAGGAGATCGCCAATGCGCTCCAAGCCAATCATGAATTTCATGCAGGCAAGAAGCTCCCGGGCCTGAGCTGGTTCGACTTCCGTAATCACGTTGGTAACGCTCGCGTCGATCTCCATGTCGAACGTGTCCAGCTCCCGTTCGCGCTGGCGCAACGAATTCAACAAGGCGGCCGATCCAGTAGCGATGCCTTCGGCAGCTGCGCCGGCAGCCTCTTTTGCGAGATGGCAGGCTTCAACGGTGCGGCGCACGATTTGCTGATGAGCCGGTTCGGGGGCGAGAGCTTCGACACGGGCAGTACTCATTTGCACATCCCTGGAGCGGCGCGGGATCGAATTGCATAGACCGATTAACTCTGATTTTGCCGTAGCTATAACTAAATGGTCAACGGCCCAGCTTAAACTTTATTCTTAAGCGAGGCGTTAAAGAGGTGTGAATTTATTGTGATTTTTCGTCAGGCGGGCCCAGTTCCGGCTCTCGACGGCCGACTTGACCCTCGAGATTCTTGAATGGTTGAGGTTGGTCAGGCTAAAGCGGGTATTCGTTAACGGTGGCGCCGAGCGGCCTTCTTTTGCGCCTTCTGATATTTCTTCATCATTTTGCGCTGCTTTTTGGCCTGCTTCTTGGAGTACCTCTGATACTGTTTGGAGGCGCGCTTGGCTTCCTTGCTGTTTTCGCCGATGCTGCGGTTTTCGTGACTTGCATGGGCGGCGGGAGCCGCGCCAGTCACCGCCAAAATGGCGAGCAACGCAAAGGCTGCGATTCGTTTCATGGAGAACTCCGGACTCAGATTTTACCAGTGATTCTCAATAGAACGTCGCGTAAGAATGCGGTTGCGCATTACTTTAGGGTTACTCCGCCTTCCTTGTACCTCCTGTGAGAAATCCCAGCCCCTTTGCTAGGCCGTCGGCAGCGTAAATAAGAACGTGCTTCCGTGTGCCAGCTCGCTTTCGGCCCGGATGCTTCCGCCGTGGGCGAGCATGATGTGCTTGGCAATCGCGAGGCCAAGCCCGGTACCACCGGATTCGCGGGAGCGGGCTTTATCCACGCGATAGAAACGCTCGAAGAGGCGCGGGAGATGCTCCGATGCAATGCCCGCGCCGAAATCTCGCACAGAGAACTCAACCGCATGGGGAACAGCGCGCGCGCCGAGAACAATTTTCCCGCCCGTGGCCCCGTACTTGAACGCATTGTCGATCAGGTTGGAAAAGACCTGATGAATGGCCTCCCGATCGGCGCGTACGGGGGGGAGAGTCTCGGGCGAAGGCGAGTCCCTGATTTGTAGTTCGATGCCGTGGTTGCGTGAGATCTCGCGAAAGTTTTCCTCCGCGTCGTGGAGAAGTTCGGCAGGCGATACCGGTTCGACCTCAAAACGCGTCTCGCCGGATTCAACTCGGGCCAGGGTGAGCAGATCTTCGGTCAGACGCGACATCCGGCTGGAATTCTTGCGAATGATTTCCAGAAATTCCCGGGTGGGGGCGCCGTTTTCGGGAGTGCTGTCGAGCAGCGTTTCTGCGTAGCCCTGAATCGAGGTAAGCGGCGTGCGTAGTTCGTGAGAAACATTGGCAATAAAATCGCGGCGGGTTTTCTCCACGCGCTCGGTCTCAGTGAGATCGCGCAACACGGCGACCGCCCCGCCGCCGGGCAAGGGCGCGGCGGTGACGTCGTAGGTTCGGCCGGGAACGATGGAAGTAGCGCGGGCGTTTCTCACTTCCCGGCTTGAAATCGCTCCATTCACGCTGCCGAGGAAGTCGGGGTCGCGAATGGTTTCCACGACCGGCTGGTGCAGGCGTGTACCTTGCGGGACGAGGCGATCCATGGGCTGATTTGCCCACTGCACGACACCGTCAGCACCCACGGCAATGACGGCATCCTGCATGCTGTTGAGAAGGGTCTCGAGCTGGCGCTGGCTGGAAACCACGGCGGCGAAACTCTGCTCGACGCGGCGGGCGGTTTTATCGAGGGCGCCGGCAACGCGGCCGATTTCATCCTGCGAATGTTCTGCGATGCGCGCGTGAAGATCGCCATCCGCAATGCGGCCGGCGACATCGACGATGCGATCAAGACGGCGTGCGGTCCAATTGGATGCGATTGCCGCCACGATCAGCGCAAACGCAAGCACAAGACCTGACACCAATTCCATTCTGTGGCGCACCTGCGTGGAAACGGCCTCAACATCCGAGAGCGGGTAAGCGAGTCGAACAGCCCCGCCGGAGATGGGAACGGCGATGTAAAGGAATGGAACTCCGATGGTCGCGCTTCGGCGCTGATCGATGCCTATGTTACCCGATAACGCGGCGGCAAATTCCTTGCGGTCGGAAACAGTCTCAACAGTTCCAGCACCTTTCTCGGAATCGGCCAGCACTCTGCCGGTGGGATCGATAATCGTCACGCGCGCGCCGGCGGCCTTCGATTCTTCTGCGGCAATGTCTGTGAGAGAGCGGCCGCTGTGATCGGTTTCGATGCCATGCGCCAATAGTTGGGTCTTCTCGATGAGGTTGCGCTCGATTTCGGAGCGCAGCGACGCCTCCCACGTTCCACCAAGCGTGAGATCAAAAAGAACAGCGGCCACCACGATGACGACCAGGAAGGCCGCCATCAACTTCAGGAAGATGCCATTTCTCACTTCGGCGCCTCGAAGCGGTAGCCCGCGCCACGTACTGTTTTCAAATAGCGCGGGTTCTCCGGGTCTGGCTCGATCTTTTCGCGGATGCGGCGAACGTAGACGTCGACGGAGCGCGGAGTTACATAGGAAGTATCGCGCCAGACAGAATCGAGGAGATGATCGCGAGAAAAGACTCGTCCAAGATGGCGGGCGAAATAATCGAGCAGACGAAATTCGGTTGCCGTGGTCGGAACGGCTTGGCCGCGGACGCTGAGTATCATTGCTGAGGGATCGATTTCAATTTCGCCGACCTTGAGCGGGCTGGGAGGAAGCGGCCGCTCAAACCGGCGTAGCACGGCTTTCACGCGTGCCACAAGCTCGCGTGGGCTGAATGGCTTGGAAATGTAGTCGTCAGCGCCGATTTCCAGTCCAAGGACGCGGTCGGCCTCACTGCTTTTCGCCGTTAGAAAAATCACCGGCACAGCGGCGAGCCCCTGAGTCTGGCGGACCGTGCGGCAGAGCTCAAGCCCGTCCCGCCCGGGAACCATAATATCGAGGATGAATAGCATAGGACGCTGACGTTCCGCATCTGCGATCACGCTTGCGCCGGTGGGATAAACGCGGACCGCGAAGCCTTCATTCTCCAGGTGGTGGCGAACGAGACGTGAAATATCGGGATCGTCTTCGACGACGAAGATGCTTAGTTTCACGAACTTATTCTAGCGAAGCGGGTTGCGAGTACCTAGCAAAGAGTGGCCGCTGGCGCGGGGAAGCGCAAGTTTTCATCGGATTTTAACAATCGGGCGTCAGGTGGCGACGGGTCTCGACAGGCTTATCGCAAGGTATTTCGAATGGCCAGATCCAAACCGATCATCAAGACGGAGGATCCTGGAATTACCAGCAAAGCAGTTTTCAGCCGGCGCGGATCGCCGCCCGCAATCGTGCCGATAATGCGAGAGCTAACAGCGAGCCCAATCCATCCGCAAGTAATCACAAAGCCGATGGCCGTGCTCGACATCCGGGGAAAACTATCTCCGACAATCGCTATTGTCGTGGGGAATACCGGCCCCATCGAAATTCCCGCGAGAAAAACCAAAACTGCGGCTGCAAACGGGCGCCTAGTTCGTAGCATGGCGAAAGTCGTAATCGCCATTGCGCCCGCGCAGGTCATGGTGACGGCAATCGGCGGAGCCTGCCGCAGGATTGGCAGGATGCCGGCGCGCCCGATGAGCATTCCAATGGCGAATCCGAAGGAAAGAATATTGAGAGCGGTCGATTCCGGAATTCCCTGAGCGATCAAATGACGCGGCAGCCAGTTCCAGATGCCGACTTCGCAAGTGATGTAAAGAAATAAAAAGAGGCCAGTCATCAACAACAGCGGGCGACCCAGCACCGGAGCCACGTTGGTCAGAACAAATCGCCCGTTGCTGGCCGGTGGCGGCATTTGCGTGATGCCTTCGATCACCAGCGTTACAACCGTCAATGCCGCGATGGTGTAGCAAAGGCGCGCTGAATTTTTCTTGAAAAAGTTCGCCGAGATGAATGGCGTTGCGAATGCCCCGATGCCAAAGAAAAGGTTGGCAAGATTCAGAGCTACTGCACGATGGCTCTCTCCGACGTCACTGGCGAGAGAGTTCGCGCCGGTTACAAGGATGCCGCTGCCGACACCGAGCAGAAACAGCAACCACGCCACACTTTGAAAGCTCCTGGCCCGGGGTAATGCGAAGAGCGCAATCGACATCAGAAGAAGACCCAGAACCATCCCAAGCTTCTTGCCTTCGTTATCCAGCAGAGGGCCGGAGGCAAGCGATGCGAGAATCAGCCCTAAGGCCTGTGCGAAGGCAATGGTTCCGTTCTGGCGGGGAGTGATGCGAAGACGTGCCGACAGCTCGGGCAAAATGGTACCGAGCATCGCCGCAATCATTCCGTAGAGGAGGATGGCGACACTGGAAGCGACAATCAGCAAGCGTTCCTCTCAGTCAGGTTTCAGATTGTGGAATTAAGTGCAGGTACGTCGACCCAGCCGTGGGAGCGGCTGCTTTCGAGTACGGCGTTCAGAATTGAGAGTTGGCGCAACCCGTCGGCGAACTGAGGATATTCGCACGTTCTGCTAGAGTCCACTATTGACCCGTAGAAGCGGCGAAACACTTGCTTGAAGGTATCATCGTAACCTTCGCTATGGCCGCCGGGAAGATCGGCGAAACTTCGCGCCTCAGGCTTGAGCAGCGACGGATCCTTGATGAAAATCTCATTGCCCTTATCGCGATGGCCGACCCATAACTCGTCCGGACGCTCCTGGCTCCACGCGACTGAAGCTTTCGTGCCGTAGATTTCGATTCCGAGACGGTTTTTGCGTCCAGCAGAAACCTGGCTGGCGGACATGCTACCGCGCGTGCGTGTGCCCATGCGAAACATTACTGAACCAAAATCTTCCGTATCGACTGCCGTTGCCACGTAGTCATCGGAGCTTGGCATTTTATTGGCGAAGGTCTCGACCGATCCCTTCGGCCGTTTGCGGGTTGGGTGAAATGTTTGCAAATCCGAACATAAAGATGCGACTCGCAGGCCGGTCACATGCTCGGCCATGTCAAACCAGTGGGAGCCGATATCGGCCATACAGCGCGAAGGCCCGCCGGAGGCCGCGTCGACGCGCCAGTTCCAGTCTGTGTCGTGGAGGAGCCAATCCTGAAAGTATGTGCCCTGCACGATGAGAATTTCGCCAAGGTCACCGTCCAGGCGCATCTGGCGCATCTGCTGCACCATGGGATAGTAACGCAGATTGTGGCAGACACAGTTGCGAAGTTTCTTCTGTCGAGCAAGGCTAACAAGATCTTCGCCTTCTCCGACATTTACAGCCAGCGGCTT
>CAVTHZ010000015.1:0-72077 GCA_963734675.1 uncultured Acidobacteriaceae bacterium
CTGAGGCTTACGTGGCGTATGCGGAATCTCTGGCTGCGGTTTCCTACATCAACGATACTTACGGCATGAGCGATGTTCAGCGCGTTTTGCAACGGATCGGCGAGGGAAGTTCGACCGAGGCTGCTCTGCGTGCAACCATCCACTCCGATTACGGCCAACTGGAATCCGAGCTTGGCAAGTACCTGAGCGATAAGTACGGCGACTAGCGATCATAACCGCGTTCAGCTAGTACAATCGAATGATTCCGGAAGACAAACTTCAATCCCATGTGTGCTCTGTTTAATTCCCGTTTGAGCGAACCTGAACCGCTGGAACCGGTTGCCCGCGAATTCCCAAAGATCGAAGGCGCTGAGATCGCCGCTACCACTTTTGGCAAGCGAGTGGCCGGAGATTTCTACGATTTTCTCCGCGTCAGCCCGGAGCGGATACTTTTTGGATTGCTGGATGTTGCGGGGCGTCGCCAGAACAATCAGCCAATTCTCTTGGCGGCGCAGAAACTATTTAGAGGCGTCGGGTCCGAGCTATTTTCCCGCGCGGACTTTAACGAAGCTGAAGCAATGACTGAAATCTGCCACCGCATGAATATCGGCTTGATGGAGGCTGCGGGCGGCGTGATTTCGTGTCCTGGATTCATCGGCTGCTACCACGAAAAATTCGGCACGCTTTGCTATACCAACGCCGGCCACACCCCAGGCTTGCTGCGCGACAAGATTGGTATCACCGAACTTGCTTCGACGGGCCTGCCTCTCGGTTTATTTTCGCACGCGACCTGTGACGCACCCACGGTTGGCCTCGATAAGGGAGCCGCACTCCTGCTGGTTTCGCGCGGAGTAGTGGAAGGCAGATGCAAGAGCGATCAGGAAGAAGACTTGGAATATGGTCTGGAGCGGGTCAAAGAGCACCTGAGCGCCGATCGATCGAGTAACGCGGAAGCTATTTGCGCATCAGTATTGAATGCGGTTGGCGAATTTACCTGCGAGCCGCTGGTGCCGGACGATATGACCGCTCTGGCGTTTGTGCGAAGCGCGTAAAGCGCCTTCCGGCAAATTCTCCCTCGATCTATTCACCGTTCTTCAGTGGGTTCTTCCGTGTGAGGGGTCGGCAGACGTGGCTGTGTTCACGTCGACATACAATCGCAGGCCGGCGGAAACTCCGGGCGGATAGCAGTTCCCATCACGGTTGTAATTCGAGCAGCGTCCAGCGACGTCCTTGCGCTGGGGTGACTGCGCAAATTGCCATACGTCAGCGAAACTAACGCCGCTTTCCGCTGGGCTGGCCGGTTGTTTCGGAAACGCACAGCCGGGCGCGGGAGGACAAGCATCATTAATCGCCCAATACACAATTTTTCGTGTACCCGCGTTTTGGCGAATGTCTTCTGCAGTAATGACGTTTTCGTCGTCTTTGTTCGGAATTCCGGAACAATAGACGCCGGCGCGGAATCCCGCAGCGGTAACGCCATCCACCCACGCGTAGATGTAGGCTTTCTGCTCGGGCAACATCCGCCCCCCTTGTTCTTGATCGAGAAAGATCACCGTCTGTGATAAAAAGCCTTCGCGCTGCGCGGCACGCACGGCTTGCTTCGCGTCAGATTGCCCAAGGCGCGTAGCGTTAGAAACCGACTTCAGCTCTGCGTAGAGGTGGCCGTTGAAGAGCACCAGGAAGCCGAAGCCGGCGGATTCTACGGCTGCTCGGTGGCCGGTCCATGAGTTCGCTTTCTCGCCGGGAGGATTGTTGAGCCAGTAGCCGGTGTAGGAGAAAGTCCGGTGGAGGGCGGGAAGGTTGGGGTCGCCGGGGTAGGTGTTGCGGTCGAAGCCGAGATAGGAAGTGGCTTCCTGGGCGAATGTCACCGAGACAGCGGATACGGCCATCATGAGATATGCGGCTTGTTTCACAAACATATGTTAATTTAATCAGCCGTGGCGCGATGGAGATGAGCCCAGATGGGATTTATTCCAAAAGGCGCAAAGTGGTATCTCGCCGATATTGTCGAGGAGGTCCGCGTTGAAGGCGACCGGCGCAACATCGTACACACGAACCGCACCTTAATTCGCGCCGATTCGCCCGGAGAGGCACATGGGAAAGCGGTGGCGCTGGGAAAACGTGGAAATACGAAATACAAAAATCCTGAAGGAAAAACTGTCACTATAAAGTTCCGTGGCCTAAGCGAACTCGACGTTATTCATGAGGAACTCGAAGACGGAGCGGAGATAAGCTTCACCAGGGATCTTGCGGTTAGCGAGAGAGCGATAAAGAACCTGATTCCACCAAAGCGTATGTTGCGTGTTTTCGCGCCTATAAAGCCTCACAGCGGACCCGACTATGGAAGTGCGGAAATCATCCGGCAAGTCTATGATCGATGGCCATCCCTGCAAGGGATTCGGGGAACCGGATACAGGAAATTGAAGAAGAAAGAAAAATCGAACCTCTGACTTTACCCCCCAATATGCACCATCGTCCTCGACGCGGGCACGAAATCCGGTTCGCCGATGTGGTGCCGCTCTTCTTTTTTCTGCACAACGCCGCGAATGAATTCCGCCAGCTCTTCGTCACTTGCCCCGCGCTGCATCTGTGCGTGCAAGTCGTGATCCCACACTGAGAACAGGCAGGTGCGGATTTTACCGTCGCTGGTGATGCGGATGCGGCTGCAGTGTCCGCAGAAGGGATGCGAGACCGGCGCGATGATGCCGATTTCGCCGATGCCGTCGTCGAAGCGATAGCGGCGGGCAGTTTCCGAACGCGCGTGCGGGATTTCGACCAGCGGCCGGTACTCGGCCATACGGGCGAGGATTTCGTCGAGAGTAACGACCGTGTCAGGTGACCACGTGCGCCCTTCTTCGAGCGGCATGAATTCGATGAAGCGCACGGTGACGCCTTCTTCGCGCGCAAACATGCCAAACGGAATGATTTGATCTTCGTTGAATCCCCGCATCAAGACGCAATTCACTTTCAGCGGCCACAATCCTGCACGCCGCGCACTGCGGAATGCCCGCGAAGAACGTGATCATACCCTCCCGGCACGCGAGTAATGCGGGTGAAACGGTCCGGATCGACGGCATCCATGGAAACCGTAACGCGGTTGAGTCCCGCTGTCTTCAGCGGCTGGGCGAGATCAGCAAGGAGATGACCGTTGGTAGTGAGCGCGATATCGAGGGGTTCGCCGATGCGCCGTTGGGCGGATCGCGCAGGGCTGCGCGAGCTCTCGGACGAAGTCGACCACGCCCTTACGCAGCAACGGTTCGCCACCGGTCAAACGAATCTTGGTGATCCCCATGCTGACCAATATGCGAGCCATTCGCAGATAATCTTCAAACGGCAGGTCGCCATAAAGTGCGCCCTCATTGCCCGTGCGGCAATAAATGCACTTGTAGTTACAGCGGTCCGTGATGGAGATCCGCAGGTCGGTGATGGAGCGGCCGAATTTGTCGGAAAGGCGCAAATTATTAGCGGCGTCCTCGCGCCGGTTATTCTCTGTGAGAGCGAGTCACTCCCGCGAACCGCCGAGACGGCGACGCTACCAGTATAGGACGCGGGCTGCAGCAGCAGGATTCACGGTTTCGTAGGTCCTGCGACTTTTTCAATTGCAGCCTCGGCCAGCGGCGCCATCACCTTGAATCCCGCCGCATTGGGGTGCAAGCCGTCGTCAGAGAGATCTTTTTTCAGCAAACCGTGTTCGTCGACCATGGCGCTGAAGTAGTCGAGATAGAAGCAGTCGTTCGCCGCGGAAGAGCAGTAGTCTTTGAGCCAGCGGTTGAGCTCGAGAATTTTCTGGGGCGAGCGCTGCGCAAAGAAGTCCTTGGATCTTTCCGTGTAATCGTGGATCGGAAGCACCGAGGCATAGATCACTTTGATCCCATGGGAGCGCGCTAGTTCGGCCAGAGAAGCATAGTTGGCTTCAATGTCTTCCAGTCGCATCGGACCAGTGTTGCCCGCGATGTCGTTGGTGCCCGCGAGAATGAGAACCGCTTTCGGATGCAGGTCAATGACATCCTGGCGGAAGCGGACCAGCATTTGTGGCGTGGTCTGGCCGCCGATGCCACGATTGATGTAGGGCTTACCGGGAAAGTAGTCGTCGAGATGCCAGATGTCAGTGATCGAATCGCCGAAGAAGACAATTCGATTCTCGTTCGGCGCAGCCGGGCCGAGTTTTGCATTGGCAGCGCGGTAGCGCCCGAGCTGGCCGAAGTCGTCGAAGAATACAGCGATGCGGCGCGCGCGATATTGGTCGAGTCCGGCGAAGCCAGTGGATGGGATGGCGGGAGTCTGTGGCGGAGTCTGCGCTGGTTGCTGCGCGAATGCCGGTAGCGCGAATAGAAGTAGTGTGAGTAAGCGTAAGTGCCGAATCATTTGACCTTTCTCCTGCCGAGTGGCTTCCTCAGACGCTTGGCTCTCGATTCTTTTCAGCACATGTCCCTGGTCCATCTATCCGATGACCTGACTCGCTGCGATGACCCGAGCCACTGACATTGGCGCAGATTACATCCCATCATAATTCGGCCCACCGCCACCCTCCGGCGGAACCCATGTGATGATCTGATACGGATCGGCGATGTCGCAGGTTTTGCAGTGGACGCAATTGGAGGGATTCAGGCTGATGCGCTTGCCGTTCGGCTGGCTCGAATCCTCCATCATTTCGTAAACGTTCGCGGGACAGAAATTCTGGCACGGGCTGCCGAATTCTTTCACGCAGCGCGTATTGCAGATGTTCGTATCCTGGATGACAAGGTGCGAAGGCTGGTCTTCTTCGTGCTTGGTTCCGGAGTGATAGAGGTCCGTGAGCTTGTCAAAGGTTAGCTTGCCATCGCCTTTCGCCGGGCCCAGCAGATGCGCTTCCGCCCCTCCATCGGCGGGTAGTTCGGCCAGTTTGCGCATTTGTTCGTATCCGGCTTTTGCCGGATAACGGTTGCGCAGGCCACGTCCGCCAGTGATCATCTGCAATCCCGTATGGAACATGCCGGCGTAGAATCCATGCTCGAAGCCCTGGTGCATGTTGCGCACTTTCCAGAGTTCGTCTTTGATCCAACTCGATTCGACCTTCCTCTGATAAGAACTCAAAACCGCGGCGGATGAATCATTTTTCGTCAGCGCTTCGAATGCGGTTTCTGCGGCTAACATGCCGCTCTTGATCGCGAGATGAATTCCTTTGAGGCGCGCAGAGTTCAGGAAGCCAGCCGAGTCGCCAAGGATCATCCAGCCGTTGCCCGCGATGGGCGGAATAGCCCACCAGCCGCCGTAGGGCATCGACTTCGCCCCGTAACGGATCATCTTGCCGCCTTCGAGCAGGTTCGCCACGAAGGGATGCTGCTTGAAATCCTGGAGCACGCGCTGCGGATCGAGGCGCGGGTCGGGATAATCGAGGCCGGTAACGAAGCCGAGCGAGACCACGTTGTCTTTGCTGCCGTAAATCCACGCGCCGCCGTATTCCTTTGTGGTCAGCGGCCAGCCCATTGTGTAAATCACCTCACCCGGCGCGATGCGGCCGGAGGGAACTTCCCAAAGTTCTTTCACTCCCACGCCGTAAGTCTGCGGATTCGCATTGCGGGCAAGATCGAATTTCGAGACGAGTTGTTTTGTCAACGAGCCGCGCGGGCCCTCGGCGAGGATTACGACTTTAGCGTGCAAATCATATCCGGGCTCGAAGTTGGATTTCTGATGGCCTTCCTTATCCACGCCCTTATCGTCGGTGCGAACTCCGATGACGCGATCGCCTTCGTAGAGCAATTCGGAGCCAGCGAAGCCTGTGAAGATCGTGATGCCGGTCTCTTCCACCTTGCCGCCGAGCCACTTCACGAAGCGATTCAGCGAGATGACGTAGTTGCCATGATCACGCAGCGGAGGCGGCGTGATGGGGAGTTTGAGTTTGCTTTTCTGGGTCAGAAAGTAAACCGCTTCCTTCGTGACTTCCGCATCGAGGGGCGCTTCTTTTTCAAATCCCGGCAATAGCTCGCGCATCGATCGGGGATCGAGCAGAGCGCCGGAAAGACAGTGCTGGCCGATCTCGCGAGCCTTCTCCAGAACGTAAATATTTTCTTTGCTGAGTTGTGAATCAGGATGGGCGGAATTGTGCGCGTCAATGAGTTGCGAGAGGCGCAATGCGCAGGCCATGCCTGCGGGCCCTCCGCCGACGATTACGACATCGGCGGGCATCTGTGGGCGTTCGATACCTTCGATAGGTTTGCGGAAGACTAGCATTGATTTTCGGCGGTTGGCCGGCTGGTAAACTCACCCAGACCAAATCATCTGTGATTTGCAGGGATAGGGGCGGAGTCCTACTCGCCTTTTAAAGTCGTAGCTGCGTGATCCGCTTCGATTTTGACCTCAACTTCGGCCCCGGGCTTCAGTCGCACCTTTTCCCCATCTTCAGTGGTGAGGGTATTTTCGATGCGCAGTTCGCGGTACAAGTGGTCCGCTCCCTCGACCGCAATTTGAGCCTTCTCGGGCTCTTTGGGAGAGACTGGCTTGATGATCTTCTCGACAGTTGCGTTCAAAGTAGTGCTGGGCTTCTCACTCATAACGTGGCTGTCCTCACTTCCTCGGGTGCTGGAAAAGGCCCCTGGCGAGTGGTCTGGGATCGCAGGAGTTAACACCATTCTACCGGAAACTGTGTAGCGAAATCCCAGATTCTGCCTATAGAAAGAAGCAGCCGGCGGAGTGGATCCGCCGGCCTGAATGGAAAACCGTAGGGCGCCTCTAAAACCGCAATTGCGGCCCGAGTGTCACCCGCAGGTTGTTGTGTGCGCCGTTGTCGAAGAAAATATCGTCTCCGATTTCGGCCCGAACTCCAATAGGCCCGGCGAAAGCTTCGATACCACCGCCGGGATAGACGGCAAAGTCAGTTCTTCCGCTGGTCAGCGCCACACTGTTGGTAAATCCAGTGGGTGCGTTTTGATTGGTGACGGTGAAATTGTCGAACCCGGCCTTGGCCGTCACGAAAATGCGGAAGGGCCCGGATCCAGTTTGAAACTTCGGCCCAAAAAAGCCATGCAACGTGCGAAAACGCGTGCTCACATCGACCGTTGTGATGCCGTTTGAGAAAGTGTTGGTGTAATTCCGGTTGAAGTCGTAAGCCATTTCAGCCTCAATTTGAACGTCGGGATGAACGTTAAATGCGGCTCGACCCCCAAGGCCCACAAAATTAATTGGAGAAGGGGCCCAGGTATATCGGAAATAATCGGCAAAAGCACCGACCTCGATGTGATCGGATTGGCCTTGCGCGAACAGTGGCATGGCGGCAAAAAGCAATAAAACGAGTGGCCAAAAGCTATTTCTCATGATGGTTCATTACTCTCCGTCAAGTATTTGTGTGTACAGTACTGTCTCCTGTTTCTGGCGGAGTGAAGGAGGAGAAGAGTACACAGTGGCAGATTGGCGTTCGATGCCGTGTTCCGGAGGCTGGGTTGGTGAAGTGAGCGGGAGCGACCCCAACGTGAATGCGGACGGCTAGGCCTACAACCTTTGTGTACCCAGCTCAGTGTTTTTGTTTTGGACAACTACGGGCTTTCTGGTATTCTCGGGAAAATTTGGGCTGAGACATAAGGGATATCCGCTGCGAGATCCTGGTTCCTTGTAGAGCTTCCAAACGGAGCGCTGGGAATTCAAGCCGAAACTAGCCGCTTTTTCTGTAAGCCATAACCCTTCCACGTGCCCGCTCGCGCGTCAGGGAAGTAAGACCTGAAGTTCCGTACGCGCAAGTCCAAAAACCCAATTGGAGAGTAGTTTCATGCCGAAGACTCTGTCACTGATCGTGTGCCTCTTGATTGCCGTTCCTGCTTCCTTTGCCAGCGTAAATGTTTCCAGTCCTTCTAACGGTGGAACGTACCAGGGATCGGTTCCTTATTCCGCGACAGCTTCGTCGAGCTGCAATAAAGGTGTTGCCTCCATGGGAATTTACACCGCCCCTGGAGTGTTGTCGTACGTTGTGAACGGCGCTTCACTGAATACCACTCTGAATCTGAACGAGGGCACTTATAACACTACTGTCGAAGAGTGGGACTATTGTGGGGGTGCGTCGACCACTCCCGTCACGGTTACTGTGAGTGGCAGCGGAAAGTCTGGGGTTTACGTAACCTCTCCTGCCAACAACGGCACGGTTGGCTCGCCAGTGAATTTCACTGCCACGGCCTCTTCATCATGCCAGAAGGGGGTAGCCTCGATGGGCATTTATACGGCTCCGAATCAACTCGCCTACGTCGTAAACGGCGCCAGCATGAACTATAACCTGACGCTCAGCCCCGGAACCTACAACACGACCGTAGAGGAATGGGACTACTGCGGGGGAGCTGCAAGCACGCCGATTAAGATCACTGTAAACGGCGGCAGCGGTAGCGGGAGTTCGTTCAGCAGCATACAAGCCAACGGAGGCTGGCAGGGGTACGGCCAGTCTGCGCCGAATTATGTGGATTGCTCGCCTTCTCCCTGTGATGGCATCACCTTCTGGATGAAACAGGGCATCAGTTCGCCTTCAATGGATGGAAAAGCGGCCGAGTATTACGTGGGAGGAACCACGGATTATGGTGACACGCTGTGGACCAACCATCTCATCGGCTCGCAGTCTTCCGAGGGCATGCCGGACAACAATCACACCCTCGTGCCGACTCTCACTACATTCACTTACGACGTCTATTTCTACGGAACGGATCTCTCCCTCTCTCAGGCGCTCGAATTCGATATCAATCAATTCTTTAACAGCATGTCTTTCATTTTCGGTCACGAATGCGTAATCGCAGGCGGCGTAGGGTGGGAAATATGGGACAACGCTACCAGTCATTGGATGACAACCGGGATCCCGTGCAAACCCCTGAGTAATAGCTGGAACCACCTCACCATTAAGGTCCAGCGCACCTCAAGCAACCAACTCTACTATCAATCGATCACCCTGAATGGCGTGACCAGCAACGTCAATACGACGTATGGGCACGGCTCAGCGCCGAGCGACTGGTACGGCGTCACCATTAACTATCAGCAGGACGGCAACGAGTACCAGCAGCCCTACGATATTTATCTGGACGAACTGACATTTACCTACCAGTGAAAGGGGTCCCTTCTCTCCGCGTCCACAGCGGATCCGGCCAAACCGGGTCCGCTGTGGCTTTTAGGGCATTTACTCGAAAACGGAGAAAGCTTCTTATTGGGCCTGGGATCCAACTCTCCCGGAAGGTAGTTCTAAAAATCGACGTCGACTCGAATCACCCGTTCGTCCGAATCACTGAACAAGGCATCGATCAACTCGGGACGGTTGCGTTGCAGGGCGCGGCTGTTAACGGTACCTTTTTCCGTCAACTCTCCGGCAGTTGCGGAAGGAGGGATATCCACAAGCAGTGCGGCAACGATGCGATTCGAACTGCCGGTGGCGGTTGCGGCCAGCCGGGATAGACGTTTCAGCACCTCTTCTCGTAGACGGTAATTGGATGCAATCTCCGAACACGTCGCGTCGGGGTGCGAACCGGCGGCCTGTGCGCAGTGCTCCCAATCCGGAAAAATCAGCATGCGGACGTCTTTGCGATCGGCGCCCACGATAACTACCTCGCTGGCCAGTGGACGCAAAGCGTCGATGGCGTCAATTCGCAGCCTGCCGGCCCCGACGCGAGTGCCGGAGGTCAGCTTGAAATCTTCCTTGATGCGGCCATCGAAACGGAGGCCGGCTCTTGGATTCTTTCTGTCAACGAAACTCAGCAAATCGCCCGAGATAAAAAATCCCTGATCGTCGAACGATGCGGCTGTAGCTGCCTCATCGCGCCAGTACCCGGGAGTGACATTCGGTCCGCGATAGCGAACTTCGAAGCTGTTGTCGTGCGGCACAAGCTTGAGGTCCAAGCCCGCGACGGGTATGCCGACAACTCCCGGGCCAGTGGCGTGAGTGTTGCCAAAGATGCGCGATGGGACTGGTTTCGGTCATGCCCAGGCCGCTAACCGTCAAGATGCGCTGGCCCACAGTTTCGACAGCAAGCCTTTCCAGCGCATACCATGCCGCCGGTTGCAAGGAAGCGGCAGCGTACCAGATGAACGACACTCGCTCGGAAAAAATGTCTGCAGAATTCGCGGTCCGCCTCGAGGTGAGGAATCAGCAGTTCGAATCCGCGCGGCACATTGAAATAAATCGTCGGGAGAAACGCGCCGCAACAAATCCAGGCTCGGACCAAATAATCCTGGCGTCGGTTTTCCCGGGTCGATGTAGAGCGTTCCGCCATTGTGCAGGATGATGTTGAAAATTGCTGTTTCCTCCGGCCGTATGGTTCCACGGAGCCCAATCGACCATCACGGGAGGTTCTTCAGCCAGAACTGGAGCTAACTGGCGTTTCATCTGCGCGTTCGCGCAAAGCATGCCATGAGTGTTGATCACGGCCTTCGGCATTCCCGTTGAGCCCGGACGTGAACAGATACTTTGCGACGGTTTCCCGGCCGGTGCGGCCGACGGCCGTCATAACAGCGTCACGCCGGCTGCCGTTGCCGCGCAGAGACGAGAATTCGAGCATGTTAGCGATGGGATTTCGTAGCGCGACGATCGGAATGTCAACTTTTAGCGCCTGTTCGAGAGCAGTGCGATAAAGCTCCCCATCCTCTACGGCGACCATTCCCGGCGTAAGCAACGAAACGCATGGGCGAGCTTGAGATAGTCGATGGTCTGAAGAGCGTAGGCAGGCGCGATGGGCGCTACTGGAATACCGACGTAGAGTGCCGCCAGTTTTAGCAGAGCATAGTCAATCCCGTTGTTCGCGAGAATCGCCAGCGGATGGTCGGCGCTGAGATCGAAACCGAGCAGTCCCTCAGCGAGAGAAAGAACGCTGTCCCGGGCCTCGCGGTAGCAAATCGTTCGTTCCCCATCAGGAGTCTGCTCAACCAGGAAGAGACGGTCAGGCGCGTTCTGCGCCCAGCGATCAAGCCAATCGCCAATGCGATGGTCATATTCAGCCAGAGGCTCGAGCGAGCGCATCAGGAAGGAACCGTCCGGCTCGCAGGCCAATTCAACTTCGGGCGCGAAAAAGTGCACCGGCCGCAAGGGCGCGCTCGGCACAGCTTGTTGGATACGTTAAGTATACTCAACCTGCGCAGCTTAATTGATCGAATCCGTTAGGTGCAAGGGCATGCTAGACTCGTGGGCAGCGAAGAGAATTTCCCCGACGATACTCTGCAGAGCAAAACGTGAATCGACGCATTCCTACCCTCTCAAAAGGCAGGAGCCGCCGTACCGAACTCTCGAACGATCTTTACGACCAGCCGGGCCATTTAATTCGCCGTGCCCAGCAGATCGCCGTTTCCATGTTTCATACGGTTGTTTCCGGCGACGTGACTCCGGTGCAATATGCGGTGCTCTGCGTTCTCCAGGACCACCCCGGCATTGATCAGGTGACGCTCGCCCGCTTATGCGCGCTCGATACGTCCACGGCTGCGAATCTGGCTGTGCGTCTGGAGGAGCGGGGACTGGTGAAGCGCATGGTCCCGGCCAATAGCAAGCGCTTTCGTTTACTTTACCTCACGCCGCGAGGCACTGCGCTTCTCAACAAGTTGCTTCCGTTGGGAAGGCTGCTAAGCCGTCGCCTGCTGCAAGAGCTCAATAAGAAAGAGCAGAAGGTTTTCCTGCGCCTGCTGAAGAAATTTGTTCATTTGAACAATCAGGAAAGCCGCGCGCCCCTGGATCACGAGTTCAAAATAGCGGCAGGTAGCAAGTCGGATTTGGCGGCTCTAAATTGAAGCCCTGAATCTGGCGTTTTCCCGGCTTACGATGGACCATCCCATCGGTGCCTGGCTGCCGCGGCATCAAGCCCGTTGCGTCTCGTCCGGAAGGCCGAACTTTTCTTTTACTTCGCTGGGAATTGCCCGCGCTTCAAACTTTTCGGGATCACCATCCGGGTGCGCTACCCAGACGCGAGTCTCGAAACTTTCAATGGCCGGGGCGTCGCCTTTCATCAGGCGGTGCTGCACAACAAAGCTGCTTTTCCCCCACTTTGGAATCGATGACTCCACGATCACGTCCTCACCAAAGCGCGAGGGACTCATGAATGTGGTTTTCATATCCACGACCGGAATGCCCACGATGCCATAAGACTTCAGCATTGTCGCGCTTGAAAAATCCCGCGCGCTCGAACAGGGCGTTTGTGCAGATATCAAAATATTCAAAGTATCGGGGGAAATAAACAATGCCGGCAGGATCGCAGTCCCCCCATTCAATGCGTATGGTTCGTCGATTGATCAGCATGGATTAAAAGGCGCTTTGTAACCGCCGCTCAAGGGGCCGGCTGCAGAACTCTCGCGGCATTCCGGTCCCACTTGGCGAAGGTCGACTTGTGAGCTGCCAAATTTTCAATTAAGGCGGCAGGCCGCCAATAGTGGCCGAGCCTTTCATGATAGTAGCGGATGCGCTCGGCAACATGGTCAAGTCCCAGCGTATCGGCATAAAACATGGGTCCTCCCAAATGCCGGGGAAAACCGTAGCCGCTAGTCCAAACCACGTCGATGTCCGAGGCGCGAGACGCGACGCCTTCTTCAAGCACGATCGCGCCAACGTTGATTAACGCCAGTATGCAGCGCTCAATGATTTCCTCGTCACCGATTGTGCGGCGCGGGGTATTTCTCTCCGAAGCAAGGGCCCGGATAAGATCGTCGACTTCGGGGTCCGGCTGCGCATCGCGGCTGCCATTCTGGTAGCGATAAAAGCCTCGGCCGGTCTTTTGTCCAAGCCAACCAAGTTCGGTGAGTCGATCCGCGATTACAAAATAGGGATCCGGGCGTTTTTCGCGCTTGAACAATTGAATGCGAACTTTTGTTCCTACGTCATTTCCTCCCAGATCGCTGACGCGCTGCGGCCCCATGGCGAAACCAAATTTCTCAATCGCTGTATCAAGCTGCACTGGCGACGCGCCTTCGAGAAGTAATTGCTCGGCTTCGCGAAAATATCCGTCGAGCATCATGCGATTGCCGATAAAGCCAAAAGCGTCCCCGGAAACGACCGGGATTTTCTTTAGCAGCTTTGCAACATGCAGCGCGGTTGCCAGTGTCTGGGGCGAAGTGTCGCGGCTGCGTACAATTTCGAGAAGCTTCGAAGCGTGCGCCGGCACGAAAAAATGCAGCCCTGCTACACGGTCTGGATGCTGAGTTGTGCGCCCCAACTCTGTCAGTGAAAGAGTTGAAGTATTCGAAGCGATCAGGCGATCCGGCGGAAGGATGCAGTCGATTGTGGACAAAATTGTCTTCTTCAACTCCATGTCTTCGAAAACCGCCTCGATCACGATATCGGCATCGGCTGCGTCTTCGATATGGAGGCTGCCGCTGATACGGCTCATTCTTTCATCCGCAGTTTGCTGATTGATCCGGCCGCGCTTAACACTGGAGTCATAGGTCAAGCGGAGATTCTCGCGGCTGCGTGCAATTACGGCCTCAGTGTTATCGATTTGAATCACGGTGCGCCCAGAGTCGGCAAACGCTGTCGCAATTCCACTTCCCATCGTTCCCGCGCCGATAATCGCCACGCGCTCAATCTTCGGTTGTTCGGAACGCGTGGGAATGCCGTCTACTTTCCCGGATTCGCGCTCCGCGAAAAAAACGTGGCGCAGCGCGAGACTTTCCAGGCTTGCCAGAGACTTGTTCGCCAGCGCCGCTTCCACCGCCGCACCTTGGGCGAAAGGCAGAGTAGCTCCCTTGATGGCGTCCACCACGAGCGTTTGTGTCGTTCGTCCCCTGAGTGCCCGCGCATGGATACGCAAAGCTTCTCCGATTTCAGATTCGTCAAGTGGTTTACAGGGGGCCAAATCGCGCGAAGGCCGGGGCCCGAGTTCGTCCTGTACCAGTTGACGGCAGAACTGCAGTGCGCCTTCCAGCAGATCGCCTTCGATTACGGCATCGACCAGGCCCTTGCTTTTTGCCTCCGACGCAGAAATCGGAGCGCCCGACAAAATCATGTCGAGCGCCGCGGGTGCGCCAATCAGTCGTGGCAGTCTCTGCGTCCCTCCGGCGCCGGGAACGATTCCTAGGGTAATTTCCGGCAATCCGAGCTTTGCGCTTTTGTGCGCTACACGATAGTGGCAAGCCATCGCAAGCTCGAGGCCGCCGCCCAGCGCCAGTCCGTGAATCGCCGCGACTACCGGCATCGGGGCCGATTCAAGTGCGGCTTGCACATTTTGCAGTGACGGCTCTGCCATCCCGCTCTCAAATTCATTCAAATCTGCGCCCGCACTGAACATACTCCCGCCAGAGATCAGCAAGAGAGCTTTCAATTGGGGATTCGTTTTTGCCGATGCTACGGCTTCGGCGATTCCGGCTCTTACCTCGAGATTGAGCGCGTTGACCGGAGGGTTGTCGATGCGGATCAGCCCTACGAAATCGTTGTGTTCGAATGCAACGGCTTTTGAAGATGAGATCGGCATTCTTTGCTTGGGAAAAGATTCAGAGCGAAATTAAGCTGGCGACTTCGTCCTTGTCAAATCGTCGCGCGAAAGAAGTTTGCCCCGAGAGATTTGCAAAATTCCTCAATGTTCAGTATACGGAACGATAGCCGCTGGCATTTGGAACATCGCGAATCGAGGAGAGCGGACATGACCGAACGAAGTCTGGAAGATTTGTTGCAAACTGCCGGAAACCCAGTGCAAATGTTGCGTAACTCGCAGATTGGTGCTTATGTGTATCCGGTCGTCCCCGCCGAGTACTCGAACTGGCGCGATGAACAGCGGGCCTGGCGTGAGACAGCGGTCCTGTTCGACCAATCCCACCATATGGTGAACGTGTATGTGGAAGGTCCGGACGCGCTCAAAATGTTCTCGCATCTCGGGACGAACAGTTTCGCCAAATTCCCGGTGAACCGCGCCAAGCAGTTTGCGCCCTGCAGCTATGACGGGTATGTGATCGGCGATGGCATCCTTTTCCATCTGGAGCAAGACCGGCTTGTCTTTGTTGGACGTGCGCCGGTGGCGAGTTGGATTCAGTTTCACGCCGAGACGGGCGGATACAACGTCAAGATCGAAAAAGATGACAGATCGCCATCGAATCCGAGAGGAAAACCGGTCATTCGCAGCGCTTACCGGTATCAGATTCAAGGTCCGAACGCGCCGCAGATCCTGGAAAAGCTGAACGGAGGTCCGGTTCCGGAGATCAAATTTTTCAGCATGGGCATCATCAACATTGCCGGGCGCAAAGTTCGTGCTCTGCGACACGGCATGGCTGGCGCTCCCGGATTGGAAGTTTGGGGACCGTACGAAGAACGCGAGGAGATTCGCGCAGCTATTGTTCAGGCTGGAAAAGATTTTGGCCTTCGCGAGGTGGGTGCTCGCGCTTATGCCACGAACACACTTGAATCAGGCTGGATTCCCTCTCCACTTCCGGCGGTTTATACCGGCGAGAAAATGAAGCCTTACCGGCAATGGCTGCCGGCCAGCAGCTATGAGGGCACGGGTTCGATCGGGGGCAGTTTCGAATCCAACAATATTGAAGACTATTACATGTCGCCTTACGCTCTTGGCTACGGGCCGTTTGTGAAGTTCGATCACGACTTCATCGGCAGGGAAGCGCTGGAGAGATTGGCAGGACAGCCGCAACGGAAAAAAGTGACGTTCGCGTGGAATCCGCAGGATGTCCTTAAGGTCTTGACATCAATGTTCGAACCGGGGGAAATTTATAAATACATCGACTTGCCCCTGGCGAATTATGCCTCCGCTTCGTACGACAAAATTATGAGCCGTGGAAAAACCAGTCGGCTTTTCCATGTTCGCCGGTTATAGCTACAACGAACGTTCCATGCTGTCGCTCGGGGTGGTTGATCCAGAAATCGAGATAGGATCGGAAGTCACGCTCGTGTGGGGCGAACCGAATGGCGGCACGCAAAAAACCACAGTTGAGCGGCACAAGCAAATCGACATTCGGGCCATCGTCAGCCCGGTGCCCTACTCCAAAGTAGCGCGCGAAACTTATGCGAAGGGCTGGCGCACGCACCAGAAAGGGTGAGCTACCGAACGCCCTGGGTGTTAATCCAGTCAACCGTTCGCCGGAATCTGCCAAACACAAAGAAATGCAAGCCCGCGATGCCGAAAGGAAGAGAGCCGTCGGAAGAGGCCGCCGCAATGCCCGGATGATTGGCTCGGGGCCCTTTTCGCTGAGCAATTTCGCAAAAGCCGGATGCTCCGTCAGCACACGTAGAGAGTTTCCGATGCCGCAGCGAATCGCATAACGCGTCAACGTAATTAAACTGGCTGGGCCAGCTAAACCGACGCGCACCGGAACATCGATTCCTCTTCCGCGAATGCGCTTTAGCCATTCCACAATGGGCTCGGGTTTGAAGCAGAACTGAGTCACAACGAAAAGATCGAGCCCGTTATTGCGTCCAAAGCTCACCTTTGCGTCGAGGGCTTTGTCGAGAACGTCATTGGGGATGTTGGGATTTCCTTCCGGAAATCCAGCCATGCCGATGTGGTGAATGCCCGCCCGCTGAAAGGCTTCAGTCTGTAGTACGGCCAGACTCGAGTCATAAGGTCCGGCTGGTTTGGTGCGGTCTCCGCCGATGATCAGAATACGATCTACGCCAGCTTCGTTTACAAGGCGCTTCGCAAGTTGCTGAAGTTGCGCGGCGCTTTCAAGGTGCCGCGCCGCGATGTGAGGAACGGGAATAAGACCCGCCTGCCGCAGCTTTGCGGCAGGGACGATCGTGCTCATCGGATTCACGCCGGGAATCCACGTGAGGAAAACCTGGGTGCCTGCGGCAAGGTGAAGAATGGCTGCTTTCACAACTTCAGCGTGGCCCGCGTTCACTTCAATAGAAAAGCCTCGTAACATTCTGCGAGGCTGGGCGCTATGGGTTCGGGCATACTGTTTCAGGTTGAGTATACTGAATGTCGCCGTCCCCCGGCATTTTGCTTGGCGGGACGACGACTGTCAAGTCGTGCGACAATGCTGACCGGAGGTCGCAACGAATGGCAGCGATCTGATTACGATCCTGCCGCGGAGGTGACTCATGCCGACCGAACCCATCATGGATCTGGCCCACCTTGGGCACCTGGAATTGCTGTCGCCAAAGCCGGAAGAGAGTTTACATTTCTTTGTCGATGTGATGGGGATGACGGAAACCGGCCGCGAAGGCGACTCGGTTTATTTGCATGCCTACGATGACTACGAGCGCCATTCGCTAAAACTCACCGCCTCGAAGTTCCCGGGATTGGGCCACGTGGCGTATCGCACGCGCAGTCCGCAAGCGCTGGAACGCCGGGTCGCCGCGCTGAAGGGATCCGGCTTCGACATTGGGTGGACGGATGGCGATCTCGCACATGGTCCGGCGTTTTTGTGCAACGATCCGGACGGCCACAAGATCGAACTCTATTACGAGACGCAATGGTATCAGGCGCCACAGGAGTTGCGTCCAGCGCTGAAAAATCAGGCACAACGATTTCCCGCCCGCGGAATCAACGTGCGGCGGCTTGATCATTGGAATGGGCTGGCTGTCGATATAAAAGCAAATCGCGAATTCTTCGAAAAGTATCTTGGTTTTCGATTGACCGAACAGATTGTGATGGACGATGGGTCGGAAGCCGCTCTGTGGATGACCTGCACGAACAAAAGCTACGACTTCGCTTACACGCGCGACCATACGGGAACGAAGGGACGTTTTCATCACATCACTTATGCTGTAAACAGCCGGGAAGAAGTGTTGTTGGCGGCGGACATTTGCCTGGAAAATGGCGTCTATATCGAAACCGGACCGCACAAACATGCCATTCAACAGACTTTCTTTTTGTATGTGTATGAACCGGGTGGAAACCGCGTGGAGATTGCGAATGCGGGTGCGCGCCTGATTCTGGCTCCAGACTGGAAACCGATTCGCTGGAGCGAGGCCGAGCGCAAAAAAGGCCAGGCATGGGGGCTGAAGACGATCGAGTCCTTCCATACTTATGGAACGCCTCCAGCGGAGATAGTCAAAAAAGCATAAGGGTCTCAAAGACATCGAACCCGGAGGCATAGGGTTCACAGGGGTAACCGGTAAGCTTGTGATGGCAGAGAAGAAAACTGCATTGGTAGTCAGCGCGCATTCCGCGGATTTCGTGTGGCGGGCCGGAGGCGCAATCGCGCTATATGCCGAGCGCGGCTGGGAAGTCACTGTCGTCTGCCTGTCGTTTGGCGAGCGCGGCGAGTCCGCAAAACTGTGGCGCGAGCCGGGAATGACGATGGAGAAGGTTAAGGCGAATCGAAAAGAAGAAGCCAACAAGGCAGCGGAGATGCTCGGCGCAAAGATCGATTTTTTTTGACCTGGGCGATTATCCGATGCGGATTCCGGATAGCTCTCTTTACGAACTGGCGGCGCTTTACCGCAAGATTCGTCCCGAGTTTGTGCTCACGCATTCACTCAAGGATCCCTACAACTTCGATCATCCACTGGCATCGCACGCCGCGCAGGAGGCTCGTATCATCGCTCAAGCTCACGGGCATGAGCCGGCAATTCCAGTGATCGGAGCGCCGCCTGTTTTCCTGTTCGAGCCGCATCAACCCGAGCAATGCGAATGGAAGCCGCAGGTACTGCTCGATATCACTTCAGTCTGGCCGAAAAAATATGCGGCATTCAAGGCGATGAATGCGCAGGAACATCTGTGGCAATACTACGAGCGCGTGGCTTTGCAGCGAGGGGTTCAGGCCTCGCGCAATTCAAACAGGAACATCAAGTATGGTGAGGCCTACCAGCGAGTGTTTCCCCAGGTGACGGAGGAACTTGCATGAACAGACCGGTGGTGATTCGGGAGGTTGAGCAACCGCCGGCCGATGCGGTCGCAGCGCTCGAAAAATTCGGAGTGTCGACCGATCCACGAAGCGCAGGGACGTTGCGGGCTCCTCGCGACTTACATGCGGCCGATTTATGCAGGCGCGGCGATCGCTGGTCCCGCGGTGACGGTGTCGCTGCCACCCGGCGACAATTTGATGATCCACGTTGCCGTGGAGGTTTGTAGGCCGGGAAACATCATGGTGGTTGCTCCCACTTCACCGTGCACCGACGGTTATTTCGGCGAGTTGCTGGCAACTTCTTTGCGTGCGCATGGCGTGAGGGGATTGGTAATCGACGCCGGATGCCGCGACATTCGCTCCCTGACTGAAATGAAGTTTCCCGTCTGGAGCCGCGCCATCAGTTCGCAGGGAACGGTGAAAGCATCGCTCGGATCGGTGAATGTAGCTGTGGTTTGCGCGGGCGCCTATATCGAGGCCGGAGATGTCATCGTTGCAGACGATGATGGCGTCGTGGTAGTGAGGCGTACTGCAATCAATGAAGTCGTCGCTGCAGCCGAACAGAGACTAAAGAAAGAGGAAACCAACCGGCAGCGGCTTGCGAAGGGTGAACTGGGACTCGACATCTATGGTTTGCGCGCCAAACTTGCCGAACTCGGGCTCAAATATCTGTAAAAGGAATCTCGCATGGCTTGCTCATCGCAAACTTCGATTCCCTGTACGCTAATGCGCGGCGGAACGTCGAAAGGGCCGTTTTTTCTGGCGAGCGATCTTCCATGCGAACCTCGACTGCGCGACCGCGTGCTGCTGGCAGTTATGGGATCGCCCCATTCACGGCAGATCGACGGAGTGGGCGGAGCCGATCCTCTTACCAGCAAGGTTGCCGTCATCTCTCGTTCGTCGCGGCCCGAAATCGATGTGGATTATCTCTTTGCTCAGGTTGCGATCGAACGCGCGCTTGTGGATGTGACGCCGAACTGCGGCAATATGCTCGCCGGTGTTGGTCCGTTTGCGATCGAGCGGGGCTTAGTTGTCGCGAGCGATCCAGTTACTCCAGTACGAATTTACATGGTGAATACGGGCAATATTGCGGTTGCGCACGTGCCGACTCCTGATGGCGAAGTCTGCTATCAAGGAGAAGCCGCGATTGCCGGCGTGCCCGGCACGGCTGCAGCAATTCGAATTGATTTCCTCAAGACGGCGGGCTCGGTGTGCGGCGCTCTTTTGCCGAGTGGCCGTGTCCTCGACAACTCGACGGAATTAAAGCGACGCTGATCGACAATGGCATGCCTGTGGTGATTCTGCGTGCTTCGGATTTTGGGAAAACAGGGTACGAAACTCCCGCCGAACTCGATGCCGACAAGATTTCAAACAGCGGCTGGAAGAAGTCCGTGTTCTCGCTGGTCGAGCGCATGGGTTTGGGCGATGTGCACTCGAAGGTCGTTCCGAAGATGACTTTGATCGCGCCGCCGCGCGCAGGGTGGAGATTTAGCGACCCGCACTTTTATCCCGCACAAATGCCATGCCGCGATCGGAGTACTGGGGGCGGTGACGGTGGGAACGGCATGCGTGTTGCCCGGTTCCGTCGCCTCCGGGATCTTGGTTCCGCGCGCTGAGGGCGCTGTGAAGCGGTTTTCGGTCGAGCATCCCAGCGGCGAGTTTTCGCTCGAAATCGAAACCGGAGAACCGGACGGCGAAAAAATCCGCATTCTGCGCTCGAGCTTGATTCGAACGGCCCGCGCGCTTTTTCGCGGTGAGGTGCTCGTACCGCAGAATGTTTGGGACGGAGTCGAGGCAAAAACACCTGTGAACCAACCTGAGATGAAGCATTTCCAGGTTCCAGCGCCTGGAGACACCGTTTGAGAAATTCCGCCATTCTCCTGATTCAATGTCCGGACCAAAAAGGACTCGATGCCACCATCGCCGATTTCTTTTCCGTCACGGCGGAAACATTCTGCATTTCGAGCAGCACCAGGCAGGCGAGGAGCGCTTCTATCTGGCCCGCATCGAGTGGGAATTGAATGGATTCCAACTGGACTTGAAGGATTTTGCCGACAAGTTCCGTCCCATCGCGGAAAAGTTTGCCATGAAGTGGCGAGTCGTGCTTTCCAGCCACAGGCCGCGAGTCGCTATTTTCGTTTCAAAGCATGACCACTGCCTGGTCGACTTCTGTACCGGCAGCGCAACGGAGAACTGGCTTGCGACATCGCCATGATCATGAGCAACCATCCGGATGCGAAGCGCGACGCGGAGTTTTACGGCATTCCTTTCCGGGTATTCCGGTGACCAAGGAAAATAAGCCGGAAGCCGAGCGGCAGGAGTTGCAACTGTTGCGAAAAAACGAAATCGATTTGATCGTTCTGGCGCGCTACATGCAGGTTTTGTCGTCGGATTTCATCGGCCGCTACCCACAGCAGATAATCAATATTCATCACTCTTTTTTGCCGGCATTCGTCGGAGCGAAGCCGCATCTGCAGGCTTTTGAACGGGGAGTGAAATTGATTGGCGCCACAGCGCATTATGTAACTGACGTTCTCGACGATGGGCCGATCATTGAACAGGGCGTGGCCCGAATTTCGCATCGCGATACCCTGGAGGATCTGGTGGAAAAGGGTCGCGACCTGGAGAGAGTCGTACTATCGCGCGCGGTGCGTTGGCACATCGAGAATCGAATCCTGCTGTATGGCAACAAGACCGTGATATTCGAATGACGGGACGCGAGGCGAAAGGAAAATAAGATTGCTCAAGCCCAATGTACGAATCTGCATCGAAGATTTGCTGGTGAAGGCATACTTGGGAGTTCACGCGTCTGAGCAGCAGAATGCGAGAGAGGTTCTCGTTTATCTCGAATACGAATACAAATCTCCCGCTTCCGACAATCTTGCGGAGGCGGTCGATTACCGGCTGGTGCGCGATAAAGTTCTTGCCGCAGTTGAAAATCGCAGATTCGCGCTGGTGGAAATCATGGCTGGCACGATACTCGATGCAGTAAGGAGTGAATCTCGCGTCCTGCGCATTCTCGTGAAAGTCACGAAGGCCAAAGCGCTCAAGCAGGCGAAATCTGTGGCAGCGATGCTCGAGTGGAATCGAGAAGAATAAGCCGCAGCCGGCCGGTTACCGTGAGGTGCCTACTGGCTAAAGGCAGACTTTTCGTAAAATAATCAGGGAAACCATGGCTTTTCGGCCGCCGTTCCCGGCGTCATTCAGGAGGTAAAGATTATGGCTACCATTGCTGCACCAATCCAGATTCATAGCGACGTGAGCGCGTTTTTGAAGCAACCGAAGAAGATGCTCATTGGCGGAAAGTGGGTGGAAGCTGCTGTCCGGCAAGACATTCGATACCTACAATCCAGCGACCGGAGAAGTCCTCGCGAAGGTTGCCGAAGGCGATAGAGCCGACATTGACCGCGCCGTGAAGGCCGCGCGCAAGGCTTTTGAAGAAGGTCCGTGGCCGGAGATGCTGCCCGCAGACCGCGCCCGCGTCTATCTGGAAAATTGCCGAGCTGATCGATCAGCATCGCGAAGAACTCGCGGAGCTGGAAACTCTTGATAACGGCAAGCCGCTTTTCTTTTCGCGCATCGTCGATGTTCCTACTGCGGCGGCGCATTTCCGCTATATGTCAGGTTTCGCCACAAAGATCGAGGGCACCACGATCCCGATTTCGATGCCCGGAGCGAAGTATTTCGCCTACACTTTGCGCGAGCCAGTCGGCGTATGTGCACAGATTATTCCGTGGAACTATCCCCTCATCATGGCGGCAATGAAGCTGGCGCCCGCATTGGCCGCGGGCTGCGCGGTTGTATTGAAGCCCGCGGAGCAGACTCCGCTCACCGCGCTGCGGCTTGGAGAATTGATTCAGGAGGCGGGCATTCCGGATGGTGTCGTGAACATCGTCCCCGGCTATGGCGAGACGGCAGGCGCGGCTCTGGCGGCACATCCTGACGTCGACAAGATTGCTTTCACCGGTTCGACTGAAGTGGGTCGACTGATTGTCACTGCAGCAGCGGGCAATCTGAAGAAAGTTTCTCTTGAACTTGGCGGCAAAAGTCCCAACATCGTTTTTGCCGACGCCGATCTCGAATGCGCGATTCCCGGCAGCGCTAATGCGATTTTCTTTAATCAGGGTGAGATCTGCGCCGCCGGTTCGCGGCTTTTTGTGCACAAGAGCATCTTCGACAAAGTGATCGGTGGTGTCGCGGACATAGCGAAGAAGATGACCATCGGTCCCGGGCTCGACCCTGCCACCACGGCTCGGGCCGCTGGTTTCTCGCAGAGCAACTTGAGCGGGTCTGCGGCTACCTGGATTCCGGAATGAAAGACGGCGCGAAAGCGGCAGTCGGCGGGCACAAAATCGCTGGCTCAGGATATTTCGTCGAGCCCACGATCCTTGTGGATGTCCGCCCTGAGATGAAAGTCGTGCGCGAAGAAATTTTTGGGCCGGTGGTCACCGCGATTCCGTTCAGCGATCCGAGCGAGATTGTGAAGTCAGCCAACGACACGCGCATTATGGCTTGGCATCGGCAGTGTGGACCCGCGACATCAGCACCGCTCACAAAGTGGCCGCCAAGCTGCGCGCCGGAACGGTCTGGGTAAATTGCTACAACGTTTTCGATGCGGCGCTTCCCTTCGGCGGGTTCAGACAATCGGGGTGGGGACGCGAGGGCGGCCCCGAATCGCTGAATATGTACACGCAGACAAAAGCTGTTTGCGCCCAACTCTAGCGTGGGATGAGCAGGCATCCCTAATTGGCGCTGTCGAAAGGACGCCAAATCGAGGTCGTTCAGCTAAAGAGCGCGGTGAAGATTCCCTTTAGGTGCCTGAAAAATCGGCGGCTGGCTGAAGTGTGTTGTCCTCGGGGCTTTCCAGCCGGTTGCGTTTGCCCCGGCAGCGGTGGTGCCTCGATCTGAATCTCGGGCGCAGTTCGCAGTTCGATGATTGGCAACGCAGCAGCGTCATTGACGGCTGCATTCGCCGTTACGCTGTTCTTGCCGCGAAACACAAACGGCGCTTCTACTTGAACATGCACTGCATTCGCCTCCTGGGGAGGCAGCGGGCGTGTTTCCGGTCCGTTCGAAAGTTTTTCTGTCTCCGCTGCCAGGCTTCCCGCGTTTGCCTCCGCCTGTTTTTTCGCAGAATCGACTGCGCTATTCGACGCGGGCGTGACGTTCCTGGCTTGTTGCGACTCCGCCGCTGGACTCGTTTCAGTACGCAGAACGGGAACCGATGGCGGACATCCACACTCCGGCGGAATATCGTGATCCACTTTATCGATCTGCCCCGCACGGAAGACGACCTGATCGTTGAATCTCACTTGATAAGTGCGGTCGCCAATTAACTCGGAAACAATTGCAGAGGAACTATTCCCGGCGAGGCCTCGAACGCAGGTGTTGCCATGGGAATCCGCGCTAACGGCGAAGTCGAAATTGCCCGGCCCCGCAAACATAATCCGAAAATCCGGCGTGAGGATGGTGTCGGCCGTTGGCCCGAGCGCATAATGCGTTTCGAGCGCTCCGGTGCTCATCCCGAGCATCAAATCGTTGGCATTCTTCGACCGCGTCACGGATACCGTCGTACTCGGGCAAATGAGAACTTCGCCTCCCCGGGATAAGCGCAGCACTGCCGTCTTCGAGCCGGCGGTAAGAGAGGACCCGGCGACGAGGCGGCTTTCCTCAACCAGGTCGCCCCCAGCAACTGGCGTGACCGCCGTGGGTTGTGATGTGGTTGCGCCCGACTTGCTTCCTGGCTGGGCCGGTGTCCTTTTCTTCGAAGCGTTGACTTCCTCGACCGGACGCAGCCGCACCATCAATCGATTTCCGGCTTCATCCCATGTATAGCCGTAAGGAACGCGCAGATCGAGCACGACTCTCACGATAGGAGGGTCAGCCTGAAACTGTTCCGCCCGAATAGCGAGAATATTGGTCTGATCGGCTTCGATTTTCTTTTGCGGCAACTCGATGCGCGCATGCAATAGGTCGATCACCAGGCGCGGCGGGGAATCCAGATATTGGATTTGTGGCACGGAGGGTAAAGTGGACACAACCTCGACTGCAGGAGCCCCTCGCTCCTGAACGATCCGAATGCTGTTCACAATGGAAATCTCGCGCGGGAGGGGAGCCGACGGGGTTGGCGCACTTGCAGAGCCGCGGCTTTGCGGCCATGCATTCGGCCCTGAAAGGCCTGCCACTAATAGCAATCCAGCAATTTGCGCGCGCAGTAACGACAAAAATGTTCCCCCATACCTATTAAGGGAACCTTATCACTTGTTGGGAACCCGGTGAAGGGCAGGATGCCAGTTAAGAAACGTCACGTGCCGGAGCTTAAAGCCTATGCCGACCCGCTGTTATTTCTCCGGAAGAAACTCGTATTCCTCGATGACCGCGGCCACAGCCATCTTGCCGTCCTGGTTAGGCGTCTCTACCCGCACTACTCTCCCTTTGCATTGCACACGAATGCTTTCTGTGAGTGTTATCTCCGGCGGCAGCGTAAGGGTAAAACCGATTGGCGATCCTTGCGCCATCGGCGAATCCAGATATAGGCAAATGCCCCGTGCGCTTACGTCCCGCAGTTGAGCCGACTCGGAGGGGTTTAGGTTTTCGTCCCGGGCTACCGAAACCGGAATCCGGAGCGCGAAGCGTCGTGCAGCCCTTTTTTCCTGCTGGGCTTCTACCATGCATAACTCCTACTTGCTGAAGTGGCGGTTAAGTGTTTAAGAGGATGACGGTAAAGGGCACCCTCCGTCAATCCCCCTGTAGGGGAACGCGAATGGCACATTTGGGCGAAGAAAAGTGAAATTGAGCCCGTTCGGACTGTCGGGCCTGGGTTGACAGACTCGCCCGTTTTAGCCCAAAGTGTGTGCGGCGTGCTTATGGGTTCAGGTTCCTTTCCTATCAAGAATGGCGTGCTGGTCGCCGTGGCCGTTGTGTTGGCGCCGGTTTTGCTGGTTGGTGTCGTCGCCCTGGCCGCGGGCGATTGGCGGCCGGTGGGCTCGACTCCCGCCGGAGACCAGGTTCTGGTCAGCTCGATCAGCCCTCTAAAGAACGGCCTCCGCACCGCCTGGGTGCGCGTGGAATACAAAGAGCCGACCAGGCTGCCCCAGGGTGGTCCATTCGTGGAGTTGCGTGCGCGCGTGCGTTACAACTGTGGGAACGGGATTGCTGCGCCCAACTCGGAATGGTTCTATTCGCGCGATCGCAGCGGCAAGCTCATTGTCAGCAAAAAGATGCGTCGCGACGATCAATTCGGGCAGGCATCCGAGGGTAATTTTGGGGAGATTGCCAAAGATTTTGTTTGCAGCCAGAAGTAATTAGAGCTCGGCTCCGGTTGCGCGCTCGGCCCAAGTTTTCCACAGGATTGCTCTTCATCTGGCACCTCGGTAACCGTTCCAACACTTCCACGCGTACACCTTCCAGCATATTCTGATATCGAAGGCGCACCCCCACACAAGAGTTGGCTCTTCAGTATGGATTCATTTCGACTTTATGCGCTGATCGGCATAGGCAGTGCTCTGGCTGTCAGTGCCACTGTGCTGCTCCGGCGCCGTCCCAAGAACGCAGCCGATTTGGAACGGGAACGGCGAACTTGGCTTGACAGCATTGGCCGCATCACCGATGGCACTGTCATTGACGTGCAGGAATTGGCGCTCGAGGACCACCACGCCGCTGTCTTCCTTATTTACAAGTATGACGTTGCAGGCGTGTCGTACGAATGCTCCCAAGATGTGACCTATCTGCGCCAATGGATCAACCTGCACTCTTGCCGGCTGGGATTGCCGACCTCGGTGAAATATGACCCGCACAATCCGGGAAACTCGCTGGTGGTTTCGGAGAGCTGGATGGGATTGCGGCAGTGAGGTAGAGGTTGGACCTCGGTAGATTCTTCCAGCAGCGCTACGCCTTGCCCCCTGTGAAGGACAAGGCGTGCCCTTGATTGTTTAGCGCGCCGGTACTTTCTGGCCCATCCCTGAGAGTTGCTTCAACGCGGTTGCCTAATGGTTTATTGCTGGAGTCACGGTCACAACGCCCTCAACTGATCTCTGCCCGCAAGGGCAAGTTTGTCAGATCTGATAGTCGTCCTGAAACAACTCCTGCGGAGAGATATTCGGAGTCGACGGTTCTTCCTCGGCGGGTAGGTGAGGTTCCGACCCAAGAACCTGGTGCCTGAGCTGCTGAAATCTTTCGCGCAACTCGTGAACTTCCGTCGCCAGCTTGATAATGACATCCGAGAGCGGGTCGCGAATATCTTTCGGGTCCGTGATCACGACGCGCTTGCCGTCGCGCAGAACGATGTGCCCCGGCACTCCAACGATCGTGGAATTCGCAGGAACACTTCGAAGCACCACTGACCCAGCACCGACTCGAACGTTATCTCCAATTGTGATATTGCCCAGCAGTTTCGCTCCCGAGCCGATTGAAATGTTGTTGCCTAGCGTAGGATGGCGCTTGCCTTTTTCCTTGCCTGTCCCGCCCAGCGTCACTCCCTGATAGAGCGTAACGTCGTCGCCTACGATAGCGGTTTCGCCGATCACTGTTCCCATGCCGTGATCGATGAACAGGCGACGGCCGATCTCTGCCCCGGGGTGGATTTCAATTCCGGTAAGCAAGCGCGCCACTTGTGACGTGAATCGGGCCAGGAAGCGAAACTTATGCCGCCAGAGCCAGTGGCTCAGGTGATGGAACCACACCGAATGCAACCCGGGATACAAGAAAAGCACTTCGACGTACGACCGCGCGGCGGGGTCGGACTCGAAGACTGCTCCGATATCCTCGCGCACGGATTTGAAGAAGCTGATCAAGACAGTTCTGAGTTCTCTGCTCCCGCTCTCTGCGGAGATTCCCCCGAAGAGTGGGAACGGAGAATGCTCGTTATCTTAATTCAGAATCTTAATTCAGACCCCGTAGCGCAGGCGGGAAAAGAGTTCAAGGTCTGCATTTGCGTGGCAGGCGAACGGCAGGAATAAGAAAGAGTCGGTTCGGGCGGGCGAAAGTGGAAACCGGAGAGCGAGAACTAGCTGCCTGTCTGCAAGCCGCCAGTATGAGCCACCATGATGCGGAGGTATTTATACGGGTTGACCGGCGTGTCGTTGATGCGAACTTCGTAGTGGAGATGTGGCCCGGTCGAGCGGCCGCTCAGGCCCACATAGCCGATCGTATCGCCACGATGAACGTGTTGTCCGGGGGTGACCGCGAATCCGGAAAGGTGGCCGTAGCGGGTGGTGATGCCGTGGCCATGATCCATCGTGATCATCTTGCCGTATCCGCCCATGAAATCGGCGAAGGTAATGACGCCGTCTGCGGGCGCGATGATCGGCTTGCCGTACGGGCAGCTGATATCAACTCCGCTATGAAACGCACCTTCACCATTGAAGGGATCGATACGTTCGCCAAAGCTCCCCGTCACCTGGCCTTCCACCGGCCAGAGATTTGGAGCCGCATTGGCGCGATACCAATCGGCGGTGGTCGCGTTATGGATCAGTCCGAGGCTGATGCCCACCGACGCATCCCCCGTCAGCGCCGACTTGCGCAGGACGCCGAGTTCGTCAAGCGAAGTGGTTACGTCGGAATCTTGAATCTTGTCGTCAGAGGCGACAACCAGCGCAGGAGGTGTTTTCAAGCCGTAGAGCGCTGAAACCTCGCTGGCAATCGAACCGAGCGATGCGACCTGCACATCCCGCTCTTTCGCCACTTCCTCCAGCTTCGAGTAGCGGTCTCTGAGTTGTTCTTTTTCGGTACGCAGTTCGTTGTAGCGGGAAACCTTCATCAACATGCGGGTGTAGGAGCTGGCGATTCCCGTCAGGCTGAGGAAGCCGATGGCGGCGCCCACGACAAATACATACAAGTAGTGGACCGGGATGGAGATCTTGCGCAGTTGCCCATCGTCTCCGCGAGCCACAAAAAGTATGTAAAAGCGCTTTTGCAAATGTCTACCTTCCGCATGGATTGATCAGGGCCGGAACTCCAGGCGAAACTCTGAGGTTGCAGAGCGCCTGTTCGGACATCCTGATTGCCTCCGGTTCACGCCTTCCCATCTTAGGAATGGAGACTTCTAACGTGCCCTTCAGCTAACCGGAACCCATGACCGCAAACCACTCGAAAAGCCGCTCGCCTGCAATGCCAACAGAATGCAGAACTTACGGTCGGCCAAAGGTTTTTGTGAATGACAGGTAAACCGTATCAAACTGGGTTCCCCCTGTCAACCGCAGCGGACCGTATTAATTGTTACTTAAGGCCGGTAATCCGAGGTCATCCCCGGACGTATTACGCGCCGGGGTTTCGCACAAAATTGAGACTGGCCTACAGTCCAATCCCATGCGCCTACCTCGCTTATAGTATTTGGCGTGAGAACTACCGAAAAACAGCTGATCGCGCAAGTTCGCCTAATGGCGGGGAGCGGAAAGAATCCAGCCGTTCACACTGGAATCGGCGACGACTGCGCTGTGCTCCGGTTCCCGGCGCGGGCCGGGAAATCGGACGATGTGCTCGTAACTACGGACTTCACTTTAGAGGGCATCCACTTCCGCCGCGATTGGCACACTCCGGAAGCGGTCGGGCACCGGTGCCTGGCGCGGGGGCTGAGTGACATTGCTGCGATGGGCGGTCAACCGGTGGCGGCGTTTCTCTCACTGGCGTTGCCTCGCGATCTGCCTCAAAGCTGGGTGCCTCGCTTTGCGCGGAGCCTGATCAGCCTGGCGAATCGGTATCGCGTGACGCTCGCCGGCGGAGACACGGCAGAATCGCCCGGCGGAGTTCTCGCTGACATAGTTGTTGTCGGGAGCGTGCCGAAAGGTAAGGCGTTATTGCGATCGGGAGCGCGGCCTGGGGACCTCGTCTATGTCAGTGGAAACCTCGGCGGCTCGGCAGCCGCAGTCTCCGAAATGCGAACCAAGCCGAAGCGCAAGCTGCGGTCGCGAGAGTATCTAAGGCACCTTTTCCCCGAGCCGCGCCTCGAACTCGGTCGCATCTTGCGCGAAAGTGGACTGGCCACTGCGATGATTGACACGAGCGACGGACTCTCCACCGATCTCGATCACGTCTGCGAGGAAAGCAGCGTCGGAGCGGAGATTCACGCAGCCGCCATTCCGCGAGCGACCGTCGGCAAACCGCCGCACGAAGTCGATCTCAAGCTGGCCCTGCACGGAGGCGAGGATTACGAACTCCTTTTCACCGCACCGGCGAGCAAGCGCATTCCGGCCCGCATTGCGGGAGTGCCAATCACAAACATCGGCCGCATCACGCGCAAGCGCAGAATCATTCTTATCGGTCTTGGCGAAATCCGCCACCCCCTCGAGCCCAAGGGGTGGGAACATTTCCGGAAGTAACCGGTACTTTGGTTACCTTGAGCAGCGAATGTTGATAGCCTCCAGCGAAAGATCGCGCCTACAGTAAGGATATGCCGCGCTCCCAATCGATTCGCTCTTTACTTGTCGTAATGTTGATCGCGTTCGTATCGGCGTTGTCATTTGCTGCCAAGAAGCAGTTGCCGCCACCACCCAAGCCGGCGAGGACGCCCAGGCCCGCCGTCACCGATGAATACATACACAAAGAGTTTGGCGATAATTGCTCGCTACTCGGCGGCCCGCCGCAGTTCGTAGGAGATCTGGATGGCGATGGTATCGACGACCTCGTGGTGGCTGCGCGCTGCAAGAATCCGATGATCGACCAGGCCGATTATGGTTTTCGCGTGATCGATCCCTACGACAGTTTTCTCGGCTTCGGCGATGTCAAAGTCACCTCTTCGTTTTCTTCCGATGAGCCCGAGCGCAAAGGCGTTTGCCTGTTGATTGTCCAGGGTGTGGGTCCTGAAGCATGGCGTTCCGACAAGCCCAAACCGAAATTTCTCATGATCAATCTTCCGTTCAAGTCGCTGGCGGTCAAAAAGCTGGCCCTGAAAAAGCGCACGGTCCTCGGAGTTTTTATGGAAGAGCAAGGCGAAGGCGAGCAGACATCGTCCGTCGTTTTCTGGGACGGCAAGAAGTATCGCTATCAGATTGTTGGATCGAACTTCGAATAGCGCCCTCAATTCCACGGTCCAGGCCCGTTCGAAGCAGTCCCATCGCTGACGCGCGTCTGATCCGTAATCCAGTTCACCTCCCAAGTCTTTCCGCCATCATCCGAAAACGACTGTTCGAAATGCGGCACGCTCGTATCGGTCTTCGACCAGATGAATCGGATCAGAATTGCCTTTCCGTTGATAACATCCTGCGCATAGAACTCGCCCTTTCCATCCTTAAACTCGCCAACCTGCGGCGGATCAAGAATCCCGTTCTTGCTGTTGGCCCAGTACAGTCTCCACTGATGGGACTGCGGATTGTACAGGCGCAAAGTCAGGCCCTCGATGTGCCCGCCTGTACCATCGGTTTCGAACTGCTCGATCTGGGATCGGCCATCCCAGAGCTTGCGCGTGACTGAAGTGCCGTCGAACTCCACCCACTTATCGGAACCGGTGAGCGGATTCAATCTGCGCTTGAGATGAATCTTCCAACTGCCCAACTCGAAGTCGAAATCGTGCTGACCGCTGACCCCATCGCTTTGTTCCGCAGATTTTGGCGAAGTCTCACCGAGCCTTGTTGGAATGGGGTGCCCGCTCTCGATGTCGCCGCTGATTCTTGCAAAGTCCACAATCCTAACTAGCTCCCATGTCCGGCCACCGTCGCTCGACCACGACTCCTCATAGTGAGGCGAAGCCGACGTTGTCGCCGACCAGATGTACCGGTTGAGGAGGAATTTACCGTTCAGGGTGTCCTGCACGTAGAACTCGCCACGGCCGTCCTTGAATTGGCCGACGTTGGGAAGGCCTAGCTTCCCGTCTTTGCCGCTCGCAAAATAGACATACCACTGGCGCGCCTGCGGACCGTAGGTGTACAGCATTAAGCCTTCGACATGTCCATTGGGAGTGTCGGCCTCGGACTCGTCGAGCATGGCCCTTCCCTCCCAGATTTTGTGGGCGATGCCTGTGCCATCAAACTCGATCCAGGTATCGGGTCCGGTCGACGAATGCACACGAACTTTCGTGTGCTCTTTCCACGTTCCAGCCATCCAGTCAAAGTCGTGCTGGCCGTCGCGCTCCGCGGCCACGGTCTGCGCTCCGGATTTTGCCGCTTCGGAACCGGTTTGGGCGGACACGATGATGGAGCACAGAATGAAAAATAAGCCGCCGAAAGACAACACGTGAATGCGTTTTCCAACATTCATATTTTCTCCCTATTGCATGAGTGACTGTGGGTTTTCTAACGTCGCGAATCGGGCGGCACCATATTGTTTGCTCGGTAGTACACCACGAGTTGGCCATAGTGCTCCCCGCTATGCTCCGTGGCGTCTGTCCACAGGAACGAGTTGTGGACCAGCCGTTTTCCCCACCTGGTGGTTTTGTCCAAACCGGCGTCCCCCTGTTCTTCAATCACACGTGCCCCTTCGGCGACAGCCTGTTGCACGAACTTCACAACGTCGGCTTTCGTCTTGAAAGCATCGCGCGATGGGTTATCGCCCTGCCCAAAATCGGGCCCAACGTTGCTCCCCGAAACCACGCGGATTACCACAAACTCGAACGCGGCAGCATGCAGGAGATTTTGCGCGAAGGTCCGCTCGTCTTTCTGCACTTTGAAGTCGTATTTGTCTTCGGGAAAATCCTGGGCCATCGCGATAAGCTTGTTGCCGATGGCATTCCACCGCTCCAGCGTTTCATCAGCCCGAGAACGGACAGGAGTGGGGGCCTGACCTTGCGCCTGAATGCAGCAAGCCATTACAACGAAAACAAGCAGTACTTTTACGGTCGCGAGTTCGGTTCGGTGCATCGTAGAATCCTCCTTGAGATTCTTCCCGCTCGGCATGGCTTGTCGCGATATATCAATATGTGATATATCAATATTAGATATGAAAGTCAAGGAGACAAACGACCGGCCGCTTTCTCCGGCTGCGCTGCATATCCTGCTCGCGCTGTCCGAATCCGATCTGCATGGCTATGGCATTATGCAGGCAGTGAAACGGCAGTCCGGCGGAGAATTTAAATTAGGTCCGGGCACCCTGTACGCGAGTTTGGACCGTCTATTAGCCGGTGGCCTGGTTGGCGAGCGGGAGCGCAAGTTGAAAGGCGGCGAAGCCCGGCGTGAGTATCACCTCACGGCCAGCGGAGAACAGGCTTTACGAGCGGAAATTCAGCGCCTGCGGCAAGTTGTTTCCGTCGCCAGCCAACGCCTGGGTGAGGAGGGTACATGAATATCCGGCGCTGCTTGATGTTCGGCTATCGTTTTCTCTTGCACCTGTATCCTTACGCCTTCCGGCGGCGCTTCGCCTCCGAGATGATGCAGTTGGCGGCGGAGGCTGAACCCTCGGAATGGCCTTTGATCTTCGGTGACACCAGCCTGGCGATCGTGCGCTGTTGGCTGGATCCCTCCCCGCCCAGTTCGACCGCGGCGCCCGACCATGATGCATATCTCGCAGTCGGAGGGTCGGCATTGTCCGCGTCCCGGTTATTTCAAGGACTGGCCCTGGCGCTGGTCCTCATTCTCGGATTCAGTTATCTGGGATCGCTCGGCTATATGGAACTGCCAAGGTGCCACGCCGTCGCGGCCCAGAATATTTCATGGTAAAGCAGTGCCGCGCTCTCCCGCTATAATTCTTCCGCCATGAATCTCGAAGAAAAACTGGCCGAACTCAAGAAACGCAACCAGCTCGCCGAAGAAGGCGGCGGCGCGCAGCGCCGCGAGCGCCAGCACAAAGAAGGAAAAATGTCGGCCCGCGAGCGCATCGAATTCCTGCTCGACGAAGGCACCTTCGAAGAAACCGACAAGCTGGTCACCCACCGCTGCAACGATTTCGGCATGGCCGAGCAAAAAATTTACGGCGACGGCTTCATCACCGGCTATGGCCGCATCGAAGGCCGCCTGGTCTACGTCTTCGCCCAGGATTTCACCGTCTTCGGCGGCTCGCTCTCCGAATCCAACGCCGGAAAGATTGTCAAGATCATGGACCTCGCCGCCAAGATGGGCGCGCCCGTGATCGGCCTGAACGATTCCGGCGGCGCGCGCATTCAGGAAGGCGTGATGTCGCTGGCCGGTTACGCCGACATTTTTCTGCGCAACACTTTATACAGCGGAGTGGTGCCGCAGATTTCCGCCATCATGGGCCCCTGCGCCGGCGGCGCCGTCTATTCGCCCGCCATCACCGATTTCGTCCTCATGGTCGACAAAACTTCCTACATGTTCATCACCGGCCCCGACGTAATCAAGACCGTGACGCATCGAAGAAGTCACCAAAGACCAACTCGGCGGCGCGCTCACCCACAACGAAACTTCCGGCGTGGCCCACTTTCTCGCGCACGACGATGCCGAGTGTCTCTCGATGGTGCGCGAGCTGCTCAGCTTCCTGCCCTCGAACAATCTCGACGACCCGCCGCGCAAGCCTTGCACCGATCCCGATCGACCGCGCCGACGCCGCGCTCGACAGCATCGTCCCCGCGCAATCGAACCAGCCCTACGACATGAAAGATGTGATCCACGCCGTCGTGGATGACGGATATTTCTTCGAAGTGCAGGAGCACTACGCGAAAAACATCGTCGTCGGCTTCGCGCGGCTCGACGGCCGGCCCGTCGGAATCGTCGCCAACCAGCCGGCAATGCTCGCCGGCACGCTCGATATCAACGCGTCGATCAAAGGCGCGCGCTTCGTGCGCTTCTGCGACTGCTTCAATATTCCGCTGGTCACCTTCGAAGACGTCCCCGGATTTCTCCCCGGCACCGCGCAGGAATACGGCGGCATCATCAAGCACGGCGCCAAGCTGCTCTTCGCCTTCGCCGAAGCCACGGTGCCCAAAGTGACGGTGATCACGCGCAAAGCCTACGGCGGAGCCTATTGCGTGATGGCGTCCAAGCACATCCGCACCGACGTGAACTACGCCTGGCCCACCGCCGAAATCGCCGTGATGGGCCCCGAAGGCGCAGTGGACATCGTCTACAAGCGCGAACTGGAATCCGCGAAACGGTCAGCGAATGCCGCGAGCGGCGAAGCAGTTCGCCAGAAAAAGATCGAAGAATTCCGCGACCGCTTCGCCAATCCCTACGTCGCCGCCGACCGCGGCTTCGTGGATGCCGTCATCCAGCCCCGCGAGACGCGCAAAAAGCTGATCCAGGCGCTCGCCATGCTGGAAACCAAGCGGGATAAGAACCCGCCGAAGAAGCATGGGAATATTCCGCTGTAGCCGACTTGCTATTGGCGAACTCTGCGGAAATCTGTCATAATAACAAAATAGTTAACGCGAAATAAAAACGAAACCGTGAGCGCTTCTTCCCCCAAAAGGAGGCGCGATTGACCAAGAACGAAGAGGGTATGCCGCTTGAGGATGACGGCCTACCTTGCCCCGAAGTCGGTTCCTGGGCCGAAGAAAAACATCGCCTCGTTTCTTTGTACGCAAAACTTTTCTCTTCGGGGATGAAAAACAAATGGGATCGACGAGTTTATGTCGACCTCTATGCTGGTGCCGGTTACAGCAGGATTCGCGGTACAGCGAAAATAGTGCCGGGATCTCCGATTCGCGCCTTAATGCTGGAAGATCCGTTCGATAAGTATGTTTTCTGCGAGCGCGTGGACAGTAATCTGGCGGCGCTCAAAGTCAGAGCTAAGCGCACGGCGGAGACTTCGAATGTCGCTTTTGTGAGCGGCGACTGCAACAAGAAGATCGATGACATCTTAGCCGAGGTGCCAAGAGGTTCGCGAGACGAAACGACTCTATCGCTGTGCTTCGCGGACCCCTTCGACATAAGTTTGAAATTTGACACGATCCGAAGATTTGCCGACGCGAGATTTGTCGATTTTCTTATTCTGCTCGCTCTGTATATGGATGCGAATCGCAACTACGAGAGATACGTGAGCGAGGATGCTGTGAAGGTTGACGAGTTCCTTGGCTCAACAACGTGGAGACGTAGGTGGGAGGATGCACAAAGGAAGGCGATAGGGTTCCCGCAATTTCTCGCAACGGAGTTCTCGGAAAGCATGCAATCTCTTGGATACTTGGAAACGCCGCTTCATCGCATGAAGCGCGTCAGGTCGGATGAGAGAAATCTCCCGCTGTATTACATAGCTCTTTTCTCGCGGCATGAGAGGGCGCTCCAATTTTGGGACGAAGTATTGAAATACGGAACCGACCAATCTGCGTTTAATTGGGGCTGAGAATGTCACTCAATTCCCAAATCGAATGGACCGACGCCACCTGGAACCCAGTCCGAGGCTGCACAAAAATCAGCCCCGGCTGCAAGCATTGTTACGCCGAAACCTTCGCGGAGCGGTTTCGCGGGGTCAAAGGGCATCCTTACGAGCAGGGCTTTGACTTACGGCTTGTCCCTGAGAAATTGACGGAGCCGCTTACCTGGCGTTCGCCGAAGCTCGTATTTGTGAATTCGATGAGCGATCTCTTCCAGGATGGTGTCCCGGACTACTACATCGAAGCGGTTTGCAGGGTGATGGTCAAAGCGAACTGGCACACGTTCCAAGTCCTCACAAAAAGATCGGCCAGACTGCGGGAACTATTAGGCGGACGGCTGCGCTTTGCCGCCGAACACGATCACATCTGGTGGGGAGTAAGCGTAGAAGACCGGAAGTATGGCCTGCCACGAATTTCTGATCTTCAGCAAGCACCTGCCAAGGTTCGTTTTCTCTCGATTGAGCCACTGCTTGAGGATTTGGCCAGCTTCAATCTATCCGGTATTAGTTGGGCCATCGTCGGCGGTGAAAGCGGCCCCGGGGCACGTCCAATGAAGGAGGAATGGGTGCTCTCGGTTCGCGACCAATGCCGCGATTGGTGTGTGCCGTTCTTCTTCAAACAATGGGGCGGGGTGCGAAAAGCTAGAAACGGACGACAACTCGAAGGCCGAACGTACGACGAGTATCCGAGGCGTGTCGCAAGCCCGGTGCCTGCACGTGAAACTTGCCTGGCCCAAGCTCGCGACATCCTCAGTTCGTTTGCGGAAACACCTCCCGGGATGCTCGTGCGCGTCACCACCTAGGAGAAGCCTCTTTTCATTGTCTCTACGGCGCGCAGCCCTGCGTAAACGAAGTCAGCACGTTCGCCGCGGCAGAGATGTCGCACGTGTACGTAGCGCCGGTCGAATCCAACCAGTTGTACTCCTGCGATGCTGACTGGTTGAAATTGCCCAGGAGTTCGAACGACGAATTCAGCTCGAGCGTGTCGTTGTGCTGTCCCGCGTTCACCAGCGAGCTGCTGTAGGTCGTCTTCCCACCCTGAGCCGTGCCGGTCGTGAGTTGGTAAGTTTGATCGGCGGTCGTGGTTTGCAGAATATTGGTGTTCTTCAACACCAGCTCCGTGATGTTCACAGCCAGCGGGAACGTGTAATTTTGTGTGCTCACGGTCTGTGCCGTGCCGGGCTGTGATGTGGTCACGCTGGAGTTGATGACGGTGTTCTGCTGAATGTTTTGCTCATACTGTGCGGCAGTGATATCGAAAAACTGCTTGTTCCCAAAGTCCACGCTTTGCGCAACCTTGGTCGTGATTTTTCCTTTCGAAGTGTTCACATACCCCGAGATCACAAAATTGCGATTGGAAGTGACGTTCACCACTCCTTTGGTGACAGTCGGCTGAACATTAAGGTTTTCGGTGACCTGGGGATTCGGCGCTGCGAGAGTATTCTGCGTGATTGCGCCCGAAGTTTGGGTGCTGCCGGAATCGAGATAGAGCAGGAGCGACGCTGTCGCCGAAAAATAGCTGTCGGCATTGTAAACACTCAGCGACACCGTATGCGGCTGGCCGTTGCTGAGCAATCCGGCGAACGGTGTCAGGTTCACGCGATAGGGAGTGAAATTCAGAGTCTGGATGCCGGGAATCGGGAACCATAAATAAGGGTCGATGCCCCCGGTGAAGATCCAGGGGAAAATCGGAGCCACACCCGCGTTCTGACCGTCGATGGTGATTTCAGTTTCGCGGAAGCCCGTATCGGGGCAGCTTTCAAGCTCAGTCGAAACATCGTTCGGCACGCACGTATACCAGAATTCGTCGCTTGACTGTCCCTGCGCGTAGACGTCGAGGTAAGCGCTCTCAACGTTGGTTGGCATGGTGAATGTGCCGGAAAGAGTGTCGGTGGGCGTGTTCAGACTAACCGTTCCGCCCTGGGGTCCGGCGGAAAGCGCGTAGACAACATCCGCGCTGCTCGGCGGCGTCTGGTTCGGCGCCACTGGATAGAACTCCAACTCGGCGGATGCATAAATCGTGGAAGTGAGGCCGCAGCATAGCGTGTTGCCGATGTCCGCCTGCCCGGATTGCGCCGTGTAGAAGATCGAACTGTAATCTGTGAGATCGTTTTCTACATGCCACGACGGGCCCAGATTCGAGGAGGGTTCCGCCGTGGTTCCGAAGTAAATGTTCACGGGGCCCAGCCAGTAGTTCGCGGTACGGTCGTATTGAACCCCGGCATTCAGGTAAATATCGGACTCGAGCACAACCTTCGCCCAAGGGCCGGGACAATCGGCGGGCGGAGCATAAGAAAAATCTTCGACGTTGAAGTCATAGAAGGCGGCATCGGTGAAAAGTGTGACCACGCATGGGGTGGTGGAAGGGCGTGTCACCAAAGGGTCAGCGGTAACGGTGTTGCCGGATCCGATTTTGTATGGGCCGGATGCTGTCGCGAATGGAACCAGAGTTGTTAAAAGTAAAAACGGCAGAAGATGGCGCACCAAGCGCGCGACACGTGGCATGGAAATCCTCCTGGAAGATAGTGACGAATACCGCGCTCGTCCTGGGTTAGCGGTTAAAAACGACTGAACAGCTTCGGGCAGCAAGTATTGCGCGCCGGTTCTGTTCGTGTCAATCGAGGAAGAAAGTCTCTAGCCGGCAGAAGCGGTCCAAAATCCGCATCGGGCACGACATGTTTCGAGTTTGTGTACCTTGCAGCTTAGAGCAGCTTACAGCTCATGCGACTGTGTAAACTAATCGAAACCAGAACGCGAGGTCTTTTTGGTTTCCTCTTCCGAAAACAGTGGCAAGCTCGATCTCAGCGTCAGCATCGCCGGGATTCCGCTCAAGAATCCCGTCATTGCGGCCAGCGGAACCTTCGGTTACGGGGTCGAGTTCGAGGATGTGGTTCATCTCGATAAGCTTGGCGGATTCGTGGTCAAGGGGCTTTCCCGCGAGCCGATGATCGGCAACCCGCCGCCAAGATTATGGGAAACCGCTGCCGGAATGCTCAACGCCATCGGGCTGCAGAACATTGGCGCGACGGCGTTCCTCGAAGAAAAACTTCCGCGATTGCGGCAAATCAGAAACATTGTGGTCTTCGCAAACGTTTTCGGCTACACCCGCGAGGACTACGAACGAACCATCGAAATTCTTAATGATGGCGAAGGCATCGCCGCGTATGAGTTGAACGTTTCCTGCCCGAACACGCAACACGGCGGCTTGCAGTTCGGATGCGATCCGCGCTCGCTGGATGAAGTGGTGACGACGGCGAAGCGCGCGGCGCGCCGGCCTTTGATCGTGAAACTTTCGCCGAACGTAACCAGCATCGCGCAGATGGCGCACATTGCGCAGGAGTCGGGCGCCGACGCCATATCGCTGATCAATACTTTCGTCGCCATGGCAATCGATCCCGAAACCCGCAAGCCGCGCATCGCCAACGTAACCGCCGGGCTGTCGGGACCGGCGATCAAGCCCATAGCGTTGCGTATGGTCTACGACGCGGCACACGCGGTAAGCATTCCCGTCATCGGCATGGGTGGAATTTCGACGGCGGCGGATGTTGTGGAGTTCATGCTCGCGGGCGCGACTGCGGTTGAGATTGGTACAGCGAGCTATTGGGATCCGTGCGCGACCGAAAAGATTGTGGATGAACTGAAGCGCTGGTGCGGTGATAGGGGGATTACGCGGCTGGCAAACTTGGTGGGAGGGTTGGTAGTGGAATAACGAATGTCGGTGCTCCTCTTCACGCGCTACGTCCCAGTGCCAGACAGCTCGATCACCTGCGGCTTCGATGATGCGCTGTCGTTAATGGTGACCGTGCCCGATTTCGCGCCTTGCGATGTGGGCGAGAACGTCACGCTGATGGTGCAATTCGCGCCCGCGGTGACGCTCTTGCCGCAGTTTGAGGTCACGCCGAATTGGCTGCTGGCCTTCATCGATGAGATTTTCAGCGCTGGTTTGCCGGTATTGGTCAGGGTCACGGTTTGTGGGGCGCTGGTCGTGCCCACATTTTGTTTCTTGAAAACGAGCGGCGTGGTCGGCGAGAAGCTTGCCACACCGGTGTTCAGCAGGGTGATCAGACTCTCAGCGCGATCAAGCAACAGGAGGTCAGGCTTGTGATCGCCATTGAAATCCCCGATTGCCAAGAATTGCACGAGTGTCCCGGCCGGGTAGAACCGGGCGGCCTGGAACGTACCGTCGCCGTTGCCGGTCAGGACACTTACGCCTGAGGTTGAGCCGATGTTTCCCAGGGCCAGATCGAGCACTCCGTTTCCTGTAAGCTGGCCAACCGAAATTTGCCCCGAACCAGACTCGGGCATGCGGTATTCCTCAACTTTCTCGAAGCCGCCGCTTCCGCCTCCTAATAGCACCGTCGCCGTCGGCCCATCGCCCTCCACCGCTGCATCCAGGTTGCCGTCGTGATTGAAGTCACCTACGGCTACTGAGCTGGGTGTGTACTTGAGCGGATAAGTGAGGGAGGGTTGTAGCGTACCATCTCCGTTCCCCAGCAGTATGCCGATACTCGCGGTGCTGCCATAGGAGCCCACTGCGGCGACATCGAGCCGGTGGTCGTTGTCAAAGTCGCCTAGCGCCAAGAACTGGGGTTCGATGAAGGAGTCGTTGTCGATCGGGGCCTGAAAGGTACCGTCCCCATTGCCTAAAAGAACGCTGATGTAGGGCTTGTCGATGACGGCGATGTCCGGCTTAAGGTCGCCGTTAAAATCTCCAACGGCAACGAAGGTCGGGTAGGCAGAAGTGGAAACGGTTATGGGAGATTGAAACGTTCCGTCTCCGTTGCCAAGGAAGATCTCGGTCTCGCTGGTGTATGGGTACGCGGTGGCGACAAAGTCCAAGTTTCCATCCCTGTTAAAATCCCCAACGGCGACCCATCCGCCCAGCAGGTATGGATAGGTGACTGGAGCCTGGAACGTACCATTGCCCACGCCCAGCGCCACCGAAACGCCAGTGGTCAGACCAACCGCGTCGAGTATTCCGTCATTGTTGAAATCGCCGACCGCAAAAGCTGCGGGAGCAGGCATTGATCGCACACTGCGTGTTTCGAATTGTGCCTCGACGGGAAGCCACGGCACGCCAAGGGCGAGCACCATTACGGCGAGTGGGAGGAAACGGCGCCGGAAAGTCACGCGACGGCTCACAAACAAACCACCCCCCAAGTCTCAAAGAACATCAAGAGGCTACCATAAGATCCGCCACTGTCTAAGTGGACCTTCTTCTCGTTGGCGGCTGAAATAAAGGCCCAGACGGTACCTTCTTCCCCTCTCGCCGGGGACGGGTCTGCAGTCCCCCGAATCTCGCGTGCGGCTCCCACCTATTGGGGCGGTGGCACGTGCGTGCAGCTCGTCTTCATATCTGTAACAATCGCGTCAAAACCATCCGTGCCCAGCGCCGGAACACTGCTGTGCTTGTCGCCCGCGCCCTCCGGATTATTACAGTTGTCCACCGCGTATAGGTTGTATGTCGGAGGCAGATTGTTCGGCCCGAAGTTCGCATAAAAGATCTGACCTTGGGGGCTGGAGTTATTGGGGCAGTATTGCGCCTCGAAGTTGGTTGCGCAATTTATATTATTGGGGTTATGCACCGATCTACAAAGCCACGCTCCCACAGCAGTGTTGGTGTAATTGAAGCTTGGCGTTGCACCGTCGGACCCATTGGGAGCCTGATCAACAATGCTCTGGGCCAGCCAATAGTTGTAGGAACTCTGCGATGTGTTCTGCCCCATCGCGCAGGTGCCGTTATTCGTCCAAGCTCCGACGGACTGATTCGGGCCGCTGAGGTAGGTTGGTTCCAGCGTCCAAGTTGAGCCGCTCGTTCCAAGCCTGCAGCCGCACTGCTGCGTGTTCGCCTGACAGGGGCACTGCTGGCTATTGTTGCTACAGTTGTTAGTTCCGCACACGGTTACGGCGGGGCCAGCGGGAGCCTGGCAACCTTGGGCAATATCGCTGAGGACCGGACCGGATATCAGCTCGACGTTGTCGATCCACCACTTCGTATTAACCAGCATCGCGCAGATGGCGCACATTGCGCAGGAGTCGGGCGCCGACGCCATATCGCTGATCAATACTTTCGTCGCCATGGCGATCGATGCCGACACGCGCAAGCCGCGCATCGCCAATGTGACCGCCGGGCTGTCGGGACCGGCGATCAAGCCCATAGCGTTGCGTATGGTCTACGACGCGGCCCATGCGGTGAGCATTCCGGTAATCGGCATGGGTGGAATTTCGACGGCGGCGGATGTTGTGGAGTTCATGCTCGCGGGCGCGACTGCGGTTGAGATTGGTACAGCGAGCTATTGGGATCCGTGCGCGACCGAGAAGATTGTGGATGAGTTGAAGCGCTGGTCCGGCGACCGTGGGATTACGCGGTTGGGGGATCTGGTTGGCGGGTTGATTGTGGAGTGAGGGACAGCTGAGGATCAAAGACTCCGGCCAGCCCGTTCCCACGTCCCGCAAAAGAGCGGGACGTGGGATCCGTGACCTATTTCAGCGACGCGACAATTACTTCCTCGCTTACGCCCCGATTTTCGGAACGCAGTTCGGCTTCCGCCTTGTTCTCTGGAATCCGATAGGTCGTTCGATCTCCCTCGACGTTGATTGCGCTGAGGAAATAGCGATCCCCGTACCTGTTGAAGACCAAAGCGCAGGTTCGCGGCGCTGTCTTGCTTTCGTCCGGCAACGTCATTGACGGTAAGGCAATCCCCGCATCGAGATTCCGGATCAAAAGCGTCCGGTCGCTCAGGAAGGCCCGTTGCGCCGTCCACGTCCCGGCCGGCATAACTTTGTTGCCGACGGTAAACTCAAATGGAACTTTCGCAATAATTTTCTGTTCCGGATTCAATTGCGCGAATGCCATCATAGGTAACGTGATGAGTGTTAAAGCGAGGATCCTCTTGGCGTATTTCATACAGCACCTCCTGATGATCTCCCGGTTTTCCCGGCAATGTTGCGAGATTGAACCCGAGTCGCGAAAACGTCCATGGAGCCAGTCTGAAGCGATATGAATTGATCTGAAGAACGTCGATTTGAAATCGAGAGCTTCCCTGCGTACCGCCGTCTAAAAATTTCAGCCGCGCCAACCCGGAATCGGGAATCCCAATCCAAGTTGCACGCATCGTTAGAATTTACTGATGCCTCACTCTGCTTGGAACGCAGGCTGCGGCGTCAATTATCATCATGTGGGTGCATCCATGGGCAGGAGATTCGTTCCGGAAAAGAAAGTGCGGTTTGCCGAGTTCGAACTGGACTTCGGCAGCTTTCAACTGTTTCGCGCCGGAAAGCCGGTACACCTGGAGAGCCTGCCCTTGCAGTTGTTGATGTTCCTGGTAGAAAATCAGCGCCAGCTGGTAAGTCGCGAGGAGATCGCCGACGCCCTTTGGGGCAAGGACGTTTTTGTCGACGTGGAGCAGGGAATCAACACCGCCATCCGAAAAGTGCGCATGGCTCTGGAAGACGATTCGACGCAGCCGCAGTACCTACAGACGGTGGTAGGAAGAGGCTACCGCTTCGTCGCGACTATCAACACCGACGACGGCGCCAGCACTTCGGAACGCAGCGCCGAACCGCTGTTCACTCCCGAAGAGCTGGGGCAAGCAATCATGGCCGCCGCCGGTCTCGACCCCAACCATCTTAAAGCAGCCGCCAAACCGCGAAGCCAATCCTAGACAGGTTTTGAGGAGGTCCAGACTTTTGCAAGAAGCGCTTTGACGTTCCTACCGTCCTCTGCTGTACCAGATCGATCCCGGCGACTTGTAATTTCGTCCCGCGCCCCAGACGAGGTGCGTGTTTTCCAGGTTATCGATGGCGATGGAGAAGTAATCGCCGAAAGGGAATTTGAAGCCGGCGGGCTGAATGTAATCGTAGCCGCGTGCCGGGCCGGAAATCCGGCTTTCGGGCGACCAGGTTGCGCCGCCGTTGCTCGAGCTGCGCTGGAAGACGTTCCAGAGCGGCTGATTCCGCACACGATTGCGCGTGTCCATCCACGCAATGCGCACATCGCCGGCAACGCCCGCGGTTATCGCAGGAAAGCAGTGCTCGGTTTGAGCCTCGGCTGTAGAAACATCCGTCTTCGCCGACCAGCTTGCCCCACCTGTGGTCGATGACGAAAAGTAAATGCGCTCGGCTCCGCCGCGGGCTGTGCCAACATTCCAAAGCGCGTACAAAGTTCCAGCGGCATCGGACGTCAGTGCGATCTGGGCGCCCAGATATCCGGCTTCACACCCTTCTTCCGAGCAATTGGGCGGCGCGCTTGATGTATCCATGAGTTGCGTCGTCCAATTACGCCCCGCATCGGTGGAGCGGCTGACATAAAGGCTTACAGGTCGTCCGCTCGCTTGCCGGGCATAGGCGGTCCAGGAAAAATATACTGCGCCCGCGGGATCGACCGTTGCGCCGCCTGCCAAAGACCATCCGGGATCGGTGCCGGGATTGATCAGAACGGAAGTGAAAGTTTGCGCGTAGTCGTGCGAGGCGGCAACCATGAAGTTCTCATCGTGGTTGAACCCAACATAAACATCCGCGCCATGGACCGTGAGAACCGGCTTGTCCGCGTCCTCCGGGGAGTGGTCCGCGATAGTGAAGTACCAGCTTCGTCCGAAGTCCTGCGAGCGGGCAACCACTACATCCCGCTTATCGTCCTGCAGCCAGGAAGCGTACACTGTCTGCCGGTCCACGGGATCGACTGTGATTTGCGGATCAAACTGTCCGCTCGAAGAGGGCGCGAGCGCATGAGGCGCCTCCCAGGTCACTCCGTTGTCATTGCTCACCTGCAAAGCGATGGTCGGAGCGGTGCAGGCTGGGCAATCCTTCACCTGCCCGTACTGAGGAAACAAAACATAGATGTGTCCGCGGCCATCGGCTGATAAGGCCGGCTCCCACTGATCGCCGACGGTGTATCCCAGCCGGCGCTGCGGGCTGAAGTTCGAGGAGTTAGAGACGGTCTGCGCGGCAAGAGAGGTCGCAAGTCCGAGAAACAGCCAGACGGCAATTTTCTGCACACCGAGGGCGCGGCTGGACCTTCGAACCACAGGTTCTCCTGGGGGAGATGACTCGACAACCTTGTTGGAACTTTATCTTGAAACTGCCGGAGCGTCAATTACCCACTGGGGCTATCCATCGCAGTGCGGCGTGACTTTCCGGCCGATTCATCATCTAATAATGACAGTCAATCATTACGGGCACGTTAACATCGCAGGTCGCCCCGGCCGCGCTACAAATCGGGGCCTACGAGGAGCATTTCTAAGATGCAAAAAGCTACGTTTGCAGCGGGATGTTTTTGGGGAGTCGAAGCAACTTTTCGCCAGATTCCCGGCGTGATTTCTACGCGCGTTGGCTACATCGGCGGAACCACGGAGAAGCCGACTTACAAAGAAGTTTGCACGGACCGCACCGGCCACGCCGAGGCGGTCGAAGTGGAATTCGACCCCGCCAAAGTTCGCTACGAGGAGCTGCTAAAAGTTTTCTGGGAGAACCATGATCCAACTCAGTTGAATCGTCAGGGACCGGACTGGGGCACGCAGTATCGCTCGGCAATTTTCTATCATTCGCCCGAACAGCAGGCCGCGGCAATTGCCTCGAAGGAAGCGCTCGAAAAAGCGCACCGCTACTCGAAGCCGATCGTGACCCAGATCGTCCCGGCACCGGCTTTTTTCCCGGCTGAGGACTATCACCAGCAGTATCTCGAAAAGCGCGGCATGGCGAGCTGCCACATCAAGGCCTAGACTTTAGTCCCCTCTCGGCGATTCTAATGATCGCCGACCCCAGAGAATTCGTAGGCTACGCCGCAGCCTTGTGGGCAAGCTACGCTCTGAGGGCCACCCGCGAGAGTGACGCCGTAAAGATTGCCGGCTGAGTCGAAATTAGGCGCTGAAACAGGATAGCCTCCATCGTCGGCATCGCTGAAGGCGTGGAGAGCTTTCTCCTGCCAATGACCGTTGGCCTGGGGCGCCAACTCGAAGACGACGCCGCAACCGGAGTAGGGATAGTTTTGGCACTTGTTGAGGCCGCCGTAATCGGCTGCACCGTAAAGATTGCCTGCGGCGTCGAGTGCCAGTCCGGCGGACGGCTCGGCGCCATCGGTTCCGGCGAAAGCATGCAGCACGCTTTCTTTCCATCCCGAAGAAACCCGCGAGAGTTCGAAGACCACTCCACAGCCTCCGTCTCCCAAGGGAGTGCACGCGTTGGCCAGCCCACCGCCGAAAGTGGTGCCGTACAGGTTTCCATTGTTATCCATAGTCAGCGCGGATTGAGGATAGGCGCCGTCTCTTCCACCGGTGAAGGAATGAAGCACAGTCTCCTTCCAATGCCCTGCCGGATTTTGGGAAAACTTAAGGACAACGCCGCACCCACACGAAGGCAGGCCGCCTCCCGGCGCCGTACCATACACATTGCCGGCGTTATCTACGATCACGGCTCCGTATGGATAACCCCCGTCGCTGCCGTCGCTGAAAACGTGAATCAGCGTTTCTTTCCAGCCATTCGCTGATGGCGTCAGCTTGAAAACGGTGCCGTAGCCGTAGGAGCCGTAAGTGCCACCGTATACCGTGGTGCCGTAGATATTTCCCCGGCTGTCGAGAGCGACTGTGGCCTGCGGACCGTCGCCATCCCTGCCGCCGTTGAAGGCATAGAGAACCGTTTCCTGCCAGCTGCCGTCGCCGATCGGCGAGAGTTCGAACACGGTTCCACAGCCACCGCCGACCTGGCAATTTACACCGCCGAGATTTCCCCCCAGCACCGTTGTGCCATACAGGTTGCCTTGAGCGTCAATTACGAGCCCGGAGTAGGGCAAGCCGCCGTCTTTCGCGCCTCCGAAGGAATAGAGGTTCCTCTCTACCCACTCGCCGTTCGAACCAGGAGATAGCTCAAACACCGCGCCCTGTTCGTACTCGCCGCCACCTTGTGTCGTGCCGTACAGATTGCCCGATGCGTCCATGACTAACGGGCCTTGTGGCGCCGGGCCCGAGTTTGGCGGGCCAAAATCATAGAGAACGGTTTCATTGGCCTGCACCCAGGAATTCTGGTAAGTTGCCGCTCCAAGGAAAGAGAAAATTGCAGCCGCGAGACATGCGGTGTGGATAAATTTTGAGCGGTTTGCACTTACCACGGAACCTCCTCACAATTTCCGTGCTCGACCGCGCTTCCAGAAGATCGAGACGCAAATCGGGAGGCAAATATATCACAGGTTGGCTGGCGGCAAGACTGATGTCGGCTGAAGTGGCGTGCCTGGCGCGGCTTCTAGTGATGGTGTCCTCCGACATGCAGCGCTGGCCGGATTCGCAGAAAAATCTGAAACGACACTGGAAAATTTCCGTAGGCCGCATCCAGCGAGGCTGGCTTCGAGTACACGGTAATGTCGCCCCCGAATCCCAGCTGCCAGGCGTGATTCTGCACCAGATCGCGGGTGCCACCAAACGTATATGCTCCGATGCGATAGGAAGGATGCCCGGGCTCGTCCGGAAACAGTTCGTTCTTGTCGACGAGTTCCATACGCGTGAACGCGTAATTTCTCCGCAAAAAGTTCAGCGTGGATTCGAACAGATATCCGTTCAGATTCGCGCCTAATCCGATCTCGTGCACGCGTCCCCACACCAACGAACTCGCCCAGTTGCCCCACCCGAGTGGCCGATTGTATTCCACCGACGCGGTTTCGCGATATTGATTCCAGGGCTCCAGCGCCTCAGGATGGTCGAGGTGGCCAATGCTGTATTGCGCGGTCAGGTTTGGCGTCGGAGCCACGCTGACTCGGCCCGACCAGGAATCGAGCGCGGCGGGCTGGATGCTCCAGCGCTCTTCGTTCGGCTCGTGGCCGTTGAAAGCCGAGCCTTCGATCTTGAAGCGGTCGATGGTAAATCCCGTTGTCACCACCCCGAAGCTGGTATGGGTTGAGTCCTCCAGGTGATGCCCGAGAGGGGCCATGGGCAACTCCGCCGCCGAGGTGCGATGCAGATATACTACCGGGCCAAGAGCAGGCTCAGCCGAAGGTCCGCCGTATAACTCCCACGAGATTTTTTCCGAAAGCGGCAGCCTGTAATACGCCGAAAGTTCAGCGAATACGTTGTGCGGATGCTGGTGATCGACCAGCGGCTCGCCATGATACGTTTCTCCGGTTTGAAATAACTCGGGAAAGCCCGGATGCGGTGAAGTGAGCGATTCCGCAGAAAACATTTGCCGAAACAGAATCGTGCCCCGTCCCAGCCTGTGCTGTTCCATCAGCATCGCCCAATTCACCGACTCCGCTTTGCCTTCGCCGCGCGGGCCGCCCTGCTGGTTGTAGTCTGCGAAAATCACGCCATGCGCCATCAGCATCCAGCCGCCGCGCATCGACATCCACATGTGCCCGGGAACCGAGGCCGGTTCCCACCCCGTGCCTGAACCCTCATGCGGCGATGGAAGCTGCAAGTTCGCATGACCTTTGATCGGCATGCGCATTCCCTGCATGGAATCCTCCTGCGCGTGAACCTGCGGACAGCTCACAACCGCGGTCAAGAACAAAATTGCACGCCAATATAAAGAGGCCCGAGCCATAACCCTCCACGGAAAATCGCGGCAGAGACGCAATGCGCGCCTCGCTAAACAATGCCCGTTCAAAACAAAAAAGCGCCGGCTAGATTCGGAGAGTTAAAGCGGCGGGAGGCCCGGAACCGGGATCCGTGTTGGTTGAAACCGGATTGATCCGAGAGATCGAAGGAGAAGCGATTTTGTGGCCGCGCGTGGATTCCTGCGCGACCGCCCTGGCGAAGATTCCACTGGGAAGCGCCGCGTGCGCGGTCGCCACGCAACAGCTATGATTCGCGGGATGAGAATGAGAGGGCAGTTCGTGATGGCACGGAAGGCGCGACGGCTGGCCGGCTGAGGAGAGCAGGCAGAAGGCCGATGCATTACCGGCAAGCAATCCTGCCAGCACCGCCATAACCACCGCCTGCGCAGCCATCCGACGCAAATCGTACCTCGCGTATTCCGTTAGTTCTGTGTTCCGGTATTCCTATGTTCCGGTAATCCTATGTTCCGGTAATCTTTAGCCGGATTTCTTCCGGCAGGCGCTCGCGAATCTCCGGCGGCAGCCGGTCATGTACGCGGCGCGCACCTTCCATGGCGGCGTCGAGCACGGTGACGGGCGCCGGTGTCGCGACCGCAACGATCAGCCAGATGAATGCAGAAAGCGCAAAGCCCATGAGGGCGGCGATCTCAAGCCAGAAAGCGTGCCGTGGCCCAAAATGCCGGATTACGCCAAAAGCCAGCAGGAAAACGCCGCCCGAAATCGAGGCTAATGCGATCAGGCCAACATCGATCATGCGATGCATTTTTTGCCGGCTGCTGCAACGTTCACAGGCGGCGAAGTGCTTTTCATAGTCGCCGCGCATCTCGGGAGCAAGGCCGGATATATCGTATCGCCAGCCCGCCAGGATCTTGCCAACCATTGGATCGATGCACTGCTGACTCATAGATGATTACAGCTGCAGCTTTTAAAGCTGAAGAATCGGCATCGCTTCCGATTGCGTTGCCACCACGACGCGGTTGTTAAACAAGCCTCCGCGCTGGGCCAGCGCCCTTTCCGCTTCTCTGCGCGCGATTTGCGGATGATTGTTCTGCTCAGAGAGATGCGCCAGCACTACAAACGCTGCACTATTATCATAGTCGCCAGTGAAGAAATCCGCGAGTTTCGCGTTCGACAAGTGCCCTACGTTGCTCGCCACCCGCTGCTTCACCATCCAGGGATAAGGGCCACCGCGCAGCATTTCCACGTCGTGGTTCGACTCCATAATCAGCACATCGGAGCCGCGCAGATGGTCGCGCACGTTCACCGGAAGATAACCGAGATCGGTCGCAAGGCTGACCTTGATTCCTTCGGCGCGAAATGTGAAACCGACCGGATCGATGGCGTCATGAGGAATCGTGAAAGGTTTTATCTCGATATCGCCGACCTGGAAGCGATGCCCCGATTCGAACTTTTCCAATTTCTCGAGTTGCGGCCGCTGGCCCTTCTCGTTTCGAAGCGCGCGCGACCAGGCAGCATGCGTGGCCGCAGTGAGGAAGATGGGCACGCGCAACTTTTTCGCCAGCGTCGCCAGGCCATACACATGGTCCGAATGCTCGTGGGTGATGAGAACCGCGGAGATGGAGTGCGGATCTTCGCCCAGCGACCGCAGGCGCTTGAAGATCTCGCGGCAGGAGATTCCGGCATCGACCAGAATTCTGGTGCGCGCGCTGGCGACAAAAGCGCAATTTCCCTGGCTGCCGCTGGCCAGCATGGAAACGCTCACACTCATCTCTCGCAGCATACGCGACCCCGCTGTGAAAATGGGAGTTACTTTTCGGTTAGCCTCTCCGATGGCTGCAAAGTCGTCGAAGTCAGCAGGGCCTTGAATATCCAATTTGATATCAGATCTTACTCTTAGGCATTAAGCCCTGGGTGCTGGACTTTCCTGCGACCTGAGACCTCTACAGCATGTGCCTCAGTCCATCGGCCAGCCCGAACCCGCATTGCCTGTGGTATAGTCCTCGGCGCCCCCGAAGCCGCAGGAGGGGCGAAAATAAAAAATCACGCCGGCGCAGGACACCTCCGGCGACCCTTGGGAGAGAAACTTCATGCCGGTTTTAAATCTGGGACTAAGAAGTCTGGGACTAACAAATCTGGGACTAAGAAATCTGGAACTGACGAAACTGAAGCTGACCAAATGCGGAGTGACGAAAGCGCTGGCAGGGAAAGGAATGGTGGTCGTACTTGCAGTTCTGCTGCTGGCCAGTGTTGCACAGTGTGCGGAGAAAGTGGTGTACAGCTTTTCCGATCCCGGCGGGGCCGTTGCGCCAATTTCCAACCTGATCTCTGACGCCTCCGGCAATTTGTACGGCACGGCTTTTTACGGCGGCACGTATGGCGATGGCATGGTGTTCGAGCTTTCGCCGCAAGATGGAGCCTGGCAGATGACTATTCTGCACAGCTTCAACTACGACGGCGTGGACGGCATCTGGCCCACGGCGGGACTGGTTTTCGATGGCGCGGGAAACTTGTACGGCACCACCGAGTTTGGCGGCATAACAAATTGCGGCTTAATTGGCTGCGGGACCGTGTTCGAATTGAGTCCCGCGGGCAACGGATCGTGGACAGAGACAGTTCTTCATCAGTTTGACTATGCGGATGGATACGAGGCGCACGCCGGAGTTGTTCTGGATGCATCTGGAAATCTATACGGCACCACAGCCAGCGGCGGCGCCTATGAACAAGGAACGGTATACGAGCTTTCTGCCGGAGCGAATCATCACTGGACATATCACATGCTGCACAATTTTACCGGCCTCTCCGATGGCGGCGTTCCTTACGGCGGAGTCATTCTCGATGCTGCGGGAAACCTCTACGGCATGGCGTCACAAGGTGGCGGCTCTTCCGCCAACTGCACCTACGGATGCGGCGTCGTTTTCGAGTTGAACGCTCCCAGGGGTGGAGAACGCAACGGCACGGTTCTGCATTACTTTGGTCGGAGCGTTGGTGACGGTTGGTATCCGCAGGGTGGTCTCATTTTCGACCAGGCTGGCAATCTATACGGGACCGCCAGCAAGGGTGGAACCGACCACAGTGGAATTGTTTTTGAGCTTTCGCCAGCCGGCAACGGCCAGTGGCAGGAAACGCTGCTGCACACGTTCAACTGCTGCGATGACGGCGCCAATCCCGATGGCGACCTGATCTTCGACGCTTCCGGAAACCTTTACGGGGTTACGCTGGATGGAGGAGGGCCGCATAACTGGGGCACCGCATTTGAACTCACCCCGGGTACGGCGGAGTGGACCGAAACTCTTCTGCACGATTTCCACCTCAACGGCTTTGATGGCGCCAACCCCGGCTCGACGCTGCTGTTGGATGCTGCGGGAAATCTCTACGGAACCACCAGCCGAGGCGGCAGCGCTAACGAGGGCGCAGTATTCGAAATCATGCGCTGAGAAAGTTAATCTCGATGGTCAGATCGTGGGTCAAATTGGACTCGTGGGTCTTGGGCCTTGGGATTGGCTTTTCCTAAGGCCTGAGACTTAAGACCGAAGCCCCGCGGCCTAAGACCTGCGGCCAAAGACAAACCGTTCCTATTTTCCCTGCCGCAAGTTGTCAATCACAGTTCGTACTTGCGATCCTCCAAAAGCGCCTGCAATCCCCGGCAAGGCCGTCAGGAACGATCCGTAGATTTGCGCGCGCGTGGGTTTGATAGCCGAGACCAGGTTCGCCGCCCACTCAGTCAAAGGAATAAAGATCACCACTGCAATCACCCATCGCCAGGGCCGGCTTCGGCGCATCATGCCAAGAAACATGCACGATGCGAGCACAAGTAGCGCGGTGAAGAGCAGGTCATCGACTAAAACATCGGCGCAACCGGTGGCGATTCCGCACAACGCAGCGAGGATGTAATACGGGGCGTCGAGAAAAAAACTCCCGGATTTCCCGTTGCCGTTTATCTCAGCCATGAAATTTTTTCAAGCGCGAGACGCGGACTCGCAGAAATGGTCAAATGGATTCTCTTTGCCTCTGTGTCTCTGTGACTCCGTGGAGAAATCCTTCTAGTACTTATAAAACCCTCGGCCGCTCTTTCTCCCCAGCCAACCCGCATCCACCATCTTGATCAGCAGCGGACAAGGCCGGTACTTGGGATCTCCCAGCCCGTCCTGCATCACGCGCATGATGTCGAGGCAAACGTCGAGGCCGATGAAATCGGCGAGGGTAAGCGGACCCATGGGATGCGCCATCCCCAGCTTGAAAACCTCATCCACGGCCTCGGGCGTGGCTACGCCTTCCATCACCGTGTAAATCGCCTCGTTGATCAGCGGCATCAGCACGCGGTTCGAAACGAATCCCGGCGCATCGTTGACTTCCACCGGCGTTTTGTCCAGCTTGACCGCCAAGTCGCGCACTCCCGTAAAGGTTTCCTCGGACGTGGCCAACCCGCGGATGACCTCGACCAACTTCATCACGGGCACGGGATTGAAAAAGTGCATACCAATGACTTTGTCAGGCCGCGTGGTCACGGCAGCCAACTTGGTAATCGAAATCGACGATGTGTTCGAAGCGAGAATGACCTGCGGCCGCGCCACTCGGTCGAGGTCGCGGAAAATCTCCGTCTTGATTTCAAATTTCTCGGTTGCCGCTTCGACCACAAAATCGCAGTCCGCGAGTTTCGCGCGATCGATCACCGGCTCGATGTTCTTTAGAGCGCTCTCCTTGTCATTCGCGGTGATTTTGTTTTTCGCAACCTCCCGCTCCAGGTTTTTCGCGATTGTCGCCAGACCTCGATCCAGGAATCGTGTCTCGACGTCGCAAAGAACAACCCGATATCCACTGCGCGCAAACACGTGGGCAATTCCATTGCCCATGGTGCCCGCACCAATCACACCTACGCGTTCTATCTGCATGATGCCAGCCTCAAGAAAACCTTCGAGTCTACCACTCACAGTGCAACCGATGGATTTTCCATTCGAGGATAGACCCTGCTCGAAGAAGTCCGCCGACAGAAAAACCGCGTCGACACCTCGAACCAGAGCATAACCTCAGCCTATGTTTTTGCATCTTAGCTTGGGCCGGAGCGGATGGGGGCTGGCAGAAAATTCCGGAGGGAAGGCCCTGGGAGAAGTTATTGCGGATCTGGGCGATCATACTACTGCTGGCGCTGAGCGCGCCTAATGCCGCGGGTTACTCAGTTCTCACCCATGAGGAACTAATCGACTTGGCCTGGGACGGCTCCATTCGGCCATTGTTGCTTGCAAAATTCCCCGGAGCGTCTGAAGAGCAGCTGCGTGAAGCCCATGCCTATGCCTACGGCGGCTCCGCCATTCAGGACATGGGCTACTATCCCTTCGGGAAGAAATTTTTCAGCAATCTAACCCACTACGTGCGTACTGGCGATTTCATCGCGACCCTGTTTCGCGAGGCCCATACCATCGACGAATATGCCTTTGCCATCGGAGCGTTATCGCACTATCTGGGAGATTCGATCGGCCATTCGCAGGCCATCAATCCCGCGACGGCGATGGCTTTCCCCAAGCTCGAACAAAAATACGGCCGCATTGTGACTTATGGCGAGAGCCCGCACGGCCACATTCGAACCGAGTTTGCCTTCGATATCGACGAACTCTCAGTCGCGCTTTGGCTCCGCGTTCTTATCAGGAATTCATCGGCTTCAATGTCCCGCGGAAATTCTTGGAGAAAGCTTTTGCCGAGACTTACGGATTCGACATCCACGAAATCCTGGGACGCGCGCACCCCGCACTTCACAGCTATCGGATTTCAGTGCGCCGCTTCATTCCCGCCTTTGCCGGCGCCGAAGTTGTATTGCACCGGCATCAGTTTCCGCCCCATCCCGATGACGAGGCTTACCGCCTTTTCGCCGCGCGCGTCGCTCAATCCAGTTACGAACGCGCCTGGAAGCGGGCAAAGCGCGGGCCTGGAGTGGGGGCTCACCTGCTGGCAGTTTTGGTGTTGATAGTTCCGAAAGTTGGCCCCATTTCCGATCTTGCCATCAAGATTCCTACCGCAAAAACCGAGGAAGATTATTTGCGCAGTGTGAATCACACCGCCGATCAATTTGAGCAGACTTTGCATCGGCTGCAAAATGCCCCGGAAGATCCCGTGGACTTCGCCAATCTCAACCTCGACACAGGAAATCCAACCGAAATCGGAACTTATCGCCTTGCCGACGAAGCGCACGCCCAACTGCTTTCGCGCCTCACGTCGAGACCGCAGAGAATTATTCCGCCGGGTTTGAAACGGCAACTTATCGCCTACTTTCAATCAGGAACTGCGGACGATTTGCCAAAATCGATACCCGCGCAGTTGGCGGTGCTGCAGAACATGAGAACGAAGGCTTCGAATTAAAACGACGGCTTCGAATTAATAAAGATGCTAAATCGCGCTCTGGATGCTGGCCATGCACAAAAGACATCCAGCTAGGATTTCGCCGTTTGAGACACTAAACTATTAGCGCTATGACATCCTCGAAAAAGGCAAAAATGGCCGGCTTGAAGGGTCCAGTCAACCATCCCGGAACTCGATTGCATCTGTCGCTCTTCACTGCGGCTGCTGCGTTTTTGTTTTTCTTCCATTCTGCCGCCTTCGCACAAACGGGAGGGGCCATGTCTTTTCAACTTTCGTCGGCGGCATTCTCAGCAAACGAAATGATCCCGAAGAAATTCACCTGCGAAGGGCAGAATGTTTCGCCGCAACTAAGCTGGAGCGGAGCGCCCGCGGGTACGAAAACCTTCGCGCTCATCATGGACGACCCGGATGCTCCTGTAGGAACCTGGGTGCATTGGGTGATCTACAATCTTCCGGCAAACATGAAAGAGCTGCCCGAAGGGGTGGAAAAGCAGGATCGGCTTTCCAGTGGCGCGTCGCAAGGCCGGAATGATTTTCGCAAGACCGGCTATGGAGGTCCATGTCCTCCTTCAGGCAAGCCACATCGTTATTTTTTCAAGCTCTACGCGCTCGATACCAGCCTCGACTTGAAAGCCGGCGCCAGTAAAGCGGATGTAGAGCGGGCGATAAAGGACCATACTCTGGGGCAGGCTGAACTGATAGGCCTTTTCGGCCGGTAACTCAACTACGCGCCCGGCATCGCTCAATCCGAATCTTTACGCTACCTTCAGCGATCGAATGAGTGGGCGGAAACCCCTGTTCCTGCGGTGTTAAAATACCTTCCGCCGACATTAAAAATTCATTTCTGAGGCGTCCCATGGCAATCGCTGAGCTTCCTGTCCGTCCGCGCACTTCCCCTCACCAGGGTCCGTTTATCAACGAGCCTTTTTACGATTTCCGCCGCGAAGAAAATGCCCGCCAGATGCGCGCTGCAATTGAGCGGGTTCGCGGCCAGCTCGGCCGTGAGTACGACCTCATCATCGGAGGGCAGCGCGTCCAGACTGCCGACAAGATTAAGTCCCTGAACCCGTCGCGACCGTCGCAGGTCGTGGGTATTCATCAGAAGGCAGGCAGAGAGCATGTGGAGCCGGCGATGAATGCAGCTCTGAAGGCATTCGAAAAATGGCGCTGCAGTTCCGTCGAAGAAAGAACCAGCCTGCTGTTCCGCGTCGGCGATCTACTGCGCGAGCGCAAGATGGATTTGATGGCGTGGCTGGTATTTGAAGTCAGCAAGAACTGGGGCGAAGCCGATGCCGATATCTCCGAGACTATCGACTTCTGTGAGTTCTATGCTCGCGAAGCGCTGCGGCTTGCGAAGACCCAAGCTCCTGTGCAACTGCCGGGCGAGCGCGATTCCCTCATGTACGTTCCGCTCGGCGTCGGCGCCGTCATTCCTCCGTGGAATTTCCCATGCGCCATTATGGCGGGCATGACAATGGCTTCGATCGTCAGCGGAAACACGGTGATTCTCAAGCCATCGAGCGATTCGCCAACCATCGCCGCGAAGTTCGTGGAACTGCTCGAGGAAGCGGGCATGCCGGAAGGCGTCGTAAATTTCTGCCCGGGATCGGGGGCGACTTTGGCGATGCCATCGTCGCCCATCCCAAGACGCGCTATATCGCGTTCACCGGCTCGCGCGAAGTTGGATTGAATATCAACAAACTGCCGCGACGCAAGGACCGGGACAAGTTTGGATCAAGCGGACCATCCTTGAGATGGGCGGCAAGGACGCGATTATCGTGGATGCCGATGCCGATATTGACGCAGCCGTCGAGGGCGTTGCGCAAGCCGCATTCGGATTTCAAGGGCAGAAATGTTCCGCCTGCTCCCGTGCCATTGTCGATGAGCGCATTTACGACAACTTCCTGCAGCAATTTAAAGCCCGCGTCGAAAAGATCACAGTTGGCGACCCCGCAGAGAACACCAACATGGGCGCTGTGATCAACGAAGGATCGATGAAGACGATTCTCGGCTACATTGAGCAAGGCAAGAAAGATGGTCGCCTGATCACCGGCGGCGAGCGAGCCAGCGCGGGCGGGGAAGGTTACTACATTCAGCCAACTGTGATCGCCGACATCCCGGCGAAGTCAAAGCTCGAGCAGGAAGAAATCTTCGGGCCGGTGCTCGCGGTCATCAAGGCGCGAGGGTTTCGATCACGCGCTCGAAATCGCGAACGATACCGAGTTCGGCCTTACCGGCGCGGTCTACACCCAATCGCGCGACAAGATCGAACGCTGCATTCGCGACTTCCATGTGGGCAATCTGTACATCAACCGAAAATGCACCGGCGCAATGGTTGGCGCGCATCCTTTCGGCGGATTCAATATGTCGGGAACGGATTCGAAATCCGGAGGGCCGGATTATCTATATCTGTTTACGCAGGCGAAATCGGTGGGAGAAAAAGTTTAGTGTGATGCAAGCTGAATTCCCGATAAGCTCTGGCATACTTCGAGCAGCTTGTCCTGCCTTTTAGGATCGCGAGCATCAGGATGCGGCCGGCGTGGGCGCATGTGATAGAAGTATTCGCCCGTAACTTTTGCTGCTGGATCGTCGCTTGCCGCCAGCCACGCCTGCGTGCGATATCCCTCCTCCAAATTGTCGGGAGCATGCGCGCCGCCCATTTTTGTAGGCACCCAGCCGGGTTCGAGAGCGTTCGAGAGAACATCGACCCAGAGGCGCGCGACGGCGAAGGCGAGCAACACGTCTTGAAATTTCGTGTCCGAATATGCCTGCTGGCCGTCCCACGGGCGATGCTCCCAGGCGAGATCTTTCAAGCTGGAATCACCATCCTGGTGCAGCCCTGAGCTCAAGTAGATTAGCCGCTTCGGCCTGTGAATGAGCGCTGTCAGAATGTAGGGCGCGAGCGTATTCACGGCGAACTCCAGTGGCATTCCATCTTGACTAAGGACGCGCCGTGGTGAACGATAACCGACTCCGGCATTGTGAATCACTGCGTCGAATGGCCCAAGCGCATTCACTTGTTCGGCGACGCGGCGCGTTTCTGCGATGCTGCTGAGATCGCCGAGCACGACGGTTTCGGCGCCCGGAACAGCAGCCGATGCCTTCCGGCCGCGTTCTTCGTTGCGGGCGTGCAACACGACGCGATGTGCCTGTTTGACGAGGAGTTGGGCCGTGAGCAGCCCCAGGCCATCGGACGATCCTGTAATGAAGACACGAGCCATGACCGGATTCCTCAACGCCGCGCTTTATCTGCCAGCGGAACCGGCACCGGATTTCTCTCTAGAAACTGCCGCTGATGCCAATACGGATAAATTGGCGTCACGTCACTCGCGGCATCGAGCTTCGCAACTTGCTCGGGCGATAGATTCCAATCTGCCGCGCCCAGATTCTGGCGCAATTGCTCTTCGTCGCGCGCCCCGACAATCACGGTCGATATTGAAGGACGTTGCAACAGCCAATTCAGCGCCACCTGAGGAACTGTTTTTCCGGTGTCTTTCGCGACCGCCTCAAGCGCATCGACAACGTTGTATAAATATTCATCTGTGACTGGAGGACCGTTTTCTGCTGTCTTATGCAGGCGGCTCTTCGCGGGCAGCGGCTTTCCACGGCGAATTTTTCCGGTCAATCGTCCCCATCCCAATGGACTCCAGACCAGCGCGCCCACGCCCTGGTCAAGAGCGAGCGGCATCAGTTCCCATTCATACTCGCGTCCCACCAGTGAGTAATACACCTGATGGCCAACATAACGCGCCCAGCCAAATTTATCCGACACTGCCAGCGACTTCATCAAATGCCATCCCGAAAAATTCGAACAGGCGATGTAACGGACTTTGCCGCTGGTCACAAGCGTGTTGAGCGTGCTGAGAACTTCTTCCACCGGCGTGAGGGCATCGAAGCCGTGAAGATGATAGATGTCGATATAGTCGGTGCCGAGCCGTTTCAGGCTGGCTTCGCATGCACTGATCAAATGATAGCGGGACGAGCCCAGATCGTTCGGCCCGTTGTGCCCTCCCATGCGAAACGTGGCCTTGGTCGAGATCAAAATTTGATCGCGGCGCCCGGCGACCGCCTTGCCCAAAATCGTTTCTGAAAGGCCGTCGGAGTAAACATCCGCGGTATCGAAGAGATTGACGCCGGCTTCCAAACAGATATCAATCAGCCGCGAAGCCTCTTTTACGTCCGTCTCTCCCCAGGCCTTGAAAAACTCGTTTCCGCCACCAAACGTACCTGTGCCGAAACTCAGCACAGGTACTTTGAGTCCAGAGCGTCCCAGCGTTCGGAATTCCATGAGGGGTAGATGCCGCGCCCTTCGGTGACGATGCGTGAATATGCTTTCTGCAAAACGAAAGGCCGCCATAAGCGGCCTTTTCGAATCGTGTCGCGCCGGACAGCGGCGCTACGAAATTATGGCATTACACCCGCTGGCGCCTGCGCCGGCGGAGTCGCCGTGGTCGCCGCGGCGGCCTCGTTCAAGATTCTGTGGTGAATCGTGAACAGCGCCAGTTCGAGGCGATCGGAAACGCCGATTTTGTCGTACACGTTGCGCAGATAATTCTTAATGACCTGCTCGGTCGTCCCCAGCTGTGTGGCGATCTCTTTATTCTTATAGCCCTGCACGATCAAAGCCACGATGCGCAGTTCCTTCGCCGTCAGGCGGTCGCGTACGCGCAATCCGACCATATCGTTCTCGGTAAGTTCGCTGGGCACGGCAACGTCCTGCACCCAGGTCTCGCCGCGCGCCACTTTCCGCACACAGTCGACTAGGGCGGCGCTGGTCACATTGCGATACACTACGCCGTGCGCGCCGTTGCCCATGTGCCGCTGCGCGCTTTCGCCGGTGTCGGCGAGAACCACCACGCGAGTCTTGGCACGAGCCGCACCCTGCACGATGGCGGCGAAATCGTTGTGAAAGCCCGCTGCGACAATCAAGACCGCCGCACGGAATTTATCCAGAGCCATAAACATCTGCTCCGGGGTTTGAGCTTGCGCCACAATGCGCATCTCGTCTTCAACCGCCAGCACCTTGGCGATGCCGGCTCGGAAAATCGCCTGATTATCGGCCAGAATCAGTTTGAGCATGTTTTCGGCGCTCCAAAATTTTTAAGAGTTTCTAACGAACTCATACGAGTCGATCACGCAAGCCACGCCCCGCCCTTCTTCGCTCTGTCCGCTGGGATCTGTGCGCACTACGCGGCCCTTGCATTGAATCGTGACGTTCTCCTGCCCGCCAGTCATGTCGGGCGGCAGGGTGATTTCGAATTCCACCGGCGAGCCCACGTCCAGTGACGCATCGGCGCGAATGTAAACTCCCGCCGCGCTTAAATTTCCCGTGGTTCCTTTCGCGTCGCCGCCAGCTTTTTCGCTGTGCAGCTTGATGGGCAACTCCAACGGAAACCGTTTTCCGGTCCGCGCTTCTTCGGCCACAGTCCCTCCTCGTTCCTGGCTTCCATTCTTTCTGTCGGCAAATGAGGCCAATACCATCAAGATACGCTCCCTGGCAGGCGGAATCAGCCATTTTCCGGCTTGGGGCGGTTATATCACGGATGACAGCTGGATAAAAGCCTGATAACGAATTGGTTAAGGGTAAGAACTAGATTCCCCCCCAGTGCCCGAAAGTAACTGAAGCCGCCCAATCTCCCTGCCGAAGGTGATCGTGTCAGCCAATCCGGCCTCTCGTTCCATGGGTTTGGGCAAGGCGCGGCAGCGCAAAAATATGAAAAACATTCGGTTTCTCTCACAAACTTGCGTTTCCATTCTTATGTTGATTGCGAGCCTCTCGGCCTTCGCGCAACAAAGCCAAACGCCGGCGAATCAGGGTGATATCAACCAGCAGTTGCTGCAGCGTATCCAGGAACTGGAAAAGGAAGTTCAGGCACTTAAAGCACAGCCGCAAACGCCAGCGCCGGCCCCAACCCCTCCCGCGCCCCTTCCACCGCCCCCTCCACCGCCCGAAACTGTAGTGGAGACGCCTAGCATGAACGAGGTGGCGCCGCGGCTCAAGCTCATCGTCTTCGGCGATGTCGGGGCTTCTATTCTCAGCCACGTTCCCTCCACATTCGAGTTCGGATCGCTCGATTTGTTCATGACCGCTCGTCTATCCGACAAAGTCTCCACTTTGGGCGAGGCACTCTTCGTCGCCCAAAGCGATAACAGCGTCGGGGTCGACGTAGAACGGCTGCTCTTGAACTATCGCCCAAACGATTATTTCAACGTCTCGGTAGGCCGCTATCACACGTGGGTCGGATACTATAACACCGCCTTCAATAAGGGAGAATTCCTCGAAACCGCAACCGATCGTCCCTTCTTCTACCAGTTTGATGACAACGGCGGATTTCTGCCCATGCAGGATAACGGCGTCAATGTCACAGGCAAGATTCCCTCGGGCAAGGTGGGATTGAATTATGTACTCGAAGTCGGCAACGGGCGAGGCTGGGGATCCGGCGCGGAACCAGCGCAGAATTATCAGGATGCCAATAGCAGCAAAGCTATCAATGGAGGGCTCTTCGTAAGGCCGGAAAAGCTTTCCGGGTTGCAGATTGGCTTTTCACTTCGCCATGACAATCTCACCGTGCCGGGCCCGCCAGTGGGTGAAACCATCGGCACCGCCCATGTTGTATTCATCAATGGCAAATACGAAATCCTGAATGAGGGAGTGCTGGTCAAGCATGTGGAGCCCAGCGGGCCGGTTTTCAACACTGCCTGCTTCTATACACAGGCTTCCCGCGCCTTCGACAGCTGGCGGCCATACTTCCGCTACCAGTATTTCAATGCACCCAGCGACGATCCGGTCTGGGTATACGCCAGCCCCAACCAGTACGCGCCCCTGTACGTAAGCAGCTTTGTCGGCAGGCTCAACGGTCCCAGCATCGGTGTGCGCTATGACTTTAGCCAACACTCCGCGCTCAAGTTGCAGTTCGACCGTTACGACATGCGTGGTTTGCAGGATGCGAATCAGGTGACTTCGCAAGTGGCGTTCACGTTCTGAGGAAGACCACCATGACAAAAAAAATAAGTCTACCGTTTCTCCTGTCGGCGCTGGGCGCGCTTGCCTCGGGCATCTTTTTTTTCATCCCCCCACAATTGGCGCAGGCCGCAGGGGACCCGATCGTGGTCATCGTCAACCAGGCCAACCCAGTCGACAACCTGAGCGCCAGCGAACTGAAAAAGCTTTTTCTCTCCGACCGCAGCCGTTGGGACACGGGAAAATCTGTGGCTCCAGTCATGTTGGCTGGCGGCGCGCCGGAGCGGACAGCTTTCCTCAAAATCGTGTGCGGGATGAACGACTCTGAATTCAGCAAGTATTTCATGCAGGCCGCGTTCAGCGGCAAGTCAGCCACGCCGCCAAAAGAGGTGGGTAGTTCGGCTGCCGTGAAGAGTTTTGTCGCCAGTTCTCCCGGCGCCATTGGCTTCGTCAGAGCCGAAGACTTCCATGGAGACGGCAGCGATGGCGGAGTGAAAGCGGTGAAGGTCGATGGCGTCGCCGCGGGAGATGCTGCATACAAGCTCAGAATGTGAGCGCACGAGGACGTGTTGGAGGCAGAAGTCAGTGCGATTAACCATCAAAAAGAAGCTCTTCGGCTTAACCATCAGCGCTGCAGTGTTCGTCCTTGCCGTAAGCGTCACCGGCTATCAAGGGATAACTTCGGTGTACAAGACCACGGTCAATGTGGCGGCCACCGGTTCGGCCATCCGCAATCACATTGAAGCCGGAGTTTACAACGACCTCACCCGCGCCGACATTGGAGCCGTGTTCACCCAGAAAGGCGACGAGCAGCAGAACAAGGTCGAAGACTTTGCCCAGCACTGCAAGCTGCTCTCTGACCGCATCGCCAAGGCGCGCGGTTTCGCCTCCGACCCAGAAAGCCGAATCATGCTCGACGACGAAACGAAAATGGTTGAGCAGTACGTGACCGCCGGCCACGCGCTGGTGGATGCCATTGTGCACAAGCCCGGCGATGCTCCCGCAATGCTTGGCCCGTACATGGGTATGTACAAGGATCTACAGGAAAAGATCGAAAGCACCAGCGACCAGCTTTCGAAGAGCGCGCAGCAAGCCGAAACCGTGGCCGGGCTCAAGGCGGCGCGCGCCACCCACGCCATGTTCGCCATTTGCGGCGTATCGCTGCTTCTGTTGCTGCTTGTGGCTCTTCGCATCACCAGCAGCATCAATCGGGGACTTCATTCCTTCTCCTCCCGCTTCAAAGCGATGGCCGAGGCGAACGATCTTACCGCGCGCGTCGATCAGGTCCGCAAGGATGAAATTGGGGAGTTAGGCCAGTGCCTGAATATGTTCGTGGAAAGAGTTCACGACAATCTCGCCAGCATTGCACACGCCGCGCAGAGCGTTGCCGCTGCCACGGAAACACTCTCCGGCACCAGCCAACGGATCAGCGCCAATTCCGAGGAAACATCCGCACAAGCCAAAGTCGTTTCCAATTCCGCGGGCGAAGTCAGTCAGAACTTGCAGACAGTCGCGACCGGCGCGCAAGAGATGGGTTCCAGCATCAAGGAGATTGCCAAGAATGCCACTGAAGCCGCCAGAGTTGCGACCTCCGCTGTGAAGGTGGCAGAATCCACCACCGCTACCGTTACGAAACTGGGCGATTCCTCGACTGAGATCGGCCAGGTGATCAAGGTCATCACTTCCATCGCTCAGCAGACGAACTTGCTTGCTCTGAACGCCACCATCGAAGCTGCCCGCGCCGGTGAGGCCGGGAAAGGCTTCGCCGTCGTTGCGAATGAAGTGAAAGAACTTGCCAAGGAAACCGCGAAAGCCACCGAGGACATCAGCCGAAAGATTGAAGCTATCCAAAGCGATACCAAGGCGGCGGTGGATGCCATCGCCTCCATCAGTCAAGTGATAAGCCAGGTGAATGACATCTCCAACACTATCGCTACGGCGGTAGAAGAACAGAATGCCACTACCAACGAGATGTCCCGCAATGTCAATGAGGCGGCTCGAGGGAGCGGCGAAATTTCGAGCAATATCGCAGGAGTCGCGCAGGCGGCCGAGAGCACCGCGCGCGGCGCCACGGAGACTCAAAGCGCTGCCCAACAATTGGTAGAGGTTTCCCGCGAGCTGCAGAGTTTAGTCGGACAGTTCAAGTTGAATGCCGAGGTCGCAGTTTTCACCGAAGCAGTTCAGCCGGCGCGCAGCAAGGCCGCATTCGCATAACCCGAGGCTAGGGCTTCACGCACCGGTTCACCATGTCCTGCTGGACCGCGTCCCTGCCATCGAGGTTGTTCAACGCTGGAACTGTGGTGTTGATGTCGGTGGCGCCTTCCGGGCCATTGCAGTTTTCCACGGCATAAACGTTATAGGCCGCTTGCGGATTATTACTGGCGACCTTCGCGTAGTAAAACTGCGCTTGTGAACTGGCATTGTTGGGGCAACTATCCTGCGGGACGCCGCCCTGTCCGCCATCACTAGCAATCCCTTGCGTGCATGCAGTAACGCCTGATTGGTTTACGCTGGCACACAACCACGCGCTCATCGCGGTGGTGGGATAACTGTAAACCGGATTGTTAGTTCCATCATTCACTATGCTCTCCTGCAACCATGCTTGATTCGAGGTCGATGATGTAGTTGTTCCCAGCTGATTGCAGGAATTGTCACCAGTCCACTTACGGACGCCGGGGGCCGCTCCTGGATCTAGCGAAGTTACCTGGTATTGCGGACTCAGTGTCCACGGCGAGGTACCACCGAGCTGGCAACCGAACTGATCCGCGGGACAGACTTGGAGACTAGGCGTCGGAGGAGGTTCTGCGCAGCCCTGATAGATGTCAGCCAGGGGCGGACCGGAGATCAGTTCAACCGCGTCGAGATAATTTCCAGCTCCATAGAAGGTAAGCGCATAGGCGATAGCCGCAGAGCCGGCGCTGCTGCCCTGGGCGCAGCGTCCGCCCCCGCTGTAGAGTTTGGTGTTGCCTCCGGTGAAAATGTAATTCAAAAGCGTAGCGTTGCGGCAGGCCGCCAGTTGAATGTTGGCCGTATAAGTCGTCGTATCGCTTCCGCCGTTCGCTGCCGGGATGGTGGTCAGCTCCCAATCGTCGGCCCACTCGACCTGAATGACTTCATAACCCTGGCTGAAATAGTATGTGGCGTTGTTGATGTCCCCAAGGTCTACTGCGGTTCCGGGGCCGCCCGAAAAGAAAACGATTGTGCCTTTGGGAGACGGAGGCGCGTCATAGCTGTAGATGACGTTCAAGTTCGCGGCATTAGGACAATTCATGATCGTCGCGCTTTGACAGGTTGAGGGATTGGTCGGACTGGAAAAGAACTCAGAACCGTTAGGCAAGGACGAGCATGGGGTGCTGGATACAAGTGCGACACTTGGTCCGCTCGGCTGTGTGGGCTGGGAGGGCGCGGTCGCGCTGTTGGGCGAGCTCCCGCCGCAGCCGTTGAGAACCATGCTGAGAGCAACGGCGATCAGAAGGCACAATCCGGCCAGTGCGAACAGCCGTGTTTTAGGACGAGCAGATCCTGCCATGGTATCGGAAGACATTCGGGCGCCTCAGTTTGCCCGCCGGTTCTATTTTGATATCATCTGCCCCGGCAAAAGCAAATAAAGGACAGAAAAGTGCGCACGAAAAGTCAGAACCCAATTTCCGGCAAAAAGTTGCAGGGAAAAATCGCTCTCGTGGCGGGAGCGACCCGTGGCGCAGGACGAGGCATTGCCATCGCCTTGGGCGAGGCGGGCGCAACCGTCTATTGCACTGGCCGCAGTTCAAGAAAAAGCCTTCGAACAAACTCGTCGGCACGTTCGAAGAAACAGCCTTCGAGCCTCGGGCCATCTGAAACCATCGAAGAAACCGCCGACCTCGTAACAGCAGCCGGTGGCCAAGGTGTCGCCGTCCGCGTCGATCACACCGAACCTGCGGAAGTCAAAAAGCTGGTCGCCGCGATCAAACGCAAGCACAAAAGGCTCGACATTCTAGTGAACGATGTCTGGGGTGGAGACGCGCTCACCGAGTGGAGCAAACGCTTCTGGGAACTGAAACTCGAAACCGGATTGCAAATGCTCAGACAGGCCGTCCACTCTCACATCATTACTTCCCACTATGCCGTCCCGCTCATGCTGGAACGGAAACCGCAGGGCGGCCCTCCCAGCCTGATTTTCGAAATCACCGATGGCGACGCGTTCTATTATCGGGGCAACCTGTTTTATGACCTGGTAAAAATTTCGGTCATACGGCTCGCCTTCGCCATGTCCCGCGAACTGCGAAAACGCAACATCGCGTCCGTCGCGTTGACGCCCGGTTTTCTCCGCTCCGAACGAGTGCTCGAGCATTACGGAGTGACCGAGGCGAACTGGAAAGATGTCGGAAACAGAGCCAATAAAGAACAGAACAGCAAGGACCAGAACGACGCGCCCGAGGATTTTATGATCTCGGAGTCTCCGCGCTACGTTGGCCGCGCGGTGGTGGCGCTGGCCACCGATCCCAATGCCATGAACAAGACCGGGCGCGTCTTCAGTTCGTGGAACCTGGCCCGGGAATACGGATTTACCGATATCGACGGCGCTCAACCCCATTGGGGCGACTATGCGCACAAGAAATATGGCGAATACAAAATCTGCGATGACGAGTTTTATTCCTACTGGGTTCCTGGCCTGGTGGAGTTAGTGTTTCCGGATTGGTTCTAGTCTGCGCTCGAAACCCGTCGGCGCCCGATTAAAGCTGCAACCGCACGAACCATGCTACCGTCTCATAAGAAGCTGCCATTGCTCAGGAGCGCGCTCATGCCCGTGTCATCCTTGTCTGACCTTAACCTTAATCCTCGACGCTGCCTTTTTGTTGCTCGAATCGCGGTTCTTATCTTTGCCTCTGCCGCGGTAACTCCTTTGCTATCGCAGCAATCCCAGGATCAAAAACCATCCACCACTCCTCCAGCGGCCGCAAAGCTTCAGCGCGAACCCTCCGCTGAAAAACCGCAGCCCAAGCCCGACGAATCGGCCGAGGCGGAGGCTTCGCTCGTTTACCTCAATAACGCGCTCGAAGGCCTGGCCGCGAAAGTCTCACCCGCGGTAGTCCAGATTCTCGTCACCGGCTACGCACCGATCCATGAGGAAAATCGCTCCCAAACCGCGCTCATTGTCCGGCAGCACGCGGTCGGCTCGGGCGTAATTGTCGATCCCGATGGCTATATCATGACGAACGCTCACGTGGTCGAGGGTGCGCAACGCATTCGCGTGGCGCTGCCGCTGCCCGGAGACAGCGGCCGCGCCGTGCCCGTGGGAAAGCGCCACATTCTGGAAGCGAAGTTGGTCGGCGTTCACAAAGATACCGATCTCGCCCTGCTGAAAATTGACGAGAAAGATCTGCCCACTCTATCGCTGCTGCAACAGAGAGTGCGCGTGGGCCAGCTCGTGTTTGCTATCGGCAGCCCGGAAGGATTGCAGAACTCCGTCACTATGGGCGTGATCAGCGCGGTCTCGCGCCAGCCCGATCCCGAAAAAGCCATGACCTACATTCAGACCCACGCGCCCATCAATCCCGGCAACAGCGGCGGCCCGTTGGTCGACATGAATGGCTCGGTGGTCGGAATCAACACTTTCATCCTCTCCGAAGGTGGCGGCAGCGAGGGTTTAGGCTTCGCCATTCCCGCCCGCATCGTAGATTTTGTTTATCGCAGCCTGCGCAAGTACGGGCACGTGCATAAAGTGGAGATCGGTGCCGTGGCGCAGGAAATCACTCCGTCCCTCGCCGACGGCCTCAATCTCGGGCAACGCTTTGGCGTCATCATTGCCGACGTCAAGCCGGATGGGCCCGCGGCCGCTGCCGGCCTTAAGGTTCAAGATATCGTGCTCACTGCCGATGACCGCCGCATCGAAACTCTTCCTCAGCTTTCGTCCGCGCTTTACCTGCACCGCCTCGATCGGGTGCTGAAGATGGAAATTCTTCGCGGGGATGAAAGGAAAACTCTTTATATTCCGGCGATCGAACAGCGCGACGTCATGGATCAACTTTTCGACGCTGCCGACCCGGAAAAAAGCCTGGTGCCACGCCTTGGCATTCTCGCCACCAATATCACCGCCGACCTTCAGAGTGAGGTTGGCGCACTTCGCATTCCGGGCGGAGTCGTCGTCCTCGGCCGTGCCGCCGATTTGATTACGCCGGATACAGGCCTGCAGACCGGCGATGTGATCCATGCGCTGAACCACACGCCGATCAAGTCCATGGACGATCTGCGCGCCGCAGTGAAAAGCTTGAAAGCGGGGGAAGGCGTTGCGCTGCAGGTCGAACGCAGCGACGGATTGTCCTATTTGAGTTTTGAAATGGAGTGATGAGTGGAAGAACGGCGCTTTAGCGCCGCGTCGATGCTCTCCCGTTATAAAATGTTGTTCATGCGCCCGTAGCTCAACTGGATAGAGCATCTGCCTTCGGAGCAGAGGGTTGGGAGTTCGAGTCTCTCCGGGCGCACCAGACAGCTAGATCTTCTGCAGTCTCTGCACCTCATGCACGCCCGGAATCTTCTTCAACCCCGCCATGATGTGCTCAAGATGCTTCAGGTCGGAAATATCCAGAACAATCTCTACGCTGGCCTGGCTGTTTGAGGTATGTGCTCCAATATTGCGGATGTTGCTCTGCGTGTCGCTGATCACTGCGGTGATACTTTTCAGCATACCGAAGCGATCATCGCAATAAACCGTGAGCTTGACCGGATACGAAGTCGGCGTGCTTTCATCGCGGGCCCATTCCACCTCGATACTCCGCTCCGGTTCATACATGAGGTTGGTAACGTTCGGGCAGTTCACCGAGTGCACCGCGACTCCTTTGCCGCGCGTGATGTAGCCAGTGATGCCTTCGCCGCGAATCGGATTGCAACAGCGCGCGCGGTAGACCAGCATATCGCCCTGGCCTTTGACCCGGATCGCATTGTGGTCGCCGCCAAAAACGCGCCGCACAACGCTGGCAATCGCTCCCGGCTGGTTGGTCAATCCTTCAGCCTCTATGTCGCCGGCCATTGAGGGCGTAGTACCAGCGGGCAGCAATCGCGCCAGCACCTGCCGCGCCGAATATTTTCCGTAGCCGATGCCGGCCATCAGATCATCGACTTTGCCTAATCCATACGCCGCGGCAACCCGCAAAAGATCTTCGTCCTTGATGTCCTTCAGGGCGATGCGGTATTTGCGCGCTTCTTTTTCGATGAGCTTTCCGCCCGATTTCAATCGCACGCTCGCGCTGATGAACATTCAGCCAGTGCTTAATCTTGTTGCGCGCGCGCGACGATTTAACCAGCCCCAGCCAGTCGCGGCTGGGTTTGTGCCCGGACTGCGTAATGATCTCCACAATGTCTCCGCTATGCAGTTTGTGGCGCAGCGGAACCATGCGGCCATTTACTTTCGCGCCCACGCACGTGTGTCCGACTTCGGTGTGAATCGTGTAAGCAAAATCGATCGGCGTCGAGTCGCGCGGCAGCACCACCACTTTGCCCTTGGGGGTGAAGGTATAAACCTCTTCCGGATACAGATCGATCTTTAGCGTGGAAAGAAATTCGTTGGGATCGCTGACATCGCGCTGCCACTCGACCACCTGCCGCAACCATGCCAGCCGCTGTTCATCCTGCGCCGAAACCGGGCCGTCTTTATATTTCCAGTGCGCCGCAATGCCTTCCTCCGCCATGCGGTGCATTTCTTCGGTGCGAATCTGGATTTCGAAAGGCGTGCCTTCTTCGGTGATCACCGATGTATGCAACGACTGATAAAAATTCGGTCGCGGCATGGCGATGAAATCCTTAATCCGTCCCGGCACCGGCCGCCAGACGTTATGAACGATTCCCAGCACACCGTAGCAGTCCTGCAGCGATTGCGTAATCACCCGCATGGCGAAAAGATCATAAACCTGATCAACTCCAATGCGTTGCCGCTGCAGCTTTTTGTGAATGCTGTACAGGCGCTTGATCCGGCTCTCGACTTTGGCTTGATGCCCGCGTCCTTCAGCTTGTCGCCCAGGATGCCTTGCATCTTTGCCAGAAATAGTTCGCCCTGTTTGCGGCGCGCGTTCACGGCCTCCTCCACTTGCTGATAACCATCGGGATCGAGATAACGGAATCCCAAATCTTCCAGTTCGCCGCGAATTTTCCCCATGCCCAGCCGATGCGCGATCGGTGCGTAAATTTCCAGCGTCTCTTCGGCGATTTTGTGCTGGCGCTCGGGCTGGAGATGTTCGAGCGTGCGCATGTTGTGCAGGCGATCGGCAAGCTTGATCAGCACCACGCGAATGTCATCGACCATCGCCAGCATCATCTTGCGCAGGTTCTCCGCCTGCTGCCTCTTCGCGCGTAGCAAAATCGATCTTGCTGATTTTGGTGACGCCCTCGACGATGTGCGCGACTTGTTCGCCGAATTCTTTGCGGATGTCAACAATCGTGACCGAGGTATCTTCGACCGAATCATGCAGCAGTCCCGCCGCAATCGCGACCGGATCCATCTTCATTTCGGCCAGGACCAGCGCGACTTCCAGGGGATGTACCAGATAGGGCTCGCCGGAAGCACGCGATCTGGCCTTCATGATGTTTTTGCGAGTATTCGTAGGCTTTCTTGACAATGGCGAGGTCATCTTGGGGGCGATTCTCCTGAATCCGCCGCATCAGTTCGCGGAATTTTGTCAGTGTGAGAGCGGTAGTGGCTATCTGTTGGCGGAGACTCGCCATGCAAAATTATAGCCTGTCGGCGCGGGTTACCCCTCGCCGCCAGTCGCGTCGCTAGCCTCGACCCGAGTCGTAGCCGGTTCGCAAAGCCATTCCGGGAATTCGGCACCGGTGAATTTGTTTCGCCCTTTACTGAACTGATAGAGTTCACACTACGACCATGTACTCGCGAATCCTTGTCAGTGGAGCTTCTGGAACAATTGGCGCGGAGCTGTTGCCCTCATTGAAGACGAACGGTTGCACCGTGGTTCGCCTGGTGCGAGGCACAGCGGGAAATGCGGAGGAGATTTCATGGGATCCTTCGAAGCCCCTCGCACCTCAAAGCGTCTCAGGCTTCGATGTGGTCATCCATCTGGCCGGCGAGAGCATCTTCGGACGCTGGTCGGAAACAAAAAAGAAGAAGATTCGCGAGAGCCGGGTCGCAGGGACCTCCAATCTTGCCGCGGCCCTGGCTGAGGCAGAAAACAAACCTAAAGTTTTTATCTCCGGCTCGGCTATCGGATATTACGGCAATCGTGGCGATGAAACGCTGCGCGAGGAGAGCGCTCCCGGCAACGGATTTCTTGCGCAAGTCTGCCAGGAATGGGAGGAAGCTACCATGCCTGCAGTGCAGGCTGATATTCGCACCGTCCACGTTCGCACCGGAATCGTTCTCAGCCCCAACGGAGGCGCGCTGCGGGCGATGTTAGTACCATTCAAGCTGGGACTGGGCGGCCGCACCGGCGATGGGCAGCAGTGGATGAGCTGGATTCACATGCGGGATTGGGTGGGAGCGATTCACCATATATTGAAGAACGATCTGATTCAGGGCCCGGTAAATATGGTCGGTCCGAAACCGGTGAGGAATGCGGAGTTCGTCCAGACACTCGGAGCCGTGCTTTCACGGCCGACAATTTTTCCCATGCCGGCGTTTGCCGCAAGAGTGGCTTTTGGAAAAATGGCTGACGAGGTGCTTCTCGCCAGCGAGAAGGTTGAGCCAGCCAGGCTGGTCGCGAGCGGATATCCTTTTCGCTTTCGCGAACTGAAAACATCGCTGGAAGATCTTCTAAAGAAGTAGGCCGGCGGAATTCGGAAGAAATATACCTGCGGCAAACGCGGTGCCTAAGCGCGGCCCTTTTTAACCGCGACCGCCTTCGCGGCCACGGCTTTGCCGGCAATCTCCCACGGACGCTTCGGCCGGTCAACCACTGGCTCGTCACGGTCCTTAATGCGATCGTAATGGTACGAATCGCTGACCGTTCCGAGCGACTCGTTATATAAGCTCGGTAATCCCAGCCCCATCTTCAATTCTTCCGAGAACGACTGCAGCGCTTTCAAGTGTTCCGCCGTGGCGGGAATCTCGGTCTTCGAAGTCTTCATGAATTGCTGGTAGCCCCGATTCACCAGCTTCGAAATCTCGCTGCCAATCAAATAACCCGGATACGCGAAAATTTTTACGCCGTCGTCATCGGTCTTCTGAATCGCCGCCGAAACGTTGTACTTTCGAAGAAAAACGCGTCCACTGGTTCCCGGCGCTTCGGTCAGGTCAAAACCGTGATCTCGCAGCCAGGAAAGCGCTTCGTCATAAGTGCGTGCTTCGATTACTTTTCCCATTTCTCCATTCCAATCTTCCTATTAGATGCAGTATTCAGGTAAGCGCTTTTTAACCCTGCATCAGGCTTGCCAGTCGCCTCATCTAAAGACACCATACTACATAGCGTGTTTTCGAGGCTGTTG
>CAVTHZ010000016.1:0-127623 GCA_963734675.1 uncultured Acidobacteriaceae bacterium
GGGAATCGTCTTGTCACATCCGACTACGCAGACGACCGCATCGAACAACTGCCCCCGGCAAACCAGTTCAATCGAGTCGGCAATTACTTCGCGGCTCACGAGCGACGCACGCATCCCTTCCGTGCCCATGGTTTCGCCATCCGAAATCGCGATGGTGTTGAACTCCATCGGCGTGCCGCCGGCGGCGCGAATGCCTTCCTTCACCTTGGCCAAAGCCGCCGAAGGTGAAAGTTGCATGGCATGGTTTCGATCCAGGTATTGGCCACGTCGATCAGAGGCTTGCGCGAGGTCGGCATCGTGAAGCCGATGGCTTTAAACATGGCACGCGACGGGGCGCGGTCACGCCCGTCGGTGATTTCACGGCTGCGATGTTTGAGGTCCATGATTGAAAGGGTACAACGAAAAAGCGAAGACGATTCGTCGCGCTAGAAATGACAAGAATGATGCTTCAACGACGAAGGACGCGCCAGAGCTACAGGAAAAACGGGGAACCCGCGCCGAGTAGCGTAAGCAGCCGCACTCCGCAGCAGATTCCCCAATTTGCATGACGCTTACCCAGGAGGCATCACGCTTCTGACACGATTGTTACTGAACTTACGCCAACGCGGCACGGGCCGATTCCGGCATTCCCGCCGAAGCCGGAGGATGCGGCGCCCAAAACGATACAGGCTCGGGCAAACCGGCGGTTGAACGCATGTCAATCACATCCACGATCGAATGCCACTCGCGCGAGAGTTGGCCGATCTGCTTCTGCGAAACCTCGAGCCGCAGCATGACCGAATAATGCTGCCCGTCGTAGCCCGCGCGCACCGAAGTAAGATCGATCCCACGCCGCGAAATTGCATTCAAAACGCGCATCAATGCGCCCTGCGAGTTGCGATAGCGGATGTGAAAACATTGCATGTCCGTTCCCCTTAACTCAAGTGTGCGATTTTGCGAAGGCATCATTTGCGATTTAAAACCAGCCTATGAATTCCAATCGCCCAATGACCCGATGACTCAATCGCTCAATCTCATTTGTCCCCGAACACCATTTCCGAAAGCGCTGCGCCCGCCGGAACCATCGGGTAAACATTCGCTTCGGGATGGCAATCAAACACCAGCAACTCCGGCTCCGGCGAACGCAGAGACCTGTCAATCATGTCTCCCGTCTCACTCGATACCGGATATTCCGCCATAGCGGCCTCATTCAACCGCCAGGCGTGAATCTTGTAAGCCTTCGCGGTCTCGACAAAATCCGGGTTATCGCTCAAATCGGTTTCGGCGTAATTGCGCTCATAAAACAGCTGCTGCCATTGCCTCACCATGCCCAGATATTTGTTGTCGACGATTACCATCTTGATCGGCAGCCCAAGCCGGTGAACGGTGGCGAGTTCCTGAATATTCATCTGGAATCCGCCATCGCCGGAAACGCACAGCACGCAAGTTTCCGGCTTGGCCAACTGCACCCCAACCGCTGCGGGAAGAGCAAAGCCCATCGCGCCGAGTCCCCCCGACGTAACAAACCCGCGGGGCGAAGAAGATCGATAGCGCTGCGCCGCCCACATCTGGTGTTGTCCTACATCGGCAATAACGACATTGTCTTGAGGCACGCGGCTGAACAGTTCGTCCAAAAAGCGCTTGGTCGGTTGCGCCAGGCCATGCTGATCGCTCTCCGCTCGTTCCGGGCCACAGGCGACACAACGCCAGGCGCTCCAATCCGGCAGTTGGGTGCTCCACTTCTCGCTTCCATTGCGAGAAGCCTGCCCCGAGCCTGTTGAATGGCTAGAAATTTTCCTCAACTCGGAAAGAAATGCCGGAATCGTATCCGCAAGATCCCCAATCACCGCAACCTCGCACGGCCGCACTCGATCCAGTTGCGAAGGGTCGATCTCGAAATGCACGATCTTCGCATGAGGCGCGAATCGTGCCGGATCGCCAGTGACGCGATCGTCCAGCCGCGCCCCGAACACCAACAAAAGATCGGTCTCATGCAAAGCCATGTTGGCTGCTTGCGTCCCGTGCATTCCGACCATGCCCAGGTAATAAGAAGATTCCGGCGGTACTGCGCCCAACCCGTGCACCGTGGCGAACGTCGGAATATTCAGATGTTCAAGCGTCTGCCGTAACGCTGGGATCGCTCCCGACAATTTAGCCCCTGCGCCCACCAGCGCGACCGGCCGCGCGGCGCGCTGCAGCAACGTCATGATCGTGGTGTTCAGGGTTCCTCGGGCATGAGCATTCGAAGTCCGCCCATGAGCCGTGAACTGCGCCGGCCCGGTAAATTCTTTCTTCGCTTTCAAAATATCGGTCGGAATATCGATCACTACGGGTCCCGGACGCCCGCTCCGCGCCCAATGAAATCCTTCCGCAATCACCGCGGGAATCTCATCGATCGTGCGCACCAGCCGGCTCCACTTGGTCAGCGACAAAGTCACGCCGAAAACATCGGTCTCCTGAAAAGCGTCGGTGCCGATCATCGCCGTGCGTACCTGGCCGGTAATGCACACCAGCGGCACCGAGTCCATCTTCGCGTCCGCGATTCCTGTAACTAAGTTCGTCGCGCCCGGCCCGCTTGTTGCCATGGCCACGCCAACTTTGCCAGTAACGCGCGCGTACCCTTCAGCCGCAAAAACTGCGCCTTGCTCGTGCCGCGTCAGCACATGCCGCACGCCGCTTCCATCCAAAGCGTCGTACAACGGCATGATCGCGCCGCCGGGGTAACCGAATACCAGGTCCACCCCTTCAGCTCTCATGCACCGCAATACGATCTCGGCTCCCTTAAGCATCTTCTTCGTCATCCCAGCCGCGTCATCCTCAGCACAGCGAACATCACCGGATCTGCCGGCGGCTGCTAAATCTAAGCATTCACCGCATGCCGCGTGGCCTCAGCCGGTTTGGCAGCCTCGGCTTTCTTCGTCTGCCCCGGCAGCCAGCTCATCATTCCGCGCAGTTGTGCTCCCACAATTTCGATGGGATGCCGCTGTTCCGCCTCTCTCAACTCCGTAAAGTGATAACCGCCGTCTTTGTTTTCCTTGATCCACTCGCGCGCAAACGTTCCATCCTGTATGTCGGCCAGGGTCTTCTTCATAGCAGCGCGCGTGGGGTCGCCCACAACCTTCTCGCCGCGAGTCAGGTCGCCATACTCCGCCGTGTTGGAAATCGAATACCGCATGCGGCCCAGCCCGCCTTCATAAATCAGGTCGACAATCAGCTTCATCTCATGCAGGCACTCGAAATAAGCGATCTCAGGCGCGTAGCCGGCCTCAACCAAAGTCTCAAATCCTTTCTTGATCAGCGACGTCAGACCGCCGCACAGCACGGCCTGCTCGCCAAACAGATCGCTCTCGGTTTCTTCTTTGAACGTGGTCTGTAGCACCCCCGCGCGGGTCGAGCCAATTCCGTCCGCATAGGCCAGCGCATATTCGTGCGCTCGCCCGCTGGCATCCTGGCCAATCGCCAGCAGCGACGGCACTCCGCGTCCTTCGGCATACACTCGCCGCAACAGGTGCCCTGGCGACTTCGGCGCAATCATCACCACGTCCACATCGTTTGGCGGGACGATTGTCTTGAAATGAATGCTAAAGCCATGCGAGAAGCCGAGAATCTTTCCGGGATGCAGATAAGGCTGAATGTATTTCTCGTAGACCGCAGCCTGTGTCTCATCGGGCGTGAGCATGTGAATCCAATCCGCGCGCTTGGCGGCTTCGTCTGGAGCAACCACTACCATGCCGTCCTGCCGCGCCTGTGCCGCGCTCGGACGGTTCGACTCCAGGCCCACGATTACCTTGGCCCCGCTATCGCGCAGGTTCTGCGCCTGGGCATGTCCCTGGCTGCCATAGCCGAGAATGGCGATGGTTTTGCCTTTCAAAGCGGCTGGATTCGCGTCGTGTTCGTAAAAAATGGTCGCCATGATTGCTCCTTCATTCGAAAGCCCCAACTCTCGCCGGTTTTATGCGGGACGTGGGCCATTCGGTACTGCAGTTTCAAACTAAGTTAGAGCAGACCGACCGGTCGGTCGGTCTGCAATCATGCTACCGAACCTCCTCGAAACCTGTCAAGCTCGAAGTTTCGATCCCAGTGCTCGGTGCGGGAGCCCTATCCTTCTCAGGATTCGAAGCTCATCTCTCGTTTGGCAGCCATCGCTTCCGAGGGCAACGCCACACTCCCTCACCCCAACGTAGTAAAATACGTGCACGGTCGTAACCTGCTAAGCAAGCCATGCGCGTTCGACTTTGCCCAACCCCTATGAAAAAACTGCTCCTTACGTTCATCGTTTTGGCTTGCGTCCCGGCGCTCGTCTCCGCCCAGGTGGTGGAGGAGATCATTGCCCGCGTCAATAACCAGATCATCACGCTCTCCGAGTTTCAGCGCAGCAAGAACGAGCTCGCGGATGAAGTTAAACAGCAGAGCCCGGCCAACGCAGACGCCGTCTTTGCCGATAAGGAAAAAGATGTTCTCCGCGACCTCATTGATCAGCAACTCCTGATCGAAAAAGGTAAAGACCTCGGGATTACCGGCGATACCGACCTCATCAAGCGCCTCGACCAGATGCGCAAGGATATGAAGTTGGACACCATGGAGGATCTGGAAAAGGCCGCGACTGCGCAGGGCATCTCCTATGAAGATTTCAAGCAGAACATGCGGAACCAGATCATTACGCAAAAGGTGATCGGCGAAGAAGTGGGCTCGCGCTTGAGCATAACGCCAGAAGAGCAGCAGAAGTTCTACAACGAGCACAAGAGCGAAATGGCGCAGCCGGAAACCGTCAGGCTGAGCGAAATCCTTGTCGCTCCGGAAAAACCTGCCGAGGCAAAGCCTGCGGACAACGGCTCAACGAACAGCCAAGCTGCGGACGATACCGCCCGGCAAGCTGCGGATGCAGCGGCCTTGGCTTCCGCCGAAGCAAAAGCCAACGATCTGCTCAAGCAGATTCGCGGAGGCGCTAAGTTCGACGACCTTGCCAGGAAATATTCCGCTGGCCCTTCGGCTGCGCAGGGCGGCGACTTAGGCGTTTTCAAGCGGGGAACGCTGGCGAAGGAATTGGAGGACAAGACCTTCGCCATGAAGTCGGGCGAAGTCACCGACGTCATCCGCACCAAGCAAGGCTACGTCATCCTGAAGGTGACCGATCATCAGATGGCGGGAATTCCGCCGATGAAGGATGTGACCAACAAAATTCAGGACGCGATTTATTACCAGAAACTTCAGCCCGCACTGCGCGCCTATCTCACCAAATTGCGCGAAGACGCCTACATTGATATCAAGGACGGCTACGTCGACTCCGGCGCCAGTCCCAATGAGACCAAGCCTATCGAGACCTCTGCGGCCAAGGAAAACGACGCCAAGAATCTAAAAAAGAAGAAAAAGAAGTTCATGCACTTGTAATCGCCCGCGAGAGCCGCCAGCCATCTATTTTTTGTCATTCCACCCTACGCGGGGGCATGGCGGTTCTTGCGGCCCCGCGTCTTGAGCGGCGTTGTGCATTCTGATTTACACTGGTGGGGCGCATGAAGGATTTTTATATCTGCGAGTGCCACCGTCACGAAAACAAAGTCATCACCTCGACTTTCGTGGTTGTCGCCAAACAGATCAAGCCCAAGAAAACCGGCGAGCCTTACCTCGCATTGACTCTCGGCGACCGCAGCGGCCAGCTCGAAGCCAAGATGTGGGACAACGTCGATGAAGTCCTCAACGCCTTTGAGCAGGATGATTTCCTCAAAATCAAGGGCCTCGTCAATAAATACAAGAACCGCTTTCAACTCACGATTCACAAACTGCGAAAGCTGGGCGAGAGCGAGATTGAGTATGCGGATTATCTTCCGAAAACGACGAAGGACATCGATGAACTTTGGCGAACCCTGTCAGAGTTCGTTGCTTCCTTCAAGGATCCGCATCTCAAGGCGCTCGTGCAGGCTTTCATGGCCGATCCTGAAATCGCTGCTGCCTATCGCAACGCTCCCGCCGCCAAGACCCTGCATCACGCCTATATCGGAGGCCTGCTCGATCACGTCGTCTCGCTGTTCCGTTCCTGCGATCTGATGTGCAAGAATTATCCGCAAGTCCATCGCGACTTGCTGCTTTCGGGCGCTTTTCTCCACGACATCGGAAAGATTCACGAGCTTACCTACAATCGGTCCTTTTCTTACACCACCCGCGGACAACTGCTCGGGCACATGGTGATCGAGCTCGAAATGCTGCAGGCCAAGCTTGCCATGGTGCCGGATTTTCCCGCGGAGTTGAAGACGCTGCTGGAGCACCTCATCATCAGCCACCACGGCGAATACGAATTTGGCTCGCCCAAGCTGCCAATGTTCCCCGAGGCTTTGATGCTCCACTACCTCGACGACCTGGATTCGAAGATGGAGGCGATGCGGATTCAGTTTGAACGCGAAGGCGATGTCGAAACTCACTGGACGAGTTACAATCCTTCGCTCGGCCGTCCGTTGCTCAACAGTGCAAAATTTCTCTCACCCAAAGCGGCTTCCAATTCAAACGGTTCTTCTCCCGCCGCGGACCCTGAGGCTCCCGCCGGGGGCAGCGAGAAAACTGCAATGCAGCCGAGTCTCATTCCGGACATCGGCGAGTAATCCCGAATTCTGAACATGCTCGATTTTAGCCGCTTTGAGTTGCTCACCTTCGATTGCTATGGCACGCTGATTGACTGGGAAGAGGGAATTCTCCGCGCTATTCGTCACATATTCCAGGCGCACGGAAAAAGCGCGGATGATTCTACGATCCTGAGTTGTTATGGCGATTTTGAAGCGAACGCTGAGCAGGGCGAATATCGCTGTTATCGCAACGTTCTTGGTCAGGTCGTGCGCGATTTCGGAAGGCAGTTCGAATTCTCGCCAACCGCCAGCGAGGTTTACTCCCTCGCGGAATCTCTGCCCGGCTGGAAACCGTGGCCTGACACGGTAAGCGCATTGCGCAGTCTGCATAACCGCTTTCGACTAGCCGTCATCTCGAATATCGATGACGACCTGTTCTCCGCCACTCGTCCGCAACTTGAAGTCGAATTCGATCCCGTCATCACAGCGCAGCAGGCACGAGCTTACAAACCTTCCCTGGAGATCTTCCAATTTGCATTGCGCCGCCTCGGCCTGCCTCCGAATCGCATTCTTCACGTCGGACAAAGCATTTATCACGACGTAATTCCTGCACGGTCGCTGGGAATGACGGCAGCTTGGGTCAACCGGCCATCGAAAAGAGAAGGGGTAGGCGCCGTGAAGGCCGCGGAAGGTCAACCGGATTTGCAGGTTTCGAGCCTGGCTGCACTTGCCGCCGCTTCGGGTTTGAACTGATCGCTAAAGCTCGGCTGGAACCTTGACAACTTTTTTCTGAATCGCCCACATGACCAAGTCGGCCTTGTTATGAATACCGAGCTTCCGCATCAGATTGAACTTATGAGCATCCACCGTTTTGCTGCTCACTCCCAGATCGCTGGCGGCCGCGCGCACAGTTTTTCCCTCTGCGAGAAGTTTAAGCACTTCCTGTTCGCGAGCAGTTAGAGCGCGATGTTCCGAGTGCTCGACTGAAGAGTGCTCGTCCTCGCCTTCGGAAATGTTAGCGCGCTCCAAACCGCAAACCTCCCGAACCATCACAACCAGCTCCTCCATCGAGGTTTGTCTGGTGGCAAAACGCTCCATCTCACACGGCCGAACCGATGACGAATTTTTTTTCTGGTCGGTATCAAGAAAAACCAGTTTTGTGCCGGGGGATTCCCGCTCAATCAGCATTTCAGTCTCTACAGCAGAAAGGCCGAAGGTTTTCGCGTCGGCAATCACGAGTTCGGGCGCATATTCGAAAATCTGCCGCAGACACTCCATCGCGCTGCCCGCTTCGCCCGCAACTTCGATATCGGGCTCGTCTTCCAGCATGCGTCGCAGTCCTTGCCGCAACAAAATGTGCTCGTGAGTGAGCACACACCGTATTTTTCGGGTAGAGCTGAGCTTCACGCCTTGACGGGTGGACACACCGTTCCTCCATAAATGGTTTTGGCCAGAGAAATCACGCAGCGGCGCTGGGACAAACAGATTTCTGCGAGAGGAATCCAGTAAGGTGACATTCTAGCAACCAATCTTGTAACTGCGCACTAGAAAATCAAAGAAAGTCTATTTCGCATCGCTTGAACTACAGGCGAGTGCAATTTTTTTCACAAGTTCAAACGCCGTTCCATGCGGGCCGTCAGGTAGAATCTAGCCTTCATGTTGCGCTACTTCACAGCCGGAGAGTCTCACGGCGAGGCTCTGGTCGCCTTCATTTCAGGTGTACCCGCAGGTCTGAAGGTTGACCAAACTCCCCTGGATCGCGAACTCTGGCGGCGGCAGCAGGGTTATGGCCGCGGTGGCCGCATGAAAATCGAGCGCGATACCGCGCACATCCTATCGGGCGTGCGCCACGGTTTCACGATCGGTTCGCCGATTTCGATTTTGCTGCAAAACAACGACTGGAAGAATTGGCAGGAATCGCTTCCTGTTGCTGAAGGAGATCCCGCACATCACAAGCGGGTAGCGTCGCCGCGTCCAGGCCACGCCGACCTGGCAGGTGCGCTCAAATACAATTTCCCCGAGGCCCGCTACGTTTTGGAGCGCGCGTCCGCCCGCGAGTCCGCGGCTCGAGTCGCAGTGGGCGCAATTGCCAAGGCTTTTCTGCGGGAACTTGGCATCGAGATTCTCAGCCACGTTGTCGCCGTTGGAAACGTAGCAATGCAAAAAGACGTTTGCTGGGAGCAAATTTCCGCTCTCTACAATCAGGATAAAATCCTGCTGAACTGTGTCGATGCCGAGATCGAGGCGCAGATGAAAGGTGAAGTCGACAAGGTGCTGAAGACTGGCGACTCGGTGGGAGGAGTCTTCGAGGTCGTCGCTCATGGGGTGCCGGCGGGACTCGGCACCTATGCACAGTGGGATGAGCGCCTCGATGCGCGGCTGGCCGCTGCCCTCATGTCGCTACAGGCGGTGAAAGCGGTCGAAATTGGCTCCGGCATCGCCGCTGCTGCGGCTCCCGGATCGGCAGTGCATGATGAGATCGGTTACGGCGCTAAAGGGGCATTCACCAAATTTACCCGTGCGCACAACAATGCCGGAGGAATTGAAGGCGGCGTTTCCAACGGCGAGGAAATCCGGGTGCGCGGGTATTTGAAGCCGATCTCAACGCTTCGCCGGCCTTTGAAGTCGGTCGACTTTGCCACCCGCGAGCCTGTCAGCGCAGCCTACGAACGTTCCGATGTTTGCGTGGTGCCGGCAGCGGGAGTTGCCGGCGAGGCCATGGTGGCTCTGACTCTTGCAGCCTGTGCGCTCGATAAATTCGGCGGCGACTCCATGGGCGAAACTCTGCGCAATTTTGAAGGCTACCGCCGGCAATTAGAAAGTTATTGAATGATCTATCCCATCGTAAAGTACGGAAATCCAGTTCTCGAAAAGCCCTCGGAAACCGTAAGCGTTTTCGATGAAGAATTGAAGAAGCTGGTCGACGACATGTTCGAATCGATGTATGCGGCGCGCGGCGTGGGGTTGGCCGCGCCGCAGATTGGCATCTCGCGGCGCATTGCCGTCGTGGACGTCACCTTCAAAGAGGATCCCGACGCCAAGCTTGTCCTGATCAATCCCGAAGTCATCCACAAAGAGGGTCGTCACACCCAGAGCGAGGGTTGTCTTAGCATTCCGGATTTCCGGGAAAACGTTGGCCGGGCGAAAATTGTCACCATTCGCGCTCAGGATTTGTCTGGAAAAGTCTTTGAAAAAACTGGCGACGACTTGTTGGCGCGCGCTTTCCAGCACGAAACCGATCATTTGAACGGTAAGCTGTACATCAGCCATATCAGCGCCCTCAAACGCGACCTGATTAAGCGCAAGATTCGCAAGCTGGCGAAGGCGGGCGAATGGTAAGAGGATTTAGGATTGAGTAATTGAGTGATTTTGTGATTGGATGGCACGCTTCCAATCGCCCGATCACTCAATTGCTCAATCACTCAATGTCTCCGTCTCTCAATCTTGTGTTCTGTGGCACGCCGCGATTCGCCGTTCCTACCCTCGACCGATTAGTCAATAGCGGATTCCATGTTCAACTCGTTGTTACGCAGCCAGACCGTCCCAAGGGGCGCGGCTTGGAACTCGTCCCATCTCCCGTAAAGCAGTCCGCGTCGGCGCTCGGAATTTCAGTCGTCCAACCCGACACCATCAAGAACAATGACGAGTTCCGCACTCAACTTTCCGCTCTGAAGCCCGGCACAATCATCGTCGTAGGTTATGGCCGCATCATTCCGCAATGGATGCTCGACCTTCCACCGCTCGGCAATATTAATCTGCACGCCTCCTTGTTGCCGAAGTACCGGGGTGCAGCTCCAATTCAATGGGCAATCGCGAACGGGGAGCGCACTACGGGAGTCTCAACCATGAAGATCGACGCCGGGCTCGATACGGGCGACATTCTCTTGCAACGGGAGATGGTCATTGCTGCCACCGATACCGCCGAGACCCTGGCGCCAAAGCTGGCAGATTTAGGCGCGGACCTGATGATTGAAACTCTGCGTGGATTAGTGAGCGACGCCATCGTTCCGTGTAAACAAAACGGATCAGAAGCGACACTTGCCCCAATTCTCAAAAAAGAAGATGCCCGAATCGATTTTTCGAGGAGCGCAACCGAGATTTTGAATCGGCTGCGAGGGTTTCAACCCTGGCCGGGCGCATATTCGACATTTCGCGGAAAAAATCTGCACTTTTGGCGAGCCGTTGCCGCTGACCGGGCCCTGCCACCGGCTGGATTGCAGGCAGATGGCAATCGCCTGTTTTGCGGATGCGGTCATAACTCTGCCATCGAAGTGTTCGAATTGCAATTGGAAGGAAAGAAGCGAACGTCCGCCGCTGATTTTATTCGCGGCTATCATCTCCAACCCGGAGAGAAGCTCGGTTCTTAGGACTTCAACGCTTCTATCCTTCATACTGGTTGTGTGAAGGCAGCACAAACCTCGTCAGCCCCGGTTTCTCCCGCCCGCTCTGCCGCTTTCGACATTCTGCTGCGGGTGGAGCGGGAATCTTCTTACGCGTCTGAGTTGCTGCACGCACCCGCTTACTCCATCCTTTCACGCCTCGATCACTCCCTGGCCACTGAACTGGTCATGGGAGTTTTGCGCTGGAGATCGTTTCTCGATTCCGAAATCGCGCTGTATTCTTCACAGCCGCTCGCGAAACTTGATATCGAAATTCTGATTGCGCTTCGGCTGGGGCTCTACCAACTGCTGTATCTCGCTAGAATTCCCGTTCATGCCGCGATCAACGAGAGTGTGGAACTTGTAAAGCGCTCGCGCAAGCGCTCAGCCGCCGCATTCGTGAACGCCGTTCTGCGCAGGATCTCGGCCGCTTCGCTCAGCTTACCGGCTGTCAGCGGCTCTTCCTGCGAAGCTCTCGCCGCCAGCACGGCTCATCCGCGGTGGATGGTCGAGCGCTGGTACCAAGCCTACGGCCCGGCCGCGACGGAGCAGATATGCCGAAGCAACCAGTCTCCACCCGTCACTGCAATCCGGTTGCGCCAGCCTGAAGCCGAAGACCGCCTTGTTGCAGATGGGATCGAACTTCAACCCGGCTCTATGTTGGCTTCAGCGCGAAGAGTGCTGCGTGGAGAGATCACGAGTAGCTCCGCATTCAAAGAGGGCCTGTGCGTAATTCAGGACGAAGCCTCGCAACTGGTATCGCATCTGGTGGGACATGGCGAAAGAATCTTGGATTGCTGCGCCGCGCCGGGAGGAAAGACTTTGGTCCTCTCCGATCGTAATCCCGGTTCACGCACCACCGCCGTCGATCTTCATCCGCATCGCGCGCGTCTGCTGAGAAAATTAGTACGGCGAAGTTCTCGATCGGCTAACTGTAGAGATGGCATAATCCACGTGCTTGCCGCCGATGCCCGAACTCTTCCATTCGCCGCACAGTTCGATCGCATCCTTGCAGACGTTCCTTGCTCGGGGACAGGTACTCTCGCCCGCAATCCTGAAATTAAATGGCGGCTTACTCCCGAAGATCTCGCCGACCTGCAAACTCGCCAGTTGGCAATTCTGCGTTCAGCGACACAGCACGTCAGGCCGGGAGGAAGGATTGCCTACTCCACCTGTTCACTGGAGCGGGAAGAAAATGAACACGTGATCGCCCAGGTCCTGGCTGAAGATTCATCCTTCCACCTTTTCGATTGCCGCAATGAGCTTGAGCGCCTTTTCGCGGAAGGCGACCTGACCGTGCCCGATTTTTCCCCTCTCTTGTCGGGGCCTTACTTGCGTACTCTGCCCGGAGTCCACCCCTTCGAGGGATTCTTTGCTGCAATTCTTGAGAAGCACGCCTAACTGGGACAAATCCCCGGAAGAGATAAGCCCTCGGTTAGCGAACCTCAAAGCTGATTACAGCTCCCGCAAGAACCTTCTGTCCCATCGGCGGATTTTGCACGATGACGATGCTCGCCGGTGACGGTTGCAGAGGGGGCGCATTTGAAACTGCGGGAACTGTTCCGGGCGCGGATGGATTTGGCGGTAGCGGAGGCGCAATCGTCACATTCCCGAGTTTGAAACCTGCATCCTGCAAGCTTCGACTCGCCGCGCCCAACGCTTGCCCGATGAAACTGGGCATTACATATGCTGGCGGATCCGGGGCCGCAGAAATGAGCAGGCTCGTCTTGGGCGCGGCCACCTGGCTGGCATTCGCGGGAGGCGATTGTGCCAGCACCTGATCTGGGGGTGTTCCTGCCAACTGTATTTCCGCGGTTGACGTTAAATCGAGTCCGCGCCGCTTGATGTTCCATTCCGCTGCACGCTCGCTCTCCTTGGTCACGTCGGGAATCACAACCCGCTGCGGGCCAAGACTTTCTGCCACGCGAATCTGCCATCCCCGTCGAACTTTGGCTCCCGGCATCGGCAGTTGCGAGACGATGCGGCCTTCGGGAATTTGCGGGCTGTAATACTGGCGCTCCACTTCGACTTGCAGGCCCAGGGCGGCGACGGAATGCGCTGCTTCAGCAGGCGAAAGGCCGACAAGAGCCGGCACCTGGACTTCCTGCACATGAATCGCGAACCGCATCGCGGTCAGCGCCGACACGAGCGCGACCACCACCAGGACAAGCGCCATCATCGCGAATCGAAGAAAAGACTTCATCAGATATCGGAGATCACTATGACTAAAACCAGTTTAGTGGGTTTCATCCGCGCCCGGCACGTTATCGGGGGTATCGACTTTTTGCGCGACCGGCGTGGCGGTCTCGGGTGGCGGTAGAAACTGCCCTGGATCTTTTCCCGCCAGCGCCGAGCTCATAAAGTTGATCCAGATCGGCAGTGCTGCCTGCGCGCCGGTCTCTTTCGCTCCCAGAGATTTCTTCTCGTCATAGCCAACCCAGACCCCGCATGTCAACGAAGGAGAAAAACCCACAAACCACGCATCGGTGAAATCGTTAGTCGTGCCGGTTTTCCCGCCATGGGATACTGCAGCTCGCCGCCGCGATCGCCGTTCCGTGCAGCACCACTTCCCTCAGCATGGAAGTCATTATTCGCGCGGTGCGCGGGCTCATTACGTCTTTTACGTCAGGAAAGTCTTCCTCCAGCACCCTGCCTTCGTAGTCGGTCACCTTGGTGATGTAGCGCGGAAGCGACCCGCACGCCATCATTGGGGAATACACTGTAGGCGGAAGTTTGCTCCATCAGACGTAACTTCGGCGGCTCCTAGAGCCACCGGCAAGATAAGGCGGCAAATTCGGACCGTAATCCCAAAGCGGTGCGGCATACTCGATTACCGTCTTGATCCCAAGCTTGTCTGCCAGTTTCAGCGCCGGAATATTTCGCGATTGCGCCAGCGCTCGCCGCAGCGTGATCGTGCCCTCAAATTTCTCGTCATAATTGTGCGGCGTGTAGGGACCCGAAGCAGTTTGAAATGTGACCGGCGCATCCAGAATCGTATCGTCGGGCTGCGCTCCCTGGTCGATGGCCGCCGTATAAACGTAGGGCTTGAAAGACGATCCCACTTGCCGCAGCGCCTGGGTCGCGCGATTAAATTTCGACCGATTGAAATCGCTGCCGCCGACCATCGCTTTGATACCGCCAGTGGCATTGTCGATGGCCACCAGCGCTCCTCGCGCGCCGGAATCCTGTTCCAGACTCACGCGCGCCTCTCCGTTAGAAGGGAGGGCAAGGACCTTTACATAAATAACGTCGCCCACCTTAGCAGGTTTTGAGATTTGCCTTGCGTCCACGCCGCGTCCGCCTGCGTCAGCACCGCCGAATAGCGGCCAAACTTCACCGTCGAAGCCTACTCGCCGATCGAGGTAACCAGCGCATGAACATATCCGCTTGCTTCAGGCTCGTCCTCCCAGTCCGGATCTTCATAGTTGTCGAGGGAGCTGCCTTCGGCAGCACGTTATCCAGATGCCCTCGCCAGCCGTGGCGCCGCTCGTACGTGGCCAGGCCATCGAGAACGACTTGATTCGCGCTCTCTGAAGGTCCATATCGAGCGAAGTGTAGACCTCCAGCCCGCCTTCATGAACTTGATCGGCTGCCATACTTGCCTTCCAGATAGCGCCGGATTTCCTCGACAAAATACGGCGCAAGAGAATTCGGGATCGTGTTGCAAGTGCAAACCAGAGGCTGGATTGCGCGCCGCGTCCGCCTGCGGCCGCAGTGATCTTCCCATCCTCCAACATCGAATTGATAACCAGATTTCGCCGCTTTATAGCGCGGTCGGGATGATTGATCGGCGAATAATAACCACCGGAGCCTTCGGCAATCCCGCCAGTAGCGCAGCTTCGTCGAGCGTGAGACTGCTTCGCCGGCTTGCTGAAGTAATATTCCGATGCAGCTTCAAAGCCATAAACGCCATGGCCAAGAAAAATCTGATTCGCATACAGAGTAAAAATCTGCGGCTTGGTGAATCGTCGCTCGATTTGAATCGCCAGTAGCGCTTCCTGGAATTTTGCGATGGAATGATTGATCCGGCGAAAGAAAAAGGTTGCGCGCCAATTGCATGGTCAGCGTTGAAGCGCCCTGCGCGCTGCCTCCGGATCGAATGTCGCGATACGCCGCGCCCAACAATCCGCCAGAAATTGATTCCGGAATGCCGATAGAAATCCTTGTCCTCAATCGATACCAGCGCATCGCTGCAATACCGGCGCGAAATCGTCGTAGGAAGCCACTACCCGCCGTTGCAATGCAAAAGACCCGATAACTCGCCCCTGACCGTCATAAAGCTCGGTAATCGAACTCGGCCGGTAATGCTCCAGCTCTTCAACTTGCGGCAGGTCGGTGGTGTAGACAAGCAGCAATCCCGCCGTCGCGCCTACCAGCGCGGAAAGCAGCACCAGCAGGCCAAACAAAACACGGCCCACAAGCTTGCGTCCGGCAATTTCGACCGGCGGAAGGTCTTCATAAATCGACTTCATAGCGGGATGTGGTCAGCATAGCAGGGCGGGCTGCCTGCCCTCTATGCCCTCTTTATGACAGGGTCTCGGTTGACATGTGCAGCACATGAAACTATGCTTATAACATGTCGAAGATGATTCAAGTGCGCAACGTTCCGGACTCACTCCATCGCGGCTTGAAAGCACGTGCAGCCATGGCGGGCATGTCTCTGTCGGACTATCTATTGATGGAAATCAAGGAAATTGCGGAAAAGCCCACGCTAGCGGAGTTCCGCGAACGATTACACACGCGCAACCCGGTATCGACGCGGGTAGATATTGCCGAAATGGTAAGACAAGAGCGTGAGGCGCGTTGATCGTCCTCGATGCCTCTGCGGCAATTGAGTGGCTTCTCCGAACCGCGGCTGGGCAGCGTATCGAGCAGCGAATTTACTCGCGACGCGAGACCTTGCACGCTCCCGACCTGCTCAGCCTTGAGGTAATGCAGGTGTTGCGGCGTATGGTGCAGCGAAAGGAAATCACTGATGCGCGCGCAGAGGACGCGGTGGAAGACCTCATGAACCTGCGCGTCGGCTTCTACCCTCACCGGATGCTGGTCCCCGCAGTTTGGCGATTACGCCACAATCTCTCAGCCTACGACGCAGCCTACGTAGCGCTCGCCGAGCGGTTGGACGCGCCCATTGTTACCCGGGACAATCGCCTCGCATCCGCCTCAACCCACTCCGCGGTAGTGGAGTTGTTCTAGCCTTGTCGAGACGTTCTCAGCCCTGCAAATCTACTGCCGCTGCATCACTTCATCGATCACGGCCTTCCCGCCTTTATCCACGCTGACCACCTTGTGAATCGGCGCGTAGCCGGTGAGAGTGATATCAACTTCGTAGTTGCCGGGATCGACGCTGAACTCCACCGGCGAGAATTTGTCGAGCACATGCTCATTTACGGCGACCTGGGCGCCTTTCGGCTGCGTATGCACCACAACTGTGCCCATGCCCTGCGCTTCCTTGCCGCCGAAAAGCCTTTTCATCTTGCCCACTGTCCTGATGTCATCCACGTTGCCGAGAGCCCGCAAGGTGGGCGAAAAGTTGACCGTTTGCGCGAGCATGAATTGCGCGCTGGTAGTTTCATCGAGATAGCCCTGCTTGCGCACCAGCACGATGTGCTGGCCTTTATCCACCGGCACCTGCGCAGGCGTAAGTTTGCCCGTATCCCTGCCGTCAATGTAGATGTTTGCCCCCGGCGGCGTACTGGTGACCGCCAGAGTTGCCATCAATTGATTGAGATGCGCCATCACAAATGCCTTGCTGCCGGAAGCGACATTGATCGCGCGGGTATCGCTTGAATAACCGGCCTTGCTGACGATTACCGTATGCTGGCCGGGATTAAGTGCAGATAGCGTGTACGGCGTCACCCACGAAGGATCGCTTTTTCCATCCACCTGGAATTGCGCACCCTGCGGTGTGGAGTCGACCGACATGAGTCCGGGGACGATCGCCGGCGCAGTCGGCGCCGATTTCTTTCTCGCATTTCTTCCTCTTGACGCAAGGGCCGCGTGAGTTCGCGCCGGCACGTTTTCCACCACCTCCGCGGTAGGCTGATCCGACACCGGAGCCGTGAGAGCAGGCTGCGGCTGCTGCGCAGGAGCCGGTTGCGGAGTTGGGGCCGCTTGAGCCGGCTGTTGTGCCGCGGCTGGTCGCGCACCATCGTCATCGCTATTCAAATGATTCACGTGCAGCACCAGCGCAATAGCGATCACCAGAATCACAACGGCCGCTCCGGCGATCGAATAAATCATCAGCTGCGGCGGAACGCTCTTGATCTCCTTGATCGCCTTCTCGGCAACTTCGCGCGGCTGAACTTTCATTTTCTCCGGCTCGCGCGATGTGAAACTCGGCGCACTCAGCACCGGTTCGTCGTGCGCGGGCGGCGGGGGCGGTTCAACATAAACCTCCTTCAGCGGGGGAAGTTCCGTCATCTCAGAGAAGCTGACGCTGCCACCTCGGGTCGGCCCATCTCCAGCCATCATCGGATCAACCGTGAAGCTGGGTGCCGAAGCGGGCGCGTGAATCTCCGGCTCGTCAACAACAGCTGAGGACGATGACGATGACGAAGACAATGACGAAGACGAAGACATCGAAGCCGCTGGCGATGTCGTAATATGCGGACGCGGCGCTGCCGGCGAACTGGCTGTCTGGATTTTTGGGGTTGAAGGCAGCACATTGGAATTTCCCGCGGCTGCCGCAGCCGCAGCTTTGCGCGGAGTTTCGGTTTTGCCGGCCGTCGCGGGTGCGGGTTTCGAGGCCGCAGGGGGCCGCGCCGCCGCCTTGCTTTGTGCCGCGTTCGGCGCAGACGCTATGAACTTTGCTTGAGCCGCAGCGCTCGCAGCTGCCGGAACAACGGTCTTCGGGGCGGCCGCCGGCGCTTTTGCAGCCTGCGGTTTCGATTCTTTGCACTTCTCCAGATCGTCCAGCAACTGCCTTCCGCTCTGGTAGCGCTCGTTCGGATCCTTTGCCAGCGCCTTCATGATCAAATCGCTCAGCACGGGGTTGAGCTTCGGATTCACGTGCATGGGAGGAACCGGAGAACTCTCAAGAATGCTTTGCCTTAGTGATTCGGCATCCTCCCGGTCAAATGCCTTCCGGTCCGTTACCATTTCATAAAACAAGGCACCCAGGCTGAAGAAATTCGAGCGCGCGTCAACTCTCTCGCCGCGAACCTGCTCGGGCGACATATAGTACAGAATCGAAGGAATGCCCGGCATTTGGGCGCTGAAATTGCCCACACTGGAAACTCCAAAGCTCAAAATCTTCACTCCGCCATCCCACCCGCACATGATTTTTCCGGGCTCAAGGCCGTAGTGAAAAATGCCGTTGGAGTGAGCGTAATCGAGGCCGCTGCAAACTTGTCGTCCGATATCGAGCAGATCCCAAATCGAAAATCCCTCTTTGCGCGCCAGCATCGTGGCGATGCTGTTGCCCTGGATATATTCCATGGCCGCACAAAATTTGCCCTCGATTTCTCCAGCGCCATACACCGGAGTGACGTGTGGGTTACTCAGCGCCTTGATCGCTTCCACTTCCTCCAGCAGGCATTTTTCTACCGCGCCCGCATTTTCGCCAAAAGCGGAGAATTGTATTGCTTTCAACGCAACTGTTTGATTGGTTTGCGAATCAGTCGCCTTATAAACTACGCCTGTGGCTGATTTGGATAATTCACTGAGAATTTCGAAGTGGCCGATTTTCGTTGACATGTGCTCCGTGCCTCATTGCAGAAAGCCGCGCAGTCTCACAGGTAACTGCACAGTTAAAAACCATGGCAAGTAGGGGTAGGATAGCGCTAACTATTAGCCGCTTCGAGTTACCAAAGTACTGAAAACACAGCATGCTCGGCCCGCTTGCACATTCAGTTTTCTCCCGCAAATACGGCAGGACGAAATCCCAACGCACAACGATTCACACCCCTCCATTGGCGAGACCTTCTTTGAAATGAAACCCGCATACTGCCATAACCTTTTGCCCACACATCCGTTTAATCCTTAGGAAGACTTCGTGTGACATTTGTCATGCAGCCCGGATGACGATTCCCACTGGCAGCCGAAACCGCAGTTGCGCAAACATAAATGTGCGTCATTGCGAAGCACTGAAAGAGATTGGCGCTGCCCCGACTGGTTGTGAGCAGCGCAGTCATCGTTTATTCTTGACTGCTAACGGGATTGACTTTCTTCCTGGTCCTGCACGCCGCGTCTTCCCTGGGGCTTAACACCATGACTCTTAGCCGATTTGTCACAAAGAATGCCTTTCGCAACAAGCGGCGGAGCATCCTGACCGTGCTGAGCATTGCGTTTTCGCTGCTCCTGCTGACTCTCATGATGACGATCTGGCGCGCCTTCTATCTTGATCAAGGCAGCGCCGAAGCCTCGGAGCGTTTGGTGGTTCGGCACCGCGTCTCGTTGACCTTCAGTTTGCCCGGCTTCTACCGTGAAAAGATTCGCGCAATACCGGGAGTGGTGTCGGTCGTGCCGCTCTCGTGGTTTGGCGGAATCTATAAAGACGACAAGCCGGAGAATTTCTTCGCCCAGTTCGGAACCGATCCCGACGAATTTTTCAAAACTTTCCGGGACATACAGATGCCCGAGGATCAGAAGATCGCATGGCAGCGCGACCGCCAGGGCGTGATCGTCGATGACACGTTGGCCCAGAAGTATGGATGGAAGCTGGGTGATCGGATCGTGCTGAAGGGAAATATCTATCCTGTTGACCTGGAGTTGTACGTCCGGGGTATTTTCCACTCGAACCCGGATAATAAGTCGGTTTACTTCAACACCAAATACGTTGAGGAAGCGGTTTCCTGGTTCAAGGGTCAAGCTGGAACGTTCAGCATCCTCGCGGCTTCTCCCGGAGATGTAAGCCGCATCGCTGAGGCAATCGACGACATGTTCCGCAACTCCCCTCAGCCCACGAAAACCGAGACAGAAAAAGCCTTCGGCCTGGAATTCGTAGCCATGATGGGCAACGTCAAAGCTTTCATTTTAATGATTTGCGGCGCGGTGGTATTCGCCACGCTGCTGGTTTCGGCTAACACCATGGCGATGACCATTCGCGAGCGAACCAGTGAAGTGGCAGTGCTCAAGACGCTCGGTTTCACCCGCAATGGCGTTCTGAGCTTATTCGTGAGTGAAGCCGTGGCTTTATCGCTGGCTGGCGGCGTCATCGGAATTTTTCTGGGATGGCTGATGGTTTTTGCGCTCACCCATTCTCCCCAATTTTTCAGTTTCTTCCCCCTGGTAGTCACACCGGGGATTGGGCTGGTTGCGATTGTAATGGCGGGACTCGTCGGCCTGTTGAGCGCGGCTTTGCCTTCGTATCACGCCTCGCAGATCAATATCGTGGATGGCCTTCGCCACATCGGATGAGGATATGACGCTGGGCAGCTTCATCGCGCGCAACACATTTCGCAACAAGCGCCGCAGCCTGTTGACCATGCTGAGCATCAGTTTTTCCCTGCTCCTGCTCACGTTGATGATTTGCATTTGGCGCGCGTTTTATGTCGATCAGGTTGCGCCCGAAGCCTCGCGGCGGTTAATCATCCGTGACAAAGTTTCGCTGGCTTTTTTTCTTCCCGCGTACTATCGCGAGAAAATACGAAGCGTTCCCGGCGTCATTGCGGTCGTCCCCATTACGTGGTTTGGCGGTCGTTACATCGACGACCGCCCGGAGCATTTCTTCTCGCAGGTGGCCACTGATCCGGACGAGTACCTGAAAGTGGCCTCCGACAAAATCGTTCCGCCGGATCAACTAAAGGCCTGGCAGCAGGATCGTGCCGGCGCGATGGTCGACCTGACCCTCGTCAATAAATATGGTTGGAAAATTGGCGACCACATTCACATTCAGGGGACAATTTTCCCAGCGGATCTCGACCTGACCATCCGCGCCATCTACCATCGCGATCCGCCGCAGAACGGCTTGTATTTCAACTACAAATATCTGGAAGAGTCGGTGCCTTGGTTCAAGGGCGAGGCTGGCTGGTACTCCGCTTCCGTCGATACGCCCGAGCATGTGGCTGGCGCCTCGAAACAGATTGATGATATGTTCCGCAACTCTCCCCTGCCCACGAAAACGGAGAGCGAAAAAGCTTTTCTGCTTGGCTTTGTCGCGAGCCTGGGCAACGTGAAAGCATTCATCCTCGGCATCTGCGGAGCCGTCACGTTCACCATCATGCTGGTTTCAGCGAACACCATGGCCATGTCCGTGCGCAGCCGGACGCGCGAGGTCGCCCTGCTCAAGACCTTGGGATTCACTCGCCAGCGCGTGCTCTCAATCTTTGTGAGCGAGTCGGTGGCATTGTCCGTGGCTGGAGGCGTGCTGGGCGTTCTGGCCGCCATACCGCTGATCACTTTGCTCACGCATGGATTTATTGGCTTGGGAATTCCACTGGACATGAAAGTGAAGGCTCCGACGGCAGCGCTGGCTCTGTTTGTTTCGATCACCTTAGGAATTGTGAGCGGCTATCTTCCGGCGCGCCGCGCTTCGCGCTTGAACATTGTCGAAGGCCTGCGGCACATCGGGTGATCCATGGATGATCCAAGAGCACGATCCGAGCAGCAACGATTTTGAGAGTTAACTATGGCGATACCGATCAGCTACAACATTCGCAATCTTAGGTTGCGCAAAGGCCTCACGGTGATGACTGCGTTGGGCATCGCGCTCACGGTCACGACCGCTATCTTCCTGATGGCGCTATCGTCGGGATTGAAGCGCGCTTTTGTGAGCAGCGGCAATCCGCTGAACGTTCTTGTCCTGCGTAAAGGATCGGAATCGGAGCTGACCGGCGGATTCGACGCGACGCTTTTTCCCATCCTAAAGACTCTTCCCGGCATCGCTAAAGATAGCCACGGCGAGCCCATGGTTTCGGGTGAATGGAATGTCGTGATTGTACTGCCGCGAAAGAACGGCACCGGCGAAGTAAACGTGACCGTTCGCGGCATGATGCCGGATGGGCTCGAACTCCGCCCGTCGGCCAAACTTATTGCAGGCCGCTGGTTTCAGCCGGGACAGCGCGAAGTGGTGGTCAGCAAATCGATTCGCGATCGCTTTGCTCACGCGAATATCGGCGACACGATGCAGTTCGGCAAGGGAAACTGGACGGTCGTCGGCGTTTTCGATGCCGGCGGTTCGGCATACGAGTCCGAAATTTGGGGCGATGTGAACCAGATGGCGTCAGATTTTGATCGTCAGGGCGGATTCTCTTCCGCCTATCTGCGCGCCACCGATCCAATTTCCGCCGATGCTCTCAAAAACCGCGTCAGCGACGATCAACGGCTGAAACTGGAAGGAATGTTGGAAACCGATTACTACGCCAAGCAGACCAGATCCGGCGCGCCCATTAAAGTTATTGGCATCGTCGTGGGCGTGATCATGGCCATCGGATCGAGTTTCGCGGCAATGAACACGATGTACGCAGCCGTCGCTTATCGCGGCCGCGAGATCGCCACGCTGCGCGTGCTCGGTTTTTCGCGGCCTGCAATCCTCACATCGTTCGTTTTGGAGTCGCTCTTGCTCGCACTCTTGGGGGCAGCCGTCGGAATCATTCTGATGCTGCCATTCAACGGAATGCAAACCGGAACGTCCAACGCCGTGACTTTTAGTGAAGTAGTATTCAGTCTGCGGATCACTCCAATGGTCGCGATCTATGCAATCGTTTTCGCCCTGCTGATGGGATTCTTTGGCGGACTGTTTCCGGCCTGGCACGCCGCGCGGCAAAACATACTCTCCGCGTTGCGAGGTTGATTTTTGATGACGCAGCGCCTTCGGGCACGCTCAGGGCAAGCTTTAGGCGCTGCGAATAATAATTCTTATGTCGATTGACGCAAAACATCAGGACTTGCAGGGCCTGCGAATCGATCGCAGCGCGCGAGGTTCGAACGAAGGCGACCCACCACCCTGGACGCGCCGCTACATTGTGGTCGGAATTGCTGTCGTGGCCCTACTCAGCCTTTCTGTCCTCGGTTATCGCCTGATCGCACGCGACACGCCTGAGGTTGAAGTCACCCGGGCAGCCGCCGAAAACAGTGACGTCGGCGGAGTTGTTCTTTCCGCAACCGGATATATCGTCGCTCATCACACCATCAATGTGAATTCCAAAGTTACAGGCCGCCTGGCGTGGATCGGCGTAGAAAAAGGCGACAAGGTAAAAGAAGGTCAGGTTCTCGTTCGCCTCGAAGATGAGGAATTTCGTGCCACCTACGAGCAGGCGCAGGGCGCTCTCGATAATGCCAAGGCGTATCTAGAGGAACTCGAACATGGATCGCGGCCAGAGGAGATTCAGGAAGCGCAGCACAATCTCGATGAAGCCCGCGCCACTCTGGTCAATGACAAGTTGACTTTGGATCGCACGAAAGAGCTTTCTTCCTCGGGTGTCGTTTCCCGGCAAACGCTCGACGATGCCACAGCAAAATTCGACTCCGACCAGCAGCGCGTCGATTCGCTGGATAAGGCATTTCAGCTTATGAAAATCGGCCCGCGGCCCGAAGAAATCGCCCGTGCCCGCGGAGCCCTGATCCAGGCCCAGGGCCAGGTGGACTACGCCAAGTCGCAGCTTGAGGCAACCGTAATTCGCGCGCCGGTCAGCGGAACGATTCTCGATCGCACTGCGGAGAAGGGCGAACTCATCACCGCGCAGTTCGCCAGCGCGGCCGCCGGCGGACCGCAAGGCTCGGTAGTTTCTCTGGCCGACTTGAACGATTTGCAAGTCGAGCTCGACATTGCGCAGGCCGATTTCGCGCGTCTTGGACCCAGGCAAAAAGGCATCATCACCACGGATGCCTATCCCGATCGCAAATATAACGGCGAGATTGCCCAGATTTCTCCCGAAGCGAACCGGCAGAAAGCCACGGTGCAGGTGAAGGTGCAAGTCCTGAACCCGGATTCATACCTTCGGCCGGAGATGAATGCCACAGTGAAATTCCTCGCCGACGAGCCGAAGAATACCGGCACACAACCCGCTGGGGCATTTGTACCGGCAACGGCCCTGCGAGACCACGATGGGAAGAAAGTCGTCTTCCTCGCTTTCGATGGCAAAGCGCATATGCGTGAAGTTCACGTGCTCAGCCAGCGCAGCGACGGATTTCTCGTCGATGGCTTGGTCGGCGGCGAGAGTGTAATCACAAAGGGACCGCAAGATCTGAAAGATGGAGATTCAATCAAGGTGAAGGGATAATTGTTTATGAGTACTGTTGCCGAAGCCAACAAAGTTGCTACCGGAACGAAAGTTGTTCAAGCCCGCAACGTTAGCAAAATCTTCAAACGGGAAGCGTTCGAAGTGAAGGCGCTTGACGACGTTTCCATCGATATTGCGGCGGGCGAATTCCTCGCCTTGATGGGGCCTTCCGGATCGGGCAAGACCACGCTGCTGAATATGATTGCGGCGATCGACCGGCCCACCGCCGGTGAACTGCTGGTTCAGAATCAGAATGTATTTCGCTTCAGCGACTCTCAGGCTGCGCATTGGCGCAACGAGCATATCGGATACGTCTTCCAAACCTTCAACCTGATCCCTGTGCTTACGGCTTTCGAGAACGTCGAGTTGCCGTTGCTCCTCACGAAACTGAATTCGCAGCAACGGCGCGACCACGTCATGACCGCGCTAAAGCTGGTCGGTCTGGAAGAGCGGGTGAACCATCTCCCCAAGCAGCTTTCCGGCGGACAGGAACAGCGCGTAGCCATAGCGCGGGCGATCGTCAGCGACCCCACTCTCTTGCTCGCTGACGAGCCTACAGGGGATCTGGACAGCCATTCGGCTACAGAGATTTTGGAAATTTTGAAGCGATTGAACGAAGACTTTCACAAGACCGTCGTGATGGTCACACACGATCCGAACGCGGCTTCGTATGCACACGTCACCCGTCACCTGGAGAAGGGAATGCTTCTGCCGCCCGGATAATTTACTGCGCTCTTCCCGTCAGCTCGTCTTCGGCGTCGGCGATCCACCGCCACGCTCGGCGCCCATTATCGAGCGAAACCGCCTTCGCTTCGCCATAAGCCACTAGTCGATTGAGGACAGTGGTCACTGAGGCCATCGGGTCCTTATGGCGTTCAAGCATCGGTGGCGCTTTCTGTTGAATCCGCTCGCATACCTCGCGCGCGCTCAACGGATGGTTCGCATCCATCAGAACCATCCGGCATGCTTTGGTGAACCCTGGCTGTCTCCCGTTACTCTTTCGGTCCACCAGTTCGAGCAATTCATCGTTCAAAACACTTTCGCCAAAAAGATTGGCCAAGCCCGCAATGGTCTGCTTAATCGTCCCAATCCGCCTCATCACTTCGGCTCGTTGGTGTAGCAGTTGCCTCAGCTCTTCATGAGCCTGTCGCACAACCTCTTCCACATGCCCGTTGCTGCCGTTCACGATCGTTCGTTCTACTACTGCCTGAGTTTCCATAATTCCTACGATTTCTGCCTTTCGAGGCACTCTGGCCACCCACAGTTGGGCCAGGAGAGAGCTTCCTACCAATACGCACGAACCCAACTCAAAGTTCCCCCCGTTATTCTTCAAGTCCGAGTTTGTACTTTTTCATTAGACGCACGACTTCAGAGTTCGTTAACAATCCAATACTGTGCCCTTTGGGGAAAAGCATAATGATGTGATGCGCTTATGGGCCTAATAGCTGCCCAAAATGGTTCCAGACCTTAATCCGGAACCCGACAAAGTAATCGTTGCAGTATTAGCGCTTTGGAATACGGGAGGGAAGCCTCGTGCCTCCGATGTGGAAAATGTAGCCATTGTGCCTCGTGTCAACTTCCCCCAAACTCGAAGCGTCGCCGGCAACGCTATCGGTATTGTTGATAGGAAATAAAGAAGAGGATTACTTTCTCATCCGCGAAATTTTGGAGCGCAACCGCGGAAGTCTGCCCACGGAACTCGCCCATGCTCGATCGATCAATGAAGCAAAACTGATGTTCCGGAGCAATGCCTACGGATTGATCCTTTTTGAGCACGAAACCGGAGACGCTGCTGCCGCAAAATTGCTCTCAGACCTTCGGCAAGATGGACGCACTGTTCCTTTCGTTGTCTTAACCGAAACAGCCGACGAGAAGGCCGTTGCCGAAATCATCGAGGCTGGCGCATGGGACTGGCTGGAAAAATCGCAGCTCAACGGCGCCAATCTTGTACGGACAATCCGTTGCACCCTCGCTCTCCAATCCTCCCAGCAGCATCGTGAATTGGCCGAGGAGTCTCTGCGCAAACTCTCCTGCGCAGTGCAACAGTCCGGCGACACCATCATGATCACCGACAGCGATGGAGTTATCGAATACGTTAACCCCACATTCGAAAAACTGACCGGCTATTCGTCACTCGAAGCCGTCGGCAAAACTGCTGCCATCCTCAGCTCCGGACAACAGCCCCCAGCCATCTACCGCGAATTATGGGAAACCATTAGCATCGGCAACGTTTACCACAACATACTTGTCAACCGGAAGAAAAACGGCGAACTCTACTACCTCGATGAGAACATCAGCCCCATCCGGGATGCCGGCGGCACCATCACCCATTTTGTTTCCAACGGGCGTGATCTGACTAAACGGCTCGATCTCGAGGCGCAGTTATTGCAGGCGCAAAAAATGGATGCCGTTGGCCGTCTCGCCGGCGGCGTGGCGCACGATTTCAACAATCTGCTCACGATCATCACCAGCTATTCCGAACTCGCCATGGATTCCGTGGTCCCAGGCAGCACTACCCAAAACCGTCTGCAAGAAATATTATCCGCCGCGCGGCGGGCGGCTGAGTTGACCCGGCAGTTGCTTGCCTTCAGCCGCAACCAGCCGCAGGCGCTGCGTGTCGGCGAACTCAATCCGGTCGCCGCCGGAATCGTCAAGACTCTCAACCGGCTTATCGGAGAAGACATCGACCTGCGCTTCATTCCGGGAGAAAAAATGGGCAGGATTCGCTTTGATCCCGTGCAGATCGAGCAGATCCTGATGAACCTGGCGGCCAACGCGCGCGATGCGATGCCGCAGGGTGGCCGTTGCACCATTGAGACCTCGAATGCGTATCTGGATGAACCCTATGCGCTCTCCAAAAAAGCCGCGATTCCAACCGGGCGCTACGCCGTCCTCACCGTATCCGACACCGGCACTGGCATCCCAGCCGAACACCTTCCCCACATTTTCGAGCCTTTCTATACCACCAAGCCCTCAGGCAAAGGCACCGGCCTCGGCCTCGCGACCGTTTACGGAATCGTCAAACAGAATCACGGATTCGTCTGGGCTTACAGCGAACAGGGAATGGGCACGGTCTTCCGAGTCTATTTGCCGTGTGTTCAGGAGCGCGCCGCCGCCATCATCGAAAACGCCGATCAATCGCTGGATAGAATATCGGGCGGAAATGAAACTGTGCTTCTGGTGGAAGACGAAGATTCCTTGCGCCAGGCCACTGCCGAGTTCCTAAGCCTTCGCGGTTACACTGTGTTGGAAGCAAGAGATGGCCGCCACGCGCTCGCCATCGCCAACTCCTACGGCTCTGCGATTCACCTCGCGGTGACCGATGTAGTTATGCCCAATCTCAGCGGAGGGCAACTCGCCACGGAGTTGGCTGCGGTTCGTCCCGAAACCGGTGTTTTGTTTGTGTCCGGTTACGCCGGGCAAACGGTGCTCGACCACAAAGTCGTGAGCGTGGAACACAATTTCCTGCAGAAGCCATTCACTCTCAAACAACTTGCTGGAAAAGTACGTTCCGTTCTCGATCACAGCCGCGATCAACACGTGGTGTCGGCTCATGCCTGAGTGGCAGGCGCCTGACCTTCTAAGAAACAATTCGCGTAAGCCTGCCATGCTCCAGGCGAAAGTGATCGCCCCGCCACGTCACCGTGTTTCCCGCCAGACTGACGAACCAGACGGCGGCGGCAAACAAATCTCGTAAGGGAATTAGCCAGCCAAACTTCGGAACTTGCGGGTCCCGCAGTACTCTCCAGCCTATAGCGAAGGCCGCCGCCCAGCGAAGCAACAAAGTGAAAACCAGTGCGGCGAGTGACCACCGCGCTCCTGCGCTCGCGGCCACTGCGAGCAGAGCCCACGCAATTCCGAAGGTGAAAGCCAGTCCGAGGTGCCCACCCTTGCGAACATCGCGCACGCCCCGCGCCCAGCGAAGTTGGTGCGAGAAAAAATCTTTCAAACGGTATGGGGCAAGATAAGTTTCAACCACAACCTCGGAAAGCTCTACTTTCGTGCCCAGACCAGAGATGCGTTGGCCCAGCTCGTAATCATCGGCAAGATAATCCAGAATCGTGGCGAACCCTCCGATTTTTTCCAGTTCGCCGCGCCGAAATGCCAGCGTGGATCCAAGTCCGAAACGAATGCCACCCTCAATCTGCCGCGCCACCAGCACCCCCGCGCAGAAATCCGTGCTGATGCCCAACGCCTCAAGCCGGGATCCCAATGTCTTGCCGGAGACTCCCCGGTAGAGGCACGTGACCATGCCCACTCGCGGATCGGCCAAGGGGGCAGTGACTCGGCGCAAGTAATCGGTTTCAACCCGGATGTCGCTATCGTTCACAATCAAATATTCGTACCCTGCCTCCGGCAACATCTGCACGAGATTGCTGACCTTTACATTCGCGCCCAGAATCTTCGAACACACCACAAGTTGAATTCTGCGCTCCGGAAATTCCTCTTGCAGCTTGCGGACGCTCTCGATCGCCGGATCGCCTGCATCGCTCACGCCGAAAATAATTTCGTATTCCGGGTAATCCTGCAGGCAATGGCTGCGGAAGCTTTCATAGATTTCTGGGTCAATTCCCTTAAGCGGCTTGAGAATCGATACGGGCGGAAAACTGGAAGGCTCTGGTCGTGATGCTTGCGCCTTCCGCAAGAAGGCCGACGCGCTCCAAATACAGAGAATGTAATAGAGCGAACTGGAAATAATACCGATGACTGCGACGATCTGAACTGCGGACAGGATGATGTGCATCATGCGTGGGCGCGAAGCGACCTATTCGTAGCGCAGCGCCTCAATGGGATCAAGGTTTGCCGCCTTCCACGCAGGATAAATACCAAAGATCAGCCCGACTGCGGCCGCCGAAGTAAAACCAAAGATTGTCCAAAACGTCGACATTCGCGCGGGCAGGGAAGGCCAGATTTGGGGAATGCCAAAGACGACAATTGCGCCCAGCAGAATCCCAATCGCTCCTCCTGCCGCAGTCAGAATTATCGCCTCCAGCGTGAACTGCAAAAGAATATCGCGTTTGCGCGCGCCAATCGCCTTGCGCACTCCGATCTCGCGAGTTCTCTCCGTGACGCTCACCAGCATGATGTTCATCACGCCCACTCCACCCACCAGCAGGCCTACGCTCGAGATCGCAAACACCCCGACAAACAACATGCCCGTCAGCTGGTTCCATACATCAGAGATCGAATCCGTCGTCAAGACCGCAAAATTATCTGGCTTGTCGGGCGCAACCCTGCGTCGCCTGCGCATGAGTTGGCGAATTTCATCGATCGCTTTGGGAATATCGTCGTGAGAGGTGGCTTTCGCAGTGATCCAATGATCTTTGACTTCCGGGTGCAGCGTTCGAAAAGTCGTCAGCGGGAAAAAGATGCGGTTGTCGTTCGGATCCTTCCCGCCGCTGAAAACCGATTTGATCTTATCCAGCGTTCCCACTACCCCAAACAATCGCCCATCGATATTGATCTCTTTACCCAGCGGATTCTCCAGCGGAAACAATTCTTCCGCCGTGTCATGACCAAGAACAATCACGTCGGCGTGGCGCTCATCGTCGGTTTCGGTAAACCATCTTCCCGCGGCCATCGGCAGGTCGTAAACATCTTTCACCGACGCCGTATCTCCTTCGAGAATTGTGTTTTTCACTTTGCGGTCCTTATATTTCACCGCGAAAGTCCCAACCCCAAGCTCGGGGCGAAAGTAGCGCAGGCCCGCGGAAACCGCCTTCACGTGCGGCAACTGCTTGATCGCTTCAGCATCTTCGAAGGTTAGTTTCTTGCGCGTCCGCATTTCTTCCGTCGGTCGCCCAAAAGTGAGCGGATCGAGATGGTAGACGAAGATATTGTCTGAACCAACACTGGCGACCATGTCCCGCACATTCTCGTCTAGTCCGCGTCCAATCGAAGAGACGCCGATCACCATCGCCACGCCAATGACAATTCCCAGCACAGTCAGGCCCGAGCGCAGTTTGTTGCTGCGGATCGTGTCCGTAGCCATCTGCACAATCTCACGGAATTCTTCCTTGTGAATCATAGGAATTCAGTGATTGTGTGGTTGAGTGATCGAGTGATTTGTACCTATGCTCCGGCTTTCAATCGCCCAATGACTGAATCGCACAATGACTCAATCGTCCAATTGCCCGATCTTCAGGTTTCAAACCTCAAAGCAACAATCGGATCCAGCTTCGAAGCCTTCCGCGCGGGGTACACGCCAAAAAACACTCCCACGCTGGCGGAAACAATCAGCCCTGCCGCAACCGCCCATAATTTGATCGACGAGGGCATCCCAATCAGCAAGGTCACGGTTTCCGCAACCGCCACTCCAGACAATACTCCAATCGCTCCGCCCACAAGCGCGAGCGTCACCGCTTCCACCAAGAATTGCAGCAGCACATCGTCACGCCGGGCGCCCAGCGCTTTGCGAATGCCAATCTCGCGCGTACGCTCCGTGACAGCCACCAGCATAATATTCATGATCACAATGCCGCCGACCACCAGCGAAATACATGCAATGCCGATGGTGGCAAGAAAAAAAGTCTGGCTGAAGCTGGTCCAGATGCCCAGCAGGCTGGCGTTGGTTTCAATATCGAAGCTATCGTCGCCTCCCGGAGGGTCGTGGCGCCGCGCTCGCAATGCCGCCCGGGCCTCGTCGATCGCCTCATTCAACGGCACGCCTCCGCTCGCAGCCTTCCCGCAAATCCTCAACGTGTCATCGTGGGAGCCGTACTGCTTCATGCTTGCGCTGATCGGAATCATCACAAAATTATCGGCGCTCTGCCCCAGCGTCGATCCCTTCTTCTTGGCCACGCCAATCACGGTATAAGGCCATCCATCCACTCGGATTTCCTTGCCCAGCGGATCAGCCCCCTGCAGCAGGTGTTCCACAATATCGTTTCCGATCACCGCAACCGGCGATCGATTGTCCACCTCCGTGTCGTTGAACATGCGTCCCGCAGCCAGATCCACGTCGAGGATCGTCCCCATCCCCGGCGTCATACCGCGCACAGTCGTATCGCTGATGGATTGCCCTTCATACTTCACCGTGCCTGTTTCATTCCGTGTGGAGGCGGCAATCAGTTCGCAATGCCTGCATGCAGCGGCGACGGCCTGGTAATCCTCCATCGTCAGCTTCTTGCGCTTCTCCCCTTCGAGATACTTATCCACATTGGTCACGGCCGGCGAGACTTTGAAAATAATGAACACATCGGCGCCCAGGTTGAACACCTTCTGCGCCACATAATCGTTGATGCCGGAGACGAACGTCACCACGGCAATCACCGCGGCCACTCCAATCACCACGCCCAGCAGGGTCAGCACTGAGCGCAGTTTGTTCGCCCACAGCGACTTCAGCGCGATTCGGATGGCCTCGGCTATGTTCATTGGCTCAGCGGTGCGCCTGAGATTTTCCCCTCGGCAGGGGAGTCTTCCAATTGTATAAGTCTAGCAGTCGGAAACGGGGCTGACCGACTCTTACTTTTCGTAGCCGTAATTCTTGCGAAGAATAGCTCCCAGAATCAGCAGCAATGCAAGCAGCCGCACAATGTAGATCCAGGGGCTGCCTTCGTTCGGGTGGGCAAAAAAGAGGAGTGCCACCCGATTCACCCCTTCTATAAAAAAGAATGCTGCAAAAGCAAGGAAGAAGAAATCGCGAGTGTCCCGCCAGAACTTAAGAAAAAATACTCCCGCCGTGAAGGAAAATGCAGAAAGCGCGCCGAGCAAGAATGAGACGATCATTTAGGTCACTGGCTTTCCCAAATCAGCCCGTACAGTAACAATGCCATAGCGATCAGGGCGGATCCTAGCCGCAAGAGATAGAGATCAACTTGTGGAAATACCACCAAATCCAAGAAGGTTAGAAGGTTTGACAGAGCCAGCCCAAGGAAGCATAATCCGCTCCACAACAGCAGTTTTTTCAATCCCCGCGAATATCCCCGCAGCAGCAGCACTGCGCAGGCGAGACTCGTCAGGGCGCCCAGACAATACACTACAGCGCCCATATCATTCTTTCCCCTTCGTGAACCGAAAAGCTCGGGCAAAATCACGCACCGCCGACGATGGCTTCGAATGAATCAGCGTAGAGACGCGCACTATTTCGCGCCGGTAGATCTCATCGATGCGGGCGATCACCTGATTCTGCTCCTGTGATTTCGCTTCACAACAATAGGATCCTGGTTGATTAGGAACAGCAGTAAGCAATTTTTTTCTGGTCAGGTCGATCAGCAGCTTACCGGCCACCTCGGGGCTCACATAAAGGCGTTTCGCCAAGTCCACAGGCGTCCAGGGGGTGGGCGAACTATGCCAAAGCAACAACAAGGCTTCCAGTTCTGGAACGCTATCGATCTCCTCGAGAATGAACCCGAAGACGTCATTATCGTCCTGGCTGCTGAACTGCTCTGCCAAAAGCCATTCACCCGCCGTAGAGTTTGAAGCACCACAAATGTCTTGCACGGCAATTTTAAACGCCCGCCGTCCATATCAAATATAATTCGATCCGGCAGCTGGACCGGACGGCCGCTTCCAGCGTCTTCGGATGCCGGGAGAGGAAAGTCCGAACTCCACAGAGCAGTGTGCCGGATAACGTCCGGGAGGGCGAATTCAAGTTCGCTCGACGGAAAGTGCCACAGAAAACATACCGCCCGAATCTTCGGATAAGGGTAAGGGTGAAAAGGTGCGGTAAGAGCGCACCGCCGCGGCAGTAATGCAGCGGGCAGGGCAAACCCCACACGGAGCAAGACCAAATAGGGAGGAAGCTCGAAACCTGGTTCTCGCGAGTCAGGTTTCGGCACGTGCCGGCTCGGTGCGTCAAACCTTCGGGTAGGTCGCTAGAGCCGCGCAGCAATGCGCGGCCCAGAGGAATGGCCGTCCAGCGGGAGCAATCCCGCGGACAGAATTCGGCTTACAGGTCCGGCTGCCACATTATTCTCCGTTCCACGTGCTACCATTTCCGCGTGCGCGACGCCGCCTGTGTTCCAACTGCTGCCTCAGCCGTCCCAACTATGACGGTTCGTTCGCGGCATTCCGTCCTTGTCCGCGTCACTCACTGGATCACCACTCTGTGCTTTTTTGCCCTGCTCATCACCGGCCTTGAAATTGTGATCTCTCACCCTCGCTTCTATTGGGGCGAGACCGGCAACGATTTGACTAAACCGTTGTTCAAACTGCCGATCCCTGCCTCACGGAATTTGGTGCCCACGGGCTACGGATATGTTCTTCCGGACCAGAATGGCTGGAGCCGCTATCTACATTTCCAGGCTGCCTGGATCGTGGTGTTGACCGGCCTGCTGTATGCGATCTGGGGATTGTTTGCCGGACACTTCCGAAAAAACCTGCTTCCGAATAAGGCTGATCTGTCATGGCGGGCGTTCGTGAAGTCGATCTTTAGCCACCTACGCTTCCGGCGGCCGAGCGAAGAAGAAGCGTGGTCATACAATTTTCTCCAACGACTCAGTTATCTCTTCGTGATCTTCGTTCTGTTTCCCTTCGTGATTTGGACCGGACTGGCGATGTCTCCCGCGTTCGTTTCAGCGTTTCCGGCTAGCGTCAATGTACTCGGAGGCCAGCAATCGGCGCGCACCCTCCATTTCTTCGTCACCATTGCTCTCGTCCTCTTCCTGCTGGTCCACATCGTGATGATTTTTCTGGCCGGATTCTGGAGGCGCATGCGAGCCATGGTCACGGGCCGAGCCGATACTCGGATGGAGCGCACATGAGCGAACATTCTCCCAACGAGCACTCAGTCAGCGATCATTCCCTCGGCGAGCATTCACGCCGCAAACTCTCGCGCCGCAAGCTGATCACCACGGGACTCGCGGCCACGGCGGGCGTGGCAGGCCTGGGAGTGGCCGCGCGCATCGCCCAAAAATATGGGCTCATCCCGCCCGATCACGGCGGCATCTACGGCCTCGGCGAAACCCTGACCTATGCTTCGCAGCGCCTGCTCACGAGGCATTCGTTGGCGCGGGAGTTCTCGCGCAGCCAGATTTCAAAACCCCCGTTTCCCAACGAAATGGCGCCGCTGAACGACGCATACAAACGCCTTCAGGCCGGAGGATTCGCCGACTGGCGCCTGGTTGTCGATGGCATGGTCGCGCGTCCCGCCTCGTTCTCTCTTGATCAGATTAAAAGCTACCCGTCGCGCAGCCAGATCACGATGATCCAATGCGAAGAGGGCTGGTCTTACATCGCAGAATGGCACGGCGTACCTCTCTCCCGCGTTCTGGAAACCGTAGCAGTTCTCCCACAGGCCAGATACGTTGTCTATTATTCGATCGAGCCCGACTGGTGGGAGAGCATCGACATGGCCGATGCCATGCATCCGCAAACTTTCCTTACTTATGGGATGAACGGCGATGATCTCCCCGTGGGCAACGGTGGGCCGCTGCGCTTGCGGGTGGCCCGCCAGTTGGGCTACAAGAGCGTGAAATTCATCACGCGCCTGACCGTCACCGACGATCTAAAAAAGTTTGGCAAGGGTCTCGGCTCGGCAGCTCCAGAAGGCGGCTATGCCTGGTACGCCGGCATTTGATCGGAGTGCTCACCGAAGAAGCCGAGGGCGTTTCTCGGTAGTCAGTCCTTCATCATCTCATCAATCAGCGCGTAAAGTTGGCTCCGGTCCACCACCTCAACAAACGGTTTCCCCGTGCGCTTGTTGCTGACCACAAATAGCGTAGGCGTGTGTTCCAGCTTGATCGATTTGCCCAGTTCTTTATCGGCATTCACCTCCGCCGCGAACTTGCCATCTGGATCGATCACAAATGGCAGGTCGATTTTGTGTTCATTCGCGAATTTCTCGGCGTAGCCGCGCAGGTTTTGCGGCGTGATCTCCAACTGGTTGGCAAAAATGTAGTCGCGGAATTCATTGCCCACCGCCTTTGAGTGTGCGTCGAAGAAGCGGCCCATTACGGCTGCGTCATACGACCAGCTGTGAAACGGCAGCGGGAAGTCGTGCCAGACGACTGGAATCTTGTACGTCTTTGAAGCTTCTTCCACCAGCGGCGTAGCGCGCCGGCAATCCGGGCACTGGAGATCCTCGAACACCACAATCGCTACCTGCGCACCCTTCGGCGGACGAAGCGCGGGATTTCCCTCCCGCTGCGCGAGAGCATATGAAGCCAAAAGGGCAAAAGCTACTAACAAAACGGCAAATCGGTTCTGAAATCGTTTTTTCATGATCATTAAAAGGTCAGTATTCCTTGGTATGCAAATCGCGAAGTCCACTTCCGAATATCCTATTGATAATGTTAACCGAATCGTGGGCTGCGCGACAGCCGCAGCCCTCCCCTGGTGGTACACAATGCCTAAACTTTCGTGCCTGAAATCCAGCGTATCGAAGCGGTATAGTGAAAGTGGAACCATCCAGTGAGCGTGCCACCGTCATTGTGAAGCATTTTCCTTTTTATTCCGCCAACTTCCATCGAAGGATTTTTCTAAACACCCTTGCCGCAGCCGCTATCCTGGCTGTTTCAGCCTGCAATCCCGGCCGTCACCGCGTGCTCGAAATCAATTATGTTTCTGCGGTGCAAGCCACGCTTCGCGACCAGGTCGCAACCATCTACAACCGCGTCGCCACCGTGAAGAACGGTGAGCGCGTCGAAGTCATCGACCACGAAAAGCGCTTCGCCAAAGTACGAACTGCCGCGGGAGTCGAGGGCTGGATCGAAGACCGCTTCCTGGTCAACCAGAAAACCTACGATGCGCTGCAGCAACTTACCAAAGACAATCTCTCCGATCCCGTGCAGGCTCCCGGCGTGCTCCGCAATGACACGAATCTTCATCTGAGCCCAGGCCGCGAAACCGAGCATTTGTATCAACTCACGTCAGGCGCAAAAGTGTCCATCCTGAAGCGCTCCACCGCTGAGAAAGCAGGAGCCGTAGCCTTGCCGAGGCCCGGCAAAAAGGAAGCTGGCCCGGTGCTCGAAGACTGGTGGCTCGTTCGCGACGCCGAGAACCGCGTTGGCTGGGTGCTGGCGCGCATGGTGGATGTCGACGCTCCGCTCGACATCGCGCAATACGCCGAAGGCCAGCGCTTCGTCGCCTTCTTCGTTCTCGACACGGTCCAGGATCCTAACAAACAGGATCCTGACAAAGAAGACACCGGTAAAGCAGGCAGCGACAAAAGCGTCTCCCAATATCTCTGCGCCTTTACCGAGCCGCACGACGGCTCGCCTTATGATTACGACCAGATCCGCGTATTCACCTGGAACACGCACAAGCACCGCTACGAAACCGCCTATCGCGAACATGGCCTGAACGGATTTCTTCCGATCACCGTGACCACCGAAAATTTCGACAAGGAAGGAACGCTGCCGGTTTTCATTCTTCACGTCAAAGATGCAGACGGGAATATGATCGAGCGCAAGTACAAACTGAATACGCCGATTGTGCGGCGGGTGCTTGCCCCCGGCGAGCAAAAGGAACCAACGCCGTCGGCGAAGCGGCGCCATCGCGGGTAACCGGCCTAGTTAGTCAGGCAACCTAACTCACACTACACGCCGAGGCATCTCCGCTACGGCTGACCTATCCTCGATCTAAGTTAGATTTACATTCAACTAGATATGGGATTTACCTTGACATAGCTCGATGGCCGGAACACACTCTTTCCCATGCAGCCCACCTAAAACACGAACCTTTCAACAACACCTGCAACCGGAGGATTACCGTGAAAAAACTAAAGAAACTGGCGATCAACAAAGTGACTCTGCGAGATTTGGACGAATCTACGCTTAACATGGCGGCAGCGGCTGCCACCGATGTTAACTGCCATACAGTTAACTACACTTACTGTGCGGCCTGTCCCACATACATTCGCCCGTTAACTTGCGCCTGCCCGTAGCGGCGAGTTGCTGTCGGCCGTTTGCCTGGGAGAGATGAAAAGCAAGAACCTCTAGTGAGCGTTAGTCGGGAATTCCCACCCTTTGCGACGGAAGCAAAGGGTGGGCTACCTGTGGTCTTTCAACACGTTGTTCCCAAGAAGTGAATAGTCCATTCGAGCAAGACCGGAGAAGCTGATGGTGCTGACCAATCCGCTTCCCAGGAGTCGATCGGATGGACCTTCACCAGAATGCCCGACTTAGTTTTCGCTGTCGAGAGGCTTTAGCCCATAAGATCATGATGGAGAGGCTGACATTGAAGGCGGCTGCAGCCGCCTTCCAGGTCAGCCGAAAAACCGCTGCGAAGTGGTTTCGCCGCTACCGCACCTTGGGCTTGCCTGGATTGCGCGATCGTTCTTCGCGGCCTCTCCGTTGCCCGCGCCAAACCTCCTCGGAGTTGACGGCGCAGGTCATCGCACTGCGCCGCCAGTTGCAGCCCGCCTATCAGATCGCCCAATCCACTCACCTCAGCGCCGCCACCGTCAGCCGCATTCTTCGGCGCGCTCATCTCAACCGCTGGCGTCATCTCCATCCCGCTCCGCCCGTCGTGCGTTACGAACATCCCGCTCCCGGCGATCTGCTCCACCTCGATATCAAGGGCATGACTCGTTATCAGCAGGTCTCTATTCGCGGCGACGGCCGCCGTCGCGGCCGCCCTCAGTTCGCCGGCTGGCAGGCGCTGCACGTCGCCATCGACGATCACTCCCGCCTCGCCTTCTCCCGCATGCTGCCCAACCAGCAAAACCAAACCGCCATCGCCTTTCTGCAGGCCGGCGTCGCCTTCTATGCCCAGCTCGGCATCCCCATTCGCCGCCTGCTCACCGACAACGGTTCCTGCTATCGCTCCCGCCACTTTCGCGCTGCTTGCCTTGAACTCGGCATCCAGCACCGCTTCACACGTCCCTACACTCCGCGCACCAACGGCAAGGCCGAACGCTTCATCCAAACCGCCTTGCGCGAGTGGGCTTACGTTCGCCACTACCGCAACTCAGAAGAACGCGATCAGCAACTCTTACCCTGGCTGGAGCACTACAACCTCCACCGCCCGCATGGTAGTCTCGGTTACGCTCCACCTATCAGCCGCGCTTCGGTGGGTACAACGTCTTGATAGATCACAGCTACCCGCCACAGAACGCCCAGGTAGTGGAACGGAGCCATCGATGAATCGAGCGGTACTACTCGCATTATGTTCGGCTTTTTTCCTTCTGGCGGCGGCGTGCGGAAGGAACGTACATCGATCGTCGAGGCCGATGCTGGGAGACGCCCAGACGCCGCGAGCGTAGTCAAGGCTCTGAGCGGTGTCGACCACTTTGAGTTTGACAAAACTGGTAAGAGGCCGACCTACGAGCGCGGCGGGGGAACAAAAGCCTTGCTGCATCTTACCTTCCAATGCAGTCTTGATGAGTCGAAGGCCGTGTGTCCCGCGTCCTAGCCTTCCAGCTTCACACTGCCCACGCCAAGAATCGCCCGGCTCTTCTTTCTCTGCACAAACACGACCACCCGCACGTTCGCCGCGTTCCAATGCGAGTTAATTTTCACCTCGGTATTCCCGCTGAACGCAACCGGCTTCTGCGCATCGGCAGTTCCCAGTTTGTGCAGAGAGCGCACTGTGGCAACGTGAGTCAGTGCGCGCCCCTTGTTCTCTCCCGCCGTCGCTTGCGAGTGCAATCCGTCTTCAGTCACGGCCATCCATACTTCTGCAACATCTTTGCCAAGGTTTTCCGGGATGTTCCCAACCGAAACCGAAATTCGCCGCGAATTCTTGTCGGGCGCGGAAGTGATCGTCACTTCTGTCGTCGGCACTCGCGATGCCTTCTCGATTTCACTCAGCGCCTTGGGTCCGTCGCTGCCAACCAACTGAGTTTGGCCATCGACCACGAGTTCGGGCGTGGCAGGCTCGCTCTTGGTCAGGTCTACATATACTTGCTGGCGCTCGGTCCACTCCGGAGACGAGAAAGGGTCCACCCATCCGTCGTGATTCCAATAATCCACATGTTCTTCCATAGCGATGATTTCCGCTCCGGGCACGGGTTGCAGCTCAACCAGCTTTTGCAGGAGCACATCGGCAGGCGGGCACGACGAGCACCCTTCTGAGGTGAACAGCTCTACCAGAACAGGTTTGCGGCTTTCTTCGCTCTGCGCAGCCTTGGTGCTCAGAGCAAAAGCCACAAAAACAAGAAAGGAAATTGCCGCAGCTGTCGCGAAAAGTTTCATCCAGGCACTCCAGCAGGTTTTATCTATAAAGAGGATGCGCAATCGGCGGGTAAAGTTACCAGCAGCGGCCAGAATTGGCCAGGGCCACCATTAATAGGACCAGCATTAATAGGATCAGCCCTAAGCAAGACAAATTAAGATCGGCACAATATCAACTTCTGCATAGTCGTAATTCTGCATAATCGTAATTCTGCGTAATCACAATAACGATCAGCAGTAAAAGTCCGCGATGCTCTTAACCACCCACTTCTGTTCCTGCTCGGTCAGTTCCGGAAACATCGGCAGCGCGAGTACTTCCCTGGCCGCCCGCTCAGCTTCAGGAAAGTCCCCTTCCCGGTAGCCAAGATATACAAAGCAAGGCTGCATGTGCAGCGGGATGGGATAGTAAACCTCGGTCCCGATCTGCCGCGCAGCGAGGAATTCGCGCAACTCATCGCGGCGAAAAGCGCGCACCACATACTGATGAAAAACGTGATGTGCAGATGGGGAGGTATACGGCGTACGGATTGGCGCGCTGTTCTCCGGTTGTGCGTTTCGTGCCAGCAGACCAGCTTCGGTGAAAAGTTGGTCGTAGCGCTCAGCGCGTAAGCGGCGTGCGTTGTTCCATTCTTCTATGTATTTCAGCTTCACTCGAAGAATCGCCGCCTGAATGGCGTCGAGACGGCTGTTGGCTCCGAATTCCTCATGCACGTAACGGCTGGGGCTGCCGTGATTCCGCAGTCGCTGCAGGTGCGCCGGCATTCCCGCATCATTCGTCGTGACTGCCCCGGCATCCCCGTAGGCGCTCAGATTCTTAGTGGGATAAAAGCTGAACGCAGCACACGCTCCCATCGATCCAGCACGCGACCCTCGCCAACGCGCACCGATGGCCTGAGCGGCATCCTCGATCAGCGCCAGGTGATGGCTTTTCGCCAGTTCCTGGAATTGATCCATGTCCGCGGATTGTCCGTAAAGATGGACCGGAAGCAGGGCCCTAAGTCTGTCACGTCGGCCGCTATTCAGGAACAGTTCAGCATGTTCCGGATCAAGATTAAATGTCTGTGGATCGATATCGGCGAACACGGGTCGCGCTTCCGCGCGCACAATGGCGCTGGCCGAGGCGAAAAAGCTGAACGGAGTGGTAAGAACCTGATCGCCCGGCTGGACGCCGGCGGCAAGCAGTGCCAGCCACAAAGCGTCCGTGCCGGAGGCGCAGCCCACCGCATCCTTTGCGCCGCAATACTCGCTCAGTTCCCGCTCGAACCCCTCGACCTCCGCACCCAAAATGTATTTCTGTGACGAACAGACGCGTTCGATCGCAGCCAGCACCTGACCTCGAATCTGCCGATATTGCCGTTGCAGATCGAGCATTGGCACACAATCCGCGGGCTTGGATTCAGCGCTCCACCCCGCTCGTCGCGGGCGTTCCTTCAAAGGCCTCTTGGAGATTGTGGTCACGGATGGCTGATTGTAGCAGGAGGAATTCGTGCCTCGCCCGACAAGCAGTTGGGATTCTGGGTCGGGGATCAGAAAATGTCGGCCCATTTGGAGCAGTGTTGAAGCGACGTGGCGGCTACCGTAATGAAACACTAGCCTGGGCCCCCAAAGCTTTCTTTGTTGTAGAAAATCCGAAAGCTCGCCGCGCCAAGGGGTGGTTTCCTACAAACTCTCATAGGAAACCTATGTAAACCCGTCTAACGCCTAGGTTAGAGGCTATAAACATAACACTCTATCTCCATTACATAACAATACATTACAAGCAAATGGGAGGTTGGAATGTGAGTTGCTCCAACCAGAGGTTCGACTACCAGCGTGTAGTGTTATTTCCAGCGACTAGTCGACGAAAAACTTGGATTTTCTCTCTTGGGAGGCGCCCTTCATGAAGTCCCGCCTTGGATTTGCGGCTCTACCGTTAGCCCTTACCCTCGTTTTTGTAGCCATCAGCTTCTCTACAGCCCACGCCGATAACCTCTATGCCAAGATACGCGGTACCGTAGTTGACCCCTCGGGTGCTGTCGTCCCCGGTGCGAAGGTGACCGCTACGAATCAAGGCACAGGTATCAGCTATACCGCCTCTTCCAGCAAGGACGGATTGTTCGAGTTTCTTCAACTGCCGATCGGCGACTATACGGTCAGGACCGAAAAGTCCGGCTTTAAGAGCTTCACGGCAGCGAATATTCACCTCGACCTCGACCAAGTCTACGATTTAAAAGTATCGATGGAATTGGGCGCGACGAGCGAAACGATTACGGTGGAAGCGAATCCTTCCCAGGTCGAAACCACCAGTATGCAGTTGGGAACGGTCGTTACCGGCAATCAGATCGTGGACATCCCTCTGAATGGTCGTAACTGGACGCAGTTGATGCAATTGCAGCCGGGTGTAATGGCGTCTTCGGACCGGTTCGGAGTCGGCGCCTATTCGACGAATGGTTCCGAAACTCAGCAGAATTCGTTCTTGATTAATGGAACTGATTCGAACGACACATCGCTGAACACCCCGTTGGTGGTTCCCAGCCCGGACGCGATCGGCGAGTTCAGCATGGTCACCAGCACCTTGAATCCGGAATACGGCCGCAACTCCGGAGCCATCGTGAACGCCGCGATTAAGAATGGCACCAATCAGTTCCACGGCGATGTGTTCGAGTTCTATCGAGATACCTTCCTGGATGCGAAGAGCTGGTTTGAAAGTACGGCAGCCCCGTTCCACCAGAACCAGTTTGGTGGCACGATCGGCGGGCCGATCATCAAGGACCACACTTTCTTCTTCTTCTCCTACCAGGGAACCCGAAACGTTGTGCCGGAGGGGTATACGGCACCGACGGTTTTCAGCGCCGCCGAAAGGACTGGAAACTTCTCGGCAGACGCAACCTTGCCGACTTCCACAAATCCGATCCCGTTTGCAATGTACGGCGACAGCGCTTCACCTTGCCCGGCGAGCGGCGGGACACGGTGTCAGCCTGGCGGGGCAACTCCTCTGACCTATGCGAATCTGTTTAGCACAGGGGTGATTCCCACTCAGGACCTTAGTCCGTTAGCTCTAAAGCTCATGAATCAGTTTGTCCCTCTGCCAAACGCGGCGAACAATCTTTATCAGTTCAATCCAACCGATGCTGGCAAGACAGACCAGTATCTTGGCCGTATCGACGAAAGGATCTCGGATAGGGACGCACTCTGGTTCTATGGCTTGTACCAGAACCACCCGGATATTGAGAGCCTCCCGTTCACCGGTGCAACCGTTCCGGGTTTCACTGAGACGAACCAACGGCATACCTATCAGGACACTGTTTCCTGGACCCACACCTTCTCGCCAACCACATTGAACGAAGCTCGATTTGGATACCTGCGCTTCAACTTCGTTGCCGTAGATCCCCAACAAACAATTAATCCGGCCAGTTACGGGTTCACGGGCATCAGCAGCACTCAGGCGCCTCAGTATCAGCAGCTGCCGATCATGAATGTTACGGGATATTTCGAGCTCGGATTCAGTTCGAACGGGCCGCAGCCCCGAATTCAGAACACTTACCAGGTGGTGGACAACTTCAGCAAAGTGGCAGGGCACCACACCCTGAAGTTCGGTTTCAACATGGATCGGTTGGAAATCAACAATCCTTTCTACAACAATCTGAATGGGAACTTTGCATATAATGGGTCGGGTATCTTCACCACTGGCAATCCGGGAGCCGACTTTCTGCTGGGTGTTCCCGATAGCTACACCCAGGGCAGCGGTTCGATCATTCGGGCACGCGGTCGCGAATACTATTCCTACGGACAGGATCAGTGGCAAGTCCGGCCGAACCTTACGCTAACCATGGGTCTGGCGTGGGATATCGAAACGCCTTACAAGAACCTCTACGATGGTGGCGAGGTCATGTCGAACTTCATTCCTGGGGAGCAGTCCACAGTATTTCCAACAGCTCCTCTGGGAGTGGTTTTCCCTGGAGATCGTGGAATGACGATCTACGGTGGTCCCCATATCGACTACAAGAGTCTCGCCCCACGCTTCGGTTTTGCGTGGAGCCCCGGCGACATGCATAACCTCAGCATTCGCGGCGGCATCGGTATTTACTACAACCGCTACGAAGAAGAGACCGCACTGCAGACCCTGGCCAACCCGCCATTCTCGTTGACCACGAATGGAGCGGGACAGTCGGGTGCGCCGCCCAATTTCGTCAACCCTTATATCTCTCAAAATACGGCTGCGATTGGCGGGATTCCGGTGGTTGCAGCGGGCGCCAGTCCGTTCCCGTTCTCTCCGCCGAAACCCGGCACGTCTCCGAGTTTCGCTCCTTTCGAGCCGCTCGGTTTCAACATGAATGTGGAGTCGTTTAACATGGAGCCGCCGCGGACGACGAACTTTAATTTCAACGTGCAATATCAGATCTCAAAGTCGATGGTTGCGCAGGTCGGCTATGTGGGGAGCATCGGGCGGCATCTTCTCGGCGCTTACAACCTTAATCCGGCAGGCCAGTTCCCAGGTATCAACCCAGCCGCCGTGGCGATGGGTTGCACCAGCGATTTCTTCCTCGACGATTGCACAGGCGGGGCGACCTTCCAGTTCGGTGCGGCTACAAGCGTGATTGGTCAGCCTGGAATTCAGGCGACAGATTACAGTTCCAACTACAACTCGCTTCAGGCTTCGCTGCAGCGGCGTATGAGCAATGGCTTGCAGTTGGGAGTCGCTTATACGTGGTCCCGCTACTTTGATTACACCTCCAGCCTCGAGAACAGTTCGTTCAACGGACCTGGAATCAACAATTTCAACGTGGCGCAGAACTACGGGCCTTCGGCCAACGATGCGCCGCAGCGGCTGGTACTGAACTTCGTGTACACGCTGCCCTTCTACAAGTACGGACATCACTTCCGGGCGCTAACGGACGGCTGGAATCTTACGGGAATCGGAACCTTCCAGAGTGGTTTCCCGGTTGAGGTGTACAGCCTTGGGTATAATGAGCTGCAGTGGTCGTATCCGGACGCGTATTATGCCAACCCGGCTCACGGCCAGTTGACCGGCCAGCCGCTCCAAATCAACCACAACCCGCGCAACAATACCATTGGCGGACTGCAGAACTACTGGCTCAATCCGAACGCATTCACCATAGCGCCGAACGGTACAACCGGCAACGCAAACCGTAACCCTTTCTACGGGCCGGGCCTGAACTTCTGGGATATGGCCATCGAGAAGGACATTCACTTCACGGAAGCGAAGTACGTCGAACTCCGTTTGGAAACCTTCAACACGTTCAACCATGCCCAGTTCGCAGCGCCTGACGGATACGTTGGAGACCCGAACTTTGGGCGTGTTCTCGGCGTGCAATCGGCAACCACCAACGGCGACGGTCGCGTCGTGCAGCTCGGCGCAAAAATTTACTTCTAAGCTAGAACCGAGTTGCAACAATTACAGCTGAACAATAGGGGCGTCGAAAGACGCCCCTTGTATTTGAGCTCGACAGCGCTACACACAAAATGAACATAACAGTTCACATCGCGTTTGGGTTTTCATAGGTGTGATCCGAAAAATCATTCCCGGCGACGGCTCATTCGTCAGGAATTATCCGTAACTGATTGGGTTCACAGCGACTTGGTCCAACGAACGTTTGGAATGTCATGTGCACTCTGATTTTGTTACGGAATGCAGTTCCAGCCTTCCCCATTTCATTTGCAAACCGAACATTTGAAAAACATTATGGCTGTCCGTCTCTCCAAGCGGACGGCAACCTTTGGAGAGTGCAAGCAAATGCTATCGATCTTTCGTGCAGTTCTGAGCCGACTGAGCCTCGTCTTTTTCGCCGTCACCTTCGCGTTCATCGCCACCAGTTTCCTCGCAGCCCAAGACGTCGCTTCGCTCACCGGCGTCGTAACGGACGCTAGCGGGGCGGTGGTCCCGGGTGTCGATGTAAAGCTAGTGGACACCAAAACCAACAACAGCTATCAGACCACCACGAATTCAGTCGGTTCTTATACGTTCAATGATTTGCTCCCAGGCCCTGGATACGTTGTGACGTTTAGCAAGCAGGGCTTCGATAGTCTGACCGTTCCCCAGCTCTATCTCGCAGTGAATACGATCCACTCCCAGAACGCTGAATTGAAGGTTGGGAAAAGCTCCGAGACGGTGGAAGTCAAAGGTGAAGGCAGCGCCGTTTCTCTGGATACGAACGATGCCAGCGTAGGTAACTCGTTTGATATGGACATGGTGCATGAGCTACCAGTTCAGGTTCGTGACAATCCATCCGAACTGCTGCGCTATCAGCCTGGCGTCGTTTCAGCGGAAAATGACGATCCAAATCAGAGTCGTGACGGTGCGGTCTCGGGCGCGCGATCCGATCAAAGCAATGTGACCCTCGACGGATTGGATGTCAACGATTTTGCCGGCGGTTTCGCCTTTACGATTGTGGGCAACGCTCCCGTTGATTCTGTGCAGGAATTCCGTACCGAAGTGGCGAATCCTGTTTCAGCGGAGGGACGCGGCAGCGGCGGACAGATCACATTGGTGACGAAGAGCGGCACTAATCACTTCCACGGGTCCGCATATGAGTATTATCGTACCCGCGGCTTTGAAGCCAACGATTTTTTTAACAACTTCGCGACTCCCATCGTGCCTCGAGAGCCGCTGGTCCGCAACCAATTCGGAGCCGCCCTCGGCGGTCCAATCTGGAAAGACAAAGTCTTTTTCTTCTTCAACTATGAAGGCCGCCGCGATGCCAGTGGCGCGCAGGTAACTCAAACCGTCCCGCTCCCGTCCTTCAAGGCAGGCAATATTGCCTACATCAATGCCAGTGGCGGAGTTTCGGTTCTGCCCGCTACCGGTGCGACCTCGGTACAATCGCTCGATCCCTTGGGAATTGGCGCGGATCCTGCCCTTACAAGCTTTCTACAGAGTAGGTATCCGAATCCGAATACCACCTCGGTCGGTGATGGGCTCAATAACAGCGGTTTCGTCTTCAACGCTCCAAACAATCAGACGTTAAACAACTATGTCGCGAGAATGGATTTCAACCTCAACAGCAAGATGAAGCTGTTTGTTCGTGGGAGTCTGGTCCGGGAAACGGATGATCGTGGCACGGGGCCATCGATCCAATTCCCTGGAGATCCCCTCACCTTCATCGATACGGATCACAGTTATTCATATGTCATCGGTCACACTTGGACTATCAGCAATACGAAGGTCAACCAGTTTGAATACGGCGAGAACCGGCAGGAAGTGAATTTCCCGTTCCTCTACAATCCCACGGGCACAACTACGTTTAATATTTTCGACGCGACTGGTACCGGTGGCTCCTACCTCACCTCGCCTTTCGAAACTCCCTCGGCGCAGGGGCGTACTGTGCCGGTTCCGATTTTCCGCGATGACTTCACCTACATCCGGGGCACTCATCAGATTCAGATTGGTGGAACCTTCAAGAACATAAAAACCTCGAACTACCTGGTCAGCGATTTTAACTACGTGACTCTTGGCCTTGGCGGCGGCATGGTGAGCTTGGACTCGAGTCTCCGCCCTGGCGACCTCAGCACCGACCCAGTGGCGCAGAATCTGTACGACAGTGCTTATGCTTTCCTTCTGGGAAACTACGGCGAGGTCACTAGTCAATATAACAATGATCGCCAACTCCAGCCTTTGCCGCAAGGAACCGGCCACCATCGGACTTATCGCTACTATGAGACCGAAGCCTATGCGCAGGACTCCTGGAAAGTGCGCAGCGATCTTACGTTGACGTATGGCTTGCGCTACCAGTATTACTCGGTACCCTACGAAGTAAATGGGCTGGAAGCGATTCCGAACCTCAGCTTCAATCAGGTAATCGACCCGCGCATCGCGAACGGCCTTGCTGGCGTTAGCGGGTGCCCAGGAGCGAACTGCGGTCTGGTCAACCCGCTCATTAGTTACTCGCTCGGCGGCAAGGCGAACCATGCTCCTGGACTCTTTCAGCCGAACACGCATGATTTTCAACCCCGCCTCGCATTCGCCTACAATCCTCCCGGAGACGGTCCTCTCGGAAGATTATTAGGCGACCACAAGACGGTAATTCGTGGTGGTGCGGCTATCATCGACGACCATACGGTTCTCAACGCCCTGAATTTCTTGCAGGATCAGAACACTTGGATCTTGCAGAATTCGGCGTCAACACTGTACGGCGAGCAAGGCGATGCTTCGGCAGACTTGGCAACGGATCCACGGTTCACTGGGATCAATAGCCTGCCTGGAGGCGCTGTCGCAACGCCCCAACCGATCACGACTCCCTACGCTCCCTATGTGCTACCGAGCAGTTTTGGTAACCCATATGGACCTGTGGTTGGCTTAATACAAAATACATTCAACTACGCCATCGATCCGAACTTGAAAACACCATATTCCTACGCGTTAAGCTTCGGCTTCCAACGCGAACTCCCTGGTGGATTCCAGCTTGACGCATCTTATGCCGGCAGGATTGCGCATCGGCTCGACACACAGGCGGATGCGGAACAGACCGTCGATTTTAGAGATCCTGCCTCCGGTCAATTGTTGTCGCAGGCCTTTGCGAACTTGACAACTCAGGTCCGGAACCAGGTGCCCAACCCGAATACCGGCTACAGCGTGACTCCGATTCCTTTCTTTGAAAACCAAATTCCGAATGCTGGAGGTTTTGGCTTTCCTAGTGCTACGAATTTCGTGGCTAATTTCATTGAGCCCTATGTGATCCGTGGTGATACTGCGGATTCCATTCAATTGCTCAATGAATTTTCTTATTTCGACGGTATCGGTCTGAATCCTGGGGTGGGGTTAAGCCCTCAGTTCGGAAGCTCTCTTTACATTACGAATAAGGGATACTCCAACTACAACGGACTCCTAACTACCCTTCACAAGAAGATGTCGCACGGATTGACCTTCGACTTGAATTACACATGGTCGCACTCGCTGGACAACATCTCCGCTCCGGCCAACGAAGCATTCGGCTCCAACGGGGCTGGCGGCATCATGTGCGACTCGATCCATATCGCGGTTTGTTACGGGAATTCGGACTTCGATGTCACGCATGCGGTCACCGCTGACTGGCTTTTCGAACTTCCAATAGGTCGCGGTCGCGCTTTCGGAGCCTCGATGCCCCGCTGGGCGGATGAAGTCGTCGGCGGCTGGTCGATTTCTGGTCTCGCCAGTTGGAGAACCGGCTTGGCATTCCAGACCGTTGCAAACGCGTTTCCGATCAGCTTTGCCAACAACGTCCCCGCAATCTTCAACGGCGACACATCAGCCCTAAAAACCGACACCCACACCGAAATAAATAGCTCAACCGGCGCGCCAACGGTTCAGCTGTTCCGAAGCGAATCGGCCGCTCTGGGTGCATTTAGCGGGCCGGAAGGAATTGAAGCAGGCAGCAGAAACAATCTGCGCGGACCTCACTTCTCTGATTTCGATATCGGTTTGCTGAAGCATTTCCCAGTTACCGAGGGCTCGGCATTCGAGTTCCGTGCAGACGCCTTCAATGCGTTTAATCATCCGAGTTTTGGGTTGCCGGGAGCTTCAGGAACCGCTGACATTACAAGCCCCAGCACATTCGGCGTGATCAATTCCACGGTTGGCGCGCAACCGTTCCGCGTGCTGCAACTCGCTCTGCGGTACGATTTCTGAAACGTAACCCGCAACAAGAGGCCAGCCTTTCGGCTGGCCTTTTTTATCTTGCTTTTTTCGCAGCTACCTTCCAAACATCGGGTAGTGGCTAGCCGCGCCCATAAAAAACAGCAGCACAATCGATAGATACGCATTCGCCCGCGATACCAGGAAAGCCTGCCGCGCCATCGCCTTGGCTTTTTCCGGCATGGGCGTGCCGTTTGCCGCATTATCGCGCGTCCACTGAATCAGCCGCTTCTGGATTCGCCAGATTACCCCCCACACATTCAGCAGCATGACCCAGCCGATACCGCCGCCGATACCAATCGCCAGCAGGCGGTTGCTCTCCCAACCGTGCGTATTCAGGCTCAGAAACAGCCATGCAGCAGCCACAACGACCACGGCGTACACCACGCCGAGGACCGGGCCTTTGTCGAGCACTCCCTTACCCGGGATCGTGCACACGTAGTGCAGGCCCCAAACTATCGTCCAGATCAGAAAGAAGCTGCCCATCACGATTCCGCTCGAGGCGTGAAGGCCTAGCGCCCGCCCGTTTTGTACATCAGCCGCCACAATGTCTCCCCAATAGATAAGTCCGGCAAGCACTGTCAGGGCCGCCGACATCCGGAACCAAAATAACGCCCGCGACATCAGACCCGGCATGATCTTGCCTCGAGTCTGCGCATCGAGCTCCTTCATGAAGGGAAAATTCACCAGGTTGAAGAAGTACAGCAGTCCGACCCACGTGATGCCTGCGACAAGATGGATCCAGCGAAGCAGCATCAGAAAATTCGTTCTGAAGTCCTGCGGCAGGTTGATCTGAGGTCCAAGAAACGTTGCAAGAGCGGCGCTTGCCATGAGTCCTCCTTAAGATTGCAATCTAGTCGCCATGAAACCCACGCGCGATTGTACACAAAGGGACAGGCGACAGGAGACCAACCAGAACGGGTGAAATAATGCGCATACCGGCAAGGTCACAAAAGCCGTATTTGGGCCCTCCGGTTCGTACAAAAGCGGGTTCCCCGAAGTTCGAGGTTGAAAAGACCACCCGAACGCCGTATCGTACTCGAAGCTACCTGCTGAGCGTCGCTGGCCCAAAAAATGGCCGCGGCGTTAGCGCAGGTTTCCCCCCGTGTTCCTTGTGCGGAAGGTCGCGAGGAAACGTTGTGGTTTTACTGGCCCCGCAGGCATCTGCTGCGCGAACAGATTCAAGGTTGCAGTTAAAAGGAATTAATAAGGAGATCGGCTATGGAAAACAGCAAGCCGGCGCAAAACATTCAAGATTCCTTCCTCAACACAGCCCGAAAAGAGAGACTGAGCATAACCATTTACCTGTTAAGCGGCGTGAAGCTGACCGGCCGTATTCGTTCCTTCGACAAGTACTCAGTCGTCCTGGAAGCCAACGGCCAGGAACAGTTGATCTTCAAGCATGCCATCTCCACCGTCGTCATGGGCCGGGCCATGCCGCACAGCCCGCACCTTGATGCGCGGCCTGCCGCAGCCACGCCCGTTTCCTCGCCGGCCGCTTCTGCGGCAAGTGCGTCCGGCAACGAAGGATAAGGCGTTTTCGGATTGCGTCGTTCACATCCCAATAAGACTCGCGGCCCCGCCTTGGAATCGGAACGCGCGTCTGCAAAGGCGGCTCTGCCCGCAAGTGACGGCCAGGAGCGTGCATTCCTCGTCGGCCTTGAGGTGAGAACGCGCTCTCGCGGCAGCGCAAAAGTTACAGCCCAGGCGCAGGCCGCGCGTGAGGCCTCGATCGCTCCAGCCTCGATCGCCCCAGCCTCGATTGCCCCGGCAGTCGGCGGCAAAACGCAGCCCGCGGGAAAATCAACCAAGCCCCCTATTCCCGAGTTCGACGCGGAAGAATCCCTTTCGGAACTGCGCACGCTCGCAGGCAGCGCCGGCGCCACCATCGTCGGCGAAATTCTGCAGCGCCGCGACCGCTTCGATCCCGCGACTCTCGTCGGGGCAGGCAAGCTTGAAGAAATCGCAGGAGCAGCCGCTTCGGTGAATGCCGATCTTCTTCTTTTCGATCATGATCTCACCGCTTCGCAGCAGCGCAACATTGAAAAGATCGTCAAGCGGCGCGTAATCGACCGCACACAACTCATCCTCGATATTTTCGCCCGCCACGCCCGCACGCGGGAAGGCCAGTTACAGGTTGAGTTGGCCCAGTTGCAGTACACGTTGCCGCGCCTCGCCGGGCGCGGCATCGAAATGTCGCAACTGGGCGGCGGCATCGGAACCCGCGGCCCTGGCGAAACCCAACTGGAAACCGACCGGCGCAAAATCTACCGCCGCATCCGCCACATCGAACAGCAACTCGAAAATGTCCGCCGCATTCGCGCACAGCAGCGTCAGCGCCGCGAATCCGCTCCGGTCGCGACCGTCGCGCTCGTCGGCTACACCAACGCAGGCAAGTCAACCCTGTTTAACGCGCTCACGCAGGCTGGCGTCTTGTCATCACCGAAAATGTTCGCAACTCTGGATCCGACCATCCGCGCGGTAATGCTGCCTTCCAAGCGCAAAGTGCTACTGTCGGATACGGTCGGCTTCATTCGCAACCTGCCCCACACCCTGGTTTCCGCGTTCCGTGCGACTCTCGAAGAAGTGCAGCGTGCGTCTCTGATTTTGCACGTTTCCGATGCCAGCAGCAGGCTCTCCGCTGAGCAGGATGCGCAGGTCGAATTGGTATTGCAAGAGTTGGACGCGGACAAAAAGCCGCGCTTGCGCGTGATGAACAAAGTCGACCTGCTCGATGTGGAAGTGGCCGAAGCTCTGATCAATGACTCCGAGCGCGGCGACGTGAAATCCTTGTACGTTTCTGCGGTGGAAGAAACGGGACTGGACCGTCTACTCTTGCGCATCGATTCGATGATTGAAGAAGACCGCGTCACGCGCGTACACCTCCGCGTGCCGCAGAAAGAAGGGAAGACATTGGCCATGCTTGAGGCAAAAGCCAAAATATATTCCCGAACCTACCAGGACGGCATTGTTCATGTTGAGGCGGAGGCGCCGGAATCGGTGCTGCGAAGGATGAAGGAGTTTGTTGTTGGGTGAACAATGTGCGGATTTTTCTTGACAACCACGAAAGCGGACCTATATTATATATCAGTCGCGTAGTACCTATTCTAAAACTAGAGGTGCAAGAAACATGCAGCAACTCAAGATTGATCAAGTAGAGCCTCGTTTCGCCAGCGAATTGGAACCACCCCTGAAAGCTGCACTGAAAAAGCTTGGCTACTCAATTCCCGATAGCTTTCGACTCCGCGTCAACCTCCTCCAGGCCAATGGCCGCAAGAAACGCAGCAACGCTAGTGCTTTCACTTGGGCACCGGAATCCGAACCAATGCAGGTCTGGCTTGAACCGCTCACGACTGCAGAAGCGACTGCTCCCCCTGTTGAATCGATTGAGCAGCAAATAAACTCGATACCCGACTCTGGTGCCGCAAACACACAAGCACTCCGCAGCGTAAGTGGCGCGGCCGTTTACGTACATCCGGCCGAGGCGGAGCTACTGAAGGTATTGGAACGTGCTGAGTCCACGCCGGGGTGGAGTTTTGTCTCGCTGAAAAAATTTCGCGACGAGATACTTGCATCCGCGAATATTCCGTCGATTCGATCCGACGTCGAGCGTCAGAGCGTTATCGCTTCAGCGATCGAGAAGAGACTCATCTTGACCAGCAAGGTTCAGAATCCAAAATCCCCGCAATTTCCAGTTACCAGCATCCGATTGAATCGCTCGATGCCTGCGGTGCTGGAGGTTCTGGGACTTCCGGATCGAGACTTGGAGTTTCACCCAATTCATATCAAGGGAGAGCCATTGTCGGCCATCATCCTCCGCGAAAGGCGATAAGACGTGTCGCTCTACTTCTTGGAGACGAGCGCTCTGGTAAAACTCTATGTCTACGAGTCCGGCACGGAGCGCCTAATCCAACTTACGGCTGGCGATGCCGGGCATCGATTTGCAATTCTCTCTCTTGCCCAAGTCGAGTTCAGGTCGGCGATCAGGAGGCAGCAAAGAAGCGGTGAAATCCCTGGCGTCGAGGCCGGCCTACTCCTTGAGTCTTTTCGCTTGCATTCGGAGGGGAGATTTCTGGTTCAACCCTTGACGGACACTGTCTTGGACGTGGCGTGTGCTCTGCTTGACACCTACCCGCTTAGAGGTTTCGACGCAATGCAACTGGCAGGATACTTGACTCTGCGTTCGGTCTCCGGTGCCGACGAACCTGTCTTCATTTGCGCTGACCGGGCTTTGCTTGCGGCTGCGAGAAACGAGGGGTGTCCCACGTTTGATCCTGTTTCCCGGTGAATACGACCGATCTCGTCGCGACTAATTTAAAAGGGCCGGCAACCAAGAAGCGGTGACATTCCTTGGCTATCGGCCCTTTCGATCCTGAATTGGATCGGAGGTGATAATTCAATGCTAATCCTCTTTCGCCGGAAGTCAAGCCTTAGTTGCAGAATTCTGCAAGTCCTGAAGATTCTCAGGCTTGACAAACAACTTAATTCTGCGGCCCTATTCCCTGGCTGCTACCGAAACAGGTCCCACCGGGCCAGCCCTTCGCGTTGACATAACCTCCCTGCCACGTTAGACTTAACAGTTTTCATAGCCCTCATTTACCCTGTAAACCGCCTCCATGGATGAAACGCTACGACAACTAGGCGAATTACTGCTTGGATCCGTTCCGACCATAATTCTTTTTACTTTGCTCTATGGCCTCTACGCGGTCATCGTGCACGCTCCGTTGCAGCGCGTTCTGGCGGAGCGCCGCAGCAAGACAGAAGGTGCAGTCGAGAAGTCGCGGGCCGATATTGCGGCCGCTGATTCACGCACGGCGGAGTACGAACAGCGACTGCGCGAAGCGCGCGCTACACTCTTCCGTGCCCAGGAAGCTCGTCGTAAAGCTGCGCTGGCTGCGCGCACTGCGGCCCTACACCAAGTCCGCGGCGAGGCGCAACAGCAGGTGCAGGCGGCAAAGAATGAAATTGAGAAGGAACGGGAAGCCGCTCAGGCCGGACTGCAGGGCGAGGTACAAACCCTGGCGACCGAAATCATGCGCCGCGTTCTGGAACCTGCCGGAGCGCGCGGATGATTCGTCTCGCCATTTTTCGTAAGAGCAAAATCAGCCTTAAAGCGATCCGGCGAATCTTGGCCGTCGTTTCTCTGACCTTGGTTTTCTCCGGAACTCCGCTTCTTCTGCGCGCGCAGGATCAGCAAGCGGCGCCGCAAAAGCAAAACCAATCTCGCGGCCGCAGGGAGCCCGGCTTTGCTCGCCAGCTTACGCACGAAACCCGCGAAGCCGCAGGCGAAGGAAAAGACGAAACAGAGGAGTTTAAACAGTCGCCATCAGTCCAGTGGATTGCGCGGAAAACCGGCCTGAGCATTCCCCATGCCTATATGCTCAGCGTCTTTTTTAATTTCGGCGTTGTAGCCTTGCTCATCATTTGGGCCTTCGCCAAATATTTGCCGCGCCTGTTCAGCGCGCGCTCCGCTGCTATTCAGAAGGCGATGCAGGAGGCGCAAAAAGCCAGCGAAGAAGCGCGCCGCAAGCTCGCCGAAATTGAAGCGCGCCTGATGAAGTTGGATGTTGAAATTGGTATGATGCGTGACGCCGCCGAACGGGAAGCGGCGGAGGAAGAGACGCGTATCGGAGCGACGGCCGAAGAAGATAAGCGCAAGATATTAGAAGCGGCACAGCATGAGATTTCTGCCGCAACCAAGGGCGCACGGCGGGAGCTGACCGCCTATGCGGCGGAATTGGCGGTGGGCTTGGCCAAAAAACAAATTCGCGTGGATGCAGCCACGGACCAGGCTCTGCTGCAAAACTTCGCCGGAGAACTCGGCTCATATTCCAACGCGCCGAAAAGCAGCGGCCCGGGAAAGGCGGGGAGCTAGTCGATGGCGTCCGTAGCCGGCACCTACGCTCGCGCTTTTGCGGATGTGGTATTGAGCGCGCACCTCGATCCGAACCGTTCGGTGGCAGAGTTGCGAACCGTCGCGAAGTTGCTCGACGAAAATATCGATTTGCGGCGAGTTTGGGAAAATCCGGCAGTTCCTGCGGATCAGAAGCGTGGCCTGCTGGATGCAATCGTCAAACGCGACAACATTCTCCGGCAGGCTCGCAATTTAATTGCGCTTCTGATCGACCATCGGCGGATTCATTTTCTCGGCCGGATTATCCGTCAAGTGGAGAAGGAGCTTGATGCCCGCTTGGGCATTGCCGAAGCGGAGATCACAAGTTTCCGCGAGCTCAGCGATACGGAAAAACGTGAGTTTGAATCGCAGGTGGCGAAGCTGACAGGGAAGAAAGTACGCGCGCATTACACCCGCGACGGCTCGCTCCTTGGCGGCGCCATGCTTCGCTTGGGCAGCACGATTTACGACGGTTCGGTAAGAGGACAGTTGGAAAAAATGAAAGAAGCTATTAGCTCCTAGCTGCTGGCTTCTAGCCTAAGCGATTGTCGCGAAGGATCACGACTGCAAATGTTGGAAATATCTAGGTTGCATTCGGTTGCTGGCTGGGAGCTGGCGGCTGGAAGCTAGAAGCTGACTATGGCCCAAATCAAAGCAGACGAAATTACAGAACTGATTCGCGAGCAGATCGAGAACTACGAATCGAAGATCTCGGTCGACGAAACCGGCACCGTCATCACACTCGGCGACGGCATCGCCCGCGTCTATGGCCTCGATAAGGTCATGGCCGGAGAACTTCTTTCCTTCCCTCACGGCGTGGCGGGAATCGCCATGAACCTGGAAGAGGATCAGGTCGGCGTGGTCCTTCTCGGGGAATACACCGAAATCAAGGAAGGCGATGAAGTCAAGCGTACGGGCCGCATCATGAGTGTGCCCGTTGGCGAGGCCATGATCGGCCGCGTGGTCGATTCGCTCGGCCGGCCCATCGATGACAAAGGTCCCATCTCCACCGAAAAGTTCATCGCCCTCGAGCGTCTCGCCCCCGGCGTCATCGACCGCCAGCCCGTGCGCGAGCCCATGGCCACCGGTCTGAAGGCCATCGACAGCATGATTCCCATCGGCCGCGGCCAGCGCGAGCTGATTATCGGTGACCGCCAGACGGGAAAAACCGCGGTTGCGCTCGACACCATCATTAACAGCAAGGGCAATGACCTGATCTGCATCTATAACGCGATCGGGCAGAAGCGCTCGTCGATCGCCCAGGTCGTCAAGATTCTCGAAGACTACGGCGCGATGGAATACACCATCGTCGTCGCCGCTTCGGCCTCGGAACCCGCGCCGATGCAGTACATCTCGCCCTACGCCGCGACCGCAATCGGCGAATATTTCCGCGACTCGAAGCGTCACGCGCTCGTGATCTACGACGATCTTTCGAAGCACGCAGCCTCGTACCGCGAAATCTCGTTGCTGTTGCGCCGTCCTCCCGGACGTGAAGCCTATCCCGGAGACGTCTTCTATCTCCACTCGCGCCTGCTCGAGCGGTCCGCAAAACTCAGTGACAAAAACGGCGGCGGATCGCTTACCGCTCTGCCGATCATCGAAACCCAGGCTGGAGACGTATCGGCCTACATTCCGACCAACGTCATTTCGATCACCGACGGCCAGATTTATCTCGAAACCGATTTGTTCAACCAGGGCGTGCGTCCCGCGGTAAACGTCGGTCTCTCGGTAAGCCGCGTCGGCGGCAGCGCGCAGATCAAAGCCATGCGGCAGGTCGCGGGCAGCCTGAAGCTGGAACTCGCGCAGTTCCGCGAGCTCGCCGCCTTCGCGCAATTCGGCAGCGATCTTGACAAAGCCACGCAGGCCCAGTTGAATCGCGGCCAACGGCTGGTGGAGCTTCTGAAGCAAGGCCAGTTTTCTCCGCTGCCCTTCTCCAAACAGATTCTGATCATCTTCGCCGGAACCGCCGGATTCCTTGATGACATGCCGGTAGCCGACGTTCGCGAATTCGAGAAAGAGCTGTACAAATATGTCGACGCTACCAACGCCGGCCTGTTACGCACCATCATGGAAAAGAAGATTCTCGACGATGGCCTGAAGGCGCAAATGACAGAAGTGATCAAGCAGGCTAAGCAGCAGTTTGTGGAATCGAGGCAAGCAGCAGCGAAATAGTATCGAGTATTCAGTATCGAGCGGCAACTCGGTACTCAGTACTCGGTGAGCAACGCGAACATGCCCAATATTCTCGATATTCGGCGCCGTATCCGCAGCGTGGTCAACACGCGGCAGATCACCAAGGCCATGAAGGTGGTCTCGGCGGCAAAGCTGCGCCGCGCCCAGGATCGAGCTATGGCGGCTCGCCCCTATGCGCAGATGTTGACGAATGTTTTGAAGTCGCTCGTCAAGCGGACGGAAATTTACGATCCGGAAACAGGTGCACCCAAACATCCTTTGTTGGCACAGCGCCCCGAGCAGAACATTTTGCTCATCGTTGTCACGGGTGACAAGGGGCTTGCAGGCGCCTTCAGTACAAATGTTACGAAAGCCGCCAGCCGTTTTTTGGAATCGAAGGCCGAAAAAAACGTCGACATAGAAGCCATTGGGCGAAAAGGGCGCGACTTTTTCCGGCGGCGATATCCTGCCGCGCGGGTGCAGACTCGCAGTCTCGCCGAAACTGAAGAGTCCGAAGAGGCGCGGCCGAAGCCGGAAGGCCGTGCCGCCGAGGTCGAGATCACGGGTGAGCACATCGGCATCTTGAACAAGCTGGAGTTCTCACAGGCTCGGGCTCTCGCTGAAAATGTAATCGAACGTTACGAGCAGGAAGAAATCGATTCGGTCTACGTCGTCTTCAACGAATTCAAATCGGTAATCGCCCAGCGTCTGGTGGTCGAGCAGGTTCTTCCCATCGAGCAGATCGGTGCGCCGGCTGTCCGTCTTTCCGAGGAGATGTCGGAAGAAGAGAAGAAAAAAGCCAAAGAAGCTGCCATCAGCGCCGGAGTCGGAATGCACCAATCGCCGGCGGACGAAGCCGCCGAGAAATTCGCCACTGCCGATGTCGACTACATCTACGAACAGCCGCCCGAGGAATTATTTCGATCGCTGTTGCCGAAATACGTTTCGATCCAGATTTTTCGTGCGCTTTTGGAATCGGTCGCGGCCGAACACGCCGCCCGCATGACCGCCATGGATTCGGCGACCAACAACGCTACCGACATGATCGACTCGCTGACGCTGGTCATGAACCGGGCTCGCCAGGCGAAGATCACCAAAGAGATTATCGAAATCGTCAGCGGCGCAGCGGCAATGTAAGAGAGAGCTTCTAGCTACTAGCTTCCAGCGACTAGCTAAAGGCAAAAAATCAAGATTTTAGGGAAGCTAGGAGCTAGCAGCTAAGAGCTAGAAGCTAAAAATGCCAGAAAACATCGGACACGTAGTTCAAATAGCAGGCCCCGCGGTAGATGTGCAATTCGAAGAAGGCCACCTGCCCCCAATTTACGAAGCAGTGCGGGTCGTCAGCGACGGATTCGACGTCCCCAGTCCCGTCAACGTCATTCTCGAAGTGCAGCAGCACCTTGGTGAAGGGCGCGTCCGCTGCATCGCCATGGAAGCTACCGAAGGCATGGTGCGCGGCATGAAAGCCATCGACCAGGGTGGACCGATTTCGGTTCCGGTCGGCCGCGGAACACTGGGCCGCGTGATGAACGTGATCGGCGAGCCAGTCGATCAACTTGGTCCGATCCAGTACACGCAAAGAGACCCGATTCATCGCCTGGCTCCGGCATTCGACGAGCAAGCCACCACTGCGGAGATGTTCGAAACCGGCGTGAAGGTCATCGACCTCATCCAGCCTTTCTTAAAAGGCGGCAAGATCGGTCTTTTCGGCGGCGCAGGTGTCGGCAAAACTGTCGTCATCATGGAGTTGATCAACAACGTTGCCAAGCAACACGGCGGCTACTCTGTTTTTGCTGGCGTGGGCGAGCGCACGCGCGAGGGCAACGATCTGTGGCTCGAGATGACTGAATCCGGTGTGATCAAGCCCGGCGATCCGGCGCACTCGAAGGCTGCGTTGATCTACGGTCAGATGACCGAGCCGCCCGGAGCGCGCCTGCGCGTCGCGCTCACGGGACTCACCGTCGCTGAATATTTCCGCGACGCCGAAGGCGCCGATACGCTGCTCTTCATCGACAACATTTTCCGCTTCACGCAAGCCGGTTCTGAAGTCTCGGCTCTGCTCGGCCGCATGCCAAGCGCAGTCGGCTATCAGCCCAATCTCGCCACTGAAATGGGCGAACTGCAGGAGCGCATCACCTCGACAAAAAAGGGGTCCGTGACCTCAGTGCAGGCAATCTATGTCCCTGCCGATGACTTGACCGATCCTGCGCCGGCAACCACTTTCGCTCACCTGGACGCCACCACGGTGTTGTCGCGCGCGCTGACTGAAATCGGAATCTATCCTGCCGTCGACCCATTGGCTTCGACCTCGCGCATCCTCGACGCGCGCATCGTTGGTCAGGAACATTACGATGTCGCGCAATCGGTCAAGAAGACTTTGCAGACTTACAAAGATCTGCAAGACATCATCGCCATTCTTGGAATCGACGAATTGAGCGAAGATCAAAAGTTGACCGTTGCGCGCGCGCGGAAGATTCAACGCTTCCTCTCGCAGCCGTTCCACGTAGCCGAGCAGTTCACCGGCGCGGCCGGACGCTACGTCAAGATCGCCGACACGGTGAAAGGCTTTAAGGCGATCGTCGAAGGGAAATACGACGACATCCCTGAGCAGGCCTTTTACATGAAAGGTCCAATCGAGGAAGTTCTCGAAGCGGCAGAGAAAATGAAAGCGGCAGCGTAAAGCGGCGTCCGCCTTTCGGACGCCATCCAGAATGGCAGACAAACATTCCAACTCGAAATCGTCACGCCGGAAAAGAAAGTCGTAGACGAGAAAGCCGCGGAAGTTCAGATTCCCGGCAAGAACGGCTATCTCGGCGTCCTGCCCGGCCACGCGCCGCTCATCACAGAACTGGCTGTCGGAGAAATCAAGTATCGCGCGGGCGCCCAGGAGGAACATCTGGCCGTCGCCTGGGGATTCGCCGAGGTCCTTCCCGATAAAGTGACCATTCTCGCCGAAACTGCCGAGCGTCCCCAGGACATCGATTTCGAACGCGCGCGCAGATCCAAAGACCGGGCCGAAAAGCGCCTGACCAGCGGCGATCCCAATGTTGACGTGGAACGCGCTCTCGACGCCATTCACAAAGCGGAAACCCGGCTGGAAGTGGCTCAGCAAAAGTCGTAAAGTATTTCTGCCCGATCTCAGCTTCAGCCGAGGTAGTCATGCACTTTTCTTTTCCTCTCTTTGTCGGTTCGTCCTTCCTGCTTCTTGCCTCAACAGTCCTGCCGGCGCAACCGGCCAAGCCGGTGCAGTCGGCCGGCTTTCCGCCTCCACCGCTGGTTTCACCGGAAGTGCACTCCGATGGCAGCGTCACTTTTCGCGTCGCGGCCCCCAACGCGAAAGAGGTAAAGCTCGACCGCGAAGGAGTCGAGCCCGTCGCCATGCAGAAGGACGATCAAGGCATCTGGAGCGTGGCCACGTCCCCACTCACTCCAGATTATTACGGGTACTCTTTCATGATCGATGGCGTGCATACGATGGATGCCTCGAATCCATTGCTCGTGCCCAACCTGCTCGATCCCGGGAATGCGGTTCACGTTCCCGGGCCATCGTCATTGCCATGGGAGGTTAACGACGTTCCTCACGGCGAAATTCATCATCACTTTTACAAGTCCGCAGTCGCGCAGGACGATCGCGATTATTACGTCTACACGCCGCCGGGTTACGAAAATTCTGGCAAGCGAAAATACCCGGTGCTTTATCTTCTTCACGGTTTCAGCGATGACGCCAGCGGATGGACTGCCGTCGGCCACGCCAACGTGATCCTCGACAATCTGATCGCGCAAGGCAAAGCGAAACCCATGATCGTCGTTATGCCCCTGGGCTACGGCACCATGGAGATGATTCGCCTGGGCTGGAACGCTTGGGAGCACAAAGACGTGCGCGATGCGAATTTCGCAAAATTTACCGAGGCGCTGCTCACGGAAGTGATGCCGCAAGTCGAAAGCGAGTATCGCATCGCCAAAGGCCGCGACTCGCATGCGATTGCGGGCCTCTCCATGGGAGGCTCCGAGTCTCTGCTCACAGGCCTCAACCATCTCGACAAATTTTCCTGGATCGGTGCTTTTAGTTCAGGAGGCATTCCGGACGACTTCCAGAAAGACTTTCCCACGCTCGACGACAAAGTAAATCAACGACTGCATCTTCTCTGGATCGCCTGCGGTACCGAGGACCACTTGATCACAGTCAACCGCAATCTTCGGGCATGGCTAAAAGAAAAAGGCGTGAAGGTAACCGAAATCGAAACTCCCGGTATGCATAGCTGGATGGTCTGGCGGCGCAATCTGACCGAGTTTGCGGCTCTGCTATTTCGATGAGCTTGTTTGGATGAGCACTCGATCCTGATTACGATACATTCACCGATTCCCGGTCTTCCGACGCCACGCGTTTCACCGCCGCCGTCCGCTCCAGCTTATCCCAGGCAAACTTCCGGCCCTCAAGCGCGCGCTTCAGCGTCTTGAACAACACAACCGAAAACAATTGCCGGTAGGCGAACCGCTGCAACCATACCTGGCTGAGCAGCCACATGTCTTCTTTGTCATCCGGATGCCGCCGCTCCAGCGCAAATGCCACCGCCGATGCCAGAAAATCAATGACTAGAAAAACGAAAAAGAACGCCACTAGTTTGTGAAAGCTGGCGGGGTCGGTGGAATCCGGGTGGAAATGCTTCTGGATGAAATACCAGATCGCGCCGACGGCAAACATGATATCGATCAGCGGCGACACCAGCGGCAGCAGAATCTGGAAGATGACGATATTAGGCAGCGCTACCCAGCCCAACGCGCCCTTGCGGGCGAAGACGGTGCGATGCTTGAACACGGCCTGCAGAATTCCAAACGACCATCGAAACCGCTGGCGCATCAAGCCATTTGCATTGGTCGGAGCTTCGGTATAAGCGAGCGCCATGTCTTCATATTCCACTCGATATCCGCGCCTCAGCAACGCCATGGTGAGATCCGCGTCTTCTGCAACCGTATCGAGTTGGTAGCATCCCACCTCGCGCACTGCAGAAACGCGCCACGCGCCAATGGCCCCCGGCACCACGCTCACAGCGCCCAGAACATCCAGAGCGCGTCGTTCAAAATTCTGGCTGGTGATGTATTCGAGCGCCTGCCAGCGCGTCCACAGATTTACCCGGTTCCCAACCTTCGCGTTGCCCGCAATCGCGCCTACTTTCGGATTGATGAAATGCGGCACCAGCCGGGAGATTGCATCGCTGGCGATGATCGTGTCGGCATCGATCCCGACAAAAATCTCGGCATCTTCAATGTGCTCGATGCCATAATTCAAGGCCTCAGCTTTTCCCGCGTTGGCCTTGCTCAGGATGAGCACTCTTCCCAAATCCTCTTCTGCAATAAAAGCTCTTCTGGCGACTTCAAGCGTGCGGTCCTTCGAGCCATCATCGATCACAATCACCCGCAGGTTCGGATAATCGGAGTTCAGCACCGCGCGCACTGTGCGGACAATTACTTTCTCTTCGTTATACGCGGGGATGAGAACAGCTACGCTGGGCCTGTAGGAAGCTACTTCCGCCGGCTTGCCAAGAATCTTTTCCCGGATCCGGTCATACACGGCAGCCGTGCCGATAAAAATCAGGCGCCCGGTCATGAGCAGATCGCCCACGAAAAATATCCAGGTAATTCCTATAATGCCGGCTTCGAATAGCCAGAAGCCCAGCCCATCCAGCCGCGCCGCCCACCGTTGCGGCGTGCTTAAAGGCGCCATCACGTCGGCGCGGGTTTTTCCGAAAAGCTGATAGACGGGCACGATCTTGTAGCCGCGCGCGCGAATTCCATCGATGATCATCGGCAGCGCCCGCACCGTCTCCGCGCGGTTTCCGCCGCCATCGTGCAAAAGTACAATATTGCCGCAACGCAAATCGGCTCCAGCGCAAGGCGGCAGGTGCGCCAGCACGTAACTGGAAATTTCCTCGGCAGTATGCCTGCGCAGCTTGCCATTTCCCGCCGGGACCCGGTCGCTCCAGTCATTCGGATCGATTCGATTGCCCACGGTGATGTAGCCCATGTCCTGCGCGAACTCGAGCGGCTTCACTTCATCCGCGGTATCGGGTTCTTCATCGATCGCGTACGGCGGCCGCAGCAGCTTGGTTCGAATTCCCATCAGGCTGGCAAAAAGCCGCTCGGTCAGGTTCAACTCGACCTTCATGTAATACGACGAAATATTGCTCACGTCCGGATGCGTGAATGTGTGGTTGCCAATGGTGTGGTTTTCTTTGTAGATCCGTTTCGCCAGACCCGAAAATTTATCGGCCTGAATGCCGATTAGAAAAAATGTCGCGGGTCGCGTTCTCGCGCTTCAGCACGTCGAGAATCTCTGGAGTCCACTCAGGATCAGGCCCGTCATCGAAGGTGAGCGCCACTTCATTCGGGCTGTAGCCATATCGCCCCACGCGATACGGTTCCGGCAGGGTCTGAAAAATTTCGTCGGTAATCAGTTTTGTCTGGGGATCGATCGTCAGGTCGCGCGTCCCATGCGTCGGGCGCTCCTCGATGCGGAGAATCTCGCCCTGACCCTCCATGTCCACGTCCTGCCCCGGAGGAACATCGCGCAATTTATCCGCCGCTCCGGCGTCGCCCGGCATATCCCACACACGCCACAACGAGCGGTCTTCTCCGCCGAGCCTCCACAATGCGAAAGTCTGAATGCCCAAGGTTTGCGCGGCCCGCATGTGATTCAACGCCGTTACGGCATCCAGAAACCACACGTCATGCTGCAGGCTGCGCTCATCCAGATAGCTGAAGTGAGGATTGATCGCATCATCGTCGAAGGTTACGTCTTCGTCGGAATCGCGCGCCGCCAGCCACGCTTCCTGCGCGCTGACCGAACTGTCATGCGCATCCGGGCGGCAACTTGCCCTTCTTCGGTTTCAGCACCCAGTCATAGCCGTAGTTGGCGATGGCGCAAATAAGTTTTTCATGTGGAATCGCCTTCACCGCGAATTTCAGGTTGTCAACGAACCAATCCTGCGCCGCTACCGGCCCGGATTTGCCGCCCGGAAAGTGCTCGTCATAGTTCATGACGACGACGCCATCCGCCGGCGCGGAACCGCCGCATAATCGTATTCACCATTATGCGGAGGCACGCTGACATAGAGTTTCATGCCGCGCGCATGAAGATCCGACGAGAGTTCGTTCAGCAGCGCGATATAACCTGGTTGCCCTGATTTCGGAAAAGCCTCGAAATCGACCATCACGCCCCGAAAGCGGTCGGACGAAAGAAAAATGCCTACCTGCTTGCGAAATGACGCGCGCGCATCCGGATCGTTTAAAAATTCCGTGATGTCCCCGACCCATTCGGTGCCATCGAAGTTGTTGATCATGGGGAAGACTTCCATGCTCGGGTCTTCCGTCTTCAGAAAGGGCATCACGCGGTCGTCTACCGATCGCGCATGGCCGTTCTGAACCACGTCAAAGAATTTATTAGTCTGGTCGTCAACTCCCTGCAGTCGCCCATCGGGGGTGAGTACATGCAGCCAGTCGGGATAAAGAAGATCGATCTGCCGTGAGAAATCGCGCAGAGAATCGAAGCTGGCGGCATCCCAGGGCACATAAAACGCCGCCCGGATACCCTCTTCCTGGTTTAACTTGACTTCCGATCCCGGCAGCTTCGACTTGCGATGAGAACGGAGAGCGAGTTTTTTCAGCCGCTCCCGGTCCTTGCCTTTTTCGTTTTCTTTCAGCGCCCTGAACGCGCGCTTCTGAGGCGAGAACAGCAGTTCGGGCAAACGCTCGTTCCGTAGCGTCGTGTAGACGAAAAAAATTATCAATGCCGACAACGCGGCGACCACAAGGTCAGCGAAGCGTCTGAGCCGCTTCCAGCGAGCGCGTCGAGGGTCGTAAAAGACAGGTTCTGCCATGGAGAAACTAAACGTTCATCGTATGCCGCAGGGGGCAGACGGTCAATTCTAAGGGAAAATTGGTCGTGTCCTAATTTGCCTAATCTGTGTATTCCTGCTCGGTTTCTTTCAGAGGAATAAAGTTCCCGGTTTTGGCATCGAAGGCCCGATCAATTCCAGTAGACCGAGGAATGCCCAAGTCATCGGTGTAATAAATCACACCCGTCAAGTGCATAAATCGGAGGGGGTCGGTCTTAAGACCTTGGTGGAAATTCTCCCAGTCGAGATCAAAAATAACTCCGGTATGCAAGCTTTCCTCGACTGTCATTCCTTGCCCCGGTCCAAGCGTTGCGCTGGAGAGTGGGCGAGGGTCTCCCCACTTGGTTTCAATTTTCCCTATGTCATATCCGAGGGAAGACACTATTTGAATGTTGCTATCTGCCGTAATGTATGCTGCCGACCCGCCAGTGTTTACGGCCTGAAACCTTATTTCACACTCCCATGGTTTGCCGAGGTCAAAACTAAAATTCAGTACCTTCGCGTTTCGGACGACAATTTTGGGACGATACTGCAAGATCACCGTTTGGGCCTGTACCTTCACGCTATCTCTTGCAGTATCGGCGTTTTCCTTTGCGACAGCGGTTTGGGCCGACATTTCGGTAATTTGCTCTTGCATAGTTCTCAACTGGCCGAGCATAACTTGGCGCTGCTCGGTCATGACGGTAACTTGCGCCCTAATTGCCCACAAGGTCACTACCGCGCATCCAACACCCACAAATCCGATAATGACCAGAGCGCCCGTAAAGATGACATAAGCCTTATCCCATCTATCTTTTCCCGCTTTCGGCACGGGAGCAGATTCGCGGATGACTATGGTCTGCTCTGCATTTGCGTCGGTTGGGGATTGACCTTTGTCTTGGGTCTGAGCGGGTTCTGTTTGCTCTTTAAGAGGCGCTACTATGTCGGATGGGCTTTGATTTCTCTCGGCATTACCTGTGACGTTCTGAGTAGCGCCAGTTTGTGGATCGGCTGCCTTCCGTGGGATTGGCGCAGGTGCCTGCATGACGGCCAAGAGCACAGTCAGTGCGAGAAGTTTCATGGCGACAAATTGTATCACAGAAAGTTCTTGACAAGTACGACATTGTGTAATACATTTAATCTCATGGCAAACGTACTCAGCACCGACAAGCAAATAGCGGTAATCGGAGCCTTGGCCGAAGGTTCTAGCATTCGCAGCATCGAACGCATTACTGGCGTACATCGCGACACGATCATGCGGCTAGGTGTTCGCGTGGGCAAAGGTTGCGCGATGCTGCTGGATTCCAAGATGCAGGACTTGGGATGCAACTATCTCCAACTGGATGAGGTATGGGGATTTATCGGCAAGAAAGAGCGTCACTGCTCGGTAGATGACAACCCCGAACTTGGGGACGTGTGGACGTTTTGCGCTATCGACTCTGAAACAAAGCTGGTGCCATCGTTCAAGTGCGGAAAGCGCACGGCGGAAACGGCAAATGCGTTCCTAGCGGACATTGCAAGTCGGGTGCGAAACCGCGTGCAGATTTCCACGGATGCGCTAGGGGCGTACCGGGAAGCAGTTGAGCAATCGTTTGGCGCGGATGTGGATTACGGGCAGATCGTTAAGGTGTATGTCCACGATGTAGCACAGCACCCAGAGCGCAAATACAGCGCTCCTCATTTCGCGTCTGCATACCGTAGGCCAATCACTGGCACTCCAGAAATGGAGCTAGTTTCAACTAGCCATGTCGAGCGACTGAACGCGACTACTCGCTTGCACGTAAAACGGCTGTCGCGTCTCACGTTGGCGTTCAGCAAGAAATTTGAAAACTTTCAAGCAGCCGTTGCGCTGCACTTTGCTTATTACAATTTCGTGCGCCGTCACAATACGCTGCGGTGCACTCCGGCCATGGCAGCAGGAATCGAGCGGGACTTCTGGTCGGTTGGGAACTTGGTTGAGGCTGCATTATGACTAGTGAAACGAAACACTTTATAGAACTGTCTGACGTTGTGGCTTTGCGCCTGACCTGTCGTCATTGCCAAGCAGAGCTGCTCGTAACGTTGAATGAATTGCCCCAACCTGGAACTCTTTCGACATGTCCAAACTGCCGTCGGCCATGGGCAACTGTTAGTCATAATCCAATATCCTCACACGACTACGGGAAGGAAATTATGGGATTTATGGACGTATTCTTGGAGACAAGGAAGCTCACTGGCAAAGAATTTGGCATGGGGTTCTCCCTCACGTTAGAAGTTAAGCAAGCGCAATGACGTATATAGAGGAATTGCGAGACGTGATCCGCCGATTGCACGGTGCAGAGGCTACACACGTTGAAAGCGTGCCAGTCAAAGAGACGTTCAAGGGACAGACTGTCTGGGAGGGGATTGTGGAGGTGTTCGATTTAGTCGGGCATCCCACGGCCCACAGAGTATATGCATGGGCGCACGAGACGGATGACCCAAACAAACCAATTCGCCATGTGACGGTACTACACCTACATCCGATCAAGTCAGCGCAAGATGCGGTAAAAGCTGCAATCGCACAGGAGATACGGAGCCTTGGCGCAGAAGAAAGCTAAGATGGGGCGGCCCAAACTACCGAAGGGCGAAGCGAAGGGAAGAATCGTACCCGTACGCTTCCGATCTGAGGATTTAAAAGCAATCGAAGCGGCTGCTAGGGCCAGCAATCAGACGGTTTCGGAATGGGTACGGAGCACGATTCATGCCACACTTGAACGCTGAGAAATTCAAATTAGGACACTACCGGAAAATTCAGACGGGGCGCGCGGCAAGAGCACATCAACGGGGTACTTGCCAACTAAGATGCCTTTTTTCCGCCGGGAGTTTGCCAGAGCGTATATTCTCAGCGTGCTCCAACTCTGGCGCAAGGACGCCCGATTTTTCATCGCCGCCGCGCTCGTTGCGCTCGCGCTTCGCCTGCTCTTCGTGCTGCATTTTCCCGCCGTGGTCGACGATTCCCGTCTCTACGCCGATATCGCCATGAACTGGCTGCAATATGGCGTCTACGGCATCACAAACTCCGGCCATCTCATGCCCACTCTCTCCCGCCTGCCCGGCTATCCCGCGTTTCTCGCGGCCATTTTTGCCCTTTTCGGCTGGAGCAATTTTCGCGCGGTCCTCTTGATTCAGATTCTCTTCGACCTCGGCACCTGTCTAATCCTCGCCAACATCGCCCGCCGCATCTTCTCCGATCGCGCCGCCAAAGCCGCGTTTATGCTGGCCGCCCTGTGCCCGTTTTTGGCCAACTACTCGGCAGCTGCACTTACCGAGACGCTGGAGATTTTTTTTACTGCGTTGGCCCTGAATTTCGCCGTGCGCGGTGTGATGAATTTTCAGAACGAAAACCATACTTCTTCGACCGGCGTTTGGATCGCCACCGGACTCTCAATCGGAGCCTGCCTTCTTCTCCGCCCCGATGGCGGAATTCTGCTGGCGGCCGTGCTCGTGTACTTAGCCTTCCTGCTGTCGAACCTTGTTCTCAAAGAAAAGAAAGTATCGACCTCCGTTTTTCCCATCCTTCGGGCAGCCCTCCTGCTCACGCTCAGCGCGCTGGCACTCCTTGTCCCATGGACCCTGCGCAACCTCCGCAATCTTCACCGTCTTGAGCCTCTCGCTCCGCGGTATGCCAACGACGCCGACGAGATTGTGATGAGCGGGTTCAATCGCTGGACCAAAACCTGGATGGCCGATTACGTTTCCGTGGAGGAAATCTACTGGAACGTCCCCGGCGATGCCATTGACGTGAATCGCCTGCCCCGTCGAGCGTTCGATTCGCCGGCGCAACGCCAGGAAACAGCGCAGCTTTTCGAGGAGTACAACCGCGATCACGATATGACTCCCGAACTCGATGCCCGCTTTGCCGCGCTGGCCGCGGCGCGCGTACATACGCATCCTTTTCGCTATTACATTTTGCTTCCGGCAGTGCGTATAGCGGATATGTGGTTGCGCCCTCGAACCGAACTTTTCCCCTCCGATCCACGCTGGTGGGAGTTCAACGACGACCGCGTATGGCTCTCGGTCAGCATTGCGTTTGGCCTGATCAACCTCGGATATGTATTCGCCGCCGCAGTCGGCCTGCTGCGCGTGCGCAGCATTCCCATCCTCGGATTGCTAGTCTCCTTTGTGCTGCTCCGCTCGCTCTTTCTAGGGACGCTAGAAAACCCCGAGCCGCGTTACACCCTGGAATGCTATCCCGTGGTCATATTACTGGCAGCCGCATTATTCATCGGCAAAACGCATCGTACCCATCGAAAACCCGCATAAACAGGCTTCAATATCTAATACAGCGTATGTGAAATCCTGTATTCAAACGATTCAAATCGGCAACGCCGTTGAAAATTCAACTTGAACATTGTGGCCCCGCAGTTGCACAATAACGCCCCAACAGGCTCCCAGGTCTTTGCGTCCATCTTTTTCTTCCTGGGTAAACCATGTTTGAAGTGAGTCGCCTTCGCAGGCAGGAGCTTCCCATGCGTTTCGTCTCGCGGCTGGTTTCAGCGTTAGTTACGTTGCTGGCGGTACTGCTGGCAGTCCAGAACCCTTCCTATGCTCAACAAGCGACCGCTTTGCTCACAGGCTCGGTAAAAGACGCGAGTGGAGCGATTGTTGTGGGCGCAAAAGTCACGCTTAAAAGCGCTCAGACTAACGTTACCCGCACCGCCACCACCGATAAGAACGGCGACTATCTGTTCAATCTGGTCAATATCGGAACTTATGATGTGCGTGTCGAGCAGCACGGGTTCGACGCCTATCTCCACAAGGGAATCACCCTTGAGATCAATCAGAATGCCCGCCTCGACGTTACCCTGCAAGTCGGGAAAACGAGCGAAGTAGTCGAAGTCGAAGGGGACGTGACTCAGGTCGACACGATCAGCGCCACTCTCGGCAAAGTAGAAACCACAGAACGCATTCAGGATTTGCCGCTAGCGGCCCGCGATACCATGCAACTCGGCCTGTTGCAGGCCGGCGTATTTGCCCCCGATCAGGATGACGGTTCCGGCAATCCCTTTTCCGTCAGCGGACAGCGCTCCGAATCGGAGACCTTCCTCATCGATGGCGCCGATAACAACGACTTCCTCGGCAATAATATGGTCGTCGATCCCAATCCAGACGCCGTTTCGGAATTCAAGATTCTAACCAACAACTACGAAGCCGAATACGGCCGCACCTCTGGAGGCATCGTCAATCAGGTCATCAAGTCGGGAACCAATTCCATTCATGGTGACGCATTCGACTATTTCCGCAACACCGCGCTCGACGCGAACGATTACTTTCTGCAGCAGGCGCCAGTTTTTCGTTACAACATCTTCGGTGGCACAATCGGCTTCCCGATCATAAAAGACAAGATGTTTCTGTTTGCTTCTTATCAAGGAACGCGGAACAGGAAGGCCAAAATCCGGGAGATTCTCACCGTCTTGAGCTCCGGCGGAACGGAATGGGGATTTCAGCGCATTGGGTTTTCCGCTCATAGACCCAACTGCGTCGATCCCATACCGGCTATTTCCCCAACAATCGGGTGCCGGTGGATCCGGTCATGAAGAATTACATGAACGCATACCTTCCCTTGCCCAATTCCGGCACCAACAGCTTCGTGGAAGATCCGGTCGCCAAGCTTATCGGAAGATCAATTCATTTTCCGTTACGATTACAACATCTACGACCAAGGACACGTTTTCGGCCATTTACATCCTTGACGATCAACCCCAGACGTTTCCCTTCGAAATTCTAAAAGGAGCATCCACCGGAGGAGATGTGCCCGTTGGTTCCGGATTTACCGACAGCCACGCGTTTTCAGACTGCAACATCTCAGTTGGACACGGACGATTACGTCCGACCTTGCTGAACGAGTTGCGATTCTCGACGAATCGTTCAGCCACCTTTGATGCCGTGCCGACAAACACGACCTCGCCCTCCGCTCTTGGATTCACCACGGTAATCCAGACGATCCGAAGGGACGGCCCCCGCCGCTTAATTTCGGTTGGCGGCGCGTTCAGCCTCGGCCCTTCACCGCAAGGACCAACCAAAGATCACGACAGTTACGTTTCAATATCAGGACACACTCTCCTGGACCCGGGGCAAGCACGAGTTGAAGTTCGGCGCCGATGTGCGCTGGGTCGCGCAGACAATTTCAATTACGACTTCTACAACAACGGATCATTCGACTTCGGAACCTACTACACCAACACTGGAAGTGCTCTGGCCGACTTCGTTGGCGGATATTACCGACAACTACTATCAGTTCTCCAACGCGTCGTATGGCATCGGAGCCATCAACTCTATTTCTTCGGACAGGATGCCTGGAAGATCACCAGGAATCTCAGTCTCGATTACGGTCTGCGCTACGAGTATGATTCGCCGCAAACCGACCCGCATAACCAGATTATGGGCTGGTACCCTGGGCAGCACTCTACGCCTTTACCCAGGCGCCCCTCCCAATTTTTTATATCCGGGCGATCCGGGAACACCGAACGGGGCCTGATCTACCCCAATCGAGAATAACTTCGCTCCGCGGTTTGGTTTCTGCCTGGGACGTGCTGGGCAATGCCAGACTGGTCACGCGGGGTGGGTTCGGAATTTTCTATGATATTGAAGATGGGGCTCTGAATCTGCAGTTCGGTGGACAGCCTCCATTCGGTTATGTAGCCAACAACTATCCCTGTTTCACAACCGCTGCCCTTTTCTCATCGGCATCCGATTGTTTGGTACCCGTGAACGGCTCCTATTCCGCCGATCCCTTCCAGGGGCTTTATCCGGATCCTTATCCGTTTATTGCCGGCGGCCATCTCGGCCAATTTTTCTCGCCCGCCATTCCGTTCGCCTATGTTGTCTCGCCGCACTTCCGTACCCCCTACGCGGAAAATTTCAATTTCGGTTTCCAGTTCCAGCTCACCAAAGACACCGTGCTGGAAGCGGCTTACGTCGGCAGTATGAGTCGAAAAGCCATCAGCAGCACCAATCTCAACTACCCGGAGATCTTTGCCGGGCCCAATAGCTTATTGGCGCAATATCAGGCTGCTGTGGCCTCAGGAGCGAATCCGCTCTCCTACATCACCCCCGATTGCGCCCGCCCTCTGGCGAACTGCGTCGGAGGTCTACCTACCGGCGCGACCCAAATCGAAACCAATATCAGCGCCGGCACATCCTCCAGCAACCAGATGCAACTTACTCTCGATCGCAGGATGAATCACGGCCTGGGTTTCCGCGTCGCTTACACGATCGCGAAAACGATCGACGTGACATCGGGCTTCCGCGCGCGTTCCTCCACGTTCACCATTCCCTACGATCCTGCGTTTGACCGAGGACTGGCTGACTTCGACGCTCCCCAACGCCTGGTTTTGAGTCCCATCTGGGAAATACCGGTCTGGTCTCGCGCGAACGGATTTGAGAAGAATATCTTCGGAGGATGGTCGATCTCCACGATCACCTCCTTCCAGTCGGGAAACCCGTTCACTCTTTACTCCAGCAATGGGGCCAGCGAATCGGAAGAAGGATTGGATCGCCCCGACGTAATCGGCCCCATTCACATCTTTAAGAACCCTCGCCAGCTGCGAACGTTTAGTCCAGGCACCGGCGCGGACGTGCACGGCTCCTGCTTGCCGCAAACGACTACGGGAAACTTCTGGATCGATCCCACGAATCTTGTCTGCGCAGTAGGTCCCCCAGCAGGCCAAACATTTGTCCCCGGGATAGGGCTGTACCGAAACGGCGTTCCTCTGCTCAGCTATGGCAACATGGGCAGAAACGTCTTGCGCGGCCCCGGAATCAATGATTGGGACATCTCGCTGATGAAGAATTTCAAGATCACGGAGAGCAAGTCGATCCAGTTCCAGTCAAACTTCTTCAACGCGTTCAACCATACCCAGTTCTTTGGTCCGACCTCGGGTGCAGGCGCTTTGGGACTGGGATCTCAGTTCGGTCAGGTTTCAACCGATAGCACACCATCGAATTCGCCGTATTACCGGGGACCACGAATCGTTCAGTTCGCGCTGAAGATATTCTTCTGAGGAGTGGGAAAAGAAAGGGCGGCCGCTGACTACGACAACGGCGAATCGCTCATGCGAAACCGCGTCCGCACGTGTTCGGAGATCAACTCAATTGCAGGCCGGTTGACCACCGGATCGCTCTGTGCCAGATACCTCATAGCTTCGACCAGCAGTCGCTGGCCGTCCACATAGCGGGGATCCGAGGTACGTTCTCTTTTAGGGGAACGGCCTAACTTCGGGGGGGCGGTAATCGTGAATACTTTCGCCATGCGAGGAGCCCAAGACTAAAGTCTCTAGGCAGTATAGCTTCCAGCCGCGATTTTCAGAACAAGATTCTTGACTTCAATTAGTCCAGCAAATTCAACTACTTAGCCACGCGGCGAGACAAACGTCGTCTTGCTCGTGGTCTTCAGCTTGAACACATCGTTGTTGATTTTAGGATGCAGATTAATATCCGAGTATTTCGCCAGTCGGTAGTCTCCTTGCGTCTGCACCAGCTTTTGTTGCACTGAAATGCCGGTATCCAGCCCGATCCACAAAATAATTTCGGGGAAATTGGCCCGGGTTTTTTCGCTTCTCGGAATCAGGTGAATCTTCGCGGTGGGAATGTTGTCGATCGTCTCCTCGCCTTGATAACTCACGTCGAATGATTTTTTCAGGTCCTCGCCGCTGCCGCCGAAGCCCAGCACCAGAAAGCTTTCCACCTGGTCGCGATTCTGCCCGGTTGAATACTGCATCACCTGCTCGATCTTCGGGTCATACACCTGCAGCTTGCCGTCCTTGTACAGCACGTACTTGCGCTCCGGCTCTGTGAACTCGGCCATCATTTCAATCTGCTGGCCGGCTCGCCGGTAATAGACAGTGCCCTTCTGGCTATCGTGCTCGTCGACCACTCTTTGATATTGATCGAAAACGAAATTAGCCTCCGCGGCCTGAAAGTGTGCGGCAGCCTCATCCATTTTTTTCAGCACACTCTCGAGCGTAGGTTTTTCCTGAGCCACTGCAAGCGAGTGCAGCAGGATCAACCAGATTGCGCCCATGGTCAGCACGAGAATCCGTCTCACTATTTCCTCTTCACCCACACCCTGTAACTTTGCACCTTGCCGTCGTGGTCGGGTACGCCTTCGTATCGTGCAATAGTCACAGCGCCTGAAATCGGTTCGATCACGCGCAACAACTGAGCCCTCATCGCTCCATCGTCGCCCGCGGAAATCGCGGCGGCCGGGATTTCGTACACCAGTCCGTCCTGCATGTCCCGCGTGACAACGACCTCACTGGGATGCAGGTTGCGGGGAACGGGTTTGTCGTTGAAGCGGATCCAGTAGGGCGAGACGAAGATGAAAATTAAAATCAGCGTGACCATGATGTCGTAGTGCAACGTGCCACGCTCATGCTGCCAAAGAATGTAGCTGCGAATTGTCCGGAACGCGCCTTTCATTGGGAGTGAAGGCGGTAGGGAAGACGCGCCCGATGCGGTCGTGCCGAGTTCCACACTTTGCAAGTCTAGTGGCATCGAGCCAAGGTTTCAAGGATGCAAAAATTCTGGGTAAGCTTGGATTTCAAAGCCTCGCTTCGCAATTCGCTGGCCGCATCGGAAGGCTCAAGCGCCAGACTTTTAAATATGAAACTTTTAAAACTAGAATTTACTTGCCGTAATCCGGTCCGCCCCAATATAAGGCCTCAAGGCCTCCGGAATCACCACGCTGCCGTCCGCCTGCTGGTAGTTCTCCACCACCGCAACCCAGGTTCGTCCCACAGCCAGTCCGCTGCCGTTGAGCGTGTGCACGAACTCCGTCTTATTTTTACCCTCCGGCCGGAAGCGAATATTTGCACGCCGTGCCTGGTACGCCTCGAAATTCGAGCACGAAGAAATCTCGCGATACAACTGCTGCCCCGGCAGCCAGACTTCGATATCGTAAGTCTTCGCGGAAGCTGACCCCATGTCGCCGGTGCACAACGTGATCACCCGGTAAGGCAGCCCGAGTTTCTGTAGCACCGTTTCCGCATTTCGCGTCAGCTTCTCGTGTTCTTCGTATGAATTCTCAGGCCTGGAAAACTTAACCAGTTCGACTTTCTGAAACTGATGCTGCCGGATAATCCCGCGCACATCCTTCCCGTACGATCCCGCCTCGCTCCTGAAACAGGGGGTATAAGCCGTCAGCGAAATCGGCAGCCGCGCCGCATCCAGAACCTCGTCGCGATACAAATTTGTTACCGGCACTTCCGCCGTTGGGATCAGCCACAAATCTTTCTCGCCGTGCGGCACGCGAAATGAATCGGCGGCAAACTTCGGCAACTGTCCCGTGCCATACATCGATTCTGAATTCACCAGGCACGGCGGCAAAACTTCCGTATACCCATGCTCGCGCGTATGCAAGTCAAGCATGAAATTCGCCAGCGCGCGTTCCAGCTTTGCCCCTAAATCCCAATACACAGCAAACCGCGCGCCCGTCAGCTTAACCGCGCGCTCCAGATCGAGCACGCCAAGTTCTGCCCCTAAATCCCAATGCGGCTTCGGCGTGAAGTCAAATTTCGGCGGCGTGCCCCAGCGCCGCACCTCGACATTCTCTTCCGCGCTGTGTCCCACGGGCACGCTTTCATGCGGAATATTCGGGATGCCCGCCAGAATCTCCCGTAGGCGGGAATCGAGATCTGCAGCAATTTTCTCGCGCGACTGAATCTGCTCGCGCAGTTCCTTGGTTTCCGCCATTGCACCCGAAGCATCCTGCCCGGCTTTTTTTAACTTGGCGATCTCTTCCGAAGCCTTGTTGCGACGAGCCTTCATCGTCTCCGCTTCAGTAATGGCCCGCCTCCGCTGCGTATCGACCTCGCGGAAGTCTTTGAGCACGGCAACCGGGTCGGCGCCACGCTGGCGCAGCATTTCTTCCACCCGCGGCAGATTGTCACGAACAAAATTCAGATCAAGCATGGGAAACCATTACTTTATCGGAAATGAAGCCGGGAATGCATCTTGTACCATGGATCTTTAGCATGGATTTTTAATCTTCGATGGGCTGCCTGAGAACCCGTCGTTGCGCAAACATCTCGCTCAGCAGCAACAGACTCAACAGCAGCAAAGCCCACACCTGATGCGCCATTACGAACGCCTGCCACCATGCGCGATTCGTGAGCGAAACAGGGAAGCGGCCATTTCCTTGCAGAGTCTCCAATATGGTGCCGCCGGGAATAAGAAACGGCGTCATCAGCAGCAATGCCGCAGCCGCGACCTTCCGCGTTCTTCCGCCGGTTTTCCGGAGCGACACAAACGCCCAGCACAACGGCAAGACCAGCAAACTCGCATCGTAGAAGCGGTGATAGATGGGTAAGAGGCTGCTGACGGCGAGCGCCCCCAATTCCAGGAGTTCGCAATCTGCATGCTCGCGTGCCAAAAAAAATCCAGCCAGCCACCCGATCAGCAGAATTGCTCCGGCCGTCCGCGCAATGTCATTGGTCCACTCCATATTGTTGATCAGCGGATACCAAGCAACCTGCAGATTGATCAAACCAAACCGAATTGGATTGATTGCCGTAAAGTTCCCCAATTTTCCTGTCTCAAACAATATCCGATTGTCACGCGCGTAATTTTCAAACCAGGGAACGTGATTGCTTTGCAACCACAGCAGTCCTACAGCGCCCATAAAACCCAGCAGCACCGCGGCGGTGACGATCAATCGTCTGCGTTTTCGCAAAAGATAATAAAAAAGAAAAATCAGTCCGATCTGAGGTTTTAGCCCTGCCGAAATCGCGAACAAGATTGCGGCAATTGTGTCGTTTTCAAGCTGCGCCTGCCAGAGCCCGATCACGCTCAACTCAACCGCGATCACAGTCGGATTTCCCGCGGCCAGACCCGTATGAAACGGCGCCAGGGCGAGCGTGGCTGCGATCAGTAAAATCCCCGAAGGCTTCAGGTAGGAAAAGCCGGCCAGCTCCAACACTGCTCGCACCATGATCGCGTACAGCAGCAGGTTCGCCGCAAACCACAGCCAGGACGCGATGTTCCACGGCAACACCGTAAATGGTGCAAGCAGAACCAAAGCCGTGATCGGATATGCGGTTGGAAATCCACGATTGGCGACCAGTGTGCCGTTGGCCACTTCTCGTGGCAGGAACGAAAAATGCGCCGCTTCCGCTGGCCACAGCCGCAGCAATACTTCGGGGCTATATGGATCCAGGCGATGGACAAGGGCTTTCGCCTGGATATAAGGGGAAAGAAAATCATTGAAGCTATCGCCCGTCCGAATCGCCCGGGCGGGTCCTCGGACTACGAATTCCGACGCCGCAAGAACAAGCAAGAGCAAACAGACGATCGTCCTCGCATCAGCCGGTCGGCGCAAGACCGAGCGCTTCGGTGCCGAGATGGGCTGCATATCGACTATGCTGATCGGCCAATTCCAGCCACAGGCGCGAAAGCAGGGATGGTACGCAGAGATATCGTCCGCAAATCCGATCTCGCCGCCTGAGCAGCATCAACCAGGAGGAACGCCGAGACCCAGAAAAAAACACACAAGTACGAACCGGGTGCAAACAGCCAATCCTCGAAGCTCGCGTGAACCAGTCCGGCGAGCGTGATCAACGCGAAGGGAACTCCCCAATGGAAAGGCGTTCCCGTCCTCCGCATCCAGGCAAACATCTGAAAAACGTTTCGCATTACCAGCGCCAGCAACAGCAGAAACGGGAGAATACCCAGCAATCCCATATATTCGGCCATCGCCAGATAACTGCTTCCATGTTCGCGGTTCGTACCATAAACCGTGGAGATGTCCGACTCGCGAGTCACGCTCTGCTCGCTTCCCATGTCGCTGGTGCCGAATCCAGTGCCAAACAACGGATGCTTTCTTACTGCTGTGATCGTGTTATCCCACGGCGACTGCCGCGATCCAAACACCCCATTGTGTGTTCCTACATTTTTGAAAACGAATTTTCCCGCCAGGCTGTCCACCCATTCTCCGGTGCGTGTAGGATTGCCAACTGCCATCACCTCCACGAAAAGAGCTGCGACGAAGACGGCCTTTACCACGAGTCCCGGACGCCGTAGCGCCGCCGTGACGACCGTGACCACCACAAACACGGCAACGATCGCCGCCCTGCAAACGCTGGCGTAGAGCAGGGCGCCGCAAATCGCCAGCGCCAGCAACCGCCGCCGTCTTTCGGTGCGATCCTCTGTCGTTAGTACCGACCATAGCAGCACAGGTACCACCAGAACTCCGATGAACGCGCCCATATTGTTCGGATTGCCAAACAGATCGTAACCCGTGAGATAAGCGGCGCCCGAAACGAACGCCGCAACTTCACAGGCCACTGTCAGGCCGCGCGTAAAACTCCGCTCGCGTCCCCAGAGCGCGAGCCGGCCTCCTGTCGCAGCGTAAAGGAAAAGCAAAAACAGGCTTCCAGTTTTCAAAAGTCCGGTTCTAGCGGCAGCCGATGAGCTGGCCGAGGCTACCGCCGAGAACACGCAGAACAACGCGACTAGATGGAACACTCCAAAATGTGTTTCCCGATTGGTCTTGATCCACAAAACAAAGCCGGCCAATGCGCCAATTGCCAGAAAGACCCAGCGCAAAGTGTAGCTTGCTCCCGAAAGCGGCAATGCGATGGCCGCCGCCAAAAACGTCCACATGGTTACCGGGAGGAACGCTTTTTTGTAATGCCACAAACAGACGATAACCACTTCCAGCGCGAGAATTCCACTCAGATATGTCGTATTCGCAAAGAAAAACGGACGGCGCTGGACCAACGCGAACAGAAGCAATAATAAGACAGGGGACAGCGCCAAAAGTACATTCCGAGACTGAGTTTTCATTCGATACACGTACCCATTTGCGAACTGACCGGATGGACGACCATTGTACAGGGTTGCATTTCCCACGGCACGCAGAGTTTTTTATCTCGGACCGCACAGATGCCTTCCAGTTCCGCGCGGTAGCGTGCGCGCAGGATTCCTAATATAGTGTTAGGCGTTTCCAGCAGGTAAATCGTCTGTCGACAGTCACCGTCAAATGTATAGCATCCGATTCCGATCCTAAGGACGAGCTCTTTTCTACAACACAGCGCCGCATCCCTCAACTGGACGGACTGCGGGGGATCGCAGTCCTTGGCGTCATCCTGTTCCACTATGTGCTTTCGATCCCTGTACCGCACCGCGGCATTATTTTCCGTCTTCAATCGTGCTTTCGACTCGGAGGTTACGGAGTCGATTTGTTTTTCGTTCTGTCGGGATTCCTGATCGGCGGCATTCTGTTGGACGCCAGCCGGTCACCTGATTACTTCCGTACATTTTACTGGCGTCGAATTTACCGTATATTCCCACTTTATTATTGCTGGCTCGCACTGTACGTTGTGCTCGCCTTCATGGTATTTCCCCGCCTCTCCCCGTCGCTCAGAGCACCTTGGCCGGGCTGGCGACCTGCCCTCACCTACCTGATTTTTATGCAGAATCTCTTGCCCAAGCAAATAAATGGAATCTCTTCCGCATGGCTCGGCCCCCTCTGGTCACTGGCAGTGGAAGAGCAGTTTTATCTGCTGATGCCCCTGGCGGTGCGCCATCTGTCGAGGCGGCGATTGGCACAAGCGCTGCTTGCGATAGTTCTGCTCTCGCCCCTCTTCCGCGCTGCTGCGTCTCGGTGGACATCCATACACGCAGCCGAGTTCGTAGCTACCCCCATGAGGGCTGATGCTCTGGCAATGGGCGTCTTGGCTGCGCTCGCACTGCGGGATTCGCGCTGGAGGAACCGGATCAGTTTCAATGTCAGCTTTCTATATGCCGCCACAGTGTTGCTATTCGGGGGTATCTTGTGCCTCGCTTTCAAAGCATCTGAACGGCAAGGGGAGACTTTCTGGGGATTTTCAATAATGGCTCTGTTCTTTACGGCGGCCGTCCTTATTGCTCTGGTCCGGCCCAACGGTTTATGGTCGCGGCTGTGTCGACTGCCGCCTCTGCGTGCGCTCGGTGGAATTTCGTATTGCATTTACGTCATCCATCTGTCCGTGCTGGTCGTCTGTCAGAACATTTTGAGCTGGGCTACCGGAAAACAGTCGATTGGATTGGCAGTCTTGGGGACTCTGTTGGCCGCAATCATCACTTGGGTGCTGGCGAAAATTTCCTGGCACTATCTCGAGTCCCCCATGCTTCGTCGGGGGCACGCCTACAAATATTAAAGAACTGGGTTTTGCGCCGTAGGCTACTGATGGGCGCCCCTGAGCAGGCTTGTCCTCACCTTTTCCACCAGACTAAGCAACAACACGACATTCAGCCCCATCAATAGCCACACAAAATATCGCGCCACAAATAACCGACACCACCAGGACTCCGCTATCCCCGGGCTGACGTGCGGACTCAGACGCATCAGCGCCGAGTGGCCCGGCAGCATGAGCAGCAAGAACAGCAGGCAGGTGGCAATCTTCGTCCATTCGAGCGGTCGTTGTTCGTCTTTCAGAATCCAGCACAGCGCCAGCGTAAGTACCGTTACATCGGAAACGCTGTGGTACGAGGAAAGGAAGCTGATCGCCAGCAGGGAACCTACTGCTAATTCCACCGGCACGCGGAAGCGCATTTTGAAAACGACTGCAATCCATAGAATCAATCCACACAAAAAAAGACCATAAGCCGCCAGATTGGCCGCGCGGACGCTATGAAACAACTGATAAAAGACAACCTGAGAATTGTTCACATGGAAGGGCAGCGCGCCTTCGGTAAAGCCATACAGCCGCCCCGGTGCAAACCAGTACCACAGGTTGTTGCGATAACTCGCAATCAAGATGCGCCACGCAACCGGATACCGCGCGAATGCCGCCGCCAGTTCTCGGCGAGATAAACGCCGAGAAAACATAGTGGCACAATGGCACGAATGCTCCAACGAAAACGCGTTTTCTGAATTGCAATAAATAAAATAGAAGAACCCAAATCCCCAGCTGCGGCTTAAGAGCCGTCGCAAAGCCAAGCGCAAGGCCGGAATAGAAATCGTTTCCATAACGAACAACGCGAGATTACCCAGATGGAATGCCTGATGCAACGGATCGAACGCGAGCACGAATGTTCCCAGCACAAGAGCCCGGTCGTCCCGCAGGCGCAATCCTGCCAGGCGGATCAGCAGCGCAATCGTGGCCGCAATACCACCCAGCCCCAGCATCAGCCACAACACATTTGCCCAAAGCCACGGCAGAAATGTAAACGGCGCCACCAGCGCCAGCGCCGTTGGCGGGTAGATGAGAACGATGTTGACCCTGGTATTGGCGATCTGGTCTCCTACCGTCCTCGCCAGCGGCGCATCGTAAAAATTCTGCCCGTGCCGCCACATCCACGCCCCAACATAAAGCTCCGAAAAATCGTTCTTGCTGCCCTCAAACGCCGGAACGATTCCTCGAAAAACAAAATCCGCCAGCATTAACAGCGCAATCAATCCGAGTATCACGCGCAGCCAGCGCCGTTTCATGGTTGCAGAGTCTACTACAGCACTCCGGCTTCCTTGTCAGCTAGGAAATTCACAGGCGGTCTCCCGAACCGCCGATGCTATAATCCGCTTCCCGCACTTCCACAAAAAGATGATCGAGTTGAAAATTTGGCGGCATTGTCCACGCCGTGCTTGATCTCTTCATGCACGAACGCTTCTCCATATCGGCTTCGCGAGGCAGCAAGCTGATCTACAATGGTGAACCCGCATGAAATGGTATTTCGGTCTGTTTGTCGTCTCGGGATTCTGCAGCATTCTCTACGAAGTCATCTGGCTGCGCTCCGCCATGGCGCAATTCGGAGTCACCACACCGATAGTCTCGTTGGTATTGTCGGCGTTCATGATTGGCTTGGGGCTCGGCTCGTATGCGGCGGGCTACATTGTTCGAAGATACGGCGATCGCCCCGGTTTTTCGGCTCTGCGGCTTTACGCGCTTACAGAATTGTTAATCGGAATTTCGGCGACGACTGTGCCTCTGCAGTTTCTATGGGGTAGGGAGATTCTTCTCAAACTCGTTTACGGCATGTCGTTTTCTTCTTGGGCGTATTTCTTTCCTGCCGGAATTTGGATCGCTCTCACGCTCGTTCCCTGGTGCGCCTGCATGGGAGCAACCTTTCCCTTCGCCATGGCGGCCATCCGCCAAATTCCTGGCATCGATTCGCATCGCTCCTTCAGCTATCTGTATCTCGCCAACGTGTTCGGAGCAGTGACCGGTGCAACGGTCCCCCTGGTGCTCATCGAATTCCTGGGATTCCATCGCACATTGCTGGTCGGCACCGGTTTCAATATTCTGCTCGCAACGTGTGCGTTCGGCTTGTCCTTTGGCCTCCGCCGCGGAATCGCGATTCCGCTTGCAGATAAGTCTCCTGCCGCGCCTGCACCTGTATCTCACGCCGACGATCGAAAGCTTCTCTGGCTGCTGTTCGGCACCGGCCTCACCAGTATGGGCGCAGAAGTGGTTTGGGTGCGCATTTACACCCCTTCTCTCGGCACCGTAGTCTACGCATTCGCAGCCATTCTGGCGATCTATCTGGCAAGCACCTATCTCGGCTCCGCCATATATCGCCGCAAACCTCGCCCCGACGCCCTGGATGACGGCGGCCTCTGGATCCTTTTCGGTATCTCGGTCCTCTTTGCGTTTCTCACCGCCGATCCCAGGATTCCTATGCCGGGAGTTTTGCGAGCCTTTCTAGGAATCGCTCCGTTTGCTTTCGCCGCCGGATTTATTACTCCAATGGTTCTCGATCGCTACTCCGAGGGCGACCCCGATCGCGCTGGCGCTGCCTACGCGGTCAACATTGCCGGCTGCATGTTGGGTCCATTGCTCGCGGGTTTCATACTTCTTCCCTGGCTGGGCGAGCGTTTCGCTCTGTGCCTCTTTGCACTGCCTTGGCTCGTCTCTGGACTTCGCCTGCGTCGGGTTTCGTCATTCGCGTTCTCGAGTCCTCGCACTGCTTCCGCTTTTTCTGTCGCATTGGTAATCGTTTCCATCGCCTGCACCCTCTGGGCGGAAGGTTATGAAGAACAGTTTCAAACCCGCTGGGTCCGCCGCGATAGCACTGCCACGGTCATAGCAACTGGCTCAGGAAGGGCAAAAAGACTTTTGGTCAATGGGGTCGGAATGACCCAGTTGACTCCTGTTACCAAAATGATGGCGCATCTGCCGCTCGCTTTTCTTTCGCGTTCACCGCAGAAAGCTCTCGTCATCTGTTTTGGAATGGGTACCAGTGAGCTGGCGATGCTTTCCTGGGGAATCGACGCGACCGCTGTTGAGCTTGTTCCCAGCGTCCCTCTCGCCGTGACATTCTTTCATCCCGACGCCAAAACTCTTCTCCAGTCTCCGCGCGCCCACATCATCATTGACGACGGCCGCGCCTACCTCGAACGTTCCTCCGACCAGTTCGATGTCATCACCACCGATCCCCCTCCACCGGTCGAAGCGGCAGGTTCGAGCCTGCTTTATTCAAAGGAGTTTTATACAATCGCCAAGCGCCATCTTCGTCCGGGCGGCGTTTTGCAGGAATGGTTTCCCGGCGGCGAGAGCGCCATTACGGCATCCGTCGCGCGTGCGATTTCTGAATCTTTTCCTTATGTACGGGCTTTCAGTTCAGTCGAGGGATGGGGCATCCATTTTCTCGCCAGCACGAGTCCCATCCCCGATCGCTCCGCGTCCGAACTCGCGGCGCGCATGCCTTCCGCTGCGGTTGAGAACATGATGGAATGGGGTCCAGCCTCAAATCCCGCTGGCCAGTTTCAGCTGATGCTCGACCAGGAAATCTCTGTGAATTCCATCATCCAGAAAAACGCGGCCGTCCCGCCTCTTCAGGATGACCGCCCCATCAATGAATATTTTCTCTTCCGGCGCTTAAGCGATCCGGCATTCGATAAGCTGGTGTGGAAGTTTGTGATGGGACGATAGCACGCCTCACGGCCTGGGCGTTTCGCCGGAAGGATCCATGACCATCGATCGTCGAGCCTTCATCCGTCTCGCCGCCGCTGCTTGCGCCTCGGCTCACTTGCCGCTTGCCAATGCCGATGCTCAGCAAAAACCAGTTTCTCTTCGCCTCACTCTGCGTCCAGATCGCCTCGGCAACAAAATCGAAGATGACTTCACCGGTTTAAGCTACGAATCGGCGCAGGCTCGCAAATCCAAATTTCTTCTCCGGCGAAAATACGAGTCTGATTGCTTTCGTGAAGCGCCTGGGAAATTCGGGCGTCCTCCGCATCGGCGGCAACACCAGCGAATACTGCTACTGGAAGCCGAACTCAGCGACAGGGGCCAATGCTACAGTTTCGCCCGATTTCGTCGCAGCTCCCGACCCCGGACACAAGGTTCCACCCCCTGCGAACATCACGCCGCAGGCAATTCGCAACCTGCGAGACTTCATCGACGCCTCCAGTTGGAAGCTCATCTATGGTCTGAACATGGGAACCGGCACCCTGGAAGACGCAGCAGCCGAAGCTGCTTACGTCATGGACGTAGCCGGTCCCAAGTTAATTGCGTTTCAGCTTTGCAACGAGCCTGATTTGTTCTATCGCAACGGAATTCGCAAGTCGGATTACGAGTTCCCCCAATTCGCCGTGGAATGGCAGCGATTCTATGACGCAATTCGCGCGCGGGTCCCGAACGCTCCATTCGCCGGACCGGACACAGCTTTCAACACCTCCTGGCTGGTTCCGTTTGCGCAAAAATTCAAAAGCGAAGTCAAGTTCTTGTCTCAGCACTACTACGCCGAAGGCCCGCCCACCGATCCTTCGATGACCATCGAGCGATTGTTGCGGCCCGATCCGAAACTCGAGGAAGAGTTCGAAGGCATGAAGAAGACGGCGCGGGAAACCGGCCTGCCTTTCCGCCTGGCGGAGACGAACTCCTGTTATTCGGCGGGCAAGGCGGGCGTGAGCGATACCTTCGCGTCCGCACTATGGGGAGCAGATTTGATGTATCGACTCGCGTCGCAGGGAGGAGCCGGAATTAATTTTCACGGCGGCGGCTACGGATGGTACACGCCAATCGCAGGCACCCCTGCGCACGGATTTGTCGCGCGTCCAATTTATTACGGCATGTTGCTTTTCGCGCAAGCCGGAGCCGGACAATTAATCGAATCAATACTAGACGCCGCCGAACAGACACCACTGCTCACGGCCTACGCGCTGCGAAGCACCACCGGTGACATCAAGGCAGCCATCTTCAACAAGAGTCCCGATCGCGGAGTTCAACTCACCGCGAATGCCCAGGGCAAGTACGCAAGCGTGCTTCGGCTGCACGCCCCGCGCATCGACGACACGACCGACGTGACTCTAGGCGGCGCACCCATCGGATCCAACGGGAATTGGTCTCCCGCGCCAGAAGAAAACCTTACAGCCCGGAACGACCGCATCCTGCTGGATCTGCCCGCCGCGACCGCGGCATTGCTCACGTTTCATAATTAAGCAGCCAGCGCAGTCATCACCCAGCTTGCATTCCGCAGGAAAAATGCACAACCCAAGTTATTGACCTGGAAGGGATGCAAAGACTGGTGCCGGGAGGGGGAGTCGAACCCCCAAGGTACTAAGTACCGGCGGATTTTGAGTCCGCTGCGTCTGCCAGTTCCGCCATCCCGGCTCTATCCTTGTCGAACGGAAATCATCAGGCAGAACCCAAGACTAATCGACTCTCCCGGCCCTTTGCAACTTCCCGAGTAGTGATCGGAGCGCTAACACATAGGTGTTCTCGTGTGAAGATTGCGCGCTCATGCAGGCTACCCATTCACTGTCGACACTTTTGCGCCAGTCGAAATGACCAGAAACTTGCAACATCGACACCAGCCGACACGAATTGTACAAACTGATGACAATCCTTTGACAATCACAACCCGCGTCCCGCCTACGATTGCCAAGGTTTTTGACGGGCAATCACAACGCCCGCAACGGTTCGCGCTTCACCCCTTATTCGCACTGCACAAGGAGAAATCGCATGCATCGTTTGCTTGGTCGCTCTCTGGTTCTGTTTTCCACACTCGCGCTTTTACTGGCGCTTGGCTCCAGCACTGCCCTGGCGCAATACAACGTCACCTATCTCACTTCCAACCTCACCGGCAAGGCCAAGCACCAGGATCCGCTCTTGCAGAATCCCTGGGGCCTCGTTTATTGCCCCGGTGGAGATTTCTGGGTCAGCGATGAAGCTGACGGCTGGTCGACCCTTTACGACGGCATGGGCAACCCGCAGAGCTTGCAGGTAGTCGTACCTACCGCCAACGGCACCGGCTTCGGAGCCCCGACCGGAATCGTTTGCGATCCCTCGTCTACTGACTTCAAAATCGACAACTGGCCTTCGGTTTTTCTGTTTGCCACTCTCGATGGGAGCATCCAAGGCTGGTCCGCCTTTAATCCGAGTGCTACCCTGGTCGGCGCCACGAGCGCCGGCGCCGTATACACCGGACTGGCGATCACCAACAAGACTTCGGGAAATATGTTGTTCGCCGCCGATTCGGCAAATAATAAAGTGGATATGTACAACTCAAGCTTCAAACTAACCGGTTCCTTCACCGATCCCGCCATTCCCGCGGGCTTCGCGCCCTTCGGAATTCAGGACATCAACGGAGAAGTTTATGTGGCCTACGCCGCCACCAACGGCGGCAGCGGCGGTTACATCGATATCTTTAGCGAAACCGGAACTTTGCTCAAGCATTTCGCCCACGGCAAACCCCTGAACCAGCCTTGGGGTTTTGCCGTCGCTCCGGCGAATTTTGGCACGTTCAGCAAAGCGCTGTTGATTTCCAATAACGTCGCCAACGGCACCATAAACGCTTACAGCATCACCACCGGCAAGCTGCTGGGGACGATTTCGAACTCCAGCGGCAAGGCCATCGCCATCAATGGACTCTGGGGCATCGAGTTCGGCGGCGGCACCTCGGCCAATGGTCAGAAGAATCAACTCTTCTTCACTGCAGGCCCTAACGATACGAATGGGTACTTCGGCGCGATCGGAGTAGCAAAGTAAAGTCGGTATAGTCTGAGCATGAAAGGCCGCCCGATGGGGTGGCCTTTTCTTGTTGTGCCGGAGCAAGAGACCCGGAGCAAGAGACCCAGAGCAAGAGACTCCGAGACGCATCGAGAAATAAACGCACCAAGGCTCGTGCAATTGCGTTCGCTCGACTACAATCTCTAGTTTTGGACAGCAACCCCCGCTCCCTCTTCGCCCACAAAGTCTTATGTCCACCGCGATAGTCACGCCGCCCAATCAGACCGTCGCGCCCGCACCCCGCAAAAAACTGGCCTGGAGCATCCTTTTTTTCTTCCTGCTTTGCGCCATCGTGGGCGGTTTTTTTTTCGCGTTCAGCCCGTGGTGGCCTTACTCCCAAAAACAAGTGTTGCAGGATTTCCATGAAGCCAGCGACAGCCAGGTTCAAGTGCGCAATTTCAGGCGAGTTTATTTTCCGTCTCCCGGATGCATAGTAGAAGGACTGGTTTTCCACCATGCCCCCAACGAAGACAAACCCCTGATCACGATCGAGAAAGTGACTGTACAAGGCAGTTATCTGGAACTCATCGCACAAAAAGTCACCCGCATCACGGCCGAAGGCGTTCATATATCGATTCCGGCATTTGGCACCGGCAAAGTCCTCCGCACGACTCCATCCAAAATTACGATCGGCGAATTCGTAACCAAAAATGCAACCCTGGAATTCGCCACACAAGAACCTGGCAAATTTTTACGCTTCGACATTCATCAGGCCATCATTCACGATATTGGCTGGTCGATTCCATTTAAGTACGAGGTGAAAGTACGCAATCCCGAACCTCCGGGAGAAGTGACGGCAGAAGGGAAATTCGGCCCCTGGAATTCGAGCAATGCCGGCCAAACGCCATTCTCCGGCGGATACAAGTTCGAGAACGCCGACTTAAGCTTTTATAAAGCCATTGCCGGCACGCTTTCTTCCACCGGACAGTTTTCCGGAATCCTCGGTCACATCGATATTTCCGGCACCACCAATGTTCCCGACTTTGAAGTCACTATGGGCCATCATCCAGTCGACCTGACGACCAAATTCAGCGCCTATGTCGACGCCACCCACGGCAATACTTTTCTAAAGCGAATTGATGCCGATTTGCGCCGGACACATATCGTAGCCAAAGGCAGCGTCGCGAAATCGCCAAACGGCAATGGCAAGACCGGACTAATTGATGTGGAATCGACCAGAGCCCACATTGAGGATTTGCTGGGCCTTTTCGTCAAGGCCAGTCGTTCACCCATGGCTGGCACGGCGGATATTCACGCGCATATTCAGATTCCGCCAGGAGACGACTTCCTCAAAAAAATAAGACTGCAAGGAAGTTTCGGCGTGGGCCAGGGACGCTTCACCGATTCCTCTACGCAGAAGGATGTGGACTCACTGAGCGCGGGAGCGCAAGGGGAAAGCGCGAAAGAAAAAAAAGATCCCCAAACCGTTCTCGCCTATTTGGAAGGCAAGGTGGGCGTGGCCAATGGAACCGCTCAATTTTCCGATCTTTTCTTTCAGATTCCAGGCGCTCACGTTCGGCTGCACGGGAGCTACAACCTGGTCAACTACAAAATCGACCTGCGCGGAAGAATGCGAGTCGATTCCAAAATCTCAGAAACGACCTCGGGAGCGAAATCTTTTTTGCTCAAGATGATGGATCCGATTTTCAAGAAAAAGAAAAAGGGTGAAGTCGTTCCCGTGCATATCGGCGGCACCTACGACCACCCCACATTTGGCCTTGACGTCAACGACAAGAAGCACACCAGCAAGGAATCGTTCACCCTTCACTAAATCTCTTTGTCATCTCGAGCGAAGCCACCAGGAATCCCGGTTTTACATTTTCCTGCTCGAGTAACCTCGCTTACTTCTTTCGCTGGCCTTTGCCGTGCCGGAAACATTGCACAACGTGGTCATCCACCATCCCTACCGCTTGCATAAATGCGTAACAAATGGTCGATCCCACAAAGTTGAATCCGCGCTTCTTCAAATCCTTGCTCATCGCGTCCGATTCCGCAGTCCGAGCCGGAACCGGATGGCGCGAATCCCATGAATTTATGATCGGGTGGCCATTTACAAACTGCCATATATAGCGGTCAAAACTGCCATGTTCTTCCTGCAACCGAAGCAACGCACGCGCATTCCGCACGGCAGAAGCAATCTTCAACCGATTGCGCACGATCCCCGGATTCCGCAGCAATTGTGCGATCTTCCGGCCATCATAGCGTGCCACCCGCGTCGCATCGAAACCCTCAAACGCGGCGCGATAATTTTCCCGCTTCTTGAGAATCGTCTCCCAGCTCAGTCCGGCCTGCCCGCCTTCCAGAACCAGAAATTCAAATAACCTGTTGTCATCGTGAACCGGCACGCCCCACTCTTCATCGTGATAGCGAATCATCAGCTCGCTTTGCGCCCAGCTGCAACGGATGAGTGGAACGCTTTTCTTGTCCGCCGGTTTCATGATTACGAAGAATAGATTTATTCGAGCGACTTTGGATCCGACAAATTCTTCGGCGACTTCTTGTCCAGGAGAGAAACCAGCGGTCTGGCGCTGGGAGGAACTCCAACCTTGTGGTCTACGATGATCTCCCGGGCCGTGAGCTTCCTGCCGTAGAGTTTCTCGTTCGCGTTTCCATCCGAGCGCAGGGTCGATCCCTCCAGCGAAATCCCGGCAAATAACCCCTTGTTGCGCGAATAAGAAAGAATCTCCGCGTTCATCACCACGTCCGTAGCGCCCTCCGCCGTGCGCCCCTTCGGACCCGCAGCCGCCGAAGCATCCGCCCCCAACTTCACTTTGCTCGAAAGCAACGAGCGCGCGCCGCGCGGATTCATCACCAGCAGAACGAAATCCGTGGCCTGCCCGCCAATTTGAAATCCGATGCTCACGCCTTCCAGCGCATACATCGCCGGAGGTCCCCAGGATCCTGTGTAATGCGGGCCGCTGCGGCAGATCATCACGCCGCGCCCATAACTACCGCCCACGCCGAACGCGCCTTTTTTCACCGACGGAAGAATCACCAGGCACTCCGCCTTGTCGAGCAGGTCTTGCGGAATATCGTCGGGAATGTTCAAAATTTCCTTCATCACCTCGCTGGCATCTTTCACGCGGTCTTCTTCAGTATTGTTGCTGCCGAAAGCTGGTGACCATGACGCGCAAAGAAAAGTAATCGCTAAAATCCCCGCCTCGAATAGTCGGAACGATCTCCTCATAATTACGATCTCCTCATTTTCGTCTTCGCCATCTACGCCTCATCATCTTAAACTGGAGCAGCCCTCTTTCACCGAACGTAATCGGATGCGGAATCAAATGGGTGAAGATTGAGTGATTTGCTGTAGACCTGCCTCAGGAGCCACGTCTCGCAGCATGACCAAACGAGTGCTCCTTTTGTAACTTGGCACAATCTTGATGCGCTTCTACAGTGCAGAGGATAGCCCGTAAGGCCCGCCGTCATTCGGCATTTGGCGTGCATCTAATAAGTAGGAAGTACATTTTGGCACGGGGTGGAGTGCAAATTTTGGACCTTTTCGGCATGAAGTACACGCCTGTCCGAACGCTGGCCCTCCTGGCTGGAATGGCGCTTTCCTGCCCGCTTTTCGCGCAAACCTCTTATCCAAATTCCTATGCCGCGCTGAGCGGTTCTACCTCTTACGCCGATTCTTCGCCCGCAGCCGCTTCGCCAGCGCCAGCACCAGCAGATGATCCGCAGGCCGGCGCCATGCTGACCATTCACAAGCGGGTCGACGAAGTGAACGTTCTTTTCATCGCGACCGATAAGCACGGGAAGTTCGTCCGCGACCTGAATCAACAGGATTTTTCGATTCTTGACGATCACAAGCCGCCGCAGGCGATCGTGAATTTCCACCGCGAGACCGATCTGCCGTTGCATCTCGGCTTGCTCATTGACGTGAGCGGATCTGTCCAAAGCCGCTTCGGCTTCGAGCAGGATGCGGCCGTCAGTTTCCTGCAACACTCGATTCGCGCCGGTTTCGATAAAGCCTTCGTCGTCGGCTTTAACAATCAGAGCAACCTGACCCAGGATTTCACCGACAACGTGCAATTGCTCTCAACCGGCGTTCATCAGTTGCGGGATGGCGGAGGCACCGCGATTTACGACGCGATTTATCGCGCCTGCAAAGAGAAATTATTGAAGGACCGGCCCGATCATCCGACGCGCAAAGCCATCGTAATCTTGAGCGACGGCGAAGATAATCAAAGTGAAGTCACTCGCGCCCAGGCGATTGAGATGGCGCAGCGCTCTGAGGTCATCATCTACGCAATCTCGACCGATGATAGCGGCCTCATTCTCCGCGGCGATCGGGTTCTCGAACAGCTGGCCGCTGCCACCGGCGGTCGCGCCTTCTTTCCTTTCAAGATGAAGGACATCACTCATTCCTTCGCCGCCATTGAAGACGAACTCCGCAGCCAGTACGTTGTCTCCTACAAACCCGCCGACTTCGACGCCGATGGCCGCTACCGTACCATCGAAATCTCCGCCCTGAAAAAAGACCTGCAAGTCCGCGCCCGCAAAGGCTACTTCGCCCCTCAGCAATAAACACCCTCTGTCATTCCGACCGAAGCGTAGCGCTAGCGAGCGCAGCGGAGGAACCCCTACCTTCCCGGTTGACCTCCGCCCGCGCAATCTGCGTTAATCAAACCCATGCGCGAAATCATCTCCACCAAAGACGCTCCTCAAGCCATCGGGCCTTATTCGCAAGCTATCAAAGCCAACGGATTCATCTTCGTCTCCGGCCAGGTTGGGATCGATCCTTCCACCCAACAAGTCGTCACCGGCGACATAAACGCGCAAACCGATCGCGTCCTGCGCAACCTGTCCGAAATTCTCGAAGCCGCCGGCAGCGGTCTTGGCAAAGTCGTCCGCTCCACCGTCTTTCTGAAGAACATGAATGACTTTGCCGCCATGAATCAGGTCTATGGCAAATATTTCGGCTCCGCGCCGCCCGCGCGCTCCACGGTTGAAGTGGCACGGCTGCCAAAGGATGTCCTGGTAGAAATCGATGTCATTGCCCTGGCCTGAAAATGCCCTGGCCTGAAAACCGCGCCAAAAACTCTGTGCAACTCCGCCCCCGCTTTGTTTAAGATTAAGAGTTCACAGTCCCCCAAAGGAGTTCAGCACGAAGATGACCAGGCACGTGTTAGCGGTTTTAATCGCTCTTGCGTTCACGGCAGCGGCTTTCGCACAAGCGACAACAAAAAAGGTCAACACCAGCGCGCCCACCAAAGTGACCACTGAAGGTATAAAAACGCCCTCCGGACTGGAGTATTGGGACATTCGCGTAGGCACCGGCGACGTGGCCAAGGAAGGCAGCCATGTGCGTGTGCACTACACTGGCTGGCTTACCAACGGCAAGAAGTTCGATAGCTCCGTCGATGCCGGCAAGCCCTTCGATTTCACGATTGGCAATGGTGACGTAATTAAGGGTTGGGAAGAAGGAGTTACCGGGATGAGAGTCGGCGGCAAGCGCCAACTCCGCATCCCGCCTAATCTAGGTTACGGTGCCGAAGGCACTCCCGGCGGCCCAATCCCGCCGAACGCAACGCTGATCTTCGATATAAAATTGCTGCAGGTGCAATAACTTGGATCCTCGCTTGCAGAATGCGAAGCGCCGATTGCGGCAAAAACCGCCGTGCGATTGGCAACCGGAAATTCTTGAAAAGCGTAGGGATGTTGCGTGCGGACTGAATTACGCTTTGACCACCTTCCCGCTTCGCAGGCAGGAGGTGCAGACGCGCATTCGCTTAGTAGTGGAACCCACGCGTGCGTGTACCGCGCGCAGATTGATGTTCCAGCGCCGCTTCGTCACATTATGGGCGTGGCTAATGCGGTTTCCGGATTGCGGCTTCTTGCCGCAGATATCACATTGTTGTGCCATGACTGCTGTAAAATCCTTTCATGTGTAGAGCGAAGCTGTTATTTTACCGGAGTTGGGTGGTTTCCCGCCAGTCCGCCGAATACAGGCTCCGTTCGATAACCAGGGGGTAGGATGTCAGCGCACGGGAAAAAAACATTGATTGAAAATACGCTAGCCTTGGCCCTGATGGGCATTCTCGCTGGCGCCCTCGGCGGCCTGGCCGTTGGCGCCGCCACCAGTCCAAAAACGCCTTCCTCAAACACCTCATCATCCATTCCCCATTAAATTTGGCCCCTCCGCCTATGCGATACTGAACCCATGCAGTCCCCGCTTCAATCGCCCACAGCCGCGACTGATCCCAGGGCGGTAAAGGTAAACATAACCACAGGCACAGGCCTCGACATCGAGTGGAAGGATGGCCACGTTTCGCACTATGGATTCGTCTATCTCCGCGACGCCTGCCCATGCGCCATGTGCAACGAAGAGCGCGAAAAATCGGGCCGCAAACCCGGCGAGCCGGAGAAGCTGAAGCCCGGCATGTTGCCTATGTATAAAGCCCCAGCCAGGCCGCTTTCCGCCGAGGGCATCGGCAAATACGCCATTCGCTTTGCCTGGAATGACGATCACGATCTCGGCATTTATTCCTGGCGCCTGCTCCGCGAACTCTGCCCGTGCGATGAATGCAGACTGGCCCACGCCGAGGCCACGTCGGTGTAGATAAAGTGCCCACCCCACCACGGAAGAGCGCGGCTTCAGGGCGCGAAATCTGTTCGCGCCGGACCGGGGCATATATGTCAGATCCACGATTTGAAATAGATACCCGAACGCCGGCGCCACCGTGAAAGAGCGGCCCTTCAGGGCCGCTTAAAGCGTTTCAAAACGATGTGGGGCTTTAGCCCCGGAGGTTTTCCAAACGATTCGGGCTAGAAGATAATCGATCGCATTTATGCAGGAAGGCAACTTCAGCCGCACCGCCCAGCGCGTAGCCATTCGCCGCGCCGCCCATCAACTCCATGACCATCCCAGAGTGCTCGACGATCCTCTCGCCCTCCGCATCATCGGCCTCGAAGCCGCAACCGAACTCCGTTCCAATCCCAAAGAACACCACGCCTTCGCCCGCGCCTTCCGCGCCTTCATGGCTGCCCGCAGCCGTTATGCCGAAGACGAATTGACCCAAGCCGTCTCGAAGGGAGTCGCTCAATTTGTGATTCTGGGCGCAGGCCTCGATACGTTCGCCTACCGCAATCCGCACCCCGAATTGCATGTCTTCGAGGTCGACCATCCCGCCACGCAGGCCTGGAAGCGCCAGCAACTATCTGAAGCGGGCATTTCGATCCCGAAGTCTTTGACCTTCGTCCCCGTCGACTTCGAGCGCCAGACGCTGCAAGCCGAGTTACAGCGTTTCGGCTTGAACTTCAATGCACCTGCATTTTTCTCCTGGCTGGGCGTGGTGCCTTATCTCACACGCCAAGCCTGCATGAGCACGCTGAGCTTGATCGCCACCATGCCGGCCGAAAGCGGCGTAGTTTTCGATTTCGCCGTCGATCCCGCGTTATTGAACGCCGGACAGCGCGAAGCTCTGGACGCGCTTTCCAGGCGCGTAGCAGCTGCGGGTGAGCCCTTCCAGCTCTTCTTCGATCCCGCCAAATTGCGGAACGATCTAACCGGTCTCGGTTTCCACCGCACCGAACTCCTGCAAGGCGCGCAAATCAACGAACGTTATTTCAAGGACCGCGCCGACGGCCTTCTCGTCCGCGGTGGCCTGGGCCATCTGATGAGCGCGTGGGTGTGAATATCGCTGGCTGGGTATAAGCAATCTCGGGTGACCTGCTGCGACTGGCTCCGACATACGTCGTACTGCGATTCGTGTCAGGGCACGCATTTATGCGTGCCGTACCGGACCGCATATTGATTCGCCTTTAGGCGCTGCGCGCCACGCCTCAGCCGAATATGGAAAATCTGAATCCTGTAAAATCAAGCTATCAACCCCGGAGCCACTCCCGCATTGTCTTTTTTAGATCAGCTCAATCCGCAACAGCGCGAAGCCGTCGAAACCACCGAAGGACCGGTGCTCATCCTCGCTGGCGCGGGCAGCGGCAAGACTCGAGTCATCACCTACCGCATCGCCTATCTGATCGATCATCTTGGCGTCATGCCGGAATCGATTCTGGCCATGACCTTCACCAACAAAGCCGCCGCGGAAATGGCCGGGCGTGTCGAAAAGCTGGTCGGCGGGCTCAGCATCGCTAAACCCGTTATCTCGACCTTTCATTCTTTCTGCGTGCGCGTGCTTCGCCGCGATATCGAAGCCCTGCAAATCCCATCTGCCACGCCCGGCCAGCCGCCCATCGGCCTCACCAAAAAATTCGTCATCTACGATGAGAGCGACATGCAGTCGGTCGTCAAGTCGATCATGAAGCGCTTCGGCATCGACGATAAACAGCTCACTCCACGCCTCGTCCTCTCCAGAATTTCCTGGGCGAAAAATCACATGCTCGACCCGCAGGAACTTTATCTGCAATCCGCCGATCCCAAAACCGAGAAGATCGCGCACCTCTACGAGGAATATCGCAAGGAACTGCGCAAAGCCAACGCTCTCGACTTTGACGATCTTCTGCTCGAAGCCACTCGCCTGCTCAGAACGGCCGCGCCCGTCCGCGAGTATTACAACAAGCGTTTTCAATATCTGTTGATCGACGAATATCAGGACACCAACCGCCCGCAATATGAACTCATGCGCCTGCTCGCCGGCGAGCGTCACAACGTCTGCGCGGTCGGCGACGAAGATCAATCGATCTACTCCTGGCGCGGCGCCGACATCCGCAACATTCTCGAGTTCGAACAGGATTTCCCCGAAGCCAAAATCATTCGTCTGGAGCAAAACTACCGCTCCACGCAAAACATTCTGCAGGCCGCGTCCACCGTGGTAGCGAACAACATCCGTCGCAAAGGCAAAAACCTTTGGACCTCGCGCCAGGGCGGCGCAAAAATCGGCTACTACGAAGCGCCCGACGGCGAAAATGAAGCTCTCTTCGCCGCCGACTCAGTCGCGAAATACCTGCGCGAAGCCGCTCAGCGCGGCGATGAATTGCCGCGCGCCGCCGTCCTCTACCGCACCAACTCGCAATCGCGCCTGTTCGAAGAAGCCATGCGCCGCTACGGCCTCAAATATCACGTCGTCGGCGGATTCTCTTTCTACGAACGCGCCGAGATCAAGGACATGATCTCGTATCTGAAAGTCATTCAGAATCCGGACGACTCGATCTCTCTGCTGCGCGTGATCAACACGCCCGTGCGCGGCATCGGGAAGGGAACGATCGAAACTCTGGAACGTCTCGCTCTCGAAGCCGGCCTTTCGCTGTGGGCCGCCATCGGGGAAGCGATCCGCCGCCAACTCTTGCCGGCGCGCGCTCTATCATCACTAAAAAGCTTTCAGCGATTGATTCTCGATGCGCAAGCTATGCTTGCCGGCCACTTCGTAGAGGAATTGGCGGCCAGCGCAGATTCCAATGTAGTGCCGGCGCACTCGCCCGCAACCTCCGAGATCGAACGGCAAGACGATCCCCTCGCCATGCGCGACGACACCCCTCCGTCCTCGGATGCAGACGATGCCACTGCCTTCGACCCAACTGAGTTCGGCAATTTCTCATTCGATTTCGCAGAAGCCGAAAGCAGCGCCGATGCCCCGCCGTCTGTCGACCAAGCCTCAGCCCTGCTTCCGACCGGGCAAGGCATTGGCCCCACCATAAGCACCGCCGACATCTTCAAATTTCTCATCGACCGTACCGGTTACATCAAGCTGCTCGAAGCCGAAGACACGCCCGAAGCCTTCTCGCGCATCGAAAACCTGCGCGAACTCGTCAACGCCGCGATGGACTCCCGCGATCGCGGCGAAACCTTAGATCAATTCCTCGACCACGCCGCCCTCATCAGCGACGCCGACGATTACGATGAACGCTCCCAGGTCACGCTGATGAGCCTCCACGCCGCCAAAGGTCTCGAATTTCCGCTGGTTTTTCTAAGTGGTCTGGAAGAAGGCTTATTCCCGCACTCCCGCACCATGCTCCAACCCGATGACATAGAAGAAGAGCGCCGGCTCTGCTACGTAGGCATGACCCGCGCCATGGATCAGCTCGTTCTGACTCGCGCAGTCTATCGCCGCCGCTACGGGACCGATATGCCCGAAGCCAGCGTGCCTTCGCGATTTTTGGAAGAAGTCCCAATGCAGCTCATCGAAGAACTAGGAATGAGCAAAGCTCGTGTGGGAACAGGTGGCTATGTGGGAACGGGCACTCATGCCCGTTCGGAGCGAAGTTCCGCTTATGACTCCGATACTCATTACTCCTACGAAGACGAAGATCAGAGCGCAGCCTGGAAGCGAAGCGCAACCGCACCAGACACTCGACAGAAATCCGCCGTCCCCGCCCGCCCCTACAACTCCATCGAAAACATCGCCGAGTTTTTCGCCAGCCGCGGCAAGAAATTTTCGATCACGAAAACACCCGTCGAAGAGCCCACTGGCCAGCGCGGATTTCGCCCCGGCCAAAAAGTTCGCCATCCAAAATATGGAGAAGGAACTGTCTACCGCCGCGAAGGAGAAGGCGAACAAGCCAAGATTACGGTACAATTTCCTCGCTTCGGATTAAAGAAGCTGGTTGAGAAGTACGCGCAACTGGAGCGAGCCTGACGGCAGCTTCGAACTCTCGTGAAAGCAGGCAATCGATATTTTTGCGAACAATGCGGGGCTGACCTGACTAAATTCGTCCGCAGGAGAAACCCTGAAGCTTCACCATTGATTGGGAAAGATACCGGGGTTTGCCGCTGTGGGCGCGAGTATCTCACCGGCTTAATTGAATGGGACCATCTAACCACTGAACAGAAGCGGAAAATATATAAGAGGCTTGCTCTCGGGAGCGGCGTTCTGCTTTCGATGTTCGTTTTTGCAGGTGCCGTAGGAAAAGGGGTGCACGGTAACCAGATTTCGATCGCCCATGCCGTAGACGGTTGCATCGAAGGTGTTTTTCTGGGATCGGGACTTGTTATTCTCTTATTGGCCCGTTTTTATCACAATGTTCTTTCCTCGTTTAGGCGAACTCGAAGGCCAGGCGGGGACTAAGAACCTGTAACTGCAAGTCACAAAGAGATAATCCACGAAGGAAAGAGGACATTATTTAGCTCATGGCCAATACATCAACGCTAAGCAGGGAAGAACGCAAGAAGTCAAAACGTGCCTCGCGCAAAAAAGTGAAGGCCGAAAAGCCGAAGAAGCCCCGCGACTACGCTCGCGGATCGAAAAAACGCAAAGTCAAAAAGCTGGCTCGCGGTCAGTCGAAGCGATAAGTCGGACTACCAACACAATGGGTGCCCCATCTTTCCCATCTTTTGGGAAAGGTGGAGATTCCCCTCGGCCGGCAGCCGAGTGCGAGTTGCACACAGTAGTTCAGGAGACAACCACAACTTGTCCCAACCATCCACGGAACCCGCCCCGACGGTGCGAACCTCTGACAACCAGCTTTTCTGCTGCAAGTCCATCGACAAGCTGATCTCTGAATCCGAGACCCCCGGCCAGCGCCTGCAAAAAACGCTGGGCCCATGGTCATTGACGGCGCTGGGCATTGGCGCTGTTATCGGTTCGGGAATTTTCATACTGACCGGCACCGCGGCCGCGGGAGAATATTTCCAGGCCCCGTCGATCCTCCACGCCCAGGTTCTCGACATCGTCGTGAACTTCTTTCGTGGCGGCGGCATGGGGCAGGTGCTCATGCATGGCCGACCGCCCGCGGGTCCGTCCATTGCCATCTCATTTTTTCTGGTAGCGGTTGCTTGCAGTTTCGCCGGTCTCTGCTACGCCGAACTCGCCTCGATGATCCCCATCGCTGGCAGCGCATACACCTATTCCTACGCCACCCTCGGCGAAATTTTTGCCTGGATCATCGGCTGGGATTTGATTCTCGAATACGTCGTCAGCAATGTAGTCGTGGCCATCGGCTTTGCCGCGTACACCAAATCTCAACTCGCCTCCTTCGGCATAAACTTGTCGGATAAGTGGTCGACCCCCGTGTGGGAGTCCGGCCATTGGACCGGCGCTTATTTCAATTTTCCCGCATTTCTCATCATCTTCATTCTTACCGTCCTGCTGGTGCGAGGCATCCGCGAATCTGCCGAAGCCAACAACATCATGGTTGCCATCAAAATCGGCGCCATTCTGGTTTTTCTCGTGGTCGGCGGAGCGCTCGTCAACCCCACCAACTGGCATCCCTTCGCGCCTTCTGGCTTTGGCGGCATCGTTACCGGCGGTGCAATCGTCTTTTTTACTTATATCGGCTTCGATTCCGTTTCTACAGCAGCCGAAGAATCCCGCAATCCCCAGCGTGACATGCCGTTCGGCATCATCGCCTCGCTAATCGTCTGCACCGTCCTGTACGTCGGCGTCTCCATCGTCCTTCTCGGGATGATGCGATATACCACCTTCGTGACCGGCGACGCTGCCGCCGCTCCCGTTGCCTACGCTTTAGAGCACCTCGGCGCAAGCCCCTGGTCGCGCTCCATCATCGTAGTTGGAGCGCTGATGGGAATGATTTCATCGCTCCTGGTTTTTCAATACGGCCAGGCGCGCATCTGGTACGCCATGTCGCGCGATCGCCTGTTTCCCGCGATCTTCTCCAAGGTTCACGTCAAGTTCAAAACGCCGCATATTTCCACCTGGATCGCAGGTTTCGCCGTAGGCATTCCAGCCGGAATTTTCGCCATCAGCGACGCTGCCGATCTCTCGAACATCGGCACCCTCTTCGCTTTTGCTCTGGTCTCGCTCGGAGTAATCATCCTGCGCCGCACTCAACCCGAACGTAAACGTGTTTTCCGCGTTCCCTTTGTTCCGTGGTTCCCGCTGATCTCGATCATCCTTTGCGGCGGCCTAATGACCGGCCTCACCGTGATCACCTGGTTGCGCTTCGTGGTGTGGCTGGGAATCGGCCTCCTGATTTATTTCTTCTATAGCCGCCACAGAAGCGAGTTCGCGAAGAAGTAATTTCGTTTTGTCATCCTGAGCGAAGCAGCCGGGAGCGAAGCGAATCGGCAGCGCAGTCGAAGGATCCCTACCTCAAGCACAGCCCGTTGCGCGAATCTGCGATAGCCAGGCCTTGGCCTCGCGCAGAGCGAGTAGAGTTTCGCGCAGTGGACCAGAGTCCTCGCGATTCGAGCACGATCAGGAAACTCGAGTTTTCCGGTCGGTGGCATGGATTTACCATGCAGGTTTCCACATTCTTCTCGGGAACAGGCAACGGCCCAAGTGCCGACATCTTTAACCTCAACACCTTAATCTCGAAAAGGGCGAGTTAGGTAACTACGCCCCCCTTCATCTCGCAAATCTCCCCCCAAAGAATCTACAATCAACTTAATGGCTTTCCAATCCGACCGTCCGCCAAGCAGCTTCCTGCGCCAGCTCCCCAAGGCCGAACTTCACCTGCATCTCGAGGGCGCAATCGAGCCCGCCACGCTCATCGAACTTCGCCGGCGCCGTGGCGACCGCGTCACGCAAGCCGAAGTCGACGCTCTCTACCGTTACGAAGATTTTCCCGGTTTCCTGCTCGCCTTCAAGAACATCACTGAACATCTGCGCACGCCGGAAGACTATGAACTGATTACCTACCGCCTGATGCAGCGCCTCAAAGAAGAGAATGTACTTCACGCGGAAGTAAATGTTTCCGTCGGTGTTTGCCTCTGGCGCAAGCAGGATTTCGCCGCCATCTTCGAAGGACTCGACCGCGGCCGCATTCGCGGCGAGCGCGATTTCGGCATCTCGCTCCTCTGGATTTTCGATTCCGTCCGCCAGTTTGGCCCCGAAGCCGCGCAGAAAGTATTTCGAACTCGCGGTTCAATATCATGACCGCCAGGTGGTCGCCATCGGCATCGGCGGCGACGAGCAGAAGGGGCCGCCCGAGCTTTTCCGCGACGCCTACACCTGGGCCGCCGATCACGGCATGAGGCTTACGGCCCACGCCGGAGAAAATGGCCCGCCAGAATCCGATTTGGGGCGCGCTCAATCTTCGTGCCGAGCGCATCGGTCACGGCCTCACTGCCTTCCACGATCCCGACCTCGTTGAAGAACTGGCCCAGCGCCAGATCCCCGTCGAAATCTGCCTCACCAGCAACCTGCGCACCGGCCTTTGCCCCGGCCTCAGCGAGCATCCCGCGAAGAGCTACTTCGACCACGGCTTGATGATCACTCTAAACAGCGACGATCCCGCCATGTTCTGGCACGACCCTGGCGCGCGAATACCAGATCGCCCAGCAAACTTTCGGCTTCACCGACGAGCACCTGCGCGAACTCGCTCGCAACTCCTTCGAAGCCTCATTTCTGCCCGCAGAAAAGAAACTGGAATTCCTTAACCTCTTCGACGCCGCAGCTGCGCGCTAGGTTATTTCTTGACAGAATCACTGCGGAAGAATTCGATAGAGCCTGAAAACATGGCAACCACGCAATTCCACTCCACTCGGGGGCTCCAATGGCTCTGATTGTTTTCCTGAGGGGCGTGAACGTTGGCGGCCACAGGACATTCCGCCCCAGCGTCCTGGCCAGAGAGTTGAGTGACTATGACGTCGTCAATGTGGGCGCTGCAGGCACGTTTATTGTTCGCAAACCTGGGTCGCACGAACAGTTCCGTGCTGAACTCCTTCGCAGGCTGCCATTTGAGGCGCACGCTGTGATGTGCGAGGGTCGCAATCTTATCCGCATCGAGACGGAGAATCCGTTTGGCGCCGAGCCGTCACGCCCCGATGTCGTTCGATTCGTAAGCATCCTATCGAGGTCTGGAGGTCTCCGCGCGAATTTGCCAGTTTCATTCCCGCCTGAGGGGGATTGGTTGGTGCGAGTCATCTCCTCGGACAAGCAATTCGTCTTTGGCATGTATCGCCGCCACATGAAGACAATCGGCTACCTTGGCCAGATCGATAAGTTATTCGGAGTGCCGGCCACGACACGCAACTGGAACACAATTCTCGCGATCCTGCGGCTTTTGAAAAACGGAAAGAAGAAAGAACCGAGAGCTGAAGACTGAACGTGCCTCTCCACATCGGCATCGTCGCCTGCAGCACCGAAGGAGCCGCGCTCTGCTACCGCGCGATCTCGCTCGAAGGCGCAACTCGGCTCGGCAACCACGATCACCCGGAAGTCTCCTTGCACTCGCATTCGCTTGCCAGCTACATGCGCTTCATTCGCACCAACGACTGGGCCGGTGTCGCTGAGCTCATGCTTTCGTCGGCGGAAAAACTTGCTCGTGCTGGCGCCGACTTCCTTATCTGTCCCGACAACACGATTCACCAGGCCTTCGACCTGGTAGAGCATCGTTCGTCACGTCCCTGGCTGCACATTGCCAGAGAGGCTGCCAAAGAAGCCCAGCAGCGCGGCTTCAAGCGCCTGGCTATTCTCGGCACCCGCTATTTGATGGAAGGACGGGTCTATCCCGACGCGCTCAAAGCAGCCGGCATCGAGTGGAGAATTCCCGCTCCCGAGCAGCGCGACCGTATAAATTCCATCATCTTCGACGAATTGGTCAACGGCCAATTCCTGCCGCGTTCGCTGGCCTATCACATCGAAGTCATCCGCACGATGAAAGATGAAGGCTGTGATGCGGTCGTGCTCGGCTGCACCGAGATTCCCTTGCTGGTAACTCCGGAGTCTTCACCGCTGCCCACGCTCGATTCCACGAGATTGCTCGCAAAAGCGGCTGTGCGCAAAGCCGTCGAAGATTAGGCAGTTTTCTGCCCAAGCGTGTTCTGCGCGGATCGTGGTTCCTACTTCTTTTCCGAAATTTTGCGGGAAATTTCCGCCATCAGGCGGGGACGGAGATCGGCGAGAACGCTATCCACAATACTGGCCACGTCGGCAGGATTTTCGGAAGTTGGTTGCGACGCTTCCTGTATGAGCTTCTCGGCGCCGGCCGCAACCGCCATCGCCGCTGGAACCTCAACTGCTGCCGCCGCTGCAGGAATCGATGACTCCTGTTGCGGAACTTCCGTGGGCGGCGGCTCACTGGCATCGCGAATCTGGCGCCAGCTGGCCCATGCGGCTGCAGTACTTTTCACACTCTCAACTTCTTGGGCAGGTTCGATCTCATGTGCCTCTTCGCGAGCTTGTTCCTGCGTCGGCGGCTGTTCTCCGCTCGAAGTGAAAGACGTGAACCGGTTCGCGGACGCGGCATCATCCACTGCGGCAGCTTCGGACTGCGCTCCCTCCATCGCTGGTTCAGATTCGGCGATAGCAGGGTTCGGCACGGCAGCAGTGGCTGGCTCGACAAACTGAGAAGCAACAGCTTCAGCAGTAACACTCGCATATCCAGGCTCCGCGGGTGGCGCTGCACTTGCCGTTTCCGCGATTGCAACTGGTTCCGCAGGAATAAATGAAACTGTGGGGTCTTGATAAGGTTGGGAATTAGATTCAGATTGGCCAGACTCAACTGCGGCCAGCGCTGCCGCTTCGGGCTGCACTTCCTGACTCGAACTCGCCACTGCAGTTGCCAGCTCCGGCACCGCGGCACTCGCGGCAGAAACCTCTGAGAGAGCGGCTTCTGCCCTCACATCCACCGTGCCCTCCTGGTCTGCCACCAACTGGTCCGCCGCAAACGCGCTATAGACCTTCTGCATTTCCTGCTCAAGCGAGATATTTGCTTCATCGGCGTCCAGCGCAACCGGTACCGCGGTCCACCGCGAAGTGTCGCCGCCGGCCGCCGCCATCGTCATCGGAACGTCCTGCGTCTCCGCCACTTCTACAGCGGCAACTGCAGGAACAGCAGTAACAGCAGTCGCCGAATTCTCCTCAAGCTTGCTTTCCGCAGCCGCATCGATTTCGGTGACGTGTGCCTCAGCAGCCGTCGCACGCTCCGCCAAACTCTTTTCTTCTTCCAGTTGTATCTGCAATGCCTGGATTTGCGCAGCGGCGGCAGAGATGGCGGCAACCTCTTCCGGCGTCACATCCTGCGGCACGCAAGCCGGAGCCACCGCGGCTACATCCACGCTGCTCTCCACTGCCATTTCCGGCAAAGGCTTCTCTTCTTCTTTTTCTTTTTTCTTCGCTCCCGCTCTCTTTTCTTCTACGCGCTCGGCAGGGCTTGCAATCACGGTCCGCAGATCGCGATTCATGGGGTTATAGATCGCGGAATCGTCTTCAGCTTTCGCCTCGGGCTCGGTTTTTTCGTGCGGGAAGCTGATCCGGCTCTTCCAGCCGCTCTCGTCGCCTCCGTCAATGGGCTGAATGCGCCCTCGCCCAGACTCCTCCACCGACGCAACTGCGCGCGCGAAACGCCCAGGTTTCGAGGGCTCCGATCGCGGCACCACTTTATCTTCCAGCTTCGAAAGCGTGCTAAGCAGTTCGCTGGCCTCGAACGGCTTCACTATGAAAGCTTCTGCGCGAACACGCTGCGCTTCTTCGGGCTTAAACGGCTCCAGTTTTCCAACCGTGAGGAGCACCGGCATGCGCGACGAATCCGGATTCTCCTTTAGACGCTGGCACACTTCCAGTCCGCTATAGCCCGGCATATAGACGTCGAGAATGACGAGGTCCGGCTTGATTTCGGCGATCTTTTTCAGCGCGGCGGATCCGTTGTTGACGGTAACTACTTCGTAGCCCGCATCCGCGAGAATTTTGCGCCCCATGTTCTGGGCGGTCACGCTGTCATCTGCGAGCAGAATTTTGCGGGCCAAAGAAATTTCCTCTTCTGAGGGGAGCTATGGCGAAGGTAACCTGAGAGCGAGGGTAAGTCAATGATCGGACGGGATGTTACCTGGTTACTACCGTTCAGCATCCATCGCGCGATTGTAAACTCACTCGCAATTCATGAAGGGTTCATCCGTTCGCCGTGACCATAGTCACAAACACCTGAGATGCATATCACCGCCTGTCCACGCATTCAACGTTATTTCTTATCCATGGCCGAGGATAGGCTGAACCAGATCGCGCAGGAACTTTGCCGGCTATTTAACCAGCAGACCAAAACGATCTCGAAGCGCACTTTTTCCGATATGACCGAAGAGGAGTTAGGCGACTACGATCGCCGTCGCATGCGCATCGAGCAATTGCGATTCGAGCTCGCGTCTCTTGAACGTATGAATTGAAGCTTAATTTCAGAGCGGAATAAACTTCTTCAGGCCTTTCTTTTTCTTCTTCTTGCTGCTGGAAATATCCTTGTCCGTAGCCAGAGCGGAACTTGAATCCGCGCCCGCCGCGTTCGTACTCGCCTGTGCGCCCTGCTGAATTTCATTGATCTGCGGTGGCGGCGGCAACGGTTGATCGCCTGGCGCCTGTGCGTCGGCGCTGGGAACCAGTTCGTTCGCATCCGGCTTGCCCGCCGATGCTGCCGACGCTTGAGTATTTGGTTTCAGCTCATTCGCATCGGGCGTGGCCGCGTTCGGATTGGCAAACGGGTTGGAATTTGCGTTCGCATTGTTGTTTACATCGGAGCGCGGCGCCGGTTCATTCGGGCCCGGAGTTCCACCGCCAATAGCCTCCACTTGCACATTGTGCTCGCCCTTGCCTATGCCCATTGCTTCTCGCGTTGTCCGCAAGGCCTCTTCGTTGGCGGCAATTGGAGTCGGATCCACCAGAGTCGGCTCGCCGATCTTGGTGGCCTGCTCCACATCCGGCCCTTTCCTTACCACGCTCATCAAACGCGTCAGCGTTGTATTTTCGCGCCGGCTCTCATCTTCTGCCCGGTTCCGTGCCACCGCAGCCTTGGTGGGCCGCGGAATTGGCAGGTGGAGCGCCGCCAGCCGCTTCTTGGCATCGTCGGCTCGATCCATAATTGGATAGCGCGTGAGGATCTCCGAGTACGCCTCGCCGGCTTCCTTGGTCAGCTCTTCCGCCATGTTGGTCTTGACCTGTTCCAGAATGCACCCGGGCTGTGGGCTGGTCTTCACGCAGGTCGGGCGCGCTCGCAATTGCGCCATCTGCCCTTCGTAGTTCTGTCCCAGAATGAACAAAGCCTCATCGGCGCGGCTATACAGTGGATACTTTTCCACCAGACTCTTCAGGCGAGCGATCGACGCCGGATAAGACAACCTCAGGTAATAGAACTTTCCAATCTCGAATTCCCGTTCCGCCAGCACCTCTTGCACTTCCAGCAAACGCTCCTTGCCTTCCTTGACCAGCTTCGGATTATCCGGATACTGCATGATCAGGTTGCGGTATTCGTCCTCGGCGCGTTTGGCGTGCGTGTAATCGCGGTCCGCCTTGTCCATCTGCTGGTATTGAATATTGGCGATTTTCAACTGCGCTTCAGCCGCTTCCGGCATGTTCGGAAAGAAAGTCTCGAAGTCGCGATACTCCTGCTCGGCCTGCGCCAGAGAAGCCGCCCCGCCCTCGGCATACCACGAATCGCCCACCGCCAGTTTGGCCCGGGCAATGTACTCCGAATCCGGATAGGTGTTAATCAGCGTCTGCAGCGTCATGCGCGCCACGTCGAAGCGGTTGTGCCGCATCGCATCCATGGCTTTATCGAACAGCACCTTATCGGGCTGCTTGGACCCGATGTTGGCCAGCGGATTCGTGGATTTTTTATTCGTGCAGGCCGCGGTTAGCGCGATGAGCACAGCGAGGACGGCGATAAATGAAGCTCGACGTGACATAAGACCTCGAAACAAGGATTGCGAACTCTCAATTTCCGGTTGTCGATTGCTTAATACTTATGCTTAATACTTACGGCGAAAATTACTCGCCGCCTTACAAACCTGCAACTGTCAATTGAAAATTTTCTTAGACTCTCACCAGCGCGGCTTCGTGCGCCGCCTTCAGCAACGCCTCGGCATTCTTCTTTGGATCACCGTGGCCGAAGACCGCGTTGCCTGCTACCAGAATTTCTGCTCCCGCGCGCACCACATCGGCAATCGTGTCGAGCGCCACCCCTCCATCCACTTCGATGCGGTAGTTTAACCGGCGCTCGCTGCGTATCTCCGCCAATCGACGCATCTTATGCACGGTGCTGGGGATAAATTTCTGCGCTCCAAACCCCGGATTCACCGACATCACCAGAACATAATCGACAATATCCAGCACTTCCACGAGCGTTTCGACCGGCGTTGCCGGATTAATCACCACACCCGCCAGGCATTCATGGCTCTTGATCAAATTCAGCGTGCGATTCAGGTGACGGCAGGCTTCCTGGTGCACCGAAATCCAATCCGCTCCGGCTTCGGAAAACGCGGGAATGAACTCATCCGGATTCTCGATCATCAGATGGCAATCGAGCGGCAGCTTGGTCGCGCCCCGCAACGATCTCACCACCGGCGGGCCAACCGTAAGATTGGGAACGAAGTGCCCATCCATGATGTCAACGTGGATGACTCCAGCCCCACCCTCACACGCCGACCGCACCTGATCGCCCAAACGGGCAAAATCAGCCGAAAGAATCGATGGTGCCAGTTCGATCAAAGATGATCCTTAGAAGCCTGGGCTAACGCAAGGAACCGCTTGTCGAAAGTTTAACACGCATCGGGGATGAATCGGCCTTGCTTAGAATGATGAAATCCGCCCGTGTTACCCTCAACCTTCGTGTCCGTCGCTCCCCAATCTGCCACCGCCGCCTATGGGCTCGCCGCCGTTTTCGCCTGGGGCACCAGCGATTTTCTCGGTGGCTACTTCACCCGGCGTTTGAACGTCTTCCTCTTCACCGCAGTTTTTAATGTGGGTGGACTGATCCTCATGTCAGCGCTCGCCGGAGCCAGCCACGCCCCGCTGCCCTCAAGCCACAGCGTGCTCTGGGCTTTGGCGGGCGGCGTTACCGGCGGCCTGGGCGTCGCCATCTTTTTTCGCGCGCTCTCCACCGGCAAAATGGGTCTGACCGCTCCCGTCGCCGCAGTTCTAGGCGCAGCTATTCCGACCCTCGTTTCGATCTTCATAGAGGGCCCACCGGGCAAGTTCACCATTGCCGGCTTCGCTCTCGCCGCTACTGGGCTCTGGCTGATCACCCGCGTAGAAGACGGCGGAACTCCGCAGGGCATCGGTCTCGCCGTGCTTGCCGGCATCGGCTTTGCCGGCTTTTATCTCTGTCTGCGGGAGGCCGGATCCGGATCAGTTCTGTGGTTCGCCGCGCTCACTCGAACCGGAGGCCTGATCATCACAGGCGTGATTGCCTTATTCTTAGGCAATCTCCGCATCTCGCTCGCCGACGCAGGCCGCGCCGCACTCACCGGCTGCATCGATTCGCTCGGCACAATGCTGTTCATTCTCGCCAGCCAATCGGGAAGGCTTGACGAAGCCGTCGTTATCTCGTCTCTTTATCCCGCAGTCACCGTTCTGCTCGCCCGTTTCTTCTTGAAAGAACATCTCACCCGCTGGAGATTCATCGGCCTGTTAGCCGCCCTCGCCGCCGTTCCGATGATCGCCTCAGGTTAATATTCCATATTCCGGAATATGGAATGTGAGTCGGCTTAATCAATAATCATGCCCCTGGTCGAACTCCACAACTTAACCAAGATTTACCCGCACGCCGAATCGCCATTCGGCACCAGATCCCACAGAACCGGTGGCGTGCGCGCGGTCGACGATGTCTCCCTCGAAATCTATTCCGGCGAAACCCTTGGCCTGGTCGGCGAATCTGGTTGCGGAAAAAGCACGCTGGGACGGCTGATCTTGCGCCTCATCGAGCCTACGTCCGGCGGCATTCTCTTCGAAAATAAAGATCTCCTGGCCGCGAGCCGCGGCGAAATGCGCCGCCTGCGCCGCGACATGCAAATCATCTTCCAGGACCCTTTCGCTTCTCTCGACCCTCGCTTTCGCGTCGAACAAATCATCGCCGAGCCAATGATCATTCACGGAAATCGACCCTCGGCCGACGCGACCGGGGGTCCCCCATCTTTCCCCTCTTTTGCGAAAGGTGGGATCCACGGAAAACGCGGCATTCACAATCGTGTTTCCGAACTCCTTCGCGCAGTCGGCCTCGACGAATCCATCCGCCGCCGTTACCCGCACGAGTTCAGCGGCGGCCAGCGCCAGCGCATCGGAATTGCAAGAGCTCTAGCGCTGCGCCCAAAATTTATCGTGGCCGATGAGCCAGTCTCCGCTCTCGACGTCAGCGTAGGCGCGCAGATCGTAAACCTGCTTGCCCAACTGCAGCGCGATTTCGGCTTGACCTACCTGTTCATCTCGCATTCCATGCCCGTCGTGCGCTACCTTTCCACGCGTATCGCCGTTATGTATCGCGGGAAAATCGTTGAGATCGGCCCCACCGAACAAATAACCGAACGGCCCCAGCATCCCTACACCAGAAGCCTGCTGGAAGCCACGCCGAAAATCGCCGCATCATAATCAAGCGGATCATAATCATGAATGATGCGTGAGCCGCCTGCCTTTATGACAACCAAGGGGACGACAACCGAGCAGCGCCCCGTCTCGGGCGCTCGCTCCGCTCACAGCCCCACGCGGGATCTAATCGAACTCATCATCGGCTACGGAGCCATCGTCGCCGTCATCTGGTCTCCAGAACGGCTGCAGCAAATTTTCTCTCCGTTTGTTCTGCTACTGACGCTGGGAATTTTGCTCGCCCGCCGTCCCAGCCGCGAACAGCTCGGCCTCGACTGGCGCAGCTTCATCCGCTCCGCCTGGATTGTGTTCGGAGCAATCGCACTCGGTCTGGTAAGCGCGCTCATCGCCGCGAAATTCGGCACGCTGCATCCTCTTTACAAGGCCGGCCTGGCCCACATCTCCGGCTACATTCTCTGGACGATCTATCAGCAAATCCTTCTGCAGGACCTTTTCATGGATCGCCTGCTACGCCTCGGCTTAAGCGGAACAGCCGCGGTCACCATCGCAGGCACAATGTTCGCCTCCGCCCATCTTCCCAGCCCATGGCTGACCGCGGCAACGCTCCTGTGGGGGATCATTTCGTGCACTCTATTCCGCCGCTATCGCAGCGTCTGGGCGCTAGGGCTGGCGCAGGGACTTCTCGGCCTCTGCTTCGCCATCTGCGTTCCCGACGCGCTCCACCATCATCTGCGCGTGGGCTTGGGGTATTTGCGGTACCACTCGGCTCAGCCCGTTCCGTAAGCGAAGGGTTTTCGAAATCGAATTTTAAAATGTGACCTAAAGAAAGAACGGGACAGCCATCGGAGGCTGCCCCGCTTTTATCGATTTACTTACCTGGCGCCCAGTGTGCAGTTCGGATTCACGTTCTGAATGTAGATGCCGTTGTTACCGATTCGGTCATCTTCAAACGCGATGGCAGCGACCCCGGTAGAGCTGATGGCCGCGACCGGACGCGATTTATTCGATAGCACAGATGAAACCGCGAACTGCGGGCACACCGTTCCGCCGGTGCCATCCAGTTCAATGGCCTGCATGGTGGCTGCTCCGAAGTTCTGCTGGTCAACCCAGAAAGTCAGCGCCCCCGAGCCCACCGGCACGGTCTGCACGAAGAGTTGCTGATCGGTGCCCAGGGGAACAATCGTCAGGCCATCAGCGCCCCATTGCGGCGCGCCGCTCGAGTTGAACTTTTGTCCCGAGACGCCGTTGTAGACTTGCAGAGAATCCTCCTCCGTCCAGAAGACAAAAACTTCCTGCGTCGAGGCGCGGTAGGCCGCTACGGGATCGACTCTCACGTTCGAATTGTTGGCCGAAACCGGCGATCCGTTGTGCGGAAAGGCCTCGCTGCCATCGGCAAGAATGTGCTGCGCAAAACACTGCAGCGTCGGAGAGTTGGTATACCAGGCAAAAACCGCGCCCCCATTGCGGTCGTAGATGAAGTATGGGAAGTTGCCGAACTGCAGCGAACCTACGTCGAAAATATCCACATTGCCGCTTCCCCACAAAAGCGCGCCCGTCGAAGAAACCTTGTTGGCGCGAAGTTGTGAATTGCTGCCAAAGCCCTGGCCGATCACGAAGGAGGCAATAACCGACCCGTTATCGGCGGCGTGCAAATCGGAGAGCGTGTAGTTGTATCCGGTTTGGCTGAATACCACTCCGCTGCCCCACTGCGGCACTCCCGCCGGATTTAGCTTTTGCAGAACCACCTCGCTGTTGCTGGTCCAGCCAACCACGATGCCGCCGTCGCTGGTTCCTGCGATTTTCGGGTCAGCGTGAAAGTTGGAGTCGCTGGTGAGCTGCACGCCTAGAACCCCCCATGACGGTGGGCCATGCGGAGGAAGCTTGGCCGCCGTGACTTGCTGGTTGGATCCCTCGCGAGTGTCGAGGAAGGCGATGAGCGCGTTGTTGTTGACGTCCTTATCCAGTCCGTAGTCTTCCGTGGAACTGTTGCTGAGGTCGGCGACCATCAGCCCCCCGTGCTGATACTGCTCCACTCCCGCGGAATTCAGCCGCTGATAGAAAACGTCGTATCCAACCGGAGGCGGCGTGGACGGGTTCGAATCGAACCAGCTCACATACCAGCCCGCGCCCGGGATGGGCACAAGTTTAGGCTGCACCTGGTCGCTGCCATTGTTGTCGTCGGCGAGAGCAAGGTTGACCGCGGGATTCGAAGACCACTGCGCGAACGCGGCGGCGGAGACAACAAGGCACAGCACTGCTGTAAGAACAGAGCGAAGAACGGTTTTCATTAGGAGATCCTGGGAACGAAATTTGATCCGCAAACGGCTGGCGAGAAGCTTACTCCCGTTCAAACAGGCCGTCAATCAAGGAACTCGGCGGATGTGACTGCGGGTCGAACTCTGAAACCTTGAAACCTCGTCACTTTGAAACCTATTTCTTCGCTGGCAGATATTTCTTCTGAATCGAAGCCACCACCACGTAATTGGGATCCACCATCTCATTCAAATGAATCTTCCCCACCTGCGAGAGAAGTTCGTAAGCGTCCAGCTCCGATAAGCCGTAATCTTTGTGAATCCAGTGCACCAGTTCCGTGAACGCAATCCGCAGCGCATCGTCCAGCGGACGATACGCCCCAACCGTCATAATTGCATCATCGTTTTCAAACTGCGGCCACGCAATCGTGCGGCCCTTAATCACCCTTATCTGCACGCGAGCTTTCAGCGGAACCTCAATCGCCGTCCCAGCGATTTCTCCATCCCCCATCGCAGCATGGCCATCGCCAATATAAAACAGCCCGCCTTTTACGTTGACCGGAAAATAAACCGTGTTGCCAACGCTGGCCTCCGGCGAATCCATGTTCCCGCCAAACTCCGCCGGAACCACCGAACTCCGTGCTTCACCCTCAGCCGGCGCAACCCCGATACATCCGAAGAACGGATGCAGCGGAATCTTCACCGAAAAATCCGAGTCGAGCGCCTTAAACACCGCGTCGTTCGCGGCATGATCGATGTGATAGAACCAGATTTTTTCCGGCAACGGCTCATGCAGCATCGGCGTGTAATTGGTCTCGTTCAGCGCGCCGAATCCCGGAGCGAACGCTCCCACGCCCGTATCGCTGTCCACCTGCAAGTCGAGAATCTTCACCGCGAGAGTGTCCCCAGGCTCCGCGCCTTCCACGTAAAACGGCCCGGTAAGCGGGTTATCGCCCTTCGCCATGCTGAGCGTGTCGCCCGGCTTCTTGATCGCGTTGCCGAAACAATCCAGCGTGTTGGTATCGAGAATGTCGCCGGATTTCACGTGCGCCACCGGTTCAGCCGTGGCAAACAGATACTTCACGTTCGCGTTGGTCGCCGTGTAGTGAACCACATTTTGCGCAGCACACATCGATCCCGCCAGCAAAACAAACATCCATGCGCGAGCCAGCATCATCCCCTCCGAAAATTGTGGGTCTGGATTCCGTGTGCAATTCTAGCTGGCGCAGCGCCAAATTATCAGCCTGCTGGCAAACCGATCCGCTCACCGCTCGGGCAACGCTGGCCTCGGCAGTTGTTCCGGCAGCGACCGTCCTGATCCGCCGTCCCGAAGAGGAAGAGTGCGTTTAGCAGTCGGCAAGCTCGAATCGAAGACTTCGTTAAAGATTGTCAGTGGAAGATCCGCCGCCAAAAATTTAGGGCGAACCTTTCGGCTCGCCCTTTTTCGATCAAACTGAAGCTCTCAGAATCACCTCGCCCTATTCTTCAGCACGTACGGGTGAATCACCGGGTGGGTCACGATCAAAGTGTGAGCTTTAGCGCTTGCCGGTTTAGCCGCCGCGGCGGACGCGGTCGGGTTCTGCTGCACAAACACTCCCGTAGCCGTTTGCCCGTCGGCATCAGACTCGATGAAAGGAAAGGTAGTGCCGTCGACCGTGTAGAAAGTCAGGTCGAAGCCTCCGTTCAGGGTGCCGTTCGAGCCACTGGCCGCCGTAGCGGAAATCTGGCCGCGCCCGTTAGGACCCGGCAATCCGTACGTGCCGCTCAAGTCAATCCCGGAATTTGGACCGCCTTGCGGCTGATAGTTCTCATCGATCACGCCCGTGACGGTGCTGCCGGAGCTGTCGGCCGTGAACTCGGCAATATCGTCGATCTCAACCTCCGATAACCCTGTAACCCCTGAAGTGTTGACTCCACTCAGATCCAAGCCGTAGCCCTCCGAGGCCGAAAATGAAGTGCTCGATTGAGAATATCCCGCACCCATCGCCAGCCCACCCAAACCGTCAATCTCGAGCAGCAGCACTCCTGCACTAGAGGGATACGCAGCCAGCTCCGTCGGACCTCCAAAAAAGCTCGAGAGAGTGATGACATCTCGTCCGGAAGGATCACTTGCTATGGCGCCGGAGAAAAGAGTGGGAGCATTAAAGGCCGAAACCTGCGAGCCGTTCGAGTTGAAATCTTCGATCGATGAGGACGCTATGGTGCCTCCGCTGACCATCATGATGCCGCCGGCAGCAAGGGGAACCCCGCCAGGCGAGAAACCGGCCAGCGTAAATGCCAGATTTCCATCGGCGATGGTTGCACCCGTCTGCTGCGAATACGCGTCCCCAACCATGTTTCCGGTTGTATCCATTTCGATTAGTTTCAGGTGGCTGGGATCGATGGCGAGTGCGTCGAACGTTATAGTCCCAAGCGTCGACGCTGTCGTTAGCGTCGTGCTCGGAGTGGATGAGGGCCCTAATGCCAGCGAACCGCTTAGGGCGAGATCCGGATACACTGTGGCGCCGTTCACGTTGAAGTCTTCAAGTCCTGAGCTGATCGAACCACCCGACACCGTGAAATTGCCGACGGTCGAAATCGGAACCGCGTTGCTTCCGCTCAGATCGGCCCCAGACAGGCTGAAAGCATAGGTGCCCGTCGGAGTTGGGCTCGACGCCTGCAAATCAATCGTCCCGCTGCCCGAATAATTGTTGTCAAATCCGGTGATCAGGCCGTGCGAGCTATCCTGCAGTACAAAGTCGAAAGAGATATTTCCGGTTAGCGGATTGCTCGGTACTCCAATGGTGATCGTGCCTCGGCCATCTGCGCCGACGCTATAGACGCTGTTGCCGTTCACAGCGGCGTTGGCCACGGGCGTCGCTTCCAGGTCGTTTATGTCGATCGCGCCGCCGGTAATCCCTCCCGTCCCATTGGCAGTCAATGTCCCGGCCATCGCATAGGGCGCGCCGCCCGCATCTGTACCCGAGACCGAGAAGACATAAGTCCCGTTCAGACTGCTCTTGCTGAAAGCTCCGGTCGGCGGGGCGGTGCCGATAACGGGACCACTGCCGCCATTGCCGCATGCCCCCAGAAACATAAGCGCCGAAACCGCCACGAGCAGGACGAAACCGTTGCGTGCAGACATAACTTCCCCCTGGGAAATGAATCGGACTGAAGCCATCAAAACCTGGAAACCCTCACCTTTACTCAGAGACTAGCACAGGTGATTTCAGTTGCCTTAAACCCGGACCAACAGAATTAGTAGCGCCAGCCCACAAAATAGTAGTTAAGAAACGCAAGAAATATAGTTCTTTACATTCCTCCCCCGAAGCAGTTTCACCCCCGGAAGGAAGTTCACATTAAACAGGCATTCACGTTACCGGCGGTTCTGCATCTTAGAGCCGCTCCAGCTATAGTGGACAAAGGCCCCATTCTGTTTGGCTGAGGCGAATTAACGGATGCCACAACCCCCCTCCCAACGCGGCGACTACCGGCGGACCGAAAAAAGAAGCCACATCTTCGTCGCCAGCCTCATCCGAGCCACGCTCACCCGAACCGCCCTATGGATAGTCATCGTAACCCTGGCGGGACTCTTCTCGGCCACCGTATCCGCGATTGCGCAAGCGGCTCCAACTGACCCCGCCCCAGACGCGGAAGCACCTTTAACCATCTGGCCCAACGACCTGCCGAATACCTATCCCCATGCTGCCTACAATGTTTTTCTCGAGACGCGCGGCAATCTCGTTCCGCCGCCACGCTTCAAGATCGAGAGCGGCACTTTGCCTCCCGGAATCAGGCTGGAAGAAAACGGGCATCTTCACGGCGAAGCGGAACGCGCTGGCGAATTCCAGTTCGTCCTCTCGGTCAAAGATGGCGGACAGCCGCAACAGGCAGTGCAAAAGGCCTTCACCCTCAAAGTCATTGAAGCCCTCGTTGTCGCCTGGAAGACTCCTGCTCACGTCGCCGGAAACAGAATCGAAGGCAGCGTCGAGGTATCCAACGCCACGCCGGAGGATCTCGATTTGACCTTCGACGTAAAAGCCGTGGCGGAAAACGGCCGGGCCACCGAGATCGGATATCAGCATTTCCCCCTGAAACGCGGCACCATCGGCATGGCTCTGCCCTTCGGCGAGACCCTTCCGCACGGCGCCTACACCGTGCACGTCAACGTGGTCGGAGAGCTGGCGAAGCGCAACGCCATCTACCGCCAGCAAATGCAAGCCCCCCAGCCTTTGCAGATCGCCGTAGGCCCGTAGCTCCACCCCCAGCAGGGCGTGGAAGTATCCCAAGTTCGAACGACCACGAAGGACACCAAGGTCAACCAAGGCCAACAAAAGCTTGCATGGGAAGCATTTTCTTCGTCTTCCATTGCGCGCATTTAAGACACCACCAGTACGGTGGTCATGTTGACTTGGATTTGCACTTTCTGGAAGACTACCTTTTACCCTGATCTCTCTTTTTGTGTACGGAAGCATGGAACTGTTGCTGAATCTCGCGTGGCTGCTTTTGCTCTTGCCCGGCTATTGGCTGTGGCAACGCAGCACGGGTTCTCGCCACGCCAGCTCGCGCCAGTGTCTGCTGGCCTTGGGCTGCGCCTTTGTCCTGCTCTTTCCTGTGATCTCCGCCACCGATGACCTGCACGCCATGCGTGCAGAGATGGAAGATCCCTCATCCTGCAAGCGGGTGGTCCGGCCTAGCGGCGAAAAGCACGCGGCGGGCGTGAATCGACTCCAGGGCTCGCCCGGTTTTCTGGCCGCCACATTTGCGATGCCCGCGCCGGAAGGTCGTGAGTTCCAAATTCCCGCTCCGATTTTTTCGAGCGTGAGTCGTGTCGCGCTCGGGTATTTTGGACGAGCGCCTCCTGTTTCCTCCCTCGGCTAGTCCCTTTTTAATCACTTTCATTCGTCTCACGCATCGGATCGAGAGATTAATCCTTGGTTAATTCTCTAGGTCTTTACGCAAGCTTTCTGGACGAGCTGCGATATTGGTCAGATGCGCAGATGCGCAGACGAAAGATTCGTAATACAGGCGCGATCCGGCGCGAATCGCCGGATCACCCCGATGCATTGGCCACATTGCCATTTTCCTTTTTGCTGATCGCAATAGTTTGAGGTGCAGTGGATGCAAGCGAAGTTCCATCGAGCGCGCGCTGTCTTTTTAGTGCTGAGCTTTGCGGCCAGCTTCGCCGCGGCACAGGCGCCGCAATCTCCTGCGCAACAAATAACAACCTCGCCGCAGATTTCAACCGCTCCCATCCAGGCGTTGACTTGGGAACAGGTGAAGGATCGCCTCGAACTCAACAACCCCACATTGCTTGCAGGAAAGCTGAATATCGGTGAACTGCAGGCCGAGGAAATCACCGCTCACTTGCGGCCCAATCCGAATCTCTCGCTGCTCGCCGATCAGATCGATCCCTTTCCCGGAGGTCCGGAGCACGGCCCGTTCGCCTATTTGTTACCCTCCGCCACCGTGAGCTATCTGCACGAGCGCGCTCATAAGCGCGAATTGCGCACCGAGGTCGCGAAAAAAGGAACGGCGATCGGGATTTCCCAGCAGGACGATCTTGAGCGCGGGCTGCTCTTCAATCTGCGCAGTGCGTTTGTGCAAACCCTGCAGGCAAAAGCTGTGGTGCAGGTTTCAAAAGAAAACCTTGAGTATTACGACCATGTACTGACGATCAGCCGCGATCGCCTCGAGGCCGGAGACATTGCCCAAGTCGACTACGACCGTCTCGAACTGCAGCGCGTGCAATACGAATCGGATTTGCAAACCGCCCTCGTCAATCTGCGCACGGAAAAAATACAAATGCTGACGCTCCTGAACGATCGCACACCGGTGGATCGATTCGACGTAGTTGGAATATTTGATTTCAGCGATCAGATCGATCCTCTGGAAGCCTACCGTCAGATTGCGCTCGATAACCGCCCCGATTTAAAGGCTGCGATGCAGACAGTGGAGCAGGCGCAACTCAATTACAAACTTGCCGTAGCCAACGGCTCGACTGACCCCACTTTCAGCCTTGATGTCGGGCGCAATCCCCCAATTGATTTTTACTTCGGCGTGGACGTGAGTATCCCCCTCCGCATCTTCGATCGCAATCAGGGCAACAAGCTGCAGGCGAAAATCGATATTTCGCGCCAGGAAAAATTGCGCGACGCGTCGCAGGCACAGGTCTTCAGCGACGTCGATTCAGCCTACGCGACGCTGAACAGCAACGTGATTCTGCTCCGTCCGTATAAGGCGAAATATCTGGCCGAAGCGCAGCGCGTTCGCGGCACGATTCTATTTTCCTACCAGCACGGCGGCGCATCCCTGCTCGATTTCCTCAACGCCGAGAGCGATTACCGCACGGTGCGCCTGAACTACGTGAACCTGGTGGGTTCGTACTTGACCGCAGCCGCGCAATTGAATCAGGCCGTGGGCAAGGAGGTCATCCAATGAAACAAGCTCTGAAACATTTCTTAATCCTCGTATTGTTCGCGGCCCTGGCCTTTTCCCTCATCGCGTGCAACCAGGGCAAAGCCGACCCGCAAGCCGAAGCCCCGCCGCCCGCGACCGTCGTCCCCGATCTGAATTCCAACGATTTCAAAGTCGACCACCCTGATTTGTTTCCTTTGGCCACAGCCGCGGAATACAAAGCTGCTCCCGCGCTGAACGTGACCGGCGTCGTCCAGCCTGATATTGGCCGTGCTGTGCCGGTAATCTCGGTGGCCGCCGGACGCGTCGTGCAGATCAAAGCCCGCCTCGGAGACTCGGTCAAGAAGGGTCAAGTGCTGCTGCGAGTTCAAAGCAACGATGTCTCTGGAGCGTACCAAAACTATCGCAAGGCCGAGAACGACGAACTGCTGGCGCGCCTGAACTTGCAGCGTCAGCAAACGCTTTATGAGAAAGGCGCTGTCGCCAAGAGCGTTCTCGAGCAGGCTGAAGACGTGGCCAGGAACGCTCAGGCCGATCTCGACGCCGCATCCGAACAATTGCGCCTTCTCGGAATCGACAAGGACCACCCGTCCGGAATCGTCGATGTAAAAGCCCCGATCTCCGGCGTGATCACCGATCAGCAGGTCACGAACGCATCCGGCGTGCAGGGCCTGGCTTCACCCAATCCATTTACCATCTCCGACCTTTCTTACGTATGGATCATTTGCGACGTTTATGAAAACGATCTCGATGCCGTGCGGGTGGGCGACTTCGCCGATATTCACCTCAACTCCTATCCAAAACAGGTTTTCAAAGGACGCATTGACAACATCCTCCCGGTACTCGATCCCAACCTTCGCACCGCGAAGGTTCGCCTGGAAGTCGAGAATCCCGGACTGATGCGTGTTGGCATGTTTGTGACCGCAACCTTTTATGGCAGGAAGGCCGAAACCTATGCGTCCATTCCAGCCAATGCAATTCTTCATCTCCACGATCGCGATTGGGTCTACGCGCCGCTCGGCAACGGGCATTTCAAACGCCTGGAAGTAACCACCGGAAAAATGCTCCCGAACGGAATGCAGGAAGTCGTTTCCGGACTCAAGCCGGGAGATCGGGTGGTCGCAAACGCGCTGGTTCTGCAGAATACGGTGGAACAATAAATGATTCGACGCGTCGTCGATTTCGCGCTCGGCAACCGGCTGCTGGTGCTGGGTCTCGCACTTCTGCTCTTCGCCGGCGGCATCGTCGCGTTCCATGATTTGCCCATTGAGGCCTATCCCGATGTTGCCGACAACTACGTCGAAATCATCACCCAGTGGCCCGGAATTTCAGCGGAGCAGATTGAACAGCAGGTCACCATCCCCCTGGAAATCGTGATGAACGGCATTCCGGGCGTGGTGCACCTGCGCTCATTTTCCTTATTCGGACTCTCCGACCTCAAACTGATTTTCGATGACGCCACCGACAACGCCTGGAACCGCGAGCGCGTACTCGAGCGCTTGAGCCAGGTCACTTTGCCTCCCGGCGTAAATCCGCAGATGGGCACGGACTGGAGCCCGGTCGGCCAGATTTATTTCTTCACGCTGCGCAGTACCAATCCCGCTTATGACCCGATGGAATTGAAATCCATCGAAGATTGGGTCATAGAAAAGAGTTTCAAATCCGTTCCCGACGTCGTAGATGTCTCCAGCTTCGGTGGTCCCACCCGCGAATATCAGGTGCGCCTCGATCCCAATAAACTCATCGCCTACGGCCTGAGCCTGGCGCAAATCGAGCAGCAACTCACCAACAATAACGCCAACGCCGGCGGCAGCTTCATTCAGGAAGGACTGCAGCAGATCAACATACGCGAAGTCGGATTGGTCGACCGATCGCAGGACATCGCGGAAACCGTCATCGTGACCAAAAACGGCACTCCGCTGCGCGTCAAAGATATTGCCGTCGTCTCACAAGGTCCAAAAATTCGTCTCGGCCAGTTCGCGCGCGCCATTCACCGCGAAGATGGAAAGATCGTCGACAATGACGATGTCGTCTCCGGAATCGTGCTCTTGCGCAAAGGCGCGGCGGCCGATACCGCCCTGCAAGGCATCCACAAAGAAGTGGAGGAATTGAACGACCACATTCTTCCTCCCGGCGTGAAAGTCGTCCCTTTTCTCGACCGCAGTGACTTGGTGCATTACACCTCGCATACCGTGCTCCATAACCTTACCGAAGGGATGATTCTGGTATCGATCGTTCTGCTCTTGTTCCTCGGAAATGTTCGAGGAGCAATCATCGTGGCCATCACCATTCCGTTTGCTCTGCTGTTTGCCGCCACCTGTCTGGAACTCCGCAACATTCCGGCAAACTTGCTGTCCCTGGGCGCGTTGGATTTCGGTGTGGTGGTGGAAGGCGCCATTGTGCTCATCGAAAATATAGTCCGCCATTTGAGCCACTCCGATGGGACAAAGACCCCGAATGAAGTCATTGGTTTTGCTTCGCACGAAGTGCAGCGTCCGGTGTTTTATGCCATCGTCATCACCATCACTTCATTCCTGCCGATTTTTACGCTGCAGCGGGTGGAAGGCCGCCTGTTTCATCCCATGGCCTGGACGGTTGCCTTCGCGCTCCTGGGCGCGCTGATCTTTTCCATCGTTGTGGCGCCCGTGCTCGCGAGTTTCGCCTTCGCCAAGGGAACCAGCGAATGGCGCAACCCGGTGATGACCTATGTAATGGAGCGCTATCGGGACGCTCTTCGCTGGGCGATTCGCAGGCGCGTGATTACCGTGGGAACCTGCGCTGTCTTGGCGGCCGTGGGGGCGTACCTCGCCTTCAGCGGCGTTATCGGCTCCGAATTCCTGCCCCACCTTGATGAAGGTGCGCTGTGGGTGCGCGGGACGCTGGCGCCGAGCACGGGCCCCGATGAAGGTATCCGCGTAGCCAACCAGGCGCGCATTATCTTATGTTCGTTTCCCGAAGTTCCGCAGTGCACCAGCCAGGTTGGACGTCCAGACGATGGAACTGATAACACCGGATTTTTCAATACCGAATTTTTCGTCGATCTCAAACCCAAGGAAAAATGGCGGCCGGTTTTTCACGAGAATAAAGATGAACTCATCGCCGCCATGCAGCGCGAACTGGATAAAATCCCCGGCGTCGTCTGGGGATTTTCCCAGCCCATCGAAGACAACATGGAAGAAGCCGTCAGCGGCGTGAAAGGCGCCCTGGCCACCAAGATCTATGGCGACGATCTGAAAGTGCTCGAGGCGAAGAGCGACGAAGTCGCCAAAATCATGAGCGGCATTCGCGGCGTCGAGGACCTCGGAGTTTTTCATCTCCTCGGCCAGCCGAACTTGAACGTCAGCATAAACCGCGAAGCCGCAGCCCGCTATCAGATCAACGTTGCCGATGTGCAGGATGCAGTTCAGACCGCCGTCGGCGGCACCGCGCTCACCCAGGTGCTCAAAGGCGAAGCCCGCTATGACCTTACCCTGCGCTACCTTCCCCAATACCGCGATACCAAAGAAGAAATTGAAAACATCCGTTTGTTATCGCCTACCGGCGAGCGCGTCTCCCTCGCGCAACTTTGCACCATCACCGAAGTCGACGGCGCTTCCGAAGTCTATCGCGAAGGCAACCGGCGCTATGTCGCCATCAAGTACAGCGTGCGCGGCCGCGACCTCGGCAGCACCGTCGAAGAAGCAATCAGGAAGGTGAACCAGCAGGTAAAGTTGCCCGTCGGCTACACCATCGACTGGGAGGGCGAATACGCCAGCCAGAAGCGCGCCAATCAGCGCCTTCTCATCGTCCTTCCCATCACCGTGCTCATCATCTTCGTGATTCTTTACACGATGTTCAAGTCATTCAAGTGGTCAATGCTGATCTTGGCGAACATCGCCATCGCGCCGATCGGCGGCCTGCTTGCCTTACTGGCCACGGGGACCAATTTTAGCGTCTCCACCGGCGTCGGCTTCCTGGCGCTGTTCGGCGTCTCAGTTCAGACCGGCGTAATCATGCTCGAATACATCAACCAGCTGCGCGCGGCGCGGCACACCATCGAAGACGCGGCCGTTGAAGGAGCTGTCCTCCGTCTGCGGCCCATCATGATGACAATGCTGGTCGCTACACTCGGATTACTTCCCGCCGCCATGTCTCATGCCATCGGTTCCGATTCGCAGCGCCCATTTGCCATCGTCATCGTCGGCGGACTGATGGCCGCCCTCATCATGAGCATCTTCCTTCTTCCCACCCTTTATGTCTGGATCGCCGGAGAACGCGATGTGTTGCCCATGTCGGAAGAAGGCTTTGAAACTGGCGAGCACGTAGATTGATAACACCCGTGCCTCGCCCACGCGCGACTGCCGAGATCTGTCATTCTGAGCGCCGCCGTGAGCGTCAGCGAGCGCAAGTCGAAGAATCCCTATCAGCCGCGGCACTGGCTCGCTCCCTAACCAACTGCTGGATTGAGAACACCCGTGCCTCGCCCAGGCGCAACTGCCGAGATCTGTCATTCTGAGCGCCGCCGTGAGCGTCAGCGAGCGCAAGTCGAAGAATCCCTATCAGCCACCGCGGCACCGGCTCGCTCCCTAACCAACTGCTGGATTGATAACACCTGTGCCTCGCCCGCGCGCAACTGCCGAGATCTGTCATTCTGAGCGCCGCCGCGAGCGTCCGCGAGCGCAAGTCGAAGAATCCCTATCAGCCACCGCGGCACCGGCTCGCTTCCTAACCAACTGCCCACTACTCGTCCCCCAAAACCCTTGCACTGGCGCCCCTTTTGGCGGATAATCCCATCCGCTTCGCGGCGTATGCGGACTCCGCGAAAAAGGGGCAATCAACCATGAAAATAAGTCGCGGGTTTCTGTGTCTGTCTGCTTTCCTATTCCTCTCATCTTTTCTGTTCGCGGCAACACCGCCAGTCACGCTGCCACAGCTCGCAGAACTCACTCCCTCGACACGCGCCACCAACGACTGGTTCGGCACTTCTATCGCAGTCAGCGGGAACACCGTGGTCGTCGGAGATTTCGATCCCAACCTCGAGTCCTACGGCGCAGTCTACGTTTACGTGAAGCCATCGAGCGGATGGCAGAACATGACCCAGGTCGCGACCCTTACTTCATCCGATAACGGCCAAGGTTTCGGAACATCCGTCGCCATCAGCGGCAACACCATCGTCGTCGGCGCGGCAAACACTTCCAACTTCGCTGGCGCGCATAATCGCACTCCCGCCTCCACTCCGGGCGCGGCTTATGTTTTCGTCAAGCCCGTAAACGGATGGGTCGACAGCACAGAAAGCGCAAAGCTCACCGCCTCCGATGGCCAGCCCGGAGATGCTTTCGGAAATTCCGTAAGCATCAGCAACAAGACGATCGCAGTCGGCGCATTTTTTGCCACCGACAGCTCTGGCAATAGCTTCGCCGGCAAGGCCTACGTCTTTGTGCAGCCGCGCCTCGGCTGGCGACGCCAGTTAACCCAAACTGCCGAACTCACCGTCACCGACAGCCAGTTTCTGAATTACACCGGCGCCTCAATCGCCGTCAGTGGCAACACCGTCGTCGCCGGCGCCTACGGTCACAACAATTTTCAAGGCGTCGCCTACGTCTTCTCCAAAGGTGCGGGCGAATGGACGAACATGACCCAGACCGCCGAACTGAGCGCCTCGGACGGCAAAGGAAGCACCGACTTCGGATTTTCCTCAGCCATCAGCGGCAGCACAATCGTTGAAGGTGCAGTCGGTGCGTCAAACGGAAACGGCGCGGCCTATGTCTTCGTAGAACCGTCAACTGGCTGGGCGAACATGACGCAAACCGCCGAGCTGCGCGCACCAAACGGCCAATCCGGATCAAGCTTTGGTCAATCTGCCGGCATCACCGGCGGAGTAGTGGTAATCGGCGCTCCGGGTACGACGGTGGGCAGCAATCAGGAGCAGGGTGCAGCATATTTGTTCTTCAAGCCGAGCAGCGGTTGGCACAACGAATCGAATGCCACAGAACTCACCGCCTCGGATGGCGCGGCGTTCGACGTGTTCGGAGCGTCTTCGGCGATTAGCGGCACGACAATTGTGGCCGGAGCCCCCAAGAGCACGACGCCAGGATCGGCATACGTGTTCGGCCCTTAGCGCGAACAGGGTGACGAGGGATTTGAGCGTAACGCCTGTTTTCAAGAGCCGGAGTTTTCCCTCGCAATATTTTCCCGCGCAGCAGAATGTTGCTAACGTCAGTTTTCAGGAGCAAACCGGTCTCGCGTGCGTCGAAAGAATGTTAATTTTGATCAGCGGTGGTTGTGTCCCGCTGATCCGGACTGAAAAAAAGAACTTAAACCTTCTGCTATAATTCCCGCCCATGCCCTTCGCGGCGGATCTTCAATTAGGCCCTTACAAGATCATCTCTCTTATCGGCGCCGGAGGCATGGGAGAGGTCTATCGTGCACGCGACACGCGCCTGCTGCGCGATGTGGCGCTGAAGGTTCTGCCGGCTTCTTTCACCAACGATCCTGAGCGCTTGCGGCGCTTCGAGCAGGAAGCGCGGGCGGTTGCGGCACTCAATCATCCCAACATTGTTTCGGTTTATGACGTCGGCTCGGCGGACGGCGTGCATTACATCGTCTCCGAGCTGCTCGAAGGCGAAACTCTGCGCCAGCGAATCACGCCCGCGGGAATGCCCGCGCGGCGGGCGACTGAGCTTGCCGTCCAGCTGGCGAACGGACTGGCGGCGGCGCATGAGCAGGGTATCGTGCATCGCGACTTGAAGCCCGAAAACATTTTCATCACGCGCTCGGGCAGGCTGAAGATTCTCGACTTCGGTTTGGCGAAGCTGCGCCGCGAACATAATCCCGATGAAACCATGGGATCACAAAGCGGGGCGCGGACGCAGGTCGGCCAGGTGCTCGGCACCGCGGGATACATGTCTCCGGAGCAGGTGAAAGGCGAGGCTACCGATCACCGCTCAGATATTTTCAGTTTCGGCAGCATCCTCTACGAAATGCTGAGCGGGCAGCGCGCGTTCAAGCGCGACACCGGCGCCGAGACCATGACGGCCATCCTGAACGAAGAGCCGCCGGATTTCGCCGGGCACAGCGGCGCCATTGCTCCGGCACTCGAGCGCATCACTCGCCACTGCATGGAGAAGGATCCCGCTCAGCGTTTCCAGTCGGCGCACGACATTGCGTTTGCTCTCGAATCGCTGTCCGAAGTTTCCCAACCCGCGGCAACTGCGGTGCCGGCGCGTCGCACACGTTGGGTTCGTCCGGCGCTCGCGGGTCTGGTTTTGTTGGCGGCGGGTCTCGCGCTCGGCTTCTGGCTGCGTCCGGCTGCCGTGGAACTTCAACCCAAGCTGCACCGCATCACGTTCCGGCGGGGAACGATTTGGAACGCGCGGTTCACTCCCGATGGCAACATAATTTACGGCGCCGCATGGGATGGGCGAGGGGAGGAATTATTCGCCGCCGAACACGGCAGCACCGAATCGCGTTCCCTTGGTTTGCAAACAACCGACATTTTGGCGATTTCCAGCGCCGGAGATTTGGCGGTTTCCACCAATCGCCACTTCGTCGAAGGCTTTGAGTTGGCGGGTATGCTGGCCCGCGCGCCCCTCGGAGGCAGCGCTCCGCGCGACATCGCGGAGGGCGTGGAGTATGCCGATTGGTCGCCGGATGGCACAAAATTGGCCGTCGTGCGCCGAGTTGGTGGAAAGGTAAGACTGGAATATCCGCTGGGAACCGTGCTCTACGAAACCGCGGGCTGGGTCAGCCATACACGCGTGTCTCCCGATGGGAAGATAGTGGCGTTCATCGATCACCCGAATGCGCGAGACGATGCGGGTGCAGTTGCTGTGGTAGACATGCAGGGCAAGAAAAAGACGCTCAGTGGGCAGTTCGTCAGCGCGCAAGGTCTTGCCTGGTCGCCGGCAGGGAACGAGGTTTGGTTCACTGGAACTACTTCGGGATCGAGCCGCGAGCTGCGGGCCGTTTCGCTTTCCGGAAAGGTGCGGCTTATCTATTTGGGAACCGGCACCCTGACCCTGCAGGACATTTTCAAAGACGGCCGGGTTCTATTTTCGCGGGATGACTTGCGCGCCGGCATGATCGGCCTGGCTCCAGGCGAAACCAAAGAGCGCGATCTGAGCTGGCATGACTGGACGGTTCCGCGCGATCTGAGCGACGACGGCAAGATCGTTGCATTTGACGAAACCGGCGAAGCCGGCGGCGAGACTGGTGGAATTTTTGTGCGCCAAACCGACGGCTCTCCAGCCGTTCGACTTGGCGACGGGCGCTCTCCCGAGTTATCACCCGATGGCAACCGGGTCCTGGCACTCAATTTCGCCCAGCCTGGGGTGGTGCTGGATCTACCCACGGGTGCTGGCGAGCCGCGGACGATTTCAACGGGAGATGTCCGGGTCCAAAGAGCATTTTTCTTCCCCGATGCAAAACATATTCTTGAGCTAGGGAGCACCAAAGGTGGTCATGCTCTTCGCTTGTGGATTCAAAATTCTGAAGGCGGAACGCCTACACCGATCAGCCCCGAGGGAGTGACGGTGGGGTATCGCAGTTGCATTTCGCCGGACGGCAAACAGGTCGAGGCCCAAGATCCTCAGGGCAAAATCACGATCTACCCGGTGACTCCCGGACCGGCCATTCCGGTACCGGGCATCGAGCCCGGCGATGTCCCTATCACATGGACGCCAGACGGAAAAGCGCTGTTAGTCGGACGCCGCGAGGTTCCAGCCCGCGTCTTCACGGTCGATCTCGCGTCAGGACAACGCAAGCTGTTCAAAACCGTTACCCCGGCCGATCCTACGGGCTTGTTCGCTGACCAGCCGCCGCAGTTTTCCCGTGATTTGAAGAGCTACGTATACAGCTACCAGCGGATCACCTCCGACCTCTATGTCGTCGATGGCCTGAAGTAGCGCAAAACCCACCTGAAAGCTCCCTCAACGAGCGATGCAACCACAAGTTTCTCTGAATAGTGACACTCGGAAAAAGTAAATGGGCAACTGTTGAATAGGTCGCGGTCACTTACCGATACAGGGGAGATGGTGGCGGGAAAAAATTAAGAGTTCCGAGGTGGTGTTGTGTCCGTTCGTCTCGGCCAGTAGCTCGCTTTAGACCCTTGCCGACCTGCTGCGGAGCTTCCCTTTCGGGGTGCCACGTGCGATCTGTGCTCGGGCTCCGGGCTTACCGCCAACCGGAAAAACCTACTCAACGCCTCGGAACTCTATCCTGCCTTCGACTGGGTTTCTTGTTCTCCTCGACCAGCGCTTTGCTATAGACCCTTGCTTGCCTTCCTTCGATCACTTTCCAGTGTGAAGGTGACTTCGCTTGAGCCCCGGACGCCGCACCAACCGGAAAAACTTAAGAAACTGTCAAAGAACGATTATGTTTTTACTCTTTTTAAATTTTCCGTCAATAAAAACTACGCCGTTTTATCCGCTTTGTTTTCAGTCAAGTGCAGCTCGTTCACAGCCCGGTGACAGAATTCGGTGCACATCCTCGCGCGATTTTCGCAGACCCAGGGCCGCATCGCGCGATTTGCGGCCCAAAAATGGAACAGCACTCAATCCCATCGCGCTTTCCTCAGCAGCCCCGTTGTGCATATCTCGCGAAACCCGCTACAGACAAGGGTTTTCGCGGATTTCTTACAATTTTGCCGAGTATATAAGCGGGAAACTCCTCGCTGTTTAATGGCTTGACAAGCCAAAGAACCATGCTAAAGTTCGAGACAAGCTGCATATACATTGAACAATTCGCAGGTACCCTAACTTATGAAGAATGTCTACGAGGTTCTCAGGCAGAAAGAAATGGAGTTGACCCGTCTGGAAAAAGAAGTGGAAGCTCTGCGGCTCGTGGCTCCCTTGCTTTCTGAAGAAAAAGAAACCGTTTCCGATGTTTCCAAACCCACCCTGGCCACAGCCGTGAATGGCCCGCAACAGCCAATCCGGGTTCCCTCGCCGGCCGTAGTAGCCGCCGCACAACCCGTGCGCGCCGCCGGTTGGGACGACACCGCAAAGCGCTGGCCGTAACCGAGTTCCAACGCCCTCGCGGATGAAGAGCTTTGCGGAAAAATATGATTTGTTCTTTGTCCTGCCTTGAGGGGGCGTGGCCTCAAACGGCGCCGTGACAGGTCGACAGTCAGGTAGCAGAGGTCTCGATCAACCCTGTAAGAGCGGCGCTTCAGCGCCGCGTTAAGCGTCGGAATAGATCGGGGCTTCAGCCCCTGCCCGCGGCCATCTCAACAATCTCCCTCAACGCCGCCAACAACCGATCCACTTCCTCCGCCGTGTT
>CAVTHZ010000017.1:0-124213 GCA_963734675.1 uncultured Acidobacteriaceae bacterium
GTGCCAGGGATTTTTGCCGAGGCTGTGGCCCTCGCCGGGAAAGATCAGCAGCTTGTTTGGAATGCCTAGCGAATACAGAGCGTGCTCCAGCAGATAATCTTCCAGCACGGCGACGCGGATGTCGTCGGCGCCGGCGACCATGTGCGTGGGCGTGCGGACTTTGTCGATCTGGAAAATGGCGGCTTCGTCGTGATAGCGCTGCTGGGCTTCCCAGGGACGTCCGCCGAGGAAGTAGGCGTCGTCCATGGTGGTGTCGTCGTTGCCCCAGTTGCCGATGTGCTCGACCGCGCCTGCGCCCGTGACTGCGGCTTTGAAGCGCGTGGTCTGGGTAATGAGCCAGTTGGTCATGTAGCCGCCGTAACTGTAGCCGCCGACGGTGAGGTGGTCGGGATCGGCGATGCCGTCTTTCACCAGCGCGTCGACGCCTTCAAGAATGTCTTTGCCTGGGCGCGACACGATCACAGGAACAATCTGCAGCAGGAACTTGTCGCCGTATCCGGTGGAACCGCGGTAGTTGGGCTCGAAGACCAGCCATCCGTTGGTGGCGGCGAGCGCGGCCCATTGATACCAGTCGGCTTCGAAGTGGTTGCCGTCGGCGTCGGCGGGGCCGCCGTGGATGAACGTTAACATCGGGAGATGCTTGGCTTCGAATTTTCCGGGAGGATAGATCAACATGCCTTCGACAGTGTGCCGTCGTCGGCCTTCCACTGATAGGGTTTGCCTTGCGGAAGATCGCGCTCGGTGAAGAGCTTGTTGAATGCGGTGATGGGCTTGGCCTGATCGAGCGCGGACGCACTATCGGCAAGGTAGACTTCCGCGGGCTTGGTCAGCGAAGTGTAGACGAAGGCCACGCGAGAGGAACGCGGCGACGCGGATAGTCCCTCGTAGGAGCCGGGCCATCCGCTCACGCGATGCAGTGATTCCGAAGGCTTGGCGACGGAATAAAGTTGGACTTCGGTTCCGGCCCGGGCGGCGGCGAGTACATTTTCGACCGGCAACTGCATAGTGTTCGACCGGGCCGATGAAATCTTTGCTCCACTGCTGGACCACACCACCGTCACTGTCCACCCAATAGAGATGCGGCTGGAGATCGCGATAGGGGCCGGTTACATCGCCAACCTCTACGCTGAAAAATATGTGGCGGCTGTCGTTGGCCCAATGCAATCTGCCTTCGACTGCCTGGTTATGAGTCAGGGCGCGCGGAGCGTTGGCGGGTGAAGCACTTGCCAGATCGATGACGTAGATCTCGACGTCTTCGACTTTCTCCTGGCGCTGGTTGATGGAGTTGCTCGCGAAGGCCAGTCTGTTGCCTTCGGGGGAAGTGACCAGGTCGTCGACGCGCAGCGGCGTAGTCGCGATAGCGCGTGCCCCTGGCGTGCCGATTGCGTCTTTCTCCGCATCGCTGTCAACCTTCGCAGGTGCAGCGGCGTGGCGTTCGATCGCCGCTGCCAGGTCGAGGGCGTAGATGGTGTCGCCGCGCTCGGCGGTGCGATATTGCACCACGTCTTTCCATTCTTTCTTGTAGTCGTCTTTTTGCGCCTTCGACCAGGGAGTGCGCGTGGCGAAATAAATTGTGCGCGAGTCGGCGGACCAGGAAAAATCGTGGACGTCTTCATCGCCCGTAGTGATGGGGAAAGCCTCGCCACCAGTGGGCGAAATCAGGTAGATCTGGCTGGTGTCTCCTTTGTCTTTACTCTTCATACTTTAGCGTCGCCATCGGAATCGGAGTCTGTCGGATCCGCGGACGCCTTGCGCTCGGAGAGGAAGGCGATCCAGCGGCTGTCGGGCGACCATTTGGGCTCGGTGTCGTGGCCGGACTGGGTTAGCTGGATAAGTGAGCCTGCCGTCGTCGCTCGATCGCGGTAGAGCCAGAGATCGTTGCGGAAGATTTGCTGGTCCCAGTCGGCGCGCTCGGTGCCGATCACAACCCAGTTGCCGTCGGGCGAGAGCGCGATCGGTGGGAAAGCTGACGGAGTTGAAAAAATCGTCGAGCGTTAGTTTTGGTTTGCTGGTTGAGCCTAGACGATGCGGGCGTAAAGACTATCTGGACGAAGGGAAACAGGGTGCAATTACAACCAGTAGGCCACTCCCACAACTTTTTGATTCGCATAAGGGTTACCCGGCGGGAATAGGATTATACAACTTCCGTGTTCTGTAGGACGGCAAATTGTAACACAGCGAGGGCACGAAACTCGCCGAATCGCAAAGCATGAGCGTTGGCTCACTGTGCAGGCTCGGCGTTCTTGAGAGCATCATCCAGCGTCTGACCAGAATGGAGCTGATGCATAACGACGCGCCAGCCGTCGTCATAGTCGCGAAATCCGGCGTGGAGTGGTAGCGCAGGTCGCTGGAATAGAGAGCGGCGCCCACTTCGTTAGCGGGCTGCCATCTCCAGATGAAATCACGTCGGCGACATGCCCTGCTTCAGATCGCCGGTGATGGCGATCAGTTCCTTTTGGCGGCGGGGACTGGAAGAATGTTTTTCGGCGTCGGCTGGCGGGCACAACCGTGCGACAGCTTCAACACCGGAGGGCGTCAGACTGACATCCCAGCAGGGCGGGGTGCGTGGCCGGCGGACACGGGACGTTGGTGCGGAGATCCAGCCGTGATGCTGCAACGCCAGATATTCGGGCGAGAGATAGTCTTTGTTTGAGATGACGCCGGTATGAAGCCGATATCTGTGGAGTCATGAAAGGGTCTGGAGCCCGCGATAAGATCGGCGGCCAAACGGCGTGTGAGGAAGTCGCGCGGAGAACAGGCGGAGAGAGTACCGATAGAACAAGGCACGAATAAAGACGCATTGTTTTTCGCATGAAAGTTTGAATTCGCCATTCTAATCCTTCGCTGTGGGTTAAGCGCGGTTGGGCTGCGCTCGTTAGATTTTACGGTTCGTTGTGAAAACTCCTTACCTTGGCTGAGATTATCTTAAGGGCGTAGGGTCCTTCTGCTCCGCATAAGATTCGCATACGCGAATCCCATGCTCCGGTCAGGATGAGAAGATTTTGCTAACGGCCAAAGATTGTAAATAAACGTGGCGTTTGCGTGGGGCGAAAGGGCGGAAGGCGATCTGGCCGTCGAAGCGTGCCGGCCAGCGGCCGGGAATGACGGCGGTGCATTTGGGACAGCGTCCTCGGCGGTAAGGCGGTAATCTTCGATCAGGTATCCGTAGCGCTTGATCAGAGTTTCGCCGCAATGCGGGCAGCGTGTGTCTTCCCAATCGCCGACCATGCCGGGAAGATTGCCGGCGTAGATGTAGCGCAGGCCGGACTCGTGGCCGATTTCGACGGCGCGCAGCAAGTCTTCGGTGTTGGTATCGCGCGGCGTCGGTTCATCTTGTAATCGCCGTGAAATGCGGTGACGTGCCAGGGAATGTCGGGCGAGATGCTGGCAATAAATTCGGTGAGGCGGAGAAGTTCATCGGCGGAATCATTGAAGCCGGGGATCAGCAGCGTGACGATTTCGAGCCACAAGCCCATCTGGTGAATGCGGCGAATGCGTGTCGAGGATCGGGCCGATGCGGCCGCCGAGTTCGTGGTAGTGGCGATCGTCGAAACTCTTGAGGTCGACTTTGTAGAGATCGAGCCAGGGGCGGACGTAGTCGAGCACCTGCGGCGTGCCGTTGCCGTTGGAGACGAATCCAGTGATCAGGCCCGCGGCTTTCGCTTCTTTGAAAACTGCGACTGCCCATTCGCTGGTAATCAGCGGCTCGTTGTAGGTGCTGACCAGAGTCTTCGCCCCCTGGGCGAGGGCATCGCGCACCAGTATGCTCGGGCGAGGACTCGAGCGGAGGCGAGATCTGCGCTGGGGTCGCGCAGCGCTTGCGAAGTTACCCAGTTCTGGCAATAGGCGCAGTGGAGATCGCAACCGAGCATGCCGAAGCTGTAGGCAAGCGCGCCGGGATAGCGCGTGGAAGAAAGGCTTCTTCTCGATGGGATCGCACTGGGTTCCGGCGGTGTAACCCCAAGGCACGTAGAGCTTGCCGCCACGGTTGAAGCGAACCTTGCAAACGCCGGGCTGGCCATCGGGAATGGGGCAGCAGTGGCCGCAGGAGAAACAGCGGACGCGGTTATTGTCGAGCTTTTCGACGAGGCGAGGTTCGGCTTCGCGAACTCGTTCGTCGAGAATAGTGCGGAGGGTGGGCACAAAAAGTCCTGCATCCATTCTAACGCTGCCCAAGTCAGCTGATCGTGGGCCGGGCTGTGCCTGTTCCGCCTCGCTTCGCTCGGCGGGACGGACGAGGCATCCGTCGCCACATGGAACATCGCCACACGGTCATATTCGATCGTCAGTGCAGGTTTTGGGATTGCATGCGGGTTTCGTGTTGCTGCAACCATTGTTCAGCTTGCTGTTCGATGGCGGTGCGCTGGGGCGGGGTCAAGCGGGCAGCGATGAACGGAGCCATAACCTTGCTGGCGTCGTCGCCGCTGGCGCGAGCGAGGACAGTCCAAAAATAAGCGCGATTGGGATCTTGCGGAACACCGCGTCCGCCCCAGTAGAGGGAACCCAGCTTCGATTGAGCGGAAACATTGCCATGCTCAGCGGCTTTCGCAAACCAGCGCGCCGCTTCGTTCTCGTTGCGCCGGATTCCCTGCTTATCGTCCCCGGTCGAGTAAAGCAGCCCTAAGGCGTTTTCAGCGGCGGGGTCGCCATGGGCGGCGAGGTCGCGAAGTTGCGGCAAGGTGGCAGTTTCAGCTGATGGCTTTGGAATAGTACGTTCGGCGGGCTGCTTCGTAGAAGCCAGAACCGTAGTCTGAGCGTGGGCTTGCAGTCTCGCCTGAATCCAGGGCTGCAGCCAGGGTGCGCTGAGAAAGCCTAGCGCAAAAAAAATGGTGACCGCAGCCGAGATCAACAAGATGAGGTGAGTCCGAGGCAGGCGAATGCCGCCGACGATGTCTTTAGCTTTATTGGCAGGAGCAGTCCCGGCGTCATCCTCTTTTTTTCTCTTTTGCCCTCCGCGTTTGGTTCTGGCGGGTACGCGAACAGAACGCTGCCCTGCGGCGGGACAAAAGGTTTGGGAGGCTCTGGCGGCTCCGATGTAGGAGTATGCGCGGCAACGGCGCGATGGATTGCGGCCGAAACTGTATCCGCAAAGCGCTGCAGAATGGTACCGTCATTCTCGTTGTAATTGCGGAGTTGCGGGGAAAATACCTCCATCAGTCCGATGGTTTTGTCCGCAGAACGCAGCGGCGCGGCTAGTACGGAGCGAATGCCCAAGGCGCGGCAGGTGTCGCGATCCACCCGATCATCGGTATCGCTATCGTCGCAGCACAATAATTTTCCGCTGCGCACACATTCGCCGGAAAATCCTGAACCTACATGCAGGGATACGCCAACCGGCGGAGCGCTTTCGCCCGCGCTGGCTCGGCAGATCATGGTATCGGGTTCTTTGTCCGCGAGCGCAACCGCGGCGCCCGAACTGCGAAGCAGCGTGCAGGCACGCGAAGCTACCAGGGTAAGAACCGCTTCCAGATCCGCACCCAGCGACTCTGCTTCTCTCTGAATAGCGATAGCCGCGTTGAGAACGTCAGTAAAGCTCTCTTGGGGCGGCGAATGATCGATGACTTTCGTAGTCGCTCCGGCCTCGGCGTTCGCTACTGCGGCCAACGCGTTAAGAAGCAGCCACTCGCGAAGCCGGCTCTTGGCTAAGTCGTCGGGAATCGAAAGATGAAATCCGACGTGACCGGCACCGTTCAACCAGGCAACCCGGGCGAGGACGGCAATTTCGTTGCCGGCTTCCGCGAGATGCAGGCAGAGGTCGACAGTCTGATCGACATGCATGGATGAAGCGCTTTGCAACGCCATGCCGATCTCGCTGATGTTGAGAATTTCGCAAAGGTCGTGCGAGTCCCCAGACAAGATTCCGCTAAACGTCGCATAGGCGGGGACATGCACTTTCTGGCGTACACGAGCCCTGCGGTTGGAGCTGGGAGGTATTGGAGCCTGGACAGAAGCGGCCATGAGGGGACCCGAATCTCGCGAGTATATATTAACCCCGGACTGCAAGGAAATATGCGCACAGAAAATAGGAAGGGCAGGGTGACAAGTCAAATCCGGAATTAAAGGATTTAAGGGAGAATAGCGCGGAAAGACGCGGTTTGCACGGCCAACCTCCGGCTAGAACAATCAATCTAACGGCTTATACCAAGGCCTTATACGACGGAATTTGAAATGTTCTTCCCAGTTTCCATTCTGCGCCGTCTTTCGCAGACTGTTTCGTTCGGACTTCTGGCGGCATGCTTCGCCGGGACGACCGCACTGACGGCCTATGCCGCGCTGGGCGGAGACATCGCGTCCGTGCAGGCCGATCAGGTTCATATGCGGGGCAGCATGCGCACCAGTAAGGCAACCGGCTATTCGGTGCAGGAAATACAAGGTGCTCAAGGCCTCCTGGTGCGGGAATACGTATCGAACGCGGGAAAAGTATTCGGCGTGGCATGGCAGGGACCATGGCCTCCGGATTTCCGCCAACTACTGGGAGGCTATTTCGATCAATATGTACAAGCGATCAAAGCGCAAAGGACAGCACGTATAGGACGCCGGCCGGTGCTGATCGATCAACCGGGATTGGTTATAGAAGTGGGAGGACATCCGCGGTCATTTTTTGGTCATGCTTACGTTCCCGGGATGCTCCCGGAAGGAGTTCACGCCGAGGATATCCAATGAAAAACTTACGGATGCTCTCAGCGTGCGCAATGTTTCTGGCCTTCACCTTGTTGCAGGGATGCGGCGGAGGGAGCAGCAGCAAAAGCGAAAGCACAACACCGACCCAGACAATTTCTTCATCCGGGGGAAACGTAGCCCCGATTTCCGTGAATGGCGGACCTGAGGGCAACTACCCCGATGCAGCTTTCGTCAGTGTAACGGTTTGTGTTCCTGGAACCTCGAATTGCCAGACCATCGATAACGTTTTGGTGGATACGGGCAGTTCAGGACTAAGGGTTTTATCCTCCGTGATGACCCTTCCCCTGCCGCAACAAACCTCGGGCGGAGATCCGGTCGTGGAGTGCTTTCCGTTTGTGAGTGGAAACACATGGGGCCCGGTGCAAACCGCTGACGTCGAAATGGCCAGCGAGAAGGCCAGCTCAGTTCCGATTCAAGTGATCGGCGAAACTGCTTTTAATCCCTCGGGAATTTGCACGGCGCCCCAGGATGACGTTGAAAGTCTGGGCGCGAATGGCATTGTCGGGGTCGGATTGTTTGCCCAAGATTGCGACGCGCCCTCGTGTCCGGCGGCGGCGGATGTTTATTACGATTGCGCATCTGCGACTAGTTGCACTGCAATTACGGAGGCCGCAACCCAGGAAGTGCAAAACCCGGTCTCGCTTTTTGCCACGGATAATAATGGCGTAATTCTGGAACTGCCGGCAGTTTCCGGGGGCGAGGAGGCAAGCTTGAGCGGGTCGTTGGTCTTTGGCATTGGAACGCAGTCGAACAATGCGCTGGGCGGAGCGACCATCTATACAGCGAACGACGAGGGAAATTTCACAACTACCTATAACAGTACCGCCTATCCCGACAGTTTTATCGATAGCGGCTCGAATGGTTACTACTTCCTGGATTCAAGTCTGAGCGGAATAACCGAGTGTACGGGTAATGAATCGGGATTTTATTGTCCGGTCACCACGGCTAATGTTTCTGCGACCAATCAAGGAATGAGTGGCACAAGCGGAGCGGTCAGTTTCAGCATTGCGGATGCGAACACCTTATTCGATTCGAGTGACTATGCCTTCAGCGATCTGGGTGGAATATCCGGGACATCGGCGCCCTACTACTTTGACTGGGGACTTCCCTTCTTCTTCGGGCGCAACGTGTATACGGGCCTGCAAAATGCAACATATCCGGATGGGTATTGGGCTTACTGAGGCTCATACCTAACTAACGTCTTATTTCGACCGGTGTTTAATCTCTGCTTAAAAATTTGCGTTCTCAGGGTTTTGTGGCAGCGAGCCGCGATTGGTGCAAGCTTGAAATGCGCGAGATCGCGGCGACCATCATGCTGGAAAGCAACTGCATGGTGGCCACATCGCGCTCGTCGAATGCGCCTGGCGTAGATGAAAGCACTTCGAAGACGCCCAAAGTCCGGCGATAAGATCGCAATGGAGAAACCAGGATAGAGCGCACGCCGAGGCGGCGGCAACTGGCGAGATCGACACGAGGATTGCGTTCGGCATCGTGACAGAGCATGACTTCGCCCGTACGCACCGCTTCGGCCGAGATGCCCGATTCGGTCTGCAGGCGCATACCGAGGTCAGGAGCAGTGCGGCCGGCTCGGGCGCGGCAGACGATTTCGTCTCCGGCGCGGAGCGCGATCGCTGCACCCGTGGCGCCGGTGAGATGCTGAGCACGTTCAGTGATGGCGCTGATGGCCGGCTCAAGGTCGAGTTCTCCGGCGTGGAATTCGATATCCTCGCCGGGATGCACGGCGCGAAAACCAGAAACATGGTGTGCCGCATGAGCCACGCGAAGCTGGCTGCGGAGCGCGAGCGAGGGCACGCGCGCGTGATGGTCGGCCACGTTTATCACGGTTGGATCTGGCACGGTACGCAGTAGATCGCGAACCAGGCTGTCGAGTTCGGAATCCGTGATGAGGTGCGCGGTTTGTTGATTGCGCAGCGACCCTCCCAGGACGCGAGAAAGACTGAGCAGCGACGTGTTGCCGCAAGCAAGGCAATACGGCCTGCTGTTAGCGCTGATTAGCTCGCACTGAATACAAAATGTCGCGGTCTGGAGAGGAACGAAATTTACATCTTTAAAAGTACTGCCATACACAGTCTTGCCGAACATGATTGCCCGCCCTGAATGAAATCTGTAAGACGTTCACCATAAACAGCACGAGTGCGAACAAAAAGTGGCCGCAATGGTTCCGGGGTGTGGAAAAAATGGCAACTCGACTCTATTATTCAACAACTTAAATATGCAAGAAATTGCAATCCCGTGTGATAAGGAATTGCGCCTTTTTCTTGCAGATTTTATGGCGAGGGCTATTGATTTGGGACAAGGGCTGATCTAAACTACCAAAACGTTCGAAGCAGCAAATGCTTCGATCTGGGAGAAACTCAATGCAGTGGACAGCACCCGCTTTCGAAGAAGTTTGCTTGAATTGCGAAATCAACTCATACGCCAGCGCGCAACTATAACCTTTTAGCCCTCCCTGTTCTCTTTCATCTCCGCGCCTCACCCTCTGGGTAGGCGTGTTTCTTCAAGCTTTATCCGCTCTGTTGCTACCCCGCTTGAGCAGTCGCGAACCCTCGCTCGTCCTGACCCGCGTGCGGAATAACCTCTATTCCTCGCGGTATCGTGCGATCGAGCGCATCGGCCAGAGCCGTGGGAAAGCTCATCGTCAGAAGATTAATATCCAACTGCAAATGCCGCGCCGAGTAAGCGCGGTGAACCACGAGAGCGCCCCTGTGGCGATTGGTGGAACTGATGAGGTCGAGCGAGAGGGTCCAAACCGCCATCTCATCGAGCAGATTCGCGCTGGAATCCTTTGCCCATTGAAATGAAACTTCGCCTCGACGGGGCACTGCAACTTCCGCCGCGGGATGAGACTCGCCGGGAAAAAGCTGGAATCGAACTTGAAAGCCGTCGAAGTCATTCGAGGCGAAAGCCGACTCGAGCACGCGGCGAATCTGGGTGTAATCGCGCGCGACCTTGAGTTCTTCGGTGGCACGGCGGATGGCGAGATTGTTAATCACAATCTGACGCTGTTCGAAGGTACGCTGCGCGACCCGGGCAAGTTCACCCAACTCCAGGTAGCCGAGACGCTGCACTCCAATCCAGATCCCCGTTCCAAGCACCGCCAGAACCAAACCCAATGAACTCCCAGTCGGCCACAGCAAGAACAAACTGAGCAATGCGAAAACGGCCGAGACGCCGTAGAGCACAATCACGACCTGACGATGGGTCAGGCCGTGCTGCAGCAATTTGTGGTGAATATGTTCGCGGTCGGCAGTGAAGACCGGGCGGCCGCTGACGAGCCTTCGCACAATGGAAAGCGAGGTCTCAAGAATCGGCAGGCCGAAGGATACAACTGGAATTGCGACGGCGACGATGGTCGGAGCTTTTTGCGCGCCGGCAAGAGCGAGCGCGCTAAGCAGAAATCCGATGAAAAGGCTGCCCGAATCGCCAAGAAATATCGTTGCCGGATTGAAGTTGTAACGGAGAAAACCCAGGATCGCGCCGGCAAGAGCGATGGTCATCATCGTGACCAGCGAATATCCGTTCAGCAGAGCGACGACGAAAGCAACCAGGGTGGAAAACAAGGCCGAGCCCGCTGCAAGGCCATCGAGGCCGTCAATCAGATTGAAGGCATTGGTGATGGCCAGAACCCAGAGAATGGTGAGCGGCAAACCAAGAAACCACGGCAGTTGGTGGTCGCCGAACAATACCGGGATATTTACAATGCGCAAACCGCCCAGGAACAGCATGGTTGCGGCGAGGGATTGAACGACGAATTTTGTGTATGGGCCGATGGTGTAGATGTCATCGTAGACGCCGAGTAGAAATACGATGGAAGCAGGAATGAGAATGGTGAGCAGCGTTTTAAGAGAAAACGCGGAATCGAGGTGGGTTACGCGGGAGCTCATCACCCGGGCCAGCACCATGCTCAGCAAAAATGAAATGAAAATTGCCACGCCACCCAGGCGAGGCAAAGGATTGGAATGCAGGTGCCTTTCATTGGAAGGAAGCGCCAGCCAGCCGCGGCGCGTCGCAATGTCGCGCACATTACGGGTGAGGACAAACGAGAACAGCAGCGATACAAAAAAGATCGCAAAAAAGACGACCGTCAACTGTTCCCCCTCGGCCCGGTGGTGACAAATGTCGGCACGTGCACTTGCTTATTTCCGACAGTCAAGTATTGCAGCAGCACAAGCTGCCTGGTAGTGAGTTAACGGATACGTCCCAAGTTCGTCTGCGATTCGAGGGTTGTTGGAGAATCTAACAGTGTTGGCGCGCGCGCTTCAATCGCTTGCAGTGAGAAAGTTGTGGAAAACGCGGAGTGGACTCGCGCGTTTCGGATTTCGTAACAAGGGCGTAGAAACCGCATGAAAGGGAGCGACGATTGCAACAGCGGTCGCACTGAGGCTGTGCTAAACTTTTTCCGACTCTTCTTCCACCAGAGGCTGGTAATGCAGTTCGGCAGATTCAATCTTGTCCGAAGCCGTAGCCTGCTTGCGCTTCATGCTTCGTTAGTGCTTATTTTCGGACTCGTTTCTGTGGCGCAACAAGCAACGGCTCCCGAGGCCGCCGGTTCCACGCGATCCTCCTCCCAGTCGACCGGGAATTCTGACATGGCAGGTCAGGCGCTGCCTTCTACCCTCCGGCTGGGAGCGGGCGATCTGCTGGAAGTGAACGTTTATAACGTGCCGGAGCTCTCCACTAAAGCGCGGGTGGGAAATTCAGGCGATGTTTATCTGCCGCTGGTCGATTATGTCCATGTCGCAGATCTCACGGTGGAAGAGGCGCAGGCTTTGATTGAAAAACGGTTGGTCGACCAAGGCTTCCTGCGAAACGCGCATGTAACGATTTTTGTCGACGAATCGGCGAATCAGGGCGTGACGGTCATCGGCGAAGTGCTGAGGCCAGGCGTTTATCCGTTGCTTGGCGACCGCAAGCTCTATGACTTGATTTCCGCTGCCGGCGGATTTTCCCAGATGGCCGGACGCAAGGTCAGTATCATCCGGCAGCGCGATCCTTCGTCTCCGATTACTGTGAACCTGCCGAGAAATCTCGCCGACGACTTGCAGGATAATATTGAAATTCTTCCGGGAGACACGATCAGCGTCCCCAAGGCGCCGATCGTTTACGTGGTGGGAGACGTCGGCCATCCCGCCGGATTGCTCATCGATAATGGCACGTTGACCGTATTGCAGGCACTGGCGCTGGCTGGTGGGACGAATCACACCGCGAAGCTGCACGGCGTTTGCATTATCCGCAAAGGGCCGAACGGCATGGTGTCGACGAGAGTTCCACTGAAAAAGATGCTGGAAGCGAAGGCGCCCGACGAGAATCTCCAGGCGGATGACATTCTGTTTGTTCCCCTCAGCGGAGTGCGGGTGGCAGCGGCACAGGGAATGTCGGCTGCGATCTCGGCGGCTACGGGCCTGGCTGTGATCGCTGCGCACCCGTAGTGAAGAACGGTTTTCCTTAAGCCGCAATATCCGAGACAGCTCCCAGCGGCTCGATCATCCGCTCTAATTCGCGAATGTATTTCTCTGCGGTTCGTTGCCGTGAGAATTTTCTGAGAATGTATTCTCTGCCGCTCTCCCCAAATTCGCGACACTTTTCTGGATTTGATTTGAGCCGACCGATTGCAGTCACCAATTCACTAGCGCTCTCCGGCTCGATCGTAATGCCTGCTCGCGCTTCTTGCAGAATGTTCTGCGCTTGTCCCTCCACACCGAGGATGACAGGGCGAGCGCATGACATGAACTCGAGCATTTTCGTGGGGATGACTGTTTTGAAAATGTCGGTTTTCTTGAGCAGAACCAGGCACGCATCGGACGCGGCAATGTAACCTGGAATCTTGTCGCGAGGCTGCTGGTCGAGAAATTGAATGTTACCGAGATCGCGCTCTTTCGCTAGAGCAACAATTCGAGCCTTCTCGGCGCCCTCTCCGATGAGAAGAAAAATGATATCGGGATTGGTGTGCTGCAAGCTAGCAGCAGCCTCGAGGATTGTCTCCAGCCGGTGCGCCATTCCCATCGTTCCGATATAAGAAACGACGAACTTGTCCTCGATCCCGAGGCTTCTTTTCAAATCACGGCCTTCCAGCGGCGAGAAAAGCTGCGTTTCAACCCCATTCTCGACTACAGAAATCTTTTCCCGCGGCACGTGCCAGTGCCCCACCAGATAATCTTCAAAAGCTGAAGTAACAACAACGACGCGATCTGCCTGGCGGTACAAGAAACCGGCAATTCGGCCTAACGCACGATGTAACAAAGAATCAGTATCGCCGACGCCGACTGCGGCCAAAGATTCGGGCCACAGGTCGCGGACTTCGAAGACAAAGGGAACACGTTTGCATCGGGCCAAAAAACAAGCCGCCACGGCCACGAGCAATTGCGGCGAAGAGCCGATTACAACGTCAGGTCGTGACAGGAAAAGCCCGGTGCTGGCGGCCGAAACGCAAAACGACGCGTAATTCAACATGCGCTCGTAAGCCTTGCGATTCGGAAATGGCAGAAGCCAGGTACGCACCACGTTCGCTCCGCCGATGCGCTCCCGGAAAACAAGGCGTCTGGGTTTCGCTCGGTACTCGTCGCGCACCACACCGGTTGGATGATTGGGAAAACCCGTGAGCACGGTGACATCGTGGCCTGCACCCGCCCAGTGCTTTGATAGTTCAGACGCGCGCGCAGCCGGCGCCCCCATCTCGGGGGGAAAGTATTGCGAGATGTAGAGGATTTTCATTCCAGGCCGGCACGAGGGGTTCAAGATGCCCGATCGAAGCCAGCGGCCTCAGTTGATCGATCGTCGGCCGAAAGCTTTTTCACGCGAACTGAGCCTCCCAGGCATCGCGATTCTTCGAGAGCAAATGTCGCCATCATGGTATTCAGAATTTGCGCGAACGATATCGGAGACTGGGCACCGTTGCGAATCGCCGCGGCAAAAGCTTCCCACTCGCCGCGATGGCCCTTATCCTGCCGCAGCCGCGAGCGAAATACTTGCTTCTTCCCTGCTCGCACGAATTCGAGCCGGCGGAAATCATCAAGGACGGCAATTCTGCCGCCTCCGAACACTTCGACGCGCTCTTTCGAATAGGATTTGTCGCCATTCGCCAAATAGGTGATCGTACCCTCCGACCCATCGGCAAAACGGAGAGTACAAACGATATTGTCATTGCTATAGCGGCCGGAATTCGGCAAGGAGCGAGTTTCAACCTCCGCGATATACGAACCCGTCAGAAAACCGCAAAAATCTACGAAGTGGCAGACTTCTCCGATAATGCGCCCGCCGCCTTGCAGCGGATCGTTCAACCAGTGATCAGCCGGCAGGAATCCGGCATTGATGCGGTAGTGCAAAGCCAGCGGCTCACCCGCTTCCCGCAAGAAATCTCTCATCCGAATACCGAAGGGAGCGAAGCGCCGATTGAAGCCGACCATTAGAAGGCTGCAAGCTTTTTCATGAACGCCCGCTATTTCCCGCAACTCTGTCTCATTCAAGCAGAGAGGCTTCTCGCAGAAGACATGCCTTCCCGCGCGAAGCGCCGCCACAGTCTGCTCGGCGTGCAGGTGATGACGGGTGGCAATCGCAACCGTATTGATCGATGGATCCTCGAGAAGTGCATGCTCATCGGTTGCGCAGGAACGAAAGCCAAATCTCTTTGCCGCGTGCCAGGCGTGAGAGCCGTTTGCTGCGCATGCCGAATGCAATTCGATCCCGTTAATTTTCCCGATCGCTGGCAATAGCGTCGAAAGGGCGAAGGATCCTGTGCCGAGAAACCCAAGGCGAATTAATTTCTCATCTCTCGTCGAACGGCGGGAAGGAGTCGCAAGCTCGATCATACGCTGATCATCGGCGTCCAGCGGATACGAGATCAGCACGCCAAGAAATTCCTCGGATGCTTTGCAAGTAATCAAATCGTAAGCCTCGCTGGCTCGCGAAATCGGGAAGCGCTGAGTGATGAGCGGCTGAAGATCGAGCTTACGATCGGCGAGAAGCTTGAGGAATGCCTCCATGTTTCGGTTCTCGGTCCAGCGAACATATCCGATGGGATAATCGATTCCCTTCTGTTCGTAAACCGCGTCGTAGCGGCCAGGGCCGTAGGAGCGGGAAACACGGAGGTCGAGTTCTTTTTCGTAGAAGGTACGGCGTGGAATATCCATGCCAACAGTTCCAACCGCGACCACCGCGCCGCGATTGCGCGCAACTTCCCCGGCCAGACTTACCGGACCGTTGCCGGCGGACTGTGCAGTGATGAGAACGGAATCGATGCCGCGACCCGCCGAATGCTGCATGCAGAGTTCGTGAAAGCTGCCGCCGGTTGTACTCACTGCATCTGCTCCTGAACGCAGCGCCTGGTCGGCGCGGGCCGGCGAAACATCCATGCCTAATACCAAGCAGCCTGCGGACTTAAGAAGCTGTACAGTCAACTGGCCGAGCAAGCCCAATCCGATAACGGCGACGACGTCTCCGAGCTTCGCATCGGCGTTTCTAACACCATGCAGCGCGACGGCCCCGACCGTAGCAAATGCGGCTTCCTCAAAACTCACCGAGTGAGCAGGAATTTTCGCCGCCAGCATACGAGGAACGCAGGCAAACTCCGCGTGCACAGCATGTCCCGCTCCCGCGCACGCCACGCGATCTCCCACGTTGATGTCGGCTACGCCTTCGCCAACAGCGACAACTGTACCGGCGCTGCTGTAGCCGAGCGCCGAGGGTTGATCGAGACGGCTACGAACGGCTGTGGCAGTCGAAATCAAGCCTTCGCGTCCTATTTTGCTCAACACTTCGCGCACCAGGTCGGGACGCATTCTTGCTTTCTGCAGAATGTTCTTTCCGGCAAACTCCGCAGATGCGCGCTCGGTTCCCGCCGAAACCACGGAAGCCGCGGTGCGAACCAGAACGCAACCGGCCAGCAACTTCGGAGCGGGAACGTCCGCAACTGTGATCTCGGCGGTGCGCGCGTTTTGAAATACCTGTTTCATTCCGTCGGCACCGAAAGTTGGTCACCTCGACTAGATACGTTAAGGGCGACACGATAGAGCTCTTGCGCGGAACTCATGTCGGAAGTGGCGTTCGAAACCATGATCTCGTTGTTCGACGATTCCGCCATGCACCGCTCGTTGGTGAGAACGACTGTCACGAAACGAAGCGGCACCTTGGCTCGACATTGATGGACGAGGGAAACAGCGGGTCGAAGCTCACCGTAGGTCGGCGACTCCCACCCGAGAATTTGCAATTCGTCAGGAGAAAGGTTCGCTTGCGAAGATTCTGTATTCTCAGGATGAAGCTGGATCCGCTTCCCCGCGCGCACGATTGAAAAGTTGCCCGCCGCACTACAAAAACTTCTCCAGCGAATCAAAGATCGTTCCAACTTGAATGCAACTTGAGACTCCGAATCGTGCCCTTCCATCGGTAAATCCGCGAGCAGCCAATGTAAGCGCGCCGCATGCGTTCCGGTTCCGAGCAAATCGTCCACAATAACCCAGCCACATTCCGGCAACCAGCGGACGATTCTGCGATGGGTTACACCAATCCGTTTGTAGCCATCGTGCTCGCCTTCGAAGCAATCTGTCTCGCAGTTCTTCGCGGAAGAATACACCCGCCCCGTAGCCTGGGCCCAATCGATCCAGAGGAATCGTCCCGCGCGGCGCATCTGGTCCTGATTGTCGACCGTAATTGTGTTGTGAACCGCGGTACTTGCGAGCCCATTATTCCACGGCGGCGCTCCGTTATAGAGATATGTTCCCGCGTCGCAAGCGAGATTGATTCCATTCCACCATAAATCCACGTGCAACTGATCCGCCTGAAAAGGACGGCGTCCGTAGCGGCCTGCGCGAATCATCGCCCAAGATTTTTTATCACCCAGCCGAAAATATCCCGAAGAGATAGACCGTTTAGAAAACGTACCCTCTTCGTGCATCTCCGCCTTACCGGTTCCAAACCAAATGGCGGGTTCATTCCATTCTCCGCGCGGTTGCTGAGCTGGATGTTGCAAAATAGCATCGCTCAATTGCAGCAAGGGCCGATAATCGCCATACGAACTACAAGCAAGAGGAAAAATCAGCGTGCCATCGTCCGCTCCGTAGTTCGGGACAAATCCGCTAATGGGGTCGACCCAGGTGGAGATGAATTCAGAAGCGGCTTCAGTTCGCTGGCGAATTTCCTGATGAAGCGGCGCGTCATAAATTTCTGCAAGGCGGATGGTCCAGAGCAGCAGATGGAGAATCATGCGCTGGTAGTTGAATGAATGCTGCTGTGAGACACCTTCGGGCGTAATTTGATCGACGACAGCTCTGTGCAGCAACTCAGCGCCAAGGTTTTGCCAGGCCTGCGCCCGTTGCAATTCGGGATACAAGGTGCCTGCTGTCCACAGACCAACGGCCTCACTGATCAAATGGTTGCTGCGTTGCGAACGCGCGTACCCGATCGTCTGCTCTGCCCGCCAGGCGTTCGCGGCAATCATTGAGAAAAGCAGACCTGCACGTTTGCTGGTTGTCACAGCGGAATGGATGAAACCATGCAGCGCGAACGACCAGGCAAGAACCCGCAACGAGCATTCCTGCCCGCAAATCCAGAGCGGGCCGTTCATCGGAGGACTGTGCTGGGCCCAGTCTTCGATCGAATACCAGAATGCTTCCGCGAAGCGTTCGTCGTGCGTGAGGGCATAGGCGCGAACGAGAGGATAGACAAATAAAAATCTGGAGGGCTCGAGGATAAACTTCAGATCGCCGTAGACCCGTGACGCAAACAGCATCCCGGTCCAAGCCTGCCGGGGCGAGACTTTTTCTCCAGTAACTGGATTCCGAAACCAGCGCGGGGGAAAACCGCACTCAAAGGAAAGCGATCCGAAGAATGGAAGATCCCCTTTCAGAATAGACTCTGCTTCCCTGAGAATTTCCGATTTGCCTTCCGCGCCGATGCTTGCCTCGATAGTGGCTCCCAGAGTTCGGGAGTCAGAAAAGAAAAATCGCTGACGGCCACTGCGTCGTTCCTGCAATATTTCTTCCGGCCGAAAACCCGGCGCAATCCGGTCGAGATTCCACGACTCCCAGCCCTCCACCGACCGCATCTTCCACGAGATAAGACCGCTTCCCCGCTGAAGTTCGTATTGCAGCCGCAGCATGCCATCGCGCAGACCGAAGGTGCGTCCCACTTGCAGCGCGGTGTCGATCTTGTTCATCACTTTATCCATGCATAGTCCCGGCGAGCGAGTAGATGCGCTCTTTCCCCAGTCGTTGAGCAGCGAGCTTCTGCAACCGCTCATGCATCACAAAAAATTGATTGTCTTTATCGAGGTCGGATTGCGGCCGCGGAAAGATCGTTCCTCGATCCAGAGCCGCGACCACATCGGCCATTCTCTCGATTCCGAAAGCAATGAGCCGATTCCGTAAATCATCCAGCGACTCCGAGTCTGCAGCGCCGGGCAGTTCGCAATGCTGCAGCACAGGACCAGTATCGATGCCTTCATCGATATAGTGGATTGTGACGCCGACTGGAACATCGTTCAGAAGCGACCACTCCGGACTGCTCATGCCACGTACTTCGGGTAACAAGCCGAGGTGTGCATTAAGGACACCGAGTCGCGGAACATCCGACAAGGGTCGTCGTAAAATATTGCCGCCTGTAAACACGATGAGATCGGGAGACCATTTCTTGAGCTGCGCTGCAGTCTGCGCTGAGTTTTGATTGGAGCAGGTCATAATTGGGAAACAATGCGCAGCCGCCACTTCGCGCAGGCTCCGAAAGACCTCACTACCATTTTTGAGGAATAGTTCTAAGTAAGGATTCCTTACCCGCGACCGACCATTGCTTTGAATAAGCTTGGCTCTCGCATAGCCTGCCGCAGCACTAAAGCCCCATTGTCCAACCTTGCGCAAGAGAGTTTTGCGATTCAGAGAACGCAGTGCAAGCGCTCCGACTGGAAGGTATCCCGTCTGCGCCAGGTTCACGCACATTGCGCATGCGGTTTCGCTGTACACGCTCGAAGTAAGAACTACGACGCGCACGGCACTGCCTCGACTTCCCTCGCCTCAAGCGAACGCATCAGGCGATCTTCCGTTAGAAGAGCATCCGCGACAAATTTGCAGCCCCAACTGATGTAGCGCAGGGGTTGATAACGCTCCCAGATAGGATATGAGCCGCTCACTCCGCCGACGGTTCCCCGCGAGCCCTTGGCGGGAATGAGTTGCTTCAGCATCTCATTCATTTTAAGCGCAGCGTTCAAGTAGCGAAGATCGTTCGAAAGTTCGAAGAGCCTCATCCAGACGCAGGACATCTGCGCGTTGCCGGTGAGACACGCAAATCGCCGGCCATGCTTGAAATCTTCATCGTATGCGCCGCACAAAGACTTGTTGGTTTCGAACTTGCGTAAAAGTACCCACGCCGATTTCGCAACCGCATCCATCGCGTCGCGCCGAAGGAGAAGAATTGCACACTCGAGAACTCCCTGCAGGATGTAAGCGATGAAGTGAAGATAGTTGGAATGCTCCCGCAAATTGATGCCATCGATCCAGCCGCTGGGGCAAAAGCGGGAGAGAACCCAAGTTATATTCCGCTCGGCGGCTGTTGCGTAGCGATCGTCGCCGGAACATCTTGACAGTTCCGCCAGCGCCCACGCCACCATGCTGTAGTAGGTGTGCACTTCGTTCTGATATGCTCCGGCTCCGCTCCAGCATCCATCTGCGCGTTGCTGCTGGATCAGCCATTCCCCAGCCAGGATCGCGGATTGTAGAACTTCAGATTGTTTCGTTTCCGAATAGGCACACACGAGCCCCTGCAGAATCTGCCCTGTATTAAAGACTGATGGCTTGCCTTCGCTCCCCTGTAGTCCGCCGGGGAAGGCTCCCGATGGCATTTGCAGTGAGAGCAGCCATGCCGTTGCGCGCTGGGCGGCGGCGATCGCTACGCGGTCTCCACTGGCGTGCGCAAAATCGTACAGAGTGGGAATGATGTAGCCTGTGACCTCCGGATACGCTTTCGAATATCCACTGAGCAAACTGTAATAGGCCGCAATGCCTCCGTCAGGGTATTGCGCGTCCAGAATCCAGCTCAGCAAAAGATTTAAAGTTTTCTGGCTATCGCGCGTCGTTTTTGAGTAGGAATAAAGATGGCGCTGCTCGAAACTGGCACGCAACCCATCGGAAGCAAGCTTCCCAAGTAACGGACCCACACGGAGCGGATGGCTTAACAGACCTCCGGCTTCGGCAAACACCTTTGCGAACCGTTTGGCCACGTGGTTGGCAGGGGAAGTCACGCGGTTGCGGCCTCGCGTACCGGGCTGAATTCGTTCGCTTGTTGTGCGGCGTTGGAATCGAGGAAGATTCTCATCCAATGCTCGAGCGTCAGGAATTGCCAGATTTGCATCGACCAATCTTCGGCACCAGTGCGATGCTCGTTCACAAAACGCCCGATTGCCTCCGGCCGGAACAGACCGCGCGAGCGCACGTTTGTTTCGGAGAGAAGATCATCCACCATCTCGCGCAAGTCATGCGCCAGCCAGTAATCGACTGGAGCGGCGAAGCCGGCTTTCGGTTGCCGAAGGACCTCGGCTGGCAAAATTCCTTGCATCGCCTGCCGGAAGATGTATTTTGTCGTGGGCGCGATTGAACCTTGCAACTTGAGATGGGGAGGAATATTCCACGCCGCAAATTCGGCGAGCTCGCGATCAAGAAATGGCACGCGGACTTCCACCGACGATGCCATACTCATCTTGTCGTTATAGTTCAGATTCAGGCTCACCATGAAAATTTTCGTGTCGAGGTAAAGCATCTGGTTCAAAAAGTCGGCATTTTGCACCTGCCCGAAACTCGACCGATGACAAACCGTGGGATCGCTTGAATAAAGCTGATCACGAACTGCGTCATTGTACAAAGCATTTTTTTGTTCACCGTCGAGATAGGTGCAGTTGCGGATGAAGCGATCTTCGGCCGCGAGCGATGCGCTGCGCGCCATCTTTTTGGCCAGACGAACCGCGCCTTTCATGGACGTCCCGCGAAAGCTGGGCAGGAGGTTGAGGCCTGATTCAATCCCCGCGCGCAGCGAAGCGGGAATTCTCTTATAAGCCTGGGCCCAACGGTGCGCAACGTGTTTGCGATAGCCTGCGAACAATTCATCGCCGCCCACGCCAGAAAGGAGAACCGTCGCCTGTTTCCGCGCTTCGCGGCAAACGAGATAGTCGGCAATGATGGCCGGATCGGCAGTTGGTTCGTCCATGTGCCAGGTGAGGCGAGGCAGCAAGTCAGCCACGTGGGGCTCGACTACAATTTGCTGGTTCTCGCAGCCTAACTTCCGCGCCAGGCGCGCTGGAACTTCGGGATCATCCAAAGTCGACTCACCCACGCGATATTTGCGCGGGAAAGTAATCGTGTAAGTTCGCACAGGCTGCTCGGTCGTGCGGCACATCATAGCGACGATGCTCGATGAGTCCAAACCGGCGCTGAGGAAAGCACCGATGGGGACGTCGCTGACCATCTGCCGTTTGACAGACTGTTGAAAACGCTCGCGCAATTCGGCGGTAAGCTCCGCTTCGGACCGACGGTACTCCGCACCGGCGGGCGGAAAGTGGAGATCCCAGTACTGTTTAATCCTGAGTTCTCCATTGCGAAACGTTGCCGAATGTCCGGCGGGAAGTTTGAAAATTCCCCTGAACATCGTTTTCGGATCTGGCACCCATAGAAATGTCAGGTATTGATGCAGGGAATCGAGATCGATCTCCGCTTTGATGTGCGGCACCTGGAGTAGAGCCTTTACCTCGGAAGCAAATGCCAGTTTGCTTCCGCTCTGGGCGTAATAGAGCGGCTTCACACCAAAATGATCGCGAGCCAGAAAAAGTTCCGGTTTCCCCGAGCGAAGATCGCAGATGGCGAAAGAAAACATGCCGTTCAGGTGGTGGACGCAATTCTCGCCTTCTTCCTCGTATAGATGGAGCACCACTTCAGTATCGGACCTGGAAGAGAAGCGATGACCTTTCTTTTCCAGGTCGCCGCGCAATTCAGTAAAGTTATAGATCTCGCCGTTGTAGGTGATCCATACGGTGCGGTCCTCGTTGCACATGGGCATGTGACCATCGGAGGAAAGATCGAGAATGGCTAAGCGGCAACTGCTCAGACCGATGTAGGAGCCATCAGGAAATCGACGCTCCCATAAGCCGGCGTCGTCGGGACCGCGATGTGCTTGCACGCGCGCCATGCGGCCGAGTACTTCTCGATCTCCACAATTCGCGAGTCCAGCAATTCCACACATCCTAGAACCGCTCCTGGAAGCTGGCTTTTGTTCGTTTCAACTCGTAGATTTTTGCTTTGGTCTGAAACATTTGAACAGCCTGAAAACCGCAGTAAATCAGACCTGGCACGCCGTCCAGAAAACCCAGGCGGAAAACATAACGATAGAGAAAGAGCAAAATCGGAGAGCCCGGAACCGCAAAGAGCTTGCGCTTAAGCCAACGTCGGCGCTGCGCTTGCGTGCCCCATAGCGAAGGCGGCAACTCGACGTCTTCTCGCAGCTGCAGCAGGACGCGGGCTTCCCAATTGGAGTACTCATCATGCTTTTGAATATACCGGGATAGCGATTCGACATTGCGATGAATGATTGGCTGACGCAGGCGCGCTGTCCGTCCTTCGGCGACGACATGCTCGTGTATTTCCATGTCGGCCATGGAGAGGTCCTGTTCTTTCAACCGGCATTCAAACCGCGCCTTGCCACACCGAAACAACGCCAACTTCCAGAGACCAATGTCCCCATGATGTAAGGGGCGCCCCAGAAACCAGGTTTGCAAAACGATGAAGTATCCGTTCAGGGTGGGATTTTGGATTGCGGCCCGGATCTCAGCCGCAAGTTCCGGCGTTACGATCTCATCGGCATCCAGCAAAAGGATCCAGCCGTTTCCGATGGGCAAAGTATCCATCGCCCATTGCCGCTTCTTTGGCCAACCGCCCTGATAGTGAAATTGCACAACTTTTGTGCCGTGGGAGCGCGCAATCTCTACGGTTTCGTCAGAGCTTTGGGAATCGATTACGAACACTTCCGCGAAGTCGCGCAGAGCTTCCAGGCAGCGAGGAAGATTTTTCGCCTCATTGCGGGCGGCGATGATCACGCTAACGGGAATCGGCGCCGCAACATGATCGATATCGGTTCTCGCGATTTCACGAACGTTTTCCATTACCGCTCAATTCGAAAGATGCTGGTCACACCAGCGCTGTAACACATAAAGCGACCACGGGCGCGACCACGAAGTTTTCCGGTCGACAAAATCTTGCCACACCTGCTTGGCAGCGCGCGGACTAACGAAACCCGCGAGAGCGCCTTCGCCAATCCTGTTAATCGAGTCCGTCACAACCGGACGCAGCGCATCGCGCAGCCAATGCTCGAATGGCAATGTAAATCCGCGTTTGCGGCGATGAATGATTTTATCCGGAAGCTGGCCGTTGAGGGCCTTGACGAGAAGCGGTTTCGGCGTTCGGGAATCAACCTTCCAACGGCCGGGAAACGCCAGAACGCGCCGCGCCAGTTGATGATCGATCAACGGAACGCGGATCTCCAGACCGTGGGCCATGCTCATGAAGTCGGAATCTCGCAACAGTGTGTTGAGCATATAACAGCGCGCCTCGAGAAAGGAAACACGATTAACGGGATCGAGATTTTGGCTCTGTTGCACAAGATTGTTCAAGAAACTGTCGCGCAAGAAACATGCAGACGACACTTGTGAACCTATAAGGTCATTACACTGATCCGGCGTGAACAGCATGCGCGAAAGAAAGTATGGATGGACGTCGCAGTCAGATAAGAAGGTGGCTAGTTTTCGATTCTGATCGGTCGCGGGAGTCAGATTGGCGACAGCGCCTGATATAAGTTGCCGCATGCCCGCGGGAACTCGCGCAAGAGCATTTGCCAGTCTCTCTGCGCGGGGCACATTATGAAAGCTGGCGTAGCCGGCAAACATCTCATCACCACCCAGTCCCGATAGCGCAACCTTCACTCCCGCAGCGCGCGTCTTCTGCGAGACGAAATAGGTGTTGATGCCATCGATCGTCGGCAAATCCATTGCGCCAATCGCGGGATCGATTGCGGCGAACAAATCAGACTGTGACACCGTGATCTCATGATGGTCGGTATTAAAATGCTGCGCGACCGCGCGAGAATACTCTGCCTCCGAATAATCCGCCTCCCGGAAAACGATGGAAAATGTGCTCGGCCGCACGCCTGCCCGGCTCAGAATCCCGACCAGGGCGCTCGAATCGATACCGCCGGAAAGAAAAACTCCGACCGGTACGTCGCTGACCAACTGCATGCGAACAGATTCATCGAGCATTGCCGCGATCTGATTTTCGAGTTCGCTGCGCTTCTTTGGTTCTTCGACAAGCTCTGCCTTGCCGCCTTCAGCCCCCTGACCGTCAAGTAAGTCCCAATACGCTAGCTCTTTGATTCGCCCGTCTCTCCATGTCATCCAGTGCGCAGCGGGTAAGGCGCGTATTCCTTCGATCAGAGTATTTGGGTCGTAGACCGAGCCGAAGGTCATAAAGTGCCGTAGACCCGGAGGATCAATTTTTCTTGGCACCAGGCCTGTCTCTAGCAGTGTGCGGACTTCAGAGGAGAACAGAAAATATCGATCCGAATAGTAGTAGTAGAGCGGCTTGATGCCCATCGGATCGCGGGCCAGCAACAGTTGTTTTTGCTGCGAATCCCAGATGGCGAAGGCGAACATGCCGCGAAATTCTGCAAGGCATTTCTCGCCCCATTGGGCATAGGCTTTCAGAATGACTTCGGTATCTGAATGACTGATGAATTGAGATCCCGCACACTCCAATTTCGCGCGCACTTCACGGAAGTTGTATATCTCGCCGTTGTAAACGATCCAGTTCCCGGTTGCAGGATCGCACATGGGCTGATGGCCTTGGGGAGAAAGGTCGAGAATGGCCAGCCTTCGATTGCCGAGGCCAACTTCGATTGCCCTGTCGGGGTCACGCAGAATGATTGTGCCGCTGTCGTCCGGCCCGCGATGGGCGAGAGAGCGCGTGGCCCGGTCCAGTATTTCCGCTGGGACCGATGCATTCAGGCCGATGATTCCGACGATTCCGCACATTCGAAATTTATATTACGTGAAGCTCCAGTCGCTTCCTGAGAGTCCGACCTCACACTATCACGCGAACTCATTCGCAAGATGTCGAGCCAATTTCAGTAAAGCCTCAACATGCGTGCTCCACCGGAAATACTGGGAGCGCCTTAATCCCAACTCGCGCATCTGCGCTCTCTTCGTTTCAGGCTCATTCGCCTCGCATCCTGAAAGTTGAATGATTCGCTCGGCCAGAGCCTGCGGGGAGAAGCGCGGAAAATAAACAGCAGCTTCTCCGCAAATTTCGCGATGCACGGGAAGGTCTGATGCGATCACCGGCAAACCGCTCGCCATCGCTTCGACCAGCGGATGGGCAAACGTTTCAGCGTAGGCGGGCGACACGTAGAAGTCGCAGCTCCGGTAAAGATGGTGCAACGATGCATACGGAACCGCACCTAACTGAATGATGTCTTCCTCCAGCTTGCAGGAATGCACCAACTCAGCCGCAGTTTCAGCTTTATACCTTCCCGGATTGTCCTGCGACACCAACCTGCACGTGAGAATGAGCCGGACTCCTCGCGGATATAGTTTTCGTTTGACAAGCGCCACGGCCCGAATGAGGGTCTCGAAGTTTCGATAGTAGTTATAGTGGCTGACAAACAGAATCTTGACTGCGCCGCCCGCAGCGGAGAGTTGATCTCGCATGTTCTGCGGCAGGGGCGCAGGTTCCCGGAAAAAAGATTCGGAGTCGAAGCCGTGGTGGATGCACTGCACGTCTCTTCCGGTCCAGCCGCGCAACTCCTCGGCAAAAGCTTCGCTTGGCGCGACGGTGCGCTCCGCTCGCAGGACAGACGAGTGCGCCAGCGCGCCCTTAATCTTTGTGTCGATCCAAAGGCGAGAGTCGCCTCTCTCGCGAAGGTCGCGCAAAAAGTCAGCCGAAGTATAAAGAGCGTTGCGGCTTAGGAGAATCTGCGGGATCGGAGAGCGAAAAAGAGCGAAGTTTCCGGGACACAGCAGAACATCCGCGCCGGATTGGCGAACCGTGTTCGGCAACAGGCTCTGCTCGCGCCAGAAACGTCTGCCGGCTCTGCCGTGGAAGTTTTCTTTCACAACCGTAATTCGGTCCGACTCTGAAATTTCGTTCCGCAGTGCGTCGCCCACCAACACAGTCGCGCGAACATCGTCGCGGGCGGCTAGTTGTGGCACAACGTTGCGGATGTAGGTAAGCCCTCCGCCAGCGCTGGCCGGAAGCGCATTGATGAAAAGGTGAATCATTGCTCAGGTGATTCAGATAACATGCGGCGAAGACGCGCTCTGCGGCCTTCCCACCATAAGTCGACAAGCCCGGAATAAGAAAATCGAAGCTCGGGCTGGGAATATCGCAATTCGATTTCCCGCCGCCACAGCAGTGACGGCTGATCACGGCGGCTAGCGACCGCCCCGGCGCATGGCGAAAAACAGAAACGGTGATAGCGCTGGACAGTATTCCATGCTTTAGCATCAATTGCGTCCCAGCCGAAGGTCCAGGCAAAGGCGTCTATATTTCTTTTCGTCCACGCAGCAAGCGTGCGGGCACTCTCGCCGATCTCACGCTCCAGTTGCTCGGGAGTAAGACCAGCCAGCTTTTCGTGGGTAAGGGTATGGTTGCCAATTGCATGTCCGCGCGCCGCCAGATCGGCGATCTGGCCGGGGTTCATTGGCTTCCAGTCCTCCGTGTCCTCTTCACTTTCCTTCAAGCCTGGATTAATTCTCGTGCGATAAAAAGAAAGAGCTTGCTCGTGGCTGGCACACTCTGAAAACGCCGGTACAACGAAGAAAACGCCGCGCCCGCCGAATGACTCGAGTAAAGGCGCCGCAACCGTATAATTGCTTTCCCGCCCGTCATCAAAAGTGTAAAGAAGAAGCGGCCGTTCAAGACCGTCTGATCCTCTTTTCGTCCATAGTTCCGCGAAAGTCTCCAGGCTGGTGATGGTGAAATGCTGCGACGCCCATTCGAGTTGTTCGCGGAATTTTGTTTGAAGGCGGGCCGGAGTTTCGTGCATTGCTATCACGATGCCATGCGCCCGCCGTCCCTGCGCTCGAAACGCAAACGCATCCGCACGGAGGAGATTAGCAACCTGAATAACAAACGCCCGGGCTTGTCTTCTGAGGGTCATCGTCGTCTGGTGGCGTTCAAATCAGGCCATCACCATCCGCCGGGACGAGATACCACTCAGTTTTTGGCAAGAGATTGAATTTGTCGAGGAACCAGCCGATCGGTGCATCGAAGGCGCGTCGCTGAAAATTTCTTTGGGAGAAGATTGTTTGCAGTTCGGGACTCAGGTTGCGCAGGACAATCGCATCAACAACGGTTTTGTAACGAGCGATGAGAGCGGCGACTACACTCAGCCATTCCTGGGTTGAGATTTCGGGGTAGATGTCGAGGACATTTAGTGTACGTATTTGGCCGCGATATCCACGGGTGCGGCAATTTACGGTCACCAGAATGTTCCCATCGGGCTGGCGGCTCCGGAAGGCAAAAACGGCGGCGGTTGCATCGTGGCCGGAAAAATAACGCCAATGCAGATAGGCCGGGTCGCGAAGCGCAGTTAACTTCACCGGCCGATTTGGAAGGTGGAGATCGGAAACTTGTTCGGCTGACCCTAGAAGTGTGAGTTTCGCTACATCATCGGAATCAATCTGCAATGGCCGGAGCCAGCCGGCAATGTTTGCGATGGAACCGCCGGCCATTCGCGAAACCGCATTATTGCAGGATTTCCGGTGAGCGAATTCTTCGGTTAAAGGCCGCCAGTTGAAAATACCCAGAAACTCCTGATCGGTATACGGTAACGGTTGCGAACCTGCGGCTTTCCATAGCGTGGCCGCCTCCGCATTGGCGGAAGTTCCGAACAGCGGATATTGTCTGCCCAAACGGCAATACTGCAGAAAGATTCGACCACCCTGCCCCCGGTGATGGTCGTCGACATAGAACGAACTCGACCCCATCAGCAGAATGTCATTGGCTTCGAAGCGGGACATCTGTGGGCTGAGCAGAATGCACCCGACAAGTTCATCCGCAGATCGGAGGCCGTATGCCAGCGGGTCTTCCGGCCTGCGAGCAGGATTTTCCAGCAGGAACCAGCGAAGGTGCAATTCCACGGATTCGCGATCGCGTCCAGATTGGGTGGCGATGAAACTGGCTAACTCGCCCAGGTCCGCCTCCGTCAGCGGGACCAACTGGGTTCGACGGGCGGTTGATACCGGAATCATAATCCCGCAACCTGTTCGTAGATTCTCACCAACGCCTGAGCCTGATGCGACAACGTAACTCGATCGAGGATGGTTCGGCGGGCAGCATTGCCGATTCTCATTCGAAGATCGGTATTGGACAGCAGAGTTCGCAACTTCTCTACCAGTTGGTCTAATCCATCGGCCGGAATCAAAGCACCGTTGACTTCATCTTGAATGATTTCTTCGATGCCTTGACCGTAGCAGCCGATTGCGGCTTTGCCGCAAGCCATCGCTTCGAGATACACACAGCCCAATCCTTCAAAACGGCTGGGCAGAACGAAGACTGTGCAATTTCGCATGGCTCGTGCGACTTCAGCGCGGCTCTGGCGTCCGAGAAAATGGACGCGGTCTTCCACACCTAACTGTTTCGCCAAGGCGGCAAAGCGGGATCGATCTGCGCCTTCGCCGATCATTTGGCATTGCAGATCTGGATATGCCGGACTCAGGCGGCCCATTGCCTTGAGAACCAAATCTTGACCTTTTCCGGCCAAGAGTGTCCCCACTACAAGCAGCGTCGGCGCACCCTGGGGGTTGGCACCCGGAGTGAAAAAGTTTGGGTCGGTTCCGTTGTAGACGACTTCGGTGGAAACGGGAGTCCGGGCTCCTTCGACAAGAATTCTGCGGACATTGTCACTGATGCAGATTACCCTGCTCGCTTTTTCGTAGACGTCACGCGAAGTCTGCTTGCGCCATGCCGCAGCGATTCCATTTTGAAAGCAGCGATTAAAGACGTCCAGGCCATGAATGGTGACTATGAACGGGATATTGAATTGGCGAGACAGAAAAGCGGCGGCGTGGCCGCAGGGCAGCGCGGCGTGAGCGTGAATTAGGTCGATGCGGCGGCCCGCATGGAGTTCCCGAACTTTATTCAAAAGAACCCGACCTAGAAACTTTCCGGCGCTTGAGAGCCCGAAATTACCAGGGAGTTGCGGATAGCGCATCCAAACGGCGGGCGCGTCCGGGTTCGATTTGCGGAGAGGACGATAAATGGAGTCGACGGCGATGACGGACGAGGTCACTCCAAGAGTGGCTAAAGCGTGAATACTTTCTGCGATGAAGCACCCGCTGACTTGATCGCTTTCTGACGGGAAGAACGGAGTGAGCGTAAGGACGTGCAGATTTGTGAATGGACGGCTTTCCACTTTTCTTTCGGCCGGGAATGTTGCGGTGAGATTCATCTGCCCCGAAGATGCAGTTGCAGTCAGCAGCCTTCTCCATTCCTTCATTTGAGCATTTGCGTTGAGCGTTCTGAAATCAGCTCGGCGAGCCCGGCGATGGTCACGAAACGAGAATCCTGCATATCCTGATCCGAAAACTGCATATTGAATTGCTGTTCGATTTCTGTGACGAACTCGACGACCTCCATGGAGGTCAGCCATCCGCCTTGAAAATAGTCGAGGTCGATTGGCGGATCGCCATGTCGTTTGACTTTGCCCCTCTTTCGAAACCAATCTTTGAGCCAGTTTTGAACATCTTCTCTCAAATCGTTTCTCTTATCTCTTGTGCGCTATCGTTCAATGGCTACGCAGCGAGCGGGCGAACCGTCGCAACCTTTCAGCTTTAACGGCATAACAATCAGTTCGACTTCCGCCGCCGAGAGAGATTTCAGATTGGCTAGATATTCTACGAGAACCACGCCGGCGCCTAACAGCACTTTGTGATTCGGAGAATCCTTCGGCGTCCCGCGAGAGTGGGCGGGATTGTCGGGCGATGGAGTATCCATGGCGATAAGACGAACTCCATTTTCCACAAGCCAGTGAGCGGCGCTCTCGGACAGAAATGGATATTCGTTGTAAAACTTCATATTGCCGAAATATTGGGACCAGCCCGTGCGCAGAATCAGCCTGGTGGGAATTTTTCCACCCAGCTTTTGTTCGAGTTCCGGAATATCGATCTCGTGCAGAGGCTTGCAAGCGGTGAAATCGGCAATGGTGGCCGGTCCGATGAGAATTTCGAGGGGAACTTCGTCAATGCTTCCTCCGCCGGGGATGAAGTGGCGGGGAGCATCGGCGTGGGTGCCGATGTGGGTGCCGAGCACGAGTTTCCGCGTCTCCCGGCCTTCGACGCCGTGCCGGCCCAGGATGGTGATCTCCACCACGGGATGCCAGTGCGTGGGGAAGGTCATCATGCCCTCTTCAATGGGTAACGAGAGATCGATAATTTTCATACCGGTTTGGGGCGATTTCTTTGGATTGAATTCGTCCCGATTTGCAGTGTGATGCTAATGCCGCATTCCGGCACCTTCCATCGCCGGTCTTCTTGAAGGCGCCGTAATACTCAGCTGCAACTTCTGGGCAACTAATTCGCGGATACGCGCCTTCTGGATTTTCCCGTTCGCGGTCCTAGGAAATTCATCGATTGCGATATAGCGAGCGGGCTGCTGGTGCTGTGCCAGGTTGACCCTGGCATGAGCGACGACCGAATCGAGGATCGCATCGAACTCCATGCCAGGTTCCAGTTTCAACACCGCTACAACATCTTCACCGTAAAGTTCATGGGGAATGCTGACGACTACTGCCTCAGAGACGCCGCCGACCTGCGCCAGAACTTCTTCAATAGCAGCGGGACTTATGTTGACCCCTCCGCGAATGATCAGGTCTTTCTTGCGGCCGGTGATTGCAAGCGAACCTTGACTGTCAAGATGGCCAACATCGCCGGTGGAAAACCAGTCTGCGGGATTGATTTCGAGCAAGCGGCCTTCGGAGTCGAGGTATCCGGACATCAGGTCGGGCGTCAGAATTTGGATTTCTCCATCGTCGCCAGCAGGCGCTTCGTGACCTTGATCGTCGACAATTCGCAACTCTAGTCCCGGCAACGCCTCGCCAACATATCCTGAGACGGGGAGAGTCTCTCGCGAGCGTGCGGTGACGAAGAGAGTTTCCGATAGCCCGTAGTTTTCAATCAGATGAAGTCCATAGCGAGTTTCGAATTCGTCCTTCACTTTGAGCGGCAGCGGCGCAAAGCCCACGAACGCATGGCGAACCGAGCTGCGACAGAATTCCTCGCCGGTGCGTCCACGATCCATTCTCAGGAGGATTGAGAGCACAGTGGGAGACATCCACAGCGTGTTCGCATTGTGCTTTTTTGCTTTGTCCCAGAAATTGAGGCTGGAGCGCGCGTCGAAAACGTGGTCGATTACTACGCTCGCGCCGCACAGGAAGGGCAGGATTAAGAGATTGTAGAAGCCTCCCATGTAGGCCATGGAGAGCGTGAGATAGAAACGTGAGTTGTGATCGATGCGTTGCGCTGCGGCGAAGGCCGTCGCGTTGCGAAGCATGCTCGCAAGCTTGTGCGCGACACCCTTGGGTCGAGCCGATGTGCCCGAGGTATACATGATCACAACCAGGTCTTCGGGACCGCCGTTCTCCAGAGGGATGAAATCGGATGCCGAATCGCGCGGATCAAGCGTGAGAGCGTCAACTACGAGCTTACCGGCGCTGTTCGATGGATCGACCGCATCTCTTGAGGTGAGTAATACGTAGACGTTCTGGTGAAACTCCCTGAGAGTGGAAGCGTGTGCCGAATCGGCAATGGTTATCGCCGGTTTCGCGCTAGTCAGAATGAAGTGGATTTCATTCCTGCTCAAAGTGGGATTAACTGGAACAATGACGGCCCTGAGATAGATGCAGGCGAAATAGAGCGCCGCCAGTTCCCAGCAGTTCGGCATCATTACGGCGATGCGATCGCCTTTGCGCACGCCGCGGGTACGGAGGTCTGCAGCCAGAGCGCAAACTTTCCGATGAAAATCACTGTAGTTTATTTCCCGACCAGTGCCGCTATCGATGAGAAAAACTCCGTCGTGGAAGCGCTCCACGGAGTTCAGAATCGTTTCGCGAGAGTTCATTGCGCCGCCACCGGGCTGGGGTGAGCTGACTTCATCAGGTTGGATATTGCGACCCAACGATCCATTTGTCCGCGGTACGCCTGGTTTGAGTCCAGGCGAAGGACGGTGCGGCCGGCGATCTCGGTTTCGAAGCGGGGGAAGTGGCCGGAAGTGATTACGACCCCTTCCGGAGACAGCAGTTGATCGATGGAGGCCGATTCCGCAGCGTCTGGAGGACACAAAAGCAGCGCTACTCCAATGCCAAGATCGAAGTGCATGCGATCGCTAAAATCGTCCATCTGCCAGCTGTTTGAAGGCGCTGCCGCTGGTAAAGTCCCGTGGACGACGACATTCTTGAAATTTTGGCAACATTGCTTCAGTAATTTTTCGCCCGGGCTGCCATAGATCATCAGGCAGAAGTCGCTGGTGCGCTGGGCGGCGGTAAGAAGAACCTCTTCGACGTAGGTCTCATATAACCGCTTCGAACGGATGGGCAGGATGCGCTCAATGCCAACGGTTTCCTTGACGTTGGCCGGCCATTCTGCCGCCCAGGTGCCTCCATCTTTGTCGTCTAGGAATAATGGAATCGAGTTGCCGGTTATTTTCAAAACTTGTTCGAGGGTTTCGAACGAGCCATAAATCACTCTGCCAAGCACGACGGGCCCCTCGGCTAGAACCACATCGGCGAGAACGAGGTCTTGAGACGGCGATTCGGAGGCAACCAGTTCGAGCACGGGACGAGCGCGACGCTTGGCGCAGGTCACCGTCATGCCATCCACCAGCGATTGAACGGCGGAAAGCGAGCTGCTGATGCTGTGGATGGAGATTCCCGGAACCGAGAAGGATGTGAGAACCTCGCGAGATCTAATGCCCTTTGCTTTGGGCAAACGCGCGGCGACACGATTCAAAATTTCATCGTCGAGATTCACCGGATCAAGCTTGCCCATCGCAACCACCAGCCGGCGCAAGTCGACTCCGTGCCTACGCGCGGCAGCCGCGACTTTTGGCAAAAAAGAGGAATGAAACTGGCTGCAACCCATCGCGACCGACATCATGTCGTAAAGCTGCATCTGCGACATGAGCGGCCCCATGAACTCTTCAGCCGCGTCCATCACTTCGAAGAGATCGACTCCGGTCACGACGCCGAGATTCTCGAAGACAGCGACGGCCATCTCCGTGGGAACATTGCCGGCGCTGCGGCCTAATCCATAGAGCGTAGTGTCGATAAATGTCGCTCCACAGCGAACGGCCTCTACCGCATTGGCTACTGCGAATTGAAGGTTGCTGTGTCCGTGGAAACCGAGTTCGCCCTGGCAACGTTCACGGGCCTCGCCCAAGTATGCGCGAACGTCCTCAGGAAACATGCTGCCGGCGGAATCAACGCAGTAAACGGCATCTGCGCCGGATTCTTCGCCGGCTCTGGCTTTCTCGGCAAATGCCTTGGCCGAGATCGCGTAGGTCTTCATGAAGTTCAGGCAAACTTTCAAACCGAGGGATTTGGCCAGCGTCAGATAAGAAAAACCATCTTCGATTTCGGTAGAGTTGTAACCGATGCGGACGAAATCCAGACCCGCGTCCCGCGCTGATCTAAGTTGATCGGCGGTGCCGATGCCTGGAATGAAGAACGATCCAATCTGCGCATTGTGCGCCGCGCGTTTCGCGGCTTCGATAAGGCGCTCGTCGGAGGCGGGCATTGTACCCTTGCCTGCTTTGGCGGCACCAAGGCCTACGCCGTGGCCAACTTCGATCCAGCGAAAACCGAGTTGCCCCAGCACTCCGGCTAAAACGGCGGTGTCATTCTCGGTGAATTTGAAGTCGATGGCGTAGCTGCCGTCACGAAGGGTGCATTCCAGCAACTCTACCGTTTTGCCCGAAAGGTCCTGCGACGGATATTGTCTGGTCAACGATCCGGGAGGATTCTCCATCCTCAACTCTCTCCGAGTCCGACATTCAATTGGCTGGTGAAGGCCTATAGTACCAGTTGCGAAGCTGAGGATATTGGAGAATTTCTGGGAGAAGGTGGCAAGACATCGAGAATGTCAGCGCAGGTCCGCGCTGTGCCTCCGCAGAAAAAATACACAGATCTCTCGCTTCGCTCAGAATGACAAAGTTGCCTTAAGTGAGGAATTCTGCCGGATAGGCCTCAGGCCGCGTTTTCGACGTCGCCGTCTCTGGATGCCTTCCGCTCGTTGCCAACTTGACTTGTTTTAGCGGCCGCCGATTTCGGCTCTGACTCGCCTTTTTCATGTGCTTGGATCTCGTTCGAATTCTCTCGCCGCTCTTCCGGCTGATTTTTCTCCGCGGCGGGATGCGATTCTTCCTCGGCAGGCGCGGTCGAGGATCCTTCTTCAGGAGGGTTCAGCAAATTTGCCAGGAGCGCTGCGGTGCGCACACGCACCGCACGCCAGCGGACGCTGGCTGTATTAGCTGCCCGCTCTCGGAACGGGGCCAGTTCCTGGTCAGTAACCATCCCCTTGGCTTTGAGGAGTTGGAGAAGCGCGGAGTTTTGGGCTTCCAGCGGCTCAAGACTGGAAAACAACTCGTCAAGGATGGGCTTAATGGCTTCCTGATCCATAGCGCTTCCCTCCCTATCCGCCGATTACGGCGCGTCTACGTCGCGACTACGCTGCGATGGTACGGCCAATTTTGCGAAGCTTGTTGCCCAGTGTTTTCTGTCCTGCGGGGACGCTGGCTTCCCAAGGCTCGTCGACTCCCATGAGCGCGAGCGCGCCCCCTGCGAGAGCCATGTTCTTGGCAAAATTGATCATTTCACTCTTACGTTGGCCTGGATCTTCTTCGCTCCAGAAGTCGTGCATGACAGGTGAAACTCCGGCAAGGAATCCAAGTATGGCCATAGTCCCAAGTTTGGGTTTAACGCCGAGTAAAAGGCTTGCACCGCCAATTATTAAAGGGATGCCCGAGAGTTTAACCGCCAACTCGGGAACCGGAACTCCCTTGGCTTCGGCGTACGGGGCGATGGATTTAGCTTCCCGCAGGTGGTTGACGCCGCTATAGAGGAAGAATCCGCCGAAGAGCATGCGGCCGATGAGGAAGGGTGCTTTCATGGGTGTACTCCAGTCAGTCTAAGAAGCTCCGTATTCGATTCCAAAGATGGAGGTATTGTTGCTTGGTTGGCGAGTGAAAGAGGAAGCGGACACGATTCGATTGCGGCTTAGAGAGTTGCGAGGCTGGAGATCTCTCGCCTCGCTGATGAAAACGCGGGGCTTCTAGATTGACGCCAAGAGTTTAATTATTTTGTAAGCCAATTATTCAGGAGTGATTTTGAATATTGTTCCGGCCGTACCGCCATTGCCGCCGCCACCTGTGGTTTCGCCATAAAGGTTGCCTGAAGGGTCGCTGGTCAGATTGGTGGGATAGTAGCCATCCGCGCCAGCGGTGAAGCTGTAGAGGATTGTCAGTTTACCGGAGGTGGCGAGCTTGAACACGGTGCCGCAACCTGCCGGGTAACACTCTCCGCCGATATAGCCGCCCAGGGTGGTGGTGCTGTAGAGATTTCCGGCGCTATCCAACGTCAGACCCGACTCGGGAAGTGCGCCGTTGGGGCCTTGGTCGAAGCTGTGTAGGACCGTTTCTTTTTCGGTGGTCGGGTTTAGGCTGAATACGACTCCGCAGCCCGGATAGCCAGAGCAGTTTTGCAGACCCCCGAGAGGCGATGTTCCGAACAGAGTTCCCGCTGAGTTTCGGATGACACCGGCGCTGGAATCGGCCACGGCAGAGCTATTTTGACCATCTCTCCCGCCGGTAAAGGCATGCAAAACTTTGAGAGTTCCGGCCGCGGTGAATTCGAAAACTGTCCCGCACCCGCTACCGTTTCCTGTGTTGGGCTCACAATTCAGATCACCGCCGACTTCGGTCATGCCGTAGAGGTTTCCGGCGTTGTCGCGAATGACCGAAATGGGCAGGCCGCCGTCGGTTCCGCCGGTGAAAGTGTATAGAACAGTATGCGTACCGGCGGCATTCACTTTGTAGATGGTGCCGCAGGTTTGGTTGTTGCCGCAACCCGCGACGCCGCCTGTAAAGGTCGTGCCATAGAGATTACCGGCAGAATCCCGGATTAAGCCATAGGGCTGAGATCCATCTGCCCCGCAGGCGAAGCGGTGAAGGACAGCAAACTTGCGGGTTATCTTGTTGAGCTTGAAAATGGTGCCGCACCCTTGTGGACCGCCCAGACCCGCAGTGCCGTAGAGGTTGTTGGAACCGTCGGATGCCAGAGTTCCGGAAGGAAACTGACCGTCGGCTCCGGTAAAGGTATGAAGTACAGTCTCAATACCGGATTGGGTCAGCGCGAAGATCACGCCGCAGCCGACGGAGTCACAGGAGAGATCGCCTCCTATAGTCGCAGGACCGAAAAGATTGCCGCTTGCGTCAAGAATGAGCTGGCCGCCCGGGCTGGCGCCGTCTATGCCGCCCGTGAAGGAGTAAAGAAGACTGTATGTTTGGGCATGCGTATTGGGAAGAAAGACGGTAGTCGCCAGAAACAATAAGGCGAAGAGAAGGCGCAGGGTGGTTCGGGCCGAGGGTCTCGTGCTGGGCTGGGGTCGGTGCGAGGTTAGCATTTTCTACCCTCCGAAATTTGGCTGATAGTTTACAAGAGATTGCTAGTGGCTGCCATTTTCGTCGAGCGGAAGACGTATTAACTCGACGGCCGTGCCATGACAGGTGCCTCCCCGAATAATAGTAGGCAGGGTTTTGGGATGGCGGACTCTCAGGATCATAAGCAAATCCTTAGCTAAGAGATTTTGATTCTAGAACATAACGTTCGGAGCGGTGGAGCGCCTGAGATCTAAGTCTTGATTGCTCAAGTGGTTGAAATGGGATGGGTAACGAGTAAAGAAACGTAAAAACCGGAGAAATGTATTGACGTGTTTTTAGTTTGGGGCTAGAGTATGTTGTTCCAAGGGGCATCCGGAGTCTCCGGGTCAAGGTTCCAGCTTCCACGGCCTGTGAGCCCAAATCAGTGAAAGTAAGCATCTTCGGTGTCCGGTCGCGCATCTATTCTGGGTAGGAATTGCGCTAAATCCTAAAAATCTCAGTAGAATCATTAAGTTATCTAGCCTGCGTTATTGCAACCGATTCTGTGGGATCTAGGGCGAATGGAATTAGCCCATACTTTAATAAAGGAAGGGGATTGGCACATGCGTTCTGATCGTGTGTTTGATGCTTTACAAACTTTGCGGAATCGGTATATGCTTTGTCAGCTCGCCTCTAAGGCCACGCGGAAGTTCCACCGGCCGAGCACCAGAATCCAGGAAACTATGAATGGTGTTTTGGACCGGATCGCAGGCGCGGAGCGGCAGAGTGTTCTGTCGGAGCCGGAGAATTTTGCTGAGGCACAAAGGCGGGCTGCTTAACAGCAGCCCAGTCCTCCTGCCTTTTTGATGTTTTCGTCTTCCCTGAATACCCTCCTTAGAAAATCTTCCGACCATACTGAAACGAATACGTGCAAGTGCTCGGCTTCAGGTGGTCGTTGATAGGACGCACCATGACCATTGCTGAATTGAAAGAAAAGAACATTACCGAGCTGACCAAGATCGCAAGGACCTTGGAGCTGCCCGGTGCCAGCGGACTGCGCAAGCAGGATCTCATCTTCAAAATCCTGCAGGCGCAGAGCGAAAAAGAAGGCCACATTTTTGCCGAAGGCGTATTGGAAATTTTGCCTGACGGCTACGGGTTCCTGCGCTCGCCGGATTACAACTACCTGCCCGGACCGGACGACATTTATGTCTCGCCTTCGCAAATCCGCAAATTTGATTTAAAAACCGGCGACACCATCAGCGGCCAGGTTCGGCCCCCGCATGAGGGCGAAAAGTATTTTGCGCTGGTGAAGATCGAGGCGGTGAATTTCGAATCGCCGGAAGAAGCGCGCAACAAAATTCTGTTCGACAATTTGACGCCTCTGTATCCGCAGGAGCGTTTGAAGCTGGAAACGACTCGCGAGAATGCCAGTGCGCGGGTAATGGATTTGTTGACGCCTCTCGGTAAAGGGCAGCGCGGCTTGATTGTTTCGCCGCCGCGCGCCGGCAAAACGATGTTGCTGCAGAATGTGGCGAACTCGATTACCACCAATCATCCGGAAGTTGTGCTGATGGTCCTGCTGATCGACGAGCGTCCGGAAGAAGTTACGGACATGCAGCGGTCGGTAAAGGGCGAGGTCATATCCTCGACCTTCGACGAGCCTGCCGCCCGCCACGTCCAGGTCGCCGAAATGGTGATCGAGAAGGCCAAGCGTCTCGTTGAGCACAAGCGCGATGTGGTAATTCTGCTGGATTCGATCACGCGTCTGGCCCGCGCTTACAACACAATCGTGCCGCCCTCGGGCAAAGTGCTCTCCGGCGGCGTGGATTCGAATGCGCTGCAGCGGCCGAAGCGCTTTTTCGGCTCGGCGCGAAATATCGAAGAAGGCGGATCGCTGACGATCATCGCCACGGCCTTGATCGACACCGGGTCGCGCATGGATGACGTGATCTTTGAAGAGTTCAAAGGCACGGGCAACTCCGAAATTATTCTGGAGCGCAAACTGGTCGATAAGCGCGTATTCCCTGCCATCGATATTCAACGTTCCGGCACGCGTAAGGAAGAGTTGCTAATTCCGCGCGAGGACCTGTCGCGGATTTGGGTGCTGCGAAAAGTTCTGAATCCGCTGTCGCCGGTGGAAGCGATGGAGTTGTTAATCGACAAGTTGAGCAAGACGAAGGGGAATGCCGAGTTCTTGTCGAATATGAGTTCGCTGTAACTGTGACCAGCCTGCTTTTGACCGTGCCCACCACACCTTTGGCGGCTGAAGGCGCATCCCGTTAGCTCTCTAGGCGGCGCGGAAGCGCCTGGTCCCGCTCGTCATAACGGGCTGTACTGAAAATTTGCTCTCGCCGCGTCCTGAAATGTCATACTTAACGCACGGGCAGAAAGTACGCGTCCGCTCCCGAGGACACTGTGCAAGCGAAATTTGTCACCTGGATTGTCCCTCTTTTTCTTTTTCTTGCCTGTGAGTGCGCCCTGCGTTGCGCAGATGCACGGCGGTCCGCCACAGCGGGTTGACGGCACGGCAGAAAACCCTGCTGGGGTCGATGAAAGCCGTGACCGGATGGAGAACGAACGGCTGAAGAAAGCAAACCTCGAGCGGCAGGAGCAACTTAAAAACGATACCGACAAACTGGTAAAGTTGGCGGGGGAGTTGAAGGACTACGTGGATAAGTCGAATGAGAATGTCCTCTCGCTCGATGTGATGAAGAAGGCCGATGAGATTGAGAAGCTGGCGAAGAGCGTTAAGGAAAAGATGAAGGGCGCGAATTAATTTGCGGACTGCTGGGCGAATTTAGGGATTGACAGATCCTGAACAAAGAAAATCGCCATCCGAATTTCGGATGGCGTTTTTCATTTTGCACGGAATTGCGGAAACAAGCTTAAGCTTTGTCGCTGCGGATTCTCATACCATAGAACGAGCGGTAGACGAAGAAGAATGACGCGATAAAAAATGCCAGCGCCAGGATATTGGTGATGGTTGAACCCTGCTCGTGCGCAAGGGAAACTGCGAGTTCAACCGCCAGCAACCCGAATAGCGTGGTGAATTTGATGACCGGGTTCAGGGCTACAGATGACGTGTCCTTGAACGGATCGCCGACTGTGTCGCCTACCACCGTTGCATCATGAAGCGGAGTTCCTTTCTGCTTGAGTTCGACTTCCACGATTTTCTTGGCGTTGTCCCAGGCGGCGCCGGCATCGGCCATGAAGATAGCTTGATATAGGCCGAAGATGGCGATGGAGATGAGATAGCCGACGAAGAAGAACGGTTCGACGAATGCGAACGCCAGCGTAGCGAAGAAGACCGCGATAAAGATGTTCAACATGCCCTTCTGGGCATATTTTGTACAGATCTCGACCACCTTTTTGCTGTCCTCCACCGAAGCTTTGACCACGCCTTCGAGCTTGATGTTGGCTTTGATGAACTCGACCGCGCGATAAGCGCCAGTAGTGACCGCCTGCGTGGATGCTCCGGTAAACCAGTAGATCATCGCGCCGCCAGTAATCAGGCCGAGGAAAAATGGCGCGTGCAGCAGTGAGAGCTTGTCCACGTTTTCGGTAAGGCCGCTTGTGAGCGCCATGATGATCGAAAAGATCATCGTGGTCGCGCCCACGACGGCGGTACCGATCAGCACCGGTTTTGCCGTGGCTTTGAAAGTGTTGCCCGCACCGTCGTTGGCTTCGAGCAAGTATTTCGCGCGATCGAAGTTCACATTCATATTGAAATCTTTTTTGATCTCAGCCTCGACGTTGGGAACCTGCTCGATCAGTGAGAGTTCGTAGACGGATTGAGCGTTGTCGGTGACCGGACCGTAGGAATCGACGGCAATGGTGACCGGTCCCATGCCGAGGAATCCGAAAGCTACGAGGCCAAAGGCGAAGACTGCCGGGGCTAACATGGTTGCCGCGGCCGCCAGTCCCATTGTGCTTACGTAAGACCCGATTGCCATGAGAATCATCATGGCGAGACCAAGATAATAGCCGGAGAAGTTGCCCGCAACGAAGCCGGAAAGAATGCCCAGCGATGCGCCGCCCTCTTCCGCCGAGGTGACGACTTCCTTCACGTGGCGCGATTCGACTGAGGTGAATACCTTCACCAGTTCAGGAATCAGCGCTCCAGCGAGCGTCCCGCAGGAGATGATGGTAGACAATTTCCACCACTGCGACGTGTCACCGCCCAATTCAGGGATGGTGTAGTAGGAAATCACGTAAGTCAGGGCGATGGAAACAATGGAGGTGATCCACACCAGCGACGTGAGCGGGGATTCGAAGTTCATCTCGTCGGCGTTGCCGTAGCGGGCTTTCGCGATGGCAGCGTTCAGGAAGTACGAGACCGAACTGGATACCAGCATGATGACGCGCATGACAAAGATCCAGACCAGGAGCTGGACCTGCACCGTCGGACTTTTGACCCCGAGGAGTATGAACGTGATGAGCGCTACACCGGTCACTCCATAGGTTTCGAAGCCGTCGGCGGAGGGCCCGACGGAGTCGCCGGCATTGTCACCTGTGCAATCGGCGATTACGCCGGGGTTGCGGGCATCGTCTTCTTTGATCTTGAAGACAATCTTCATCAGGTCGGAGCCGATATCTGCGATTTTGGTGAAGATGCCGCCGGCAATGCGGAGCGCGGCCGCGCCCAGCGATTCGCCAATGGCGAAGCCGATGAAGCACGGTCCGGCGTAGTCTCCGGGAATGAAAAGCAGAATGATGAGCATGATGAGCAATTCGACACTGATCAGCATCATGCCGATACTCATGCCGGCTTCGAGCGGGATTTGGTAAACCGGAAACGGCTTGCCGGGCAGCGATGCGAAGGCGGTGCGCGAGTTGGCGAAAGTGTTGACCCGAATGCCGAACCAGGCGACGCCGTAACTGCCCGCGATGCCGACCAGGCTGAACCCCAGAATGATCGCGACCCGCATGGCTTCCATGTGCTGCAGCACGCCGAAGTAAAGCAGGATGATGACGGCGATAAAAACCCAGAGCAGGAGGATGAATTTGCCCTGCGTGACGAGATAGGTTTTGCAGGTCTCGTAGATCAGTTCGGAAATTTCGCGCATGGCGCGATGCACGGGAAGATTCTTCAGGCGCATGTAGATGACCATGCCGAACACATAGTCCGAAGAGACAGAAGAGGATTCCGATCAGAAGCAGCTTGTGGCCATCGATCGCGCCGTTAAAAAAGCTGACGGAAGAGAGATCCGGCAGTTTGAGGGACGCTTCGCCACCTGTGTTTTCCGCCGGCTGAGCGAAGGCCGCAAGACCGTATAGCAGCAGCATGGCCAAGACGGCTGCTTTTTTTGAAATCCCTTTTAACAGGCTTACGCACCGGCCGAACGTCGTATCGAACGTCGTACCGGAGATCGCACAGCTTCGTAGTGACGCAGCGGCGTCATGCCGATTGCGCATCATAAATCCTCCAAAAATGGGTCGTTTGATTTCGGAATATTGAACGTGTTTAGGTACATCCTTCCAGCGGGATCGCCCCGTCTGAGCACGAACAGGACATCACTGGAATTCCGAACACGCTTCCACCGCAAGACCTAAACGGAGTTTGGAGCTTGGCCGCGTCGGATTTTGCGTTTCGCTCCCCAGATTAGAACGGCTCCGGAAGAGATACGCAAAACGGGCATTTATAGCATGTCGGGCGGATGGGGGTCAATCGGAAGAAAGTTAGGAAGAAAGCGGTCGTCCGTTGCCCGGCGGGGAGTGGGGGATGCAACGCCCAGGGCTTGATATTCCTCAACATAGGGCGACCTGCTCCGGCTACTTCAAGTGTTCCACCAAGAATAGGTCCGATAGGCTGCGGGTGTATCCGAAAACATAATGCTGTTCGTCGGCGCTCAGCAAAGGACACGACGACCCTACAACGCCAGCAGTGTCCGCCGGACTGAACGACTTCCATGGGGTTCGGATCGCGGTTTTCAGGTCGAGACGAACGACTGGGCAGGAGGTCTCGCCGCGACTTCCGACCAACAGGATTTGATTGTTATTCTCCCAGTGCAGTGGCAGATCGCCGGGCCCCGAGCCGTGGATTAATTGCGGGTCGCCTCCATCGGAGGGCAGCAGATAGAGGCCGTCGGCGCCGATAGTGGCGATCAATTTGCCGTCCGGGGAGAGCGCAGCACCTCGCAGACGAAACCCTTCCTGGGTGATGGCGCGCGGCTGGCCACCATCCAAATTCATTAGAAAAAGCCGCGAACCTCGGTTGGCTTCGTGACCCTCGAACACCAACCGTCGGGAATCGGGAAGAAACCTGCCATCCCGGGGAATAATATTTCCCGTTGGCAGCGCGCGCTGCTGGCCCACTCCGGTGGGCAGCAACACGAAATCAGGCGGAGACATACTCTGCCGTTGGACGAGCGCCCATTTACCATCAGGCGAGAGTGCCCGTGACGAACCCTCCCCAAGGCGGACCGCGGAGGTGCCGGTGGTCTCGCGAACAAAGACCGCATAGTCTCCTCCGCCGGCTTCTCCGGCCTCAGTGAAGAGGAGAACTTTACCATCTTCGGATAGTGCTGAGGGCACCGTCCAATCCTGCCAGCTGAGGTCACGCTCCTTGGTCTCACCGGGAACCAGACCAACCGCGCCGGCGCGCAGAGCGTCGCGTGAAATAAGCGCTCGGCCGCCGGCACCGGTATCGTGCAGCGTGAGTGTCCCGGGGGCGGTGAGCAGTTCACGGACTTTGCCGGAGAGCGTGACTCCGCGCAAGGAGCGGCTAAAGCCAGTTGCTGTGGCGGTGAACCAAATCTCATCTCCCGAAGGGCTCCAAGCCAAACCGATGGCGCTGGCCCAGCGCTCGGTGAGGTCAGACTTCTTGCCACTCAGATCAACCACGCTGACGATCCCGCCATCGTCGCCTAGCAGAGGATGGTCGATGATGGCAATGCGGTCGCCGCGAGGAGAAAAACGGGGATCGCTGATCCAGCCGACCGTTTCGTACAATACCTTGCCGATGGGATATTCGAGATGACTCTTGCCGCCGCAGGAATGAACCACCGCAAGAGCTGTGCCATCGGGGGTCCATGCGGCAGCCTCGACGTTGTCCAGCAGATCGCGCGGTGCATCCGCGCCGATGGAAAGTTGCGCCAACGTTCCTACGAAGGTAAATGCGTTATCGGCGACGCGGAACCGCCGCAGCACAGCCATCTGCCCCGCGGAGGAAACCGCCAGCACTTCGGTTTGGGGAAGTCCCAGGTCGCGCGATTCGGTGGAATTTGGGGAGCTGATAAAGACCGATTGCGGATTCCCTTCCCAGGCAGCGCTGTAAATAGCCGAGCGCGGATCGGGAGCGAAACGCGCGGCAGTGAGAGCTCCGCGACGAAAAGTGAGCTCGTGAAAAGTGGGGACGGGGCCGTAGGCGGCTCGCGCGCCGATGAACAAGCCGATAATACCTCCGGCGATCAACATCAGCAAAGCCGTGGCCGCCAGCAGCGGAATGCCGATGCGACTTGCGGAACGTTTGGCAGCGGGTTGCGCAGAGACTGAAGCGGAGGAATCGCCAGAATTCTTCGCGCTGGCGTCTTTTGCAGCGGCCATTTGCCGCGAGGATGGGTGCCAATCGCGCTGCAGGCGTTTAAGATCTGCGCGCAGTTCGGCGGCGCTCTGATATCGCAGGTCACGATCTTTTTCGAGCGCCTTGTTGATGATGCGCTCCAGTTCCGGCGGGAGCTCGGGATTCAGCTGCACCGGCTCCGTGGGAGGCTTATTTAGAATCGCGTTAAAGATTGCCGCCGAAGTGTTTCCCTCGAAGGGCAAATGGCTCGTAGCCATTTCATAGAGCACCACACCGAACGAGAAAAGATCGGAGCGGGCATCCAGCTCTTCGCCGAGCGCCTGCTCCGGGCTCATATAAGCCACGGTTCCTAGCGCGGAACCCGGCGAGGTCAATTGTTCGGGGCGTACCTCGAGGGTGGGACCAGCCGTGGCTTCTGCCTCGACTTTATGAGCAGATATAACTTTCGCGAGTCCGAAATCGAGGATCTTGGCATGGCCACGCTCGGTTACAAAGATATTCGCCGGCTTGATGTCGCGATGGACGATTCCTTTGGAATGGGCAGCATCGAGGGCATCGGTGATTTCGATTGCCAAACCAAGAAGGACTCCGATCTCGAGAGGCCGGTGGGTAATGCGATGTTTCAGCGTCAAGCCATCCAGAAACTCCATCGCAATGAAGGATTGGACGCCGTGCTTACCGATCTCGTAAATCGTGCAGATGTTGGGATGATTTAAAGCAGAGGCGGCACGCGCCTCGCGCCGGAAGCGCTCGAGAGCCTGGGAGTCTTGCGCGAGGTCATCGGGCAGGAATTTTAGAGCGACGTAACGGCCCAACTCGGTGTCTTCCGCTTTGTAAACGACACCCATACCTCCGCCGCCTAATTTCGCCGTAATGCGGTAGTGGGAGATGGTCTCGTCGATCACGCGGATAGCGCCCAGGCAATCGTATAGTAGGGGCTTGGGCGGTGGAAGTCAAAATCCGCCAGGTGTTGTGCGGATGCATCGAGTTTCGCTCAGTGGCGACCGGCGGGGCTTTCGCTCACATCGAATCTTCATTACAGCTTGCCCTCACGTCCAATAAGTCCGATCCAGCGAACGATATTGGATAGCCTCGGCGATATGCTTCGGTTCGAGTTTCGGACTCTCTTCCATATCCGCAATCGTGCGGGCGACTTTCAGGATGCGGTCGTGGGCACGGGCGCTCAGGCCTTGCTGGGTCATGGCGCGTTCCAACAGGCGTTCGCAATCGGCAGAGAGCTCGCAGTGGGTGCGGATGTGGCGGGAGGACATTTGCGCATTGCAGTAGAGTTTTTCGCGGGAAGAGGCAAAGCGTTCCAGTTGATGCTTTCTCGTACGCACCACTCTTTCGCGAATTTGCGTCGATCCCTCCGGCTCGGTGGTCGAGCGCATTTCTTTGTAGTTCACGGCGGGGACGTCGATGTGGATATCGATGCGGTCCATTAGCGGGCCGGAAATTTTTGAGATGTAGCGCTGGATCATGGGCGTGGTGCATTGGCACTCGCGGGTGCGGTCATTGCGGAAGCCGCAGGGGCAGGGGTTCATGGCCGCGGCCAGCATGAAGCGGGCGGGGAACATCAACGACATGGCCGCGCGAGAGATAGTCACGGTGCCGTCCTCAAGCGGCTGGCGGAGTACTTCGAGCACGTTGCGGGGAAATTCGGGGAGTTCGTCTAGAAATAATAGGCCATTGTGGGAGAGCGAGACTTCTCCGGGGCGCGGGATGGCCCCGCCGCCGATCAGGCCAGCGTCAGAGATCGTATGGTGAGGGGAGCGATACGGGCGCCGGCCCACCAGGCCGCTGCCGGGATCTAGCACTCCTGCTACGCTATGAATTTTCGTCGTTTCCAGAGCTTCTTCGAAAGTCAGCGGCGGAAGGATCGTTGGCATGCGCTTCGCCAGCATGGTTTTGCCGGAGCCGGGCGGGCCGATCATCAATATGTTGTGGCCGCCAGCGCAGGCGATTTCGATGGCACGCTTGGCGGTTTGCTGGCCGCGAACATCTTTGAAGTCGACCAGGAATTCCTGTGACTCGCGCAGCAGCGCGTCACCATCGGCTTTGAGCGGCACGATGCCGTTGCCGGAGTTCACGAAGTGGATCACGTCGAGCAGCGAGCGTACAGGATAGACATCAACTCCGCCAACCATTGCCGCTTCGCGCGCGTTTGCCTCGGGGACAACGAGACGGGAGATTTTGCGCCCACGAGCTTCGAGTGCAATGGGGAGGGTACCGCGAATGCCGCGGACCCCGCCATCGAGCGAGAGCTCGCCTACGAACAGACAGTCGTCGATTTCTTTTTTGGTTAGTCCGCCGTAGGCACCGACTATGCCTAAAGCCATAGGCAGATCGAAGCCGGAGCCTTCCTTCTTAATATCGGCAGGTGCGAGATTAATTGTGATGTGGGTAGGAGGGATGTCATAGCCGCAATTTTTCAGAGCGGCGCGAACGCGGTCGCGGCTTTCGCGCACGGCGGCGTCGGGCAAACCTACGGTGTGGAAGTGGTCCTGGTCTGTCTTGATGCCGGAGCAGTCGACTTCGACCTGGATGATGTTGGCATCGATGCCGTAGACGGCGGCGCTGAGGGTCTTATAGAGCATCGGGTGCTGTGGGCGATACTTCCTTCCTGCTTCGTGCCGCCGTCGGCACACCAAGGCCTGATTCCGGAATCTAGCTAAGGTACGAGTTGAGGAAGTGAGTGCGCAGTGATGGATGTCACAGGGTGGGCCTGTGAATCGTTAGTGGGGAAGTTGTGGATTTCAATGGTGCTAACAAAAACTCGTGCCTGACGGGACGAGAAACGATCCAAGAAAGCATTAGTGCAGTTTTGCGTACTCCGCTTGGGCTTGCTTGAGGATAGGGACGTCGGGATCGGCGTCTTTCCAGAGGGTGAGGAAATCCTTGTAGGCGGCGAGGGCGCGGACGCGGGCGGCATCGGCGTCGGCTTCCTGCCCTTGTCCGTGAAAAGTCTTCGCCTGCAAAGCATTGGCGCGGGCCACGCCGAGATGCGCCAACGCTCCGGTCCAGCAGTTCCAGACGATGCCGCTGTGGTCGATGATTTTCTGAAACTCGGCGGCGGCAGCGCTGCCTTGGGTGCCGGCCAAGTAGGCCTCTCCGCGGATGTACACGTGATAGAGGCAGGAAGCGTTGGTGACGAACAGGATGTTGCCGAGATCAATGGGTGGGGCTGTTTGGGCCGGGTGCTGGGCGAAAGCCGCATTCTTCTTGTCCATGTCCAATTGCTCACGAATTGCGGGCAGCCAAAGGGATTGCACTTGCGTGTCTAAAGGAAAACGCTTATCCAGGTCTTTCGCTAAGGACTCAGCACGCGAGGTATTACCTGCCATAGCCAAAGCGAGGGCTGCCTCGCTCCACACTCCGCGGCTGAGGGGCGCGAGAACTAGAGCTTGCCCCGATAGAACGCGGGCTTCCAGTGTGTTACCGTAAGCGGCTTCCTGAAGAGCTGCTTCGGAGAGGGAGATGGCTCCGCCCTCCTTGTTATCAGACCGTACATCGGAATCCACAGCCTGCTTGATCAATTCTCGCGCCTTTTTGACGTGACCGGCGTATGCCTCTGTGGCGGATGCAGCGGCCAGTCCAAAGGCCTCATAGTCAGGTCTTGCGGCATACCACTCTTGTTGCTGCTTCATGGCGACCAAGTCGCCCCTGAGAAAGGCATAAGCGTATAGAGTGTCGTGGAGTTGGTAATCTTCCAATTTTCTCGTCTGTGCCTGGTCCAGAATTTCTTTCGCTTTGTCGAATCGCTGCAGGGCCAGCGAGAATGTTGCCAGGTTGTCGTACAAGATTATGTCATCGGGTTCAAGCGTCAAGGCGTGCGCTGTTAGTTCCACGGCTTTTTCGTACTGCCCTTGCTGGGCGTAGAGCGAGCCGAGGTTGCGATACGCTTCGAAGTCGCGCGGGTAACTCTGAGCCCGCTCCTGATTTACTTCGATCGCTTTGCTGAGCTCACCCGTTGCGTTCCAGTAGTACGTGGCGGTGATCGCAAGTCTCTCCCGCTCGCTGGCATGATCGTGCAACTGGAACGCCTTGGTGACATACTCGCTGCCCCGCTCTGGTTCGCCGAGGTCGTTATAGTCATAGCCGATCGCCCTGTAGCCCATGGCAAACTTTGGATCAAGTTTAATGGCCCGCTGATGGTAGGTCAGCGCGGACGCAGCGCCACGTTCACGGTTGGCCTTCGTGCCTAGGCTGTAGGCTTGCAGAGCGTCTAGCGAGGACGTGGTGGCCTGTTCGAGCGGAACATCAAACTTCTGCACCGTGGTCAGTGATTCGCCCAACTCAGTGCGTAGAGTGGAGGCCGCTGCGCCCAGCGCGTCCAGCACCTTTTCCTTGGACTCCGCGGTTACCTGCGCCTCGGCCAGCGTATCTCCGTTCTGGCAATTCACCGCCTTCAGGCCCAGCACGTATTCGCTGCCAAGTGTGGCGATCGACCCGGCAAGGTATGCCTTGCTGCCGGCGCGTTGACAAAGCTCACGGGCCACGTTGGGCGTGAGTTTCGTGTTGGAGGGACGGGTCATCATTTGCAAGGTCTTCGCCACTTCGCTGTCGGAGAGTACGTTGAGGAAAGGCGATTGTCGCAGGGAGACGCTGAGCGCTGTCTTCAGTGTGTCGTCGAAGATCGAGTCTCCCGTGCTGTTGACGAAATCGGCCAGCACGATGGTGTCTTTGTCGGTAAGGCGCTTGATTCGGTGGGAGCGATAGTAGAGGCCGGCGGCGATCAAAGCAGCCACGAGCAGAGCCGCAACAATATAGCCGTCGGCTCGCGAGAAAGTATGTGGACCAGATGCCCTCTTCCGCCCGATCGAGCGCAGCTCGACGGCCGCGGCTGGCGGTGCAGGTGAGGCCTGCGTCGATCCTGATCGCCTCGCTTCGCTCGGCGGGACGGTCAAGGCGGCCATCCCCACATGGTCTGCGCTAGCTACCGGAACCCGCCCAGTCTCGATATCCCGCTTCAGGCGTTGCAGGTCGGCACGCATTTCGGCGGCACTCTGGTAGCGGAGGTCGCGATCTTTTTCCAGAGCCTTGTCTATGATTGCTGCCACCTGCTCCGGAAGTTGCGGATTGAGCTGCGACGCTGGCCATGACTTCTTGTGCAGGATGGCGCCGAAGATCTCTCCCGAACTGGAGCCTTCGAAAGGCAGATTGCCCGTCGCCATTTCATACAGCACGGCTCCGAAGGAGAACAGATCGCTGCGCGCGTCTACTTCTTTCGCCCGCACTTGCTCGGGCGACATGTAAGCGACTGTTCCAAGCATCGTGCCGGGACTGGTGAGGTATTGTTCATCGACCGAGCCTGAGACTGTGTTCGCCGCCGCGACCTGGCTGGAGGAACCAAGGGAGGGCGCAACCTTGGCCAAGCCAAAGTCGAGTAGTTTGGCGTGGCCGCGTTTAGTGACGAAGATGTTGGCGGGCTTGATGTCGCGATGAATGATGCCTTCTGTGTGGGCTGCGTCGAGCGCGTCGGCAATCTCGATGGCGAGGGACAGAATCAACTCGGCTTCCAGGGGACGCCCGCCGATGCGATGCTTCAGCGTCAGGCCGTCCAGAAACTCCATGGCGATGAAGGCCTGGCCGTGCTGGTCGTCAATTTCGTAGATGGTGCAGATATTCGGATGGTTCAGTGCAGAGGCAGCTTTGGCTTCGCGCTGAAAGCGGCTGAGTGCCTGTTGGTCTTTGGCTACGTCGTCGGGCAGGAATTTGAGGGCGACGAACCGACTAAGCTTCACATCCTCAGCCTTATAGACCACACCCATCCCGCCACCGCCCAGTTTCTCGATGACGCGGTAGTGGGAGATGGTTTGGCCGATCATGAATTTGGCTGAACCGGTTCGTGCGACATGATACTACTGGCCCGCTATTCGCTGGAATAATCCGCCATATTGCGAGAAAATAAGTGGTTTGGCTTCGCGGACCGGGTGGAAGAGTGGGCTGTAACGTGGACTCCTCAGCTCCGCGCGGCATCTTAAATTCGTCCCTTCGCGCGAGTTGACGGGCTTGGTGGCGTCAGCAGGATGCATAGGTTCTTCGCTTCGCTCGGGAATGACGGGCAATGGTGAACGCGAGATAGCAGGTATTGGAGAACTCATGGCTACAATCACAATGGATGTAGCGGCAACCAGCGGCGACCAAAGGCATCCGGCCCTGGAGCGGTGGGTGGAAGAAATGGCGCGTATGTGCCGCCCGGATCGCATCCACTGGTGCGATGGATCGAAACAAGAGTATGACGCCATGGTGCGGTTGCTGGTTCTCACTGGTACTGCAATTCCCCTCGACCCGGAAAAGCGGCCAAATAGTTACCTCGTTAGATCGGATCCTGCCGACGTGGCCCGGGTGGAGGATCGCACCTTCATCTGTTCTCGAACAAAAGAAGAGGCCGGGCCAACCAACAACTGGGAAGATCCGGAAAAGATGAAGAACAAGCTGCGCGGCCTGTTCGAGGGCTGCATGGTGGGCCGGACGATGTATGTGGTGCCCTATAGCATGGGGCCGATCGGGTCACAGATATCGCGAATTGGCGTCGAGCTTACGGACTCGGTGTACGTAGTGGTGAGCATGCACATGATGTCGCGCGTGGGCAACCATGTGTTGGAGGCTTTGGGCACTGACACGGACTTCGTACGTGGACTGCACTCTGTGGGCGCGCCGCTCGCGGCCAACCAGCCGGATTACACCTGGCGATGCAATAAAGAACATAGATACATTTGTCATTTTCCTGAGACGCGCGAGATCTGGTCGTTCGGATCGGGCTACGGTGGCAACGCTTTGCTCGGCAAAAAGTGCCACGCTTTGCGCATAGCTTCGGTGCAGGCTCGAGATGAAGGTTGGATGGCCGAGCACATGCTGATTCTGAAAGTGATTGCTCCCTCCGGCGAAGTGAAGTACATGACGGGAGCGTTCCCTTCAGCCTGCGGCAAGACCAATCTCTCGATGATGATTCCAACGATTCCTGGATGGAAAATCGAGACCATCGGCGACGACATCGCCTGGATGAAGTTCGGAAAAGATGGGCGGCTATATGCCATCAATCCGGAGCGCGGGCTGTTCGGCGTAGCCCCGGGGACAAGCCGGAAGTCGAATGCGAACGCGATGAAGATGCTGGAAAGCAATACGATCTTCACCAACTGCGCGATGACTTATGACGGCGATATCTGGTGGGAAGGGATGACAGAGGAAAAACCGGCCAGATTGATCGATTGGCTTCGCCGCCCGTGGACGCCGGATTCAGGTCGTCCCGCGGCACACCCGAATGCGCGCTTTACCGTGACTGCGGATCAGGTTCCATCCATAGCACCGGAGTGGGAAGATCCAAAAGGAGTGCCGATCGATGCGATCTTGTTTGGCGGGCGGCGGCGCGGGATTGTTCCGCTCGTGACCGAAGCTTTCAATTGGGAGCACGGAACTTTCATGGGAGCGACCGCCAGCAGCGAGACTACGGCCGCGATTACGGCGAAGGTCGGGACATTGCGTCGCGACCCGATGGCGATGCTTCCCTTCTGCGGCTATCACATGGGCGATTATTTCGCGCATTGGATCAAGATGGGCCGGACGGCGGATGCGAACAAGCTGCCGAAGATTTTTTACGTGAATTGGTTCCGGCAGGATGAGAGCGGACAGTACTTGTGGCCGGGATACGGCGAGAACAGCCGTGTGCTGCGCTGGATTTTTGAGCGCTGCGACGGTAAGGTTCACGCGAAAGATACGCCGATTGGGCGGATTCCTGAGGTCGAGGATCTGGATACGCACGGACTCGATATCCGGGACGCTCAGGTTGCAAAGTTGCTAAGCGTCGATATTCCGGGCTGGCTGGCCGAGGTGCCCTCGATTCGGGAGCATTTCGCGAACTTTGGGAGCCATTTGCCGAAGGAGCTTTCGAACGAGGTAGACGCGCTCGAAAAGAGATTATTGGCGACGAAAAGTTAGCCGGCACCAATCCAATCGTCCAGCCGCACAGCGCGAATTATTCGTCGCCGCGGACCTTCCACCAATCCATCTGTTCGAACTCGGCCATTTTCTCTGCGCCATGCTGCGTATACCAGTTCCGCCAGGCTGACGCGTCGGCCGGCAGGCTTTCGTCGGTGATCTCGCGCAGAGCCATGAAACTCCAGCTACGCATGACTGCGGAGGTCTGAGCATCTTCCACCAGTTCAATGAACTTCGGCACCATTCGCATGCGCTGCTTGCGCATGAAATTGCCGCAGTCAGAGACGTTGCAACCGGCGCGGTCACGCACGGCGTTCGATGGATCGTGAGTAAACGACTCAAAAAGCACATCAAGGGCTTCGTCGCTTCCCAAATAACGCATTCCTTCGATGGCCCATTGCCGCACATTGGGATCAGGGTCGTTGCGGGCATATTCAACCAGAACCGGATAGAGGCGGTCGTAACCAACTCCACGCCCTGCCATCATTCCCATAAAGTAAACTGCGGCTTGCCGATAGCTGGGGTCTGATTGCGCCTTGGCGATGAGCAGGGTGACTGAATTGTCGCTCTTCGACCAGCCGTCCATGGCAAGGTTGAGATCAGCATTGACGTAGCGCACACGAAGGTCGGTCGAGAATCGCGAGCGCCATTCAAGCTGTTTCATGCGCTCGGTGAGCTTGATGTCGCCGAGCCAAACGCCAATGTTCTGCTCGAACAGATCCAGCGCGCGAGCGTCATGCCGGATGGCACGCTCCAACAACTCTTCGGCCTGCGCCTGTTCCGGCATCCCTCGCAGACGCTGCATATCGGAGTCTGTCAACGCTGCATAGTTGACCGGTCGCACCGCGGATCTCGTCGTGGTTATATGCCGGGCGGCGACGCGCTGGCGGGACGATCCGCTCTTCACCGAAGATCGAATCAGGAAACCAAACATAGACAAACCGCAAAGAACGGCAACTCCCAGAGCAAGAGCCACGCGGGTTTGAGGCGCTGCTTGCGGCGTGGCCATTCCGCGCTGCGGCGGCGGCCCATAATATCCCAAGCCCATGTCTACTTGAACGTGTGTGTCGAGCTTCAGACCCACCAGTTTCTCAAGTTGTGCGGCGACCCACCGCGCTTCCTGGCGGTCATCGATGGAATCAGCCAGGGTTATTTTCTTGCCACTCTTGGTTTGCAGCCGCAGCGAGTAGGAGGGTGGGGCGCCTTGTCCCTGGGTTGCAGCCAGAATCTGGGAAATGTCGGAGCACGGAATTTCAATGGTCGTGGCGAGGCCGAACCAAGCGTGCCGAAGAATAAGCTGGTTATTGACCGCCTCGATGCGGAAGGATTCCCCGAGCGACTTGGTCAACATGTAGATCGGCAACAGATCGAACAATCCGAACGCAATTGGAAAGAATATTGGCGCTTGCGAGTGGGCGAGAAAGTAGACCACGCAAGTCCATCCCGCCGCAATCAGCACTGCAATAACAAGGCGGACGGGACTGCGAAGGGACGGAAAATAATATTCGGTGCCCCCGCTCGTGCCTGTTCCCACCATGACTTTCGGACTATTCGGCGGCGTCACATCCTCGGAATCGCTCTGGAAGCCCGGGGCAGCATTTGCGGCAACATCATCAGCGAAACGTATGGCTGTTTGCGATTGCGGGGTCAAGCGAAAAACGGGAACTTCGAATTCATCCGAAAAACTGACTCCCGGCGTGTCCGCTTCGGCATGCAAGGTCCAAAGGAGCTGGTCGCTGGGCCGGTCATGATTCGTCTCATAAGCGTCGCTGGGAATGGTGAAGTCTACGGGAATGGCAGCGTCGCCCATCGGACCGGGCGTGATCGACTGCTCGGAGATATTCTTATCGCCTTGCCACAGGATGACTTTGTTGGTAGTTCGGTCCTTCCCACTGCCAGTTACAACCTGCCGGACGCAGGAGAGACGCAGGTTGATCCCGTGTTTGGTGGTGGTGTTGAAACGCAAATGGATCGAGCCGCGCAGCGGCTTGCCCGGAGAAAACGGAAGTGAGGCAAACTCAAAATAGGTTTGCCCGAAGCGTTCGCGACGAACCCCTGCCCGTACCGCCATGAACGTCAGGACTACTCCCACGGCAACGAACAAGAGAGGGAACAGATATTTGGGATCGGAGGTGCGCAGGTATTGCGGAAATACCCCTGCCGCCACGGTAAATGAAATCAAATCCCACAAGCCGGCGAACACCGCGAGGCTAATCGCTTGCTTGGTGACGCCCCCGTACGCGCGACTGCCGGCCCAATCCTTGCGCCACAGCCATGGTGAGTCGGGACGCGACTGCTCAAGCGCGGCCTGCTCTCCGAGCTTGCGCGTGCCGTAAATAGCGCCGACAATGAGAGCCCCGCCGACGGCGATAAAGACCGCGCAAACCACGACTCCCACTGCCCGGCTGCCCTGAACGGATCCTGGTGGCCCGAATAGAAGCGTCCATCCGGTAAATAGACCGAACGCGAGAAATGGCATTCCGAACAGGACGAGTAATACGGCCGCGGCTTTGCAGGGCTTGGTCACCTGTCAAATTATAGGGTTGATGCCACCACCATCGGAGCGAGGAACTAAAGGGTGAGGTTACGCTGGTAAGAGGAACTGAATCAGCGCTAGGCGCCATAATATTTGCCCTAATTTGAGTCTTTTCTTGCTATAGTTCCCCAACAATCATGACGCCTTCTTCGGCGAACAAAACGAGCAATCCAGGGGCGATTCGGCCCGACAACATCGCCTCGACGGGCCTCACGAGAAATCAGGTTCGCGGCTTCTGGGCTTCGTGGGGTGGTTGGACCCTCGATGGGATGGATTCGTTTATCTACGCGCTCGTGTTAATTCCTTCTTTACGCGAACTGCTGCCGCGCTCGGGCTACGAAGCTACCAAGCAGAACATTGGCCTTTATGGAGGCCTGCTGTTCGCTTTATTTCTTTTGGGCTGGGGCCTTGCATTTATGTGGGGCCCGGTCGGGGATAAGTTCGGCCGGGTGCGAACCCTGATGCTGACGATCGTCTGGTACTCGGTGTTTACCTTCCTGAGCGCGCTCGTGACCAACATTTGGCAGCTTGCCATCTTGCGGCTTTTGGCGGGAATCGGAATTGGCGGCGAGTGGGCGATGGGCGGAACATTTGTGGCGGAGGCCTGGCCCGAACACAGGCGTCGCATGGGCGCCGGCTACATGCATACCGGATATTACGTTGGCATTTTCCTGGCGGCAGCTGCGAACTATTCGATCGGCGCCCATTTCGGCTGGCGCGCGATGTTTATTGTTGGCGGGGTCCCGGCTCTGTTCCTGGCATGGATCAGGCACGGCGTTGCGGAGCCTGAGGCCTGGACTCGCAAGGAGAGTGTGGTTCGGTCATGGGCAGTCTGGCGGCCTTTCGCGGTTCTTTTTTCCGAAAAATGGCGCAGGCGAACCATCCTCAACTCACTGTTTATGCTGGCATCGATTTGCGGGTTGTGGGCAGGAACCGTTTATGTGCCAGCGGCGGTTACAACGCTCTCGGAAGCTTCGGGACATGTGGGCACGCAAGCTGCGCAATTGGCCTCTTGGGGGACGATGCTGGTTTCCTTCGCGACGATATTAGGATGCCTGGCAATGCCATGGTTGGCCGAGCGTTATGGACGGCGAGGCGCGCTGGCATTTTTCTTTACTTTGATGATGGTGTTTATCGCAGTCACATTTGGAAAAGTTTTTTATCTGGGAGCAGCTGGCCTTCCCTGGTTTTTTGTTTGCCTGTTCTTTCTCGGATTTGGTGGCGCGAATTTCGCCGTTTACACGCTCTGGTTACCGGAGCAATACCCCACAGAGTGCCGAGCGAGCGCCTTTGCCTTTGCTACTTCTTTTGCGCGGTTTGGAGGCGCGGGGATTACCTTCCTCGTGGGCGCCGGTATACGGCACTATGGATCGCTCGGAATTCCCGTCGCCGCAACGGCTTTCGCTTTCGCCATTGGATTGTGTCTGATTCCGTTCGGCACGGAGACGCGTGGGCAGGCGTTGCCGGCTTGAAAGCGAGCTTGGGGCCCGTTCCTACGTGTTATTCCGGATGCTCTGCTGAGTACTGAAGCGCTGTATTTTTCTGCCGCCATTGCCCTACCTTTCGAGGCCTTTAATGTTCCCCGTCCTTTGTGCCGATAGGTTTCCCGTCAGGATTTTGCTGAATTTCTGATCCAAGGTGGGCGGAGAAAGTTGAAACATTTTGGATTGCTCCGTCCTATGCAGGAGAAACCATGAAGTTTACGCTCGGCAAGAAACTGTGTCTCGGGTTCGCAATAGTGCTTTCGTTCTTGGTCTTGAGCAGCGTGATGGGGTTCGTCAAGGCACATAGAATCTCGCAGATCGAGGAAAGTACCTTCGGGCTGAGTGTTCCATCGATGAAGGCCGCGATCCGTTTGCAGCGCGACTTGAATCAGACGCAGGTGAAGGGACGGCAGGCCATTCTGGCAGGCTCGGAGCCGAAACGCCTCGTAACAACAAAAAAAATGTTTGAGGACACGTGGGATGACGTAGCAAAAGATCTGGTGGTGATCGATCAACTGGCCCCAGGGTGGGGAGAAGAGGAGAACCGGGACCGGCTGAAGGAGCTTAAGAAACAACTCGTCACTCTCCGCGAAGCGCAGCAGGACGCTATAAAGCTGGCGGCGAGCCATAAAAAGAACGCTCTGGCGTTGGCGGGAAATCTCTCGGCAGAACGCGCAACCCCCGTCAACCGGGCAATGAAGAGTTCGCTGGGAAGCATGTCTGATTCGTTTGAAAAGCTGGTGGATGACAATCAGGCGCAATTGCGCGCTGCCAACCGCTCGCTGAGTCTCACCCGCATTCTAACCACAATGCTGGCATTGTTTGCGGGAGTGATCGTGGCCCTGGTCATGAGCCGGCACGTATCGCAGGCAACGCGCGCAATTCTCGCATTCGCTGAGGCGATCACGACCGGGGATCTGACATGCCCGGACCTGGAAATTCAAAGTAATGACGAATTGGGGGATCTGGCTGTTGCTCTCAATAAGATGAGCGGTAACTTGAAACGCATGATTGTGGCCATTTCGGAGAACTCCTTGCAAGTAGCCAGCGCCAGCGAGGAACTTTCATCGTCCGCTTCGCTACAGGCGCAGGGCGCGGATAGTCAGAACGACCAGACAGCGCAGATCGCTGCGGCCATGCAGGAAATGGCTTCCACGGTGCAACATGTCTCTGAAAATTGTGCGCAGGCCACGCAGGCTGCGCACCGCGCTGCGGAAACCGCGCGTGAAGGTGGAACCGTGGTTCAGCAGGCCTTGGCGCAGATGCATTCCATTGCGGAATCGGTTGTTGGAACGGCAAAGCAGATTGGCGAATTGGGAAAGAGTTCGGACCAGATCGGACGTGTGACCGCGGTGATCGATGACATTGCCGACCAGACGAACCTGCTGGCGCTGAATGCTGCGATTGAGGCGGCGCGAGCGGGCGAGCAGGGACGCGGCTTTGCCGTCGTGGCCGATGAGGTCCGGAAACTGGCCGAACGCACGACCACCGCTACAAAGGAAATCGCAGCGATGATTTCAACCATTCAGGAAGGAACCAAGGGCGCGGTGAAGGCCATGGAAGTTGGAAGTCAGAAGGTGCAGGAGGGGGTGAAGTCCACAGCGCGGGCCGGCGGATCGCTAGAGCAGATCATACGCATGTCGGAGGAAGTAGGTTCGATGATTGGCCAGATTGATACGGCAGCGTCGCAACAGTCACAGGCTACCGCGGATATCACCCAGAATATGGAGCGGATCGCACAGGTGGTCAAGGAGTCGGTGGTCGCGGCGAAGGAATCGGCGAAGGCTTGTCAGGATCTATCGGAGCTGGCGCTAGCTCTGCAGAACATGGTGGCAAGTTTCAAGTTAGAGAATGAGAGTACGAGCAAAGTGACAGGTACGCAGAAGAAATTTGCGCAGCCGGGAGGTTGGGAAGATCCGCCGCCCCAGCAGTTGCGGGCGTTTGCCGCGACACCAGAATGATTTATTGCAAAACGAAAAGGCTCCGTTCCTCAAGGAAAAGAGCCTTTGTTTTCGTCACCGCGACCTTCTCGCTAAGCAACACCACGAGCTTTGACCGGTGTTGTCGAACTAAGGGGGGGAGTAACTAGTTCAGAGCGCCGCACGGCCCGCTTTGCCATGGGCTTGAGCCACAGCAACGCCATGAATGCGGCAATCAGGTCGCATGCAATCATTGCCCAAAATACTTTCGACCACGAGCCGGTTTTGGCGAACAGCCAGGCCGCACCCGGTCCGGCAAATGCGGCAGCTACGCCTTTGGCGGTGTAAACAACACCGTAGTTCGTCGTGGCCCATTTATTTCCGTATAAGTCTCCTGTGACCGATGGAAACAATGAAAAGATGTTCCCCCAGGCAAAGAAACAGAGGCCGGAAAGTGCGATGAACCACAGAGGATGACTGATCAGTTGGAGGAGGGCAAATACCGCGATCGCTTCCAGAACGAAGGAGCCAAAGATGGCGTTCTCGCGTCCGATGTGATCGGAAACCCATCCCCAGAAGGGCCGGGTGAGCCCGTTTAGAATCCGGTCGACCTCAATGGCCAACACGAGGGCACTCATGCCGAACATCACGATGATTTTGTCGACGTGGTAGGAAACCGCCATGGGTTTCAGTTGCGCGGTCACAACCAGACCTCCGAAGGCCAACATGACCATCATGAGGTAAATGAGATAGAAGGATGGCTGCCGCAGCATTTCGAGCGGAGTCATGTCCACAGCCGAAGTGTTGATCTTGGCCCTGATTTTTTTCTCTTTTTCCACCCAGTTAGGTGGCGTCCAGCCAACAGGCGGCCGGGCCAGGAAAAGAGAACAGGCCAGAACCACGATACCTTGAACAAATCCCCATACGATGAAGGTGTGCTGGTAGCCGGAAGTAGCGATCATCTTGGCGATGGGGGCGACAGTAGCGGCGGTACCGATGCCGAAAGCGCCTGCAGTCAATCCCACGCAGAGTCCGCGATAATCAGGAAACCATTTCAACGCGTTGCCAATGGCCCCGCCATAAACGACGCCAGCGCCAATTCCGCCCACGGCGTACCAGAAATAGAGAGCGCCGACGGTTTCGGCGCGCCCGGAGCCGATCCAGCCGAGACCAACCATGAACGAACCCGCTCCCAGCATCAACCGAGGGCCAATGATGTCGACCAGAAAACCTTCGAATGGAACCAACCAGGTTTCCATGGCCACAAACAAGGCAAATGTCCACTGCACAGCTTTGAGAGTGATATGCAGGTGTTGCTGGATTGGCGTGGTAAATAAAGTCCACGCATATTGCAGGTTGGCAATAGCCATCATTGCAACAATGCCCGCAATTAATTGGACCCAGCGATTGGGAATGCGAGACGGGTGAATGAGAGAGGCTGGACCTTCAGCCATGGGTGATACCTCCGCTACAACCCTTAGACATTAACAGCGCCACCGAACCACAATATTCGCCAGTGATCTTTACTTCTGCTACGTGACCGAGTTCAACACCGGGGGAGGGTCACTAGATCCTCATGTATACTGGTCCAGTCATCGAACCAGTTTGCGGCAGCGACTTTATCACCCTGAATAATTAGTGTCAAGGGCTAAATACTATCGAAGCTCGTATCCCGCGCCAATTAATCTATGCGATCCAGGGTTGACCATTACGATCTCTGGAAGACTCGATGTGCTTGGCAGGATTGTAGTTATCCCTTGAGAATCTGAAATACGTATGGATCCCGCTCTGCAAGCGCAAACAGAAATCTACCTGCTGAAGCTGAATCGCCTTACAGACCGCGGGCGCGAACTACGCGATTTGGCGGCCAGCCATCCTTCAGACTCCTCGGTCACGGCTTCAATTCGTCACTGGCAGAACGATTGCGGTATCCTCATCAACGAACTTTCGGGGGGCAGCAAAGCGCATTGGCTGGCTCGCGCTTTTAGCGGAGCATTCCTGGCTCGGTCGACCGAAGGGCAAGCAGTGGATGGAGTGGCACCGGAAGAGATTGTTTCCCGCCTGATTGGTGTACTCGAAAAGGCAGCTGCATCGATTTCAGTAATCAGAGATTCGGGAATAGTTGCGCCGGACGCTCCAGCGCCGCACCGCTTCGATTTCGTCCATGATGCGGAACTGCGGCCCGTTCTTGAGCAGGCTTTTAACGATAGCCGCAAGGCGCTAGAGGAAGGCAAGTATTCCGATTCGTTGATGAATTCCTGCAGTGTGCTGGAAGCAATTGTGACAGACGCTCTGGAACACAAAGGCCTGAGCGCTCTGATCGAGTCAGGCTCGCCAGCGGAAAAAATCTCTGAATGGTCATTTGAAACTCGGCTTACCGTAGCGGAGCGGGCAGGATTGATCCGCGGCGGTTGCGCACGATTACCGGCCGCAGCTCGAGGGTATCGCGAAAGCGGCGTGAACATTGAGGCTACCGAACGCGATGCGCGGGTCGCAGGGCAGGTGCTGCACGTGGTCATGCGGGATTTGGATCCGGGGCGGTAGGTTGTTAGTCCTCAAGGTCCTGGCGGAAGACTGGCTGCGCAGGATCGACGCTGCCGGCAATGATACGCATCAATAAATCCTGATACGCGTTGCTCGCTTCATCGAGGGAGGTATAGCCGCGCTCCCGCTGCAAGCCCCCGTTTTCTGAATAGACCAGAGTGAAATAGCGGCCAGAGGAGTATTGCATTTCCATCAGACGGTCGGGCATGTCGGGATCGCCCTCTTGCCCGAGGACATCCATCAGCGCGATGGTCCAGCGCTGGCCTTTGGGATCAGTGACTATTTCCCGTTCGAGGTACTGCCAGTTGTCCATGGACCAGGGAGGCATAGTTTCTACGGGTGAAGAGCCTCGTATCAGGGCACGGCTTCAGGCGTGCCGAAATATGCGCAAAACGAACTGCGGCTTCAGCCGCTGCGGGGCTGAAGGCCAATTTTTTGTTGCGGCCCTGCGGCACGGCTAAAGCCGTGCCCTGATACGAATCTATTCCGGGCCGAAGACCGCGTCGACGGCTCTCGAAATGACGGCGTGCCCTACCCGCACGCTCAAGGCTAGCTGAGCAACTGCGCGAGCGCTCTGCCAACCTGCGATCCACTGAATGGCTTTGGGACTAACAGCACTCGTTCGGCTCTGCGCCGATTCAAACTCTGATCGGCCAGTTCCGGCGTGTCACTAATAACAACGATCGGAGTCGCAGCGTGATCCGGATTTTCCCGGATCACATCGAAAAGCGCTTCGCTCATGTCATAGGAGGAGCAATCGAGCACAACCGCCTCGGCGCGCTGGGCGTCGATTAACTCATTTACGGCTGTGGTGTACCCCTCGGCGCGAACCTCGTGTCCGAGGTCGCGCAGAGAGAACGTCAGCAGTTCCGCGATTTCCGGTGTGTCGTCGATGAGCAGAATTCGAGCCAAGCTAATTCTTGCTCGCTCCGCCGGTGCCCGGCCGCCGCGGCTTTTTGCCCGCCGCCGGTTCCAGATCCATCACCCAGATCCGGCCGCCCGCAGTGTAGTAGGCGCGCTGATCGTTTTCGAACATCGCGCCCCAGGCCTCCAACGTGCGCATGGCAAAGGTCACGCCTTCGAAGTTTCTGCGAGCGTGGTCGAGAACTTCATTGGTGTGCCAGTTGTCGGTGAGAATCGCGTCGCCGCCGTGAACCTTCAGCACGGTATAGTACTTGTCATACGCAGCTTCGGGGCGAACGTCGCGGGTTGCGCCGCGTTTTTTGCCTTCGGCAACGATGTAACTTTCCTGTCCTTCCGGCTCTACTTCCGGTTCGCGATTTTGGTTCAGAGGATTTGTGCTCATACCGTCTCCGCCACGGCTTCGGCTTCGGCCGCTGCCGCCATATTGGTTTGATTCTTCGGATCCGCCGCCTGAACGAGCGCTTCCGGCAACTGGATGCCCATCATCTTCCATTGCTCGTTAGCGAACTTCTGCATGTTCGCGACATGCTCGGCGTGCAGGTGGCCGAACCGGCCTTGCAGCTTGAGATATTCGGAAACCGGCCTCATGCTCGCCGGACGGAAGCTGTAATCGAAAGCTCGTTTTTCGGGAATCCACTCCCACATCGGATAGAGGCCGCATTCGACCACGACACGGCCGAGGTCGATGGAGCGCGGAGTTTCGTAGACGAAGCCTTTCTGGCATGGCGTGTAGATCATCAGATACGCTGCGCCTTTGTGGTTGAGGCCCTTGCGGACTTTGTTCATCAAATCGATGGGATAGCCAACGCTCGCGGTCGCAACATAGCAATGCGGATGCCCGGCCGCCATCATGCGCGCAAGATCTTTCGGGTATAACTTCTTCCCTTCGGGAACTTCGGGCCCCGGAGGCGAGAAGGTTGTCATGCCGCCATAGGGCGTGCGCGATGACGCCTGGATGCCGGTGTTCGCGTACTGCTCGTTGTCGTAGCAGATGATTAGGCAATCGTGATTGCGATAGAGCGCGCCGGAGATCGAGGCGAGGCCGATATCGCTGGCACTGCCGTCGCCGGCTTCGCAGATGATATTTGGAAACTTTCCCTTCCACTTTCCTTTGCGAATCATGGCTTCATAAGCGGCAGAGACTCCGGCGGTGAAGCTGCCCGCGCTGCCGATCTGCGTATGCGCCCAGGGAACGTTGTAGGGCGTGCACAGATACGAACTGTTCGCCACATACATGCAGCCGGTGGGGCCAACGAGAATCGTATTGTCGCCCGCCGCTTTGCTGGTCATGCGGTATTGGATCGAGGGCCCGCAGCCGGCACAGGTTCGATGCCCAGGGACGAACGGCTCGGATTTCGGCAGCTCCGGGTTGTAAAAGCGTGCACCCTGGTTGGGACTTCCCAGGATTGGCAGGATTTGCCGCTCTACTTCTATGGTTGCCATGATCATTCCTCCAACAAATTTTTGGCAGGGGCTAATGCCCCATCATTATTTCCGCTCTGTAGCACGGCTAAAGCCGCGCCCTGATACGAATCGACTAGTGTTCGAAACCAACCCAGTGCGTGCGTTTTTCGATCTTGCCACGCTTCTGCGCTTCCAGCATTTTCTCGGTCATCCAATAAAACTCTTTCAGGACGATGGCTTCGCCGCCCATGCCAGCCATAAACGACATCACAAGCGGGCGCTTCTCCCCTTCGTACAGCGCTGCTGCGGCCTCGGCATAAAGCGCGCCGCCGCTGCTGACGCTGCCCAGTGCCATATTCGTTTCGATGACACCGACGACTTTGAATTTGCTGAGCGATTCCTGCACACGCTCGGTCGGATACGGGCGAATGGTGCGCAGGCGCACCATGCCGACTTTTAATCCGCGCTCGCGCATATGCTGGATTGCGAAGCGCGCTGTCACAGCGTGCGCTCCTTGCAGGAAGAAGACGACTTCTGCGTCGTCGGTTTTGTACTCTTCGAGCCAGGGATCGTAGCGGCGCCCGAAGATTTGTGCGAACTCTTCGTGCGCCTGCTCGATCACCGCCATGGATTGCTCCATGGCTCGCGCTCGCTCGAGCTGCAGGGGAGGGCCTTGCTCGGGCATGATCTGCGGGCCGTGCGAAACGGGATGCCGCGGATCGAGCGGATACGGATGTTTGTACTCGGGCAGAAACTCTTTCACCTGGCCCGCGTCGGGAAGTTCCACGTCGCCCGTGATGTGTGAAACGAAGAAGCCGTCCTGGCAGACCATCTGCGGCAGCAGCACGCGGCGATCTTCGCCGATGCGATAGGCGATCAGGTGATTATCGAATGCCTCCTGGGCGTCGCACGACCAGCCCATAAGCCAGCCCATGTCGCGAGTGGAGAGCGCGTCGGTGTGCTCTGAGCCAAAGTCGCCGGGAGGATCGAGGGTGCGATCGGCGATCATCATTTGCACCGGCATGCGGCTGCCGGAGATCGGCGAGTAGAGTTCGTAGGCGAACTGCACTCCCACACCCGAACTGCCGGTGAAGACTCGCGCCCCCGCCGAGGCCGCGCCGTGCGCGATGCTTAACTGCGAGTGCTCGCTATCGGCCACAATGTACTCGGCGTCGAGTTCACCGTTGGCCACCATTTGCGCGAGCGCCATCATAGTTGCGGTGTACGGACGGATTGGATAGGCCGCAATCACATCCACATTCGCATACTTTGCCGCCTGCGCCGAGGCGACGCAGCCGTTGATGCGGACCATTCTTTTTTTTGCTTCCGCTACTGGCATGATTTCTGCTCCAGATCTTTTTGTTAAATGTTCTTTGCCGGGACTTCTTCCAGATGCTTTAGTTGATCCGCTTGGCGGCCATGCAAACCCTGCGAAATTGCAAACGCGGTATCCATGCGGACCACGCCGGTATCGAAGTCGAGCTCCGGCACCCCTTCAAGACAGCCGGTCGGGCACTCTTCAATGCACACCCGGCAGCCTTTGCAGTAGTCGACCAGAATCTTGTAGAGGCCGTTCGACCTCTCCGGACGGGCGATGCAGGGCTCGGGACAAACCAGATAGCAGTTGTCGCAAGCGTTGCAGGTACCGCAACTGAAGCAGCGATTCGCCTCTTCTACGGCTTGTTCTTCCGTGAGCGCCTGAATGACCTCATCCTGCGTTTTCTTCCGGCTTGCCGGCGGCAGCAGTTCCTGCTGCTCCCGCGGGAAGTGCGGGAAGTAAGTCATGTTCATGCGATTCAAGTCGAAGATCACATCGACGGGAATCGTTCGCGCCTGAAGTTTCTCGCCGCGGATGACTTTATCCAGATTGAAGGCAACGCGCTTTCCGTCGCCGACAGCATTGACGACCATCAGCGGCTGCCCTGAGCCGAGTTGCACGATGTCGCCGGCGGCGAAGAAATTGGTGTCGCCGAGGCGGCCGAATTTGTCGATCTTGATGGTGCCTCGCTCGTTTTTGAACTCGGCGGGCAACCAGTTGAGCGACGAACGCTGGCCGACAGCGATAATTACATTGTCGACGGCGAATTTTTCGGGCTTCGCATCGCGATCGACTTTGATTGGCGATGCGTTGACTGCGCCCTCAAACTTTGCCGGGTGCAAGTGCAGCGCTTCCACCTTGCCGTTGCCGAGGATGGCGATACACGCGCGGCCGTGTATTAGCTCCACGCCTTCCTGCAACATGTCGTGCAAATCTTCCGGAACGGCAGGCATCTCCTTTTCATTGCCTTCGACCGTGATCATCGTGACTTCGACCGCACCCTGGCGCAGAGCTTCGCGGGCACAATCAATGGCGGTATTGCCGCCGCCGATTACCGCAACCCGAGCGCCAAGTTTCACCTTCGAGGTGTCCATGCCGATATCGCGCAGGAAGGGCAATCCATACAGCACGCCCTCTTTGTTTTCGCCTTCGGCACGAATGCTGTTCGGTTCAGTCAGACCGACAGCCAAAACACAAGCATCGTAGTTCTTCTTGAGATCATCCCAGGAAACATCCTTGCCAACTTCGGTATTCGTTTTGATCTCGATGCCGAGTTGCTGCAAGCGCTCGATCTCGCGATCGAGCACGTTCTGCGGGAGAACCCAGTCAGGGATGCCTCCGCGATTCAGTCCGCCCGCTTTCGGGGATTTTTCGAGAATCGTAACTTTGTAGCCCAGACGCGCGAGTTGATAGGCAGCGCTATGGCCCGCGGGACCTGAGCCGACGACAGCGACTTTCTTGCCGTTCGGTTTTCCGGGCTTCACAACATCGTTGGTCAATGCCTGGCCAAGATCGCCGAGGAAGCGCTCGACCGCGCGGATGGAAATCGCTTCGTCATACTTTCCGCGATTGCACGCCTGTTCGCACGGGTGGTAGCAAACTCGTCCCGTGACGGAGGGGAAGGGCATGTCCTCTTTAATAAGAGCGTAAGCGTCCAGATACTTTCCGCGTTTCACCAGATCGAGATAGCCCTGAATTTTTTCGTTGGTGCCGCAGGCGTTATTGCAGGGTGGCAACTTGTCGCGGTACACCGGGCGAATGGCGCGCCAGTTCCCCGTGGGAAACAGGTCCTGGCCTTTTTCCTGAGTGGGGGCGGGCGTGATTCCGGCGAACGGCACGGTTAGCCAATCTGGGATATGAGTTCCTTTTGTCGACATTATCGGTCCTCTCTTATAAGGTCAGTCCTAAACTGCCACAGGATTCAGTTGCATGACTTTCATTTCAGTGAGTGCCGCTTCGAAGGCGTGCTGGTTCGCGATCATCGGCTTGATGGTGTTCATCTTCACGATGCCGGTGGTCTGAACCACTGCTGCGATCAATGGCGCTGCGATATCGGGCGCGACCAGTTTGCTGCGCTCCGCCGCTCCTTCAGTCGAGAGGCGGTCGAGTCCGAGTTCGCCGAGCCGGTAGTAAAGCCACTTATGATCGGCCAGCTTTGCGGCATCGACGCAGACCAGTTGCGCGAGACGCTCGGAACCGGGTACGAAACGCAGCATATAGTCGGGCGTATAGTGTGTATTAATGATGAGTGTTCCACCCGGCGGCATGCCGCGCATGTAGTCCCACCCTTTGACCATGGTGCCTTCGACCAGCACGACAATGTTGGGGTGTTCGTTCTCGTAGGTGAGTTCGTTTTCCAGAATCTGATCGCTCACCCGGCAGTATTTGCGCGTCGGGGCATTGGTGCGGTCGGGGTTGTCAACGTAGTTCTCCATGGCCTGAGCGTGCTTGCCTTCGCTGCGCGCAGACGCGGAAACGGAGTTGACGATGTCGCGGCCTTCCTTATCCATGATGATGCCGCGGGTCCAAACGGTAAGTTCTGTGTAGCTCATAGTCGGCCCTCGTGCTTGCTCAAGTTCGTGGTGTTGCGGACGCCGGAGTTTTCGACGTTATCGCTGATTGCGTTTTCTTCGTTTGATTGCCAATTGCGATCACATTGCAGTACAGCCTGAAAGTCGTTGCGTGTAACGACGAAGGGCGCGCGACGGGTGCCGTTCTGGAATTCGACGATCGCGCAAAGGGTTGCTTTCTTGCAAACGCTTTCAATATCGGCGCCGGTGAGGCCTTCCATCTGTTGCGCGAATTCGTCGAGATCAACATCGGAGGCCAGCGGAATACGGCGGCAGCAGAGGTGCATGATGGCTGAGCGGCCGGCCGCGTCAGGTTTCCTGAATTGCATAACATAGTCGAAGCGTCCGCTGCGCAGAAGAGCAGGCTCGATGCGCTCCGGGCGATTCGTCGCAGCCAGCAGAATCACGCCCTTTACATCGTGCAAATTGTCGATCTCGCGCAGGAGTTGGCTGAGAATGCGCTGGTAGACGTCCGTGCCGACGTGATCGCCGCCGAATTTCGGCGCGACCGCGTCAATAGTATCGAAGAACAAAATACAAGGGGCGGCACGACGCGCTTTTTTGAACACTTCTCGCAGTGCGCGCTCGGACTCTCCCAGCCACTTTGAATAGAGTTGCGGACCATCGATCGCGATCAACGGTATTTGCTTTTCGCCGGAGAGGGCGCGAGCCATCGCAGTCTTGCCTGTGCCGGATGGGCCAACCAATAAAATGCCACGCGGCGGAGTGAGGCCGACCTGGTCGTAGATTTCGTCCCGAATGTGCGAGTGTTCGATCACGCCGTCGAGTAGGCGCTTGATTTCATCCAGGCCTCCGAGCGACGCGAAGGTCGAAGAACTTTTTTCGATGAAGAATTCGCGAGTAGCGCTGGGCTCCACTTCTTTCAGGCCACCAAGAAAATCTTCGCGAGTCACCTGCAGAGATTCGAGATCGGCGGACCCGGCGCCATCCGCTTCAAGCGGAATGGCCGAGAGGAAACGGCGGAGTGCGATCATGCCGACTTCCTGGCAGAGCGCTTCGAGATCGGCGCCCACGAAGCCGTGGGAATGTTCAGCGATCTCGCGAAGATCGATGTCGGATGCGAGAGGCATGGAGCGGGTGTGAATTCGAAGAATCTGCAGACGTGCCTGCTGATTGGGCACGCCGATTTCGATTTCGCGATCGAAACGTCCGGGACGACGCAAAGCGGGGTCGAGAACTTCGGGAATATTCGTTGCGCCGATGACGATGACCTGGCCGCGAGCCACGAAGCCATCCATCAGGCTAAGAAGTTGCGCCACTACCCGCTTTTCGACCTCGCCCGTAACTTCTGCGCGCTTGGGAGCGACGGCATCGATTTCGTCGATGAACAGAATTGCCGGCGCGCGGCGGGCGGCTTCCTCGAAAACCTCGCGGAGTTTGGCCTCGCTCTCGCCGTAAAACTTCCGCATGATTTCGGGGCCATTGAGGTGAATGAAGTGGACACGGCTTTCGGCGGCAACCGCGCGGGCCAGCAGAGTTTTTCCGGTGCCGGGTGGACCATATAACAACACGCCTTTCGGCGCCAGGATTCCGAGGCGCTCGAAGACGCGCGGATACTTCAACGGTAATTCGACGATCTCGCGAACCCGGGCAACTTCCCTTTCGAGGCCACCAATATCTTCATAAGAAACCGCGGGTGCCCGCGCCGCGGTTTGCTCACCTTCGACAATTCGAATGTCGGTGCGCTTGTTGATGACGACTGGCCCAGATGGAATCGTGCGCGCCACCTGGAAGTTGATGGCCTTCGCGAAAGTGGGCACACGAACTACAGACCCCGCGATAACCGGAACATCGATTAAGTCTTCAAGAATGCGGTCCGGGGCGATGATAGCGGGCGCTGCACCCACCCACAGTGGCGACAAGCGAACCGCAACGGCTTGCTGGGGCTCAATTGTGGAAACTGTGACCTGCTCTTGCAGACCTGCACCGCAATTGCTGCGGCAGGTGCCGTCGATCTGGATCATCCCCTCGTGGCCGTCGTCGGCCAGTTCAATGCGGCCCACGGCTATGGCGGTGCCGGTGATTTTGACTACATCGCCGGGATTGGCGCTGATGCGGCGCAGATCGCCTGCTGCCAAGCGCACGATGGCATGACCAACATCCTCTACGCGCGCTTCTGCGACACGCAGAATCACCGTCGGCGTGGAAGAAGAGTCCGACGCGCGCACAGCGTCATTTTGCAGATCAGCCAATTTATCCCCAGACCGCTCGGCGGCGCGTTAAGCCGCATCATTCAGGTTTCGCGATCGCATCCCACAGTTTTGGCGATCACAGGAGTTATTTATGCAGCACAATCTCTTCTACGTCTTCGATGTGGCGACGCATCGCGTCTTTGGCGGCCTCGGCGTCGTGGCGCTTGATAGCGGCCAGGATTCGGCGATGTCCCGCCAGGGACTTCTGAGGGCGCCCTTCCACTTGCAAACTTCGCTCGCGCGAATCGCGCAACATGTCCATCACGATGTCCAGAACCTTAAGAACTACGCTATTCCCGGACGCCAGCGCGATGGCATAGTGAAACTCGGAATCCTCCGGTATCGTGCTTTGATCACGGCGAAGTTTTTCGTCCTGCCGGGTAAGAATCTCCTCCATCTCCGCAGTATCGTCGCTGGTGGCGTGTGTGGCGGCGCGAGCGGCCAGCGGCGGCTCCAGCATTTTGCGGAAATCGAGCAGTTCGCCTACCTGTTCTTCCTTCAGCTTGAGAGCGTTGGCCAGTGGATTCACCACCGCATCGGCCGTGACTTCTTTGACGATGGTTCCCGCGCCCTGGCGGGGTTCGACCATGCCAATGAGTTCCAGGCTGCGAATAGCATCTCGAATCGAGCTGCGGCTCACGCCCAGCATTTGCGATAACTCCCGTTCGGAGGGCAGCTTGTCTCCAGGTCTGAGTTTCTTGAGGATGAGCCGTTCGATCTGCCGGGCAACGTCCTCGTAGACCTTATTCCGGCGGACGGACTCAAAATCGGTATTGAGAATGGGATGCATCGCGTCCTCAACTGGTCCGATAAGTGGACCACATGGAGTATACGCCCCTTGTCAAGGTCCGTGCAGAATTTTTTCGGAGATCGAGACCGGAGCGAATGGCTTGCTCACCCGCGCACAGCCTTCTTTCAACCACAAATGGCGCAAGGGTACAAAACACAAAAATTAAAGATATGATCCGCCCGGGCCTTTTGCTGGTTGGCGCTTTAGATGGCCGCACGTTGCGCCAGAAGCTTGGCGCAATTGTACACTGTTCGCGTATAGGGCATGGGGACTTCGACGCGCTCTCCCAATTCAACCACTGAGCCAACGAGGGCTTCGAGTTCCATCGGACGGCCGGCTTCGAGGTCCTGCAGCATCGACGTTTTATGCTCGCCGACTCTTTCGGCTCCCGCGATGCGCTGATCAATCGTGACGGACAGCTCCATCTTCAGTTTGTGCGCTACGGCTTCGACCTCGCCCATGATGTTGCGCACGATTTCGGAAACTCCGGGGTCGCGCAACATCTGCGCGATCGTGGCGCGAGTCAGAGCGCTCAACGGATTTAACGAGGCGTTGCCCAAGATTTTCACAAAGATTTCCTCGCGGATATGTGTGGTGATGGGACAGCGCACGCCTGAGGCTACCAGTGCTTCAGCGATGGAACGGCATCGATCGGAACGCGAGCCGTCGGGCTCTCCGATGGAGAGACGATTCCCCGAGATGTATTGAATGACTCCTGGAGACGAAATTTCGGTGGAAAAATAAACGATGGCGCCGACGACTGCGCGAGGCGCAATGGCGGCAGAAATTACGCCGCCAGGATCAATGCGCTCGAGGCGAAGGCCTTCGCACTCTCCGCCGATCCCCTGGAAAAACCACCATGGAATGCCGTTCTGCGTGCTGACAACAGTAGTGCCCGGTCCTAATACCGGCTTCAATTGTGGAGCGAGTTGGGGCAGGCTGTGAGCTTTTACGGCGAGAAAGACGACGTCAGCGGGACCATCTTCTTCGAGTGAGCTGACTATTTTCGGATGCGCTTCAAAATTTCCTTCAGCGCTTTTGACCTGCACTCCCCGCTCTTGCATAGCTTTCAGGTGCGGGCCGCGAGCGAACAGTGTTACGTCGAGCCCGGCTCGCGCCATGCGGGCGCCGATGTAGGCGCCGACGGCTCCGGCGCCGACAATCAGAAATTTCATTCGTGCTCACCTGCCAGCGCTGCCGCGACGGCGCGGCGGCGGATTTTTCCAGTCGCCGTCGTCGGAATGCTTTCGACAAGATAAATCTTGGTGGGACATTTGAAGTCCGCCAGAAAGTTGTGGCAGTGCCCGATCAATTCGTTTTCGGTAGCACCACTTTTTTCGTGCAGAACCACCGCCGCACAAACCTCTTCACCTAGCGTGGGATGCGCGCATCCGAACGTAACCGCAGCTGACACGGCAGGATGACGCAACAGGATTTCGTCAATCTCATGCGGAGCGATATTTTCGCCGCCGCGGATGAGGATGTCCTTGATGCGGCCGGTCAAATACAAGTAACAATCGTTGTCCAGATATCCCTGATCGCCAGTACGGAACCAGCCGTCACAAAATGCGCGGGCGTTCGCCTCGGGATTATTCTCATATCCGCGAAAAACGTTTGCGCCCTGTATGGCCACTTCCCCGCGTTGATTCTGTCCGAGATGATTCCCTTCTTTATCCATGATGCTGATGCGAAGCCCTGCGCCAACCCCCACGGAGCCCGCCTTGCGGTGGCGCGGAGGAAGAGGATTCGAGGTCATCTGATGCGCGGCTTCGGTCATGCCGTAGGCCTGGACGAAAGGCACGCCGAACAGGCCTTCGATTTTGTGAATCAGTTCGGACGAGAGTGGCGCACTGCAGGAGCGAATGAACCGTAGCGTACCGGCTTCCTTTGGTTTCTGGTGGGCGCGGGCCAGCAAAAGTTGATGCATGGTTGGCACACCGGAGTACCACGTCACGCGGTTCTCGCGGACAGTCCGCCAGAATGAAAGGGCGTTGAATTTTGTCGGCACCACCACCGTTCCGCCTGTAAGCAGCGTGGAGAGCGAGGATGCCACAAGGCCGTGCACGTGGAACAGCGGCATGATGCAGAGTGAAATGTCGTCTTCCTGCAGTGAGTAAGTGTTTGCGATGTTCGCGGAAGAAACCGCGAGATTGAAGTGACGCAGCGGAACACGCTTGGGCTTCCCAGTGCTTCCACTGGTGTGAAGAACAAGGGCAATATCGTCCGGAGTGGGTTCCGTGGCTTTCTTTCCGCTCGGCGCATTGTTCATGGAAACGATGCCCTGCTCACTCATTGCCACAGTGTAAATTGGTATGTTGCGGTCTTTGGCGGCGGTACGCACGAATTCAGCTCCCACGGGAGGACAGAGCAGAATCTTCGCGTTCGTATCGCCGAGGAAGAAAAGAAATTCTTCATAGGGATATGCCGGGTTCAGCGGTGCTGCAGTTCCCGCGATGGAAGCAGCCAGAAAGCTAACGAGGGCCGGCAACCCGTTTGGCAGAGCGATGGCTACCGCGTCGCCGCGGCGGATGCCTGCGGATGCCAGAGCATCGGCCATTTCGAGAACCTGATTACGGAGAGAGTCATAGGTAATTCGCAGGCTGAGTTCGGGAACGATGATGGCCGTGTGACTATCGGCGAAATGGAGAACATCGAGCAGAGTGTCTACCGATTTCAGTGTCATTCGTTCTCGCCTCTTGGCGCGGGTCCTTTGATGATCGGTGGACTAGATTCGTTGGTCGGCAAAGCACGGGCCGGGACCAGTTCTGTGTACTGTGCGGCTCGCTAAAGACGGCTCTTCCACATGAATGACCGTGATCTTCAGGGGCGATAACCCTCCGCAGAAAGAGCACTCTTGAATTCCTTAAGAAAAAATCTGACATTCTCTTCCGTTGCCAGCGGTCCCATCAGGCCAATGCGAAATACCTTGCCCGCCAGTGGTCCAAAGCCACCGGCAATTTCAATGCCCGGTCCATCGAGCAGACGTCGCCTTACTTTGCCATCGTCGACTCCGGCGGGTACACAGACGGTATTCAGCGTCGGAATTCGGTGCGCAGGAGGAACGTGCATATGCAAACCCATGGCCTCGATTTCCCGCACAAAAAAGTTGTGGCAGCGGCGATGGCGTTCCCAGCGGTTTTCCACGCCCTCATCGGAAATCGCCAGCAACGCCTCGCGCAGGGCGTAAAACATTGAGACCGGCGCCGTGTGGTGGTAGCGATGCGAGACCGTCGAATAATCGTGGATGAGTTTGATGTCGAGATACCAGCTGCGCACGGGCATGGTGCGGGCGCGAAGCCATTCCATGGCGCGCGGCGAAATTGCCAGTGGCGAGAGGCCCGGCGGACAGCTCAAACCTTTTTGCGTACAACTGTATGCGATGTCGATGCCAGTGCGGTCGAACTCAACCGGAATGCCGCCGAGCGAAGTAACACAGTCACCGATCACGAGCGCTCCCACGTCGTGAGAGGCGGCACAGATTGCATTGCCGGACTGCAAAGCTCCCGTCGACGTTTCAGCATGGACAAAACCGACCACAGCGGGCTTTTCACGCCGGATGAAGTCCCCGGCCTCCTCGTCGGTGTAAGTTTCGCCCCAGCCTTTTTCAAAGCGCACTACGTTTGCGCCATGACGCTTCGCCATTTCAGTAAGGCGGTCGGAGAAGTATCCATTGGCAAAGATCGCGACTTTTGCGCCGGTTTCGACGAAGTTCGAAATCGCGGCCTCCATGCCCGCGCTGCCCGTGCCGGAGATGACCAGCGTGGAAGATTTCTCCGCACCGTACACCGACTTAACCAGCTCCTGCACCTCCTGCATCACCTGAATAAAATAAGGATCGAGATGGCCGACAATCGGCTTCGACAGTGCCTGGTAGACACGGGGATCGACCTGCGTGGGGCCCGGGCCGAAGAGGTAGCGGGTCGGAGGTTGCAGTGGCGCGTAAGCTTCCGTAGTCGAGGTTTGTTGATCGATCGCACGCATAATTTTATAGTTCCCGCACCCTTCTTCCGGCGCCGGGCAGACTGGCAGTGGACACCGGAAGCGACACTTTAGTCAAGTTAATTTTGTTAAAAAATCCATTAGTACCGCTAATTGCTCCGAAATCAGCACGAACATTCACCAGGCATGCTTCTCTCTTCGATCAAACCGGCGAATGGTGTCCCTGTACGATCATTTCTTCGGCGATGCGTCTTGCCTCCGGTAGAGTGGCTGCCGATTTTTCATCAATGTCGGACGGCGGGTCTTTCTGAATCTTCGCCAGTTCCTCATCGAACACTCGCGTTACTAATGCAGTGCTGTGCTCGATGGTTTTTCCATCCTCGCCCGCAACTTTAACCTTGTGACGCACCCGCTGCGCGATCATCAGGCGATAGATCCGATCCGTTGCTAAGTCCTCCATGTAGCCGTCGAGCAGGCTTGCGCCTCTGCCGTTGAGAACGCCGTTGCGATACCGGATTACAGTGCGGGCGGCGGCGCGAGTTCCTGCTAGAGTGGTTTGGCCAATGCCTTTGGGTACAGGCCGCAGGTCGGGATGCGAATCCGGCAGGCTGGGCCGTTTTGCAATTTGATTAGGGTACGGAAATTGCGCGACCGCGATTTTGTTCTGATCGGGATGGCCGGTCCAGGCTCCATCCATCAGGCAGCGGGCTTCGTTTTGTTTATCTTCTTTTAGGACTTTGAGTGCGCGCTCGTTCAAGGCCTTGTCGCTGCGGCTGGGAAACAGCGCGGTCATCCCGCCAATCGCGTGGGCTCCATGCTTGTGGCAGATTTCCGGCATAAGCGTGCGGAAATTTTGGAAGAAGGCCACGTCATGTGGAATGGTGTTCCGGTCCGGCAAAATCCAGTTGGGATCTTCCAACATAAAGTCGATGAGAGAAGCCATGTAATCCCAGCGGCCGAGATTTAAGCCGAGGCAGTGATCGCGCAGGTTGAAAAGAAACTCCTCCATTTGATAGGCAAGCGGGTGTGCCTCAACCAGCGCCATGCATTTGATGTAATCGGCGGGCAGTCCCTTGTGCTTCGCCAGCGCCTGAAACAAATCCCGCCACCAGAAAGCTTCTTCAGCGGATTCGCTCTTCGGAATATAAACGGAGAAATTGTGCGGCAGCCACGCGGGATCGATCTTGTACCAGAGCAGCGCAAGATCGAAAAGCGAGGCCGATATAATTTCGTTTCTGATCACGCCGCCCTGGCCGATGTGCAGGCCGCGCGGCCGTACCCACGTCACCGTTTTTGAGCGCTGAACGGTGACTTTCTTTTTCCGCTTTTCGTCCTTGTAGCCAAGTTCGTACTTGTATGCCGCGATGATGTTCTCGATCGCCAGCATGGTGTTCGGCCAGAGATTCGCCGTGGAATCTTCGATGTCGAGCATCACCGCGGGCGAGCCGGAGTTCAGTAATTTCACCGTGAGTTCTGCATCGTCGGCGGGGCCAGTCATCTGATTGCGCTGATCGGCGCACCACTCGGGCACTTCGATGCGCCATCTGGTCGTCGTCGCCTCAGAGGCGGGAAGATAATTCGGCGGCTGGCCGCGGTGCGATGCCTCGAGTCCTTGTGCTCGCTTCGCGACAAGCTCCCGCTGGCGCGGCGTGAATTGCTTATGGAGAAGAACGAGAAAATCGAGGAATCCTTTGGGAAAGTCTTTCTCAGGATTCAAGTCGGCTGGCGCATGGTTCATCGATTGCGCGGTTACGGTTGGCATGGCCTTACCTTGCGATCAAATTTTAGCACCGGGGGATAGGGATGCAGTTTTGGGGAGAAGTGTTGGAAACGGGAAGGCCTTTTAAAACCCGCACGCAGAATTTGTGGTCGTGAAAATTTTCCCGTCCTCTCGTCAGGCCCATCGCTTGGCCGCACTCCGCAAAACGACCGTGCCCACGATGACAACCGGGTTAGGGATGACGCCGATTTTGCGGACCGGCGTCATCGTTTCGGAGGGAAGCTACTTCGTTCTTCCGGCTTCGACTTTTAGCTTGTCGTTGGCTCCAGCCTGCGCCGCCGCCAGCCGCGCAGTCAGCACTCGGAAAGGAGAGCAAGCCACGTAGTCCATGCCGACTTTGTGGCAGAACTCGACTGACGACGGGTCCCCGCCGTGCTCGCCGCAGATGCCCACTTCGAGTTTGGGACGCGTCTTGCGGCCGCGCTCGATGCCGATGCGAACCAACTCGCCTACGCCGTCGCGATCGATGACGGCAAACGGATCCTGCTTCAAGATTCCCTCACCAAGATACGTCGGAAGAATCTTGTTCACATCGTCGCGCGAGAAGCCGAAAGTCGTTTGCGTGAGATCGTTGGTGCCGAAGGAGAAGAACTCGGCTTCCTTCGCGATTTCATCGGCTACCAGGCAGGCACGCGGCAATTCGATCATCGTGCCGACCAGATAATGAACATCTTTCCCCTTCTCTTTGAAAACTTCCTCCGCCACGCGGCGAACGATCGCGGTCTGATTCGACATTTCTTTTACCGTGCTGATAAGTGGAATCATCACTTCCGCGTGAGTCTTGATTCCCTCTTTTTCAACCGCAACCGCGGCTTCGAAGATGGCGCGCGCCTGCATTTCCGTGATCTCCGGATAGGTAATGCCGAGACGGCAGCCGCGATGGCCAAGCATGGGATTGAACTCGTGCAACTCCTCCACCCGGCTCAACAGCCGGGGAAGAAGCGTCTTCAAATCACCGGCAGCTTTCGCGCCATAGTCGCCATATTCTTCGACCATGGCTTTCTTCTGCTTCGCATCGGCACTGGGAAGCATTGCGATATCGACCATCAGCTTTTCGCGCTTGGGCAGGAATTCGTGCAATGGCGGATCAAGCAGGCGGATCGTCACCGGCAGGCCGTCCATCGCTTTGAACAAGCCTTCAAAATCCTTCCGCTGATACGGCAGCAACTTGCCGAGCGCCTTGCGACGGTCCTTCTCGTTGTCGGCGAGAATCATCGCCCGCATGTGCGGAATGCGGTCCGGCGCAAAGAACATATGTTCGGTGCGGCAGAGGCCAATTCCTTCCGCCCCAAAAGCTTTCGCCTGAATGGCGTCGCGAGGAATGTCCGCGTTGGCGCGCACCCCGATTTTGCGGAAGGGCTCAGCCCAGCTCAGGAATTGAACGAGTTCAGGATCGTCGGCCTTCGGTGGAATGGTGCCGAGCTGGCCTTTGATTACACGGCCCGTGGTTCCGTCGAGCGAAATCCAATCGCCTTCGTGGAACACCTGGCCCTTCACCCGCATTTCTTTGGTGCGCTCATTCACGGCGATGTCCCCTGCCCCGGCGACGCAGCACTTGCCCATGCCGCGGGTAACCACGGCAGCGTGGCTGGTCATGCCGCCGCGCGAGGTCAGAATGCCGGCCGCGACTTCCATGCCGTGAATATCTTCAGGGGTGGTTTCGGCGCGCACCAGAATGACGGGATTTTTCTTCGCGCCATGCCCGGCCTTGGCGACGGCTTCATCCGCAGTGAAAACAATCTGCCCTACGGCAGCGCCGGGAGATGCCGGCAGCCCAGTCGCGAGCACTTCTATTTTTTTGCTCTTCTCATCGAGGCGCGGGACCAGAAAATCGTAGAGTTGATTGGGATCGACGCGGAAGATCGCCTCCTCTTTCGTGATCAATCCCTCGTCGACCATCTGGATCGCAACGCGCACCGCGGCCAGTCCAGTGCGCTTTCCGTTGCGCGTCTGCAGCATGTAGAGTTTGCCATCCTGAATGGTGAACTCGAAATCCTGCATGTCTTTGTAGTGTTTTTCCAGCCGCGTAGTGATCGCGCGGAGCTGGTCGTAGACTCCGGCATGACCTTCTGCAGTTCGAGGATCGGAACCGGAGTGCGCACACCGGAGACCACATCTTCGCCTTGCGCGTTCATCAGGAATTCGCCATAAAATTCTTTGGCCCCGGTGGCGGGATTGCGTGTGAAACCGACGCCCGTGCCGCTCGTATCGCCGAGATTGCCGAAAACCATCGCTTGCACATTGACCGCGGTACCGAGCATGTCATCGATGTTATTGATGCGGCGGTAGTGCTTGGCGCGATCGTTCTGCCAGGAGCGGAAAACGGCATCCCGAGCCATGGCGAGCTGCTCGTGCGGATCTTGCGGAAAGTCTCGCTTGGCGTGCTTCTTTACGACCTTCTTGTATTCTGCGATCACTTCCTGCAGAGCTTTGGTATCGAGCTCGGTATCGAGCTTGGCTTTCTTCTGCTTCTTCTTTGCATCGAAGACTTCGTCGAATGCGGATTTCTCGATGTCGAGCACGACGTTGCCGAACATCTGAATCAGGCGGCGGTAGGAATCGGCCGCAAAGCGCGGATTATTGCTGCGCCTGGCAAGCGCTTCGACACTCTTATCGTTCAGGCCGAGATTCAGGATCGTATCCATCATGCCAGGCATGGAAAACTTCGCGCCCGAGCGAACGCTCACCAGCAGCGGGTTCTCGCCCGCGCCCAGCTTCTGGCCTTGCAAGGCTTCAAGCCTTGCGAGCGCTTCGTCCATCTGACGATCAACTACCTTCGAGGCCGATCCGCTGCGCATGTATTCGCGGCAGGCTTCGGTCTGAATAGTGAATCCGGGGGGGACGGGAAGGCTGGCATTGGTCATTTCAGCAAGTCCCGCGCCTTTGCCGCCCAGCTCATCTTTCATTTTGCCGTTGCCATCGGCCTTTCCGTTGCCGAAGAAGTAGACATATTTCACACCGGCGGGAGTCGCTTGTTCGGCGGTTGTCTCGAGAAGTGTAGAGCTGCTCATCTATTTACCTCTTTCCAAAAGTAGTAATTTATTTCGAACCTCAGGACTAACGACGAACGAGGAATGACGCGATCAATCGCTAGGTCAGAAGCGACCGTGAATAATCCCTGGAGGCCTGGCAATGGTCGACGTTTTAGTTTAACTGATTCGGGGAGGTGATCCTAGAGGCGGAAGCGAAAAGTAAGCGGAGTTTAACGGTAGTATCTGCCGCTGGCACCGCGAGTTCACAGCTTGCTTCAGCACGCGACAGGTTGGCCTGATTGAGGTGCAAGGTCATGTCTACCGCTGATCAGCGGATCCGCTTTCGCGGGGAAAGCTCGCTATTCTAGACGATGTGAGCGGGGCTAAGGCGATGCTCTCCCTGGCCGTGGCATGTCACGAGAGCAGTGGCCGCGCCATCTATTTCAGATGAAGAGTTAATGACGGAAGCGCCAGCCCCGCGACTTCCGCAGTCCAGCGATCACCACTTGTGGTCTCGTGCCCAGGGGTGAGCGTGCCCGAGCTGACTAATTCCCCGGCGTTTAACGGTTCGTTTGGAAACCTGCGCGCTATGGCCGCTCCGAGTTCGGCCAAACATAGGGCCGGGCTGCGCAGAGAGTTCTTACCCGAGCCCTCTTCCACAAACTCCCCGTTTCTCGACATTCGCACGGTAAAGCGCGGCAATTCGTCCACAAGTTTGGGAATCGATTCCGGAGTCACAAACATTTTGTCGCCAACCGCCAGCGCCGCATGAAGTCCGAACGATGCTACAAAATCGCTGGGCTGGAACTTCCATTCCGGATAAGGGCAGTCGATGATTTCAAAACCCAGCGCCAGCCATTCGATAGAAGCAAGCGCCGCAGCCGCATCCAGGCCTGCAGTAATCGGCTGCTTGAGGCAAAATACGATCTCCGGTTCTATTTTCAAGGAACGTGCATTCGGAATCGCTACGGCGGTTGCGTTGTTCTCGCCATAATGCACGGTATCGTCGTACATGTGCGCCCAAACCAGCGTTTCCAGCTTGAGCACGCGCCACATAGCTTTATTCGCATAACCCACCTTGCGGCCAACAGATCGATGGCCACTTGCCTCGCGGGAATGCTTCAGAACACTTTCCACAGCATAGGCTGCATCCAGATCAAAGCCGGGCCGAGCAGACGGCGGGACTTGCACCCTCTGGCCAGTTTTGTGCGCACTGAGAAGCTCTTCGGCCAAAGCTTGAACCTGTTCCGAAGACGAAGACAGCGAGCCGCTCTTCAAACCTTCATCGGTCATGTCAGTTCTTAAGACGACAACATTGGGACGTTCAGGTGGTTGGTTGTCATGCTAGGCTAACATCGTTTTGGTGGCTTAACACCCGGGTCCACAGTCAATTCAGATTCTTCGGAGAAATCGATGCGTGGCTGTCTAGTCATTCCTTGTCTGTTGCTCGCTACTCTAGCGTGGCCGCAACAACCGGCCAACTCCTCCAAGGTTGATAACAAAACTCCGGCTTCTGCGGCCGATACCGCCTTGAAAGATATGTTTGAAGCCAAAATCAAAGCCGAGTGGGAGGCGATCAAGAATAAAGATAAAAAGGCGTACGGAGATTTGCTTGCGGATGACTACGAAGGTGTGGAGCTGGATGGCCAGGGCGAGCGGACGAAACTCCAGGCTTTAAACGAACTGGCCGAGTCGAACGTAGCGAACTATACATTATGGGGATACAAACTCATCCCGCTGGGGTCGGATGCGGCCTTCGCAATTTATGAAGTCACAATTCAATTCCCGCCGAGATCCGCAGTTCGTTTTTCGCGCCTCTATATTGGTGAATTATGGGTGAAGCAGTCCGGGCAATGGAAGATTCTGCACTATCAGGAAACGCACGTGAAATAGCCGCACCGCGTAGGAGAGCCAACCTTTGCAATCAGTCTGCCATCTGACATGGCGAAGGAGAATGTCATGAAGACATTGCTTTTTGTCACGTTATTACTCTCGGCAAGCGTTCTCCTGGCGCAAGACAATTCCACCGCGAGCCAGAAGGATTCCAAGGATCAAGTCACCGTGAGCGGCTGCGTGAGCCGATCCAACGGGGACTATGTGCTGATCAAAACCAATCCATCTATCACCTACGAACTGCAAGCCTCGGGGAAAACCAGGCTTCACCATTATCTGGGCGAGCGCGTGGAAGTGACGGGCGAACAGGAACCGACTTTAAGCACCAGTTCCGATTCCATGGCAAGAATGGGGTCGCCAGCCCCAATAACCTTGCGCATCAGTTCGATCAAAATGATCGACAAGAATTGCTCGGAAACGAACGTCAACCGATAGGTTATTTGAAGTCGGCTTTCGACCAGGTCGGTGCTATTGGCACTCAGGCGGCATGGCCTGAATTTCAGCCTCCGAATCACAGGGAGGCTTTTTCTTTGCCGGTTCAAAACGCGAGGGATGAGTGTAGCGCAGAATATAGAGCCCCTCGTCGTTGGTCAGATAGATCAAACCATGCCCGCCATCCGGCAAAAGGCTGGTGACTTTGTCGAACGTTTCCAGCGTCTTCGGATTGTGCGGGTCGCTCAAATCCAGCAGACGAACCGTTTCCGTAGGATGATTGCTGCTGGTTAGCGTAGTCGGCGTCTTTTCCGGAGCTTCCGCGATGGCGACGTCAGGGGCCACCATGTCGAGATTTCCAGAAGTAGCCTGATTCGGCTCTGCCGTTCGACGCAGCAACGCCGGAATCTCCGGCTTGGTTACGTCCACGACCATGAAGCCCTGCTTCGTGGCTTGCTGCACGTAGAAATATTGCTTGCCATTTTGCTTTCTGCAGCAGCATCTGGCTTCCCGTGGCATGCGGCAACGACAAGTGCGCGATTACGGTCGCCGAAACGTCGGTAGACTTGGCAGGTTGTTCGCTTGGCGCTTAGCCAGCATTGCGGGAAAAAGCAGTAATAACGCGAGCGCGGAGCGCGCTCGAAGTCCGGAGCCTTTTGTCATAAATCACATCCTTAGACAAGACGCGAAACGTGCTGGCGTTTCGCGTCTCCAGCTAAACTATATCATCCACCGCCAGCGAAGCCCAGCCGTGCGTCACTGTCGCGTGGCAACTCCGACGCAGCCGTAGGAAGCCAGCGTGCTGCAGACTGCGCCAGACTGAAGCGGCACGAAAACATGGTTGGTCTTGGGATCCACTGAGATGCTGTGCGCGTTTGAGCCTGTCGGCATGTTAGCTAGCCACTGGTTGGTCTCGGCATCGATCACGCCCATGACCGCGGCGGGCAGCATGTCGCGCGCGGCAAGGTAGTATCTGTTGTCGGTGGGGTTATACCAGGTCTCGTCCACACCGCCGACATTGTTAATCGGAATGCAATTGACGCTGGTAGCCGGGTCAGAGGTGCACGTGATGGTATTACTCTGGTTTGTAGTTAATGATGTACTCGTTGGGAGGAAAAGCCTCGCCGTCATGATCCGCACACCCCACGAGGAAGTTGGTCCCGGGACCGTTGGTGATGCTTGTGGGCATGCAGTTCGGCATGACGATGCTGTTGATGACCACAGGTCCGCAGGAAACGCCCCCACAACTGGTGTCGGTCAGCCGAGGATCAATCACGTCGACCGTGCCAATATTTGTGACGGGGATGGCATTCTCGTTCGTCAGTAGCACATTGCCGCTGTTCGGATCCCACACCATGCCGCCTAACCCGGCTGGAGCTATGGCGCCGGCGCAAGTATCCGCCGGGGGCGGTCTGGCTGCAGAACAAGCCAGTACTTTGATCGAGGAGGGGACCATGATGGCAGGGAATCGTGTAGGTGACACCGCTCGGAGTTATGCCAATACCAGGGAGGCCTATCGGGCCGTCAGCCGCCGCCGATCCTGAGACTCCGCTAAACACGTGCGGGTTCGAGGGGTCGGGGCAAGGGAAGGTGCCAACCGACGTTGCCGGAACCGGAACGATATCAATGGCAACTCCAGCCGAAGTCCGAACCCTGCGCCTGAGCCTCCGGAATTCAGCCCGCCCGCGCCATCGTAATAGATTTGGCCGAGAATGCAGCTTGGTGGATTGAACGATCCGCCATTGCCGGGATCTAACTGTATGGACGGCGGCACGCCTGTGCCGGAACCTTGGAGGGGATAAGTTGCAGCACTGTAGCCCGGCGGATACGGGCCGTAAGCCAGCGTCTGGTCAATTGGCAGGCAGTGTTGCTGCGCCTATGGTTCCCGTTTTACCCACAACGTGCGACATATCGATAAGCGTAATGAATGGCAAGCCGGGGTCGCCATTAATGATGGCCAGAATCTTATGCACATTGTCGAAGGACATTTCGTCGGCGCGGTCGTCTCCGCAATCGGTCGCCGAGCCAGCTTCACCGTTCCACGAGGCGACGCATCCCGAGATGCCTTGCGGGCCGTCGTAGTCGGCCGATACTCCCGTCGGTATCGTGGCGAGAACGGTGGGCGGAGTCGGTGGATTCGTCTGGAGGTTCATCGTAGTCAGATCGAACACGACTACCGAAGAACTGCCATTAGCGACGAACAAAGTGTTGCCGTCCGCGCTCACTTCAAGGCCGTCTGGTCCGGACATGGGATTCACGCCGTTGGCGCGGGAGGCGCAGCACTGTGCGCCGGGGAAGCCTCCGAAGTTGTGGTTGGCGCCAAAGCCCGTGATGAGATGGAAGGTCGGCCCGGGAGGCGTGGCTGTGGACATATCGGTACGGCACCCGTAACGGGTGAAATTGCCAAATACGTCGATGATCGGCGGAATGATATCGCTGCCGGCCGCATTTTTTGCGCAAGGGCTGGCGCCGTTTCCTGCGCCAGCGACGGCATTGGAGCCTTGAATCGAGTTGACCGCGATGTCTTGTGCAGTGTCAATCACTTGGACGGCGACGCCGATGCGGTCGGAAACATAAAAGAGATTATCCGCGCCCGACTTCCCGCCGGACGGAGGTGTCGCGATCCAGCTGATATCGAAGGAGTTGAAGGGACCGCCGGGCTCGCCGCTAGCGTTGTGCTCAGGCACTGGAATCACGTTGATAATGGCGTAAGCGCCGTTCACCGTAGTGCCGCAAGTCGGGCAATTCGACGTGGTGCCGCAGCCAGTGAAAATCACAAACAGCGTGATGAGAAGAAAGTAAGTAAAATTCTCAACCTCATCGCAATCCTCCTGCATTTTCCCTTCAGCTCGGGGCTTTCCCTTTCGGGCCAGGCCCGTTTCGCATTTACCATCGGAACTTCAAAGATGACCATCGCCGTTCCCGAGACCATAGATACATCGAACTAGAACCTGAATTGCAACTGCTGCGAGACTACGTAATAGTTTTGCGGAACCGCCCCGATCGTGCTCGGATCCTTCAATTGGTCGATACCCAGATTGACCTGGTACTTCGTCCAGTAGTTCGGGTACCAGTTGAGTCCCACCGTAATTTCATCGGTATGGTAGTCGTAGGTGGGCACAAAACCGGGAGTGTAATAGTTGAGCAGGTTTGCCCCCGGTTCATTGGCTTCAATTCCCATGTAGCGGAAGCCAACTTCCCACGCTCCCAAACCACGCCCGTGGCCACCTGGGGTGTCCGGTCCAAATAACGGATGCTTGACGCGCGGGGTTCCATTTTCTGGCCTTTTTTCACCGGTGATCAGATATGTCGCGCCGACGTTCCATGCCTTCGCGATAATCGACGGCAGGCTCAGGAAACCGAGGCCCCCGACCTGCTCGGAGCCGGTATTGTTGCGCGACATGTTCAGCTGATCGAATTCGCCGCGCAGCGCAAAGGAGGACTTTACGTATGTGAACTCGCCGTTGTAGCGCTGAGTAGGACCATTGATCGCGAACTGCGGAAAGAAGTTATAGGCTTGGTCGGGCAGATTGCCGCTGAAACTCTGGTCGCCAGAGAGACCGCGCGAACGGCCGCGGTCAATCGAACCGCCAAAGGCCAATCCGCGGAACCAATCGCTATTGGATTTGCGACCCGGATAAAAGCGCAGGCGGCCGATCACTTCCGGCTGATTTGTTGTATTCACAACCGCATAACCTCTGCCGTTGAACGCCCCAATCCAGTACTGCACCATGCTGCCGGCAAGGTCGCCGTGGATAGCAATGCCAGGGCTGCGATAAGCCGAAGCAGCCGAGGGATACAGCATCGCTTGGAAACCGCGCTCCACGAAATCGAGGTTGGTAGCGCCCGTGCCTGACTCTTGCGCAAATGGTGTCTTGAACTGGCCGGCCTGGAATTGGAATTCACGACGAATTCTCACGTTCAGATACACATCGCGCACGATCGAGCCGGAGCCCGAAGCTGCGTCAGTCAGCAGCGCGAAATCGAAGTGCGAGCCGTAGTTGCCCTGGAAACCGAAACGGGCTCGACGTAATACGAAAGTGTCCGCGGGCGCACCGTCGCCTTGGTAAGCGCGGTAGTCTGTGTCGACGTATCCGTAGGGGCTGATGCTGAACTGGCCATCCGCGCTGCGGATGAAGAAGTGCTCGCCGTTCCAGCCGGCGCTGAGCGGAGCCTCTTTCTTGGCGGGAGCGGCCTGATTGATGGCGGCAGGCTCGGGCTCCGCCTCTACCAGCACTGCATTCATCAGATGCGGCACGCCGTCGGCCCGGTCATCCACAGGAAGACCAGCGGCCTCGGGAACAGTATTCGAAACCGGGCGAATCTTCGCGTCGCTGCTTACGCTGCTTACGCTGGCCGTCGTTTGTTGCGCCGCCAGCTTTTCCACCAGGGTCTTGAGTTCTTCGATGGTTTGGCGCTGCGCGGCGACTTCGCTGCGTAATTGATCCACCTCCGCCTTGGTGGCTGCTGCCGGGGCGCCCGCGGCGGGCTCCGTGCCTTGAGCAAGGAGGATGGAAGCTGGCGCTATCAACATCGCCAGAAGCACGAGAAGCTTTGTCAGCGAGCGCATGGTTTGTTCTCCCAAATGATTTGCAAAAAGGCCCTTGCCGGTTGCTTGACTGACGACCGGCTAATTTTTTCTGACCTTACCGATGGTTCCGAAGTTTCTAAATTCAACCTCTGATCCGGTATGAAAAGCGGACCAGTGCACGTCAGGGCGGTTTATCACAGCCATATGAACGCTGTCAAGAAAACTTTCATTTATCACGAGAGCCAAAAATTTGGCAGCAATTGCACCGGTAAAACCCGGGAAGTGGAACTACCTGGAGTAGTTCTCTTTAGAGATGACTCTCCCCTCGGCGACAACTATACCCTCTGTCATCTCCGGCTCAATGAAATTCAGGGGCGCAGGAATCGAGTAAGTAAACCGACTCTTTTCGCCCGCAGAGGCCCACGCGAGCTCGCCTAGATATGCTCCGCTGCTCCTGTCGCTATGCAGTCGGCATCGATCGCATATCCGCCGGCTCCTGCCAGTTGGCTCATCAGCCATAAGTAAGTTGTCAGATGATGCATACACGGAATCGTTGATTTGATCTTATTGGGCGGCGGATTCAGTTCGAACTGTGTATTTACATGTTCATAGGGCAGAGGCACAATCGGCGGCAATTTGGGCACAAGATCCTGCCGATTCGTGACTCGATAAGTTGCAGGAACCGCCGCATTATATGAGCCGGCGAAAAGATGATCGCCGCTGCGCGGGCTGGCATAGGTGTAAGAAATGGGTGTGCGATAGGACGTGTTCAGTGCGACATCGATTGTAAGAAATGTAGCAAGTGCGCCGCCGAGACTATGCCCGGCAATCGTTATCGAAGTTGCGGCGCCGGCATCGAGATAGCCCTTAATCGCATCTTTCGCCGCTGGAGTTCCATTCGCCTGGCCGGTCCGTAGCGAACGATAGACCGCGATAAAGCCATCTTCGGTGAATCCGTGCGACCCGGGGATCGTCGATGGAACCATCAGGAACGACGCGTCGTGTAGCCACTCCAGAATCGTATCGGTACCGCGAATCACTGCGACGAGTTCTTTGCTGTCAGAGACGGCGAGGAAACCGAATGTGACTACATCACCGGTGTGGGGATCGATATCGGTGGCGAGATCGTCGCCGTAAAGAGTTTGCAGGAACGTGTAACCGGCAGTTTTGATTTGCGTTATGAAGTCTGCCGTATAGCTTCCGGTTGGGGCGACAGATTCGGCAATCTTCACTAAGCCAGCATAGTGGATCGCGGCATCCCAGTTGATGGGCAGCATTGCAGTCCTCCAATCTTAGGAATGCCTGCATTATGCCAGAAGGCTGACTTAGTGAGATTAGGACCGAAGCTATAACTGCGACTTATTCCATAGGCAAGCCAACGTAATTCTCCGCAAGGCTCTGCGCCGCGGCATGCGAACTGGTCACGTAATCGAGTTCTCCCAGCTGACGCCGGTGATCGAAGGCATTATCGGTATCAAAACGATGGAGCATGGAAGTCATCCACCAGGAGAAGCGCTGTACTTTCCACACGCGGCGAAGGCATTTTTCGGAATAGTGATCGAGCAGTTCACGGCTTCCTGTGCGATAAAAACTGGCGATAGCGCGGGCTAGAAAACATACGTCCGCAACGGCGAGATTAAGACCTTTGGCTCCTGTTGGCGGAACGATGTGAGCCGCGTCGCCCGCCAGAAACAATCGCCCGTATTGCATCGGCTCAATCACGAAACTTCTCATGCCCGCGATTCCCTTTTGAATGATCGGTCCTTCGGTGAGTTTCCAATCTTTCCGCGCCAGCCGGGCATGCAGCTCACGCCAGATGCGATCGTCCGGCCAGTTTTCAATTTCTTCATCAGGGGCGCACTGAATATAAAGGCGGCTAAGCTGTTGCGTTCTCATGCTCAACAGGGCAAATCCGCGATCATGGTGCGCATAAACGAGTTCATCCGAGGAAGGCGGCGCCTCGGCCAAAATGCCGAGCCACGCGAAGGGATAGACGCGCTCGAATGCGGTCAGAACGCCACTCGGAATGCTGGGCCGGCTCACTCCATGGAACCCATCGCAGCCCGCAATGAAATCGCACAGCAATTCACTGCACTCGCCGTTCTTATGAAATCGAATGGAAGGCTGGGGGCCGTCGAAATTGTGCAGAGAAACATCGGCGGCCTCGAAAACGATCGACTGGCTGGCCGAAAGTCGCGCATCGATCAGATCTTTCACTACTTCTCCTTGCGCATAAATCGTGATCGCGCGGCCAGTGAGTTCTTGGAAGTCAATACGGTGGCCGCGTCCTTGAAAGCGCAGTTCGATGCCATGGTGAACCAGGCCCTCGCGCTTCATGCGCTCGCCTACCCCGATTTCGGTCAGCAGATCGACCGTATTCTGCTCGAGGACTCCGGCTCGTACGCGTTCCTGCACATATTCGCGCGTACGCGATTCCAGAACGACCGATTCGATTCCTTCGCGATACAAAAGATGGGAGAGCACAAGCCCTGCGGGACCGGCTCCGATAATTCCGACCTGAGCGCGCATGTGCAGTTAGAAAGAATAATGACGGCGGCCCATCTGGATAGTGATCCAGTTGGTTTCGGTCAGTTCGTCCGTCAACCAGTGGCCGCCTTCACGTCCGCTGCCAGAATCTTTGACGCCACCGAATGGAACTGTCGCCTCATCGTGAACCGTTGGGCCGTTAAGGTGGACCATGTCGGCAATTGTAAAAGATGCGGTCATAAAGCGATGCATACCGTCTAGGTTGTGAGAGCGAAACCTAAGAGGCGCTATTTCATGTTCACGGATTCTTTCAGAGCCAGATCTTGCGATGATCCGCCAGCCATGAAGGTATAGCTTCCAGGAACTAACTGCCACGCATCCTTGTCGACATTAAAGACCGAAAGATATTCCGGATCAACTTCGATCGTCACATTCTTGCTCTCACCGGCATTCAGCTTAACCTTGTCCCAACCCACCAGCCGCTTGGGAGGCTCGCCGGCGGCTTGCGGTAAAGCCGCGTAGAGCTGTGCGATCTCCGCTCCTGCGCGATTGCCGGTATTGGTAACTTTGAAAGTCACGCGGACGTTCGGCTCTGCGGTCGCCTTGAAATTTGAATAGCTGTAAGTTGTATAAGAGAGACCATAACCGAACGGAAACAGAACCGGCTTATGCTCAGCGTCATACCACTTGTATCCAACCTTCAGACCTTCGTCATACGAAATCTGGAACGGCGGCAGGCCGGGAGCGATTCTCTTCCACGCTTCCGGGTCGCCGTGTTTCGTTACCGATTCCGGCGGCGGTTGCACGATGTGCGGATGCGGCAGATCGGCATCGCTTCGTGGAAACGTCATCGGCAACTTCGCGCTAGGATTCACTTCACCGAATAGAACCCGCGCCAGCGCCTCAGCGCCATGGCTGCCGCCATACCAGGCTTCGACAATTGCGCTTACCTTGTCGACCCACGGCATGGTGACGGCTGTACCACTCTCGAGCACAACGATGGTATGCGGATTTGCGGCCGCAACTTTCTCGATCAACTCGTCCTGATTTTCAGGAAGAGAAAGACTGCTGAGGTCCATGCCTTCGCTTTCCCATTGGTAGGCAAAGACGATGGCAAAGTCGGCTTTTCGCGCCATGGCCGCTGCGGATGCCGTGTCCGTTCCGGGATCATATTGAACGTCTGCATGGGGGGCGATCGCGCGAATCGCGTTTAGTGGCGAAGTCGGAAACCAAATATGGGCTTGCCACGTCGTCCCTCCTTTCCCCGGAGGCATAATCGCATTTCCACCGGGGGGATCGACCTGCGCAGACCCGCCGCCCGAAATCATGCCGACATCGGCGTGCGCACCGATTACAGCAATGTGCAAGCCTTTCGACGCGTCGAGTGGGAGTTGCAAATGCTCGTTCTTCAAGAGAACGATGCTCTGTTCTTCGATTTTCTGCGCGATCGCCAGGTCGCCTTCGACATCTATAACGCTCTTCACCGGCGGATCGTCGACCACGCCCGCTGCAAACATCGACCGCAGGATGCGGTGAACATGATCGTCCAGCTCAGCCATCGGAACTTTCCCGGACTGGACCGCCTCTTTCATCGCCTCGCCATAAAAAATCTGGGCGGGTTCCTCATGGTCTAATCCTGCGGCTGAGGCTTTCACGGTGCTGTGAGTTCCGCCCCAATCCGACACAACGAAGCCATGGAAGTTCCAGTCTTTCTTCAGAACATCCGTCAGCAGATATTTGTTTTCGCATGAGTAGTCGCCGTTCACGCGGTTGTACGCGCACATCACAGCAGCCGCATCGGAGTCGCGTAAGCCGATCTCAAAGGCAAGCAGATCGCTTTCGCGCATGGAACGCTTGTCGAGATTGACATTGACGGCGTTGCGCCCGCTCTCCTGATCGTTCAAGGCATAATGCTTGATGTCGCCGATCACGTGATTCGCCTGTTCCGCTTTCATGACTTGGCCGACCAGCTTGCCCGCAAGCAGCGGATCTTCGCCAAGGTATTCAAACGTGCGGCCGTTGCGCGGTTCGCGTGTTAAATTAATTCCCCCGCCCAAAGACATGTTGTAGCCCTGCGCCCTGAGTTCTCGCGCGATCAACGCGCCGTATTCGTACGCGGCATTCAGGTCCCAACTGGCCGCGGCGGCAAGATCGGACGGAAGCGCCGTTGCATAGCGGCCATTCACGCCGCTGCTGCGTACGCCATAGGCGGCATCGGACATTTGAATGGCAGGAATGCCAAGCCGAGGAATGCCCACCACATAACCCGCCCCGCCATTCGATCCGGACGCGAGTGGGCTCATCGGACCAAGGCCGTGCATCCCAGTGCCGTGCAGCAGAGTGATTTTTTCGTCGAGCGTCATTTCCTTGAGGACCATGTCCGCACGCGTGTCAGGAGAAAGGCTCGAATTCATCCAGGGATGCGATTCTTTTTGTGCGGATAAATTCTGGCCGTAGGCGGAAATGATCAGAAGAGCCGCGGCAGCAGTCACTAATTTTGCGCGAGGAAGAAACCTGTGCACGTTCAAAACTCCTGTCTGGATACCGCAGCTAGTTTAGCTCAGCCGGTCGGAGACATTCATATGTGTTTGAGACGATAATCACTTCGCAATCAGGCATGGAGCAGAGCCACCGGAAAATCCTTGAACAAGTCTTTGGCCAATAACCCCGGCGATCCCTCCTGCGCGCTCGCAGCAATTTTGTTCAGCGCAAGCAGATTCTTCCACTCAGAGGGCGCATCTGCGGGGAGCGTGAGCCTTGTGTCGGCCCAATCGATCAAACTGGGATCTGGATTATTTTTTAACTGAGAGAGCCATCTCGGCGCGGCAACGACAGCGTTCGTGTTTCCGTCTCTGCGCAGAAAAGCGATAATATTTTGAGAATAGCGGCCGGAAGATTGCAGAGGTACAAATTCTCCCACGCGAAACAAATCGCAATGGTCGCGGCGAAACCGGAGCGCCTGGCGCATGAGGTATAACTTGATTCGACCGTCGTGCCAATGCTCGCGCAGGTTCTGCAAGTCGGATGCAGAGTGAAGTTGAGCGACGCTTTCGAGCACGGCAATGCGCTTCTCAAAATCAATCGGACCGCGGTTATCGGGATCGACAAGCCGCAAGTCCCACAGCTCTGAACCCTGGTAAAAATCGGCGACTCCCGGTGAAGCGATCTTCAGCAAGGCTTGCGAAAGGCCGTTAATCATACCGAAGTAAGCGACCTTCTTCTGGAATTGGCGGAAGTCGCGAAGGAAATCGCCGTCCTTCCCGCACGAGAGAATGTCAGCGACAAATTTCTGCAGCGCTTCTTCATGGGGCTGGTTAGGCCGCGTCCAACGCGTGTGCACCATGGCTTCACGCGTGGCCTTCACCAGATGCGCCTGCAACCTTTCGAGCAGCGTCTTGCAGGATTCGCTGTCCAGAGGCCAAACGCCCAAGAGCGTCTGATAGAGAAAATATTCTTCGTTCGGGTCCGGGACCGGTTGTCCATCGATTTTCTTCTTATATCGTGCATTCTGCTGTGACCAAAGCTCGAGGTGCTGCTTCCATTCCTCCGGAATTTCAGAGAGCACATCGAGGCGTGCGCGAACATCTTCGCTGCGCTTGGTGTCGTGCGTGGTGCTGGCATCCATACTGCCGGGCCAGTACTGCTGCCGGTTCTCGAGGAATACATAAAATTCCTCACGAGAATCGTTCCCCGGTGGGCAAGGACTTCCTCCGACTTCATTTAGCGACAATAAAGGATGGTAAACATACAGCGCCGTGTCCTCCAGGCCCTTGGCTACGATTGGCCCAGTGAACTGCTGCCATCGCATGACGAAAGCCAGCCGGGCTTCGCGCTGATCCGGCAGAACGTGGGGAAGATTTGGAAGCAATAGAACGTCACGCACAAAGTCAAAGCAGGCAGGACTGATTTGGTTCGCGCGGCTCCGAGCCTGCTTCACCGCAGCTTCAATGAATTCGGCCGCAGGAGGCGGAACATCGACATTGCGAATGTAAGTTCGATAAATGTCGAGACAGGCTGTGACCTCGATCAACGCATCGATCAACTGCCCGCGCGGAAGCTCACGCGCGTAACGATCCTGCGCGGCAAGTTCAGCCAGTTGCCGCCCCAGAGTTCGCATTTCAACACCCAGCAGCCGGCTCATCACCAGTTTTTTCTTCTGGTACGCGACATCCGAATAATTTTGTTTCCGGCCAATGAATGCGGAATAGATCGCCTCAACTTCCCGCGCGCCTTTGGGTTCAACGAACAACCCGTTCGCTTCATTCAGGTAGTCGTAGCCGGTCGTGCCGCTGACCGGCCAATCTGCCGGTAATGATTCGCTCCGCGAAAGAATTTTCTCCACCAGTACGTAAGAAAGACCGTGCGAATGATTCTCGGAAGAGGCCAGCCGTTCCTGTAGTTTGTTGAGGTAGGCGAAAGGATCGCGCAGCCCGTCGATGTGATCGATGCGAAGTCCGGCGAGCGGGTTCTTCGAGACGAGGCGCAGAATGTAACCATGTGTCGCTTCGAAGACGACTGGATCTTCCACCCGTAGTCCGACCAGGTCGGCAATCGTAAAAAAGCGGCGATAGTTAATGCTCTCGTTCAAATTCTGCCAGTACGAAAGCTTGTAGTTCTGCTCCGCCAAAAGTCGCTGCAAAAATCCAAAACTACTCGGATTGCCCGGGGTGCCATTAATCTCGTTTACGCTTTCCTCAACAAAGGCCGTAAAGTCCGGACTGCTTTTTGCCAGCGACCACAAACGGTCGCGCGCCGATTCATAGCGCAATCGCCGGTCCGCTGCAGTGTCGGAAGTGCGGCGGTCCGAGCGCACAAGCTCCAGGAGCGACGCTAGGATTCCGGAGTATTCGTGATACGCGCCTGTTTCTTCTCCCAGGACTTGCTTCAACTGGTCACGCCGGTAATCCAGGATCGAATGATAGGACTTCGGAGCCAGCGGAAAGAACGACTCGAAATACTGAAAGAAAAATTTTCCTTCCTGAAACACAAGCTGGATCTCGCCCGAGTCAAGAGCCTCACCGAACGGGCGGCCAAGAACTGGCAGGAGAACTCGCCCATCAAGGCTGCGCGCGTGCGGATGCCAATCAATGTCGAAAAAACCAGCGTAGGGAGATTGCACGCCATTTTCTAAAACATCCATCCACCAGGGATTTTCAGCGCTGGCAGCCATGTGGTTGGGCACGATGTCGAGCAGCAAACCCATGCCGCGATCCTGCAATCCGGTTTGCAATGCATGAAAGTCTTCTTCGCTTCCGAGATCAGGATTGATTCGCGTTGGATCGGTCACATCGTAGCCGTGATCGCTTCCCTTCCGGCTTCCCAGAATCGGAGACACGTACAAATCCGAAATTCCCAGTTCGTGGAGGTAGTCGAGAATCTTGATTGCGTCAGGAAGACGGAAGTTTCTGTTCAGTTGAACGCGGTACGTCGCCGATGGAAAACGCGTCGCCTGCATTTCTATCCCTGAGGCAGAAGAATGTGTAATTGGGTGGCAAGCCGGCTCAACTGTTCGTGACGTTGCTTCGCCGCAGGATCCGCGCCCTGCCCGTGCCATCCGTTCTGCTGGAATGCCGTGATTAACGGGCGGAAGCAGGTGTTTTGCGCCTCCCACAGTACCACCGGAAATGGAAACGACGGAATGAGGTCGAGCAACCTGATGATTTTTTCGATGGAAGCAGGATCCGATGGGTTCGCCGCAAATTCAGCCGCATCCTTTTCAACGCGCCGCCGGATTTTATATTCAAGTGTGGTCTTGTCGAGATCGATTTTGCTCGCGGCAGCTTCACGTAGCATTCCTTGAATACTGTCGACATCAAGTTCAGGGCGCTCGAGGTACTGCTGCAATTGGCTGTTCAAGGCAATTTCGGCCGCCGATTTCAGGGCGTTGGGTACTGGAATATCGAGACCGTTCAGAAAACGAATCAGCGGTGCCTGGCTTTCGAATACAGTTTTGTAGAGTGCAGCCGCAGAGTTCAGCGACTCGTTCAAAATAATGGTCGTGATCTTGCGTTGTTCATCGCGAAACAGTTGGCGCAGCGAGAACGTATCCTTGCCGTAAACCTGGTCGAGCATGCGAATCACTTCTGCCGTATCCGCTCGCCCAAATGCTGCGACGAGTTTTTCCTGGTCTGACTCCGCGGAACCGCTCGCCGGCCGAACGCCGGCGGTTATATTGTGATCGCCGAGGTGCAGCACGGAGAAATCCAGAGCTGCCGACTCATCGGTAATTGTGGAACGGAATTTAGCGCAGCCTATGGCCAGGCGAAGCTTGCCCTCTGCTTCCAGCGAGTAATTTGTTCGTTCAACCTCGTAACAGTAAACCCGCGTCTTTTCCGGGTAGTTTTCGAACAGCGAACTGATAGCGTAGTGGCCGGCAACGCGTGGAATATCGACCACGGCCGGTTTTACCCATCGCTCGTAAATCTTTGCGCCATCGCCATATTCCGGAACGTTGCTCTTCGCAACTGCAAGCTTTTGCAGAAATTCGGGCTCGATTTTTTCTCCCGAGCAACTTTCTGCCAGGCCGAGCGCGCGCCCCGCGTAGTGGATGACTTGAACCGTTTCAAGGCCGGAGAGTTCGTCGAAAAACCATCCGCAACTCGTATACATGAGCAGCGCATGGCGCTGCATTTCAAGAAGTTTCAATGCCGTGACTTCTTCTTCGGGCGTCAAAGGCTTCAGTGCATGATCCTTGAAAAATGCCTTATGCGAATCCTCCGAACGGTCGAGGATCACGCGAATATAGTCGTCGCGCACCTCCCACGGATCGCGACATAACTTCTTCATTTGCGTTTCATAAATCGGGGCCATTCGGTCGCGCAGCCAGTCCAGCGCCGCGCGCAGCGGAGCCCGCCACTCCTGGCTCCAGGAATGGCCGCCGGAATTGCAGCCGCAATTGCTGCGCCAGCGCTCCACGCCATGAACACAACTCCAGGAACTATTCTCGACAATTTCTGCCACGTACTTTGGCGGATATTTCTCCAGAAACTCGCCATAGTTGGTGAGCTTTGCTACCTTCCCGTTCTGTATTTCTTCCAGCGCATAACTGAGCGCCATCTCGCCGTAGTGATGATGATGGCCGTAGCTTTCCCCATCGGTGGCGATATGGACGAGTTGCGGCCCCTCGCGCTCATTTGAAAAGCCACTCAGCAAGCGATCGGCAAATCGTTTGCCGTCGTTCAGCAACCCTTCGAACGCTACACCCTGGGAAATGGGCCCGTCGTAAAAGAAAAGACTGATTTGTTTCTTGCGATGGCAACTCAGCAAGGTATGCCCGCGCGGGGTCGATTCGCGCTCCGCTGACGTCTTCAAAGTTTTCGCTGTTCTTAGCACGCACGCGTTTCGCTTGCCGGGTGCAAGGATGGTGAACTTGATTCCGTTTTCCGCGAGGACTTCCAGCGTTTCGGTATCCACCGCAGTCTCCGGCAGCCACATGCCCTCCGGTGAACGGCCAAAACGGCTTTCGAAATCGCGAATCCCCCATTTCACCTGCGTCACTTTGTCGCGGCGATTGGCTAGCGGAAGGATCATGTGGTTGTAACCTTGCGCGATCGCGGAGCCATGCCCGGAAAAACGTTCGCGGCTTTCCTTGTCGGCATCGAGGATCGCTTGATATGGGCTGGCCGCCTGTTCTTTCATCCACGAAAGCAAAGTAGGGCCGAAGTTGTAGCTGATGTGCGCGTAGTTGTTGACGAGCTTTACGATTCGATTTTCGGCGTCAGTAATTCGCGACGCGGCATTCGGTGCGTAACACTCAGCGGTGATGCGCTCATTCCAGTCGTGGTAAGGGTAAGCGGAATCCTGCAACTCCACCGCCTCGAGATAAGGATTCTCGCGGGGGGGCTGATAAAAATGTCCGTGGATACAAACGTATTTCATGCTCATTTCTGGACTGCTTGCTTTCGCGAAAACACCATTAAAGAGAGTGCCGGCAATCGAATTTCGCCGGATGCGGGAATCGTTATCTCGGGCGGCAAATCTGCTTCTGGTCCGCTCCATTTGCGATCGGCCGAACAAATCACGGTCGACCACTGGCCGCTTAGTCCGGGCGAGCGCGAAATAACCGCAGACTCCGCAAAATTGAAGAGCATTGCCAATTGTTCATCACTTTCTCTTTGCACCAGAACACCGCACTCGCCGAGAGACTCGACGGTTTGAGTGGCAGCACTAGCCAAATCGTGCTTCTTACGAATCCCGATGAGTTCTCGGTAGAACCGCAACATGGTCTGATACGGTTCAACCGGCTTCAGCGCGTGATCGAGCTTTGACCGCCAGAACGTTTTCTCGTCCTGCGGATCGGGCACCTCCTCTTCCCAACCGAAAGCGGCAAACTCTTCGCGTCGCCCCTTGCGCACAGCTTCGACCAATGCAGGATCTCCATGACTGGTGAAGTATTGGAACGGAGCCGTCTCGCCGTACTCTTCGCCCATAAAAAGTAACGGAGTAAAAGGCGAAAGCAACGTAACGCCCGCCGCAAGCTTCGCCGCCTCGAAGCTGATCAGGGTATTTAGTCTTTCTCCCGCGGCGCGATTTCCAACCTGATCGTGATTCTGGCTGCAAACCACGAAGCGTGAGCGAGCGATGCCGCGCGGCGAATTCCCATGGCGCCGTTGGCGGTGCGGCGAGTATTGACCGCTATAAAACCAGCCGTTCTTTAGAGTCGTAATTAGCGGTTCGATGCCTTCGAAATCCGTGTAATAGCCAGTCTCTTCGCCCGTTAACGGCGAATGCACTGACGTGATGAAAGTCGTCGCTCCATTGCGCGTCAGTGCCATACCCTCCCTGTGCGGGCGCGTGCAATACGCGAACATCATTCAAATCGCTTTCGGCGATCAGATGGATCTGCCGGCCGAGCCGCTTCGACAAATTGCCGGCGGCGCACTTCAACTCGGCGAGAAAATGCCGCGACCCGAAATCGAAGATCCCGTGAATCGCATCGAGCCGCAAAGCGTCGAAATGATAGTCCTCCAGCCAGTACAAAGCGTTTTCGATGAAGAATCTCCTGACCTCATCGCTGCCTGCACCGTCAAAGTTGAGCGCTTGTCCCCAGGGAGTGCGGTAACGATCGGTAAAGTAAGGCCCGTAAGCATTAAGGTAGTTGCCTTCCGGGCCGAGATGGTTGTAGACCACGTCCAGCGCAACTGCCAATCCGCGCGCGTGAGCCGCATCCACAAACTTGTGCAACGATTGCGGACCGCCGTAAGTATTCTGCGGAGCGAATTCATACACGCCGTCGTATCCCCAGTTGCGTGACCCAGGGAACTGCGCAATGGGCATCAGTTCGATGGTTGTGATGCCGAGATCGGCAAGATAGTGAAGATGCGAAATCAACGCTTCAAAGGTTCCTTCGCGAGTGTAAGCGCCGACATGAAGCTCATAGAAGATACTTCCTTCCAGGGGACGGCCATTCCAGTTTCGATCAGTCCACTCGAAGGCGCTGGTGTCGACAATTTGCGACGGACCATGCACACCGTCCGGCTGAAATTGCGACGCTGGATCCGGCAATTCCCTCCCATCGTCCAATCGATAGAGATATGTCGCATCGGGCGCCAGATTGCCAGCCGCGGCGCGAAAATATCCGCGATCCAGAGGCTCCATTTCGAGATGCTTTTTCGTCTCGACGAAACTCACGTTCACGCTGCGCAAGTTCGGCGCCCACAATAGAAACTCCCAACTGCCATCGGGCAGGCGATTTGCCCCCAGGCGCCTCTTACTTCGAATGGATTCTTGCATTCTTAGATATCGAACACGCGATACGCGGATGCTGGTTCCCGGGTTTGTAGCAAAGTAATGGCAACGTTGTAAACGGGACTTCCGCCGGTGGTCTTCCCTTCAAGCTGACCGTGATGCGCGTGCCCATGCAAAACTAGGTCCGCACCGTGACGGTCCACAACCTCGGCCAACCTTGACGTTCCGAGGAACGGAAAAATCTCCGCCGCCTCGCCTTGAACTGTACTTGCAATCGGCGAATAGTGTACGACCACCACGCGCTTCTGAGTGCGCAACTGAGCCATCGCGCGCTCCAGTTTCAACGATTCATCGATCGAAGCTTGCACGAACTGCTTGATCTCGGGCTCGCCGAATGCGGTTAACATGGAGCGCCCGAAGCCGCCCACGAAGCCTTTGGTTCCGGCAAAGCCCACGCCATCGCGCTCATACGCTGTTCCGTCGAGCACCTTAATGCCCGCGCCCGTCATCATGCGCATCAACTCCGCCTGCTTTCCGCTTTCATAATCGTGATTACCAAGAACTGCCACCGTCGGAACGCGCGATCGAACCACAACATTGAGCAGCGGTTCCATTTCCTCCGGCTGGCCATAATTGGTCAAATCGCCGGCGAGCACCAGCACATCCGCCTCGTCGTGCACTCGATTCAACTGGTCGAGCAAGGCACTGTGCCGCGCGGCGGAAAAATGCAAATCGGCTGTTGCTGCGATTCTCATGCTCAATCGATTGCGGGTAGATTTCGCAAGCGGCGCTGGCGATATTCCTCCATCAGGTTATCGAGCCGCCATTCATTTACGTCGATGGCGAACATCTTGTCGTCTACCAGGCTGCCGCGGAATTTTTCCTTCGAATCGGAACGACAAATCGCCTCTTGAAAGCGCGACAGAAGACTCTCCCACACTTGCGCTGGCACATAATTTGTCTGCGCCGGATACGCATAGCGAAATAACACCAGCGCCCAGAGCAACATTTCCCAATGCTCGCCTAATATCTGCAACACACGCTGCCAATCGATCTTGCCTCGCGTGCGATAGATGATGTGGGCAACGTCAGCCCCATCGAAACGCTCGCAGCGGGCTATAAACAGCTTCGAGGCCAGCAGTTCTTCGGCAGCCAGTACGCGCGTATTCACAGTGTGGATAACGGCGGGAACGGAGCGCTCGATCCATGACTCATCGACGATGATCGCGGCGTTGCTCATGCCCGTGATCAGGTCAACAAAGAACTCATTGCGGTGCGCTTTGAATAGCCAGACGGGATCGAAAATCTCGCACTCGAATCCTTCATCTTTGAGATATTTAACGGCACGAACCGCATTTTCGGCCGAAAGGAAAACATCCAGATCTTTGGTATCCCGGCATATGCCGGTGTGCTCCTGCATGGCGAAGGCGCCCGCTACTGCGTAGGAGACGCCACGGTTTTCAAGCAGAGTCAGAATCTCGCGAAATAAATCCGCCTGCTCTGGCGGAAGCACCAGAGGAGACGAAGATGTTTCGGGCACCACGACCTCTGGCGGCGGTTTCACGCGACCTTGGATGTGAAATGACTATCGACGGTTGTTCGCAGGCGCGGTGCGCCCCGATTCCCATCCGCGAGCGATGACGCGATTCTCTAAAATTACACTTACAACGGAGTGATGACCAATTTCTGTTTGAGAATCTCTTCGAGCATCTTTTCACCCACTCGCAAGTGCTGGTCGACCAGCAGATGCGGAGTATGCGCCATCCATTTCGCCAGCGAAATATCCTCGTAATGGGCGGTCCTGAACATTTCCGGGAACACCAGATCCGTGTCGCCGGTGTTCTCAATGTATTGCGGATTCGACTGCAGGACGTATCCTACATCGCCTCTTCAAAATCAAAGGTCCGCGCCCGGCTCGCGGCTTCAAATATTGTCATGCGTCCTTTCCCGGTGATGTAGTACTGCCACTCATCCTGATTCGGATGCCAGTGCGGTTCGCGGAGTCCGCCGGGATTCAGCGTTACGATGGCGGCCGAAACAGGAGTAATCGGAAAAATTTCCGACTCCCATTGAGCCGTCGCGATTTCGAAAAACGCTTTCGATTTTACGTCAGGTTAAAGCGCTGCGTGCCCATCAAAATTTAGTCGCAGCCAAGGTCCAGATTCATACTTGCGGACCCTGTGGCAACTCAGGGTTTTACGGTATGGCGAATCCACAGAGCAACGATCACGATGACTCGCGGGGCCAATGTAACCAGGCGGAGGTAAAGAGAATGCGAACAGTAACCGGAATTTTTTCGTCCCAGAATGATGCGGATCGGGCCGTTAGCGTCTTGCGCGCAGCGGGAGCGCCGGCGGACAAAATCATCTTTTTAACCCCAGGAAAGATCGAACAGGATTTGGAACGCGTACCGGTGGATAGCGGCGAACAACCGGGGATGGGCAAGGCAGTCGGAGCGGTTCTGGGCGCGGCTGGAGGGCTTTCGGCAGGAACTTTGCTGACGGCGGCGCTGATTCCCGGGGTTGGACCAGTGACAGCGATCGGGTTACTTGGCGGCGTTATCCTTGCGGCCGCAGGCGGGGCAGTCGGCGCCGCCGCCGGTGGATCCATTGAGAATTCTCAGACACAAGGTCTTCCCGAAGATGAAATATTTGTTTACGAGGACGCCCTCCGCCGTGGCAAGAGCGTTGTGCTGGCGCTGACCGACGATGCGGACGAAGCCACGCGTTTACGAGAGCTGCTTAAAACTGAAGGTGCCGAAGAAGTAGACGCCGCCCGCCATCAGTGGTGGACCGGGTTGCGAAGTGCCGAACACGAGCACTATACGGCTTCGGGCAGAAATTTCAGCGCCGACGAAAAATACTACCGCCTCGGATTTGAAGATGCTCTCCACGCCAGAACGCGCTGTAAGGAGTTCGATCAAGTCTCCGCCGAGATGTCGGACAGGCTGGAAGATCTGCAACGGGAGCATCCGGGAGAGAACATTGAAGAAGCCTACACGCGCGGCTACCAACGAGGGCGCGAGTATTATCAGCACCTTTGCGACGAAAAAATGGCGGCCTGACAACGGCCGCTTCACAATAAAAGCTCGTAAACTCACGCCTTGGCGTCCGATCTCTATCGCGCCCATTCGCTCTCAGCTGTAAACTGGTTGAGTACCTGGTCGAACAGACGACATTGGCTTATGAAGATTCGTGCATCATTCCGGTTGGCGGATTTTTATCCTGCAGTTTATTGGCGAAGTTTTTTCGCAGCTCTCGCGGTTTTGACTTTATGCGCCGCAATGCACGCTCAACAATCGAAGAAGGGCTCAGCGGCTCCGAGTACGGATGTGGCTCGCGGAAAGTATCTGGTAGAAGATGTTGCCATGTGCGTGCAGTGCCATACGCCGCGCAACGGCGATGGAACTCTCGATCGCACCCGTTTGCTCCAAGGCGCGCCTGTGATTTGGGCTCCCGCTAACGGAGACCCAAATTGGCCGCTCACTGCGCCAAGAATTGGCGGCAATCCCCCTGCCAGCGACGCCGACATGATCAAGCTGCTGACGACCGGCATTTGGATTACCGGCCAGCCCCTGCGGCTTCCGATGATGCCGTTTCGTATGAGTGAAGCCGATGCCAGGGCGGTTATCGACTATTTGAAGTCTGTTACGCCCGGACAGTGAGAAGAAGCAGCTTTCACGGTTCCGGAGTTAAGTGTCGTCAAGATCTACGCTGCAATTTGAAAACGTCAGAACTTCACTCTTCAATCTAGTTCCTGCAAAATCTCTTTGGCCGCCCGTTGTCCGCTCGCAATCGCGCCGTGCACTGTTCCGGTGTTAGCTGAATCGGTAGCTTCTCCCGCAAAAAAGAGCGTGTTATCCACGGGTGCTCCGAGAACCTCGGACTGCACCATCGGCTCCGACCTTGGCATAGCTGTACGCTCCCCGCGAAAAAGGATCGCTCTGCCAATCGTGCAAATACGACTGCTGGAACTGATCCTGAAGCTGGCTGAGGCTCATCCCCACGAACCTGCTCAGAGTTTGCAAACTTTTCTGGACAACGAAATTGGAACTCTGGCCTGATAATCGTTCGGCGAAGCGGAATGGCGCCCATCCGGTGATGACCGGCTTTTTTTCAGGCATAGTCGTCCACCAGGTCGGGAACCATTCGTCTTCCCCAAAAAGGAAACTCATATCGCCGAGGTTCTTCTTCCCCCGATGAACCGGCGAGATTTTCTCCCAGAAGCGTTCGCGAAAGCGAAGAACGATCCGGATTACTTTTCCCATTTCCAGTTTGTTGAGCGCTTCCATCTTCTCGGAAGGAAGTTCCGGCCGAAACTGAATGGCGCCCCTTTCTGCCGCATCGGCCTGTAATACCGCGAGCGGAACGGTTATCAAGACGCGGCTAGCCATAAAATCTCTTGTCCCGCCCGTGCCGCGCGCTGCAATGGAGACTTGGCCACGCTTCCACTCCACTCGGTTAACCACCGCTCCGAGCTGAACGCCAACTCCTCGCTCCTGAATCTGGCGCTGAAATAATCCGATCAAGTCCGCGTATCCGTTGGCGGAACGGAAAGCGCGGTCGCCATCAATTTTTTCTTCCGCCCGCGTCTCTCTCACCAGCCAATGAACGCTGACCAAAGCGGGATCGGCGGCATTGAAACCGGTCACATAACTGAGAGCGCGCCGCTTCGCGGCTTCCGTTGCTTCGTCGCTTCCATTGGGGAATCTACGATTGAGAAATTCAGCGAAGGATTCATCTGGTCGAGAATCGTCCATCTTCTCGAGGATCCCCTCCACCTGCGAGAAAAAGTCGCATTCCTTAATTCCGTGCTCGAAGACGCACCAGCTATCACCATCGACTTCCGTGATTGCAATCTTCGCCTTCTGCAACGGCTGCCAAATCTCCGGCGGCCGGCCATGAATAAACTCGGCTCCCAGTTCAATTGGAAAATCCAGCTTTGGGTCGCGTTGGGTAAACACGCGGCCTCCAATACGCTCACGCGCTTCCAGAATAGAAACCGCCAGGCCTCGCCCCGCCAGTTCGCACGCCGCGGCCAAGCCTGAAACGCCAGCGCCTATCACGACCACATCCAGGTTGTCTTGCATCGATTCGCCAGATCCAGGAACGCCGCGTGCACCTTCGCAAAACTTCCTCCACTCACGCAGCCTTGCGTCCGCCGCCAGATTTCTTCCCCTTCTCCTTTGCGATGCGCTGGGAGAGTAACGTCTTCGCTTTCTCCAGCTCGGCTCGCCGATCAGCGCTTAAGCCGCGGCCGCCGCGATTAATAAAGTATGTCAGCATCCGCATTCCCGAAGAGAGGCCTTTCGGAGATACCTTCTTCGACGCAAGCTCGCGCGCAATCGTGGCCGCGCTCTTCGTAAACAGTCCCTTCTCCGGATGTGTAGAATCGGTCTTTACTTTCGCGACCCAACGGTTCGTTTTCTTCTTTGCCTGTGCCATGACTTTGCGATCCGCGACCTCCCTTAATATGCGGTCAGGTTCCTCCGAGCTCAAGAACAATTTAGGCAGGACAACAGCGTCTGGAGCGGACCTAGGCTGGGTCACCACATTCCCCGAAAACTGACAAACCTAATCCTTTATGACGGTTGGCGTCGATTTACCGCAATACCCCGGCACCCTTAAGGATCAGCCGGGAATCCCTGAATCCCGAAGACCCTCAATGGCTCGCAGGCGGCGCTAATTCGTGCTAATTCAACATCGGAAATCGAGCAAATCGCGCGCCTACGTTTTTCCGGGTATTCACTCGGGCCCACAGAAAGAACTAAATTGAAGCGCGTGGAGTTTGCCGGTATTCAACGTGCCCTGGTGCATACCTATAAGGACGTGGTGCGGCACCATGCCCTTCAGGTGGCAGCAGCACTGGCATACTACCTCGTGCTCTCCGCTATTCCTTGCGTGATCTTTCTTTCGGCTGTGGTGGGGTTCATCCCGATTCCCAACTTGTTCGGCCACATCATGAGCTTGATCGCGCATCTGCTCCCTGCCGACACAATGCAGGCCGCGTATCCGATTGTGAATGACATTCTTTCAGCGCGCCGGGCAACATGGTTATCGTTTGGCATGTTGGGCACCGTCTGGCTGGCATCTTCCGCATTCGATGCCATGATCGAAGCTCTGGACATCGCTTACGATGCGAGCGATAGCCGGCCCATCTGGAAGACTCGCCTGCTGGCGGTCGGTCTGGCGGCGATCAGCGGCAGCCTGCTTCTGGTCGCATTTGTCGTCAATATTCTCGGCCCAAGATTTGGCGACTGGCTGGCGGCGCGTGTCGATCTCTCGAGCGTGTTCGTTGCTCTATGGCCCGTGGCGAGGTGGTCGATTGCGATTGGATTTGCCGTCCTCGCGGTCGAGTTCCTGTACTTTCTCGCGCCTAATATAAAGCAGCGATTCATTGCCACTCTGCCGGGTGCGATTCTTTCTGTAGTTGCGTGGGAGGCGCTCTCCTTCGCGCTCGGTTACTACTTCCGCCATTTCGCGAATTACAACCGCACCTATGGAACACTGGCCGGATTGATCGCTTTCATGGTGTGGCTCTACTGGACCTCGTTTGCATTGATCGTGGGCGCGGAACTGAATGCGGAACTCGCCAAAGAGAGCAAGCAAGGCCGCCTGCAGCCCAGAGAGCTGCCACGAAAAGATGATCCCGCGCCTCCTCCTGTTTCCCTCAACCGGGCAGCCTAGTCGGTCATCCCTCGCTTCAATATTCAAAAGCGGGTACGATAGCGGCCGTCCACAGAGATTCCGCCCAGTTGATCACGGGTTACGCTGACGGACCAGTGTTTGTTGAGCTGATATTCGCCTTGCACCATCTCGGTTCCCGGCTGCGAAACATCCGTCGAAAATGTGAACAGAAGATTCTTGGTGACGCGCTGCTGTAGCGCGACTTGCGCGGTCGGGTTCTGTCCATTGCCGCCCATCAGCGGATTAATCTGCAGGCTGGAAATTCCCGCAAGCTTCTGCAAACCTCCCGCCAATTGACTGGCGGCTTGCGAGGCGATCATCGAATCCGTACTCTGGCTCGATGCCGCCGCCTCTTCGGTCGTCTGGCCGCGCGCAATCAGATTGATAATGTCGGCTGTCGCCAACGGTGGATCGGAAACATAGGAGGTCGTCAGCTTATCGAGCGGTCCGCGCATGGTAAGCGTCAAATTGTATTGCTCCACCGTGGTCGTTACCGAAATGTTCAGCACCGGATGCGTTTCCGTAGGGTTGTCGAACGTGATCACGCCGGTCTGCAGTTGATAACGCACATTCCGATAAAAGAGCTCGCCCGAAGTGAGCGTCGTGCGGCCGGTAATCACCGGATTCGCCGCAGTGCCTCCAATCCGCAACGCCGCCTGTCCTTCGATGCTGACCTGCGAACTGGTCGCGCTCAGGTTTTCCTGCGATTGCAAAGCAATGGCGAGACTGATCGTATCCGCAAATCCGGGCTGTGAGATCGTGCTTCCCGTGCTGAACTGGTCGGCAAATTTCGAAAGATCGAAATCGGGAGTGAAGGAAAGCCGGTCGATCAGAACGCGTCCATTCAGCGTGGAAGCCTCGCGTGTACCACTGAATGCGAGATTCGCATCCAGCAGCGAACGCAGGCCGTCCGGATACAGCAGCCTGATCGATTTCCCTTGCAGCGCCAGATTGAACTGCAGATTCGGCTTGTAGTTAATCGATCCCCCAACCGAAACGTCCCCGCCGCCCACCCGCGCTGTCATTTCCGCAATCTGCACTCGATCACCTGAGATGTTCAGCGTTCCGTTGAGTTTCTCCAAACCGATGGGAGCGTCAGCGGTACTCATTGCAACGTCTTTGAACCGCAACTGGCCTTGCAACTCGGGCCGTGCTGTGGAACCTGTGGCGTGTACATCCAGCGCGAGCGTTCCCGAGCTCTCGATCGTCGGCGCGAATATCTTCAGAATGCGCACGTCTACCGTTCCCTTTGCCGAAAGAGTGGGTTCGCCATTGCCCGCGAGCGGCATCCGGCCCTGGACATCAAGAGAAGTATCCGTGCCGCGAATCGACGCCGGCTGCAGCGTCACCACCGAATTGGCGTAATCCGCTTGAATCGGTTTCGTGATCCCGATCTGCAGCGCCTGATAAGTGGCCTGCAATACCGGAATCGATAGATGCGCTTCAATTCTTGATTTATCTTTCAGCGGCCCTTTGAAATTGGCGTGCAACTCGGTCTCGCCCTGAAATCCCGCAGGCGCCTTCGAGGCATAGGTCGCCATGAGCACGTCCAGTGGCACTTTTCCCGTGTCGATGACTGCGTTCGTTTCATAGTCGCCGGTTAACGAAACATCGCCGTGGGCGTGAACAGAGGCCTGCGAAACTTGCGTATTGAGATCGAAATTGGCGTGATGATCGGCTACATGCAGTTCCGCCTTCGTGCCGGAGATTGAGTTCTGCTGCACCTTGAGCTCGGGCATCTGCACGACCGCGTTCAACTGCGGATTATCGATCGTCCCGTGCCCGCTTACGGTCGCGCTGACTGTGCCGGTGATTGCAAGGTTCTTCTCTTGCACCACCTGCAGTTTTTGTAAAGCAATCGCCGGGGCGTCGAGTTTAACTACGTAGGCTTTATTTTTCGGCGTGTAGGTTAGACTCGCCTGCACCGCTCCCGCGGGAATAGCCACATTGAGTGTGGATTCGATAGAACCGTTCGCCGCATTGAATTTCGCGGCGAAGTTTTGGATCTGCTCGCCGTAGGCATGGGCATTCGCGAGCTGCACAGAGCCCGACCCTGCGGGGGATAATTCGGAGCCTTCAACAGAAAGCTTGGCCGAAAGATCGCCGGAAATTGGAAGATTCTGCTTGGCAAGCCGTTCGAGATCGGCAATGCGCATTTGCTGCACATCCATGTGTACTGAAATTGTGTCTTGCGACTGATAGGACCAATTTCGCAAAGCCACGTTCGCATTGAACGTCGCTCGTCCGTGCTGCGCAGCGACCAAAGATCCATTCTCGATCTCGAGCCGGGAAGGATTCGCCTGCACCTGAAGGCTGGCGCTCTTCCATTCGCTGCCTTCCACCTCAAGATTTTGCGCGCTCAGCTGAGCCGTCACCGTGGGCCGCTTCAACGAGCCGCGCACAGTCGCGCGCAGCGTCGCCGAACCCGAAACTGCCGGGGCCGTGGTTTCCTGCGGGCTGAAGGAATACGCCAATTCCGTCAACTGGTGCAAATCGCTCGCCGTAAGTTGAACCTGCAGGTCAGACCGGTTGCTCACTTCTCCCTGGGCTGTGAGCACAGCGGATGGAATACGCAAAGTAGTCTGCCGCAACGTTAACGCCTGGCGCGGCCCATCGTAGGCTAAGTGAATCGCGCCATCGACCGGGACTTCCCTTCCTGATGGATTTGTCTTGCTGCTGGCCAGCGCGCGAAGGCTCAAGTCCGAACTGGCGCGAACATTGCGAACGCTTCCCTTCCATGCCGCTTCTACTTTTCCATTCACAGTTCCCGAAAGCGATGCTGTCTGAATTTCGTTTGCGTGAAGTGTCCGCTGCATCGCGCTTAGCGATATGCCCCACAACTCAGCCTGAATCTGGGCCTCTGGAGTGGTATCCACCTTTTTGATTTCTGCCTTGGCCGCGACCCGTCCTCCCAGAGAATCTAAGCTGAGTTCGCTCAGTCGCAAGTTTCCGTTAGCCAATTGGTATTCGCCCTGCAACTTTCGCAGTTCCATTCGAGTTCCTGACGCTAAAACGGAAACCGCTTCGCTGCCGATGCGGCCATTCATCGAAAGGTTCTGCAGCAGTGGTTGGTTTGCGACAGCGTGATAGTGTAAAGTCCCCGCCAGCGAAACGTCACCAGCCGCTCGCGCGCCCACCATCATGGTGGCGAAGTCCTGCGTGTGAATCTGGACTCGATAATTTCCCTCGGCCACGGGATTTTCGTAATCCGAAAGTCTTCCCTGCAGAGTCATCGTGGACGATGCCAGCTTGAGCACCGCGGATTGAAGATTGAATTCGGAGGGCGTGGCGCTGAACGAAAGATTCAGATTGTGCGGCAGCGCGGCATATTCTGCGTAACGAATCGTGCCGCTGTCGTAGGAAAGATGGCCATCATATCGCTTTGCCAGCGAAGAAAAGCGAATGTCGGTGCCGAGGTTGTGCACATCGGCATCGAGTGGCGTCTTGCGGTCGTTGTAATCAATCTCACCGTTTGTGATCTGCGCGTGTTCCACCGCAAGATCAAAAACGCTTTCGTGGCTGCCGCTTCCGCTGGGCGGAGCTGTGGGCAAATTGCTGTTTCCCTGCCGATCGACCTGAAGGTGAACAATCGGCCGTGCAATGAGTAATTCCCGCAGCGCAACTTTTCGATGCAGCGCCGAAACGATTTTCAATTGCACCGTAAGTTCGTCGGCATGGAGCAGCGGCGGTTGATCGGAACTCTCCGTGCCCCTAACAGTGATGTTGTAAAGGTGCGCTGTCAGCGCGGATAAACTGAAGGCCAATCCTCCAACCTGTGTTTTCCCTCCAGTCGCGGAGTCCGCTTCTTTGACGATTTGCCTGATCGCGAGTTGACGAAAGCTAGTGCTCTGCAAGTAAAAATATCCGGCGATGGCCACCAGAATCACAAGCAGCAGAATCGCAACCAACGTTCTTCCCGCAACTCGTTTCCAACTCATGGCTATTCCTGAAAACCTCTCCTAAAAAGCCTGGCCAATGGTGATGTAGTACTGCCACGGGGTGATTCCCGGCACAGGATTCAGCAAGCGCCCAATATCGAAGCGCACCGGCCCAATCGGCGTGGAATAACGGAGTCCGAAGGCCAACTGTGCTGGTGTAATTGTCCACAAAATTATTGAAATTGATCGCCGAATAAACATTGCCGCCGTCGTAGAACACTACTCCGCCGATCGGCTTGGCAATTCCCAGAGGAAAACGCGCCTCTGAATTTAGGATGAAAAGCTGCTTCCCGCCCACGGGTACCGTGACGTCCACGCAGCCTGACTGCCCCTGAAGAACATTGCAGAAGGGAACCAACCGCTGCGGCCCGGCTTCATCAATCGGAAAACCGCGCAAAGTAGTCCCGCCTCCGGAGAAAAACAACTGACTTGTCGGAACGAAACTTCCGGAAAACGGCGAAGCCAGTCCGAGCCGAATGCTGTTCGCCAAAACCACCCCGTGCGTTGGTTTATAGAAAGCGTATTGTCCGAACAGTTTGGTGAAGTTCGCGCTCGAACCAAATGCCGTCGGCGTCACTCCGAAGTTCACAGTAGCAAACGCGCCCTTGTGCGCGTCGAGCGGTTTGTCCCGGGTGTCGCGCAGAAAAGTGGCCGACACCGTCGAGAGGTGCACGTTCAGATCCTGCGGAAGCACAAGGTTTGGAACCAGCAAGTGCGACAACTCCGTCTTATTAAAGTCATACCGGAATTGCACTCGCGTGTTGGTTTTGCGGTTAAGAACCTTCTCCAGCTGAAACGAAATGTCTCCGAGCGCCGCCGTATACAGGGGATTCTCGCTGTTGCGTTCGAGAGAAAAACTGGTCAGCGAACCCCACTGCGTCCCAAAGAAGTGCGGCTGACCATAAGTTGTCAGATATTTTTGGTCCAACCGTGAGAGCAGAATGGAAGCACTGGCTGTTTCTCCCAGGCCGCGCATGTTGCGGCGATTGAATTCAATCGAACCCAGAGGACTGGCGAAAGTCGATTGACTGGGCGCGATCTGAAATCCGTTTAATCCAATCGTGCCTCCGCCGCCGGGCAGCGCCACGGTTCCCGTGGGAATGTTTCCACCCCGATGCGAAACCTCGAATCCGAAACTGTAGGTGATGTCGTTGCGCTTGGCTTCGTGTACTTTTACCAGCGTCGTCTCGCTCGTCTGGTCGGTAATAGGTTTCTCCGGACCGACGCTCGCCCAATCGAAAATTGTGAGGTCGTACAGCCGGCTCTCAGCTTCGAGCAGTTGCCCACGGCGCATCGGCGTTTCGCGAGCAATGCGCGTGGTTCGCGCGATCAGCGAGCGCCGCGTATGCTCTTGTCCCAGATACGCCACGTCATCGATGGTCACTTGCTGATTTTCGGTAATCCCGTAAGCCACGCTCACTCGATGCACATCGTTTCCGATCTTATTCACCGTAGCTTTCACATCGGCGTTCAGATAACCCCGGTTCAAGTAGGTAGCTGAGATTCGATTTCGATCGTCAGTCATTTTTCGCGGCGAAAACGGCGCTCCAGGTTTCAGTTGAAAACCCTTGGGTGCCGTAAGCTGCCTTGTGGTTACGTGCTGATTTCCCGAAACCTCAATGTTCTCGACAATCGTCTCCTCCCCCTCCTCAATGTCGAAAGCTACGTCAATCTTTGATTCATGCTCGCTGGTCTGCGGCGTCACTTTTGCGTCTTCATATCCTCGATCTCCATAGAGGGCCCTAATATTGTCCGCGCTCTCCTTCAACAATTTCCGGCTGAGGCTGCCATGCGTCCAGATGTGCGACTTCTTCACCGTGACCTGCGCCATCAGATCTTTTTCCGAGACTCGGTCGTTTCCGTGAAACACAATGCGGCCAACCTTGCGCTTTTTCCCGCGGTCGATCGTGTATACGATGAGGATTTGATCCGGCTGTTCCTTGAATTCCGTCTTCACTTTGACGTCGTAGTAACCTTTCTTCTGAAAATAGTCCGTGAGATTGCGTTGGCCCTCGTCCACCAAGTCTTTGTCCACAGCGCTTTCGGAATAAATTGGAATCAGTTTTCTTTCTTCTCGCCCTTCAAGAAAAGGCAAGGACGTAAGCCTCGCGCCGACTGTGCGAACGGTTACCACAGGCCCGACCTTTACTTCGAATGAAACTTCAACCCGGTTTGTTGCCGGATTAAAGTGCGGCGGATTCTCCTTGATCGTGGCCGCCAAGCGATGTTGCTTTCGCAGCGTGCGCTTCATCGCGCTGGTTGCGTCGCGAATGCGCGACGGCGTGTATGGCTTTCCTGGTTTCAACAGGCCTCCGGAGAATCGCGTGCGTAGTGATTGCACTGCGTGTTTCAACCGCGCACTTTCGCCGGCAGCAGGACCTTCAAAGGTCACCGACGAAATACGAGCTCGCTTTCCCGTTTCCACTACGAATCTGACGTTGACGAGTTGATGGGAATCGTCAATCTGGGTTTCAGAACGGACACTGGACTCGAAATAGCCTTCCGATCGCAGGAACTTCGCCAGCGCTTTTTCAGCAAGCGGAATGCGCGAGGGATCGTAGGGCTCCTCGTCTGGAAGGTCTGCTACCTGCAGTAAGCGTGTATAAGAGAAATACTTTTCAGCGCCCGGAAACTTCACGATTCCGATGTAATACGCCGGTTCCAGAAGAAAGCTCACGCGAAGGCCGGCGACCTCCGGTTCCACCGTCACATCGACTTTCGGAAAATTTCCGGCTTGCTTCAGTTTCTCGGCGGATGCTTGGATTTTTTCTTTGGAATAAGGCTCGCCCGCCTTTTGACTGACCAGCGGATAGAACGGCGTGAGATCGCGATGCGGATTGGCAATCAGAGAAACGGCGCTGACGTTCTGTCCTTCATAGGCGGCCTGCGGCGCTTGCGGCGCGAGTTGGGCGAACGCCGCCGCACCCCCTAATATCCCCCCTGCCAACACGAACCAGCGCATGGCCAAGCACAAGACCCACTTTCAGCAAGCCGCGGATTCACCAACATCCGAACGCATCGTGACGAATCAAGGCAACGGGCTCGCGGCGTGCCTCATGTGATGCGCTCGCTCCGATGCGAGTTGTCATCCTTCCCTCGACCGTTAACCTCACTTCGTGGATGTTCCGCGAAGACGATTATCTTCGAAGTCGCGATCAGGGTCGAGAAAATCGCCCTCACTTCGTTCGCACCACCATCGATAAAATAAACCTTGTCTCTCTTGTATGCATCCACGCGGGACGCTCGCGAATCTACAAATTGCCGAGCTTTCTTGTCAGCCAGCGACCTCCGGGCATAGCCTATCCACAGGAGCAATTTATGAGCATTGTCGATACCGCACTCCCTGCCGACCTCCTCGAACTCAGCCCCTACGGTGAAACTCGCTCGACCGTGAGCGGGAAGCCACTCACTCCCGAAGAACTCAAAACCATCGATACCTGCTGGCGCGCATGCGGCTACCTCGGCCTTGGAATGATTTATCTCGTCGATAATCCTCTGCTCACAGAACCGCTGCAGCCCGAACACATTAAAAACCGGCTTCTTGGTCATTGGGGAACGAGCCCGGGCCTTGCGTTCATGTACGTTCACCTGAGCCGGCTCATCAAGAAATTCGATCTCGACATGATTTTTCTCGCCGGCCCCGGCCATGGCGCTCCCGGCGTCCTCGGTCCAGCATACCTGGAAGGAACTTACTCCGAAGTCTATCCCGAGATGAGCCAGGACCCCGAAGGCTTGCGCGAATTCTTCAAGCAGTTTTCTTTTCCCGGTGGCATAGGCAGCCATTGCACGCCGGAGACGCCAGGCTCAATCCACGAAGGCGGAGAACTTGGCTACGTTCTCTCGCACGCTTGCGGCGCGGCTTTCGACAACCCCGAATTAATCGTTGCCGCGGCAGTTGGCGACGGCGAATCCGAAACTGGCCCTCTGGCAACTTCCTGGCACATTAACAAATTTCTCAATCCAGTGCGCGACGGCGCGGTGCTGCCCATCCTTCATCTGAATGGGTACAAGATCAACAATCCCACCCTGCCGTCGCGAATCCCCCACGAAGAACTCGAGAGCCTGTTGCACGGTTACGGATGGAAGCCATATTTCGTGGAGGGTTCCGATCCTTTGACGATGCACCAGGCGATGGCGGCAACCACCGAGCATTGCATTCACGAAATCCGCGAAGTTCAGCACAACGCGCGTTCCGGAGGAGCGATCAGCCGGCCGCACTGGCCGATGATCGTGTTGCGCTCTCCCAAAGGCTGGACGGCTCCCCGCGAAGTCGAAGGCCATTTGCTCGAAGGCTTCTGGCGGGTCCACCAGGTGCCCCTGCCCAACGTAAAGAAGGATGCCGAACAACTGCGAATCCTGGAGAAATGGATGCACTCTCTGAAGCCCGCCGAATTTTTCGATTCGGAAGGAGGACTGGCCTCTGTGTTCAGGGATTGGGCGCCGCAGGGCAACCGGCGAATGAGCGCGAATCCTCATGCGAACGGGGGACGGCTCAAAGAAATCTGCGCATGCCCGAATTCCGCGAGTACGCCGCCAAAATCGAGGCTCCGGGAAAGACTCTCACCGAGAACACGCCGCCTCTGGGAGCCTTTCTGCGCGACGTCATGAAGTTAAACCGGAATAATTTTCGTGTCTTTGGACCGGATGAAACCACCTCGAACAAACTCGATGCGATTTACGCCGCGAGCAAGAAATTCTGGATCGAAGAATTCCTCCCCGACGACAATGACGGTGGCGAACTCGCGGTCGATGGCCGCGTGATGGAAATGCTGAGCGAGCACACGCTGGAAGGAATGCTCGAAGGCTATTTGCTGACCGGCCGCCATGGCTTTCTTTCCAGCTATGAGGCCTTCGTACATGTCATCGATTCCATGTTCAACCAGCACGCGAAGTGGCTCGAAATATGCCGGCATCTTTCGTGGCGCGACCCGATTGCGTCTCTGAATCTGCTCATTACTTCGACCGTCTGGCGGCAGGATCATAATGGCTTCACCCATCAGGATCCGGGATTTCTCGATGTGGTTGTTAACAAAAGTGCGAACGTCACGCGGATCTATCTGCCGCCCGATGTGAATTGTCTGCTCTCGGTTGCCGATCACTGTCTCCGTAGCCAGAACTACGTGAATGTCATCGTCTGCGACAAGCAAAAACATCTGCAATATTTGGACATGAATTCCGCAATCACCCACTGCACCAAAGGCATTGGTATGTGGGATTGGGCCAGCAACGATCAGTCAGGCGAACCCGATCTCGTAATGGCTTCGGCCGGAGATATTCCGACGCAGGAAGCGCTTGCCGCCACAGTCCTGCTGCGAAAGGAATTTACCGATATTAAAATCCGGTTCATTAACGTAATCGACTTGTTCAAGCTGCAACCCAACAGCGAACATCCGCACGGGCTTTCCGATTTTGATTTCGATTCGCTTTTTACTGTCGACAAGCCGGTTATCTTCAACTTCCACGGATATCCGCAACTGATCCATCGCCTGGCCTACCGCCGCACCAATCACCAGAACATTCATGTGCGGGGTTACAAAGAGAAAGGCAGCATCGACACACCGCTGGAGTTGGCGATCGAAAATAACATTGACCGCTTCAGCCTGGCCATGGACGCGGTCAACCGCGTGCCGAGGCTGCAGCGGATCGGCGCTCATGCAAAAGAGAAATTTCTGAATCAGCAGATCGAAGCCCGCAACTACGCGCATCAGTTCGGCATCGACAGGCCCGACCTCGCTGATTGGACTTGGCCTTACTAGCGGCTAAGAAGGATGCGGCTCGCCGAGAATTACTCGCACGGTATCGCGCGCGATGAGTAGTTCTTCGTCCGTCGGAATCGCATAGGCTCGCAGCCTGGAACCGGGGGCGCTGATCTCGCCCTCGCGTCCCACGGTCTGCTGATTTTTCTTCTGATCGAGCTTTAGCCCGGCCCATTCCATATCGGCGCAGATGCGTGCGCGAACATCGGCGGAATTCTCCCCTATACCGCCGGTAAAGACGATCGCGTCCGTTCCGCCCATGGCCGCCAGGTAAGCGCCCATGTATTTTCGCGCTCGATAGCAAAATACTTCGATTGCCAGCCGTACACGGCGGTCGTTATGTTCGTTTAATTCTTCCAGCAATTCACGCATATCATTGGTCAGCCCGGAAATGCCGAGCAATCCCGACTGCGTGTTGAGCAAAGTATCGACCTCCGACGGCGATAACCCTTCCTTGCGCGCAATCACGGTCACCAGCGCTGGATCCAGGTCCCCGGATCTCGTGCCCATGACCAGGCCCTCCAGTGGCGTCATTCCCATCGAAGTGTCTACCGAACTTCCCGCCTTGATCGCCGCCGCTGAACAACCATTGCCAAGGTGAAAAGAAATGATGTTGGTCTGTTCCCGAGTAAACCCGCGCAGGGCGCGGTAACGGAACGCCACGTAACGGTGCGATGTTCCGTGAAAGCCATACCGGCGCACGCGGTAGCGTCGGTACAGATGATAGGGAACCGCGTAGAGATAAGCCTGCTCAGGAATCGAATGGTGGAACGCGGTATCGAAGACTGCCACTTGAGGCAGATCCGCTCCGAAGATTTCCCGAATGGCCTGAATGCCCTTGATGTTGTTCGGGTTGTGAAGCGGCGCAAGATCGATGCAATCTTCGATGCCACGTAACACTTTATCGTCAATGCGCACCGACTCGGTAAAAAGGCTCCCGCCATGTACCACGCGATGTCCCACCGCCTGGATGTCGGCAGTGCTCTTGATTTCGTCTACGCCGGATTTTTCAGAAACGATATAACGGACAACATAGTCCAGCGCGCTGGAAATATCGTGCAACGGACTGGTAAGAGTTTGGGCAAACCCAGAGCGGTTGCGAAAATGAAAAACCGCCTCGCTGCCGATGCCTTCGATCTCGCCACGGCAAAGCCGATCATCTCTATGCTGTTTGATTCGCTCCAGATCGGTGGCAATCACCTGAAACTTCAGACTGGAGCTTCCCGAATTCACCACCAGCACGTTCATAGAACTCAACGTTCTCTAACTCGACGCTCTATTCAGAATTCAAATCACAATCCAAATCACAATTCAGATCAGAATTCTAAAGATAAGCTTTGTAGCTACTTGGTAGCAACGGGCGGCCATCCCCGCCGATAGTCCTCAGCGTCAGCGTTATGAGAATCGATTTACAGCCCCAAGCAACCTCTTCCTCCTGCGCGTACACCAACCTATCTAACATTTCCAGCGCACCAATCCGTTTGCGGGTCCGGAACGTACAGAAATAGCAGCATCAATCTGGCCGATTTTTTCAGATTCCACAACAAGGAGATTGACGATGAAGAAATTAATGATTTTTCTGCTGGCAGTTGCCTTTACCACCTGTTTGAGCGCTTTCGCACAACAAAACAACAACATGGCACAAACCCAGGCCGACCAGGGCGCAGCGCAAGCTCCGCTTATGACCCTGAAGGGAACTGTCAAGGTCGAAGGCGACAAGACTGTTTTCGTCAACGACAAAGACGGCAAGACCTGGGACATCATGAATCCGGAGGAAGTAAAGGGTCATGAAGGGCATCACGTCAAACTGAGTGCTCATGTTTACGCTGACAAGGGTTCGATCCACATCATGAGCGTCACAATGCTAAAGGGCGGATCGATGAACAATGACTCAATGAGCAAGTAGGTACCTAGGAACGCCTGCGCAGGAGCGGCTCTAGGCCGCTCCGCTCTTTCCGTTATTCCCCAATTCAACCGCGGCTACTGCTCGTCCTCACGCAGATCGGTGACAAGGCTCACAGACATTTTTCTCTCGCCCGGCACATAATTCCAGCAGTTGGCGGGGCGTCCGCCAAACACGGAAAGGCTAACGAGACGCATTCGGCATGCGAGGTGGACTCGCGGGAAGGCGGTCCACCAACTCTCCCCGGCACTCCCGAAAGGAAAGTCGCCGAGGTACTTGTTCCGTTGCAGACGCGGGCCAACCAACGGCGGCGGCTTCAGTCGAAGCTTTACGAAAAGGCACGTTGTTAGCATGCGCCGACCCGAAGAGGGCCCGGGGGACTCCGAGTGACGGCCGCCGCCACTACTCACCCTGCGCGGGAAGTTACTCCTGAAATGGCGCTCCCGCACGGAGCCGGATGTTGTCTCCCAGACAACGATCCGGCTTTGTTTATACTGAACCCTTTCCAGTTGCAGCTGATCCAATCCCTGTTTATGGACTCGGTTTAATGGATTTAGTTTCGCTAATGGCGCGCCACGGATACGGCCTGACTTTCGGTCTTCTGCTGGCCGAATCTCTCGGGCTACCTTTCCCCGCGGCGATTGCTCTCGTAGCCGCTGGGGCCACTGTGGCATCCCACGCGCTCTTTGCACCCTATATCCTTCTCGCCGCCATCGCCGCTTTAATGCTCGGTGATGTCATTCAATTCTGGCTTGGCCGCTACATGGGCTGGGCTCTGCTCGGTTTTCTCTGCCGGGTGTCGATCAATCCGGAAACCTGCATCCTGCGTTCAGCGGAGTCGTTCTACAAACGCGGAAAAATCACGCTGGTGATCGCCAAATTTATTCCCGGCGTCAATACCATGGCTGCCCCGCTTGCAGGCAGTATGAAAATGCGCTTCTGGCAATTTCTGCGGCTTGAGTTTTCGGGTGCTGCCCTCTATTCGCTCACCTATCTTCTGGTTGGATATCTCTCCCGCGATTTTCTGGCTGCGGTTTTTCGCGGCTTCCACGATGCCGGCCGAGCCATGGAAGCAGTGGTCATCGCCGCATTAGTGGTTTACGCCGTGTATCGCATTATGCAGTACGAGAAAAATAAGCCCTATAAGGTCGTGCCCAGGGTGCAGGTGGAAGAACTGGCGCGCCGGTTGGCCTCTGCAGATGCGCCCCACGTGCTGATCGTCGACGTGCGCAGCCACGGCTATTACGACTCAGGCGCGGCCCGCATCAAGAATTCGATTCGCATCGAGCCCAACAATCTTGAAGAAGAGATCAAGAATCTTCCCAAAGATAAGGACATTTATCTCTACTGCACTTGAGCGCGCGAAGCCACGAGCGCCCGGGTGGCGCACATGCTGCGGGAAAAAGGGTTCAACACGTTCGTGATTGTCGGCGGGCTGACCGCATGGCGCAAGGCCGGCGAACCGGTCGAAGTAGTCCCGAAAGATGACCTCGTGAAGCTGCCTACGTTCAGTTAGTCGCAGTGTACAATCGTTGCGCTATCGCGGCCTCGCTTCTATGTCCTTAACTCGCGGTCTGATTCCTGATGATCTGCTCGACCGCACACCAACGATCCCCTCGATTTCAGGCCGCGGAAGGTTGCTCTTTCTCCTCGGCCTGTCTGTCGTCATCAACTACATCGACCGCAGCAATCTTTCCATTGCCGCTCCTCTAATCAAGGACGAGATGGGTATTACCGCCGCGCAGCTTGGAACGCTGCTCTCCGCATTTTTCTGGACTTATTCGCTCATGCATCTTGTTTCCGGCTGGCTGGTGGACCGTTTCGACGTGAAGTGGGTGTTCGCCTTAGGATTTCTGGCGTGGTCGGGTACCACGGCGATCACCGGCATACTCCACGGATTTGCTGCGCTCCTGGCCGCGCGCATTGTCCTGGGTTTCGGAGAGGCCGTATCCTTTCCCTCCTATGGAAAAATCCTATGCACCTATTTCGATGAACAGTCTCGCGGCTTTGCCAACTCCGTAATAATCGCCGGGCTTGCACTGGGACCGGCCGTAGGATTTCTGATCGGCGGAAGCGTCGTCAGCCAATTCGGATGGCGGCCATTCTTCATCGTGGTCGGTGTGGCGGGGTTGTTTTGGCTGCTGCCATGGGTCGCCTGGATGCCCAAGCGCGAGCGGGCCCACACGACACCGCCCTCCCCTCTATCCGGCATGTTGGCCATCGCTCGACGGAGGCCGGCATGGGGTATGTGGGTTTCCCATTTTGCGTTGGCTTATCCGTTATATTTCCTGCTCACCTGGCTGCCTTATTATCTGACTCGTGCCCGCGGACTGTCGCTGAATCCGATGGCTAGACTGGCCGCGGTGGTATTCCTGGCGTATGCCGTATCTTCCGCAATCGCTGGAAAACTCGCCGATCTCTGGATCTCAACCGGCGGCTCGGTCACCTTGGTCCGGAAAACCCTGGCGGTGGCTGGAAGTGTGGCCGTAGGCGTATTTCTGGTTGCGGCAGTACTGGCCCCAGAAAACCTCTATGCCTGGATGCTAATCCTGGTTGGAGTCTCGATGGGTCTTACCGGAACCTGCCTGTACTCAGCCGCTCAGACCCTCGCCGGTCCACGCATGGCGGGACGTTGGACCGGAGTCCAGCAGTGCATGGGCAATCTATCGGGCGCGGTGGCACCCGCCGCCACGGGATTTCTATTGCAGCGCACCGGAAACTTCCACTGGGCGTTCTACCTGGCGGCCCTCGTTAGCCTGCTAGGAGTTCTCAGCTGGCTGCTCATGGTTGGCCCGCTACAAGCCCTGCAATGGGAAGACTGTCCGGCCTAGGGCTTCAGACGACGTCGCCAGCACAGGCCGGCAGGCTTCCATTCGCTCAAAACCGGCAGTGGCTACTTGGCTGCACTCACGGATTGCACGGTAATTGTGTCTCCGTTGGCTGAGCCCTTTACCTTTGCCTGCTGCCATGCCAGATCGTTTAGCTTGGCCAGCGTCGCCTGGTCCGAAGTGTCCAGCGTGTAAACTTTGTCTCCCACAACCAGTGCGTACTTCGCCCCTTTTTTCACGCAGGCGCGCACACAGGTTGCCGGGTCAACGCCCTCGCTGTGCTTGGCTCCGCACATGGCGTCGCTCACTTTTCCGGTGAAAGTCTGCGTGGCCGCCCACGCCGCCGAAGACATCAAGGCCAATGAAGATGCCAACGCTGCCGTTGTCATCCACGAACGAACTCTCGACATAAATCCTCCTTGTAGCAATCTACCATCTGGATATTTGGATGCATCTGCAGAGCAAATCTATACTGACTTTTATGGCGGCAAATAAGGAAATCGAAATCAAGTTCCGCGTCAAGGACATGAAGACTCTGTCGCACGCCTTGCGTCAGGCAGGCTTTCACATTGAAACCCGCCGCACACACGAGATGAACACTCTCTACGACCTTCCCGGCCAGTTGCTGCGGAAACGAAAACAGCTGCTGCGCCTGCGCCAGTACGGCCAGAAATGGACTCTGACCCACAAGTCCGGCAAGAAGATCGGCCGCCACAGCAGCCGCGACGAACTCGAAACCGTTGTCGACGATGGGAAGCAGATGGAATTAATCTTGCTCGCGCTGGGATATGCGCCATCGTTTCGCTACGAAAAATTTCGCGCCGAGTGGACCGATGGCAACGGGCAAGTAGTAGTCGACGAAACCCCGATTGGAAACTTCTGCGAAATCGAAGGCTCGCCAAAATGGATAGATGCCACGGCAAAAAAGTTAGACGTCAGTCATGAGCAGTACATTCAGAAGAACTACGCGACATTGTTCGCAGATTGGAAGCGGGAAACGCGCAGCGACGCAAAGGAGATGACCTTCAAGGCTGCTAAGATTTTGTCATCCTGAGCGAAGCGAAGGACCTATGCATTCTGCCCCCGGCAGCAAAATACATCGGGCGTTTGCTCAAAGGACAAAGCATGGAGAGCCCTCACGCCCCGTGACACTTCTTAAATTTCTTGCCCGACCCGCAAGGGCAAGGATCGTTTCGTCCGACTTTCTCCTGCGCCCGCACGACCTGCTGCACCGGCTGCGCGTCGCCGCCGCCTGCCATGCGCGCCTGCTCCAGCTCGCGCCGCTTGCGGCGCATGAAGGCTTCTTCCAGTTCGTCGGCAGAGGTTGAAACCATCCGCGGAGGACGCCTGCCCGTTTCCATCGTCCACCGCGCTGCGCGGGAACTCCTGCGCCCGGTAGTGTCCGCACGGCCTCCGGGTGGCGGCGGCGGCTCCGGCGGCCGCTCCAGAATCTGCATCAGGTAGAGGTAGCGTACCGTGTCTTCCTGGAAGCGCTGCAGCATCGCTTCGAACATGTCGAACGATTCTTTTTTGTACTCGACCAGAGGATCGTGCTGGCCGTAGCCGCGCAGGCCGATGCCCTCTTTCAGGTGATCCATGCTGAGCAGGTGATCTTTCCACTGCTGGTCGATCACGCTGAGCATGATCATGCGCTCGTGATGGCGCATGGCCTCCGGCCCGATGAGCTTTTCTTTCGCCTCGTAGCGCTCTTTCAGCTTTTCGAAAATCGCATCGCCGAGTTCCTGGCGATTCAGTGTCTCCGGCTTGACGCCCTCGGCAAGGAAATCCACGCCGAAGCGTGTGAAGACTGCATCTTTCAGCCCTTTGATATTCCAATCGTCGACGTGCGCCTTTCGCCGGGCAATATTCCTCCATCAGATCGCCGAGGATGGCGGAGACATAATCTTCGAGAATCAGATCCTTCTGATCCATGCCTTCAAGCAGGCGGCGGCGCAGGCCATAGACGGCTTCGCGCTGCTTGTTCATCACGTCGTCGTACTCGATCAGATGTTTGCGCGATTCGAAGTGCTGCGCTTCGACCGCTTTCTGCGCCGTCTCGATGCGGCGGCTGATCATCTTGGACTCGATCGGCACGCCTTCTTCCATGCCCAGCCTTCTGCAGCAGATTCGAAACCCATTCCTTGGCGAAGATGCGCATCAGGTCATCTTCGAGCGCGAGATAAAAGCGCGAGGAGCCGGGATCGCCCTGGCGTCCGGCGCGCCCGCGAAGCTGGTTGTCGATGCGCCGTGACTCGTGCCGCTCGGTGCCGAGAATGTGCAGTCCGCCGACGGCGGTGACTTCGTCGTGCTCCTTATCGGTATGCACTTTGTAACGGCTGAGGGCCTCGGTCCATTTGTCCGTCGGAACGGTGTATTCGTTTCCGTTGTAATAGAAGAGCGAAATCTTGCCGTCTTCCTGCGGCCCTTCGATCTTGCCCTGAGCCACGCGCAACTGCTGCGCGATTCCCTTCTTCACCATTTCCTGCTTGGCCATGAATTCGGGGTTGCCGCCCAGCAGAATATCCGTGCCGCGGCCGGCCATGTTGGTGGCGATCGTGATCATGCCCTTGCGTCCCGCCTGCGCCACGATTTCGGCTTCGCGCTCGTGGAACTTCGCGTTCAGCACGACGTGCTTGACGCCTTTTTTCTTCAGCAGCTTCGAGAGACGTTCGGATTTTTCGACCGACGTCGTGCCTACCAGCACCGGCTGGCCTTTTGCTGAGCTGCTGAATTTCATCCGCAGCGGCAAAGTATTTTTCTTTTTCCGTGCGGTAAACAACGTCGGGATTTTCCGACCGCAGCAACTGCTTGTTGGTCGGAATAACGACGACTTCCAGCTTGTAGATCTTGTCGAACTCCGCCGCTTCCGTCTCTGCCGTTCCGGTCATGCCCGCCAGCTTCTTGAACATGCGGAAATAATTCTGGAAGGTGATCGTCGCGAGCGTCTGATTCTCGCGCTCGATCTTGACGCCCTCCTTGGCTTCAATCGCCTGATGCAAACCGTCCGACCAGCGCCGCCCCGGCATCATGCGCCCGGTGAATTCATCGACGATGATGATTTCGCCGTCTTTAATCACATATTCCACATCTTGGCGATAGAGCGCATGCGCCTTGATCGCCGTTTCGACGTGATGCTTCAGAGGCCAGTTTTCCGGATCGGCGATGTTGCCGATGCCGAGCAGTTCTTCGACTTTCTCCCAGCCTTCGTCGGTGACGGTGATGTTGCGGTGCTTCTCGTCGATCGCAAAGTCGCCGGTCAGTTGCGCCGGCTCGCCGGGGGCGACATCAAGTTCTTCGCCCTTTTCAAGCTTGGGAATGATGCGGTTGACCTTGATAATACTTGTCGGTCGATTCCTCGCTCGCTCCGGAAATGATCAGCGGCGTCCGCGCCTCATCGATCAGAATCGAATCGACTTCGTCGACGATCGCGAAGTTGTGCCCGCGCTGCACGCAATCCTTCAAATCGAACTTCATGTTGTCGCGCAGGTAGTCGAAGCCAAATTCGTTGTTCGTGCCATAAGTTACGTCGGCGGCATAGGCGGCTCGGCGCTGTTCGTCATCAAGATCGTGGACGATCACGCCCACGGTCAGCCCCAGAAAGCGATACAGCTTGCCCATCCATTCCGAGTCGCGCTTGGCCAGATAATCATTGACCGTAACTACGTGCACGCCGCGCCCGCTCAGCGCATTCAGATACACCGGCAGCGTCGCCACCAGCGTTTTGCCTTCGCCGGTCTTCATTTCCGCGATCTTGCCCTTGTGCAGCACCATGCCGCCAATCAGCTGCACATCGAAGTGGCGCATGTTCAGAACCCGCCGCCCGGCCTCGCGAACCACGGCAAAAGCTTCGATCAGGATCTCGTCCAGCACTTCCTTCGAGCGCCTCATGCCGCTCCTTTTCCAGCCGCTTCACACGGTCGGGATCGTCTTCTAAATCGGCTTCCAACTCTCGCGCCTGCGAGGCATCCAGCCGGCTCATGTGCTCCTGGATCCGCCGCCGGAACTCGTCCGTCTTGGCCCGCAACTCATCGTCCGTGAGCTTTTGCATCTCCGGTTCGAGCGCGTTAATGGCCGCGACGTTCGGCCTCAGGGACTTCACGAACCGCTCGTTCTTCGTCCCAAAAATCTTGCCTATAAATGTGTTGATCAAACGCTGAAGTCCTTCATCGGGCGGGAACTGCCCCAGATTATCTCTTTTAGCCTAGCATAATTAGATGAGGGGAGCAGTGATAAGAAGCAGACGCACCAGATGCCGCCGGGAACGAAAAATGGTGCACAATTTTAACCAATCCTCGCCCAAGTTCCCCTTATTGCGGACGGTTTCTTGGCCTCGGTCCCTTCGGCGGCCCGCATAATTTTCGTGTATATTCGCCTCGACCCATGCCCACTTTCCCATGCCCACTTTCTATGACCGCTTCGTAGAATGCGCGCAACGCTGGCCCAAAAATCCCGCTGTCCAACTGCAACGTCACGATCAACTTGAGAGTCACACCTATGCGGAACTCCGCCGCATGGCCGAATCCGTCGGGCGTTGGGCGGCCGAAAATCGATTTCCCCGCGGCACCCGCGTGGCTCTATTGGCTGACAACCACCCCCGCTGGGTCGCCGTATATTTCGGAACCATCGCAGCCGGGTGCACCATTGTCCCGCTCGATACCGCGCTCCATGCCGATCAACTCGCCAAACTTTTAAAAGATAGTGGCAGCCCCGTTCTTTTCTGCGATTCCAAGCATACGAAGATCGCCCACGAGGCCCTCGTAGGCTCGAACGTCAGCCTCGTGCTCATGGACCCCGACCAGGCCGCGCAAGATTCAATCGGCGGATCTTCGCTGGCCAACCTGCTTGCAATCTTTGAATCCGGTCCGGGAAATTTTCAGCCCGCACCATCCTCGCCGGACGACATCGCTTCCCTGCTCTACACCTCCGGAACCACAGCTGATCCCAAAGGCGTGATGCTCACCCACGCCAACTTTCTCGGCGAAGTCGAAGCTGTATTCAACTGGGTCGAAGTCGGCCCGGAAGACGCGCTGCTCGGCGTTCTTCCCATGTTTCACGTCCTCGCGCAGATGGCCAATCTTCTCCTCCCCCTGGTGAAAGGCTCGCGCGTCGTATATCTCGAAACCCTGAACACGACCGAATTATTGCGCGCTCTGAGCGAGCGCAATATCACTGCATTTGCGGTCGTGCCCCAGTTCTTCTATTTGATTCACGCGCGCATTTTTGAAGAGGTGAGGAAACGGGGAACGGTAACACAGAACATTTTCCGCGGACTTCTAGCACTCAATCGGGCCTTGAGAAAACTCCGAATCAACCTTGGACCGATTTTCTTCAAAAAAGTACACCAGACCCTGGGCTCGAAGATGCGTTATCTCGTCACCGGGGGATCGCGTTTCGATCCAGATATCGCCGAGGATTTTTACAACCTTGGCATCGACGTACTGCAAGCCTACGGGCTGACAGAAACTACCGCGGCAGTCTTCGCGAATCCTCCGCGCAACAATGTAATCGGCTCGGTGGGCAAGGCCCTCAAAGGAGTCGAAGCTAAAATCGTTGATCTCCAACCCAATGACGATGGCGGCCCCGCCTCCGGCGAAGTCGTGCTGCGTGGCGCAGTTGTAATGAAAGGCTACTGGAACCGCCCCGACGCGACCGCAGCGGTTCTGCGCGATGGATGGTTCTACACCGGCGATCTCGGCTATTTCGATGCGCACAATAACTTATTTCTGACCGGCCGCAAGAAAGAAGTCATCGTCCTCAGCAACGGCAAGAACGTTTATCCGGAGGAAATCGAAGCGCACTACCTGAAATCGCCGTTCATCAAGGAACTCGCCGTCGTCGGTCTGGAAGGGAAAGCCGGAGAAGATCGATTGCACGC
>CAVTHZ010000018.1:0-49724 GCA_963734675.1 uncultured Acidobacteriaceae bacterium
ACTACCAATTTCCGCCATGTGGGGAACCCCGGCCTATTTTTTCAGAAACCTTCAAGTGAGGCAACCGCGAAGGGCCTATTCGAGCCATGCTCCCGGCAGGCCCAAAGGGTCATGCGCCGTACACTTCGCCTCTTTTGGGAACTTGATGTCTATGCTCTCTGTTGGCGATAGCGCTGCAGTACTTCGCGTTCAGCCGCAAACCAATCTTCCACTTCGCCGCCTGGACCGTGGCCGCGCTGCTCAAAAATCTCATAAGCGCGCCGCCGGATCTCATCTTCAATATTGATGGGAACAAGGTTTCTGCGGGTTTCAGTCTTGTGCAGCTCGAACTTTCTCGTGTCGGGAGAAGCGGCCGCAACCGATTGCCCGGTCGCACCAGCCGCTGCTGCTTGCGCCTTGAGGTTCGTCTCCACAACCTGGTTCGTGCTGTCGACCGGCGTTTCCGCTGTCATCGCATTCGCATCCGGTATCGCCGGGTTATTTACAACGCTTTGCGCTTTATTCTTCTTGCCGATGGAGGGGGATTTTGCTTTTGGCATGTTCGGAACTCCTTCTTATATCCTGAATCTAGGAATGGATTAATTTTGTTTGGGTGATGACCAATACACATTTACCGCTACATTTAAGAAGACGTTGGGGTGTTTAACTCTAGAGTTGTTCTCAGTATAAACCGCTAAACACTGTGGAAACAGTTTCTCCCGATAAAAAAATCGCGGATCTTCCCAAAAAAAATCCCGCAGGAACGCTTTGTTATAATCGAATTCCCGGATGGCGCTATCGTCTAGGGGTTAGGACGGAAGATTCTCAATTTGCCATCCACTCATTGAAAAGAGAGCACTTGGGTGTGTTCTCAATAACTTAACTTGCTCCCTGATGCTGCTCCGTCCCGCTGTTTTTCACCCTAGTTTTGCAAAATTTGCAACGAACTCGGGAGCGCAGGCTTCAGCGCAACTGGTCAAGGAAAGTGATGAGTCGCTTCAGTTCTTTGCCGGAGAGTTTCCCGACACGCGCAGCCACTTTGATCCCTTTTTGTCCTTGGTGAAATGCAGATTCTTGACTGGTACATAGACACCGCGAGGCGCTTTTGCCATTGCGTGCCCCACCTTTCTAGGCAAACGATGGTATCACAACAGGCTCACTTCCCCGCTGCGGCGCTCATCGCCTTGGTGTTCTTCTTATCGAGCGGTGCGACCTGCACGTATCCGTGGTGATCTGCACTAGATTCAACCACTATCATCTGAGCGCCGCTATCGCCGTAGCGTTCGTAAGCGCGTAAAAAGCCAGCAATGAATCTCAGAACATCTGAGCCAGTCCCAAAAGTCACCACACTGCTGCGGGAAAATCGCTCTACTGTTACTGTTTTTTCCAATGCTTTTGCCCTCCTACCTCGGTCACGATAAGGGAGCAGCGCTGAGCAAGCCAGATTACGACGGTTACCGGGCGAACCGGGACAGTGCGATTTAGAGAATGGTAGAATCCACTCGGAAATGTGCCGCTTGCTCAGTTTCCTCGGTTCACTTGATTGGGTTGCAATCTCCGCACTCGTGGTGGCGATTTGCGCGCTCTACGTCGGCTGGAGAACTCTGGATAATGCAGAAGAATCTTGGATCCAACAGAAGTGGTTCGATCTATACGCCAAAGCCGACGAGACGTATGATTTGCTCGACTGGTACTGCACCGTCTACAGCGGTTCTCCTCAACCCCAGACCCCTGCACAGGCTTCTGACTGGAACAAACTCATGTATCCCATCAAGAGGGCGCATTCGATGGCTATGGTATTCCCAAAGCACCCGGCGATTGACAAACTCATCCAAGCCACGGATAACTTCAATAATCCGGCAGATGCTTTTCTAGCTTGGCGGAAGCCGCGGTTTCTTGATGCTGTGCAGGACCTGCGTGACCTAGCAAAGCTAGACCCGAGCGTGCTCAAAATACGGAAGCGGACTCGCTGACAACCGCACATCACTTCCCAGCGCGGCTGGTGCTCTTCTGGTAGATTCACGCACCGAGATCGTGATCGTCCCGATGCGGCTTACCCTGCTTATGATCCACAGCAAGGATTTCTCGCAAGCGCGTCACGTACTCATTTGTTTCTTCAAACACACCAAACATCCGTGGCGGACCAATCAGAAATTCATCAGAGCATGAAGCACACTTCAATGTACCCCATGTCGCATGTTCGGGAGCGTTGACGTTGTGTTGCCCTTTCTTTACAGCAACTACGTGCAGGGATTGAATCTGCTTCTTGTATTCCGCAGGTTTCTTCTTTTCCGCCATTAAGCAACCTCCGCTCGGATTTTACACCCGCGTGCGTAGCACCTCAGTGCCATTTCACCGTATTGCATTTGTATAACAATCGTGATACATTATCTTCATGGCAAAAACACTCACGGCAGTAAGAATCAAAGAGCGGGACTTGGAAGCGCTCGAAGAGATTGCTGCTGCGGAAGACGAGACCGTATCGGCGCTCATCCGCAAAGCGGTCGAAGAGTTCATCCAACGTCATCGGAAATCAAACAGGGAGGGCAAATGAAGAAGGATAGCAAGCAATTTATGGCGCTCTACAAAGCAGCGAGGTTGAAGAATCCAGAACTGAAGAAGTGCGAGAAGGCGGGACATCCGCTTGCACCGGAAAATGTATTCGGTGGCGCCAGTTTGAAGAAAGGTCTGCTGCATTGTGTCGCATGCGACCGTATACGGAAGGGAGTCAAAGCGAAGTCAGCAGCAAAGAAGTCCCTCAGCAAGTAACGGACCCGCTCAGCGCGTCAACGCTGAACGAGTCCTCACCAAGTACCGGTCATGGAGGACCGACAAATGGCTGTCCATCATTCTAAAACACCTCATCATCACTCACACGCGGGGCAGTTTCTCTCGACGTTAACCATCAGCCAGAAAAACTCTCTGCGCCTTCTTCTGGCGCGGGACGCTGCGGCGGATCTTCACTATCTGCTGGGAGTTCAGAAAGCGGTGACACGAGCCGTGTCGGACGCTGAGCACAAACTAGCACTGGCGAAGAGCGGGCGCACTGCTGAACTCTTCCGCAGCCAGCACGTGCATACGGACATCAAGGTTCGTTTGTAGATTTTCCCCGTCGCACTCAGCGCTCAGGCAGAAATTGCTTGGGCGCTTTTCTTTTGCGCTGCTCTCCGCTCAGCGTAAGTCGGACGTTGGCTCAGCATGGTCCGGTGCCGGATCATTGATCCTAGACGTTCCTACGCGCTTCCTAATATGAAATTGGCCGCAATCGCAGGCGTAGCTTTCCAAATGGAGAGCATTTTTTATGACTTCATCCGCATCAGCTTGTGTCGCAAACTGTGACTTTTTCCCCTGGCGCTCGGTGTACTGCGCTATCTTGGCGCAGTGCTCCACCGCTTTTTTCTTTGCTTTCGCAGCTACAGCCGCGGCTCGTTCTGCTTCTTTGGCCGCAGCGAGCTTTGCACGCTCAGCCTCTCTGAATGCAGCAATCTCTTCTTTTCTCGCGAACGCTTCAGCTTCCCTTTGGGCGCGAAGTGTTTCCTTTGCTCCGCGCTTCTCGGCTTTCTTAGCATTCCGCTCGGCTACGTGGCGCTGATGCTGTGTTTCTTCTCGCGCGTGAGCAGCGCAGCGGCGACACGAGCTTGCGTCTCGGGTGTCGCGTTGTTCGCCCAGTCCATCAGTACCTCTTCGATGAACACACAGACTTTGGGGGCTGGTGACAGTTCTTTGAAGCGGGCGAAGAGCGTTTCTGGAATTGCGACCAAGCGCTTCTTGTTCTTTGAATAGCCCCCTTTCGGATCACTCCCGTAGGCTTCGACGCACAAAGCACGGAGAGTTTTGGCGCTGAATCCCTTCTCTACTACAGTCGGCAACCATGCGTCCGTGAACTCAACTGGAAAGCAGCAGAGACCGCGATAGTGCTCGGCAGTCATATTCGGAAAGCGACGTGAGGGATCGAATCTCTCAGCAATTCTGGCTCGGCGCTTCAAGTAAGCGACGCTGAGTTTGGTCGCCTCGTGCGCCAACTTCAAACCGTCCTCCGCGCCCCATCTTGTGATGGCATACTGCGATAGATCACAGGTCCACAATTCATCAGCGGTGTCGAGCGCAACCAAAGCCGCACCGATGCGGCGGAATTCATCTGGCGTGCAAGCGGCGCTGATGTTGAGTTCACATGGCGCAAAGAGAGCGCATTCCGGCAGAGCGAGATGGCGCTGTGAGACTGTGATCGCTGTTGACATTATTTCTTCCTCTCAGCCTGACGGCGGGGCTTTGTATTCCAAGAATTTTGTGAAGCGCGATTGCAGCAGCGCGGATGACTTCTTTGCTCGGCTTCTCCGGCGCGTCGAGATACCACACACGACTTCCAACGGGCGGCTTAGGAGTTTTTCGTGACATTTCGTCTCCGTTTGAAAAAGGGGGAGGAGCGCCTCAATCTCGCACTGTAGGGAGTGAGCAGAGGCAGCGCGGGAGGCTGAGGCGCTCCCATAATCTCTTGAGAATTGTTACGCTACAATTTTCTTACGCCCACGCGGTTGTACTCTGTCTTGCCGTCGGGCAGTTCGACCGTGACTGACGAGATGCGGAAACGCGGATTAGCTGCGGTCACAAAATGCGGCGGTGCTTTTTGGTCGCGGAGCACTGCCGTCTCGGCAAAGTTACGACTGAGAAACTCGACAAGATTGTCGTCCGTTAGCAGAATAAAAGCCTGCTTGGAATAAGTCTCCTGAAGACGTGCGATTTGCTGCGGATCGGCGTTTATGCCGAAAGTCGCCCAGAGCGACGCTGCAACTTCTTCATTCGTGAAATCTAGGGGCAGGTTTCTCATCACAACAGTTACGGAACGGCTCATATTTCCTCATCTCCCCGTATCTGATGGCTGAGCAGTTTCTCTACAGCCACCAGAACGAGAACTTTTGTGCAGAGCGCGTCCTTGCGAGGGGAATCCCGCTCTGCACTATCGCGGCTGAGGTCTCACGCGCAGCCGCAAACTTTTATGCAGGGCAAAATACGCGCTCTGCGCTTGACCCTTGCGTCGCGCCAAGAACGGGCAGAGCGCTCGGCGTCTGTTAATGGACGACCGCACTTCTGAGCGGCATCGCGCACGCACGAGTTGCGCGTCAGTGAGTGCTGGCGCCTGCGTGAAGTTCACCCAAGTGTGAGATTTGGCTGCTTCAGCTTGCTCTTGCTTGTCTGTCTCTGCGATCTGTGCTTCTCGTGTCTCGAACATTTCCGTCTCCAAAAGTTCTTCTGCGATTTCGTGTCTTCTCCTTATATTGCCTGCAAGCGTGTCACCGAACGTATGCCTCGATGTGCGTCTTCCCCATGCGCAATGCAGCCGCCACTCTGTGGTGCCCATCTTGGACGGTGATCTTGCCTTCACTCACTCTGCAAACGATTGGCGGAAACTTAAAGCCCTTGCTGAGTGCTGCCGCGTAATCATCGACGAGGCGCGGGAACTTCGGATCCGCAGCAGTGATCTCGCGCAGTGAAATCATGATTGGACGGCTCATTTATTTCTCACCGAATTCGCAACGCGGTAAGCGCTTCGCGAAAGGCGATGGCGTAATCTCTTTTTCCTTTTGCTGCCGCTCATACTCGACGCTGCCGTAGAGAGCAATCTCTCTTTCCTGATCCGTCAGCATCGACCCTTTTTTCTGAGCAGCATCTCGAATGCGCTGCAAATGCTCGGGCGTTAAAGTCATAGCGCCACCAGATTCGTTGCTACTGCGCCGTACTCTGCTGCGATCACGTCGAACGAGACGCGCTGCCCTACGCACGGCACGAAATCTAAATAAGTACAATCGACCTGAATCATCAGTGGATCGCCATATCCGATTGGGGCACACCCGCCAGATGACGGAGCAAAATCCCACTGTGAGTTCGGAACGAGCTGATTGTTGTCAGTGTGGATCATCGCGCTAACTGCGTTCTCATAGCCAAGAGGTACAGTGACCGCTACCACTATCCCTAAAAGCGCAGTGTCACCGACCCCAGGGAAAAAGTGCGGCGCGATTTGCCCTTGTAAATTGTAAAATTGCCCTATCACCGCAGTGCCTCGATGTCGCGAAGTAGGTCTTGAAGCAGTGAGCGAAAGTGTCGGTACGAGTTACTCTGATGTTCTGGGCGCCCGAGTACTTCAATGTTATGAACGATGCGTGCGATATATGCAGCGTGCCGCTCTACTATCGCGCGGCGCAGCTTCTTGACTTCCACAAACAGTTCATCGGGACCGATGTAGAGCACATCGCCGGCCGGTCCGACGGACCAGTTGCGCCAGTGGCGCCGTCAACTCCGTCAACTCCCTCACGCCCATCTCTGCCGTCTTGCGGAATGCGGATTGAATCCTGAATAGTGTTCTTCGCGTCATTGACAGCAGTCTCGAGCGCTCCCTTCAGATGCACTCTGAGTTCAGAGTTTTCTTTCTTCAACTCCGTGACCGCGTTTTCCAACATCGCAATGCGCGTGTGGACCGTGAATTTATTTGGTGCTGCCATTGTGTTCTCTTTGCCAATCGTTCAAAAGGCGGACCAGCATTGTTGTGTATTCGAGCAGCTCATCCAACATGCGCAACCCGCGCTGGTCATCTTTGCAGTCGAGATGCTCAGCTAGCGCCTGAGCCGCTTCGCATTGCTTCTCCGTCACCACCTTTAGCGAGAAGTCCACTACAGGCAATTCTCCGGGTGCCGAAGACTCTTGCTTGCCGCCCTCGCCGCAAAGCTGGAGTTGAGGTCTGGATAGAGTCGCGCTGCGGCGGAGTGCAGATCTGCTGCTTTGAAATGCGCACTCGCAGTTTCCATCGACGTTGCTTTGCTGTGCAACGGCTCGGTGATAGTCCGCTGCACGCTCATGCTTGTCCGCGTCCCAATCGTCGTCATTCCAGCCAAAATCATCATCGTCATCGTCGTCTGAGAGCTGCTGCGGGATCTTGCGACTCCCCCGCTCGGTAGCGCATCGGTCCCGCTTCAAAAGTCGGTCCGCCAATCTCTCGCGCATAAGCAGCGCCGCGAAGTTCCAGCATCAAGTCTTCGCTGTAGCCAAGTTTCTTGCATCGCACGATGTCCTCTGCCGACAGCGGAGAGTATTCCTTGAAGCGGCTCCGAGCATCAGCGATGCGCTGGCGCTTTTTGTCCGCTTCCAGTTTCTCGAAGGCTGCGATCTGCGCTTGAATGGCGGACTGGTCACTGATGACAGGGCGGGCTGCCACATAGTCGCAGCACGAGCAGCGACGCTGGTTCCGTACCGGATACGCAGGATGCAACAACGGCGCACATCCAGCAGTATGGCTCGCTTGATGGTCCGCGTTAGCAGCCCGTAGGTATCAGGTCCAGAAAAATCTTGACCGTCATCACCATCGACCGCAAAAGCAAAACGACATTGAATCTATTTCGCCAGCCTGTATTGCCGCTCGCGTCGATACAGCGATGGGGTCATTCGGGTCAATCTATGCACGCAAAAATCGAACCTGCGGGAGAGTCTTGCAGAGTGAGTGTCCGTCCCTCGTGCGTCCGAGAAGAAATCCTCCTCGATGCTCGACGAAGCATTTAACTACGTGACCACTTGCGAGTGAGCGCGAAAAACAGCCGGGGGCTAAAGCCTCTTTGAATCCGCCCAGATTTCCTGAGAGGGCGTGTTGTAACTCGGCGCACGTCCGGCGATTGACATATCTCCGCCTTGCGATGCGCGAAGAGCAGTGCTCACGAAATGTCCTGACTTCTGTTTTGACTGCCATATATGAATGTCTCCGTGCCCTTGCCGTTCCCCTGTGACTGCGAAACTGTGACGCTATTTTTTCTTGAACACCGGATTGCTTGGCGTGAGGTCCATCTTCTGACCGTCGCCAGGGTTGGGGCGTGCGTTTTCCCACCCCTAGTTATTGTGCTTTGAGATTCACTGGGTGGTCGAAGAGCACCGGCGGACCCACAACGACACCGTTGATGGTTTGCGGGGCATATAAATCAACACGCTCACCATCACCCTTGCTCTTGGCACAATTGTGGAAGTAGTTCGCTACGTCAGCGCCCACCTCCGCCGCTGGCGCGAACAGTTTTCTGTATTGGTCACAGATAGCAGCAGGGATCTTTTCAGGCGCAAAGCCGCCGCAACTGTGGAGAAAGTGATCTGACTCAAGCGACGCCGAAGGCGGTGCATCGTAAGCCAGCGAAGTGCAGTTGGCACGAGAACATTTGGCGCTGATGTGATAACGCTCGCTGAAGGCGCCCTTCACGCATGCCCACTGAACGGTCGCAGGAACCTCAGCAGCTTGATTCATTTTGCTGAGAGATGCTAGGCGCTCGATGTAGTTTTTGTATTTGATTTCTTCAGCGAACCCACCCCCGATGAGTGGTATTGCAATTTCAGGTTTGAGGTCTTCGACACCGAGGGGAAGATCAGGACGTAGCCGTTGTCCAACTTTTGGACCGTAGAGGTGTTTGACTAACATGATGTGCTCCTTCTTAATACGAGAGTTTTACCGCAGTCAGCATCTAGCACGCTGACCCCATAATGTCCTGTGCCTGTGACAGCCTCTCAGCGCCATTGCACGCCAGAAGAAGGCGGAGCGCCGGACCAGATCACCTCACCCGCTTTGTCGTAACCCCAATCGGCTGAGATGACTGCTGGGCGCCGGGGCTGCTGAACTGCGAGAGCATGAACCGGAAGAGTCGCGAGCGCGTACTCGTACTCTGTGATCGTGCTATCTGTGGCAAGCGCATGATCCCGGAGCAAACTGTATTTCAAACCACAGCCGCACTTGCGAATCTTGCCGTCCTTCGCTTCTGCTGGTGTTAGCTCTTGCAGTTGGAGGCATTTGCAGGTGTATAGATACGACCTAGTTAGGTCGCCAACTTTCACCTGTTTCCAAGTGCCGTTGGGAGTATGGACAGGCACAAGAGCGGTTGACGTTGGCGCAGTCCGTGATGCCACGACGCTGCATATTCTGTGGATTAAACCTCGAAGTAACGATCGCACTTTGATTCTCCTTTTGGTGCATCTTCTATTTTCTGCCCGAGCACAGCGGCACGTTCTCTGTCTGTCAGAGGGCGCCCTGCGGATGCTGCGAGATTTCTCAGCGCCGCCAACTGCGCATTGGTGAGAGGTGCTTCCGGTCGTGGCACTCCAGGGAAATTGTCCGAGTAGTTTTCCCGCTGCGGAACTTCCGTCTTTACTTGCTCTTTCACTGGCTCAGGGCGTGGCAGACTGTATTTCTTACGCAACTTTTCTGCCCGCGCCTCAAACGCTGCTGCTGCTTCATGATTGCCGCATGCGCGTTCGCCCTCAGCTTGTGCGCAAAGTTTGCTTATGAGCACTTCGTGGTCTGTCATTTTTCCTTCCCTTCAAGTAGCCAAGTTCTGTTGCGAGTGCGAAGCATTCGGCGGCACTACGTTGCGAAGTGTCAACGCCCTGACTCCGGCAAAAGCCGCCGTACTCGAAAAGCATCCACCGCTGCTGCTTCATCTCCCACAGTTTTGTCTCGCTACTCATTGATTGCCTCGTCAGCATCGCGCAATAGCTGCTCAGCTTCGGTCAGGGTGTCTGCGGCTTTTTCATCAATCGTGCTGAGCAAATCCTCTTCTTCTTCGATAGCAGACTCATCTGCGCCCGCGTCTTGTGCTTCCAGCGCCGCAATCTCTTCGTCTAAGCGCTCAGCTTCCGTCTGCTCTTTTCCAGTTGCTACTGGCGCGGTCGGGCGCACAGCCTCGCGGTCCTTGGGCGACAATCCTAACTTGCTCAGAATCGCAACCATCTGCCGCTCCGCAGTTTCCGCAATCTTCAAATTGATGTTCGGCTTCTCTACCGTGACCTGTTGACCGTTGCTGTCGAGCCGTGTGTATTCAACTACGACGCCTTCATCACGCAGATTCTCCAGCGCCGCCAGCCAGCGCTCTTCGATCACACAAAGCATTGCGATGAGTGCTCCGTCGCCTGCCGTTACCGCTCTGCGCTCTGCAAGTTGCTTGACGAACCCGCGAAATGACTTCTTCGCTACTTTCGTCAAGTGCTTCGGCGGACGAGGCAATGCGCCAGCGACGTGCGACTCGCCGTCAGTCACATACTGTGCGCGGGTGGAATGAAGGTCATGAAGTGCTAAAGTCTTACGAGGTCTTGGACACACGTCGACGGTCCCTTCGATTCGATATGCTTCTTGCCGTCCATGCCTTGCTGGACGAATTCAAGCGCAAAGTCGACAGCAGCTTTGGTGACTTCTAAGGGTAGATCGAGCGCGGCGACTTTCCGTTTAGCGCCAAGAGCCTGTTGCTGGCGTGTTTGCCCCATCTGGTTGGTAGTCGAGAGAATGACATCTGGGTGCGTGCTCTCGCAGGCAACGTATCGCCAGTTCCCTTGTCCGTCGGACTACAGGCCCGCCGGATGTTACAGAACGGGATTGCATTCCCGCGAATCGAAGCATACGTCGCTTCCAGTGCCTTGCGATCAGGCTCGTCTAATGACGCGAGCAGACCAGCGGGTGACGAGAGTGTACTGGCGCTTTACAGGCGTAACATCGCGAACCTTCTTCTCGCCGGTACCGCTCTTGCCAGCTTTACGACGTTGACGATGGCGCAGTACCGAAAGAGGCTCATTTCGTCACCGATTGCTCAGCGGCTTCGAGCGCCGCAGCACGTTCAGCATTCTGGCGCTCTGCTGCACACAAAAGATTGTGGGCTTCAGGCAGGCTGACTGGAACCACATCCTGGTCGCCATACTCAATGGACGACTCAGGATTACGACAGCAATCTGGGCGATGATTTCTGGGGAGAACTGCTGAGCAAGGGTTTTGACATACTGCTCCTTCCAAGAGAACTGTTCTTGACCATTCTGCATTCCTGTGACGGGCATTGAGAACCGACTTCGGAATAACGGCTCAGGAACCGTGCTCTGGGAATGACTCGGAAGTTGCACTAAAGTCGAGTGCGAGGAACAGCGCTGCATCTGCGAACGACCTAAACGGCAGGGAATGGGCAAGAAACTAAGCTCGTAGGAATCACACATCATAAGAATTTGAGTCGAACGGAATCAAAACCGTTTCGTTGTGAGCGCAATACTGACCTGAACAACGTTTCAAATTCATTTCGACCCAGGCTATCCCCCTTCCTGCGGTGGCGTAGAAGGTGGCGGCGTGGAGCAGGGCTGGTCAGCAGCCAAGCCACTGAGGGAATGACAGGCTGCGGCTCTCCCTGTTAGCTGCTCTGTCTGCTGGGCAGTGTGTTAGGAATGCCACCAAAACGATTCAAAACCGCACGGCAACCAACGGAATCCGCACGGAAACGATTTATTTCTGACAGTCTGATTGGTCACTGCTTGCTTGCTCGTTACTGTCGTACTCTTGGATTGCCTCAGGGTCCCTGACTATCCTTGCCGTCATGACACTCGAAAAGTGCAAGGTCGTCATCGTTACGGGTCTAGTAGCACTGGGCGTGATAGCTGCCTCAGCTTCCATTAGGCTCACGGGGCACGACAGTAGACGTGAAGGAGCGATACAGGATGCTGCCGAGAAAATCCCAGAAGCATGTATGAACGCCGGCGCAGCTCCGTACCCGACGTACAGCTATACGGTTGTCGAGACCCACAACAACAATCCTAACAGCGTAAGCGGAGATTGGTACGCCACAATTGGAACTGACTGCCAGCCTTGAGCAAATTGCCCTTTGATTCCTTGCTTGTGTCTCTGACTTGCTCCGCGCCCTTTCCAACGCCTCTACGCCTGTCCCTGTGCTTGGGCGGCACGCCTAGCTCTACGTTCAGCCCGTGCCTCGTCCACATCATAGGCGTCGGGCACAGTCCGGCAGACTGATGGAGTTGGCGCCAAGTCGTTCACTTCATGAATACGGATGCAGCACTTCGAGCCGCAGGGACTCTTGACGAGGGCATCGGCGGTTTCTCTATCGTCTACCAGCGTCACTCTACCGACGTGGGTTAAGATGCCGCCTTGGTTCCCACATTCCGACGTTACTGCGAAGCGTCCGCTACCGTTCACAATTGCGAGCGGAAAACGGCGACGGGAAACCTCAAGCCAATTCATGAGCGGCTGCTCTACCGGATTTGGTCTGCTAGAATTCATCGTCTTTCTATACTGAAATCCTGTGACAGTCACTTGCCATTGAGGAAGTCATCAAGCGACTCGGACCCACGAGCTAAGATTTCTTCGGAAGTCAGTTCATCTGGAGCGCCAGCCCATCTCTTATCGCGACGCGCAATAATCTCTTGCGTTTGCCGCTCGATACTTGCAGCTTGGAATTCTTCTTCTTTTTTCTTCTGCTCTGCTCTGTGCCGAGTCTTCACTTCAGCAGCCAACTTTTGACCGAGCCTATGCACGATGCAACCGACACGACTTTTCACATCTTCCAAGTTGCCATCTGCGAGCGCTGCTTTTGTTGCTGCATCCACGATGTCGAATCCGTAATCGTCGATGTACTTCTGAAAGTCAGTCGCCTTTCTGCCGAAGTATCCGATCTCTGCCATGTACTTTTCTTCAAGAAGCCGCCATCCACCTGCTTGCCGTTCAGTTTGTGAATTGGTGGCGGTAGAGGTGGCGGTCTCTGTGGCGGTAAACAGTGGCGGTTGTGTCTCACATATACCTGAGACTCCTGCTCTTGAGTTTGAGACTCCTGCATCATGAGTTTGAGACTCCTGCTCTTGAGTTTGAGACTCCTGATCACTCGAGTTTGAGACTCCTGAAAAAGCATTTTGAACGAGAGCAGCAGAGCCAGTGAACGTTCTTTTACGGAAACCGACTACTTCCATCTTGCGAATTGCAGTCCCTTTTTCACCATGAAGTCCGATCTTTTCACTGAGTAAATTCAACGCTCGTAAATCAGCGAGCAAACGAAACGTGGTTGCACGACTCCAACCGAAGTGCGCAGTCATCGCTTTTTCACCAACGAATATGCGCGAGCCATCACCGTCTGCAAATGTTGCAAGAAAGTTTGCAAGAGATTGGCGATTTCTGGCAGCTTGTTTCCACTGCCGAGAATTTCTTTCATCTGGCAATCGAAATTCTTCCAGCGCCGCATCTCGTAGATTGCGCACGCAGTGAACGGATTTTAGTTTGTCGGTCATGGGCGCCACGCCTTCCACTGCTCAGGCAGTGGTTCCCAGTCCATACCGTCGAACGTATCGAGGTCAACGTCTTCAGGCATCCACATCTTGAACCTGATGGGACACGAGACGTAGCGCTGGCGCCTGTAGTCGATTGCTTGCTGCTTGCTGCTCTGCTCCATGTGCTTCTCCCTTTGTCCGGGGCAAAAAGGGAACCGCCCCAGTCGTGAGACTGAGGCGGCACGTAGAAGCAGTTTGATCTTGGCGGATCAGAGTTTGCAGATAGCAAGTCTGCAAAATGAGGTGGTGCTCGTGTTGTGGTGCGCTCAACCCCGCCAAGAGTGTTGCGCCTCTGCTGCTCTGCGGTCCGATTGCTCGGTCCCTACATATATCTCGGGACCTGTGACAGCCTTGCAGGTAGTAAACATCATGCGACTTTGTTTAAAGGAAAGTTAACCGCTGGCTGCCTCCATTACAGCCCAGATTCCAGCATTTTGCTGCTCTGTATCGCTGATGATGTCGTCGTCTTCCATAAATTCATGTAAACGGCGACGTTCCTCGCGCTCAGCCTTTTCTATAATTTCTCGTTGTTCACGCTCAGCTTTTTCAGCGCGTTCATTTGCACGCTGTTCACGTTTCAATTTTTCTACAGCGTCAGCCGCATCCATTTGCGCAAATACTTCCGCTTGTCGTTTTTTAGCTGCTGCCTCAACGTCGCCAATCTCATCACAATGAGCATCGAGAAAATCTTGAATCACGCGATTCAAAAGTTGCTCGGTTGTGATGCGTCGAGCGCGAGCTAATTCATCGAGATGAAATCGAGCGCGTTTTGGCAGCCAAGGAGTCTTGAACTCTTTGAGTTCTCCTCCGTAGCAGTTTTTTCCCACTAATTTCGGCTCAGGTTTAGGTTCAGGCTCAGAGGGCTTAGGTCTAGCGTCGGGATTCTCATTAAAGAAAGCCTCTTTACGCAGGTCAAAAGCGTTAGCAATTGCGTAACGAAGTGCGCTGACAGACATTCGACGCTCATCTGCTTTGCGCAACCAAACCATTTCTTGAGCAACTTGGAGTTTGCTATTTTGATCTTTTACCCACGGATCACGCTCAGCACCCTGCGCGACTTGATAGTGACCGAACGTGAGAAATTCAGACTCTATACGAATAGAAGCAGGGAAGTGCTTCGCAACTGTGACCCAGGATTGAAAAGTCGCCCGAGCATATTGCGAGAACGTTTTCTCCGCAAAGTCGTAGGCTTCTGTCACGCCAAGCTGTTCTATGCCTTCGACCAGCCAGTTGGCGATCTCGAATTGCTGTAGCCTATGCGAATGCGACAGCGTGACACCTCGATCATGCCATGAATTCATTGCGCACCTTCCTTGGCAAAATCGACGTAGCGATCAAGATCCGAGCGATCAAACAAAATGCGCTTGCCGATCTTCAGAAAAGGAACAGCACGCGACCACTGAAGTTGTCGAACTGCGGCGACAGTACATGCGAGGTACAGCGCTGCCTCTTGAACGTTCAAAAGGCGAGGTTGTGATGCTGAGGGTGTGGCTTGATTTTTCACGAGAACGACTCCCTAGATTTTGGAGCCGACTTGTTTTAGCGGGCGATGACTGCGAGCGCAGCCACAGGGCTTAACACAACCCTCCCGAGTGAAGAACGATGCTCTCTGTCAGTTTCCAAGCGGGGGACCTTCCCCGCAAGAGCAGCGAACGCCCAATAATACCTCAAAGTAGGACGCCAGTGCAACGACTTTCGCGCTCTGGAGACCTCCTGCGATCCCATGTATGCTGTTGGGCGTGAAAGACGAGACGAAGAAAAAGCAAAGGACGCGCGGAAAGGGTAGCGTCGGCAAAGTCACCGGATCACCGTTTTGGTATATCTGGTACCGAAGCAACGGCAAGACCATCAGAGAGTCAACGCGCTCAGAATCCAAGATGGTCGCTGAAGCGCTGCTCTCACGCCGGATCACTGAAGCGGCTGATGGCATTCCGCCAGCCGTAGAGGAAAAGAAATTCCGTTATGAAGACGCCCGAGCCGTGCTGCTGGCAGATTATGAACGAGAGCAGCGCTCTTCACTGCTGACCCGCGCTGACGGAAAGAAGACGATCTGCGGACTCGTTCAGCTTGACAGCTATTTCGGCGGGCGGCGGCTGGCTGGCATTACACCTGATGATGTCCGCGGCTTTATTAAGCAGCGTCAAGATGAGGGAGCAGGCGCCGCCATTATCAACCGCAGCAATGCGCTGCTGAAGCGCATGCTCGTACTTGCGCGCCGTGAGGGAAAACTGCGCATCATTCCCTACGTCCCGATGCTGCCTGAGCCTGAGCCGCGTGAGGGGTTCCTGTATCCGAAACAGTTTGCAGCGCTGCGCGACGCAATGCCAGAAATTCTCCGACCGATTCTCACGTATCTGTACTTGACTGGCTGCCGTGTGGGCGCCGCAAAGAAAGTTGATTGGTCGCAGGTCATTTTCGAAGGCGACAAGGTCGAGATTGCTCTCCGTGCCAAGCAGGTGAAGAACAAGCGCCCGCTTCTCCTGCCGTTGCCTGAAGACTTGGCGGCAGTACTCCGCGCCACCACAACCAGAACTGGCTCTGTGTTCTGCGCTACGAATCTCACCAAGGCTTTTCGTAAAGCGTGCGTTGCGGTAGGATTAGGAGTGTGGCGCGACCCAAAGAACCACGATGCTGGCTATGATGGGTTGACGCTGCACGATTTGCGACGGAGCGGGGTGCGGAACTTGCGACGTGCAGGAGTGAGTGAAGACATTGCAGTCAAGGTGTCCGGTCATCGGACACGGGCGATCTTCTCGCGCTACAACATCGTGGACTCTGATGATCTGCACGATGCCATGAAAATGACCTCAGAGTTTATTGCAAATTCGTTGCAAATCGCTTCAGACAATCCACGTAAGTAATTGATGGCGCTATCGTCTAGGGGTTAGGACGGAAGATTCTCAATCTTCAAACCCGGGTTCGATTCCCGGTAGCGCTACCAAAGCCCTCGAGGTTCTCAGCGGCGCCGCACCGATTGATGCTCACCTGCTTTGCAGATCCTTGATGCCTTCTAAGGTTTTTCCGTTTTCCTGAGTTCGAGCAGCCACAATCTTCTCAATTTAAGCAACAATACTTATCGTGAGCCCGAACGGTACTCCAGCGCCCGCTCCTGCATCGCCCGCCGGACGCTTCTCCCATGCATGGCGTGCCTTGCGTCACCGAAATTTCCGACTCTTCTTCAGCGGGCAAAGCATTTCACTGATTGGCACGTGGATGACTCGCATGGCAACGAGCTGGCTGGTGTACCGCCTTACCAACTCGGCCCTGCTGCTCGGGATTGTAAGTTTTTCGGGGCAAATCCCCACGTTTCTGCTGGCGCCTTTCGCGGGCGTCTGGGTTGACCGGTTGAACCGCCGCAAGCTGCTGGTCTGGACGCAGGCATTTGCAGGCCTGCAATCGATGGGGTTGGCGGTGCTCACTCTGGCCAGGGTCATTAATATTCACGAGATCATCGGGCTGAGCGTGCTCCAAGGGGTGATCAATGCTTTCGATATGCCGGGACGCCAGGCGTTCCTCGTCAAAATGGTCGAGGACAAGCAGGACCTTGGAAACGCCATCGCCCTGAATTCCTCCATGGTCAATATGGCTCGTCTGGTTGGGCCTGCCTTGGCGGGACTCGTAATCGCAGCGGCGGGAGAAGGTTATTGTTTCCTGATCGATGGCCTGAGTTATCTGGCGGTAATCGCTTCGTTGCTGATGATGCGCATCGCAGCCGAGCCTGAAGTTCGTTCGCAGCTTTCGATGCTGCAACAGTTGCAGGAGGGCTGGGACTATGTACACAGTTTTCGTCCGGTGCGGACGATTCTCACGCTGTTCGCGCTCATCAGCTTAATGGGAATGCCGTTCATGGTGCTGATGCCAATCTTCGCGTCGAAAGTTCTTCACGGCGGGCCACACACTCTCGGCCTTCTGCTGGGCGCCTCGGGCGTAGGGGCACTGATTTCGGCGATTTCGCTCGCTTTGCGCAGAACGGTTCGCGGCTTGACCACCATGATCCAGGTTTCCGCCGCGCTCTTCGGCCTGGGCCTGATTTGCTTTGGACTGTCGAGGATGCTCGTCCTGTCACTGTGTCTGATGTTGGTAGTCGGCTTTGGCATGATGCAGGGCATGGCGGCGAGCAATACGGTCATTCAAACCCTGGTGCCTGAAGACAAGCGTGGCCGGGTGATGAGCTACTACACCATGGCTTTTGTCGGGATGGCTCCGTTCGGCAGCCTGCTGGCTGGCACTCTGGCGCACAGATTCGGCGCCCCGCATGCTGTGATGATCACGGGAACATTTTGTCTTGCCGGATCCGTGTGGTTCTCGACTCAGTTGAAATCGATCCGGAAAATCATGCGGCCAATCTACGTCGAGATGGGAATTATCCGCAGCAGGCTCGAGCCCACGCTGGAAGATAAGGCCGGAAACTGACATTCCCGGACAACTATTCCGGAAAACGAGTAGCCGGAGCGCCGTCTAAGCCTTGGCTGCCTTTTATCAGGTAATAGACCCTAACTGACCTCATTATTATTGCATTATTGCGTACGAAATAAGCCCGAACCCAAACCGCTTTGGGCTCGACGAACCGCGGCTTTGGGTTTACCATCTTTGCAGCATCTAAAACGATGCTGCACAGGCTCTATCCGGCCAGCCGGAGGGGCACTGGAGGAAACATGAGCATCACCCCAATCGGCGGACGTCTCCCCGACGAAGGCCGCCCCAAGGTTACTACCGCTGCCCTCCGCGAACAGAAACTCCGTCATGAACCCATAGCCTGCTTAACCGCTTACGACTACGCTACCGGGCGTCTGCTCGACGAAGCCGGCATCGAGATGATCCTGGTGGGCGACTCGCTTGCGCAAACCATGCTCGGCTACGAAAACACACTCTCCGTCACAGTCGACGAAATGCTCCACCACGTAAAAGCCGTGCGCCGAGGCGTGAAAACTTCACTCCTTCTGGCTGACATGCCGTACGGTTCCTATCACGTCGACGATCGCGACGCCCTGCGCAATGCCACGCGGTTCATCAAAGAAGGCGGCGCGGAAGTCGTAAAAATCGAGGGCGGAGAGAAACGCGCCGACCTGATTCGCCGCATCGTCGATGCCGAGATCCCCGTGGCTGGCCACATCGGCCTTACGCCGCAATCGGTAAATGTAATGGGCGGCTACAAAGTGCAGGGCAAAAACTTAAGCGGCATCGAGCAACTCATGCGCGACGCCGTAGCCCTCGACCGAACCGGAGTCGCCTGTATATTCCTCGAAGGCATTCCGCGCGAAGTGGCTGCGATGATCACGGCAGAAGTCAGCACTCCCACGATCGGTATCGGCGCCGGCCCCGAGTGCGACGGCCAGGTGCTGGTCTTCCACGACATCATGCACCTCACCTTCGGCCCTCCGGCGAAGTTCGTCCGCCGATACGCCGACGCCGCTGCGCTGATCAAGGACGCAGCACAGGCTTTTCGCGCCGACGTGAAATCTCGACAGTATCCTTCGGATGAGGAGTCCTATCACTTGCCGAAGGAAACCAAAGCTTCGCTCGATACAGTGCTTGCCCGCAAGAAAATGATGATGCGATAGAGAGTCAGTTCTGATCAAAGTGAATCTAAACGGCGTCATCTCGAAGCTTCAGGTTTTCAGGTAGACCCGCGGCTTGAGCCGGGGTGTCGCACCCGCGGAGCGAGAGATTTCCTGCGAGCCCAAAGATCACGGTTAGTGCTACGCTATTTCCAAGGAGGCCCCTATGCTGCTCCCAGCGATATTCCTTCCTGTTTTTGGCTTCGGTTTTGTCATGTACTTTCTGCCCTCAATCATCGCCTTCGCCCGCAGCAAGCGCGACACGATGGCAATCACTATGCTCAACTTCTTTCTCGGCTGGACGATGATTGGCTGGGTCGTCGCCCTCGTCTGGGCTCTGAAAACGGATGTCCCTATGGTGGTGCGGTGAAATTTCTTTCGCTGGCGAGGTCGGCGGCTAAGAGCCTTTTCATTCTTCTGCTGCTGGCGACTGGTATCTCGACCGCCTGCTCAAAACCGAAGGCCCAGCCAGCCCCTGATGCCGCGACCCTTCTGAAATCTGTCGCTCCCGCTGACCCCGCTAAACTGCCGACTCTCGGCTCCAAGAGCCACTGGAGCAATCCTTATCTGGTGATCCGCCCACAAACTGTGGGCCTCCTCACTGACACAAACGCAACTGAGGAACAGCTTCTGAAGCCGGACGAAGTTCTCAATGCGCTCGCTCAACTGCCGAAAACCGCGTGGCCCTACGGGCGCGCAGTCGCTGTTCTGGTCGAAAATAAACCAGCAACTTCCGATCAGGAAAAAGTTTCCCTCCGCCGAAACCGCGGCATCGTCGCCGGCGAACTCCAGAGCGCGCAAGTCACAATCGATTGGGTTCCGACCTCCTGAAAAATTCCAGCACGATGAAAGTCTGCCAGACCATCGAAGAAATGCACGCCTCATGCCGCGCCGCTCGCAGCGGGGGAAAGCGCTTAGGGTTCGTCCCTACCATGGGCGCATTGCATGAAGGCCATCTTTCTCTGGTCCGGTCGGCAAAATCGAACTGCGACATTGTCGCCGCCTCCATCTTCGTCAACCCCACTCAGTTCGCGCCCACGGAAGATCTCGCAAAATACCCGCGCAGCTTTCAACGCGATTGCGAATTGCTGGAAAAGGAAGGCGTCGCACTTCTCTTTGCACCTTCAACAGATGAGATGTATCCCGCAGGCGCGGTGAGTGGGGTAACAGTCGAAGGCTTAAGCGAAAAGCTCGACGGGAAATCGCGTCCCGGCCATTTTCGCGGCGTGACCACCGTAGTGGCAAAACTCTTTCACATCGTAGAACCTGACGTCGCATTTTTCGGCCAGAAGGATGCCGCCCAACTAGCGATCATAAGAAGGATGGTCCGCGATCTGAATTTTCCTGTCGAGATCGTCGCCTGCCCAATCGTCCGCGAAAAAGACGGCCTCGCCATGAGTTCCCGGAACGCTTATCTCGATGCCGGGCAGCGCACGCAAGCCCTGGCGCTGAACCGCGCTCTCGCGCGTGTCGGCCAGGCGTGGCTGAACGGCGAAACCGCGCCGGACAAATTGTTGTCCGTCGGCCGCGAAATCATCGAGAGGGAAAAATCTCTTCGGCTTGATTACTTTGAGATGGTGAATCCCAACACTCTTGATCCTCTTCAGAGGGCCGATAAAGGGGCGCTGGTAGCTATCGCGGCATGGATTGGAACGACACGCCTGATCGATAACATCTTGCTCTGAGGATGCCGCGCCCGACGCGTTTTTCGGCGGGTGGGATCCCTTCAGCTGCCAGAGATTTTCTTTGTGAGTAAAGTTGGGCGGTTTGCAGAGAGCGAAATACTATCGGCTCACGGGCGTCGAATCGACGGGGGCAACCGTAGCTGCCGTCGGCTCCGGCGAAATCCGCTCTTTCACAATCTTTTCAATATTCGACCACAAGCGCGGATCGCATTCGCTCTGCATGTGGCCGGGAGTAAAAATCCGGTCCCACCATGAAGCTTGCGGGCACTCGACAGGATTTTTCTTGTAGTCGACTAAATAGTTCCCCAGAATTTGCGTCTTCCCGGGGTTGGCCGCCGTAATCTCTCGCCGCCCGTGCACGAAGCCCTGGGTCTGATAAAAATTCACGGCCTCTTCTACGTTGTCGGGAATCACAGAGTCGTTCTGCCACAACTTGGCCACGCTATCCACCTGTACCGTCAAGGCTACGGGTATACCTTTCTGGCGAAGATCGCGCGCCAGGAGCACCGCGGCGGCCGCTCCCCAGCTATGGCCAAAAAGAACGATGCGGGCATGGTCCTTCTCTTGCGCGCTGAGAAAGCCATTATGGTCGGAGTCCAGCAGATGCACGATCGTGTGGTACGCCAGTTTTCTTCGGCGGTTTTCGAAAACGCGAACGTAGGTTCCCTGCGGACAGATTTTGCGGATCTTCTCCGCCAGCAGCACCGGACCATGATGTTGGTTGTCGGAACTGACGAACCCTCCAACAAATCCGATCACAATATTGGATGGAGCGGAATTCTTGAAACTGGCAACACTGCCTTCGCCGGCTCGAGCAATGGAAGGAAATAACACCGCGAAGGCGGCCACGCCAAGAAACAAATCGCGAAATCGCACCGGCCGACGCAACGGACGAGACTCCTGTCTTCTATGCAATTGAGATGACTTGTTTGCGGGGAGGGATGCGCCAAAAATAAACGAACCGGCGATACCTTGATGCACGACCCGCCGCCCATCAATTCACATCGGCAGATCGACGAAATGCCTTACAGTCGGGCCGTTTCGCCCATTTCAAGCCGAAAAACAGTCTACACCCATTCGTCAACCCTGGCTCCGCCGAATGAGACGCCAAAACAGCGCCCTCGGCAATCCCGAGCAGCTAGCACTCAGAGCCCCGGCCGCGGGAAACAAAAGCATTTCCGCCAAGAAAGTATCGCAGGCGATCTTCGGCCGCCTTCGTAATGCCAATGCGGCAACTTAGCCGAATGCCTTTCGCAAAAAAACCATCATCCCCAATCCACAGTCCCGAGGCCGGCTGGGTCAGGTCGCAGCCGTTGTCCCGCTCTCGCGTAATGCCAAAAGCTTCCGCCAGCCGCCCCGGCCCGCTGGTAAGCTTCACCAAATCCCGCGGCGCATGCACCACAACATTTCGCGCCCTGGCCATCTCCTCGATGCCGAGGAGCGGCTCCAATGCGCGAAACAGTACCGAGCCTGCCTTTCCTTCGCGTTCGCACGAAACATTTAGGCAATAATGATTTCCGTAAATGAAATACACGTACGCATATCCCGGCGGCCCAAATAACACCCGCGTCCTCATCGTGTTTCCGGCGGCAGCGTGGGCAGCCGGATCTTTTTCGCCCAAGTACGCTTCCACTTCCACGATCCGCCCAGTCATCGCGGATTTCCCCGTCCCGCGCATCAGAACTTTGCCAAGAAGTTCTCGTGCCACTCTGCGAGGATTGCGCCCAAAAAAAGACCGATCAAGCGCACGAACTGCAGACGGGCGGAATTTGTCTGTGGGGCGTCCCATGCGGTCAGAAAGTGACATTCGCTGGCGGCCGATTCTTGCTGCTACCGAAAAATAACTGCGTAGAGGTCTCAGTCGCTGGTGAATTTAACCAGATATTCATCGTTTTGCCACGATGATGCAACATCTTTCCCGTAACTTCAAATTATCAAGTTGCCCTTCTAACCGGGAGGGTTTCAAGGACGGCTTCGGGGGCTCCGGGCTGTCCTTTTTGCTTCCGCCATTCGCTTCAAGCGTGCGCAAACCAGTGCTTGTAACTTTCCTTTAATCAACCCTGCGTAGGCTCATACGTCGAGCGGTCCATCCCGTCTGCCTTACCGAGGGATCCGGCTTTGCCAATTCGACAATAATTAACTATAGTTAATGCGAAATAGTTTCTACTGCTTAAGTCAATTTGAGGCCATTCGCTACACTTCGCTGTGGCCGGCGTCGCGGTTGCGTTGCTTATGAGATCGAGTTTCACTTCGAATATCCCGCCCTGCAGACGCTCCTTCAGGCGCAAGCCCGAGGCCAACATCCTCGCAGCACTGTCTCTACTTATACTCTGGGTGGCGCTCTTCCCCGCTCTCGCCTCCGCGCAACAATCTCCAGCACCCGCACCCGAGGGTCCGGCTCCCCGAACGAACACCAACAATACCGCCGATCCAACCTCCGCATCCCCCGACGACGCCACCGAGTCGATGTTTCCTCACTTCAAAGACACTCACATTTGGCTCACCGGTCAGGCAAATTTCATCTACCAGGCTCATCCATCTTTTTCCGCGCTCTACACCGGTGGCCACAGTCTTCGTCCGAGCTACGAGTCCGCTACCTCCCGCGTAGTCACGTTATACGGCGGCTACCGTGTGAACAATTCTCTCGAGTTCATCGTCGACCTGGAAGAAGCCGGCGGTCTGGCCCTCAGCTCGGGTTTCGGCCTCGCCGGCGACACCGACCTCGATATCGTTCGCAACCCCCTGCTCAGCCATCAGCCTTACCTTGCTCGCGCTATGATCCACAAAGTCTTTGCCTTGAGTAAAGACAAAGTGGAAAACGAACGCTCCTTTCTTTCTCTGTTCGAAGAGCTGCCTGCGCGCCGTCTGGAAATCCGCTTGGGCAAATTCAGCATGCCCGATTTTTTCGACGTCAACTCCGTCGCCTCCGACACCCATCTTCAGTTCATCAACTGGACTACCGACAACAATGGTGCATGGGATTATGCCGCCGACACTCGCGGCTACACAATCGGGCTCACTGCCGACTATGAAGATCACAATTGGGGCTTCCGCTTCGCCGAAGCATTAATGCCGAAAGTAGCTAACGGAATCGATCTGGTTTACCGCCCCTGGCAGGCGCACGCGGAAAATTTCGAATATGAACTACGGCACGGCATCGTCCCCAGGAAAGATGGCGTGATCCGCTTACTGGCCTACACCAACTATGCCAACATGGGCATCTATCGCGACGCCATAACGCAATTCCAGGAAGGCCTGACTCCGGTTCCGGAGATTACCAATCATCCCTGGCACATCACCCGCAAATACGGATTCGGCATCAACCTGGAACAAAACCTTAGCCAGCATCTCACCGCTTTCGCCCGCTTCGGCTGGGACAACGGCAAAACCGAATCCTTCGCCTACACGGAAGTCGATCAGACCTTCGCAGAAGGTCTTGGCGCTCGCGGCGCGTGGTGGCATCGCAAGCAAGATCGTGCCGGCATCGCCTTCGTTTCCAATGCCATCTGCAAATATCACCAGACCTACCTGGCCGATGGCGGCTACGGATTTCTGCTCGGCGATGGCGCCTTAAATTACGGCCGCGAAAAAATCGTCGAATCCTACTACACCGTCCATCTCTGGCGTGGCCTCTACTTCGCCCCCGGACTGCAACATATCAACAATCCCGGCTACAACCGCGACCGCGGCCCGGTCCTGGTCCCCAGCTTCCGCGCCCACGTCGAGTTTTAGGTCTGGAAAGAGCTTGGAGTTACTAGCGGGGGATTATGACTTCACATCAATCGGGCCGGATTTCCTGCTTTCAAACTTACTTCTCTACCTTCACGCCCTTCCAAAACGCCACATAGCCCTTGATTTGCTTGGCCGCGTCCTTTGGCTCGGGATAAAACCATGCCGCCCCGGCATTCTTCTTTCCGTCCACTTGAACGTCGTAATAGCTAGCCGTCCCCTTCCATGGACATACCGTATGCGCGTCGCTCCCCTTGAAATGCTCTCTGTGAACCGACTCCGGCGGAAAATACTGATTGCCTTCGATCTCGACCGTCTTATCGCTCTCAGCAAGTACTGCGCCTTCCCACGTTGCTTTTGCCATAATGCAAGGTTAGATTCCTAGCAGCCACATTCGTTTCAGAAACCTATGCATAAACTCGCCACAACCTCGACTTTCAATGGGCACTCGATGGTAGGGCCACTCGAGCGTGTCCTGGTATGTTCCCCGCGCACCGCCGGATGGAATCGTCCCGAATCCGCCGCTCGTTGGCGCGAACTTGGCTTCCATCATGCTCCAGAATTCGAAGTCGCCAAGGCTCAGCATGAGTCCCTCTGTCACGTACTCTCATCCGCAGGCGCGGAAATAATCGAACTCCCTCCATCACCTGAACTCTCCCTCGACGCGGTCTACACCCACGATGCCTCGCTGCCTACCGATTTTGGCCTGGTCGTAATGCGCCCAGGCAAAACGAATCGCGTCGCCGAAGGCTTATCCCATGCCTCTCTGTGCAAGACTCTCGGCGTCCTGACTCTCGGCGAGATCGCATTTCCAGGAACCACGGAGGCCGGCGACATCGTATGGCTCGATGCAAAAACTCTTCTCATCGGCCACGGTTACCGGACCAACGCCGCGGGCATTCGCCAAATGCACCATCTGCTCTCGCGGCACGGAATCGAAGTACTTTCCGCCCCGTTACCCTACGGTCCGGGCCCATCTGCCTGTTTGCACCTGATGTCACTCATCAGCGTGCTCGATGATCACACTGCCCTGGTCGATCTTCCATGGCTGGCGGTAGAAACGGTCGAACTGCTCAAGGCGCGTGGCTTCCGCTTCATCGAAATCGACCCGGCAGAGCGCGACACGCTAGCCTGCAACGTCCTCGCGCTAGGCAACAATCGACTGCTCGCTCTGGAAGAAAATCAGAAGACAAATGAACGTCTGCGTCAGGGCGGGTTTGACGTCCGCACTTTCCCCGGCAGCGAACTCTGCATCAACGGCAGCGGCGGCCCAACCTGCCTGACCAGACCGCTGCTGAGAACTTGACCGACAGCTAATAATGTGGGGACGGGCGCCTGGACCGTCCACTCCGCCAAGGCCACTTTCATGAACATCTACCTGATCGACGGCACCTACGAACTCTTCCGCCACTTCTACGCCGTACCCTCCTCCAAAGATGACCAGGGCCAGGAAATCGCTGCGGTCCGGGGAGTTCTCGGCTCCGTCCTATCTATGATCGAAGCCGGCGCGACTCACCTCGGCGTCGCCACCGATCACGTAGTCGAATCCTTCCGCAACGATCTCTACCCCGGCTACAAGACCGCTGAAGGCGTCCCGCCGGAATTGCTGGACCAATTTCCAATCCTCGAAGAAGCTCTGCAAGCCATGGGCGTGCTCGTCTGGCCGATGATCGAATTCGAAGCGGACGACGCGCTCGCCTCCGCTGCCAGCCAAGCCGTGCAAGACGAACGGGTCACGCAGGTCATCCTCTGCACACCTGACAAAGATCTCGCGCAATGCGTAACCGGCACACGCATAGTCCAACTCGATCGCCGCCAGAATATCCTTCGCGATGAATCCGGAGTAATTGCCAGGTTCGGCGTAACCCCAGCCTCGATCCCAGATTACCTCGCAGTAGTCGGCGATACCGCCGACGGCTATCCCGGCATCGCCGGATGGGGCGCCAAAGCCGCAAGCGCCGTTCTCTCTTACTACCATCATCTTGAAAACATCCCCCAAAATCCGCAGCAATGGCCGCCCAGCATCCGCCGAGCCAAAACTCTAGTCCAGTCCTTATTTAACTCATGGAATGACGCTCTCCTCTTTCGAACTCTCGCAACGCTTCGCCTGGACGTTCCCGTATTCGAAACGCTCGATGATCTCCTGTGGAAAGGCCCGCAACCTGACTTCGGCGATCTCTGCCGGAGGCTAAAGTCCTCGACGCTGCCAGAGAGAGCTGCAACTTGCCAAGCAACGCGTATCGCCTAAAAAGTTCTACGCTGTGATCCCCTGTGTCCTCTGTATTTATCTTTAGATGTATTTATCTTTAAATGTATTTATCTTTAAATTTTTCTATCCCGGCAAACTCTTGCGCCGATCAATCCGAGGATTGTTGCTTGTGCTAGAATGTGTACATTCGAGCACAGCATAAATGTCGACCACAATGACCATCCGCCTCGACGACGAAACGAAAGGCCAACTCGACCGACTCGCCGAAGCCACCAAGCGTAGCAAGTCATTCCTGGCCGCCGAAGCCATTCGCGAATACATCGAAACCAACGAATGGCAGTTACAGGAAATTCGGTCCGCCCTCACGGAAGCCGACGCCGGAGACTTCGCCACCGAAGCAGAAGTAAAAAAGCTAACGGAAAAGTGGAATGGCCGCGCCCGTTAGGTGGCTGAAAAAAGCGTTAAAGAATCTCAACGACGAACTCACCCAAATCGGATCCGACGATCCGAAAGCCGCCCGCATAGTGTTGAGCAGAATCATGGACGCCATCTCTCTTCTACCCACGCAGCCATCCATCGGCCGCCCGGGACGTGTCCCCGGCGCACGCGAACTGCTGGTCCCGCACACGCGCTATCTCATCCCCTACCGCTATCGCCATAACACAATCGAAATCCTTCGCGTCTTTCACGCCTCTCGCCGCCCTCCCAAACGCTGGTAAGGCTCATCGAGCGGACGCCCTCATTCGCTCATTCAAACCGTAACGACCAAATTCAACCTGCTAAAATAATCCTGCATGCTTCTTCCCTTCGTCCGCGAACTCTTCACGGACGTAGAGCATCTGCCAGCCTTCACACGTGCATCCTCCCATCTCAAGGAAGGCGCGGGGCGCGTTAGTGTCTCCGGCCTGACGCCCACAGCAAAAGCGTTGCTGCTGGCCCTATTTCATCGAGCCGCGGGACGCCCCATCATCTTCGTGGTAAACGACAACCGCGCCGTGGAAGACCTGATTCCAGTCCTCCGCGGCTTCTGCGAACTAACCGCCGCCTGCGATCCCGATTCCATCGTCTCGCTCCCGGCTCGCGACGTTCTCCCCTTCCAAAATCTCTCGCCGCACCCGGAACTCCAGGAAGAACGCGCTACCGCGCTCTGGAAAATCTCCACCGGCGCCGCGAACATAGTAGTCTCCCCAATCGCGGCGACAGCGATTCTCCTTCAATCGAGCGCCTTCTACTCCGGCTTGGCCCGCACCATACGTCGGGGCGAATCTTTCGATCTCGAATCCCTTCTCGCTCATCTCAACACCGTCGGCTACACCTCCACCGACGTAGTCGAAATGCCCGGCCAGTACGCCGTTCGCGGCGGCATCCTCGATGTCTACTCGCCGGAAGCCGACCGCCCGCTTCGTGTAGAATTTTTCGGCGACGAAGCCGAATCCATCCGCAAATTCGATCCCACATCGCAGCGCTCCTCGAATCCAGTCGACGAAGCGCTGCTGCTCCCGCTAACCGAAACGCCAGTCAGCGAGCACCTTCTGGGAGCAATCCACACCCGTCTCAGCGGCAGGCGCATCACCGGCAATGAAGAAATCATCGAAGCCGCAGTCCGCGCCGGAGGCGTCAACGTTTTTCCCGGATGGGAGTTCTACACTCCCGTTGCAGGCGCCACCAGCACGATCTTCGATTTCATGCCCGGCGCAGTAACCCTGTTAGACGAACCCGAACAACTCAAGCAGGAGTTCGACAAATTCTGGACCCGCATCTCCGAAGCCCACGAGCGCAGCGGCGTAGGCAATCTGGTCCGCCCCGAAGATCTCTACCTCGCGCCCGATAGCTGGTGGCAAAAAACCAAATCTCTTCCCGGCGCAGATATCGAACATCTAGGCATTACGCGCGACGCCACCGACGCCGAAACCGCAATCCAATTCCTTACCCAGCCCTCGCCTCGCTTCCATGGCCAGGTTCCGGCCATGCTGGAAGAAGCGCAAAAGATTACGAAAGATGGCAAGCGAGTTCTGATCGCCGTTCCCAACGTGGGCGAAGTTGAGCGACTGGCCGACGTCTTCACCGAGTACAACGTTTCCTTTAAATTAGGCACTCGCACCCGCGGCGGCGAGAGTTACGCCGACGAAACCAGCTACTTCGCCGGAGAAGTTTTCACTACCACGCTAGCCACCGCCTACGTCCCCGACGGCGTCCTGATCCCCGAAGCCAACCTGGCCATCTTCGGCTCGCGCGATCTGTTCGACGAATCCGAAGCCGTCGGCCAGCGCCCGCAGCGCAGCAAATCCAAAGTCGCCGCCTTTCTTTCCGACTTCCGCGATCTGCAAGTCGGTGACTACGTAGTCCACGTAGAACACGGCATCGGCCAATATCAAGGCCTGAAAGAAATCAACCATGGCGACGGCCCCGCCGAATTCATGCTGCTGGAATTCGCCGACGCCGCCCGCCTCTACGTTCCGCTCACGCGATTGGATTTAGTCCAAAAATATCGATCTTCAGAAGGGGCCAAACCAGTTTTGAGTCATCTCGGCACCCAAGCCTGGTCAAAGACCAAGGCGCGCGTGCGCAAGGCCATGAAAGATATGGCCGATGAACTCCTGAAACTCTACGCCGCGCGCAAAACCGCCGTCGGACACGCCTTTCCACCCGGCAACGAATGGTTCCGCGAGTTCGAAGACACCTTCGAATACACCGAAACCGAAGATCAAGCCCAGGCCATCACCGATGTCATCCGCGATATGGAGACCGCGCAACCCATGGATCGCCTGCTCTGCGGCGACGTAGGCTATGGCAAAACCGAAGTAGCCATGCGCGCCGCCTTCAAAGCCGTAAGCGACAACAAGCAAGTCGCCGTGCTGGCGCCAACCACAGTTCTCGCATTCCAACATTACGAAACTTTCAAGCAGCGCTTCGCTCCATTTCCCGTCACCGTAGAAATGATCAGCCGCTTCCGCAGCGCGAAGCAGCAGAAAGAAATTCTGCAAAAAACCGAGGCCGGAAAAATCGACATCCTGATCGGAACGCACCGCATTCTTTCAAAAGACATCAAATTCTCCGACCTGGGCCTGTTAATCGTCGACGAAGAACAACGCTTCGGCGTCCGCCACAAAGAACGCATCAAGCAGATGCGCAAGCAAGTCGACGTGCTCACCATGTCCGCCACGCCTATCCCACGCACCCTGCACATGTCGTTAGTGGGCCTGCGCGACATGAGCGTAATCGAAACTCCGCCCAAAGACCGCATGGCGATCCAAACCGTAGTCGCCAGCTGGGACGAAAAATTAATTCAATCGGCCATCGAGCAGGAATTGGAGCGCGGCGGCCAAGTCTATTTCGTACACAACCGCGTGGACACAATCTGGGAAGTTGCGGCGAAGATTCAAGCGTTAGTGCCGAAGGCTCGCATCATAGTCGGCCACGGCCAAATGTCCGAAGGCGAACTGGAAAAAGTGATGCTGAAATTCATGCATCACGAAGCCGACATTCTAGTCTCGACCACAATCATCGAAAACGGTCTCGACATCCCGCTCTGCAACACGATCCTGATCAATCGCGCCGAACGCCTGGGCCTATCCGAGCTCTACCAACTTCGCGGACGCGTAGGCCGCTCCAGCCGCCGCGCCTATGCCTACCTGCTGATTCCACCAGAAATAGAACTAACGCCCATAGCCCGCCGCCGTCTGGCAGCGTTGAAAGAATTCTCCGATTTAGGAGCAGGCTTCAAACTGGCCGCTCTCGATCTCGAACTCCGCGGCGCAGGCAACATGCTGGGCGGCGAGCAAAGCGGACACATCGAAGCCATCGGCTTCGAACTCTACACCCAAATGCTGGAGCGCGCCGTCCGCGAGATGAAGGGCGAAGCCGCCCCCGAAGAAGCCGAAACGCAACTCAACCTCGGCCTGAACATCCGCATCCCAGCCGATTATGTGCCGGAAGAGAACCAGCGCCTGCAAATGTACAAGCGCGTAGCCCGAGTAGAAACCGAAACCCAACTCGGAGACGTTACCGCCGAAATGACCGACCGCTACGGTCCGCCCCCGCCCGCAGTCCGCAACCTCTTCGACTACGCAACGTTGAAACTGCTCTGCATGAAAGTAGGCGTGAACGCTATCGAGCGCAAACGCGATGTAGTAACTCTGAAATTCCAGCAAAACGCCCAGGTCGATCCCGAGCAACTGGCCCGCTTCGTCAACGCCCAGCGCGGCGCCCAATTCACCCCCGACGGCCAACTGAAATTCCAATTGAAAGCCACAGTCGCCGAAGAAGTCCTCCGCGCCCTGCGCACCATCCTGGAACAACTAACAAGCGCGGAGGCAACCCAAACAGCCCGTCCATCCTTAGCGCAAAGCTAATCAGAAGTGTGGAGAAACGTGGAAGAGCGGCGCTTCAGCGCCGCGTAAGATCCACCCTCAGAACCAACCAGGTTAGCCTCTGTGCACCTGTGAAGACTTGTTCCGGCCTGCTAGAATCGCGGAGCTACGCGCGCCTTCGAAGTCTCGCTCAACGGAGGTCCGTCGATCGCGGGCAACAGTCGGAACAACAGAAACGATACCTGCGCGAAATGGCAAAACAACTCCGGTGGACCATCCAGACGAAACAACGAAAGGCCCGCGCGAAAAGCCAAACCAACCCTGTACAATAACTGGTCACCTCATACCAACGACCAAATAATCAACACGCACTCATGCCGATGAAAGTCCGTAAAGCCGTATTTCCCGCCGCTGGCCTGGGCACGCGTTTCCTGCCCGCCACCAAAGCCCAACCCAAAGAAATGCTTCCCCTGGTCGACAAGCCCATCATCCAGTACGGAGTCGAAGAAGCCATGGCTTCGGGCTGCGACCAGATCATCATTATTACCGGCCGCGGCAAGCAATCCATCGAAGACCACTTCGACGTCAGTTATGAGCTCGAAACCATGCTCGAGCAGCGCAAGAAGACCGACCTGCTGCAGATCGTGCGCTCCATCTCCGACATGATTCACGTAGCCTATGTGCGCCAGAAAGAAGCACTGGGCCTTGGCCATGCGGTCCTGATGGCGCGCGAACTGGTCGGCAATGAACCCTTTGCTGTTCTCCTCGCCGATGACGTCATCGACGCCGACCCTCCCTGCCTCAAGCAAATGGTCGATGTCTTCGAAGAAACGCAATGCTCTGTTCTGGCCACGCAAATCATCGAAGGCAAAATGATTTCCTCCTACGGAGTGCTCGATGTGAAATCGGTCGATAGCCGCTTCGGCAATCGTCTCTTCGAAATCAAGAACATGGTCGAAAAGCCAAAGGTGGAAGAAGCCCCGTCCAACCTCGCCATCATCGGCCGCTACATCCTTACCCCGGCGATTTTCGATTGCCTCGCTGACACCCCAACCGGCTCGGGCGGCGAACTGCAACTCACCGACGGTATGAGATTGCTCCTGCAAAAAGAAAAAATGTACGCCTACGTCTACGACGGCCGCCGCCACGACACTGGCGACAAACTTGGGTTCTTGAAGGCTACTGTAGAATTCGCTTTGAAGCGCGAAGACCTCGGCGATCCATTCCGCGAATATCTAAAAGGACTGAAGCTCGAAAGATGAGTTCGCTGAGTGGCTGTGATCGTCAACGGCTGACAAACTTTAGTTTCTTGAGCAAGACTTGTTGTCCAGATACGCTTAGACGATCCCGGCTTGGATCCTAAAACCCCGTCGCTATTTCGACCCTGAGGGAAGACCAGATCACCGATGGGAAAGCGCATCCATCCCCGCTTGAAGATCGCAGTCCCCGTACGAATCTTCGGGACCGACAGCCACGGGCAAATTTTTTCCGAAAAAGTAAATACGGTCACGGTCAGCCGCTCCGGCGTGGAACTCGCCGACATACAAGCGGAACTCAAGCTGGATGAAATCATCGGCCTAAACTACGCCAGCAACCGCGCGAACTTTCGCGTCAAGTGGGTGGGCGCAGCGAAATCACCCAAGGCGGGCCATGCCGGTTTACAGAACGTCGCTCCTGAAAAACCTCTGTGGGATTTCCCTCTGCCGGATGGGGCAATCGACCCCTACCAGCCCGGCGCCGTCGAACTGCGCCAGCATCCCCGCTTCCGCTGTCAGACCTCAATCGAAGTCCACGTGCAGGGCGGAGCCTCTTTCTGGGGAACCGCGTCGGACCTCAGCGTGGCGGGCTGTTACGTTGAAATGCCGCTCCCCTTGACTCCCGGCACAAATCTAAAACTCGCGATCTGGCTCGGCCAAAACAAAATCGCGGCTGAAGCCAACGTGATCCATAGAACCCCAGGTCTGGGAGTCGGAATCAAGTTCACGCAAATCGCTGAAGAAGATGTCGATCAGATTCAACGATTTTTGCAAACCCTGGCACCATTCGCGAGGAAAGCCGTACGCCCGTCGCAGAAAATCTAAATAAAATCTAAAAGTGGGTGCCCCACTTCTCGCTTCTTTTACGAGAAGTGGGATTTAACCTCAATTCTTTCCTCGGCTCTCCTTCAACTTCTTCGACTTCTCCTCCACACCCCGAGCCAACTTCTCTTTGTGCGCATCCAATTTTTTCCTGACGGCTTCATCCGCTACTCCAATTATCTGCGCCGCCAGAATCCCGGCATTCGTCGCTCCCGGCTTCCCAATGGCAACCGTAGCCACCGGAATCCCCGCCGGCATCTGCACCGTCGCCAGCAAAGAATCCAACCCATTCAAGGAAGTCGAAGGAATCGGCACGCCAATCACCGGCAAAGTAGTGTGCGCCGCGATTACGCCCGCCAAATGCGCCGCCCCGCCAGCCCCGGCGATAATCACGCGAATTCCATTGGCTCCCGCTTCGCGCGCAAACTTCGCCGTTCGCTCGGGTGATCGGTGCGCCGAAGTCACATCGAGCTCATACCCAATCCCAAACTCCTCAAGAGCCTTCCCCGCCTCCCGCATAATCTCCAAATCCGAATCGCTCCCCATCACAATCGAAACCAGTGTCTTGTCCATGATTCCCCTTATTCAAATGTATTGACCTTGTCATCCTGAGCGACGATTTTGCTTCGCGATAGCGAAGCAAAAACACAGTCGAAGGATCTCTATAGCCGCGATACGTGCGCCCGAACCAGGCGGCCCATGTCTCGCTTCTTCCGCGAGACGTGGCATCCCTATATCTTTCTTAAAACTTTCCCCGCAATATCTCTTCGATAATGCGCTCCATCAAACCGGATCCGCCCGCAAGCCTCATAAGCTCGCTCCACAGCAGTCTTCAACTCCGCTGCCCGCGCCGTAACTCCCAACACGCGCCCACCGGAAGTATGAAAATCTCCATCGCTCCGCGAAGTCCCGGCATGAAAAACCTTTACTCCCTCAACCGCCGCCGCATCGCTCAAGCCCGCAATTTTTTTCCCCACGGCAAATGTTCCCGGATACCCTCCTGAAGCCATCACCACGCAAACCGCGGCATCCTGCGACCATTTAAAATCTCCCTCACTCACGCGCCCTGCAATCGACGCCTCGATCGCGTCCACCAGATCGCTCTCCATCCGCATCAGAATCGGCTGTGTTTCCGGATCGCCAAACCGGCAATTGAACTCCAACACCATTGGACCGCGCGCCGTCATCATCAGGCCGCAATAGAGTACGCCCTTATATTCCGTTCCTTCCGCTTTCATCCCAGCCACAACCGGCCGAGCAATATGATTCACCAACCAATCCCGCATCTCGTCATCAATAATATCGGCCGTCGAATAAGCTCCCATCCCTCCAGTATTCGGACCCGTATCTCCATCGCCCACACGCTTATGATCCTGAGCCGCCACCAGCGGAGCCACTCGCTCTCCGTCGCTCAACACGAGAAACGAAAGCTCGTCTCCTTTTAAGAACTCCTCCAGCACCACGAGCGCACCGGCTTCCCCAACCATCCGGCCGCTCAACATCTCAGCCGCCGCACTCGCCGCCTCTTCTTTATTGGTCGCAATCACCACGCCCTTGCCTGCCGCCAGTCCATCCGCTTTCACAACCACAGGCGCATGAAAATGCCCCAACGCTTCCCGCACCTCCTCGATCGACTCGCACACCGCATAAGCAGCGGTCGGAATATGATGCCGCTGCAGAAATTCCTTAGCGAAACTCTTGCTCGCCTCCAATTGCGCCGCGGCCTTCGTCGGACCGAAGATCGGCAATCCTCGCCTGTCAAATTCGTCGACCACCCCCAACGTCAACGGCAATTCCGGCCCAACCACCGTCAAATCCGGCCGCAACCGCTCCCCCAGTTCCACCAACGCATCGACATTCTTCACATCGACTGCCAAACACTCCGCCTCATCCGTAATCCCGCCATTCCCCGGAGCACAATAAATCTTCTCGACGCGCGAAGATTGCCGCAACTTCCACACCAGCGCATGCTCGCGCCCGCCACTGCCAAGTACAAGAATCTTCATAATGGAAACATTCAAGGTTAGGGGAGACCCGAAACGCTGTCAAACATCCTTCGCGTAAATAAGGATCGTTCTCGTTTGGGTGCCCCCCTTCTCCATTCATTTGGGAAAAATGGGATTTCTCATCGACCAACAGGGAACCAGAGCGGAGCACATAAAAAGAAGAGTTAACCTCACTTAACCCTGCGCCGTATAATCACTCCCAGATGATTACCGTCTCCAAAGAAGACTACCTGAAAGCCATCCTCGAAGCCGAGAGCGAAGGGGAATCGGTGATCTCAGCGCGCCTCGCCGATTGGCTGAAGGTTTCGCCGCCCGCCGTCACGATGGCCCTGCGCCGCTTGAAGAAAGACGGCCTGGTCCGCGTCCAAGGCGATGGTCACGTCCGCCTGACCGCCGCCGGACGCAAAATCGCCCGCCGCCTAACCCTCCGTCATCACTTGATCGAACGCATGCTCTCCGAACTCTTCGGCATGGAATGGTGGAAAGTTCACGATGAAGCCGAGCGCCTCGAACATGCTGTCTCCCCGGACTTCGAAGCCAAGCTCCTAACCAAACTAGGCAAAGACGGCGCCTGCCCTCATGGCAACCTGAGTGAAATGGAAAGCCCCGCCAGCCGCCGCGAACGCGGCTTGGTTCTGCTCGCCGACGCTACCTCCGGGAGCGCCTACTCCGTAAGCGGGATCTACGAACGCGACCGCCGCCTCCTCGAATTCCTCGAAACCCGCGGCATTCGACCCGGCGCAAAACTCCGGCTGCTGGAACGTAATTACGACCAAACCCTGACCCTTTCCACCACAGCGGGCACCGTCTCCCTGGGCCGCGCTGCCGCCGACCGAGTCTGGGTCGCCCCACTTTAACTGCTGTCTCTGTTCTGCGGTGCTCATGTGGCGACGGGCGCCTTCGCCCGTCCCCCGAAGCGAAGCGACGCGGAATTATCCAAACTCCGTAGGTCTAACCATGGATAGTTAATCACGGTTTACTGCCTCGTGTATACTTACGCTAATCTCTGCTGGGAAAGTTCCCGCCGAACCATGGGCGGAGATGAATCCGCAAGCAAGTTCGTAAATGAAATTCATCTCCACCCAACCCGACACCGAAACCGTAGTTATAACCCATGAAGATGTCGACCGCGCCCACGACCGCGCCCAGGTCCTAACCGCTCGTTCGCGCCCGGGATTGTTCTCGAAGACTCGCCTGCTGTGGCTTCTCATCGGCCCGGGCATTCTTGTCATGCTGGGGGAAAACGACGGCCCCAGCATGCTCGCCTACGCCGCTACCGGAGCCAAATTCGGCATCGGCTTCTTCATCCCTTTCGTCATCCTTACTTTTTGCATGGCCATCGTCGTCCAGGAAATGACGGTCCGTCTCGGCGCCGCTACGCATCGCGGACACGCCGAACTGATCTTCGAGCGCTTCGGCCCGTTCTGGGGATGGTTCTCCATGCTCGACCTCGGTATTGGCAACTTTCTCACTCTTATCACTGAATTCATTGCCGTCCGTGCCGGCCTCGGATACTTCGGCATCCCGCCATGGCTGGCAATCCTTATCGCCCTGGTCATCCTCTATGCCGCTCTGATGTCCCACCGCTACTGGACTTGGGAGCGCATCACTCTTTCCGCCGCTCTGTTCAATCTCATCTTCATTCCGGTAGCGCTAATGACCCACCCAGCCTGGCATTCAGTAGCGCACGCGTTCATAACGGCAAAACCATTACCCGCATTCAACAATGAGACCCTTCTGATCCTGCTCGCCGACATCGGCGCAACCGTCACGCCCTGGATGCTTTTTTTCCAGCAAAGTGCGACCGTCGACAAGGGCCTCACGACAAAAGATATTCACTTCGGCCGTGCCGACACTGTTATCGGTGCGGCCCTTGCCGCCGCCGCAGCCGTGGCTACGATCCTCGCCACGGCCCCGCTCTTCACCCGTGTGATGTCCCCGGATAACTTCCAGGCCGCCCAATTTGCCCAGGCCCTCGAACCGATCATCGGCCGACTCGGCGCATCCTTGTTCGCGCTCGGGATGGTCGAAGCCGGGATAGTCGCAGCCATCACCATTTCAACGTCCTCCGCTTACGCATTCGGCGAAGTAGCCCACCAGCCTCACAGCCTCAATCTGCCTCTGGGAGAAGGCAAGAGCTTCTACGCGGTTCTGAGTCTCTGCGCCCTCGCGGCCGCGGGCATCGTGCTGATCCCTGGCCTGCCGCTGGTGTACGTGGTCCTGGTCGTCAACGTCGTCGCCGTTTTAGCCATGCCGCCCGCGCTGGCGTTTCTGTACATGCTCGTCAATGACAAGGAAATCATGGGCGACCTCGTCAGCCCGCCATGGGCAAACATTTTCTCCACAGTGGTAGTGCTGCTGCTGACAATCGCAGGCATTCTCTTCGGCATCAGCGTGATCGCGCCAAATGTTTTCGGCGCTTTAGGAGCTAGATGATTTCCACCCCAACCCAGGTGGGGAGAGCCGCCCTCAGCTGTTTAGCGGAGCAAAGCTCGATTAAACAGATACATGCGCCCAGCACAAATACTTTCTCCAGGCGCGGAGAGGCGGCGCTTCAGCGCCGCGTGGGATTGGACTTAAAGCCGGGCTTTAGCCCTAGAGGTACGCGCAATGTTAAAGCATGAACAACCTAATCTCTCCGAGCGAGCCCTGGTCCTTTCTTCTCTCGAGCACGATCAGCTCGTGGAAGCAAAAAAACAACCCATTCCCCGCCGTCATCTCAAAAAGCTTGAACTCGGCACGCTTTGGGCTCTTCGTCTCTATCTTCTTTTTATGATGGCCGTAGTCATCTACCAAGTCTGGACCGCCATGCGCTAAAGCTCTGCCCTTTCTGCTTGTTTTAGTTTCCAGTTTTCCCCGTCTCCGACAACTGCCCGCATTTCCGGCAACCGATAACAAGAATTGCTTATTATTGAAACGAGTGTTTCATTTATGCTAATTTTGACTAATGAGCCGGCCGGTCAATAAGCAACGTCCCGCACAACTTGAAGATGCCATCGTTCAATATCTGATGAAACATGGCATCTCCGGCCTCTCTCTGCGGCCGCTTGCCAAGGCTGTCGGCTCCAGTCCGCGCGTCCTTCTCTACTATTTCGGTTCGAAAGAAAAAATGGTGACCAGAGCGATCGAGGCAATCCGGGGACGCCAGCGCGCCGCCTTCGGCAAGATCACGGACGCGACATATTTTGCCGCCTGCCGCAGTGTCTGGAAGGAAATGCGCTCCCCCGCGTCCGAACCCTTCTTTCGCTTATATTTTGAGGTTTACGGCCTGGCTTTGCGCCACCCTCGCCGCTACAAAAACTTTCTTCACGCAACCGTTCACGACTGGCTCGACTTAATCACCGCAGATCTTCGCTCGGAGGGACTCAATCAGGCCGATGCCCGCACTCTCGCATCTGCCATTCTCGCCGGGCTGCGGGGCTTCATGCTCGATTTCTGCGCAACCCATGATCGGCGCCGTCTCGATCGCGCAGTTGACCTCTGGCTTCGCCTTCTGAGCCAGAGCTTGGATCGGAGAAAACTATGATGCGAACAGTTCCCGTCATTCTCTTTGCATTTGCTTCATGGCTCGCGCCTTCGTATTCGTCCGCTCAGCCAACACCCCAACTAACAGCAGGTTCGATGGACGCGCACTGGAACGAAGGCGCTCCCGACTGCAGCAAAAGCTCCCAGCCTCCGCTTCAGGTTCATCCCTACAACGCGCAAACGTTCATTCTCCGAGAAAATCCTTGCGCAACCGCCGAAGCGCCTTTTATGTATCTTCTTATCGGATCTTCGCGCGCACTGATGATCGATACCGGCGATGTCGCAGACCCGAAACAAATGCCGCTGGCGTCGACTGTCATCGGCCTCTTGCCCCGCGGCGCCAACGGCCCGCTACCGCTTCTAATCGTCCATACCCACGGCCATCTCGATCACCGTCTCGGTGATTCGCAGTTCGCAAGTTTGCCCAACGTCGAAATCATTGGAACTGACCTCGATCATGTCCGCAAATTCTTCGACTTTCCCAACTGGCCGGATGGTATTGCTCAGGTCGACCTCGGCAATCGAACCATCGACGCCATCCCCACTCCAGGGCACTATCCCTCCGAAGTTTCCTACTACGATCGGCAAACCGGCTTATTTTTCCCCGGCGACTTTTTCCTTCCCGGCCGTTTGCTCATTGACGACGCGGCCGCCGACCTGGCCAGCGCCCGGCGCGTCGTCGATTTCATCAAAGACCGCCCCGTCAGCTATGTCCTCGGCGGCCACATCGAACTCGACGCCAATGGCAACCCATGGTCCCTTGGTTATCACTACCATCCCAACGAACACGTGCTGCAGCTAACCAAGCAAGACCTTCTGAATCTGCCGAACGTCCTGAGCCACTTCAACGGTTTTTACAGCCAGAGTGGCATGTTCGTGATGTATAGCCAATCGCGAATCCTGCTGGCTCTGGGAATCGTCTTGCTCCTGCTTCTCGTCGCGCTCGGCGTGCTGCTGCGCAGCTACTTCCGCCGTCGCAAAAAGCGCCGTTTAGCATTGTCATCCTGAACTCGTCCCTTCGTTGACTTGCCATTCGCCCCCGCCTAAGATTTGCCGGGTAGAGGATGTGGCTGTAAAACCTGCGCCCATTTAAATGCGTGCGTGGTGACTTCTCCATGACTGATTTCTCCTTACCGGCGGGACAAACTTTTTCGCACTACCGCATTGTCGAGAAACTCGGCGGCGGTGGCATGGGAGTCGTCTACAAGGCCCAGGACACGCGCTTAGACCGCTTCGTCGCCCTGAAATTCCTCCCCGAAGATCTCGCCAAAGATCCCCAGGCTCTAAGCCGGTTTCGTCGCGAAGCGAAGGCCGCATCCGCTCTCAATCATCCCAATATTTGCACGATTCACGACATCGGCGAGGAACATGGCCAGGCTTTCATCGCCATGGAATGCCTTGAAGGCGAGACTCTCAAGCATCTCATCGCAGGCCGGCCCATGGAGGTCGAACGGCTACTGGAACTCGCCATCGAAATCGCCGACGCGCTCGACGCTGCGCACGCCGAAGGAATCGTTCACCGCGACATTAAACCCGCCAATATCTTTGCCACCAAGCGCGGGCACGCCAAGATTCTGGATTTCGGCCTGGCCAAAGTCACGCACTCGCGTCCGCAAGAAGCCGGTGCCACACAAGCCACTCTCGATATCGACTCCGAGCATCTCACCAGCCCCGGCTCCGCCGTTGGCACAGTGGCGTATATGTCTCCCGAACAAGTCCGTGGCAAAGAACTCGATCCCCGCTCCGACCTGTTCTCATTCGGTGCCGTTCTTTACGAAATGTCCACCGGCGCGCTTCCTTTTCGAGGAGAGACTTCCGGCGTGATTTTGGAAGGTATTCTGAATCGCCCGCCGCAACCTCCGGCCCGCTTCAATCCTGACCTTCCGGTCGAGCTCGAGCGCATCATCAACAAGGCTCTCGAAAAAGACCGCGACCTCCGTTATCAGAACGCGGGCGAATTGCGTGCCGATCTCAAGCGTCTGCGTCGCGATCTGGATTCAGCTCGCGTTTCCGGATCTCCCGGCCCCGCAACACTCTCTTCGGGAACTCATGTTTCCATCCCCGGTCCTGAAGCTGGCCATATTTCAGGCCCGTCAACTCCGTCTGTCGCCGTAGCTTCGCATCCATCGGGAAGCTCGGCGATTGCGGCAGCAGCGGCACAAAACAAGGTTAAAGCGATTTTCCTGGGCGCCCTCCTTCTTTTTATTGTCATCGCCGCGGGTTACGGTATCTTCCACTTAGCATCCGGCCGGCGTGCGCCTGAGGGGCCCGCTAAGGTCGCAAGGATCAGCGATTGGAATAAATCAATGAATTACACGGCCATCTCGCCCGATGGCCGCACCATCGCGTTCACCTCGCCGGTAGAAGGTTACGACCAGGTTTTCGTTATGCTGGCCTCCGGCGGAGGGGCGCTTCAACTCACGAAAGACGAGGGCAACAAAAGCATCATCAGTTTTTCGGCGGATGGTACAAGTGTCTATGTTGGCCAAACCATCGGCGCCCCGGAAATCCGCGTCATCCCCACCTTGGGGGGCACACCGCAGCGCCTTGCCGCTGGCGTCACCCTAACCCCTTCAGCCGACGGCAATTCGCTATTCCTTCTAACGTCAAATGGCCGCGTCGTTCAGATGTCGAAGTCCGGCGTTGAGCAGGCAGAGGTCATTTCTGAAACGCCCGTTTCCGGAACCGCATTGGCATCCACCATGGGCTTGGGGCTTTATGTAAATATGAAGGCCTATCCCGACGGGAAAAGCTTACTGATCATTTCGCCGTCGGGATCCGGCGGAGCCGATTTCCACCGCGTCGACCTGGCCACGCATGCGGTTGTACACCTTGCTGACTTGCCCGACGCTTCCATCTGGACCTCTTGGGCCGTGCCTGGAAAGAGCCTCTACGTCAGCCATACTGTCAATGGCATCACCAATATCTGGGAGTTCTCGCTTGTCGATCGTTCGCTCCGCCAACTCACTTTCGGCACGGGACCCGATGACACGCCCATGGCCGATCCTAACGGCAAAGGGGTTTACTTCATCAGCGGGCGGACTACAGGCGCACTCACGCTGTATCGGCCGTCGACAAAACAATTCTCCGACATCGTCACCGAGGACGCGACCCAGCCTATCATTTCCAATAACGGCCGCCGTCTGGCATACATTGCCACACCGGAACCAACCAAGGGAGAGCTTTGGGTCTCCGATCTCAACGGCGACCATCGCCTTAGGCTCGCTTCTGGCAGCGACGTCCTGGAAACCCTGGCATGGTCGAATGATGATTCGAAGTTTCTCTATTCCGACAAGGAGGGCGCGGCTTACAAACTCTACATCATCGATTCCGATGGCACCCATCCGCGCCAGTTGCCGTGGAACGGTAATTTCGTCGGCTTTGTGAACTGGGAGCCCGATGATCAGTCGTTTATCGCTGGCGGTCTCGACAAGAACAACAAATCAGGCGGCTGGAGGGTCTGGCTCGATGGCCGTCCCGCCGATCTGCTTTTCGAAAACTGCGGCATGCCCACAGACGCCTCCTCCGACCACAAGTTCTTCCTTAACAGCATGCTTTGGACAGATACTGCGGGGATCTACGAATATTCGCTGACCGATAAAAAATGCACGCAGTTGAAGTCCGGCATCGCAACCTTCATTTTGATGTTCGGCCGTGACAGTAAATCGTTTCTCTATTCGGCCGCTTCGCACGGTGAAACTAATATCTATCGCCAGCCATGGCGCGACGGAGTCGCCGTCGGCGCGCCGGCTGTCGCACTGAAAGTTCCCGTCGCCATCCGCCAGGATTACGACGGCAACGCCTTCACCGTCTCGCAGGATCTGTCCTCCGTCGTTTTCGCCCGCCCCTCAGGCCACGAAGACTTGTACCTGCTCACGCAAAAGTGACAAGGCGCCATTCCCTCGGACCACGACGTCACCTCAGGTTGTCCACCCCTTGTCGTCCTTTGCGACGGGGGCGAATTTGAGGCGACCCGGTCGGACTGGCGCACCCTTAAGTTCCTGTGCACGTAACCCTATTCAGTTCGAAACGTACTAAACTGTTAGGTTCCGCAAGATTGCCGGGGGCGTCCCCGTCGCTGGGGTGCCCCATGTCTCGCCTCTTTTGCGAGACATGGGAAGTCTCCCGCCGGAAAGGCCATCATGAATTTGAACAGCTTCAACTCCCGCTCTCATCTCAAGGTCGGCAACAAAGAATATGAAATCTACCGCCTTGATGCTCTCGACAAGCAAGGCATCTCGACGAAACATTTGCCATATTCGCTTCGCATCCTGCTCGAAAATCTTCTGCGCACGGAAGACGGCCGCAACGTCAAGAAAGAAGACATTCGCTCGCTCGCCGCATGGAATAAAAACTCGAAGCCCGAGAAAGAAATCGCCTTCACGCCCAGTCGTGTCCTGCTGCAGGATTTCACCGGCGTCCCCTGCGTCGTCGATCTCGCGGCCATGCGTGACGCGATGCGACAACTCGGCGGCGATCCCTCGCTCATAAATCCCCTCCAGCCAGTCGAGTTGGTAATCGATCACTCAGTACAGGTCGATGAATTCGGCACTTCTAACGCTTTCGAAATGAATGCCCTGCTCGAATTCCAGCGCAACAAAGAGCGTTATTCCTTCCTGCGCTGGGGTCAAACCGCATTTCACAATCTGGCTATCGTCCCGCCCGACACAGGCATCGTGCATCAAGTCAACCTCGAATGTCTGGCCAGAGTGGTTTTCGTGAATGATGAAAACGGAAAACGCACAGCCTACCCCGACACGTTAGTAGGCACCGACAGCCACTCGACAATGATCAACGGGCTTGGCGTGCTTGGTTGGGGCGTGGGTGGAATTGAAGCGGAAGCTGCAATGCTGGGGCAGCCTGTGTCGATGCTGATCCCCCTGGTTGTCGGCGTGAAGCTGACTGGGCGTTTGCATGAAGGTGCGACTGCGACCGATCTTGTTCTCACGATTACTGAGATGTTGCGCAAGCATGGTGTTGTCGGAAAATTTGTCGAGTATTTCGGGCCCGGGCTGGCTGATCTTCCGCTCGCCGATCGTGCCACGATTGCGAACATGTCTCCGGAATACGGCGCGACTTGCGGAATTTTTCCGGTTGATAAAGAGAGTTTGAAATATCTGAAACTCAGCGGACGGAGCGCGGAACAGATTGCGCTCGTCGAAGCTTATTGCCGCGAGCAGGGATTGTTCCACAACGAACAAACTCCTGAAGCTGAATACTCCGAACTTCTGTCGCTCGATCTGGGGACGGTCGAGCCTAGTCTCGCTGGGCCGAAGCGTCCGCAGGATCGTGTAGTACTTTCACAAGCTGAAGATTCCTTCAACAAAGCTCTGCCTTCACTGATCAAACCGAAATCTGCCGCGAAGACCACGGGCGCTTCCGTTGCCGGAAGTGGAAACGGCGGACCAACCACAAAAGAACGCTGGGAGCAGGAGGGCGGAAGCCCGGCTGCCATTGGCGTTGAAGATCCCAATATCCATGAGCATGTTCCCGCCAGCGTAAAAGACTCGCTGAAGCACGGCAGCGTCGTGATCGCTGCCATCACTTCGTGCACGAATACTTCTAATCCGTCTGTCATGCTCGGCGCAGGCATCCTTGCGAAAAAAGCTGTTGAAAAAGGTTTGCAAGTTCCAGCATGGGTGAAGACTTCTCTCGCACCGGGATCGAAAGTAGTTCGCGACTATCTCGAGAACGCCGGCCTCACGCCGTATCTCGAAAAACTCAAGTTCCACATCGTCGGTTACGGATGTACAACCTGCATCGGCAACTCTGGGCCGCTGCCCGAAGAAGTTTCGAAAGCCATCGACGAAAAAGATCTCGTTGTCGCCAGCGTTCTCTCCGGCAATCGCAACTTCGAAGGACGCATCAACTCCGAAGTGCGCGCCAACTATCTCATGTCGCCGCCGCTGGTTGTGGCTTTCGCGCTTGCCGGACGCATCGACACCGATCTTCGCAAAGACGCGATCGGCAAAGGCAAAGACGGGAAGCCCGTTTATCTCGCCGACATTTGGCCGACGCAGCGCGAGGTTGACGAAGCCATTCAAAAATCTGTCACCGCCGAAATGTTTACGAAAAGCTACGCCGACGTCTTCAACGGCGACGAGCGCTGGCGCGGCCTCTCCATTCCCAAAGGCCAAACCTACGCCTGGGAAAAAGATTCCACCTACATCCGCCGCGCGCCATACTTCGACGACATGAAGCTCCAACCGTCGCCCGTCGCCGACATTCACGCTGCCCGCGTACTGGCAGTATTGGGAGACAGCGTTACCACTGATCACATTTCTCCCGCGGGCTCGATTAAGAAAGACAGCCCGGCCGGGAAATATCTGCAGGAGCATGGCGTCAAGGCCGCCGACTTCAACTCCTACGGCTCGCGGCGCGGCAATCACGAAGTGATGGTGCGCGGGACGTTTGCCAACGTTCGCCTGCGCAACAAGCTTGTGACAACCGAAGGCGGATTCACGCGCCACCTGCCGACGAACACCGAAATGTCGATCTTCGATGCATCGCAGAAATATATTGCCGAAGGCACACCGCTGATCATTCTCGCGGGCAAGGAGTACGGCTCCGGTTCATCGCGAGACTGGGCTGCGAAAGGGCCGCGGCTTCTTGGCGTGCAGGCCGTCATCGCCGAAAGCTACGAACGCATCCACCGGTCGAATCTGGTTGGCATGGGTGTTCTACCGCTGCAATTTCCGGCGGGGCAGAATGCGGAATCGCTGGGATTGACCGGCGAGGAGTTTTTTGAGATCAGCGGCATTCGCGAGTTGATCGAGCATTATTCTGCGGGGCAACAAGTAAAAGTACAGGCGCACGGAATGGCTGGCCAGACGCGCCGGCATATTCAATTCGAAGCCGTCGTCCGCATCGATACGCCGCAGGAAGCGCTCTACTACGCCAACGGCGGGATTCTGCAGTATGTGTTGCGGCAGTTGCTGGCGGGAAAGCCGGAAGCGGTAGGAGTATGAATCTGCGCTGCTGATTTATGAACAAAACAACACGTAAGCACACCAGGCCGGTGCCCGCAGAAACCATCGCCAGCCTTGCCGACCGGAGCCAAAACGTGTCCCGCTTCTTTACCAACGCCGGCCGGATGATGTCCCCAATCCAGCGCGTGAACGTCGACCTCGCGCCCGGCATGTTGGAAGAACGGACCGAGCCGCGAAGGAGTTGAATATCAGCCGTCAAGCGGTGATCAAAGCCCTCATCCGTCAAGCGCTCGATCAGCAGTATCTCGCGCGTGGGCACCGCCGTTCCGACCGGGCGTAGCTCGAACATGCTTCGAATCCTAGCGCGGGGTGTTTTGCGGTACGTGTGCGGCAACTGCTAGTGGACTTTATCGCGGCGCTGAAGCGCCGCTCTTCCACATCTACCGACCTTGCGGCGCGGCTGAAACCGCGCCCTTTCAAAGCCTCACAAGTCGCTGGGCTTCAATCCGGTCTTTTTTGCGATGCGGGCGAGCATTATTGGGCCAATCTCGTCGTTATCGTGAATGCCCATGTGTAATTTCCGTAATTGGGGTGTGAGAGTTTCTTGTGGGAGCCGACCTGGCGAAGAAATGTCCAGCCATTCTTGAGCAGAGCTTTGTAAACGATTCGGGCCTTCGTACTCGACCACTGACTCACGGAATACGACTCACGCGATGTTGCGCTCCAGGCTGATCGAGCTCGGCGGAGCTTGGTCGGAATGCTCGACATCATCTGCTATCGAGCGAAGGGCGATGGCGTATGCCTTATTGATCGCCTCTTCTCTCGTCGCGCCATACGCGAGTGCTCCGGGAACCTGAGGGATTTCGGCAATCCAGCGGCCGTCGGTTTCGAGTTCGGTCTCTACGATGAATCGCAAGTCCCCACTCCTCGCGCCCTGCGGCGGTTTGCGTTCTGCAGCCATATCGTAAGGATGCCGGATGCTGAAACCGGGTTTCATCTTACCAAGGTAATGAACGGATTGACGAATCAGCATATCCCATCGGCTGCGAATTGCAAGCGGCGAGTGGGGTTCCGGTCGCGAGAGGCTGCACCGTGCTGAGCCGATTTCGTATTCGTGCAGGCACAAGAGCAGGTCCCTCCGCTCCGCACTCGCTGACGCTCCTGCTCCAGTCGAGATGACAGTATTTATTTTGAGATCAATTGTGCGTGTGGGGCGCTAAAGTGCGGCTTTCGCACGCCGGCGGATCGCGGCTTTCCCCGGCACCTTCGTGCAGTTTGTTTTGCGCCTTAATTAGAGGAGAATGCTGGCAGACGGCTCGCAACGCTTGATCGCGCGGCTACATCCAATTTGCCGGGAAGTAACGATCGAAAAAGGGATCACATGAATTTTGGGGATATTAACTCTGCGGAAGAACAGCGCGGTCAAGATAGAGTGCGGCATGCGGCGGAACAATCTGCCGAGTCCGACGACGAATCGCGAAGGCTTCGCCGTTTGCAAATCATGATGGGGATGGTTTCTTCGGTGATCAGCCAGGACTCGAGCTTGACGGTGGAAGAGGCTTCAGAGCTTGCGGCCGGGGCGAAACGGGCTGCGCTGGCGATGTTCCCGGATAAAGAACTGGCTTACGACCTTTTATATAAGCCGCGGCTGCAGCGGCTGATGCGGGAGCGGTTTCATCTGCAGTAGAACGCAGCGACTGAAGTCGCGCGCGTTCAAAACTCGGAGACTACTCGTCCGCTACCGAATTCTTCAGGGTGCCCACGCCTTCGATTGTGATCTCCATTACATCTCCAGCGACCACTGGCCCGACGCCGGATGGCGTGCCGGTGGCGATCAGATCGCCGGGAAGCAGCGTCATAGCCTGCGAGATGAAACGGATCACGAGATCCAGCGGGAAAATAAAATCGCGAGTATTGCCGGACTGGCGGACTGCGCCATTGACGCGGGTTTCGACGCCGACTCCGGCCCAGGGATCGATTCCGTCCGCGACAACGGGGCCGACGGGGCAGGAGTGTCGAATCCCTTGGCGCGCGCCCATTGGTCTTCGATCTTCTGAATGTCGCGCATGGTGACATCGTTGAGGCAAGTGTAGCCGAGAATATATGGCCGGACGTCTTCGTCGTGGGGCAGAAGATGGCATTTCCTGGCGATGACTACACAGAGTTCGCCTTCGAAATCGACGCGCTGGGAAATCCTGGGCCGCTTCACCACGCCGCCGGGCGCGAGCAGAGCCGAGTTTGGCTTGAAAAAAAGTAGCGGCTCTTTCGGCGGTTCATTGCCCAGTTCGGCGGCGTGCTCGCGGTAGTTGCGTCCTACGCAGACAATTTTTGTTGGCCGCACGGGAGCGAGCAACTTTGCCTCTTCCAGCGGAATTGCATCGATTCGGCGCGAACGCAAGCCTTCTACGTCGCCATCGGAATCTTCGGGCGGCGTGAGTAAAATCCGAAAAATCGACTCTCTTCCGGCCGTGGACTCAATCAGACCGTAGTGCGCCTCACCATTCAGTTGAAATCTGCAGTATTTCATCGCTTTCTATCTAAACCACATTTGGAATGTCATCCACCACGCTTTCAAAAGTATAGTTCACGAGGTGGGCCGAATCTGAATCCGCACGGGAATTACTTCGTCGCGGGAGTACTCAATTACCTCCGGGAGCGGCGGTTTCACTGGTTTCCTCCGACTTTGCGCTCTCATTGCCGCGCTCATCGACGGCCGAGACGGAATAAAAATAGGTTTGGCCCGGAACGACATTGAGGTCGCGAAAGGCGGGAGTGCGTACGAGATCCCCGTTCAATTTCACGGGCGGCTGCCCGGCCTGGTGGCGATAGACGTTATAACCCGCCAGGTCGGAATCGGACACAGGAGTCCAGATCAGATCGATAAAAGGCGATTGGCCCGGACCCGAAAACACTGCCTGCAGAGCTGTAGGCACGGCAGGAGGAAATACATCGTGCGCGAAGACGTTAACTTCCGGAGTATCCGTGCCTTCTACCTCAATCGACGGTTTTCCGGCGCTCTCAATCGCGCTTACGAGGGTGGCGCGGTAAGAGTAAGTCTTCTCCCATTCGAATGTCTGATCCAGGAACGAGCTTTGAATATCCTCCGCTTCGTTCGTTGGCGGAGCTTCGGGATTTTTTCGGAGCGGACCTTCGACGCAGCCGGTGGCGGGAACGTCGGCGAGTTTTGAAAACGTGGTCGATTCATCGGGCCGGCGGTAGATGCGGAATAAGTACTGAACCCCACCGTCACCGGCCGCTGGCATGGTGGTGCATTCCCAGGAGATTCGCACTCCTTGCGCGGTCGCTTGCGCAGCGAACTCGGGGAACGGAAGAAGCGTGGGTACGAGCGGAACCCTTGCTTGATTGGAAAGGCCGGCTCCACGTCCGGCTTGATTCAATACTTCGACTGCATAGGTCGCGAAATCTCGCGGATGCTGGCGTTCGAGCGCCGACGGTAACGTATCCACGAAACTGGCGGTGAGTTTCTTCCCCGACCTCCGCGTACTTTCGAAATCGGCGGGCGGAGCGGCGTTTCCGATTTCGGTTCCACATTGTTTGGGGCCCGGAGTTAAGCTGCGGCAGATCTCAGTATTTCCCAGGTACTTCACACTTTGGCGCTCGGTGGTTCGCGAGGGAACGGTCCAGGTCAGCGTGACTTTGCCGCCCTTCCGCGCGGCCCGCAAGTCCGTGGGCGGCTTGGGCAACTCGAGCGATGGCGCTTCCGGCGGCCCGATCGATGCGCAGCCTCCGAGAGGCAGGAGACCCGCAATCGCCAGCGCCAAGCTTACCTTCCAGACTTTCATCCCGGTTCAGAGTACATTACTCAGCCGTTTACTGCGCAAGGGATTGTTCCGCGCCTAGCCCTGTGTTTGCCCACACCATCAGCTCATCGAATTTTGCGTCGGAAGTTTTTTCGCGGCTGAGAAACGTTGCAGCTACAGCTGCTAAAAAGCTAAGGGCACGCTGACGATCCCCGTGTTTTCTAAAGGAAACAAGGGCTGCATCCGGAGAAGATGGCGAGCCGTCCCTGCCGTAGCCATGCTGTTGCCATATGAGCTGGGCTTACTAAAACCAAGCCGAAGGATTGCACGCGCGCACTCGAGCATTGCGAAAAACCCCGTCCAGGCGGGACCTGGATGGGGTGTAGTCGGATCGCGGGCTGGGCAGAAACCTTGCGACGCTTTATGCGGCTTTCTGTTCGCCAAATTGGCCGGGGCGATAACCGCCCGGAACCGTTCTGGCCGCGATGTTCAGCCGATTCCAGCCATTGATGCCTACGATCGCCAGAGTCAGATCTGACAACTCCTTCTCGCTGAAGTGCGGACGCACTTTCTCATAGACTTCATCCGTCACGTGGCCGGCGGTGATCAATGTAAGGGCTTCGGTCCACTCCAGCGCTGCCCGCTCGCGCTCCGTGTAGTACGGGCATTCGCGCCAGGCGTCCAGGGAGTAGAGCCGCTGCTCGCCTTCCCCGATCGCCCGCAAATCTTTCCAATGCATGTCCAAACAATAGGCGCAGCCGTTGATCTGCGAGGCCCGAAGATCGACGAGAAGGAGCAAGGATTCTTCCAGGCCAGATTCACGAAGATACTGGCCCAATCCGAGCATGGCCTTGAATACGCCG